>NZ_LBMH01000030.1 GCF_001005305.1 Kordia zhangzhouensis
GAATCATGTATGACGGTAAATGTTGTTTTAAGTACGCTTCCATTTGTGGTTTATTTATGTCTGAACCAACTATGTAAGCAACTAAGCAGTTACTTTCTGAGGCATCTTTCCGTGCTAGAACACAACAATTTTTTATGTTTTCATATCTTAGTAACACATTCTCTATTTCGCCAAGCTCTACTCGATAGCCGCGAATTTTAACTTGATCGTCTTTTCTACCAATAAACTCTATA
Organism: Kordia zhangzhouensis; assembly: GCF_001005305.1. Lineage (GTDB taxonomy): Bacteria > Bacteroidota > Bacteroidia > Flavobacteriales > Flavobacteriaceae > Kordia > Kordia zhangzhouensis. Next base: position 234 of record NZ_LBMH01000030.1, read on the forward strand.
TTTCCATCAGGTAACCATCGCGCGACATCTCCCGTTTTATATAAGCGTTCACCCGTTTCAAATGGATGTGGTATAAACTTTTCTTGAGTAAGTGTTTCTTTATTTAAATATCCTTCGGCAAGTCCTGTTCCTGATATACATAATTCTCCCTCTACACCAATTGGAACTAGATTTTGCGCTTCATTTAAGATATATGCTTTTGTATTACTGATTGGTTTTCCTATCGGAACCGAATCCTCAATGATTCCTTCATATATAGTTGCAAAAATACTAGTTTCTGTAGGTCCATATAAGTTTATATAACGTCCCCCTTGTGACTGAAATAATTTTACTTGATGTAAGGGTGCTTCTTCTCCAGCTGTAATTAAAATTGGTAAGTCATCGATACTTTCTACAGCTAACATTTTTACATAAGCTGGCGTAATGAGAGCTAGTGTTATGGAGTGTTGTTTGAGATAATTTATAAAATAGGTACTATCATTTTTCTTTTCTTCGGCTATAATATACATACTGGCACCACCAAATATTGGTGCTAAAATTTCCCATATAGAAACATCAAAGCATTGATTGGCAAATTGTAAGCTTCTTACTCCTTCATTCATATGAATGGTAGGCATTAGTCCCAATGTAGTATTGATGACTGCTGTGTGCGATACCATGACACCTTTAGGTTTTCCTGTACTTCCGGAAGTGTAAATAATATATGCCAATGAACTTGTATCAAATTCAACATTTGGAAAAGTTGTATTATATGTATCTTTTGCCTCGTTGTATGATGTTAAAAATTCTTGATCAATAATACACTTGCAATTACTATCAGTTTCAATATAATCCATACGTGCTTGTGGATATGCCGGATCAATTGGAATATAAACACCTCCTGTTTTCAAGATTCCCAATATGCAAATAATCCACTGATCACTACGAGATATTTTCAATCCTACAAAATCTCCTATCGTTATTGTTTCGTTGGTTATTAGATAGTTTGCCAAACGATTCGATTCTAAATGTAATTGCTCATAGGTAAATTTTCGATCTTCGTATACAATTGCAATTGCATTGGGGGTTTTTAATACCTGTGCTTCAAATAAGTCTACAATAGTTTGGTCCTTTGGATATTCAACTTCCGTAGCATTGAACTCATGCAATAAAATATTTTGTTCTGACTCTGGAAGTATTGATATATCTGTTACCTTGAGTCTGTCGTTATGAATATGTGCAGCTAGTTCTTTTAAAGTATTGATAACGTATGTTAAGATACGATTTGGATCTATTTTTTCGTCTATTTGAATGTTTAATAAAAAGCCTTTTTCTTCTTCTAAATTATCTACGTTTAGTGTGAAGGGATAGTTAGAACGTTCCTGAGAAGCTACAATTTCTATTCCAGAATTTTCTAATATTGTATCGTCACGTTCTTCTGTATGACGATAA
>NZ_LBMH01000031.1 GCF_001005305.1 Kordia zhangzhouensis
TTTATTGATCCAGATGGAATGGCTCCACAGGATGTCATTATAAAAGGCAATATGAGTCAAGAAACTTTTGACGAGTTACAAGCATCGGCAGGAAATGAATTAAAGCTCTCTATGGATGAAAATGGAAATGTAACTTATACTCGTAATACTGATGGGCCTCTTTCTGAAAGTCAACAACAACTTGTAAATGCAATAGATGATAGCTCTATTATTGTAAATGTAAACACAACTAATGGTCATAAAGTAAGCGATGGTTCAGGAGTTAGTTTTATTGGAGGTGCTTTTAGTGGTAATCAGAAGATAGGGGAAACAGGAGGTGTAGCTTCAAAAAGTATAATTAGTACAGAACAAGATGTTAATCCTATTGTAACTAAAAAGTTAGATGATGCTAATGATAACCCAGGAGCAACAGTCTTGCATGAAGTTGTTGAGTCGTACTTAGGAGGTCTAGAAGCTCAAACTTGTGGATATGAATATGTGCCTCCAGCTCTAGATGAAAATTATGTTTATGATAAATCACATCAAGCTGCGCCACCTCAGGGAGGGAAAGTTTATAGAAGATATTATGATAGTAGAGGGGGGCAAGTTAATGCCTTGTATAGAGGAGGGAAAGAAAACTTCTTTACAATCAAAAAAGATGGAACTAAAGTAACAATATTAGAAATACAATATTAATTATGAAAAAATATAGTTTAATTTTAATTTTAATTTTAACGTCTTGTGATTTTAATCATAGAAATGAGAATAAAGAATTGGCTGAAAAAAAAATTTCTCAAGAGGAGCAAAAATATAGAATTTTGAAAATAGATTCTATTGACCAAACATATATTATTTATGCAAAGAAACAAGATTCTTTTTATAAAATAGTATCGTCAAAAAATGATTTCAAACAAGATTGTAATAAAATCAAAGTCAATCAAGACTATAAGTTAAAACTAGAATCTTTACTTTACCCTGAAAATACTAAACCAAGAAGAAAATTTGAACTTTCAGGTATAGATTATAATGGAATTACTATAAAGGTGGAAAAAGATTCAATAAAAGACATACACAAGTCATCGAATTTAAATGGACTTTGTTATGATAGATAATGATGTTAATGGGATAGTGTCCTCGTTAGCTCCACGCTCCCGCACAATTGTATCGTGTGGTAAACAAATAACTAGTGCCGTGCAATCTCTACGAATATTTTAAAATAATTTGTTCCTTATAAGGGATTGTATTAGAAATGAAATAGTTATGAAATTTGAATAAAAATTAAAAATTTGGAGTAAAAAGTAATGTTGTTTATTCAATGTTACTTTTTACTTTTATTAGAGGTTTTGATTTTACAGACACATCAAGTATTTTCATCCTGAGTAGAGTTGAAGGTTTTTTGTTTTGCTGTCTTTTGTAGGTTTTATGCTCGTTGAGATTTTGGGAATACTTTGAAAAAATTTTAGTTATTTTTTAGAAATCAGAAAGTGCCATTTATATTTCTTAAATTTACGATTCTAGTGGTGTAAAGCAAGAAAAG
>NZ_LBMH01000032.1 GCF_001005305.1 Kordia zhangzhouensis
AAATGCAACATTGGCATTTCATGGATATTTTTAATGACACTATACCGGGAATAAGTCTTAATAGAGCATACAAGGAATTAATAAGCAAATCAAAATATAAAGAAAGTATTACAATAGCAATTATTGATAGTGAGCTTGATATTGATCACCCTGATTTAAAAAATCAGATATGGACAAATACGGATGAAGTTCCTAATAATGGATTAGACGATGATAATAATGGCTATATAGACGATATGCACGGTTGGAATTTTATTGGTACTAATGGGCAGGATGAAGTTCCATACACAAGCTTTAGCTCAACTAGGATTATAAAGAAATATAAACCAAAGTTTAAAAATTTCACAAAAGAAAAAATATCGAAGGAAGACTTAAAATACTATAATATATACATTGAAGCATTAAGAGTATATGACCAAGAGCTAAGTCAGCGAAAACGTGATATTGAAATGTACAAGCGAATGATTAAAAAATATAGATCTGCAGAAATTTTTTTTGATTCATTGTTTAATAATAATTATTCGTTAAAACAGCTAGATTCATTAAAAAGGTTATCAAAAAAAGGAGAGGTTATCTTTGAACATGCTAATAACATGCACTATTATCTGAAATATGGCTACACTCCTATATGGTTAAATGACCAAATAAGTTATGAAACTAATATAATTAATACTTTGCTGAACTTTGATCATGATGATAGGGCATTGACTGAAGATAATCCATTCGATATCTTAGATACTGTATATGGAAATAATCATATTCAAGGTACAAGAAAACTAAATCATGCTACAAAGGTAGCTAGTATTATTGCAGCAGAGAAAAATAATGATATTGGTATAGATGGAATTACTAACGATATAAAAATTATGTCTTTAGGAGTTACTGCTGCTGGTGACGAATTTGATAAAGATATCGCTTTGGCAATTCGGTATGCAGTTAATAATGGAGCTAGGATTATAAATTTGAGTATAGGTAGAGAAATATCTCTGTTTCCTGAATGGATAAATGAAGAAATGAAGTATGCTGAACAAAATGATGTATTGATTATAACATCTGCAGGAAACAATGGATATAATCTTGATATTAGAACTAATTTTCCCAATGACACATACAATTCAAAAGAATTTCTGAAGAATTTCATTAAAGTAGGAAACATTTCTTATAAATTGGATAGCACTATAGTAAATAGTTATTCAAACTACGGTTCGAAAGAAGTAGATATTTTTGCGCCTGGAACGGCTATATATACTGATACAAGAACATCTGAAGCTTTTTCAACAGGAACTTCATATTCAGCACCTATAGTCTCAGGAATTGCTGTCCTTATACGTTCCTATTATCCCAATTTAACTGCTGCAGAAGTAAAACAGATACTATTAGAATCAGGAGTTTCATTGGATTTATTAGTGTTAAAGCCATTTCCAGATGGGGAAAAACGAGATCCTAATAAAGTACCTT
>NZ_LBMH01000033.1 GCF_001005305.1 Kordia zhangzhouensis
CAAAGACATTTTTGAAGATTCAATTGCAGGCATAAGTCTCGAAAAAGCATATCGTGAATTTCGATTGGACAGTAAAAAATCTGACACTGTCATTGTAGCTGTTCTCGATATGCGTTTTCATATAAATCATCCAGACTTAAAAGGTTTTATATGGAAGAATATAGGTGAAATCCCAAATAATGAAATTGATGATGATTACAATGGATACATAGATGATGTGCATGGTTGGAATTTTTTGGGGAATAAAAGAGGACAACAGGCTTACAGAGCAAACTTTGAATACGTGAGAATTATTAGAAAATATGACAGCATATTTAAAAATAAAAATATTGATTCAATCAATCCTAAAGATAGTATCAAATACAAAATGTATATTGATGCACTGAAGGAATACGATGCTGAAAAGAAATATGTTCTAAGAAGACTTAGAGTCCTAAAATATGAAAAAGTAAAAAAGAATTTTTTAGAACAAGAACTTTCTAAAATGTTTCCTAATAAAGAATTAACAATAGAGGAGCTTTCAGAGATAAATACTGAAGATGAGCTGGTTGAAAAACGAATAAAGACTTTAATTAATTATAAAAAAGACAGCCTGAAAAATGAGCAAAATATTGCCTTAGAGAATAGGTATTTGGACATTTATCTTAATATTGATTTTAATGAAAGACAGATTATTGGAGATAATGTTGATGACATTACTGATACTTCATATGGTAATAATATAGTTCTAGCCGATAATTCCGAAAACTCACATACACATGGTATAAAAGTGGCAGGAATAATAGGAGCTGATAGAAATAATAATATTGGAATTAAAGGTATTACAAATAGAGTGAAAATAATGCCAGTAGCAATTTCACCTTATGGAGACGAGCAGGATAAAGATATTGCATTGGGAATTCGATATGCAGTTAACAATGGAGCTAACATTATTAATATTAGTTCAAGTAAATCTTTTTCTTTAAATAAAAAATGGGTTATTGAGGCCATTCAATATGCAGAAAAAAACGATGTGTTGGTTATAACCTCTGCTGGTAATGAAGCTAAAAACTTAGATGTTTCCCAAAACTATCCTAACGACACCAATGAAGATAATACAGAAATTGTCCAAAACTTTCTAAAAGTCGGAGCTACTTCTTATGATGCTGGAGAAAATATAATTCATTACACTTCAAACTATGGAAAACAAAGTGTTGATATTTTTGCACCAGGTAGAGAAATTTTCACAACACAAAGTAATAATTCTTATGGTTATAATAGTGGAACCTCATATTCTGCACCCATAGTCTCAGGAATCGCTGCACTAATTCGTTCCTATTATCCAAACCTAACTGCCGCCGAAGTGAAACAAATTATTATG
>NZ_LBMH01000034.1 GCF_001005305.1 Kordia zhangzhouensis
GAATCATGTATGACGGTAAATACGATTCTAAAAATAGTTCTAGTGCTTTTTTATCGAAGTTACCATCAATTACGATATATCCTATCAATTTATTATTTCCTATAGTATCTTTTTTTGCTAAAATACACCCGTTGGAAATCCCCTCATATTTTAATAAAATGCTTTCTATTTCGCCAAGCTCTACTCGATAGCCGCGAATTTTAACTTGATTGTCTTTTCTACCAATAAATTCTATATTTCCATCAGGTAACCATCGCGCCATATCACCCGTTTTATATAAGCGTTTGCCCGTTTTAAATGGATGTGGTATAAACTTTTCTTGGGTAAGTGCTTCTCTGTTCAAGTATCCTCTTGCGAGTCCTGATCCGCCAATACATAATTCTCCTGTAACACCCACAGGCAATATATTGTGTAATTCGTCAAAAATATATGCTTCAGTATTACTGATTGGTTTTCCTATCGGAACCGAATCCTCAATGATTCCTTCATATGTAGTAGCGCACACACTTGCTTCTGTAGGCCCATAAGAATTTATATAGCGACCTCCTTGTGACTGAAATAATTTTACTTGATGTAAGGGTGCTTCTTCTCCAGCTGTAATTAAAGTTTTTAGATGCTTTAGATTTGATATCACTAACGTTTTGACCAATGCAGGGGGCAATACTGTAGCGTCTATTTTATTAGCATTCAGATAATCTTCAAAAAAAGAAAGATCAAACTTCTTAGCATCCTCAATGATGTATAAACTTGCTCCGCTTAGTAATGTTGATAGTATTTCCCAAATAGAAGCATCAAAACATTGATTAGCAAATTGTAAACATTTCATTTCCTCTTTTATTTGGAAAGAATCAATGAGAGCTAAAACGGTATTGATAATTCCATTATGTTCTATTAATACTCCTTTTGGTTTTCCTGTACTTCCAGAAGTATAAATTATATATGCCAATGAACTTGTATCAAATTCAACACCTTGAAAAGTTACATCGTATAAATGCTTTTCTTTTATATATGTTGAGATAACTTTTTCATCTATGATGAATTTACAATTACTATCAGTTTCTATATAATCGATACGTGCTTGTGGATATATCGGATCAATTGGAATATAAACGCCGCCTGTTTTCAAAATTCCTAAAAGACAGACAATCCAAAAATCACTACGTGGTATTTTTAATGCTATAAAATCTTCTACTTCTACTTTATAATTTGCCATTAAATAATTTGCAAACTGATTCGATTCTAAATGTAATTGCTCATAAGTAAATTTTCGATCTTCATAAACAACCGCAATC
>NZ_LBMH01000035.1 GCF_001005305.1 Kordia zhangzhouensis
TTTTTTTTTTTAAATTTGAGTACAAAACATTTACATTATAGAAGATTAATAATCCTTAAAATTTTGCTCTTTCATATATTGTAATTCAATGTAAACTCTCTCTATTGCTGATTTTGGCGATTTAAACTCTCCGACATCATAGTAATTACCATTGAAAACATACGTTGCACACCAAGAAATAGGTTTAGAAATTGAATTAAATCTCCACAAACCAATCAAATTATCTTTTGTAAGTTCAAAAAGCTCTTCAAAATTCAAGTGTTCCATCTTCTCTATATTTAATGGTTTCTTTTTTCAAATCTAAAACCCAAACACAATCATAAGTCAAACAAGAAGTATCTGTTTTTTTGAAATGATAACGATCAATTAACCTTTTACCGTCTTGTGTCACTGGTCTAGCATAAAGTGTAATAGGGTTATCCTTATTAAGATTATATATGAACTCTTTAAACTCCTTTAAAACTGCTGCTTTGAAAATATTATTAGTATTGTTAAGTTCATGAATTACACCTATACTTCCCAAATAAAATTTTGTTTGAGTATGTAAACTGCTTCCGTTTACATCCTTATGTCTCAGAGTTCTTCCATCTTCATCATTTAAAATCAATTTTTTCTCATATGCTTTACGAACTGGAAAAATCTCAAAAAAACCAATAACTTTATATCTTTTAGAAATGTCTCTATTTTTAAATTCTTGACACACTAGCCAAACACAATGTTTATTTTTATTTTGAATTTTCTTTAGTTCAGTTTTATTGAGTAAATCGTTACCAAAAATTTTTTGAAATTCTGAATATAAAAAATCAATTTCACTAATATTTGCAGGTCTTGCAAGAAATCTATATCCTTTTAACTCTCTTTTAAAATCTTTTATTCTTTTTACTAATGCTGAATCGATAATATATTTTCTAGTTAGGTCGAATATTATCAAGATTAGATTTATTATTGAGAGTATGGGTACATACATTAATAAATTAAATTCAAAGACTAATGCTAAAATTATTATAGTCAGTAAATTACCTATTGTGTATATCCACTTGTTTACCATTGATTTTTAGTTGTAATTAATACACTTTAATAAGTGAAATTAGAAAACTATACATTAAAGACATTACGGGAATCCTCAATTAAATAATATTTTTATTTTTTTAAAAGACGAGAATGTAAATCTTCATCTAAAACATTCCCTAATTGCGTGGAAC
>NZ_LBMH01000036.1 GCF_001005305.1 Kordia zhangzhouensis
GCCTACCACCAAACCAAAGGCCGCATGGAAAATAGTTGCTGGACTTACTTGTAATTCTTGTGACATGCTGTGAATCTTAGCGGAAAGATTCTCTGGAAGTGTTACCGTCGATTCTACGATGTTAACACCATCTCCATGAACATTTTGTAATCCAAAAGGTAACGTAGGGGATTCTATAGACTCAAAACGCGCTTTGAAATATGCCTCACTATCACTTACAGACTGTGTATGTAGTACATGACCTATAAAATTTCTGTAGAGACTTGGTGCTGGTAAAGAAGCTGCTTCTCCTGATAAATAGGCAAATACTTCTTTGGTGATGATTTCTAAACCAACATGATCCATAATAAGATGATGTTGTTTTAATAAGAGATAATAATTTTTCGAATCTTCTGCCGTATGTAATTGTAGTAAGGGGCCTTTTGAGACATCCATATAGTGATGCCCACTTTTTACAATGGCTTGTAATTCTTCTACAACCGATGTTTTTCCTTGTAATACAATTGGTGTTACTGGAAGTACTGCTTCTCGCAATACAACCTGTACAGCATGAGGAAGATTTTTACTCAAAATACACGTTCGTAATACATCATGACGATTTATTACAAAGGATAAGGCTTCTAAAAAGGCAGCTCGCTTTGATTCACTGGAAAAGGATAATAACGTTGGAGTGATGTATACATCTTGCCTGTTTTTTGTACTCATCAAATAGTGAAAGTAAATACCCTCTTGTAATGGGGATAAAGGATAGATATCTTCAATATTTTCTGCGCCACCATCAACCAAATCCATGATTGTTTCTAAATGATCCTGTTCAAAATCGAGCAATGGAACCATCTCTGGAGTAATGTAGTTACAACCATCTACAATACCATTCGCCGGAACAACATATGCCAGTTCTTGTTCTTTTAATGCTAACGCAAGTTCACTAGGCGTTGGGTTGGTGAATACATCGTTGACAGTTACTTGCATGTTATTTTTTTGCAAT
>NZ_LBMH01000037.1 GCF_001005305.1 Kordia zhangzhouensis
AATTACTTATAGCCATTGTTGTGCTTAGTTAATTTATTTTGACATTAAAACTCAAGAGTATTTCATTTCGAGTTTCAGCGATTAAATCTTCGTCAACTTTATAATATTCATCAGGATTTTTAACTCCAGTTGATAAACTCATATTCATTATCTCTTTATTAGAATAAATAAAAGAAGGTGTTTTAGGAATACACATTCTCAAAGCCATTATCTCCGCTAGAGCATAGAGATGTAGAGGAAATTTATCATTAGCTTGTTCTTCCCTCAAGAGACCTTTTCTAAAATCGGATAATAGTTCATCATTAAGATAGTTTTTGGTTAAAAACCCATCTTCAATCACCAAGATGAAAACTAGTTTTTTGATTTTCATCATTATCATTTTGGGATATACAAAAGTTCTCAAATCAAAAAAATCCTTCTCCGACTCGAATACATATAAACTTGAAGGAAGGGAAAAACCAACTCCATCTTTATATGCATTTTGTATCATTCTAAAATTGTCAGTATTAATTATTTTTTCAGCAGTTTTTTTGTATTCTAAATCATCTATTTTTAAATAGTCATTATAAAATAGACCGTAGTAAATTTTGGAAAGCCAAGTAGAAATTAAAGATGTTGAGGAATTATCGGGACCATAAATCATTGATATTCCGGGCTCTTCATTTTTAAGTTCCTCAAATAACTTTTCTGGTTCATCGAGTAATTTGAGAATTTCATTTTCGTATTCACTTCCGAAATTACTATTACAGTCTTTGTGTGCAGGTACTTTTACACGACTATATTGAAATACACCTTTGCCCGTAACTGTTTCTTCTTTAATTCCTAATTTTCCCAGTAAACTATTAGGGATTATATGTTCTAAAGATTTTTTTCCTTCAATAGTTTCTGAACAAAAGAAACAAGTCCTCTGCATATTGTCATTTATTATTTCTTTTTTAGGTGTCGTCATAATTAAGCACAATGGCTCGGCTATGAGTAGTTGCGT
>NZ_LBMH01000038.1 GCF_001005305.1 Kordia zhangzhouensis
TAGCGATCCAGCTTCTGGAGCAATACTCCACGAGCCATCAAGTGGAGTTGTTGGAGCGGCTCCATCTCTGATTAGTTTATACGTCCAAAATACACCTGGCCCAGCTTCAATCACAACTGTGATTGTGTCATTGTCTATGAATGTTACGTTATAACTTACGGATGAAGGTACTGGTACATTTGGTAATTCTCCTGCATTCACAGCTTTTGGTAAACCTACATATGCGCCTGTTCCATTAATTGTCAATGCGCCTGTACTATCGTCATATGTATATGTTGCAGAGGCAGCTCCGTCATGTGGAGCTACTGGCGCACCACAAGCATCTGCGGCACCACTTTGCCATCCTTCTACCCAAGTGTCTGCTCCTAGTACATTGCTAAATGATCCATTTGTTCCAAAAACATACGTATCATCATAGTAACAAGCTCTTTGAGTAACTCCTGCGGCATCAATTGCCCACCAATCTGAT
>NZ_LBMH01000039.1 GCF_001005305.1 Kordia zhangzhouensis
ACCTTGAGTGTATCGCTATCAATATGTGCTATTAATTCTTCTAAAGCATTGGTAACATATTCTATAATACGATTGGGGTCTATCTTTTCTACTACTTGAACATTTAACGAAAAGCCTTTTCCTATTCCTAAATTATCTACATTTAAGCCAAATGGATAGTTCGAGCGTTCTTGCGTGGCTAACAGTTCCATTCCTAAAGCTTCAAATAGCGGAGCTTCTTCTGTTGAATGACGATAGTTCAGTATCGTGTTAAATAATGGTGATTGACTAGCTACACCACTCCAATTTTGAACCTTTGATAGCGGCGTTTGCTCATAATCCAACAAGCCCGTAAGTTCTTTGTGTACTTGAGCAAGATAGTCTGATATGCTACAGTGTAAATCACAAACAATAGGTAAGGTA
>NZ_LBMH01000004.1 GCF_001005305.1 Kordia zhangzhouensis
TTCATGATAGCTTACAGTAACTTGTCCTGGAAGTATTCCTCCTGTGATTTGACTTTCTGTACTTCGAATGTTAAATGGTCCAAAACCATCATTGTCTGTATCACAGATTTCTAGAGGAGAAGGTTGATTGGCAATTGGTGCTTCGCTTACCACAATATCAAAGTTTGTAATGCTGTAACAGCCTGTACTTCCATTTTCTACTCTCGCATAAATGGTTTGCGGATTTACAGTATTCATGTACGGGCTTGATAAGGCATTTACGTTATTTTCTGCATCTGCTTGAGTTGCATAGTATTGAACTGATAAGCCCATTTGTGATCCAATAATTTCTGCAGATTTTGAGTTTAAATCTACAGTAGTGAATCCATCAAAAGGAGTTTCATCACATATGGATAAGTTTGAAGGAGTGTTTGCTATTGGATTTTCATTAATAATCAATTCAAAATTCATGTTCGTGTTTATACAACCAGTAATAGTATTGGTAGCACGTACATAAATGGTTCTAGGAAATGTAGTGTATGGACTCGCAATAGAGCTTGTACCAGCATCTGCGTGCACTTGTGTTTCATGATAGGTTACACTTATATTAGATTGCCCGTTGACAACTTCTGAGTCTTTTGTAGTAAGATCAAATGTAAATTGATTAGCAATATCACTACATACTACATAGTCTGTCACTGTGTTTTGAGTAGGTATAGGATTTACTGTTAGGGTAATGTGTTCTCCAAGTCCTAAACACGCATTATTTGTATCACTATCTACTCGAACTACAATGTTTTGAATGTTTGGAGAGGCATCGTTTCTATGGTTGCTAACGTCTGGTATAGCATTTTGCTCTGCTAAAGCATCCGCAAAGTTTTCATAGTAAGTGATTGTTAAGTTTTGCCCAGAAGGAAAAAGAGCATTGATTTGTGCGTCTGCATCACTAAAATCGAAAGTAGCAATTCCGTTTGTATTGTCACCATCTACAGTAGTATCATCACATACTTCGTAGGTAAGTTGAAAACTGCTTGGTATTTGAGTCGTCGTGACAATAAGATTTACTTCTCCTGTTCTAAAACAACCATTAACTGTTTCAATACGAGCAAATACTTGTCCGCCGTTTCCACTATTGTAAACTGTGTCATTTACGATAGGATTTGTGGCATTTTGTGCATCTATTAGACTTGTATAATAGGTAAATATTTCATTTATGGCATTTGTAGACAGGTTGGAATTTGCTTCTGTTAAGTTGAAATCAGAGAAGCCATCTGTGTCATCGTCGCACTGACTTAATGCGACAGGTTGTAAGACAACTGGCAACGGATTTACAATTACATTGAAAGAAATCGTACTATAACAGTTTGGATTGTCTACATTTTCAATACGTGCAATGACTTCATTTCCTCCTGTAGTTGTGTTAGTATAGTTAGTAGGCAATGCATTCATATTATCATCAGCATCCAATTGATTGGCATGGTAGGAAATATTGAATTGTGCTGCGTTTTGCATTCCTAACACTTCAGTGTTAATAATAGATAAATCGAAATTTGTAAAACCATTAGTGTCGTCACCATCTGTATCGTCATCACAACGTTCGTAGTTGGTCACTACATTTGCAGTAGGTTGATCAAATACGTCAAAAATAAAAGAAGTTGTATCGAAACAGTCGGTATTATCATTGTTTTCAATTCGGATATAAATTGTTTCTTGTCCATACGCTACTTGATTGATATATGGAGTCGCTAAAGCATTCGTATTTGCATCAGCATCTGCTTGACTAGAATGGAAGCTTACTGTAAACTGTGTGGCAGATTGTGCTCCAAGAACAGTAGAAGCTATTGAGGTTAAATCTAAAGACCATAATCCGTCATTGTTATCGTCGCAAATAAGTTGATCATCAACAGGGTTGGCAGTTGGTAGGGTAAAGATGAATACATTTGCTTCACCCATTAACGGACATTCTCCATTATTCTGGTCAATTTCTACAGCATATAATCCTGCATCAGATAGACTTACATTTGATAAGTTTAATTGAAAAGAGGTTTCTGCTAAAGGATTTCCATTAAAAGTCCATGTATACGTAGCTCCTGGAATATTATCAGCCATCAACGTGTAACTTTGTGTAGTACATAAGGATAATTCTGTTGAAGAAATACCATTTCTGATAATGTCAACAGGAGTCGCAAATAGTGATTGAATAAATGGCGGAAGTCCAATTCTAGATAAATTACTATTTGTATTGGTTAGGTCTAATAAGATTCCGTTTTCGTTGTATATAACGCTAGCTGCTGCTGCTTCAGGATTTTCAATCACGCCTAAAAATCGTCCTGTGTTGTTGAAATTCGCAAAATCTACTAAGGCTCTGTATATTTTTCCATCAATTCCAACTTGGATAGCTCCTGCCGAATTTGCTGATGAGTTGTGAATTGTGAATTGTGACCCCGGAATATCAACCGCTTGTAGGTCATATTGTAATAATAAACTATTTCCTGTTCCGCTATTTCCTAGCCCAACAGTTGCATATAGTTTGGTAGCTTGTGGAGAAAATTCTACTCCATATGGAGCGTCTCCGTTATATAATTCTAGCTCATTGCTAACAATTCCAGTACTATTATCAAAATCGTATAGCATAATTTTCCCAGGACCATCACCACCTTCAATAGTTGCTAATCCTAAATGCGCTACGGCAAGTTTATCACCTTGAGGAGAGGCTTTTGCATACCCTAAAGCATTTCTGCGATATCCAGAAATAGGAACTGTTAGCGGCGTGTTGCTAATAACAGGAGTGGTGTCTACACCGTTTATATCTACCCTAAAAGAATAGAAATTATTGATAAAGTGCGTTACAACCCAAAATGAATCACAGTCGGCACTTTTTACTGCGGTGATTTTTTCAGAACATTTGAATCTCGATTCATTTGTATCTGTTGTATCATAGGTAATTAGTGGTACGTTTTTTTGTGTATTATCTACTTCACCAATTCCATTGCTCATATCAACCACGGTATAATTGAGACCATGATTAACTCCTCCATCATTATGATGAGGCTCATCAACGGTAAAGATGTAAAAAATATTAGGGTCTTGTGGTTTTGGTACTATAATCGCAGAAGATGTACTTGATGGATCCCCGTTTAGACCCGTTCCATTGGTCATAATTAAGTGATTTCTATTCCAAACTGTAATTCCGTCTGTATAAAATAGTAAATTTCCTTGTGCATCAGATATGGAAGCACAACCTTCAAGAGTGTCCAAACTTCCATCAGTAACAGCAGTTACGTTACCTGTAGTTACATCAAATTGCAGACCTGCTCTTTGCCCAAAATACCAATTAGCAGCTTCTCCTTGCGCCGTAACAAATGTTGGTGTCACTACAAGAATAAAAAAGAATAATAGTAATTTTTTCATCATTCATCAATAATTTTCAAACTAAAAAAACTCAATAATCCATTGTAATAACTCTTTGAAAGAATTATTATTTCATGATTTTGAGAATTGTTTCTTTTGTTAAATGAGTGTAATTGAAATAACAGTGTACAAAATCCTGCCAAAAATCAATTGTTATTTAGGGAATGATGGCGATTTTTATTGTGATTACTTCATAGCAATTTTTAAACACTCAATTGCCGTCAAATATAGTAATTCACAATGAAAAAAAGAGCGATATCACACGCTCTTTCTCTTAAATCTAGTTGATTTGTATACTATTTTGTTATAAATCTCTTCTTTTTAACAATCGGTACGATAAAAAGATATAAATAAATACCCAAGTCAATGCAATTAATACTTCATACCAATGTACGGCATAATCTGTAGGAATAATTTCTGTAGGATCATGTACATTTTTCATTCGGATGAAAGGATGATCTACTAAGTTCCACATAGATGTGAATGGAAAGAACTGCATGATTGATTTAGCCGTAGTTTCATTATACCACTCAAACCATAATAGCGAGTACAAAATCATTTCGGCAATAAAGCTCACGAACAAAAAACCTAGAGAGAAGGCAGAACGTTTAATCAATACTCCTACAAATAAGCAGAAACTATAAAAAGTAAGCAGTTTGACAAAATAACCTAAGATAAACTCTGAACCGTTAAAAATGGTATCTAAATACAAATCTGCCGTAGGTGTATTGACCATACCTAATATTAAAACAATCAAACTTACCACTAAGGTTGTCACTAGTGAATACGCGAGAATGAAGTAAAATTTTGAAAGAATGACTTCTTTTTTACTCAATCCGTCAATGAGGTTTTGTTTTAAAGTACGATTGCTATACTCGTTTCCAATCATGGAAACCACCACAATTGCAAAGAAAAATTTAAAAAAGGCAACAAAAAAAGTCGTAATGTGCCATATATATGGAAACTCAAAAATTTTAGTTTCTGATAAATCTAATGTGAAATATCCAAAAAAGTTAATCTTAATTGAGGAAAGGATCAGTATAGATAATGGAAAAATAAACGATATGTATATTAGTATTCTACTCGTTTTATTTAACCAAAGTTTTTGGAACTCTATTTGTAATAAACGTAACATAGTAGTAGCGAAATAAATTAGTTAGATTGGTTTTTAGTCAATGTTAAGAATTGTTCTTCTAAGCTTTCTTTTCGCTTCACTAAGTGTGATAATACAATTCCTTGATTAAACATTTTTTGGTTAAAATCTGCAGCATTTAAAGGTTCTTTCAAAAAGGCAACAATTTTGTCGTCTACTTTCTTAACAGAACCAAAAGCAGTGTCATTTTCTAAATATGAAAGTAACTGATCTTCTTTGTCTGTTTGGAGTTCAAAGAAACCTTGACTAGCAACCATTTCGTCTACACGGCCTGAATATATTTTTTCTCCTTTTCGTAAAATTACAACGTGAGAACATACTTTTTCAACTTCATCCAAAAGGTGGGAAGCTAATAAAATAGTAGTTCCTTGGGTAGCAATTTCTTTAATAATCTCTCTTATTTGATGAATTCCTTGCGGATCCAATCCGTTAGTTGGCTCATCTAAGATTAAAATTTCAGGATCATTCAATAGGGCAGAAGCAATTGCTAATCGTTGTTTCATCCCTAAAGAAAATGTTTTGAATCGGCTGTCTTTTCGTTCTAAAAGACCAACAATCGCTAACTTTTCGTCAATTTTTTCGGTTGATACGTTTTTAATTTTGCATACAAGCTTTAAGTTGTCGTATGCAGTCATATACGGGTAAAAATTTGGACGTTCAATAATGGCTCCAACTTTTTTAAGTGCATCATGAACGGCTACGGAACCGTCAAACCAATAGAATTGTCCTGAGGATTTATTGACCACATTTAAAACCATTCCTAAAGTGGTGGATTTTCCACTTCCATTAGGTCCTAAAATGCCATACACATTTCCT
Source organism: Kordia zhangzhouensis (assembly GCF_001005305.1). GTDB lineage: Bacteria > Bacteroidota > Bacteroidia > Flavobacteriales > Flavobacteriaceae > Kordia > Kordia zhangzhouensis. Next base: position 5,360 of record NZ_LBMH01000004.1, read on the forward strand.
TTTTCAATAGAAAATGATAAGTCTTGTACTGCTTTGAGTCTACCGTAATTTTTACTCAAATTTTGCAGTGTTAAAATAGTTTTCAATATAAATAGCTTTTTGATTGATTGTATATAGTTGACGACTTAAACGAAAAATTGTTACAAAATATGCAAAGCTTCTTTCAATGAGCTAATCTCAAAGTAATAAAAAAGCCTCTACTTTTTTGGTAAAGGCTCTTCAGTTTTATGATTTTTGTTCTTTGTTAAAATAGACCAAATAATAATACATTTGCTTTTCTTCGTCCCAGCCTTTTTCAACAAACTTTTCTGCAGATTCTGGATTGATAAAATCCATTTTTATTTGAATATTCGTATCTAAACTAATCGTATTTTTGATGCTTTTTCGTGCAGAAGAAACGGCTTTGTTGGCAATTGGAAACTCTGAAATATCTTCAATGCTATATTTTGGCCCTTTTTCGACTTTGTAATGTTTGAATTCTGGAATCAAATCAGGATTTTCGATAACATCATTTAAAAATTGTGTTTCTTCAAAAGTATCATTCTTTGCAAAATGATTTACTGCACGGTTCATAAACATCACTTCTTCCTTTTTATCTTCAGCAGGAAATACGACATCTTTTGCAAAGTTTTGACAGAATTTTAGGTATTTTTTAGTGTAAAAATTTTCATCAGCAAAAGCATCGACACCTAAAAAATGATCTAACCAATATTTGGTGTCATATTTATTACTATCTACAGAAAGAATTTTGTAACCTTCTTCTTTTTTTACATTAAAAATAATGCATCCTTTGTCAAGTTTGTTAAGTGAAACACCTTGTTGTAATAAAATATCAAGATTACTTCCTTTTTCTTCAAATTGAAGGAAATCATGTTTGATTTCAGATTTGAAAATACCAATAGCATCAACTTTTTCATTGTCAATCATTACATTTTCAAAATATCCTACATACACTTCTCCGCTTTTAATATGCGGATGTTGAGATTGTTCAAAAAGGAGTGAAGCAATCTTTTTAGAATTTTCATGAACAGTAGCAGGATTTCCAAAAATATCTACAACAATGGTGTATAATGGATTGAATTCTAGATCGACTTCATTGGTAAATTGAAAATAGTTTTCTTCTTTGTCTCGAAAAGGCTTAAAAAAGTATTCTTTAATTAAAGGAGTTAACTCATCAGTAAGTTGATACGCTTCGGCAGAAAGAAATACATTTTCGTTTCTACTTTTATTTCCAACTTTATGAATAGATAAAGTATCTACTTGCGCACTGTATAAATTGATCATTATTAGGGTATATTTTTATTGCGTTAGGTGTTCAGGTAGCTCAAATTACATGTAAAAGTAACGTGAATTACGTAAAATTGATATTTAAGTTAGTAGAGAATGAGCTAGCTTGCAAAAACTAATTCCAATTCTCGTCAAAATTTAGGCTATCGTAGTCATTGATATCTAAATTGTCATCATCATTAAAACCATATGGATCTTCATCTTCATCGGCTTCAAATTGCTTATCGGGAGCGCTATCTGGTAGCACACCATGAGAAAACAGTAAATTTGGATACGATTGCCCGTTAATTGGTTCTGCAATTTCTGCCAATTCTACTAAAAACGTCCACATATTTAAGAAGTCGTAAATATAAATCATGCGTGTTTGATCTTCAGAAAAAATGCTATCTAATGTGGTCTCATTCATCAATCGAACAGAATCATTTCCTTCACCCATGTCAAATTGAGAAATTTCTTCCCCTTGGTTCCATTCATCATCACTTACATAAAAAGACGCCATTTCCATACCGTCAAGCCCAAATGCTTGTGTTATGGCATTACTAAAATCTTCAAAAGTTGCTTCTTCTTGAATTTCAATATCTCTAAAGATATCTTCGGTAGCATCTAATATTACTCTAAATCTAAAAATCATACTCGATAAAAAATTAGGACTGCAAATTTACAAACTTTTGGCGTGCTTTCGCGTTTTATTTGCCTCTAAGATGAGATAAAATTGTATTCCAAATAATATTGTGGCTAATACTATGTGAATGGTTTGGGTTCCAAAAGGAAAGTCAAAATAATACATGGCAATTCCTGAAATGATTTCTAAAGCAATCAATAACATAACCCAATTTACTTTTTGAAACCCAAGGCGTAGTTTTTTATATCGATACCAAAGCCAAACATTAACTAGAAAAACGATGATGGAAAATGAGCGATGAACATAAAAATCTAACTCAGGATTTGCTAACCATAATGACTTGCTTGTTTCTCCTACCATTTTTACTTGTTCGTCAACAAATTGACGTACTTGTGTACCTAGTATAATTTGAATGAAAGTCAACATTATACTAGCGATTAATAGCTGCATGAAAATTTTGTCATACGTGTGTGACTTAATCTTGGTAGAAGTTTTGTGTACAATATATAATAAGGCAGCTACAATAACGAGTGCCATTGCCATGTGTGTGGTAATTTTAAAAGGAGCAAGATTTGAATCGACTACAGTTTTTCCTAACCAAGCTTGAAATCCCATACCTAAAACAACAAATAAAGACAGTAAAGGAATTAATTTTTGTGATTTCCAATAGCTAAAAGAAATAATTAATAATACGATTGTGGCAATTCCAGAAAGAGCTCCAAACAAACGATTAATGTATTCTACCCACGTATGATACGGGTTAAAAATAGCATAATCATGTTTTGTATACGGTTCCCAATTAGTATTGTTATATACACTTGATGTGGTAAAATCGTCTTTGGCAACTTGCAGTGTTTCGTTCACAATAATCACCATTCCACTTTCGTAAAAGTGGTTGGGTTTCCATTGCAATTGAGATTCTTCGGTTGGCGGAATGTAATACCCAAAACATTTTGGCCAATCAGGGCAACCCATTCCACTTCCTGTCATTCGAACAAATGCGCCTGCTATAATTACTAAATATACCAAGACAAGCGTAACTTTAGCAATCGTATTAAAATGTTTTTTCATATGGTATTTTTTACTTCTTGTAGAAAATTACTTGTTTGAAGTGTTTTCTACTAAACCTAGTTCTTTTCCTTTGGCAATCATAAATTGGTGAGCTGCTTCATATTCGTTAGGAATTTCACCTTCTAGAATTGCTTCTTTAATAGCGTGTTTGATAATTCCAATTTCTTTAGAAGGTTTTAAATTGAATGTTTCCATAATTTCTTCACCTGAAACTGGAGGTTGAAAGTTCCGAACATGATCACGTTCTTCTACTTCTACAATTTTTTGTCGGACAATTTGAAAGTTATGATGGTATTTTTGGAACTTTCTTGGGTTTTTTGTCGTGATATCTGCTTCGCAAAGTGTCATTAAATCATCCACATGATCGCCAGCATCAAATACCAAGCGACGTACAGCAGAATCGGTAACACCATCTTGAGATAAAACGATTGGACGAGAACTCATTGAAACCATTTTTTGGACATATTTCACTTTCTCATTTAGCGGCATTCGTAAGCGTTTAAAAAGTTTATACACCATTTTTCCGCCTACAAATTCATGTCCGTGAAATGTCCAACCTATTTTTTTATGAAAGCGTTTAGTTGGAGCTTTACCAATATCGTGTAACAATGCAGCCCAACGTAACCAAACATTTTCGGTGTTTGGTACAATATTATCAACTACTTCTAAGGTATGATAAAAATTGTCTTTATGACGTTGTCCTTCTTTTTCATCAATTCCTTTCAAGGCGGCTAATTCTGGAAGAATATAGGAAAGAAGTCCTGTTTTTTCCAAAAGTTTGAACCCAATAGAAGGCGTATTGCTTGCCAAAATTTTATTGAGCTCAACTACAATACGTTCTTTGGAAATAATCTCTATACGTTCAGCATTTCGCTTGATTGCTTCAAGTGATTCAGGGTCAATTTTAAAATTGAGTTGTGTTGCAAATCGTATAGCACGCATCATCCGTAACGGATCATCAGAATAAGTAATATCTGGATTGAGAGGCGTTACAATACGCTTATTTTCTAGATCTTGTAATCCGTTAAAAGGATCTAAAAGGTCTCCAAAATTTTCCGTATTAAGGCTTAAAGCCATTGCATTGATCGTAAAATCACGGCGATCTTGATCATCTTTTAGCGTCCCATTTTCTACAGCAGGATTCCTACTGTTACGTTCATAGCTTTCTTTTCGTGCACCTACAAATTCCACTTCAATTTCTTCAGTGAGAATCATAGCTGTGCCATAATTTTTAAACACCTGTACTTTTGGTTTTCCAGGGAGTAAAGAAGCTACTTTTTTTGCCAATTCAATTCCACTTCCTACGGCAACAATATCGACATCTTTGGCATCTCCTCTTTGCAGTAAAAAATCACGCACATAGCCGCCAATCACATAAGTTTCTAGCTGTAATTCGGTAGCTGCTTTTGAAATGATTGAAAATATATCGAGTTGTAAGGCTTCTTTATAATTCATTAATTGTACTACTTATAGCGATGGGACGAAGTTTGACATGTCAAAAAAGATTTAGAACTATTATACGTCTAAAAATTCAAACGACAAACATCAAAACTACTCTCTAATGATCTTTATTTCTCCGTTAGATCGCAACTGTATGATTGTTGACGGTTTGGAGACTTTATTTTCGTCTTGCAAATTTACAACATAGTCCACACCTTTTAAAATCTCTTGGCTAATTTCTTGATAGCTTTTTGGAGTAGGTTGCCCACTAATGTTTGCAGAAGTAGAAACGATTGGGCGTTTGAATCTTCGTATGAGTTGTTGACAAAAATCATTTGCAGGGATACGAATCGCCAAAGTACAATCTGCGGCTACTAAATTTTTAGCAATCCCTACAGGATTGTCATAGATGATAGTAGTTGGTCTATCAGCAGCTTCTAATAGTTCGTATGCAACTGGAGGAATATTTTCCACAAAGCGTTCTAGCATGTGAACATCACTCACTAAACAGATTAAGGCTTTGCTTTCTTCTCGTTTTTTAAGTTGATAAATTTTAGCTACAGCAGCAGGATTTGTAGCGTCACAACCCAATCCCCAAACCGTATCTGTAGGATACAAAATGGTGTTTCCTTGTTGCAGTTGTGCTAGTGTTTTTTCAATTTCTTCTGTCATAATCTAATCTAAAAACGAATTTGCTGTTGTTGTTTTAGAGACTCGGATACATGTGCACCTTTCCAAACAAGTGCCAACATGAACCATTTTTTAGGTTTTATTAAAAAACTAAGGCAATAATAGCTTCTGATGAATAAATACTTGGCGTAGGAATAATTTTTTTTAATCACGTACAAGTGTGAAATCATGCCTTCTTTACTGATTGCTTGAGAGACTCCGGTGCTAACGCCTTGGTAGTGTGTGATTTTTGCTTCAGGAACTAAAACACTGGTATACCCATTCTTGCGTAAGCGAAAACAAATGTCCATTTCTTCAAAGTACAGAAAAATATTGGTGTCAAATCCGCCAACTTTTTCAAAGGCTTCACGTCTAAAAAACATAAAAGCTCCATTTACAAAATTTACGTTAACAGGTTCTGTGTATTGCTTTTTCCGTTTTGGAAATTGAGCAGGCCAATTTTTTTCTAAAAAACTACGACCTACTAATAACTTTCGAATTCCTTTATCATGATCAAATGAAATAACATGCTGATTATGCTCATCGTAATTTTGCGCAGTAGATACCCCAATATTTGGATGCTGTTCCATATAATTATATAAAATTGACAGACAATCATTTTGAAAAAAAGCATCGTTATTTAGAAATAAGATATATTTTCCATTGGTGTATTGCGCTCCGAACATATTTCCTCCACCAAAACCAGTATTAATTATGCTTCGATGTAGAGACAGGTGTTCTGCTTTTGGAAAATGTTCTTGTAAGTAGGTAAAATCTTCAGATTTAGAATTATTGTCCACAACTACAATCTCATACGAGAGTGAATTGTCCGTAAGTTGAAGGACAGAGTTCACACATTTAAGCGTGTATTTTGCGGTATTATAATTAATGATAACAATCGAAATATCTTTCATAAGAGCAGATGTTGGGCAAAATTACATAATTTTATATTGAATTTTATACTTTTGCGAAAACACAAACCAGAATTATGGGACTTCGTTCAAAATTTAAAAAATACCTATTACACAAAAGACTACCGATTGAAACCTATGTACCAATCAAAAAGTCTAGACCTGAAAATATTAAAGAAATGGTCACTGCTTGGAAAGGCTTGGAATTAATCATAGAAGATATTTTAGAACGATTTAATATTGGGCGTGATTCCTGTATTGAATTTGGGGTTGAGTTTGGCTATTCGGCAGTAGTTTTTTCTAATTTCTTTAAAGAAGTAAAAGGAATTGATATTTTTATTGGGGATGAACATACAGATCATAAAGGAGATCATTATGAAAAGACAAAAGCATCTTTAACAGAATATACCAATATTGAACTCATCAAATCAGATTATCGTGATTGGATTAAAAAAGACGATAAACAGTACAATTTTTCGCATGTAGATATTGTTCATAATTACAAAGAAACGTATGAATGTGGTTTGTGGGCTGCACAACATAGTGAATGCACCATTTTTCATGATACGGAAAGTTTTCCAGAAGTGCGTCGTGCTGTGATTGATATTGCAAAAGCTACAGGAAAACGTGTATATAACTATCCGCATTGCAACGGATTAGGGATTATTGTGTAATTTCTGTTGAATACTACTAAAAAAATACTCATTATTGCGCCGTATGCTTTTGGTTATACATCGCATATTCACAATGCATTACAGCAATATGATAATGTAGAAGCGAATATTGTGTATTTGGACTTTCCCGTATTTCAGTACAAAAACTTTTTTCATAAGCTTCAGAATTTTTTCTCAAAGGCATTTTTAGGGAAAAATTTAAAAAAGACTTTTGTTGACAATCGTATTTTAAAAAGACTAAAAGAACTAGGAAAGCAGGATGAAATTTTTATCATCCGTCCTGATATGTTGAGTGACGTTGTGTTGCAGTTACTAAAAACACACACTCAAAAGTTTATTGCTTATTATTATGATAGTACACGTCGTTTTCAACGAAAAGTAGCTATTATTCCTTTGTTTGATAAAGTGTATAGTTATGACCGATTGGATGTTGAAAAATATCAATTGTCGTTTTTAACCAATTACATTTTTGAAGAAAGTCGCCAAGAATCATATGATTATCAGTTTTTTAACATTTCTACGAACGATTATCGTTTTCCGCTCATTGAAAATGTGGCAAAATACTTAAAAGAAAATGGTTGGACGTATAACATACAAGTGTATAATGGAAGCGATATGCCTGCAGAGCATGTAACAATTATTACAACGCAAAAATCCATTCAAGAAGTCTCACAACTGATTCAAAAAGCAAAAATTATCGTGGAAATTCAACGTACTGAACAAGTTGGTTTATCATTTCGTATTTTCGAAGCGTTGGGACATCGCAAAAAACTCATTACAACGAATAAAGATATCATAAATTACGATTTTTATCATCCGCAAAATATTTTGGTTGTGGACGAAGAAAATATTGAAATCCCAGAGTCATTTGTAACTTCTCCGTACGTAGAAATAGACGAAAACATTCTTTCCAAATACAAAATAGAAAATTGGGTGCGACCTATTTTTGAGCTGTCAAACTAGCCTCATTTATATTGTAGTTTTAAAACAATAGAGAGAAAATTATTGTATCTCGTATACCAACGTAGCTCCGCCTTGATATTCTTCGATAGAGTCATCTTCCCTTAAAATACGTGTAGTGATTAAAGAAAAGAATATTTGTTCTCGAGGCAATTCAATTGTAAGTACGGTTTCATTATTTGAAAGTGTACCTGAATAAAAAACTTGCCCATTCAAACAAAAATTGATTGTATCTCCGTCTTGAATATATCTTAGCGCTGGTCCGTCAATATTTCCGCCAGAATGAATGGCTTGCATTAATCCTCCATTTCCGTCAGAAACAACATTGAATCCTAATGTGACATGTGTGAAATTCTCAACTGAAAAATCATTAGAAAATTGAATAATGTGTTGACCTAAAGTAGTTTCAGTCATTAGATTAGCAGAATACACACCATCATTATTTCCATCAATCGTACTATCAATAAAAAAACCTGTTCGATTCCATAAAGTTCCTTGAAATGCTGGCGGATTGTTGGTGTCAATAATGCATGCAGAATTTTGTGGATTTGAATTTCCATTAGCAGGAATCAAGTCGCTTTCAATACTATCAACATTACATGCTATAAAAAGTGAAGAAACTAGGAAAACAAGGAATATCTTTTTCATAACGATATTTTTATGCGTGTTACTTTTTAGATGTTGTTTTTAATAAAAGGTTGCGTTGCGACTTATAACAAACTACGATACACTTTTTTGTATTCTTTGGCTGTAGCATTCCAATCAAAGCTTTGGGCACGTTCTATATAAGCACGTTCATACATGTCTTTATTGGTTTCAAAAATATGCATGCCTTGTTCAAAGACTTCCGCCATGTATTTTGAGTCGTAATGTTCCCAAAAAAAGGCGTGTTTCCCTCCAATTTCAGGTAAAGATGTATTATGCGATAAAAATATGGGTTTTCCAAAGCGCATGGCTTCTATTGGAGGAATGCCAAACCCTTCTCGTAACGACGGAAAAACAAAAGCAGTACAATTTTGAAGGTAATATTGTTTCTCTAAATCGTCAATTTTTCCTGTAATGAGTACGCGTTCTTGCAAGTTGTATTTTTGAATTGTTTCGGCAAGTTTTCCCTGAGCATATTGAGTTTGATTATTTCCCGAAAGAATTAAATTAAAATCAGGAAGGCATGTTAACATTTCTACTAGAGTATGAAAATTTTTTCGAGGAGTAAACTCGCCAATGCTGAACAAATACGGCTTGTTAGAAACCAATTTTGGTTGATAATTTTCAGGCAGTGTAACCTCCCGAATTGGATTGCCATTATATATCACATATTCAGGAACGTTTGGTACGTCAAAATACTGATGTGTAGATGCTTTGGCAAAGTTAGAAATATATGTAATGGCACTACTGCGTTGTAATTTTTCACGAAAACGAACATTGCGTTCGTGATTCATATCGCTTGATTCTTCCTCAATAAAATTTACATCATGTACAGTAAGCAAATACGGAATATCATGATAAGGCTCAATCTTTATATTTTGGTTTAAGGAATGCCACAAATTGTATTTTTTGCGAATACGTAATAACGGATAACGGCGAAATGATTGATACTTTTTATAGTTAAAATAATCACCAAATTCATGTTTTAATTTGCTGATATCTTTTGCGTGAAGAGTCATTTTAAAATCATCAATTTTTGCTTGGTATAATCCTTTAATCAAATGATAGTTAAATTGACCAAAGCCAAAATGTAAATTTTTGATATTGTGAGATTCTAAAAAGACGTTCTTCATGCTTCTAATTTAATCTATTTTTCGGTACATAGTCCAAAGTTGTAAATAACGCTTAAATACTGAAAATGCATGTACATAGCACAAAATAAATCCTTCTTTTCCATCCATAAATCCTAATCGCAAAAAATATTGATGTAGGAAACGATACAATGGACGGAAGAAAAAATGATACGCATTAGGACGTACATTTTTTTTATATAATGCAGCAGCTTGTAAACGACTGTAATGACTTAGTTTTTGGTTGTAGTTATCGAAACTTTTATATGTTTGATGCGCAACCGCATGTTTCAATTTGCCAATCTTTTCGGTAGTTTGAATTGTTTCATGTACAGGTTTTCCATTGTAACGAGCAAATTGCTTATGAAACAATCGAACTGAAATATCTGTTTGAAAACCACTGTATTTCATGCGTTTCCCCATAAAGTGGAAATCGCGTTTTACATGATACGCTTTATAAGGGTTTTCACTATTTACAACTGTTATAATCTCTTCGGCAAGAGCTTCTGGAACTTTTTCGTCCAAATCAAAAAAGATTATCCAATCGTTTGAAGCTTGGTCAATAGCAAAATTCTTCTGTGAAGAAAAATCGTCAAATCTACGTTGAATGATCTTTACATCATATTGTTTAGCGAGTTGTACAGTATTGTCAGTACTAAAAGAATCTACAATAATAATTTCGTCCGCAAAGGATAGTTGTTCAATATAGGCTTCAATATTGTCTTCTTCATTGAATGTTATAGCGAGCGCACTAATTTTCTGCATTTTCCACTTTTTCTTTAATGCGTAAATTCTTTTTGGTATGATACGTAGAAATGTGACGTCCTCTAGAGCTTCCTCTAGGGTAAAATAAAAATAATGCCATAATAAAGAAAAAGCCTATCAGCATAAATAATTTCTGTTTGGTGTTGAATCATTTTCATGACATCACATCTGCAAGACAAAAGTAACAATTTTAAGAAGATTAAAAGAAATCATTGAAAGATTAGTATTTTTGATGGCATAACATCGTATATATGCCTAAACTACCTATCTTAATGTATCATGCTGTTTCTGAAAATGCTTTAGAAAGTAAAGGGTTAACGATTTCTACTGATAATTTGGAAGCGCAATTTCGCTATTTAAAAGAAAACGATTATACAAGTTTACATTTTGGCGATTTGCAGCAATTAAAAACACCTTCCGACTTCCCTAAAAAAGCTGTAATCATTACGTTTGATGATGTATATATAAATCAGTTGGAATTGGCATATCCATTGTTGCAAAAGTACCATTTGAAAGCCAGTTTTTATATTCCGTTTCAATATGTGAACGGAGTAGACGAGTGGAATACAGGCAAAGAAAAAATTATGTCTGTTGAACAATTAAAAAGCATGGACGAAGCGACAATCGAACTTGGTTTGCATTCGTTTGCACACAAAAAATACGATGCACTTACTGAGGAGGAAATGGATAAAGATTTTGAAAAATGCAAAGCATTTATTGTTGAAAATCAATTAAATGTAAGTAATGTGTTGGCTTATCCGTATGGAAAATATCCTAGAAAAGATCCGCAACAAACGAGTTTCTTCAAAAAATTACATGAGCACAAAGTGGCTTTTGGTTTACGTATAGGAAATCGTGTAAATAACTATCCGTTCAAAAATAATTATGAAGTACAACGATTAGACATAAAGGGAGAAGACTCGTTAAAAAAGTTTATTTCGAAATTGAAACGAGGTAAATCGTTATTTTTCTAGAATCATCATATAAAAAATAATTCATGCGTATTTTCAAGAGTTTTTTAATTACTTACGTCCTTTTTCTTTCTGTTGGTTGTGAATCTACTAAAAAAGATTCTGCAAGGATAGTATATGACGATATTACGATTATATCGGCAATGAAAAACGTCATGTGGAAAGGAGAGTTGCAAGGAAAAATTCAGTTAGATACTATTACCAATAAAAAAGGACTTTACGGAATTGGACCAGAAAGTTTCTTAACTGGAGAAATATTAATAAACGATGGAAAAAGCTATGTATCAAGAGTTACTTCTGATTCGACAATGATTGTAGAAGAACGTTTTGATATTTCTGCACCATTTTTTGTGTATGGTCATGTCGTTCAATGGAAAGAGATTGAATTGCCTAATGATATTCGTTCTTTAAAAGATGTAGCGTTTTTTGTGAATGCAGAAACAGTAGGATATAAACGACCGTTGGCATTCAAATTAGTTGGTAAGCTCAAAACAGCCACAATTCACGTTCAAAATTTACCCAAAGGAACAATAGTTTCCTCTCCTGCAGAAGCGCATCAAGGGCAAATAAATTATCAGCTATATAATGAAGAAGTTGATATCGTTGGATTTTTTTCTACAGAACACAAAGGGATTTTTACACATCATGACTCTAATGTTCATATGCATTTAATCAATGAGACAAAAACAATGATGGGACATGTAGATGCTTTAGAAATTGACAAAATGAAACTTTTGCTTCCTGTAAAATAATTGACATTCATGTTTAGATGCAAAAGAGTTCTTCGAGAAGAACTCTTTTGGCCGTAAATAAAAAGGGGGTAATGTATTTATAAAAAATACACTACTCAAAAGTAATACGAAATACGTTTGTATTTATTTTTTTTAGATAAAAGAAAGGAATTTTATAGATGAGTAGTACGAAAATTAATATTTAGTTCCTATCGAATCCCTTTTTGTAGTAATAGTAATTTTACATACCTAGAAAAAACACCATAAGCATTTATTCCTGCAACGGCTAGTCCGGGAACTCCGTCCATAAAACCTCTTTTTACGATATATTCATGAAAAAAGCGATACAAAGGCTTAAACGCTAGATGAAAATAGGTTGCTTTTTTACCTTTTTCTAGCATGCGTTCTGCTTGAAACCAAGCATAACTATCTTTTTTACTGATGTAATGTAGTAGTCCTTTGTAAGTGTAATGCAATACCATATTTTTTAATTTGCCTACAGTACCATCAACGATTAATTTTTCATGTACATTTCCTTCAAAATGACACTTTTCTCGTTGTACCAATCGCGTGACGTCATTATTATGATGATACAAGAAACGATTCATGTAAAAATGAGGAAAATTGAGTTTGTAAGCAGTATGTTTTCCTGATTGCATAGCTACTTGTATTTCTTTTTGTAATACATACGGAATGCGTTCGTCGCCATCTAAAAACAATACCCAATCACAGGTAGCGAATTGCAACGCATGATTTTTCTGATTGGAAAAATTATCAAACTTTCTAGAAACTACTTTGCAACCATGTGCTTCGGCTATCGCAACTGTGTCATCAGTGCTTAATGAATCAATCACAATAATTTCATCTGCAAATTGTACCGAATACAAAGCTCCTTCAAGATATAAAGCTTCGTTATATGTAGGAATAATGACAGATAATGTTGGCATGATAAAATTAAAACACAAAAGTACATATAATTTTTTCATTAAAAACTTTATAAAAAGCCAATGAAAAAATATTTGTACTAATAAAATGCTTCTTGATGCAAAGCAAAATTTTGTATTCTTTATTTGTTTCAAAATTTAGCTCTTGCAGAAGAAACTTACTAAAAAACTTTATCTTTGCAGACTGTATGACAACAATAGACACATCCATAATTATTAGTACGTATAACTCTCCAGAGTGGTTGGCAAAAGTTTTACATGGTTACAACAATCAAACGTATCGTTTGTTTGAAATTGTCATTGCTGATGATGGTTCCAAGCAAGAAACTCGTGATTTGATTGACAAATTGCAAAAAGAGGTTTTTTATCCAATTGTTCATGTGTGGCACGAAGACAATGGTTTTCAAAAGTCGCAAATTCTCAATAAAGCAATTGTAAAATGTAGTACGCCATATATAATTATGTCTGATGGAGATTGTATTCCGCGCGCTGATTTTGTAGAACATCACGTTAAACATCGTGAAGAAGGATTTTTCCTTTCGGGTGGATACTTTATGCTTCCAATGAATATATCTGAATTGATTACTAAAGAAGATATTTATGAAGGAAATTGTTTTGATGTGTCATGGTTGAAAAAACACGGATTGAAAGCTTCTTTTAAAAATAACAAGTTGACGTCTACAGGTTTAAAGTCACGCTTTTTAAATGCAATTACGCCTACTAATGCTAGTTGGAACGGACATAATGCTTCAGGTTGGAAAGAAGATATTGTAGCAATCAATGGTTTTGATGAACGCATGCAATATGGAGGACAAGATCGAGAATTGGGCGAACGATTATTTAATTATGGATTAAAAAGTAAACAAATTCGCTACAGTGCGGTTTGTGTGCATCTAGATCATCCGAGAGGTTATAAAAATCAAGAATCTATCAATAAAAATTTAGCCATTCGTAAAACCACCAAAGACGAAAAGCGAAAGTGGACGAATTTTGGAATTGTGAAGGAGAATGGTGTGGCGTAAAATATTGTCTTGATGTGCTGTGTTGTTTAGAGAAATTTATTCTTTGATATGGAGTATAAAAAATTAAACCTTATACACGCCAATCTTCCAATAGGTTTTTTCTTCGTTAGTTTTGACTGTTTTGAAATTGAGTTGTTTTAATTTATCAAAATACTCCCAACAACCAATTCCTTCTCGATATATAGACACAATTAGTATTCCGTTGTCTGCTAAGTGTGAAAGCATTCTGTCGAGTACGTTTTGTTTTTCAGATTCGTGCACATAATAAAAAGCCTCATTAAAAATAATAACATCAAACTTTTGGTGAGGAGAATAAGTATGAATATCTGCAGTAAGAAATTCAGCTTTCACAAAATTTCTAGTCTTAGCTTTTTCAATAGAAACACTTGAAAAATCTACACCTAAAAAGTATGAATAATCTTTTGGACTTAAATATTCGTTCAGTACACCTTCACCAGCACCAAGATCTAAAATACTAGGTTTTAATTTTCCATAAGATTTTATAAACTCTATAATTGTGGTATAACGTCCAGCTTCAATAGGCTTGCGAAGATTATCCCAACGACCTCTACGGTATTGTTTGTTCCAACGAAGTTTTCGTCGCCAATTATGAAATTTATCTAGTAGGTTCATGGTTTTCTTGGTATGTGTAATGCTAAGAATTTTTCCAATTTAGGAATAATCATCTCTGGCGTTAGTTGTTTGTATAGGTCATGAGGATTTTCTTCAATTTTCTTTCGTTCCTCAAATGTAAATGTATCAAATAAATTAGGTTTTTCTTCTAACAAATGAATGGAAGTGTGCTTTTTTCCATCTTCAAAACTTGCCCAATGATCTTTGTTTACGTACGGCGAAAATATAGTAAATGTGGGTTTGTTCAACGCTTTTGCTATGTGTACAATGCCACCTTCATTTGCAACCATTAAATCGCAAGTATACATGAGTTGTATAAATCCACGAATACTATCTTCATAAATGTCCAAAATAATTTGTTCTTTCTGTTTGCAAAGTTCATAGATTTTGTTTGCTTCCGCTTTTTGATGCGGTGCATAATTAAATAAAATATGTACGTTGCGGGTAGAAACTATATAATCTACAATTTCTGCTATATATTCATAGGGCATTGATTTTTGTGGAGTACTGCCTAAAATCCCCAACATAATAACAGGGTACTTATATGTTTTTAGTTTTGGGTAATTTTTTTCTTCTTCAGTTAAAGTAATTTTTGGCTCAAAATCGGGTTCTTTTAATGAAAAAACACTTGTAATTAAATTTACGCGATCTTCAATTGCTTTTCCGCAGTTTTGTGTCTTTTCATCCAACAAATTTACAGGATGCGAATAGAAGGGAAGAGGTAATTTTTTATGTTTTCGCTTATTTCCAATGCGATACGCAGCTTTAGAAAAATAGCAAATCAAGCGGCTTTGCAATTTTGAATACGGGTCAAAAATGATATCATATCGTTCTTTCCGAACTTTACGAATCATTCTAATTAAATTAGGGATTTTTTTTAATTCCTTTTCATTGATTGGTATAATTCGATCAATATTAGGATTATTTTCGATGACGCCAGTAGTAAAATCATACGCCATAAAATCTACACGACTTTCGGGGAATATTTTTTTGATATTATTGGCAATTACAGAACTAATTAATACATCTCCGATGCGTTTATTCTGTATAATCAATATTTTTTTCATGTAGTGTAAATAGTAAAACTAACGATTTGTGCAAAATATCATTTTTTCACCGTTTATTAAAATTTCATTCTGTGTAATTCGGTTTTTATTCAAAAATCAAAAAGTTGTCCTATTTACTGTCATTTGTATATCTTTGAAAAATATCTTCACATTATGCAAAAGGTACATATCCATCCTACATTTCAAGCTCAAAAAGAAGCTATTTTAACTTGTATACAGAACTTTGAATCTCAAGGAGAATATGTGACTAAAGGAGAGCGAAATGTAATTAAATCATTTCCACTAGGAGAAAATACAATTAATGTAAAGTCTTTTCGTGTGCCAAAAGCATTCAATAGTTTTGTGTATAGATACTTTCGCCTTTCAAAAGCGAGGCGTTCTTTTGAATATGCTGAAAAATTGTTGATGCGTGCAATTAAAACACCTTTTCCAGTCGCTTATGTTGAAAATTACAGAGGTTTGGGCTTAAAAGAAAGCTATTATGTGAGTTTACATATAGATTATGATTTTGATTTTCGCGCATTAATCCACGATCCGTTGTTTGAAAATCGTACCGTTATTTTGGAGCAATTTGCTGAGTTTTGTTTTCAATTGCATGAAAATAACATCAACTTTTTAGATCATTCGCCAGGAAATACGTTGATAGTTAAACGGAATAATACTAAATACGATTTTTATTTAATCGACTTGAATCGTATGAAGTTTGAATCTATGAATTTGGTGCAGCGAATGGAAAATTTAAAACGTTTGTGGCTTTCTAAACAAATGATTCACATTATTAGTAAACGTTATGCTGAATTAGTCAATAAAGAATTATATGAAGTACAAGACTTACTTTTAAAATACAGTCAGGCTTTCAAGCGTAAAATCAATCGTAAAAAGTATTTGAAGAAAAAATATTTGAAACGACGATAAACGTATCAAATTGTAGAAGTTATAAAAGTACTTTGTAGGTTAGATTTTTAGACTTTTATAAAGTTATAATCAATAGTTGTAACAATCAATCAAGTCTAAAAATCTAACAAATATAAATTATACTGCTACATCATGTTCACGTAAAGCATCATTTAGCGATGTTTTTTTATCGGTACTTTCTTTTCGTTTTCCAATAATTAAAGCGCAAGGTACTTGGTAATCTCCCGCAGGGAATTTTTTAGTATAACTACCAGGAATTACCACTGAACGTGCAGGAACTCTCCCTTTTAATTCAATAGGATTTTCTCCAGTTACATCAATAATTTTTGTTGAGGCAGTTAGTACTACATTAGCTCCTAAAACGGCTTCTTTTTCTACACGAACGCCTTCTACTACAATACAACGTGAACCAATAAAAGCATTATCTTCAATAATTACTGGAGCAGCCTGTAGCGGTTCTAATACACCACCAATTCCAACACCGCCAGAAAGATGAACATTTTTACCAATTTGTGCACAACTTCCAACAGTAGCCCAAGTATCAACCATGGTTCCTTCATCAACATACGCACCAATATTTACATAACTAGGCATCATGATGACACCTTTGGAAACATATGCTCCGTGTCGAGCAATAGCATGAGGAACAACTCGAATTCCTTTTTCAGCATATCCACGTTTAAGAGGAATTTTATCATGATACTCAAAAATTCCAGCTTCTAATGTTTCCATTTTTTGTATTGGGAAGTAGAGTACAACCGCTTTTTTAACCCATTCATTTACTTGCCAACCATTGGTTGTAGGTTCTGCAACACGTAATTCTCCAGCGTCGAGTAAATCGATAACTTTACGAATGACAGCTTGTGTATCTTCATTTTTTAATAATTCTCGGTTGTCCCAAGCATTTTCAATAGCTTCTTTTAATGCGATCATATTCTGTGTGTGTTTTTCTTAAATTGTGTTATGCAAAGATAGAACGTTCCTTAGAAACTTTTGTTGATTTTTACAAGTGTAACAGATTTTACTGATTTCAAACAAAATGTAATTTTTTTATTCCTTTACTATTTACATTTTTAGGATGCGTTTCAAAATTATTTTTTAGCAAAGAACAGTAATAATGACTTCCTTCTTTATAAGAATTATTAATTGAAAAAACAGCGATAGATTTTTCTTTACTAGAATTAACCTCGCAATTGCGTGTATACAATAAAATATATACCCTATTTTTGTAAAAAAAATTATGGCACGTATTGTTGCAATAGATTATGGTAAAAAACGTACTGGAATTGCAGTTACAGACGAAATGCAACTCATTGCATCTGGCTTAACAACTGTGCGTACACATGATTTGATTCAATTTTTAAAAGACTATGTTGCCAATGAAAATGTTGAATTATTTTTAGTTGGTGAGCCAAAACAAATGAACAATGAAGCTTCAGAAAGTGAAGTGTTAATTCAAAAATTTATTCAGTTACTTCAAAAAGCAATTCCTTCAATCCCTATAAAACGAGTTGATGAACGTTTTACATCAAAAATGGCTTTTCAAACAATGATAGATAGTGGATTGAAAAAAAAGCAACGTCAAAATAAAGAGCTGATTGACGAAATAAGTGCTACTATCATTTTACAATCGTATCTATACAAGTGATAAAATGCTGTTTTTAGCTTTAATTATATGCATTTTGTCGAATCTCCAGTTTTAGTAAGTATTCTAAGTTGTATTAAATAAAAAAATTGTAATTTTCTTACATATTATAAATTTCCTACTTATGAATAAAATAGTAACCTTTGTAATTGCTTTGCTTCTAGCGTCTTATGCGTTTTCGCAAACATGCCCTGGTACACTAGCTAATCAAACGACAGCAAGTGAACCTTTTTTTAAAATTGATCAAGGAAATACCAATTGTTCAGATTGGCCTATGACTATTACGATAGATGGTAGTGTTTTTGAACAAACCTCTTGTAATGGAGCTAATTTAGAATATGTATTGGTATCGGGTCCACCTTTGGCCGATCCAAATAACTTTGTGGCAGATTTTGGCTTTGGAGAGTGTACCTATGTCAATGGAACTTTGAGCGGACAAACTCTTTCTACTAATGAACTCGAAACTACTGAAATAAAGATATATCCAAATCCTTCTGAAAAAAGAAATGGTTCTGTGCTATCTTTTGGAAAAAAAGTTTCAGGAACAGTTTCTATTTATACCATCAACGGATTACGTATAGCGAAGCATGCAGTACATAATGTAAATACTTTTCATATTGAAACGGTTTCTCTAAAACAAGGAATTTATATGGTAAGTGTACAAGTAGAAGATCAAAAACTTACTAAAAAACTTGTTGTCTATTAATATTAAAATCTCTTATAGTGTAGTAATTTCGTAATACTTTGTATTTTTGCAGTCGCAAAATGAAAGAAATATGATTTTACCAATTGTCGCTTTTGGCGATCCAGTGTTACGAAAAGTTGCTACTGACATTACACCAGAATACCCAAACTTAGATACGCTTTTAGAAGATATGTTTGAAACTATGTATAATGCGTATGGTGTTGGTTTGGCGGCTCCTCAAATAGGATTACCAATTCGTTTATTTATTATTGATGCGACTGGTTTTGCCGATGATGAAGAACTGGATGAAGCACAAAGAAAGCAATTAGAAGGCATGAAAAAAGTCTTCATTAATGCAAAAATCGTAGAACGCGATGGAGAACCTTGGGTTTTTAACGAAGGTTGCTTAAGCATTCCAGATGTTCGTGAAGATGTATTTCGTCCTGAAACGATTAAAATTGAGTATTACGATGAGCAATTCAATAAACATGTAGAAGAATTTGATGGTTTGGCTGCACGAGTGATTCAGCATGAATACGATCACATTGAAGGAATTTTATTTACGGATAAACTTTCTGCACTAAAAAGACGTTTATTGAAAGGAAAATTGAGTAATATATCACGTGGACGCATTAAAGTTGATTATAAAATGCGTTTTCCTGAAGCGAAAAAAATACGATAATAACGCTGGTAAATTAACGTTAAAATTGTGTTGTAATTAGGCACAATTTTTATATTTGCCATCCTTAATGAAGAAAATAACTATGAGTTTAGAAAAAATATTAGCTATTTCTGGGAAACCAGGACTTTATGAATTGAAAACACAAACTCGCAACGGTTTTGTTGCAGAATCTTTAGCAGATGGAAAGAAAATCTCTGTAAGTTTGCGACACAATGTAAGTTTATTATCTGAAATTGCAATCTATACGAATACAGAAGAAATGCCGCTTGGAGATGTATTAGAAAAAGTAAAAGAAAAAGAAAGCGGAGCAGCTACTTCAATTAGTCATAAGGATTCGAAAGAAGCTTTAGTTGATTATTTTTCGGAAGTTCTTCCAGATTATGATCAAGATAGAGTGTACCCAAGCGATATTAAAAAAGTAATTCAATGGTATAATCTATTGCATTCTAAAGGAATTACTGAGTTTACTTCAGCAAGTTCTTCTGAAGAAGAATAAATAGCACGAATTACCAAAGTTTAGTCAAAAAAAATCCAGCTTTCGCTGGATTTTTTAGTTTAAAAAAGATCAAATTAATACTTTTTGACTACTGATTGTGCAGAAGCATTAATCGCGTCTGTATATTTTTTGTCAGCGCCTTCTTCAACCATTCCTATAAACATGATACAAGTATTAGCATCATATTCTATACAATAAATAGTATTGTTCAATGTAACGCCTTCGGCTTCGCTAGTTCCATTCATATATAAAACTTTAACGCCATTGATTTCTTTTTCTCCTTTGCTAGTTACATTGAATTTATTAGACATGTCTGTGTCCATTTTTTTCTTAGAATCTGCATAAGTTTCAGGAATCATCATTGCCATTACTACAGCTTTTGGATTTTCAGAAACATAAGTGTTTTGAGTTACTGCCATAAATAATTCCTCATCTACAGTCATATCTACTTTTTTAGACATGAGTTCCATAGCTCTAGCAGCTTTTTGCTTATCTACTTCTGCTTGTTCTGTTTGTGCTTGCGCATTGAATCCGATAAATAGAATACACAGAGCGAATAGTGTTTTTTTCATTGTTATTTTATGTTTTATAATTTCAAATGTACGGAATAGTTTTTACTACAAACTTAATTCCGTAATTATATTGTATCATGTAAGACATAAAGCATGCCATATTTTGCAAAATAACACATAGACGCTTATTCGTACTATATGAAAAGTCTAACTATTTACTAGGAATGATTTGATTTGAATAATACGGATGTATTACCTTTTTTATTTTGAACCTGTATCCCAATCGGTTTTGTTCACTAGTAATTATCCGGAAAAATAGTAGTATTATTGATCTAGCAAACGCCTGTGGTAATTAATTTGTCCAATATGATAACTCAAATGCCAAAATAGATGTAATAGCATATGTCCGATGGTAACTATTTCGCCATTTTTTTCTATTGGATAGTTTTTGGCGAGATCTTCTTCTTGTAATTGGGTTAATGAAGAAACAACAGTTTTTTGTACAGTTTTAATTTCCGTAAGTAATGTAGCTTTAGGTGTATTTTTTGTGTCAAATTCTGCTTCGCGGTGACGAACATAATCGGTATTTCCTATATATTTTCCAATAAAATGATGTAAGTTTCCAATTAAATGAAGGCATAAATTGCCTCCTGAATTTGAAATATGATCGGCAAGTTTCCATAAAGAATCTTCTTCTATGTACGAATCAATTTCTGTATATAATCGGTCAAGTTCTCTTTTGTATAATTCGGTAATGGTTGTTTTCATGGTGTTTTTTTATGTAGTTAAAAGTACAAAGATTGTCTACATTCTACAATGAAAAGTAGGAGAGATTGCCGTTAAAATTAGTAGTTTTGTGCTTCTCATAAATTACATATATGAATTCTAGACAAGTACAATTGGCTGCCTTTGATCGCTTACTAACTATAATGAATGAACTTCGAGAGCAATGTCCGTGGGACAAGAAGCAAACAATGCAAAGTTTACGTCATTTAACTATTGAGGAAACTTATGAGCTTGGCGATGCGATTTTAGATAATGACTTGGAAGAAGTTAAAAAAGAGTTGGGAGATGTGTTGTTACACATCGTATTTTACGCAAAAATAGGAAGCGAAACTAATGCTTTTGATATTGCTGATGTCGCAAATGAAATCTGTGAAAAATTAATTGCACGCCATCCGCATATTTATGGAGATGTTAAAGTGAAAGATGAAGAAGAAGTGAAGCGCAATTGGGAGAATTTAAAATTAAAGGAAGGAAAAAAATCAGTATTAGAAGGCGTGCCTAGAAGTTTGCCGGCATTGGTAAAAGCCAACAGAATTCAAGATAAAGTAGCAGGTGTTGGTTTTGATTGGGAAGAGCCACAACAGGTTTGGGAGAAGTTGCAAGAAGAGTTGTCTGAGTTTCAAGAGGAAGTGGCTAAAGGAGATCGTGATGCAATGGAATCTGAGTTTGGAGATGTATTATTTTCTATGATTAATTATGCGCGATTTTTAAAAATTAATCCTGAAAATGCATTAGAGCGAACCAATAAAAAGTTTATCAAACGCTTTCAATATTTAGAAACAAAAGCAGCAGAACTTAATAAAAAGCTAGCCGATATGACTTTGGCAGAAATGGATGTTTTTTGGGAAGAAGCAAAACAATTATAATAATTTGATAATTACTGTTGCGTCTTAAAAATAAAAAACCGTTTCAATTTGAAACGGTTTTTATATATAAATTATATTCATTTTACAATGAACGAAGCTGGTTAAGTTTGGCTTTCCATGTATCCAGCGCTCTTTTTTGTCGTTTGATATCTTGATGTACTTTCTTAATCATAGGATTATCTGCAGACGCATCAGAGAAGAACTGTAAGTTGTTTTCTAACTGGCGAATTTCTCCTGATATTTCATCAATTTTTCGTCTTATAAAAATACGTTCAGAGTTAATCTTTGATTCATCTAAATTTTCTAAACGATTACTGTATTTGATTAATTCAGACTCTTGCTTATCAATATTTAGTTGTTTAAATAAATCATCAATTACTTTATTAAACTTAGTGTCAATATTTTTCTTATTGTAGGGAACTCTGCCAATAGCTTTCCAATCTGCAATTTTTTCTTTGATGTTTTCAATATCTTTTTCTGCATCACCAGATAATGTATAGGATAGCATGGTTTCCAAAAAGGCTTCTTTTTTCTCAAGAGCAACTTTTTCTTCAGCACTAGCGGCATTTTTTTGAGCGTGTAAACGGTCAAAATAGTGATTGCAAGCATCCTTGAACTGTTTCCAGATTTTATCGGATATCTTTTTAGGAACGTGTCCTATTTTTTTCCAATCAGACTGTACTTTTTTCATTTTAGGAGTTACATCATTCCAATCTTCACTATCCTTCAATGATTCAGCAAGTTCAATAAGTGCTAGTTTTTTAGCTAAATTTTCTTGTTGTTCTTTCTTTAAAGATTTGTAAAAAGCATTTTTATTAGCGTTAAACTCACGTACAGCTTGTTTAAATTTAGCCCACGTTTCTTCATTGACTTTTAGAGGAACTTTTCCTGCGTTGAAAAAAGCTTCTCGTAACTTTTCTACATCTTTAATTTTGTTTTGCCATTGATTGTGGACTTTAAAATTTCCAGTAGCAATATCTTTGATTTTAGCAATGATTTCTTCTTTAACGACTAAATTTTGCTCGTAAATCTGATCAATATTTTTAAAGTATTCTTGGCGTTTGTCGTGAATGATTTTAGTTACTTCACTAAATTCATTCCAAATATCTTCACGTAGTTCTTTAGCAACAGGACCAACATCTTCCTTCCACAATCTGTGTAAATTTTGCAATTCACGAAATGCATGGATTACATTCTCTTCATTTGCTAATTCTTTTGCGCGTGCTACAATTTTTTGTTTTTCTTCGTAATTGCGTTTAAAATCCAAATCACGTAAGTCTCTATTCAAGTGTAAAAAATCGTAAAAACGCTCTACGTGATGATGATACGTTCGCCAAACATTATTGTATTGAGCTTTTGGAATAGCGCCAGCATTACGCCAAGCTTCTTGGATTTGTTTAAATTGTTTGTAGGTCGTGTTAATATTTTCTTCTATATTCAACAACCCTTTTAGTTCTTCAATTAAAGCTAAACGTCTATCTAAATTTGCGTTGAGATCTTTTTCAAGATTTTTATAATATTCTGAACGCTTACTACGATATTCGTTATACATCACATTGAAGCGACCTTTTACAGGCAATGAAAATTGAAAGTCAATACTATTACCACCATCCGCCAAAAACTCTTCTTTTCGCTGTTCTAGCACTTCATTGTATTTTTCTTTAAATTCAGATTTTATGCCTTCCACATGTTCTCTAATGGCTTGTACCTTTTCATTCTTGACGAGTTTTTCCAATTCGTCTACTAAGGCTTCCATGCTCATTGAATGATAATCTAACAAAGGAATTTCATGTCGTTCGTTTGCACTTTCGTCTTCAGCATCTTCGGCAACACTTTCGTGAACTTCATTTACTGCATCTTTATGCTCTTCTTTAGTTTGTTCAGAATCTTCTACTTCATCGTCAGAAGTTTGATTTACTGATTGAGTGTTACTGATATCTGTATCAACTGCTGTTGAATGGTTATTTTCTGTGTCAGCAACAGGATTCGTGTTTTCAGTAGCAGATTGCTTTTCTAAATTTCCATCTGCATTTTGCAGGTTATCATCTTTTTCTTCTAACATCTTCAAATGTTTAGGTTCGTCGTAAGCTTTAAAGTCCCAAGATACTAACAACAAACAAAATGACAAAGTTTTACTGAAGAGAAACTGCGAGAATTGCTCTAAAAAATCAGACTTTTTTTAAGAATTCCAGATTTTCCAAGCTTTTTCGGCTTGATATTCTAACATTTTATACCCATTTACAATTTGTGCTCCTTGTAAACGACCGAGTTTGAGAAAAGTAGTTTCTGACGGATTATAGATTAGATCGAACAGCAAGAAATCCTTTGAAACATATTTGTAAGGAATATCAGGACAATCGTCAATTTTTGGAAAAGTACCTAATGGCGTACAATTCACAATTACAGGATGTGATTTCATTATTTTTTCACTTAAATCCTGATAGGATATTGTTTGCGTGTTTTTGGGTTTTCGAGATACGTATTGATAATCAATACCAAGTTCTTCAAAAACAAATGCTATCGCCTTAGAAGCACCACCAGTCCCTAAAATTAGTGCTTTCGTATGGTGTTTTTCTAAATAGGGCTTAATGGATTTTTTAAAGCCATAACAGTCAGTGTTGTAGCCTTTTAGAGAACCGTCTTTTTTAATTTTGATAGTGTTGACAGCACCAATTTTTTTCGCTTTTTTATGAAGATTGTCCAGATAGGGTATCACTGCTTCTTTGTAAGGAATTGTAACGTTCATTCCTTTGAGATTTGAATATTCAGAGATGAGTTGAGGAAATTTTTCAATACTAGGAATATCAAAATTGGTATAAAAATGGTCGTCCCGATTTAACTTCTTGAATTTATCTGAAAAATATCCACGAGAAAACGAATACGCAATGTGTTTACCGAGTAGTCCAAAAAGTGTTTTATACGTTTTGAGTTCGTTTTCCATACCAATCTAAAGCTAATACAATTAAAATTCCGATACAAATAAAGAAGATTGCAATCCACGTTTCGCTTGAAGCAATATTAGGGAGCATTCGCTCATAGTTCTGAATGATCATTTTTCCGTTAGAATCTAATAAATGAATGCCAGTATCATCTGTTTTGTAGATGGTTTCTTTCCAGGGCCATACAACACCTAGAGAACCCGAAATAAAACCAATAATAACTGCCGTAGTAATATGCTTGTAGTGCTTTAAAACATAATTCAACAGATGTGATAGTGTAACTAATCCTACAGCAGAACCTGCGGTAAAAACACCGAGAATTTTTAGTTCACGAATACGCTCAGGGTTGTTTGTAAATTCAAAGTTCCCTTTTAACATATCTGCCATTGTATCGTACAAAGCATTAACAGAGTCTACCAATAACAGTACATAATTTCCTAAAAGGATAAGAATAAATGAGCCTGAAAGCCCGGGAAGCGTCATTCCAGAAACGCTAATAATTCCACAAATGAATACAAAGCCTAGATGGTCATTTTCTTTGGCAGGATTCATTAAGCTAATAGCAATTCCGCAGAATGCGCCTATAAGCAAGCTTATTATTGTTGCTTGATTCCAGTGTTTAAAATCTTTTGAGATATAATAGATTGAACCTAGAATCATTCCAAAAAAAGCAGACCAAACATAGAGTTCGTAATGTTGAATAAAGTAATCGAGTATTTTGGAAACGCTAAAATAGCTGATTAACATTCCGAGAATAAGCAATCCTAAAAATCGCCCGTTAATGTATTCGAAAAAGCTTTTAAAACGTCCGTTGAATAGCAGTTTGAATGCTTTTCCATTGATGCGTTGTAATGAAAAGATAAATTCTTCGTAAAATCCTACAACAAACGCTACAACACCGCCAGAAACTCCAGGTACTTTATTGGCAGCACCCATTGCTAAGCCTTTTATAACTAGCAATATTTTGTCTTTCAGTGTGCGCGTGTTTTCCATAAAGGTTAGGAATGTTTTTTGTTTTTGCTAGAAGCAAATTTTTCCATTATAAAAATAGTTAGAAATCCCACAATCATCAATACTATTGCAAAAAGGATTTGAGGTTCTATCTGATTGACAGTCTCAAATGTATTTGGGAGGACACTTTTTCCATACACGTTTACTTCTTGTCCGTGCGAATCGATACGAGTTCCTGTGATTATTTTCCAGGGCCAAATTTTATTGAGAGAACCTAAAATGAAACCTGTTAATAGGGCAAGTGTCAAGTTTTTATAATGGCTAAATAACCATTTCAATAATTTGGAAAAAGATAACAATCCAATCACGGCACCTACTGCAAAAATAGCAATGGTTTTTATATCTCTATTGTTAATAGCCGACAGTACGGGTTCATATGCACCCAAAAGAACTAAAATAAAAGCTCCTGAAATACCAGGAAGAATCATGGCACAAATGGCTAATGCACCAGCAATAAAAACAAACCAAGATGCCTGTATACTTTCATCTCCACTTGGTAAAATAGTAATGTAATAGGCGAGAACTGTGCCTAGTAAAAAAACGAGAATTGTTTTCCAATTCCAATTTTCTATTTGTTTGCCAATAAAGAGAATACTAGCGATTACTAATCCAAAGAAAAAAGACCATAAAAGTACTGGTTCGTCATTAAGTAATGATTTAATGATTTTGGCTAATGATAAAATACTGATACCAATACCAAGAAGTAGTGCAAGTAAAAAGTTACCATTAAGTTGTGCCCACGCAGCTTTAATTCCTTTGTTTTTAAATGTTTTAAAAAGATCTAGATTGATGTTATTGATTGAGGTAATCAATTCTTCATAAATGCCAGAAATAAAAGCAATGGTTCCACCAGAAACACCAGGAACAACATCTGCAGCGCCCATTGCAATTCCTTTGAAGGTAATAATCAAATAATCGAATAGGTTTCTATTCATTTGTAGCTAATTTAATTTAATAGTCAAACACAAATGTAAATGTATTTGCGTTTGGAAAGCTACGCAAAAGTATGGAATTTTATGTGGACGATTTTTTAAATTCTGAAATAATATTTTTTACAGAAATTCGTGTAAATACAGATGGAAATAATTTTTGAAATTGTAAGTGTTGGGTAAAATTATTTCGCAATGCATTTTTTAAATGAAATGTACCTTTATTTTGTTCTCCAAGTGTAAAATACATACCTGCTAGTCGGTATTCAATCTTTGAATTGTCAGGATAAAATTCTAGTGCTTGTAACAGTACATGAATGCTGTTATTGTACTCTCCTAATAGTTTCAAGATGTCTGCCCAAGAAATCCACGTGCTAAGTTCATAATTTCCTAACTCAACTGTTTTTTGGTAGGCAATATCAGCCTCTTCATAGAGTTGTAAAGATTTATGAATTTCGGCACTTCGTTTCCAATAGGAAACATTTTCAGTATCTATATTAATAGCTTTGTTAATGTAGTACAATGCTTTTTGATAGTTTTCCTGGCGCATATAAAAATCAGTAATTGCTGTCCAGCCCTTATCTAATAAAGGGTCTTCGTGTACAGTTTTGTAGTAAAATTTGACAGCAAGTTCTTTTTGGCCTAATTTTTCATAGCATTTTCCGATACGCAAATATGCAAATGATGTTGGGTCATCAAGTTCAAGAGTAATTTGATAATTATAGATAGCTTCTTCGTAGTCACCTAATTTTTCAAGAACTTTTCCTTTTTCAATATATGCACCAATAAATCGATCGTCTGCAATAATTGCAAAGTCAAAAGCGGTTAATGCTTCAGGGAACATTTTTTTAGCATAATATTGTTTTCCGAGTTGATGCCAAGCTACTTCCGAATACGGGTTTTTATCAATATATTCATTCAAATAACTAATAGCTCCATCGATATCTTCTAAAAATTCAAAACAATAAATGATATTGTAAAGTGAAGAATAATCATCAATGTCGAGCTCCAAACATTTCATAAAATAACGTTTGGCTTCTTTAAAATCATCAATAAAAAGATATTCCATTCCTATTAACGAGTTTACATCTGCCAAATCATCACTATATTCTAAAGCAGTTTTTAGGAGTTCAATCGCTTTGTAATGTTCGTCTCTTTTAGAGTAGATATTTGCTTTTTGTATGTAAATTTCTGCATTTGAAGTTTCTAATAAATACAGATTATCCAACAACTTTTCTGCTTCATCCAATTTATTTTCAAATACCATTAGTTCAATCTCCATGAGTTTTAAATTCACAGAACTTGGATGTTGTTCTAGGCTAATTTTAATTGCTTTTTTGGCAAGAGCAACTTTTCCAGAATCAAGGTAATGATGAATGATATCTTCAAATTCGGCAGAATCAAAAAAGAAAACATTATTTGTTTTCAGCATAGATTCAAACCTTGAAAGGGCAAAATTTTCATCTTCATTAGAGCTAAATAGCATAGGCAATACGTGCTTTTAGATTTCTATAACATTAAATGTAGTTGATGTTCTTGTTGATTTGAGAGTAATTCTCTAATTGTTTTCAACAAAATAATCAACAACGTTTTCTTATTGATGGTTACAATGATTATTTAAGGCTGGTGTGTATAAACGAATAATTGTTCAATTTAGTCTCTTATATTTCGTAAAACTTTCATAATTATAGCGCACCCTTGTTTTATTTCTTCTTCAGAAATGGTTAAAGGTGGAGTAATTCGTACTGCGCGCGGTTCAAACAGCAACCAAAACAAAATAAGACCTTCATCTAAACAGTTTAAAATAATTTGATTGGCAATGTCAGCATTTTTTACAATTAGAGATAGCATTAGTCCTTTTCCTCTAATTTCTTCAATGTGCTTGTGTTGCAATAATTCTCTAAAAAGTTTTTCTTTTTCAAGTGCTTGCATCATTAGGTCGCTATCAGTAATTTCTGTAAGCGTAGCCAAACTTGCGGCGGCAATCACTGGATGACCACCAAATGTAGTAATATGCCCTAGTTTAGGTTGATCATAAAGAGAGTCCATAATTTCCGCAGAAGCAGTAAATGCTCCAACAGGCATTCCGCCACCCATACCTTTTCCCATGACTAATATATCGGGAACTACATTGTAATGCTGGAAACCAAACAATTTTCCTGTGCGACCAAAACCAGGTTGTATTTCGTCCAAAATTAATAAGGCTCCGACTTCTTCACAACGTCTTTTTACCTTCGTCAAATAATTATTTGTAGGAACAATAAAACCAGCGCCGCCTTGTATTGTTTCTAAAACTACACCGGCTGTTTTGGTAGTAATGTTGTTCAAATCATCTTCATTATTAAACTCTATGAAGTTAATGTTTGGAAGCAGTGGGCGGAATGGTCCTTTACGTTCTTCGAATCCCATGATACTCATCGCACCTTGTGTATTTCCGTGGTAAGCGCGTTTGGCAGCAATAATCTCAGACCTTCCTGTGAAACGTTTGGCAAGTTTCATAGCGCCTTCAATGGCTTCAGTTCCTGAATTAGTAAGATATGTTTTTTCTAAAGGTTTAGGTAGTTGAGAAGCTAGCAATTTGGTAAAATCTACTGCAGTTTTTTGTACATATTCTCCATACACCATTACGTGTAAGTATTGATCAAGTTGTTCTTTGATAGCGTTAACAACTCTCGGGTGTTTATGACCTAAGCTACATGCAGAAACGCCTGCTACAAAATCCAAATATGCTTTTTGATTGGTATCATAAATATAACTTCCTTCAGCATGCGATATTTCCATAGCGAGTGGATGAGGACTTGTTTGGGCTTGATATGTAAAAAAGTCTTTTTTCATTTATAAAATGATGCTTTTAGAAAATAAAAGCAAAGATACAAAGTAAATTACTGCGAAGTATTTGTTTTAGTGCTTAGTTTCTGTCTACAGAAAAAAGAGAGGTTTGACAAAAAAAAGGAATACTGACAACTCAGTATTCCTTTTTTCTTATTGTTTTATACGTTGTTTTTAAAGAGGGACGCTACCACCATCTCCATCATTGCAGTTGGTAGGAATAAATTTGGAGAAATAGTTAGTTTCGCCGCATGAATTCGTGGCTTTTACTTGTACTGTAAATCCATTGGGGTCATTTACAGGTTCTACTGAAATTGTATCAGAGCTTCCTACATAAGTATTATCGTTTGCTAAAGCAGGAAAATTAATTGTTCCTCTAGAGATACTCCATTCGTATGTTTCAGCGCCAAGAATTTTTGCAGTTATAGTACTTCCAACACATGTAAATACAGGTTCATGGATGAGGTCTGTAGGAAGTAACGGCTTTCCAATCCATATTTCTTTTGTTGTGATAAGTCCGTTCATATCGGTGCGTATCCAAGCTTCGTCGGATGTGCTGGAATCTAGTGCTTGTACCGTAATAGATATGTTTGAACTTGAAATAATTTGTAGATTACTTGAAACCGACCAAGAAGGAGCTGTTGGGACAAAAGTATCAAGATTATACGTAACGCTTCTATTATCACAAATAATAGAAGTTCCATTAATTTCAGGATGATCGTACATTTTACTAACAGTCTCTAGATCTCCTTCAGATAATGAGCTTCTATTGGCAAGAAAAGTACTTCCGTCTAACTTGACAATAGTTGGCAGTCCATTGCTGCTATAGTCAAAAGAGCCATTCATCATAATTGAGTTAAAATCAAAAGGACCAAATTGAAACCCATTGATATTGTCATCAGCATACGTATTAAAATGAGAGGTTTCTTCATTTACTATATTTTCCCAATTGATTAGAATGGCACTGTCTCTGTCTGTTCGTTGTATTTCATGAATGAGCCCAAGTGAGTGACCAATTTCATGAATTATATTTCCTGTATTGCAACTTGAAGCGACAAAAATATATTGTCGTCCACCAACCATTCCTAAAAAAGAACTACATCCACGACCAACAGTAAACATGACGTAGTTGGTTTCAGAAGTTCTTTCTACAAATCGAATTGAAGGAACATTTGCTTCCCAATGGGCAATAGCGTCTGTAATTCGTGTTTGATCTGGAATGTTTCGAGCAATTGTATAATAAATTATACCATCTGGCCAGCGTTTTGCTAAGTCGTTACTACCTGCTCGTTCAGCTAGATTTGGGTTGTTTAACTTTGCTACTTGATCTTCTGATAGAATCATGTCGTTATTCCATATAAACTTTCCGTCAATGAAATCAACACGAGTAGGATTTGAGGATTTAGAGTTCAAATAGAAAATTTCTCCTTTTTCATGAGGATAGGCTTTTTCGGGGCTTGAAAAAGAGGTTTCTGCATTTTTTTGAATGGACTCGGGCGCTGATATATCATGAGAGCAGCTTACAATTGTAAGACTTAAAGCGCCAAGCATAAGTTTTTTTCGTAACATTTTATTTAGGTTTTTGTTCATTTCAAAATTATGAGGAAAAACCTGTGTTTTTGTATGTGTTTGGATTAAAATGTATATGGGAAAACGTGAAACTTATAAGCGGTAATAGATTGACTTACAGAAGAGCTAATATTTATATTAAATGCGTTACTGTTATTAATTTAATTTTTACAATTTGCAAGGTTTGTAAGGATGTGAACAGCTGGAATAATACACATATACACAAAGTAATTTCTGTGAATATTATAGAAAATATAAAGTGTACGTCTTTAATGTTTCTCTTTTTCAGATTGAGCCGTTAGTTTTTTTGCTTTGAGTTGTTTTTTCTTATCAGGAACAGTGGTTTTAACCGTTGGCTTTACAGGCGTATTATCAGGATCTTTTTCATCTTCTTTTAAAGGATCTATAGGGTTGTTTATACCTCGTATTACTGGTAAAACTATATTATTGTCGTCTTCATCAAAGATGTCATCTTTAGTATACATACGTTCATCACCTCGCCAAATAAAACCACGAAGTTTACGAGCATTTTTAGGTAAGTCTTTATCTGGGTAAATTACACCATCAGGACGTGTAAAAAAGGTAATATCTTCTATTTGATTATTATTCAATGTTAGGTTGATAGCGCTACAGATTGTTTTGTCAATTCCGATAAACTCATTCTTATCATTGTACATAAAATAGACAACTTCTGTATTTTTGATAACATCAACTTCGTATAATTTGTTGTCTCTAAATTTTCCATACAAATTTTGACCTTTTACTTGATTATACCCATCTCCAAGAGTGTCTTTTTTCACAATAAAAGCGTTATTAATTACTTTGAGAGAGTCTAACTTTTCGGTTTCAACATTTGAGATTAGAAAAATAGTATCTCCTGTCATCTGGCTATCTCCGTTCCACATAATTGGACGACGAAGCAATTTTGTTATACCAGATTTGTTGTCGGCAAATAATGAATCGCATTTTCCGCTCATGTCAGTTTTGAAAAACTTGACATTTTTGTAAGCTCTAATAACTCTGTTTTTTTCTGGTCCTGTAACAAGTAAACGATCTCCGTGAATGTACATGGAATCTTCTTCTATCAGACTAATAGCCACAGCACGTTTGGTTATAAAAGCAGAATCTTTGGCTTTAAAAATTTCGCCATAATGCCCTTTCAAGACCATTTTATTAATGGTGTCTGTAATTTTTATGTTGTTTGTTGCAGATGCGAATTCAGTATTTTTTTCAAAATATAAACTGTCACCATTTATAATTCGGTTGTCATAATCAATTCGTGATTCCTTAACAAAATACCCAGTTTCAGAAACTGTATTGTAAAAACCGCGTTTGCAAAATATTGTATATTCTTTTCCTTTAATTGTGGATGGTCCATACATATATGCATGTTTGGAATCTGTGTAATAATCTAATTGGGCAGAATTGACTGTATATTCAGGATTGTTAATTTGTACATTTTTTAGGAACTGATATTTATTTTTTTCCATAAAATAACGTCCTTCGATACTGGTTAATGTACTTGCACTATCTTTTACAACTCCTTTTGTGTTAAAATAGGCTTCTTGTGCGTTTCTATCAAAATATAAAGTGTCTGTTGTCAATGTCATGTCTGTATTTTGCAGACGTACATTTCGTTTGGAAACAGCTAGTTTAGTATTGCCATCATACTCAATATATTCGCTAGACATTTCAACAGAATCTCCTTGTTGAATAAATACATTTCCGTATGCTTTTACCCAATTTCTGTCTTGAAACAAAACTGCTCTATCACACCACAAATCCATTCCTTCATGTTCAAAACGCACTTGTCTTGTATCTGTTTTAGAAAATATTTTTGCGCCAGGGTATTTATTTTCGTTCACAGTTAAATCACCACCATATACTATTTTGATAATGGTCTTTTGGCTATTAGTAGGCTGTGTTTGCGAAAATACAATCTGTGTAAAAAAAAGTAAGACAATTAATTTCTTCATAAAAGCGTTTCATAATCTAAAAACAATTGCGTCAAAGTAGTTTATAGCAAAGGATGACAATTGTTTAAATTTTCGTTCAAAAATAAACTTTTTTATATGCAATGTTTAGAATTTATGATTTTTTAACTTGTAAATACGACACTCTTTCTTCTAAACCAGTGGATTCCCTCACAATCTACAATTCAATGGAATACAATTTCAAGATGTATATTTAACGAAAACTTAGTATAGTTGTTAATAATTTTCATTTCATTAACTCAATAATAATTGTATTTTTATCGCTTAAAATCCTCAAACAAAAAATGGGCAAAATAATTGCTATTGCAAACCAAAAAGGTGGTGTTGGAAAAACAACCACATCAGTGAATTTAGCCGCGTCTCTAGGCGTACTTGAAAAAAAGGTGTTATTAATTGATGCTGATCCGCAAGCAAATGCTACTTCTGGGTTGGGAATTGATGTTGAAAGTATTGAAAAAGGAACCTACCAATTATTAGAACATACTTTAGAGGCGAAAGATGTTGTGATGGAGACAAGTTCTCCAAATTTAAGTATCATTCCAGCACATATTGATCTAGTAGCGATTGAAATTGAATTGGTCGATAAAGATCAGCGCGAATATATGCTGCGTAAGGCATTAGCATCTGTTAAAGATGAATACGACTATATTTTGATAGATTGTGCGCCATCTTTAGGATTGTTGACATTAAATGCCTTAACAGCTGCTGATGCAGTAATGATTCCGATACAGTGCGAATATTTTGCATTGGAAGGTTTAGGAAAACTATTAAACACGATTAAAAGTGTTCAAAAAATACACAATCCTGCATTAGATATAGAAGGATTGTTACTAACGATGTATGATTCTCGTTTGCGTTTGTCAAACCAAGTGGTAGAAGAAGTACAAAAACATTTTAATGATATGGTATTTTCAACCATTATTCAGCGAAATGTGCGATTAAGTGAAGCTCCAAGTTATGGAGAAAGTATCATTAATTATGATGCAGGTAGCAAAGGAGCTACCAATTATTTAAGCTTGGCACACGAAGTGATCAAGAAAAACAGTGGTAAATAAGATTTATGGCGAAGGCAACAAAAAAGCAAGCATTAGGACGTGGATTATCGGCATTATTAAAAGATCCTGAAAATGATATTACATCGGCTTCAGATAAGAATGCAGATAAAGTTGTTGGAAATATTGTAGAATTAGCAATAGAAACAATTGAGGTAAACCCTTTTCAACCACGAACTAATTTTAATGAAGAATCGTTGCGAGAATTAGCTTCTTCTATCAAAGAGTTAGGAGTTATTCAACCTATTACGGTTCGAAAATTAGGTTTTGATACCTATCAATTGGTTTCTGGAGAACGTCGTTATCGCGCGTCTAAAATGATAGGTTTAGAAACAATTCCAGCATACGTACGTATTGCCAACGATCAAGAGTCACTCGAAATGGCATTAGTTGAAAATATTCAACGTTCAGATCTGGATCCTATTGAAATAGCACTTTCTTATCAACGATTGATTGACGAAATTAACTTGACACAAGAACAAATGAGTCAGCGTGTAGGGAAAAAACGTTCAACCATAGCAAATTATTTACGGTTATTAAAGCTTGATCCAATCATTCAAACCGGAATGCGCGATGGTTTTTTAAGTATGGGACATGGACGTGCTTTAGTAAATGTTGAAAACACAAACGATCAGTTAGAGATTTACGAGGCAATATTATCCAAATCATTGTCAGTTCGTGACACAGAAGCTTTAGTGAAAAACTATAAGAAAGATCACATTATTGAAACTCCTGTCAAAGAGGAAGAAGAAATGCCAAAATACATCAAAAAAGGAATGAAAGAATTCTCAGAATATTTTGGACATAGAGTAGATGTGAAAGTTGGGAAAAATGGTAGAGGAAAAATCACAATTCCTTTCCATTCTGAAGAAGATTTTACACGAATTAAAAAATTGCTTAAGAGTGGGAAATAAGATGCTGTTTATGCTCTGTTTTTTCTGTATTATAGTGCAATTTTCATGGGCACAAAACGAAACAGAACAAACAACCGAAGAAAAAGAGAAAAAAGAAACGGTATTAAAAATTAAAGATACTGTAAATACTGCTGAGAAAAAGGCAATTGATCCATTGTCTCCATCAAAAGCAGCTTTTTATTCTGCTATTTTACCAGGACTAGGACAGGCATACAATAAAAAATATTGGAAAATTCCTATTGTATATGCTGCACTTGGAACAGGAATATATTTTTATGTAGATAATAACAATAAATACAATAGGTATCGTCGTGCCTACAAACGCCGTTTAGCAGGCTTTACTGATGACGAGTTTCAAGGAATCGTAGCAGACAATGATGCGTTAATTGATGCTCAAGAATTTTATCAACGAAATCGAGATTTATCACTTTTACTTACTGTGGTGGCCTATGTGCTAAATATTGTAGATGCTAATGTAGATGCGCATTTACTTCAGTTTAATGTTAGTGACGATTTGTCACTACGCCCACATATAGATCAAAATGCGGTAGATTTTACAAGAAACCTAGGAGTTACACTTAACTTTAAGTTTTAGTTTTTCAAAACAAAATATATATGAATATTGCTTTACTCGGCTATGGTAGAATGGGGAAGGAGATTGAAAAAATTGCCATAGAGAGAGGACACACAATTATACACAAAATTTCTAATGACATTGCGTCGTATGACTTTTCAAATGTTGATATAGCCATCGATTTTAGCATTCCGTCAGCAGCTTTTCAAAATATTACACATTGCTTTCAAAAACAAGTGCCTGTCATTTCTGGTACAACTGGATGGTTGGAAAAATACGATGAAGTTGTTGCTCTCTGTGATAAAATGAAAGGAGCATTTATTTATGCTTCTAACTTTAGTTTGGGAGTCAATATTTTCTTTGAGATGAATGCATATTTGGCTAAAATGATGTCTCAACTGCAAGATTATAAAGTAAGTGTCGAAGAAATTCATCATACAAAAAAGCTTGATGCTCCGAGTGGTACTGCAATTACCTTGGCTGAAGGAGTTATGAAATATACCAATTATGATAGCTGGAAATTAGATAGTACTGAAAAAGAAAACGAAATTCCAATCATAGCAAAGCGAATTCCAGAAGTTCCCGGGACACATGAAATTACGTATAGTTCAACTATTGACACTATCTCTATAAAGCATGAAGCTCATAACCGACAAGGATTCGCATTAGGTGCTGTAGTAGCCGCAGAATGGCTTCAAGGTAAAAATGGCGTATACACGATGAAAGACGTGTTAAACATATAATAAATATCAAATATATTTGCATTCGACTTATATATTTGTAAAAATCAAAAGAAACAACCATGACGTTTACGCAAGGATTTATACTATTTTTCTTATTAGTACAAGTAATTCATTTTCTAGGAACATGGAAACTCTATATAAAAGCAGGTAGAAAAGCGTGGGAAGCTGCAATTCCTGTATATAATGCAGTGGTATTAATGAAGATTATCAATAGACCTAAAGAGTGGTATTGGGTAATCTTATTATTTGTTCCAATCGTAAATTTAATCGTATTCCCAGTACTTTGGGTAGAAACGATTCGAAGTTTTGGTCGTACAGATCGCATGGAAACAATTTTGGTAATTGTAACCTTAGGATTTTACATTTACTACGTAAATTATATGTTGGATGTCTCATATGTACATGAGCGAAGCCTAAAACCAAGAACACCAGCAGGCGAGTGGATAGCTTCAATTTTGTTTGCCGTTGTAGCAGCAACATTAGTACATACGTATGTGATGCAGCCATTCGTGATTCCAACATCTTCCTTAGAAAAAACATTACTAGTAGGTGATTTTCTATTTGTAAGTAAAATACATTATGGAGCGCGTACACCAATGACGGCTGTTGCATTGCCAATGGTTCATGATGCAGTGCCTTTTACAGGGATGAAATCATATCTTAAAGAACCACAATTACCATATTACAGATTTCCTGGTTTTGAAACCATTGAACGAAATGATATTGTAGTGTTTAACTGGCCAGCAGATACGTTGACCGTGATTAATAATCCTAATAGTAAATCAATTTATAAACCTTTAGATAAACGTTCTAATTATGTAAAACGCTGTGTTGGTTTGCCTGGCGATAAGTTAGAAGTTCGTGATGGCTACGTTTACATTGATGGAGTACAAAATGATTTACCAGATCGTGCAAAATTGCAGTTTAGTTATTTAGTACAATCTAAAGGAGCTCCTTTCTCTAAACAATATTTACATGATCGTTATGACATCACTGATGATATATATACAGGTCAAAATAATATATATCAATTTGCAGGGATGACGGAAAAGACTGCAGAAGAATTGAAAAATCATCACAATGTAGCTTCTGTACAAAAGATTCAGTTCCCAAAAGGAGAGCGCGGAGATGTGTTTCCTCATTCTGAGAAATTTGAATGGAATGTGTATCAATACGGACCAATTACCATTCCAGCTAAAGGAATGACTGTACAATTAAATATGGATAATATTCCTTTGTATAAACGTGCTATTGCAGAATATGAAGGGAAAAATTTAACTGTAAAAGACAATCAAATCCAAATCGATGGAAAACCAGTTACTTCTTATACATTTGAGCAAGATTATTATTGGATGATGGGTGACAATAGAGGAAACTCTCAAGACTCTAGAAGTTGGGGATTTGTACCATTTGATCACGTATTAGGAAAACCAGTGTTTATTTGGATGAGTTGGGATACGGATGCTAAAGGTATATTTAATAAAATTCGATGGAATCGATTATTCACTACGGTTAGCGGTAATGGAGAACCAATATCATACTTCAAATACTTTTTATTTGCTCTCGCAGGTTGGTTTGCATTCAACTATTTTAGAAAGAGAAAAAAAGAAGCAAAATAACAAGGGTATAACTAATTTATAGCAGAGTGAATAGCATTGTTCATCCTACATATTTTCCAAGTATTGCGCATTATGTTGTCTTTGCAAATGCGGAGGAGATTGTATTTGAAATGGAAGATAATTTCCAAAAACAAACCTATCGAAATCGAACATATATTTATGGTGCAAACGG
This sequence comes from Kordia zhangzhouensis, assembly GCF_001005305.1. GTDB lineage: Bacteria > Bacteroidota > Bacteroidia > Flavobacteriales > Flavobacteriaceae > Kordia > Kordia zhangzhouensis. Next base: position 43,834 of record NZ_LBMH01000004.1, read on the forward strand.
AAGCCTCATGTTAAATGTTCCGGTGCGTCATTCTAAAAAAGATAAGCATCAAAAATATAGAGATATTCAAATTGCGAATGAAACAGCTTGGCAACGATTACATTTTAAATCGCTTGAAAGCGCTTATAGAGCATCCCCTTATTTTGAATATTATGAAGACGAGCTACTTCCTCTTTTTAAAAAAAAGTATACTTATTTAATCGATCTGAATTTTGATACGATTGAGATTATCAACGAATGTTTGCAACTAGAAGTAAATACTCAAAAAACACAAAAATATCAATCAATAGTTTCTGATCTAAAAGACTTTAGAGAATTGGTTGATGTAAAAAAAGAAGCTATTCATCAATTTGATGAATATACGCAAGTCTTTGATGCCAAACATGGCTTTCTTCCCAACTTAAGTATATTAGACCTCCTATTCAATGAAGGAACAAATGCTCTTTCTTATTTAGAGCAGCAAACTATCAAATAATGGAATTGCGAGCGTTTGTGCATTATGGATTGCATTTTATCGTTCCTCTATTGGTGGCTGTGTTCTTTTTTCGAAGATCCTGGAAAATGGTTTATGGTATTTTTTTATTAGGAATGTTGATTGATTTAGATCATTTACTTGCGACTCCTATTTTTGATCCGAATCGCTGTAGTATCAATTTTCATCCGTTACATAGCTATTATGCTATTGTAGTGTATTTTACTATGTTATTCTTCCGTAAAACACGACTATTAGCTTTAGGATTGCTATTTCATATACTAGCAGATGCGGCAGATTGCTGGATGATGGCGTTTTGATAAAATTAATGATAACCAAATTACCTCGGAGCAAGCTCGCGAGGTATTCTTAAAATGTACAAAAGCTTAAGAGCCTGAACAATATGTAGGTTCTGTTTGGCAATTTAACTCTGTAAAATTACATTCATTCCCATCATTAGAATAGCAAATACTGGTTTTGCATATCGATTCCAATGTATGTGTGCAACCCCAAGTTTTGCCTCCACCCATAATTTTTATTGGTTTAAGACTAGAAATTTTTTGCCTATTAAGTAATAGCAATTTAGCATTCTCTTTCTTCATAATAAAAAGGTTTTAAAATTAATGTGAGTGCTAAAATATCGTTACAAAATGTTGAATGCAAGAACGGTAGCCGTCGTTTTATAAAACAAATGTTCCTATAAAAGAATATGGAAAATTGCTAAAGAAAAAGGTGTAGTATAAATTTTAATTCCCAAAAAAAATCACTGCAATGAAATCACACTTTGTACAGGGAAATGATCAGAATAGTGTTCCGAAAAGGTTTTGAATTTGTGAACCACGAACGATTGATCCGCTAAAATAAAATCAATTCGCATTGGGAAAAAAGCAAAATCGAGCGTTTTTCCAAAACCTTGTCCAGCTTCTACAAACGCATCTTTCATGTCGCCTTTAATTTTTTTATATACGTTTGAAAATTGTGTATTATTAAAATCTCCCAAAATAATTTCTCTATGATGACTTTGCTTGCGATGTTGTTCAAAAAGTTCAGCTTGTGTTTGCTGCATTTTGAACGTATTTGCCATGCGTTTTAACAAACGCCCCGAATTTTCTTGTGAAAGTTCTTCTTTTTGCGGATTAATACGAAGTGATTCTAAATGTATATTATAAATTCGAATAGTGTCTTTATTCTTAACAATATCTATAAAGATGGCATTGTTTGCTGTATTCGGAAAGTCTAAAGAACCTTTGTGAATGATAGGATATTTTGAAAAAATGGCTTGTCCAGTCTTTTTATTCTTTCCTGTAAGAACCACATATTGATGTGGATAAAAGGAAAAAGCAGGGATTTGTTTTTTGTGGAATTCTTGAAAAGCAATAATGTCTGGAAACTCTGCATGTACAAGATCTACAATTTTTTTGTCTACATGCGATTCCTTAAGCCATTCATAAATGTTAAATAAACGAACATTATAGCTCATTACAGAAATTGAATTTTCAGTAGCTTTAGATGTGTTTTTAGAAAACTTATACAAAGACGTTACATGCGAATAGCCAATAATTAGCACTACAAATGATACTAAAAACTGTCTTCGAACATTTAAAATCCAAAACAGCATGAAGAAAAAATTAATAATAATAAATACCGGGACTAGTAGGCTCAAAACAGACAAAATAGGAAAGCTTTTAGGAACCGCATATGGTAATATATAAGAAAGGAGTAGTAATGCAGCAAACACAGAGTTGAAGAAGAAGATAATTCTACTTAAAAAACTTAACTTTTTCTTCTTCTTTTCTTCGTTCATATGATTAATTATCTTTTCCAGCTTTAAACAAAAAATCCTTTTCAGCTTTGGTCAAACTTTCATAACCAGACTTACTAATTTTATCTAAAATAGCGTCAATTTTTTGCTGTTTTTCCGAAGATGGAGTTGATGCGCTGCTTTTGGTAGTAGTAGAACGTTTTTTCTCCTCTTTTTTGTATACTGTTTTCAAAGGAGATTTCTTTTTTGTTGTAAAAAAAGCGTTCAGTCGATCCCAAAAACGCTCAAAACCTATTCCTATATCATTTCCCTTTTGTAATTGTTTTACAAAAATATAGCCAATTAATAATCCGCCTAGATGCGCAAAATGACCGCCAGCATTGTCATACGGAATGGAAGCAATATATGAAATGACGAGTAAGATGGCCAGTACCCAATATTTTATAGGAAATACACCAAATAAATTCACGATTAAATTTGGAGCATACGTAGCGCCTGCCGCTGTAACTGCCAAAACAGCTGCAGAAGCACCCATTAAAGTAGCTCTGTCGCCCGCAAAAGCAGGTAGTAAATTATAAGCAAGCAAAAATGCCAAAGCGCCTGCAAAAATTCCGTAAACATAAACGGTAATAAATTGTTTTTCAGTAAAAAACATATAAAAAATACGTCCTGTAAAATACAAGCCAATGCAGTTAAAAATTAAATGAAAAAAACCGCCGTGCATGAATGCATAGGTAACGATCGTCCAAGGTTTTACAAGTAATTCACCTAGATCTTTTGGAAGAGCTAAGTAATCGTAAAAAAACGAAACATAATCTTTCGTAAACATATGATAAACGGCACTAAATACAGCTACAATTGCAAAAATGGCAATATTAAGCGCGATCAGTTTTTCATATGCATTGAATCCACGAAACGTAGTTAATATGCGTGTTTTTGAGTCCATCAGTCCCAACGATTTTTGTTAAACTGTGTTTTAGTAAAGTACCACATAAGCAAAAAGCCAAATAAAGCTCCTCCTAAATGAGCGAAATGAGCAATTTTTCCAGCGCCAAATAAACTGAAGCCACCTGCAACTCCGCCAATAAAATCTAACAAAAGTAGTCCGGGAATGAAATACTTTGCCTTAATCGGAATTGGTAAAAATAATAACATCAATTCTGTATTTGGATACATCATTCCAAAAGCGACTAACACGCCATACAATGCGCCTGAAGCACCAAGTGCCGGTACATAATATGATATTCCATTATTATAAACTGCTTGCGCATCTATAATTTTACTTGCGTTAGAATTTAGTATATTATAAAAACCTTCATATGAAGATTGGAAAAGTTCATTTATTTGAGCTATGGAAAATCCGCTTTCTAGTAATAAATTCTGTGCTGTATGAAATTCGTAATAATTCACTAAGGTGTGTATGAGGCCAGCGCCCACTCCAGTAATCATATAAAAACTAAGAAATTTTATTTTTCCCCAACGCATTTCCAATGCAGAACCAAACATCCACAAACTAATCATATTGAATAAAATATGTGCTGGACTCTCTGTTGAGTGCATAAACATACTCGTTACAGGTTGCCAAAACCGAAAGTTTGGATTTTCCGGAAAATGCAACGCAAGTAAAGAAACTAAGTCAATACCTCTTTCTAGTAATATCATAGTGGCAAGCCAAAGAATGACATTAATAATGATTAAATGTTTTACAGTGTCGGTAATTCGCATCATACCTTATATGAATTTTTTATCGAGATCATCTACGCTAAGCGTGATGAAAATAGTTTTTTGAAAAGGTGAAATAGTGGGTTCTTTACAAGCAAATAGGTTGTTTACTAGTGCTTCTTGTTCGGCAATTTCGAGTTTTTTTCCTGTTCGAATCGCCATACTTTTTGCCAATGATTTGACCAAAACATCGGTTTGACTAAATCCAGCATCTGGAATTTCTCCTTGGAAATCGTTTAACATTTGTTCAATGATAATTTGTAACTCGCTCTCAGAAATATTGGACGGAATTCCAGAAAGTTCTATACTGTCGTCGCCAATATTGCTAAACATGAAACCAATATTTTCTAAACTTTCCTTTACTTCTGTTAAAAGCGCAATCTCACTAGTAGAAAACGTCAAGGTGACAGGAAATAATAACTGCTGACTTACGGCATCACTTACTGTAATATTTCGTAGCAATTGTTCATACAAAACACGTTGATGTGCTCTGTGTTGGTCAATAACCACAATGCCCGATTTGATTGAACTTACAATATATTTTCGATGTAATTGATAGGTTAGTGTTTCTTTTTGCTCTTCATTGGTAAATAAAGAACTTGTCACTTCTTCCGATTCAAATTCTATATTTTCAGTAGAAAAAGCAGTATTTCCATTCGATTTTGATTCTAAGCCAACATATAAACTTTCCCAACCTTCATTTGATTCTTTCTTATAGTGTGTATATCTCGGAGCTGTTGCCGTGTTTCCTATTCCTTTTTTTTCATTGGAAAAAGGATTAAAACTGCGATCTACCTGAATATTTGGAATAGAAGCTTGTTTGTCTTTATAATTATAAGGCGTATCCAAATTGGCATCACGATCAAAATCTAAAACAGGAGCAATATTAAATTGTCCCAAACTATGTTTTACCGTAGCGCGCAACATTGCGTAGAGCGAATGTTCATCGTCAAATTTAATCTCTGTTTTTGTGGGATGAATATTGATATCAATCGTTTCTGGATTTACTTCTAAATAGATGAAATAACTCGGTTGCATTTTTTCCTTGAGTAAGCCTTCAAACGCTGCGCCAATTGCATGATGCAAATACGGACTTTTGATAAAACGATCGTTTACAAAGAAAAACTGTTCGTTCCGATTCTTTTTAGCAAATTCAGGTTTTCCAACAAAACCACTGATTTTTACAATATCTGTATCTTCATTAATAGGAACCAACTTTTCATTGGTTTTTCCTCCTAAAATATTTACAATACGCTGACGAATGTTACTTACAGGAAGATTAAATAATTCATTTCCATTGTGATATAACACAAAAGAAATAGCAGGGTGTGCCAATGCAACTCGTTGAAATTCATCGATAATGTGTCGCAATTCTACAGCGTCAGATTTTAAAAAATTACGTCGTGCTGGAATATTATAAAATAGATTTTTTACCGCAATTGAGGTTCCTGTAGGTGTCGTAACAACTTCTTGCGAGATAATCTTACTACCTTCAATTTTGATACGGCAACCCAATTCGACTTCTTCTTTCTTCGTATGTAACTCTACGTGTGCAATTGCGGCAATTGAAGCCAAGGCTTCTCCACGAAAACCCTTAGTGTGTAAATTAAACAAGTCTTCAGCAGTACGGATTTTGGATGTTGCATGTCGTTCAAAACAAAGACGTGCATCAGTTTCGCTCATTCCAAATCCGTTGTCAATAACTTGTACGAGTGTTTTCCCTGCTTCTTTAACAATCAGTTTAATTTCGGTTGCTTTAGCGTCAATTGCATTTTCAAGTAATTCTTTTACTACTGATGCAGGGCGCTGTACCACTTCTCCTGCGGCAATCTGATTCGCTACATGATCGGGTAAAAGCTTTATTATGTCTGCCATGAATTACTGTCTAAAAAAAGATTGATATTTCAAAGTCTAGAAGATAAAGTGCAATAAAAACCAAGACTGAAAATATAATAACCAGACGTATGGAGACTTCTGAATTTTTTCTGTTTCTACTTGCTTCGCCAGCATCTTCCCAAGCTCTTCTGTACCTAGCAAAACTTCTATCGGGCAAGGAACGTTCTTCTTCAGGTTTGTAGTACTGAGGAGTATAATTGAAAGTTCTATTTTTTCTCTTTTTAAAGAATCCGCCTAACATAAAAATCGCTTTACTAGTTAATATCAAAGTTACCTAAAAACTTAACAAAAACCATTCCTAAAGCCATAAAAAATGTTAAAACCCTTAAAAATGACACAAAAAAAAGCTCCCAATTTGGAAGCTTTTTAATTATCTATGAATCGTTTGTGTTCTGTCGGGTCCAACAGAAACAATCTTGATTGGAATTTCCAGTTCTTTTTCTAAAAAGTTGATGTAATCATTCAACTCTTTTGGAAATTGTGAAGGATTGGTCATTTTTGTCAAATCTTCTTTCCAGCCGTTAAATTCTGTGTAGATTGGTTCTACATTTTCTTCTTCTATATTGTAAGGTAAATGTGAGATGGTTTGACCTTTGTATTTGTATGCAGTACATACTTTTAAGGTTTTAAATCCAGAAAGTACATCACCTTTCATCATCATTAATTGTGTAACACCATTTACTTGACAAGCATATTTTAACGCTACCAAATCCAGCCATCCACAACGTCTTGGTCGCCCTGTTACTGCACCAAATTCGTGTCCGATACGCGCCATTTCTGAACCAACTTCATCAAAAAGTTCTGTAGGGAAAGGACCAGAGCCTACACGAGTGGTATATGCTTTAAAAATTCCAAATACATCTTGTACTTTATTTGGTGGAACACCTAAACCTGTACATGCGCCAGCAGCTGTTGTGTTGGAAGAAGTTACAAAAGGATACGTTCCAAAATCAATATCAAGTAATGAACCTTGTGCGCCTTCTGCTAATATGGTTTTTCCATTTTTTTGTGCTTGATGAAGATATTCTTCACTATCGATAAACTGTAATGTTTTCAATACTTCGACAGCTTCAAAAAATTCCGCTTCCATTTCAGCAAGATCATATTGGACATCTACGTTGTAGAAGTCAATCATTGCTTCATGTTTGTTGGTTAATGAGCGATATTTTTCTTGCCAATTGTCTAGTTCCAAATCACCTATACGAATTCCGTTTCTACCAGTTTTGTCCATGTATGTTGGGCCAATTCCTTTGAGTGTTGAACCAATTTTAGCTTTTCCTTTTGCTGCTTCAGAAGCAGCATCAAGTAAGCGATGCGTAGGCAGAATTAGGTGTGCTTTTCTAGAGATGATTAACTTTTTTTGAATGTCAATATTGAATTGCGCTAATCCATCTAATTCTTTTTTGAATACTACAGGATCAATCACAACGCCATTTCCAATCACATTGGTAGCTGTTTCATGAAAAATTCCTGAAGGAATGGTTCTGAGTACGTGTTTAATTCCATCAAATTCTAGTGTATGTCCTGCATTTGGGCCACCTTGAAAGCGTGCAATAATATCGTAGTTTGCGGTAAGAACGTCAACAATTTTTCCTTTGCCTTCGTCTCCCCATTGAAGTCCGAGTAGTAAATCTACTGCCATTGTATTAAATTAGTTTGTGTTGTTTGTGTTTGCTTGTGCAATTATTTTTTCTTCGTTGCGTAAAAATATAATGAGTGATTGTGAATATCGATATCAAAAATTTCTTCGATTGTTTTTTTTATGCTTTGAATTCTTGGGTCACAAAACTCCATTACTTCTCCAGAATCTGTCAAAATGATATGATCATGTTGTTTGTCAAAATATGATTTTTCGTAATGTGCTTGGTTTTGCCCAAATTGATGTTTGCGTACCAAGTTACTTTCTAACAAAAGCTCAATTGTGTTGTAAAGTGTAGCTCTACTCACGCGATAATTTTTGTTTTTCATTTTGATGTACAACGATTCGATATCGAAGTGCTCTTCGCTTTCGTAAATCTCTTGTAGTATTGCAAAGCGTTCAGGAGTTTTTCGATGACCATTGTCTTCTAAAAACTTCGTAAAAACGTTCTTTACAATTTCTTGATTATTCTCATCCATATATAGTTGCCTCTATGCTGAAGATTAAAGAACAAAGTTACATTTATTTTTGATATTAGGAATATATTCTGAAGTAGAATTTAGATATACCATTGTAGTAACAGCCTTTTGAAAGGCTCATTTAATGATTTCTTTATTTGCTAGCTGTAAATAGTGAACTAAAAATATATAAATCTGTTAATCAAAGATGTATGTGTGTTTAATTTCCAATCCAAAATTTTTGGAATGTATAGCTGTCTTCTTTTTTATAAATGTTCAATGATTGTATTTATAGGGTAAAATCATCATTGTTTCAAATTTGTAGTGAATCCTGAGAAAACTATTTTTAAATGAATTTTCAATATTTAATACTACTTTTTTAAAACAATCTTTTTTTTAGAAAAAAATGTAATTAAACAAATACTACCTATTAGTTTTAATGAATCTTTTAAAAGGTGTTTCATCCTCGCGTAACTTTTTCAATACCATTGATTTTTTGTAAATTCATAATCAATCGTTTGAGAATAGTATTGTTCTTAACAATTACAGTAATTCTTCCAATAAAAATTCCATCATTAGTTTCAAAACTGATGTTTCTGATGTTTACATGCATATTGTTCGAAATGATTTTCGTTACATCATTTACGAGCCCTATATTATCAATTCCTGTAAGTTCTAATAGTGCTGTAAATTCTTCTTGAGAAGAATCAATCCACTTAGCGTTCATAATACGATACGCATAATTTGCTTGTAGACTTACTGCATTTGGGCAATCTTTTTTATGAACTTTAATTCCATCATTAACAGTGACAAAACCAAATACAGGATCTCCAGGAATAGGATTGCAACAACTTGCCAGTTTATAATTTAGTTTTTCTTCTTCTTTTCCAAAAACAATCAAATCATAACGATTTGATATTTCTGGGGTGTCAATTTCTTCTTGCGGAATAGAAGGTGTTCTGCGAATTTTATTTTTAAAAAATTTGAAAAAGCTACTACTGCGTTGTGCGGCAAAATCCTTTAGCTTTTGGTTGTCAATTGTCCCAATTCCAACACGATAAAATAAATCTAAACTTGTTTTTAATTTAAAATAGCTTACGAGTTCATTGATTGATTTTTCATCAAGTGTAATTTTAAGTTGTTTTAACTTTCTTCGTAGAATTTCTTTCCCGTCTTCGGCAATTTCCTTCTTTTCTTCACGTAAAGACGATTTAATTTTGGAACGCGCTCTAGAAGTTGTCGCATAGTCGAGCCAGTTTGCATTTGGCTTAGACTTGTCTGATGTTATGATTTCTACTTGGTCTCCACTTTTAAGTTCATGACTTAACGGAACTAATTTTCCGTTTACTTTAGCGCCACGAGTACGAGATCCGACTTCGGTGTGAATACTAAAAGCAAAATCTAAAGGAGTAGCTCCTTTAGGAAGCGATTTTAGGTCTCCGGTAGGAGTGAATACAAAGATTTCTTTAGCGTATAAGTTCAACTTAAATTGCTCAACAAAATCTACTGCATTAGCTTCTTGGTTTTCTAGAGCTTCTTGTAATTTATTTAACCAAGGTTCAAGTCCGTGTTCTTTTTGATCTCCTTGTTTGTATTTAAAATGTGCAGCATATCCTTTTTCTGCAATTTCATGCATGCGGTGTGAGCGAATTTGGACTTCTACCCAACGACCTTTAGGTCCCATGACAGTGATATGCAAAGCCTCATATCCTGTAGATTTAGGAGAAGAAATCCAATCACGAAGACGCACCGGATTCGGGCGAAAATGGTCTGTTACAATTGAGTATATTTTCCAAGCTAGGAATTTTTCATTGCTTAAATCTTCGGTTTCATAGATGATACGGATGGCAAATTTATCATATACTTCATCGAAAGTAACACCTTGCTTAACCATTTTTCTACGGATAGAAAAAATGGATTTGAAACGACCTTTAATTTCGTAGGTTAAATTTTCCTTATCCAATGAATTTTTTATAATTGAAGAGAAGTTATCAATATATTGTTGTTGTTCTTCTTTACTTTCTTCAATTTTGTTTTGGATATCGTTAAAAACTTCTGGTTCTGTATATTTTAGCCCTAAATCTTCTAGTTCAGTCTTAATATTATACAGCCCAATACGGTGCGCCAAAGGAGCATAGATATACAATGTTTCAGAAGCAATTTTGACTTGTTTATGAGCAGGCATTGATTCCATTGTTTGCATATTGTGCAAACGATCGGCAATTTTGATAATAATTACACGTACATCGTCGTGGATAGTCAAAAGCATTTTACGGAAGTTTTCCGCTTGCATTGACACATCTTTATCTTTTTTTAGATGCGAGATTTTGGTTAATCCATCGACAATTTTGGCAACAGTAATTCCAAACATACGCTCAATATCTTCCAACGTATATTCAGTATCTTCCACAACATCATGTAATAGGGCAGAAGCAATAGAAGTAGCATCCATACCAATTTCAGAAGCTACAATTTTGGCAACTGCAATGGGATGAAATATATAAGCTTCTCCACTTTTTCTTCGCTGATTTTTATGTGCGTCAACAGCAACATCAAATGCTTTTCGGATTACTTTTTTGTCTTCCGCAGAAAGCACTTGATAACTGATGCGTAACAGTTCCTTGTACTGTTTGGCAATCGCAGCATTTTCTTTTTCGATATCAATTTCTGTCATATAATTAAAATTACTACAAAGAAATGTAACAAACAAGTTTGTTGTATGAATAAAAATGAAAAATAGATTGGGTATTTTTATCTCTTAAAACGCTTCAAAATTACGTTGCCGTTTGGCTTCAAAAATAAGGATTGCTGCAGCTACTGAAACGTTCATCGAATCTATTTTTCCTTGCATTGGGATAATGATATTTTGCGAAGAGTTTGACAGCCATTCATCACTTAAACCTGTAGCTTCTGTGCCAACAACAATTGCACTAGGTTTTGTAAAGTTTTGATGGTGATAGGGTTCTGAAGCTGTAAGAGCAGCGCAATAAATCGCTATATTTTTTTCTTTGAGAAATGAAATAATTTCAGAGGTACTTCCTGTAGCAATTTGAGTGGTAAATACGCACCCTACACTTGAGCGAACAATGTTTGGGTTGTAGAGGTCTGTTTTAGGATTGGCTATTAAAACAGCATCAACATTTGCAGCATCTGCTGTGCGAAGTAAGGCACCAATATTTCCAGGTTTTTCAGGAGCTTCTGCCACAAGAATGAGCGGAGAATTCTTAGATAGTTGAAGGTTGGATAGAGTATGTTTTTTGGTATGAACAATTGCTAATACGCCTTCAGTGCTACTGCGGTATGCAATTTTTTGATAGACTTCTTTTGTGATTTCAATATATTCGGGAGAATTAGAAGCTTTCTTGATGAGTTCTTGAATGTGAGGTTGTGGACAAATCTCAGGATAGAATAAAATAGTTTCTATGGTATAGTTGCCTTCCATTGCAAGAGATAATTCCCGAAAACCTTCTAAGATACATTTTCCTTCTTTTTTACGATTTCTTGATTTCTCTTGAAGCTGTAAAATGTATTTTATAGTTGTATTTTGTGTGCTTGAGATTTGCTTGTACATGTTGCAAAGATAAAAAAGAGTTTATTTTTTTATTCATATTAATTGATATTGTGTAATGAAGTATGTTTAGTTCCGACTGAATTGTTTATATGAAAAAAACTAACAAATGAAAAGAAATTTATGTTTCTTATTAGGAACACTTTTATTAACTGCTTGTGCCGAGCAAACAAAGAAGCCTGTTGCTTCAGAATCTAACACAGTGCTAAACGCAATTACTAAAAAATATCCTGAAAATTTAGAGAAGGTTTTTGATGCGCATGGAGGGATTAGTCAATGGAACAAAGCTCAAACTCTAGTGTATGAAATGGTAAAGCCTGACCATTTAGAAAAACACACTACTGATTTGCCTTCTAGGAAAACTCGTATTGATGGAAAAAACTTTACAATCGGTTTTGATGGAAAAGATGTATGGTTAGCTCAAAAAGATTCAACAGCCTTTAGAAGTAATGCCCGTTTTTACCACAATTTATATTTCTACTTTTATGCAATGCCTTTTGTATTGGGAGATGATGGAATTACCTATGAAAAAACAGACAGTTTGTTGTATGATGGCGTTTTGTATCCAGGAATTAAAGTTTCATATGGAGAAAACATAGGAGATTCTCCGGAAGATAATTATTTCTTGTATTATGATCCAGAAAGTTATCAAATGGAATGGTTAGGTTATACGGTAACCTATTTTAACGGAGAACCAAGTGATAAAGTTAGTTATATTCGCTATGGAGATTGGCAAAAAGTAAAAGGTGTTTTATTGCCTAAAACACTTACTTGGTATCACACGGACGATACAGGTAAAGTAACAGAGGCTAGAAATACAGTTACATTTACCAACGTAGTGTTAACAGATAAAGAATATAGTAATGATACATATGCACTGCCAGAAAATGCGGTTGTAGTGCCAAGGGAATAAATTGAATATTGAAAAAGAAAAAGTATTAAAAAAACCTCTTCCATATGGAAGAGGTTTTTTTATATTGTTTAATTAAAATTGACCTCTATAGGCTTCGTTTAGATGCAATTGATTGATATCAAATCCATTAAACATGATGTTGTTTAAACTATTTCTCAATTGGAAACGTTGAGAACTAATATTTGGTAAGATGGAGTGCTCTGAAGTTAGATTGCGAAACGTAGCAGAAATACTATTTTCATCGAACCTGTTTTGAGGGATACTTTTTTGAATATGTTCGCCAATGTTTGCTAAATTTGGTAATCTTTCATGTGTAGTCGTATACTCAGTGGCAATATGATTTGATAACTCAGTAAAACTTGGTAATTGAAAATTTTCAATGGTAGGATTGTCTTTATTCATAGTGACTGCTTGCTCTTGGGCAGACATTTGACAAACTATTGCGAGTCCTAATACGAATGTTAATTTTTGTATCTTTTTCATAACAAAGCTATTTTACAATTCTATAAACATAGATATTTCAATTTTTTTATTAAAGTTACTGTTTTTCACTATATTTTTTAGAGTAACGTTGCCATAATTTTGTTTGGTGTGTTTCCAAACTAATTTCACGACCATTGATAAATGCATGTGTCAAGATATTTCCGCGCATATCCAATGCATCTCCTTCACTTACAAATAAAGTAGCATCTTTACCAACTTCTAATGTTCCTAAACGATCATTAATTCCTAAGATTTGTGCCGTATTTGAAGTAATCAATTGCAATGCTTTTTCTTTATTCAAACCATGCGCTGCAACTGTTCCAGCTAAAAAAGGAAGGTTACGTGTGTTCATACGTTCCATCTGCCCGCTGTTTTCCAACCCAACAAGCACGCCAGCATCCATTAATAACTTTGCTTTTTTGTATGACAAATCGTAGTCTTCGTCATCTAACTCAGGAACAGAATGTGTTCTGTGTAATAATACAGGAACTTTATGTAAACGTAGCTCATTAGCCACTTTATGTGCATTGTATCCTCCAACGATTACTATTTTTAACTTGTTTTTCTTTCCAAAATCAATCGCATCTAAAATTCCTTTTTCTGATTCTACATGAACAAATAGTGATTGAGTTCCCTTTAGTAAGCCACTCATTGCTTCAAAAGGTAGATTTTTTGGGCTTCGGTCACCATTTAGATAAGCTGCGGCTTCATCAAAGGTTTTTTGTATCTCTTGAACTTGTTTAGAATAATTTTCATTAGGGCGTAAACCTCTAGATTCGCCAAGCCATGATCTACCTTTTGTGTAATCATTGGGCCAATTTATATGAATTCCGTCATCTGCTTTTAAGGCTGCATCTTCCCAATTCCAAGCGTCCAATTGTACAATGGAGGAAGTCCCAGAAACACGTCCACCACGAGGTGTTACCTGTGCTATTAAAATTCCATTAGGGCGACAACTTTCCACAACTTTTGATTCTGTATTATATGCGATTAGACTTCGTATATGCGGATTAAAACTACCTGTTTCGTCTTGGTCGCGAGTTGCTCTTACGGCATCTACTTCTACCAAGCCTAGCGTAGAATTTGGCGCAATAAATCCAGGATAAATGTGTTTTCCTTTGGCATCAATAATTTTTCCATCTGTTCGAGTGGATGCAGCTGATCCGATTCGAACTATTTTCCCATTTTCAAAAACAATGGTCGCATTTTCAATGACAGTTCCGTTTCCGATGTGTGCTGTGGCTCCAACAATTGAAATGGCTTGTGCTTGTTTAGGAGCTGGTGTTTGCTGTGCAAGCCCTGTAAAACTTATACATAAGCTTATGCAAATTGAATATATGAATAGATATTTTTTCATCACAAAATAGATTAAAGTTGTCCAGTGTCACAATGATTGTGTATTTTTTCTTTCTTTTTTACAGGCTGTGTTTTCATGCCTTTTCCTTTTTCCTGAAGCATCATATTGATGAGTTTGGCACGATCATTCTGAATGTTTCTACGTAATTGAGTATCGCGTTCTAAATCAAAGTAAATCGTTCCTTCAATCATGGTTGTTTGTGCTTTTGTGTAAATTGACATTGGATGATCTGTCCACAACACTAAATCTGCTTGTTTGCCTGTTTTTATACTCCCTACTTTGTCATCAATATGTAACAATTTAGCAGGATTCAATGTTACAAATTTCCATGCATCTTCTTCGGATACACCTCCATATTTAACAGCTTTTGCGGCTTCCTGATTCAATCTACGAGACATTTCTGCATCGTCAGAGTTAAAAGCAACAAGAACTCCTTGATTATGCATGATTGCTCCATTATATGGAATTGCGTCGTTTACTTCGTATTTGTATGCCCACCAATCAGAAAAAGTAGAACCACCTACGCCGTGTTCTTTCATTTTATCGGCTACTTTGTATCCTTCTAGAATGTGTGTAAAAGTATTGATATTGAAACCAAATTTTTCTGCAACTTTCATTAACATGTTGATTTCACTTTGAACGTAGGAGTGGCATGATACAAAGCGTTTGCTATTTAAAATTTCTGAAATCGTTTCCATTTCAATATCATAGCGATAATTTCCTGATTTCTTTTTTGCTTCATATTCTTTGGCACGTTGAAAGTAGTCTGTGAAAACTTGTTCAACACCCATACGAGTTTGTGGGAAACGAGTGGTTTCTGTATCACCCCAATTACTTTGCTTAACATTTTCTCCCAATGCAAATTTGATGAATCCATCGGCATCTTTAAACAACATTTCATCTGCTGAGCGTCCCCATTTTAAACTTAAAATAGCAGAACGACCACCAATTGGATTGGCAGAACCATGTAACAACTGGATTGTAGTTACACCTCCTGCAAGGTTTCTATAGATATCAACGTCTTCAGGATCTACAACATCTGCCATATTTACTTCTGCAGTGGAGTTATGTCCTGCTTCGTTGATTGCAAAAGCGGCAATGTGCGAATGTTCGTCGATAATTCCCGCAGTTAGATGTTTTCCTGTGGCATCAATAATTTTAGCATTACTAGCACTGATATTTTTGCCGATTCGTGCTATTTTACCATCTTTCACTAAAACATCTGTATTTTGAAGAATTCCTTCTTTTTCATTGGTCCAAACAGTTGCATTTTTGAATAAAATGGTTTCTTGACGAGGTAATGTTGTTGATCCATACGCACCATTAGGATAAGAAATAGGAAGCATTTCAGGAGTTTCCTCTTGCTTTTCTTTTTTGTCTTTTTCTTCTGATGAAGAGGTTGCTTTTTGCGTTGCATTGAAGGTGGTTTCATATCCTGTATCTAATACTGCTTTTCCTGAAATATAGGTTGGATTTTTCACCGAAGCTGTCAGTCTAATAAAACCAGTATTTGTAGTGTCAGGTGTGGTAAATTGCAACTGTAGCCAGCCATCAGAAAACGAAAGTTTTGATCCTAATTGTAATGAATCTATAATGACATCAGATTTTAACTTTTCAGGTGTTCCAGTAATGGCAAGTTGGTATGTTTTTCCAGCTATGTTGAGGTCGTACTTTCCGCGAAGATCAACCAAAGATTTGTCACTAAAGATATTTTGATTTCCTTGTACCCAATTTTCATAGATTACAGTTTCTTTATCAAAAAGATCTCCAGAGGTTATTATAAAATTGGCTTGGCGGCCGTTTTGTAAACTTCCAATTTTATCTTCTTGTTTTAGAATGCGAGCAGGAATCGTTGTCAATGCTTCCAAAGCTTTAGTTTTATCCAAACCATAAGCGATTGCTTTATGAATATTACTCATAAATTCTTTTCCAGATTTAGAATCGTGTAGGGTAAAGCTAAATGTAATTCCTTTGTCAGAGAGCATTTTTGGATTAGCAGGTGCTTGATTCCAATGTTTCATATCTTCCAATTCTAACACAGTTGATGCATACGGATCTGAAACATCATAAGCATTAGGGAAATTTACAGGAATTATAAATGATGCATTTGTAGCTTTCATCGCATCAATATTTTCATATTCACTTCCATCACCAACTAGAACGTATTGAATTCCGAAGTCATCGCCAATCGCATCCGTTTTGATACTATTATGTTTGCTTCCTGAATGAAAGATTTGAACCAAATTTTTATTTGCTACTAAAGCTTCTAATGCTAGGTCTGTACGATTTGCATTTCCTTTAGCATACCAATCTGCGTCATGGTACATTTGGCGTATTAATGCCATTGCGCCCATTAAAGATGTTGGATAGGATTGCCTTGAAGCTGCACTTTTTTCGTACGATAGATATTGAGCAGAACGATCATCTAAAATTCGCGTGCTATTATCTCCCGAAGTATTCAGGGCGACTAAAATTCCGTTTCCACGAACAATTCCGTCATGTTTATGAGTGTTTACAGTTCCAAATCCTGCTTTGAGAAGTTCATTAGCTTTTTTATTGTCAAAAGTAAATTCTTCCAAAGGATTCGTTTCTGGTCGAATATGATCATTCCAATAATAGCCTTCTCGACCAGCATCGTATTGTGGGGCTTCTCTCCAATTTCTGTTTCTTTTTGGTTTTTCAATCCCGAAATCTGAAAACGGATCAATAAATGAAGGGTAAATTGTTTTTCCGTTAAGATTCATAACAACAGCTCCTTTTGGAACAGAGATATTGGTTCCTACTTGTAGCACTTTTCCATCTTTAATGACAAGTGTTCCGTTGTCAATTATTTGCGAAGGTGTTACATAAATTTTTGCATTGGTAAATGCTGTTATGGTCTTTGTATCAGTTTTGACTCCATCATTCTTCGGAAAATATTCTTGAGCGAAGGCGGAGAAACTACACAGAATGACAAACAGCAACAAGTAAGGTTTGTTCATTGTTTTATGATTAGATTAATTAGATTAGTTAAACGTTTAAAGATACGCTATGAATGCACTAAGTAAGAGGTTTTTAGATTTTTTTAACGTTTATTTATGAATTGGAATCTCAGTATTTGTAATCCATTTTTCAATAAGCTTTTTATTGGAAGAAATTTCTGCAATTACATAGATATCACTTTGAAAACAACTAGAAGTAAGAGCTTTTTCTATTAATACTTTGTTGTCGCAATAACTAGAGTGCAAAAAGTAAATTTCTTTGTTGCGAATGACTAGATATCCCACATGATTGCTTAATCCTACAAAATATAATCCGTCGTTGTATACTTTATTTAATTCTTCGTTGAGTGTTTCTGCAGAAATGTTTCGATATATTTTTAGTTTTGAACTAGTTTGTAATGTAATAGCTTCGTTCATGCCTCCTTCCTGAGCCATTTTATAGCGGTTTAGTTGAAAACCAACATGTTTTAACGTGGTTGATACGAAATAGCCGCACGCAATTTCTCCAGTATTTGGAATATGTGTGTGTCCATTAAAATCCCAAGGAGTTCCATACCAATGAGGAATAATATCATTTAGAAGTTTGTGGTATACATACTGTGAAGCAGAATCGATTGCTTTTTCTTTGTTTTGTTGATACTTCCGTAGAAAGTAAACACGATCAATTTGTATAGATTGTTTGATGCTATTATAATCTCCTTTTGCTGTAAAGTTTATTCCTAAATTGGTAGAATCTATCGTGTTGGAATCGGAAATAAGGGCTGTCTCTTTTTGAGTAACAGTCATTTTTACCGCGACTTTTGTACGATTTTCGGTTTTTTCCGCACAAGCGAAACATATAAAACATACAAAAAGAAGAAGTCTGTACATAAAAAGAAAACGAAAAAAAATACGCTTTGGTATTTAAGGAATTATAGGATATTTTTTATCATAATTCACTAAAAGAGAAACCACATAGCTGTAACTTAAAATTCCTTTTGATTGATTATTTGCCTTTAAAAACTGATCAAACGTATATTTAAACAAAGGTTTCAACGGATTTTTATGTGCATTCCAAAAGGCACGCACTTCATCATAATTTTTTTGAATTCCTAAATTAAGTGTTTTTTGTAAACGCTCATATTCTTTAGAATCTCTGTTGTGCACTTCTTTTAAACAATGCCAAACCATAAAGTTATATGCTCCGTATTGAAAATAAATATCTTCATTATATAAAGCAGCCATGCACCCAATAAAATTGGCTTCATTTTCAGCAGAATATCCTATTTGATGCGCCTGTTCATGACAAGCTGTAACGGGAAATTTATACACAGGAATTTTTCTATTAATCTGTGCTTCATTTGTAAAAGGATTTAAATATCCGCTAAATCCCATTATGGTTAAAAAACGACTATACAAAGAGGTTTTTAAACTTGGATGTGTAAATGTAAATTGAGGTTGTTGCTCACTTAAATTGGTATATCCTGCTTGGGTTTTGGTAAAAATTTCACTCGTTTTATAAGGAATTTCAACCTTAGTTGTGTCATTTTGAGTAATTTGAAGTTGTACAGTATTGGCTTTAGCAATGACTTTTTCTGTAAAGCTAACCAGTTCTTCGGTTGTATATTTTCTATCTAACTCTAACGATTTGTATAAAGGCAAACGATAATAATTCATGCCCCATAATAAATGAAAAGCAAAATATACAATAGTGATGACAATGTATGTATCCAGCGCTATTCGTTTCCACTCTTTGCGGAACAAGCGATAATTTTTATAGATATACCGAATAATCAAAATTCCAGCAATGGTATAAAAAATGTCGCCAATCGAAAAAGGAATCCAACCAAAAACAATCCGAAATGTTTTTGAAATGTAGGGATAAATTCCATTACTATAATATGTTTCTATAAATTCGGGATAGTAAGACAATATCTTTATCAAAATAAATTGAACAGGGAAAGATAAAGCAATTAGTAGTTTCGTCCTCTTGGTCATAAAGCAATACATTTGTTCATCATTCGGGTAAATGATACGTAGCTAATATAAAAAAAACTATGTCACAATGTAGATTGAACGTGATATTTTTGACATAAAGATGCCTATTGAAAAACCTCTCTCTAGTAAAATAGGCAATTTGGAATCAAACATTTACCTTTGTGACTCTAAAAACACAATCATAAATACTAAAGAATGAGTCAAGACATACGAACGCTAGAACCTACAAAGCTTTGGAATAATTTTGCTAATCTGAATGCAGTGCCTAGACCTTCAAAAAAAGAAGAGCGTGTTATCGCTTTTATGAAAAATTTTGGAGAAAATCTTGGGTTAGAAACTGTTGTTGATGAAATTGGAAATGTAATCATTAAAAAGCCAGCCACAGCAGGAATGGAAAATCGCAAACCAATTGTGATGCAATCACACTTGGATATGGTACATCAAAAAAATGCAGATACTGAATTCGATTTTGACAAGCAAGGAATCGATATGTTTGTGGATGGAGATTGGGTAAAAGCAAAAGGAACAACATTAGGAGCAGATAACGGACTTGGTGTTGCTACAATCATGGCGATTTTAGAAAGTGATGACATTCCTCATCCTGCGCTAGAAGCATTATTTACGATAGATGAAGAAACAGGCATGACAGGAGCAATGGGCTTAAAAGGAGGACTACTTTCAGGAGAGATTTTGTTGAATTTAGATACGGAAGAGGATGATGAAATTGGAATCGGTTGTGCTGGAGGAATAGATGTAACAGCTACACGTTCGTACCTTGTAGAAGATTTGCCAGAAAGTGTAATTGCATATTCTATAAAAATCAGTGGATTACAAGGAGGACATAGTGGTATGGATATTCATAAAGGATTTGGAAATGCCAATGTACTCATGAATCGTTTGTTATTTGATGGTTTTGAAAATTTTGGATTGCGAATTGCAGAAATTGATGGAGGAAGTCTCCGAAATGCAATTCCAAGAGAAAGTATAGCTACAGTAGTGGTAGATAAAGTGCATCAAGAAGCTTTTGAATTTGAAACGCAAACATTGATTGATGCTATAAAGAAAGAGTATGTTTCCATTGAAGAAGAATTGGAAATAAAAGTAGAGGAAACTACAATGCCAAAAGGAGTAATGGAATTAGGGGTTCAAGAAGGAATTACACGTTCGTTATACGCCGCTCATAATGGAGTATATCGCATGAGTCCAGATATTGAAGAGTTGGTAGAAACATCTAACAATATTGCACGAGTACGTATCAAAGATGGTCAAATAAAAGTAGGTTGTTTAACTCGTTCTTCAATAGAAACAGGAAAAATGGATTTAGCTACTAAATTAAGAGCAGCATTCGAACTTTCGGGCTGTGAAGTAGAGTTTTCTGGTTCGTATCCTGGTTGGGCTCCAAACATGAATGCTTCAATTTTACCAGTAATGGTAAATTTATATAAGGAATTAAATAATGGAGAAGAACCTCATGTAGCAGCTTGTCATGCAGGCTTAGAATGTGGTATTTTAGGAACTAATTATCCAGATATGGAAATGATTAGCTTTGGGCCAAATATTCGAGGAGCACACTCACCAGATGAACGTGCTAGTATTTCTTCTACCCAAAAATATTGGAAATACGTGCTGGAAATTTTAAAGAACATTCCAAAGAAATAATAAAACTAAAAAGCTCCCTTTTTGGGAGCTTTTTTTATTAACAGTTTAGCCAACTTCCGCCGCAGTCACCACAATTAGAATATGATAAATTTGTAGTGTCTGGTTGTTGAGGAGGGATTGGGTCACAGCCTTGCTGACTGATACAACCTTTATCCATTGTCACCATTGTGAGTGTAGTTGGTGCGCCTCCATGTACTAATTTAGCTTCTAAAGCAGAAATTGTTTGTTTTTTTAAACCTAACGTTTTACGTTGTTTTTTCATGAGATATGTATTTTTTGTTTCATTGCAAAGATGAAGCAGTCAATGAAACCTTAAAACAGGAAAAGAAATAAGAAAGTAACCGTGTTTTTCCTTAAGAAATTTTACAAAGCATATTCACCAGAATCTATTTAAAGAAAATTTATAAAAAAAAGGCTGTCCAATATGTTGGACAGCTTTTTTAATTTTTAACAACTTCTTAGTGTTAGTTTGATAGGTTCTTGTGGTTTGCAATCCAGATCTTTTTTGGATAAAATACACATGTTGAAAGGTTTCGTCCAACAATAAGCTGAATCTGCTCCACCTTTTACTCCGTTTTCGTTTTCAAACTTTACTAAATTGATTTTGTTCAAGTTTAATTTTTTGATTTGTTTTTTCATAAAATGATATTTTTTGTTTCAATGCAAATATCATTCAGAGTACAACATCTCAAAACAGGAAAAAATATGTAACTATCAGCGTGTTTTTCCTGAAAATAAACATATTTAACAAATATATGTTGGAGGTTGAGTTGTTGGACAGCATACAGAAGCGGCTGTAATTATAGGACAATCAATAATAATTGATTCACAATTAACCTGAACAGAGATACACGTTGGACGAATGGTAACAATCGGAATTGTGAGAGTTGTTATAGCTCCACCTTGAACTTGTTTTTCTGAAAGAGAAGAAATTTTTTGTTTTCGAAGTTGTAATGAAATCTTTTGTTTTTTCATGACATTAAATTTTGGTTATACTCAAATATCAGAAGAGGTTCTGAAATAGAAAAGAGGCGAAATACGTTATTTATTCCGTGTTTTTCCTGAAAAGAGATAAGGTTAAACAGTACTAACAATCATGATATAATACATTACAAAGATATTGATAAAAATAAAGCCCTTTCAGAGAAGGGCTTTATACTTATAAGTACATGCATTATGTTATTCAGCAATATCTACAATTTCTAAATCGAAGATTAAGTTAGAATTTGGAGGAATTGGGCCATTAGGTCTTGAGCCATACCCTAAGAATGAAGGGATAAAAACTCTTGCTTTTTCACCAACTTCCATGCGTAATACGGCTTCTTTAAAACCAGGAACTAATTGCGCGCTTGTGTTGTACACAGAAGCGAAAGGCTTGTATGCGCCACGATGATCAGCTACTTCATTATATATTTCTCCTTCTTGTGCAACTTCTTTGATATTAGTGTAAAAAAGTTTTCCGTTTTCCAAATAACCTGCGCAGGAAATATTTACACGATCAGTTGATTTTGGGGTAACACCAGAACCTTTTTTGGTTGTAATCATGACCATTCCTGTTGGTGATTCATAAAAATCATCTCCTAAATCTTTGTTCTTTTCTTTAAACTCTTTTGCAGAAAGTTTTGCTTGCTCTTTCTTCTCTTCCAATTGTTTGTCGATGATTGACTGGTGTCTTTCGGCTAATTTTGGCTCTAATTCTTCAAATACTTTCACAGCGTCAAATGCTTTGGCATCTTTTCCTTTACGGATGATGTTTACTTCTTGTAAAATCACATCTTCTTCAGGTTTGTTTCCCATACCAACTTTTACGTTCGAAATACTATCTTGAATATTGATTCCTTCTACCAATTGCCCAAAAACAGAGTGACAACTCACACCTCGTGGTTGTTCACAAGGTTTTATATTTCCATTTGCGTCAAAAGCATCCAAACTCGGATACGGAACTTCCGTAATAAAGAACTGACTTCCATTCGTGCCCAATCCACCAGAATTTGCCATCGATAATACACCTGGCTTGTCATGTAGTAAGTTTACATCAAACTCACTCATAAAGCGGAAACCAGGGTTTCCACGTCCAGTTCCTGTTTGATCACCTGTTTGAATCATAAATTTGTCCATGACTCTATGGAATATAACACCATTATAATACGGTTTTCCTTTCAATGAGTCGGCTAGTTTAGGGTGTGTTCCTTCAGCTAGAGCGACAAAGTTAGCTACAGTAACCGGAACTTCTTTGTAAAATAGCTTGGCAAGCATCGTTCCTTTGCTAGTCTTAATTTCAGCATACAATCCATTTTCTAATTTGGAGTCTTGTGCGCTTGTGCAGGAAATAAAGGTTGTTGCAATAATAGCAACAAGCATAGTCATTTTTGTAAATAATCCTTTCATGATTAATTGTCTGTTTCTAAGTTTGAGTTATCTTTTTTAATATCTAATAAAGTGATTGTTGATCGAATTGGAACATTAGTTCCTATACGTTTGTTATCGCCGTGATATCCGTATGCTATGTGAGAAGGAAAAAGAAATGTAACTGTTTCCCCTTTTTTCATTAACTGTAATCCGTAGCGTAAACCAGCAATCGTTTGTTGCTTATCTACTACATATTCTTGAATGCCTAATTCTTCTTTTTCGTAAATAGAATTCCCTTCTATTTTAGAAATTGATAAAGAATAACTAAGTGTGTCACCAGGTTGTGGTATATAGTTTTCTTGCGAAGATTTTTCGTTGTAAAAGTACCAAAAACCATTCTGAGATGCTAGGTAAGTGTTTACAGAGTCATTCGAAATATAATTTTGAATCATTGCTTCTTCTTGAGCGATTAACGCTTTGTTTCGTTCAGCAGATTCTTTTAAAAAAGTACCAGAACGAACACTTACGGGTCTTCTAGCTTCTTTCTGAGCACAGGAAATAATCCCTAAGGATAACAAACTAAAAAGAGCAATTTTTCGTAACATAAAACTAATTTAATTCTTCTTTGTAAGTTTCTAAAAGTTGTTTGAATCGTGTAACCGTTTCCTCCATTGTAGCATCACTTCTTCCGCCAGCAGCATTTGTATGTCCGCCACCATCATAATGAGCACGAGCAAATTCATTTACAGAAAAATCACCTTTAGAGCGCAATGAGATTTTTATATAAGGCTCTTGCATATTTTCAATAAAAATCACAGCAAATTTAATGCCTTTTAGTGATAATCCATAATTTACAAAACCTTCGGTATCTCCTTTTTTGAAATTGTAGAGAGAAAGTTCGTCTTTACTCAATGTAATATATACAGTACTATATTCTTCAAGTACAGTCAAATTTTTTAAAGCACATCCTAAAAGTTGTAAGCGACTCAGGTTATTGGTGTCATATATAGCATTGTGAATCATTGCATTTTTAGCTCCTTTGTCTATTAAGTTAGCAATGATTCGGTGAGTTGTACTTGTGGTGGAAGGAAAACGAAAAGAGCCTGTGTCGGTCATAATTCCTGTATACAAACACGAGGCAATTTCGCTATCAAT
The DNA here is from genome assembly GCF_001005305.1 of Kordia zhangzhouensis. Taxonomy (GTDB): domain Bacteria; phylum Bacteroidota; class Bacteroidia; order Flavobacteriales; family Flavobacteriaceae; genus Kordia; species Kordia zhangzhouensis. The sequence continues at coordinate 68,225 of NZ_LBMH01000004.1, forward strand.
TAATACTTCATCTCCTAAAAAGGCAATAAAATTATATACCATTTCGCAAGTAGAACTCATTTCGGTATCTGAGTACATAATTTTAGCATAAGAAGCTGGTTGTTGATGATGATCTATCATTACAAAAGTAGCTTCACTTTCGGAAACAGCAGCTTCCATGTCGCCAATTCGACTTAAATCATTAAAATCTAACGTAAAGATAACATTAGTATCTTTCAGTATTTCTGTAGCTTTTTCAGTTTCTGATTCAAACTTTATAATAGTACTTTCTCCAGGCATCCATTTTAAGAAATCAGGATAATCGTTAGGCGAAATAATTACAGCTTGATGAGCTTGCTTTTTCAAGTAATGCCAGAGAGCAAGCGTTGATCCAATAGCGTCGCCATCAGGATTTTTATGAGGAATAATAACAATATTCTTTGGTGTTTCTAGTAATTTTTGAACGCTTTCTATATCAGCTTTATTCATGAATATTATGTTTGTTTCACACTAAAAAAGGAGCTTATTTTCAACACTTCCAATTTCATAGCCGGCTAATATAGTAAAATAGAGTTGTATATAAATTGTATTTGTGTACTTTTGCACCGAAAATCGATAAGGATTTTTGTAAAATAAGAACTTATAATAAATTTATACATACCGTAATGGCTGGAAAAAGAACTTTTACCATGATTAAGCCAGATGCTGTTGAAAATGGACACATCGGAGCTATTTTAGAAAAGATTACTGCTTCAGGATTTAATATTGTTGCAATGAAATTAACTCAATTGAGCAAACGTGATGCAGAAGAATTTTATGCAATTCACAAAGAGCGTCCATTTTTTGGGGAATTGGTTGAATTTATGACAAGAGGTCCAATTGTAGCTGCAATTTTAGAAAAAGAAAATGCAGTTAGCGATTTTAGAACTTTAATTGGTGCAACGAATCCTGCGGAGGCAGCAGAAGGAACAATCAGAAATTTATATGCAACTTCTATCGGAGAAAACGCTGTACACGGTTCTGATAGTGACGAAAACGCTGCTATTGAAGGTGCTTTCCATTTTGCAGGAAGAGAAATTTTCTAAGGAAAAAATACTTTATCATACAAAAGAAGCTTCGGTCAGTTTGATTGAAGCTTTTTTGTTTTTAAAGGAGTTTAGATTGAAAACTATTTGGAGTTGTTAATTTTTACTTTTACAGTTTTTGTGTGTCACACAAATGTTAATTAGGACTCAAAATTATCTTAAGACTAAATTTTTAATTAACTCTTTTCCAAGACTTTCGTTTAACATTTTGATTATTTTTTCCTTTCCATAACTCAACTCTTCTCTGTAGGCAGCAGATGAAAGAGAAACATATAATGTATCATTTTTTAAAACCACGTTGGTAGTATACGTATTGATTCCATTTCCCATCAGTTTTTGCCACGCATCACGAGCATCAATTTTATCCAAACCATCTTCTAAATGGTGTTCGGTAACAAAATCTTTTAAAACTTCTCCTAAGCTTCTATGTTCAGTATGTCGTTGTTTCAAAATGAATTAAAGTTTAAAAATTTCATAAGATTGATGAATCTCTTTCACGATTGCTTCGGTTCTATCTACATGTGTATCACTAATAAATATTTGCCCAAAATCGTCATTATTTACCAAAGAAACAATACTAGCTACTCGTTGTTCATCTAATTTGTCGAAAATATCGTCTAATAATAATATAGGCGTTACTTTTGATACCTCTTTAATAAAGTCGAACTGGGCCAATTTTAATGCTGTTAAAAATGATTTTTGTTGTCCTTGACTTCCAAACTTTTTTATAGGATGTGACGCAATTGTAAATGAAAGATCATCTTTATGTATTCCGACACTAGTATATTGAAGAACTTTGTCTTTTGCAAAGTTTTCCTCTAATAAAAATTTAAAACCATGCTCATGTAACTGCGATTTATACACAATAGTTACAACTTCTTTTTGATTCGAAATAGCATTGTAACGTTTCATGAAGATTGGAACAAATGCCTCTAAAAATTTTTTTCGTTCGTCATAAATTTCAGAACCTATTTGTGATAACTGTTCGTTGTAAATAGACAAGGTGTCCCCATCAAAAGTAGCATTTAAGGCAAAATATTTTAACAAAGAATTGCGCTGCGAAAGCACTTTGTTATAATTGATTAAATTTTGTAAATATTTTTTATTGGATTGTGAAATTACACTGTCCATGAATTTTCGTCGTGTATCGCTACCTTCAATAATCAAGTCACGATCTGCTGGCGAAATAATGACTAAAGGCAAAAAACCAATATGTTCAGAAAGCTTATCATATGCTTTTCCATTACGTTTTACTACTTTTTTTTGTCCCTTTTTTAACGAACAAATGATGCTTTCTTCACGTTCCGTCTTTTCATATAAACCTTCAATAACAAAAAAATCCTCTCCGTGCTTAATATTTTGTGTTGCCACAGGATTAAAATAACTTTTTCCGAATGACAAGTGATAAATAGCATCTAAAACATTGGTTTTTCCAACACCATTATTTCCGACGAGGCAATTTATTTTTGGGTTAAAATCGAAAGAATTCGAATCGAAATTCTTGTAATTTATAAGTGATAATTTCTTTAGGAACATGAAAAATGAAGCGTCATTACAATAAAATTGCAAATTATTGAAAAATATCAAATAAATACGCTTTTAATTCTACTTAAAAATTTTATTTTTGCGCACATTAATATTCAATATATGGCAACTTACAAGAAAAGAGGATATAAAGTTAAGACCAAAGTAGAAAAGGAAAAAGAAGTTCCTGCTGAAGAATTGGAAAGTACAACAGCAGAAGTTTTTAATACTTTAGATGAAACCGCTTCTAAAACAGAAGAATGGGTTGCTGGGAATCAAAAATATATCTTTTTCGGAATTGGAGCAATCGCAGTTGTTCTTTTAGGCTATCTATTATATAGCAAAGTATTTGCAGCTCCTAAAGAAGCAGAAGCGGCAAACGAAGTATTTCAGGCTAATTCCTACTTCAATCAAGCTGTGAACATTAATTTAAATGAAAACATGGTTAATGGATTGGCGACTAGAGATTCATTATTTACATTGGCATTGAACGGAGGAGAAGGAAAGTTTGGTTATTTGAATATCATCTCTGAATATAAAGGAACTAGTGCAGCAAACTTAGCAAACTACAATGCAGGTATCGCATATTTGAATTTAGGAAAATATCAATTGGCAATCAAACATTTACAAGATTTTACATCTGACGATATTATTATAGGAGCAAAAGCTAAAGGTGCTATTGGAGATGCATTTGCACAATTAAATCAGCCAGAAGAAGCATTAGAATTTTACGAGAAAGCATTCAAGCACAGTCAAAATGATGCTACGACTCCTATATATTTGTTGAAAGCAGGTATTACAGCTTTAGAGTTGAAGCAAGGTTCAAAAGCTTTGGAATATTTTAATAGAATTGAAAGTGAATACGCTAGCTTTAAAAATACAGATGACGGAAAAATGCTAGATGCATATATCGGTAAAGCTCAAGTGTTGAAATAATATTTATGGCAACAGAGAATAAAAATTTATCTACATACGATAAGGCAACAATCCCAAATGCGAAGAACTTTCGATTTGGGATTGTTGTTTCTGAATGGAATGAAAACATTACAGAAGGGTTGTGTCAAGGTGCAATTGCTGCACTGAAGGAAAATGGAGTACTCGATGAGAATATTATCCGTTGGAATGTTCCTGGCAGTTATGAGTTAGTGTTTGGTGCCAAACATATGCAACAAACACAAAAGGTAGATGCAATTATCGCTATAGGAAGCGTGATTCAAGGAGAAACAAAACACTTTGATTTTGTTTGTAGTGCCACAGCACAAGGAATTAAAGATTTGAATGTACAGTCTGATATTCCTGTGATTTTTTGTGTGTTAACTGATAATACGTTGCAACAAGCAATAGATAGATCAGGAGGGAAGCATGGGAACAAAGGTATAGAGGCTGCTGTAGCTGCTATTAAAATGGCTGAATTGCGAACCTTTTAAGTAAAATTACATTGCTTACTAGTAATAAAGAAATAAAAACCGTTGTAGTGTTAACTGCAACGGTTTTACTTTTTAAATTGTTGTACGATTGATTATTTTTAGAATTTAGGAATTATTCTTCCTCATTAGATATTTCTGGAAGTTCAAAAAAACTAAATACAGAGCCGCCATAACTTTTTGAAAAGCTAAAGTTGATGACGTGTTCAAGATTGGTTTCTTTTGCGTGTTCAAGAATTAAAAAACCATCTTCTGCTAATAAATTACGTTCAAAAACAATCGTTACTATGCGTTCAAATTGCTCGTTAGTAAATGCATACGGTGGATCAGCAAAAATAATATCAGATTGTAGGTGTGTCCGTTCTAAAAACTTATAAACATCACTCTTTATTGCAGTAATGTTGAGGTTGAGCATTGCGGCAGTTTTTTTAATAAAACTTACACAGCCATAATCTCCATCTACGGAAGTGATAGTATCTGTGCCGCGAGAAGCAAATTCATAACTTATATTTCCAGTTCCAGCAAATAAATCTAATACGCTGATTTCATGAAAGTAAAAATGATTATTCAAGATGTTGAATAGTGATTCTTTTGCAAGATCAGTTGTTGGTCGAACAGGCAATTTTTTTGGGGCTGTGAGCCTTCGTCCTTTATGTGTGCCAGAAATAATTCGCATTTAAAAATTGTTTAATAAGGTGAAATCACGATGACTGGCAGTTTGGTCAATGCTTTCATGAAAATGGTAAGGCGTGCTCTTTTCAAGAAAATGTACATGACGAACATAGGTATACGTAACAGAATATAAAACATCACTTTTATCAATATCGCCTAGAAAATATAGCGGAATGGAATTTGGGTTTAGTTGTAATTGTTCTAATGTGAATAACAGGTAATAAATAAAATCTTCTGAAGAAAAATATTCAAAAGAATTATAGAATACTAGTTTTTTTTGTTGAATAATTACAATTTCAAACTGTTGTTTTTGCACATGTACATACACAATCGCTTCATCGGACTGTTGTGGTAATTGAAAGATGTTTTCAAGTAAGATAGTGGCAAAATGCTTGTATTGAAATGCGCCGTACTTTTCAAAGAAATAATTGTTAATGTTTACATAAGGAATGTACACATTTACCATGTCATTATTAGAAATTACGTCAAACGTCATATAATCGTTTGGTAAAATCTTGTTGTTGTACTTTAGATAATCAGCTAGATTTTTGTCTGAAAATAATGGTTTGGGTACAAAGCTAGAAAGCGTGTTGATATGACTTACATGTACAGCTTCAAAACGGGTGTTGAAAATAGTGTCATTAGCTTCTACCACTTCAATAATTTCTTTTTCCAACTGTAATGGATTCGTGCAATCGGCAAACTCGTAATGTTTGAGTTCGATGAGTGTGTTTTCAAGTGAATCCAATACACAAAAAGAAAGTCCATTCAGAGAAACCTGAATGGACAACTTTTGAAAATCTGAATGATTATGTTCTTTATTTTTTCTTACTTTCATCGATCTCGTAGCTTGTTGGCCAGTTTCCACTATCACTTACTTTTTCAAGTGATCCAACAAAAATTTCTTCACCATCCACTTCGTCAACAGAAACAATTCTTTTTTCTTGTCTTAGTAAGTCTTTATTTTGATCGTGCAATATAATTTCTTTCTTTACAGAAACCCTGAAAACAGGCGCTGTATATCCATTAACGATTACAGAGTCAACTTTCATGTTGAAAGTCTCGTTTTCGTTTTTAGCATACGGTACAAATTTCATTTTCTTGTAACGTGTATCATTTTTGAACAATGAATCTTTCACAGGACGGAAGCTCAATGTGTCAAGAATTACTTCTTCTTTTAATTTGTCAATTTTATAAACCTTGTCATACACGGTATAACTAGTATCTCTCTTTTCAATGATTGGGAATTTAGCGGTTTCGATGAAGTTTTCTAGAGCATCGAAATTATTAGCATATTTTCCCGTAATTGTTTTGTGAGCTAATTGCGCATCGCGGATATCTTTTAATTTTTTGATAACAGCTGTGTAACGCTTAACCTTCTCTTGCTTGAATTCTACAGGAGCCATGATAGACGTGTAGATCTTATAGCCAAAAAATACAGATGCACATAAAAATAGGATTGAAAAGATAGGTCTAACTTTTCTAGGAACTACTTTTTCAATTAAAAATAAAAGACCAATTGCTACGATAAGAGCAACAACTAAAATAATTGGCGTCTTTAATGTTTCGAACGAACCTTTTTCAACAACTTTAGCACTTTCTTGAGCAATGGTTAATGCTGGAAAAAGTAAGAAAGCCGTTACGAATGATAAAATTAAATTGAATTTTTGTTTTACGTGTTTCATCTCTATGTTAGAATAGTTTTGTTATAAGAACATCAATATACGCAAATCTACAATTTTTTTTTAATCGTAAAAGTATTTCCCCAAAAAAAGCATGTTATAATCACAAAAAAACAAATGATATAGAATCATTCGATTTACTTTTCTATTTTCGCCTTAAAATATCACAAAACCAAAGATTCTGAATGATGCAAATGGACGCTCCTACATTCTATAAATTGTTGAAAAGTAAATTCCCACATGAAGTTACTTTAAAACAAGATGTGGTTTTGCAGAAGCTTTCCGAATTTATATATGACACAGATTCTGATGCTTTATTTTTACTGAAAGGGTATGCCGGAACGGGGAAAACAACGACTATTGGAACTTTGGTAACACATCTCTGGCATACTAAAAAAAAATCGGTATTGCTTGCACCTACAGGACGTGCTGCAAAAGTGATAAGCAACTATTCCAAACGCGATGCACAAACTATTCACCGAAAAATATATTTTCCCAAAAAAGAAAAAGGTGGCGGCGTTCGTTTTGTATTACAGCCTAATAAACATCGTGATACACTATTTATAGTTGACGAGGCTTCAATGATTCCTGATGCGCCTAGTGACTCTAAATTATTTGAAAATGGTTCTTTGTTGGACGATTTGATGATGTATGTGTACTCAGGACATCGATGCAAGTTAATTTTAATTGGAGATACGGCGCAATTACCACCGGTAAAACTTGATTTGAGCCCAGCGTTAGATGAACGCACCTTAGAACTTAATTACAATAAAAATATTACCATGATTGAGCTCGACGAAGTGGTAAGGCAAGATTCAGATTCTGGAATTTTGATGAATGCTACCAACTTACGAGAGCAATTACATGAAGAGTTTTATGAGGAATATAAGTTTCAATTAGGAAACTTCCCTGACATTATACGCTTGGTTGATGGGTATGAAATACAAGAAGCAATTAGTGATTCGTATGCTGTCAACGGAAAAGAAGAAATGGCAATCATTGTTCGTTCTAATAAAAGAGCAAACATATACAATCAACAAATACGGAGTCGTATCTTGTTTAATGAGAACGAATTATCTGCTGGTGATTATTTAATGGTAGTTAAAAACAATTATTTTTGGCTGCCCGCTACTTCTGAAGCTGGATTTATAGCAAATGGTGATATTATCGAAGTTTTAGAAATATTTGCTATTAAAGAACTATATGGGTTCAAATTCGCAGAAGTAAATGTGAGAATGGTTGACTACCCCAATCAGAAACCTTTTGAAACAGTTTTGCTAATGGACACGATTCATGCAGAAACCCCCGCACTTTCCTATGAAGATGGAAATCGTTTGTATCAAGAGGTTATGAACGATTATATGAATGAAACTTCAAAATATCGCAAGTTTTTAAAGGTCAAAGCGAATAAATATTTCAACGCTTTACAAGTTAAATTTAGTTATGCTATCACGTGTCATAAATCTCAAGGAGGACAGTGGAAAACGGTTTTTATAGAGCAGCCTTATTTACCCAATGGCGTCGGAAAAGAATACATGCGTTGGTTATACACGGCAATCACTCGCGCACAGGAAAAACTATACTTGATTGGTTTTTCAGATGATTTCTTCACAGAGTAAATAAACTTCCTAAATCATTCTGATTCAGTTACCTCATATTTTTTCATTACTTTTAAAAAATCAACAACCAAAAAAATAACTAATAATATCTGTATCGCATGAATGATTTGTATTACAAACCTTCGGGTAAAACGAACCCTATTAGCATTTTGTATCTTTTAGTAGCTGTATGTATAGCAGTGCCAATTTTAGGCTTTATCTATTCGTATGCAATTCTCTATATTCCCATTATATATCTCAATTTTCTTTGTTTGGCAGGAATAGCCATTGGTTTGGGGTTTGTAGCAAATTTTGTGGTCGGTATGGGAAAAGTACGCAATAAAATGCTAGCACTTGTTTTTGGTCTCATTGTAGGAATTGCAGGATTGTATATAAGTTGGCTTGTATGGTTACATTATTATGCCAATCAATCAGCATTCGTAGAAGTATCTTTTATGGATTTAATTACACAACCTCGTATTACATGGGACTTTATTTGGGAAATCAATAAACAAGGAACATGGGGAATAGGAAGAAGTGGCGGCGCTGTTGACGGAACATTTTTAACTGTAATTTGGGTAATTGAATTGATTGCAATAATTGGTTTTCCAGTATTTTTTGCTTACTCAAAAGCAGGCGAGCCTTATCTGGAAAATGAAGATGATTGGGCAGAATCGACACCTATTGGGCCTTTTGAATTTATACAAGATACAGGACAACTTAAACAGCAATTAGAATCTAAAAATTATTCTGGCTTACTTGCAATTCCTCCTGCTGAAAATGGCGGACAAGGAGCACATGCAATTATACAAGTATATCATGGTAAGCATAAAGGACAATCAAAAGAATTTTATGCGACTGTTAAAAATATGATTGAAAAAACAGATAAAGACGGCAAGTTAACTTTTGATGAAAAACAGATTGTCAACTTTATTCATATCAGTAAAGATACTGGACAACAATTGTTTGCAAAGATTGCAACACAACCTATTGTGAATACTATTGAAGAATAGTGCGCGATCAGTGTAAAAATTGTATTTTTGAAAATATAAAACAAAAGCCTTTTGAAAATAATAGCAATGATTCCGGCACGTTATGCAGCTTCCAGATTTCCTGGAAAACTCATGCAAGACCTTCACGGAAAAACGGTCATTACACGTACGTATGAAGCAACTATAGCTACAGGACTTTTTGAAGAAGTATATGTAGTAACAGATAGTGAAATCATTCGAGAGGAAATCAGTCGTCATGGTGGAAATGTTATCATGAGTCAAAAAACACATGAATCTGGAAGTGATCGTATTGCTGAAGCTGTACAAAACGTAACGGCTGATATTGTAATCAATGTACAGGGTGATGAGCCTTTTACAGAAAAGGCAAGTCTGGAAAAAGTAATCAATGTTTTTCATGATGATCCCAATCATGAAATTGATCTTGCGTCACTGATGGTTGAAATTCACGAGTGGGACGAAATTAGCAATCCAAATACGGTAAAAGTTATTGTAGACCAACGGAATTTTGCACTGTACTTTTCCCGTTCGCCCATTCCATTCCCTAGAGATAAAAATGCTGGAGCCAAGTATTACAAACACAAAGGAATTTATGCATTTCGCAAACAAGCATTGTTAGATTTTACAGCTTTACCGATGCAAATGTTAGAAGCTACCGAAAAAATAGAATGTATTCGTTATTTAGAGTATGGAAAAAAAATCAAAATGGTAGAAACTTCCGTAGAAGGTGTTGAAATTGATACGCCAGAAGATCTTGAACGCGCTAAAAAAATATGGAAATAATGGCGTACAATCATATAAAAGTCATTGCTTTTGATGCAGATGATACGCTTTGGGTAAATGAAACCTACTTTAGAGATGTTGAGCACAAATTTGCCCAATTACTCTCGGCGTATGAAACGGAGAATACAATTGATCAAGAACTCTTTAAGATGGAAATGAAAAATCTATCCATCTATGGATATGGAATCAAAGGTTTTGTTTTATCTATGATTGAAAGTGCCATCGAACTGTCTAATGGAAAAATTTCCAATCAAGTGCTTTCCGAAATTATTGGTTTAGGAAAAGATATGATTGAAAAGCCAGTAGAATTATTAGATGGGATAGAAGAAGTATTAGAAAAATTAAGTAAAAAATACAGACTCTTGGTGTTGACCAAAGGAGATTTACTGGATCAAGAACGGAAGCTAGAAAAATCAGGTCTCAGTAAGTATTTTCATCATGTTGAAGTGATGAGTGATAAAAAAGAAAAAAATTACAAAGATTTGTTAGCACATTTAGAAATTGATGTCAACGAATTTTTAATGATTGGAAATTCGCTACGTTCGGACGTATTGCCAATCATCAATATAGGAGGAAAGGCGATTCATGTACCATTTCACACAACATGGCAACACGAAACGGTTTCTCCTCATGAAGAATCGGACGAATATGATGTCGTAAAAAACATCTCAGAAGTGTTACAATATGTGTAACGATTGCAAAAATAAAGTTTCAATTAAGAAAAATTGAAACAGGAAATAACCTTCTGTAAAAATGTATATTTACAGGAATAAATTAAGAAGCTATGCAATATAAAAACTTTCCAATGGTTCCTAGAGTGATCTTCGGAAGAGGAAGTTTTAACCAAATACAAGAAATTCTTGCACCAAAACGTAAAGGTACCAAGGCGCCATTTATATTTTTGGTTGATGATGTTTTTGAACATAACCCTTGGTTGATTGATAGAATTCCGTTACGTTTTTTAGATCAGATTATCTTTATTTCTGCTGATGAAGAACCTAAAACATCGCAAGTAGACGCATTAGTTGATGAGTTGAAAGCACGTTTTACACAAATTCCATCAGGTATTATTGGAATTGGAGGCGGAACATTACTTGATATGGCAAAAGCAGTTGCAATCATGTTGACCAATGAGGGAAGTGCGGCAGATTATCAAGGGTGGGATTTGGTAAGTACTGAAGCAGTATATCATGTAGGTATTCCTACAATCTCAGGAACTGGTGCAGAAGTATCACGTACAACAGTATTGACAGGTCCAGAAAAAAAATTAGGAATTAACTCAGATTTTACACCTTTTGATCAAGTAGTGTTAGATCCTGAATTAACCCGTGGCGTACCTCAAAATCAGTGGTTTTACACCGGAATGGATTGTTATATTCACTGTATTGAATCGTTAACGGGAACGTATTTAAACGCATTTAGTCAAAGTTATGGAGAAAAAGCTTTGGAACTTTGTCGCAATGTATTCCTAGAAAAAAATGTACGTGATGAAGATTCAGAAGATAAACTGATGATGGCTTCTTGGCATGGCGGTATGAGTATTGCCTATTCGCAAGTTGGTGTAGCACATGCCATGAGTTATGGACTTTCGTATTTATTAGGAACGAAGCACGGTATTGGAAACTGTATTGTGTTTAATCACTTGGAAGAATTTTATCCGCAAGGTGTTTCTGAGTTTAAGAAAATGGTTCGAAAGCATGACATTGACATTCCAACAGGTATCTGTGCAGATCTTTCAGATAGACAATTGGACAAAATGATTGATATTGCATTAATGCTTGTTCCTTTATGGGAAAATGCTTTAGGTAAGAATTGGCAAGAAATTATTACTCGTGAAAAGCTAAGAAATATGTATATGAAGATGTAACTGGAAATGTTAAGTCTTAAATGCTACGTTTGAAGTATAAAAGCAAATGTCTTTTTCATGCGCAGTATTCAATCGTAAAATTTCTCAAATCCACAAAAAACGAATCCCAACACACAAAAAAATCTCCAAAATTGGTTCTGCCATCAGTAAAGGCGGTTCATTAATCATTCATTGCGGTTATTTAAAGGGTGCGAGTCCTTTAAGGAGTGATTATAAGCGGTTGTTTGTAGGGAAAAGTCGGTAAATAAGCGAATATTTGGGGTTCAGAACCCATTCGAAGTGACTCCGTAACCGATTATTCTATATATGACCTATTATATCTATAATCAACCTAAAAGAATAACTATAGGAACCGAAAAGAGTCTACATGCAACTGTAACGAAGTTATATATAACTAGGTAGAGAGGAGATACAAGTCTTAAAATATATTTAAATAACTGCTAGAATAATGTGTATCCAAAAATAACTGCAACACTATTATAGTCATAGGTTCCCCAAATAGAATTTGCTGGAAATAACTGTCGTGGAGTTTTATATCTAAATTCTACGCTAAATTTATTTGCGTACTTATAGCCAATGCCGATGGCAAAGTTTCCTTTGGGTGTAATTTTAGCTTGTAGCAATTCTCTGCGTTCTGCATACAATTCGTCTTTCATCGTAATATTGAACATATAAAATGCATTGAAAAACAATTTAGAATTATCAGATAGGAAAGAATAATAGCGAATACCAAGTGGTACTTCAATCGCTGCATAATCAATAAAAACATTCGTAGTACGATCACCAGAGGAAGTTTGTAAATAGGTAAATTCCTGTTCAGCAGCATACGAAATATAGGTTGGTTCTACTAAGATTCCCCATTTATTTTGATTAAAATTCAATATGAATTCCGCTTCTATACCCAATTGGAAGCCAACTTTATTTTCAAAGTCGAAGTTGTAATTTGGGATTCCTGAATTACCTATTTCTACGGATGAGAAATTGACACCAGGCTTTACAGAGAGGTGAAATTGCTGTCTGTTCACTCTTGCTTCATAATCAACAATGTCAGACGATACACATGTATTATATTGCTTGAAAATTTTTGACAAACTATTCTTGGTGTAGGAGGTATTTTTTACTTTTTTTTGGATGTCTCCACATTTAAAAGCTTCCCACAATTGTCTCCTAAACTGATTGTTTTCCCCAATTCGCGTTTCTGTAGCCATGTATTTCTTGTATACTAATTGTGCTACTTCAGTGTTTTTTATACGGTAAAAATATTTTCGTAAGTTGCCATCTACATACATATATAATGTGGTGTCGCCTTCTATTAGTACTTTGAGAAATAGCTCTGTAATTATCCATTTTGGCTGGTCAGAATTTCCGAGATTAGTTAAGTTCTGGTCTGATATATCAAGCTGTACAGAATGTCTTTCATATTTGGCCGCTCCATAAATCTCAAAAACCTTTACGGTTTCAATGCTCAGTGTTTTTTTTTCGGAAGTTTCTGTGGCTTTAAATTCAAACTCAGTAGGATTATTTTTCCAATCTATATTTTTGATGAATCCTTCAATTTTAACGTCTGAAGCATCGATATAATAGCCTTTTTCAAAAGAAATTTGTGCAAAAGCAGATAAACAAAAACAATATAATAGTGAAGTAAGTACTAATTTTTTCATATGAATATTAAAGAGGATGTGCAGCAATAAGTGTATATTAAATGGTTAAATTTTTAATTATTAGGAGATGGAATTGCGTCAATTTCACTTTTATTGTCGTTTGAACTATCTATCAAAAGGATAGTACCAACAGTTATTGTAGCGGCCGTACCAGCAATCATCAGTGCAGATACTTTTTTTCTACGGATGCTTGTAATCTCGCTCTTTGGCACTTCAATATTCGTTTTATTTACCCTAAAAGTGACTATCTCCGTAGTTTGAGAAATGTATTTTCCTTCCATGTCTTTTCCTCCACGTTTCAGTTGAACAACATAATTTTTTTTTGTTTCCAGCGAATTAATGGTAGCAGTTTGGTAGGTATAACAACTTTGTAAAAAAAAGAATGTCAAACACAGTAAAAGTATATTATGCTTCATGAGTTTATTTAAATTTGTCGCAAATGTAGAGCAAATAAAATGGACAGTACTATACAAAATTGGAATTTTTAAAACTAACTTCAAGAGAAATCTAAATAGAGAAAATAAATAATAAACCTCACTAGTTCAATTTTTGAAACTTCCGTACCTTTAGCTATTAAATCTAAAAATAATTCCCCAATGCTACGTGCCATTTACAAATTTATCTATTTTAAACTTTTGGGTTGGAAACTTAAAGGAAGCTTTCCTGAAGAAATAAAAAAATGTGTCGTTGCCGTAGTGCCACATACAAGTTGGCATGACTTTTTTATTGGGTTAATGGTTCGTAGTATTTCAAAGATGAAAATCAATTATATTGCCAAGAAAGAGTTATTTAAACCGCCATTTGGATGGTATTTTCGTTGGACAGGTGGTGCGCCAATTGATCGTACGCCAGGACAAAATAAAGTACAAGCCATTGCTAAAGTATTTGAAGGTAAAGAAGAATTTCGTCTGACACTTGCTCCAGAAGGCACTCGTAAACGTGTGGATGAGTTGCGTACAGGGTTTTACTATATAGCCAAAGAAGCGAATGTCCCAATTATTTTAGTAGCCTTCGATTTTGGTAACAAACAAGTTATTATTGACCAACCTTTTTATCCAACTGACGATATGGAAGCAGACTTTGAGTACATTTACAAGTTTTATGAAGGTATTGTAGGCAAAGTCCCAGAAAATAGCTTTCAATATAGAGAATAAGTATTTTGAAGTTATAAGTTGAAAAGTCTCTGAGTTTACTCTTTTCAAAAAGCTGTCATATGTAGTGTAGTTAAAATACAACACGAACAACTTTATAAATTATCCATAAATTCTTACGTAAGTATTTGATTATTAGTATATTTTTTGTAGCTTTAAAAGTAGTTAAATAGTCCTTTTTTGGTTGATGCATCATTAGTTACAATCAAAAAACTCTTATTGTATCACTTCTTAAATCGTCACAATCGTCATAAGAAACGTGTGTTGACAGCTCACAAGTATGAACAATGGTAGAAACGAATGTTATACCATGTAATCTAAAATAAATTCCGAGCTTTAATTGTATTCTGAAATTGCGTAGTGAGTTGAATAGCAATCTTTCTTTTACCAAGAAAAACACATAACCAACCCATGAAAAAGTTTATTAAAATTCTACCAATGATGGTCGTAGTACTTGCGTTACTCGTAAGTAGCTGTTCGGGCGACCAAGAAACCACAAGAACAACCGATGCAAACGAAAAATCTAAAGTGCCAGTAATTGGGAATGACTGGAAAGAGATTGGATATATTAAAGACGGAACTATTGTATTGACAATAGATAAAGAAAAAGCACTTGCAAGACTCAGTGCTAACATGAAAAAATACGCAGGAATCGATGAAGTGTACACCGACATGTACGTTGTTAACTTTGAAGATGATTATAACTTACTTTTCGAAGGTAAAAATTACCGATCGACCTTCTACGTAGCTGCAATTTCGTCTAAAGTTTCTTCTACTGTAGATGCGACATTGGTTGCAGGTCCAAGAATTACGTGTACAACTTCCGATTGTTCATCAGAACCAACAGGTTGTGCAGTTAAATATGATAATGACGACACTGGTTTGCCATATTGTTCGCCATGTTCTAATGGAGGGAAATGCACAAAAACTGCCATCAGTAGCGATGTCGCGTTGTTTTAGCGTTTTCATTCTATAAAAAATAAAAAAGCGTAGTTAAAGTTTTTCTTTACTACGCTTTGTACTTTTTATGCTATAAGTTTAGTTTTTCTAATAATACACACCTAACATCTACTCATCATCAATCAAAATTTCCAACAACTGAATTGCTGCTTCACTGATCTTTGTTCCAGGGCCAAAAACAGCAACTGCTCCGGCATCAAATAAGAATTGATAATCTTGATGTGGAATTACACCACCAACAATTACCATAATATCTTCACGTCCGTATTTTTTTAATTCTTCAATGACTTGCGGAACCAGAGTTTTATGTCCTGCGGCTAAAGACGAAACTCCTAAAATATGGACATCATTCTCCATGGCTTGTTTGGCAGCTTCTGCAGGTGTTTGGAATAATGGACCAATATCTACATCAAAGCCTACATCAGCATAACCTGTTGCCACTACTTTAGCGCCACGATCATGTCCATCCTGTCCCATTTTTGCAATCATGATTCGTGGTTGGCGACCTTCCATTTCTGCAAATTTAGCAGCGAGTTCTTTGGCTTTTTGAAATGAACTATCTTCTTTGATTTCTTTACTATACACGCCTGAAAAAGATTTAATTTGAGCTTTGTATCTTCCGTAAACTGCTTCTAATGCATCTGATATTTCACCTAGTGTTGCTCGTTTTCTGGCAGCATCAACTGCTAATGCTAAAAGATTTTCTTTTCCAGATTTGGCAGCTTCTGTTAGTTTTTCTAATGCTTTTGAGACCTCAGCGGTATTTCTATTCTCTTTGAGCGTTTTTAATCGCACTAATTGTGCATTTCGGACAGTTTGATTATCTACTTCTAAAATATGTAAAGGATCTTCTTTTTCCAAACGATATTTATTCACACCTACAATTACATCTTGTCCAGAGTCAATCCGAGCTTGTTTTCGTGCTGCGGCTTCTTCGATGCGCATTTTTGGAATACCAGCTTCGATTGCTTTGGTCATTCCGCCCAATTCTTCTACTTCTTCAATCAATTGCATCGCTTTTTGAGCTATTTCATCTGTTAATTTTTCTACATAATAACTTCCTGCCCAAGGATCTACCGTTTTGGTAATTTTGGTTTCTTCTTGAAGGTATATTTGTGTATTTCGAGCAATTCGTGCCGAAAAGTCTGTTGGTAGTGCAATGGCTTCATCTAAGGCATTGGTGTGTAAACTTTGCGTACCACCAAAAGCCGCTGCGGCTGCTTCGATACACGTTCTTGCGACATTGTTAAAAGGATCTTGTTCAGTTAAACTCCAACCGCTGGTTTGGCAATGTGTTCTTAACGATAAGGATTTTGAATTTTTGGGATTGAATTGCTTCACTAATTTTGCCCATAGCATACGAGCTGCGCGCATTTTGGCAATTTCCATAAAATGATTCATTCCGATTGCCCAGAAAAAAGAGAGGCGAGGCGCAAAAGTGTCAATATCCATTCCAGCAGCGAGTCCTTTGCGAATGTATTCTAAACCGTCTGCAAGGGTGTATGCCAATTCAATATCACATGTAGCACCAGCTTCTTGCATATGATAGCCTGAAATACTAATACTGTTGAATTTTGGCATGTGTTGCGAGGTGTATTCAAAAATATCAGAGATAATTTTCATAGATGGCGTTGGTGGATAGATATAAGTATTTCGCACCATAAATTCTTTTAGAATATCATTTTGAATCGTTCCGGCAAGTTGAGCAGGTTGTACACCTTGCTCTTCTGCAGCCACAATATAAAAAGCCATAATAGGTAATACAGCACCATTCATAGTCATGGAAACCGACATTTTATCTAATGGAATTTGATTAAAAAGAATTTTCATGTCTTCAACAGAATCAATAGCAACTCCTGCTTTTCCAACGTCACCTACTACACGTTCATGATCACTATCGTAGCCACGATGTGTCGCCAAATCAAAGGCAACGGATAACCCTTTTTGACCTGCCGCTAAATTTCTTCGGTAAAAGGCATTACTTTCCTCTGCAGTAGAAAATCCGGCGTACTGACGAATCGTCCATGGTCTGCGAACATACATGGTAGAATAGGGGCCACGTAGGTTTGGTGCAATTCCAGCAACAAAATCTAAATGATGTACATTTTTCATATCTTCTTCAGCGTATGAGGAGTGTATATCAATATCTTCTGCAGTCGTAAATGAACTTCCTTTTGGAGTATTTTCTGTGGTTTTAGCGAAAGTATCTAGAGTGATATGTTGAAGATTTTTTCGAGTCATGTTATAATCTTATTTTTTGAACATAGGAATCAAAGTCGTAGCCTCTATCTGTGTTGAATGTTAGTATGAATGATTTTCCTTGTCTGTTTACCCAATAATAATATGTGTGAAAAGTAAGCAAAACACCAGAACTTGGATCAAATTCTTCAAATGAGAAAATAGCTCTAAAAAAACGGTCGTTTTCTTTTCTGATGATACCAGCTTTTTTAAATCTACTTTCTAGACCAATTAAGTTGCCAAGACTTTCATGTTCTCGATTTAATAATTTTAAAACGATTTGTGCAGTTTCTTGATTTATTGTGATGTGTGGAACTTTTTTAAAGGTAATTTCTGTGGAAAAATCTTTACTGGCAAAAAGATGCAATCCGCCACCTGTTCCGTATTTCAGATTAAGTAATTTATTGCGCTGTCTACGTCTGAGTTCTTCATTAGGAATACTATCAATCAAGGCAGCATATTCATATGTGGTAAATCGTTCTGTATTTTCAGGAACAAACAGGTATATGTTTTCTTCTTCAATATGCATGTATTTCCCTTGAACGTTCCGTATTGGAACGGCTTTGTCTGTACTGGCTTCTTCACATTGAATAAAGAATATACTTAGGAATAATATGTAAAAAACTCTATTCATTTGCGAGTCGTTCCTGTTCTAATTTTTCAGCCAATCGTTTAGGTAAAATGGGTTGTAGCAATACTTTGCGAACTTCTTTTTTGAGGAACGGATCTTTTTCCAAATCGTTCTTCATGCGATCTTCCGGATTTGGATATTTATTAGTTCCTAATAGAATTTCTTTCCCTTCATCAAATAGCGATTGCTCTTTTTGAGCACTTTCTTTTATTTTACGTTGAATAGTGCCTGCTTTAAGTTGATGTAAAAATCCTCCATTGGCTTCTATATCTTTAAAAAGATGTAATGCTTTATCAGCTAATTGATGCGTGATACTTTCAATAAAATATGCTCCTTCAGTTGGATTGTTTGTTTTGTCAAAATAACTTTCATCTTTTAAGATTCGCAACTGATTACGTGCAATACGGTCTCCAAATTCGTTTTCATGGTGATATAAAGTATCATACGGTAAATTATACACAAAATCAGCTCCACCAAGCACAGCACTCATACATTCGGTGGTAGTACGTAACATATTCACATTGTAATCGTATAGTGTTTTGTTACGTTGTGAAGGTGTAGCTATAATGATACACTCTTCAGGCACTTGATACTCTTTTGCAAGTATATGCCATAGTTGACGCAATGCTCTTAATTTTGCAATTTCAAAGAAATAATGGGAACCTACCGCAACTTGAAAGATAATCTGATTGCTAAATTTTGAACCGTAATGATTCAAATACTCATTCGCGTGGGCAAGGGCATAGGCTAATTGTTGCACCATTGTTGCACCTGCGTTTTGATACACATCTGTATGTATGGTAAGCGTGCTATTAAAATGATTTAATGTTAAAATATTTTCCAGTATTTCATGGTCTTTCGTTAGATTGTGAAACCAATTTCCTGAGGAAGCTAAATTTCCAATTAAATCGATACCAATTGTAATATGGGTTTGAGTTGTTTTTGTGAAATCATCAATACTAGCACAGTAAGCATCTGACAAAAAGTGCATCTCAATATGAATAGGTGTATCTTTTACATCTATTCCTGAGAGTATTTCTGCGATAGAAATATTTTCGTTTGTGATTACAAGAAAAATACTTTCAGCTCCACGAGCAAGAACTTCTTTTATGCGAGTATTCGTTTCTTGAGCATTGGTAACAACGATACGTTGCATAATTTTCCATTCGGAAGATTTTGTTCTTAAAGGAGTTGTAGAACCATATGTTTCTCGGTGATAAAACGGTTTAATGTCAATTCCTTCAAGAGTAGCTGATACCAACGTATTATTGTAATCGGCACCTTTTAAATCTACTTGTATTTTTTGTTTCCATTGTGCAGCAGAAACATTGTCAAATTCTTCAAATAAGTTACTCATTGTCTTCTAAGTTTAGGCTATCAGCATACTCAATTATATAGATTTCTTCATTTTCTTTTTTCATGAAATAGCGCTCACGTGCAAATTTTTCGAGCTCATCCATACTAGAGAATTTTTTAATACTTTTTTTATCTCTGGCAATTTCACGTTGTAAATTTGCTTTTTGTCTTTCTAATAAATCAATTTGCTTGTTGAGTTCTGCATGGGTTGAAAAGTAAGAGTTGGCATCTAAGAAAAGCATCCATATAATAAATATGGCAGAAATAATGATGTAAATATTCTTAAACTTTTCCAGTTTCATGCGAGGTTCAGTTTTGCCTTTTGTAATCTTGTCGTGTAAATGTACTAAATATTAGGATAATCGCTCATTAATTATGGTGCGAACAATATCAACGGCGACTGTATTGTAACGATTGTTTGGAATAATGATGTCTGCATATTCTTTAGTAGGTTCAATGAACTGTTGATGCATAGGTTTGAGAGTAGTTTGGTATCTAGTCAGCACTTCATCAATATCACGTCCTCGCTGAGAAATATCACGCTTAATTCTTCGAATAAGACGTTCGTCAGAATCTGCATGTACAAAAATATTGATATCAAACATTTTTCGAAGCTCAGGATTGGTCAAGATTAAAATTCCTTCTACAATCATTACTTTTCTAGGTAAAGTGTGTATGGTGTCACCTGTACGATTGTGTTTTACAAACGAATACACAGGTTGGTCAATAGCGTTTCCTTTTTTTAATTCTTGTAAATGTTCACAAAGCAAGTCAAAATCGATTGATCTGGGGTGATCAAAATTAATTTTAGTACGCTGTTCGTAACTTAAATGAGAAGTATCGTTGTAATAAGAATCTTGAGAAATAATTCCTACTTCATTTTCAGGAAGTTGCTTGATAATTTCGTTGACAACGGTTGTTTTTCCACTTCCAGTTCCTCCGCCAATACCAATAATGAGCATATAAATAATGTTTTTTAGTCTACCACAAAATTACGTAAATTATTGCTGGAAATTATTTTTAAAAAATAAATTGTTTTTGCTTTTGAGTTTCAAGAAAAGCATTATATTTGCAATCCACTTTTCGGGGTGTAGCGTAGCCCGGTTATCGCGCCGCGTTTGGGACGCGGAGGTCGCAGGTTCGAATCCTGCCACCCCGACAAAAAAGGTCTTGCAATTGCAAGACCTTTTTTTATAGGTCTTCTTTTTGTAAGATAAATTTAACGGTAAGTTTGCCAAACCATGTCGGTTTTTTGCCACTAGGATATGTTTCGTCAAACATCACAAGTTCTAATTGGTTATTTTGAATGTGTATTTTATAGAATTGGTGACCATTTTCAAAACCAGGAACTTTTGCAATATCAGCTGTTGTTACCAGTGTATTTTCTATTATTTGATAATTTCCACTATTAAAAACAATAGTTTGAAATGCTTTGGTAATTTCTTTTTCGGAAGGATTCGATAATTCCTCAAAAGAGATACGTTGTAACATTTGCGGATTGTACATCAGCGCATAATTTGTGTTAGAAAAGATAAAACGCCCATAGTCTTTTTCCTTTCGAATGTAGGTAGTGTCCGCATAGATGTATTGAATTTCTTGTACTTTCCAAGAACCTAGTAAGATATTTTGCTTTTTTTGGTCATTTTTTATGAATCGAATAATATCTTGTAAATCATATAGTTTTGCAACATCGTATGCACTGTAAGTATTATTAAGAGCTTTATAGCGGTAATCGGCATTATTTTGTAATAGCCATTTTGCAAAATCTGTATTTTGATACCATAATGCCCAGTGTAAAGCTGAAGCTTGATTTATAATATCTTTAGTGTCTATCATAGCACCATTTTTTAGCAATAGCATTCCAATAGCAACCTCACCATTCACAGCAGCTCCCATAAGAGGAGTGAGTTGATACGTTTTGTCACATATATTTGCATTAGCTCCGTTGGCAATCAACATAGCTACAATAGCAACATGGCCAAATCTAGCTGCCCAAGCCAATGGTGTTTGACCAACACGATTCATGAGGTTTACATCAGCTCCATGGGCAAGTAAAAGGTTTACAAGTTCATAGTTTCCTTGTTGAACTGCCAATTGTAAACTAGGTGTTCCGAGTTGGTCTTTTGTATTTGCAGATGTTTTTTGCAATGATTTTTTGACCGATTTGTAATCGTTTTGTAAAATGGCATTAACTAGTTTTTCTTCTTTAGTTGAAAGCGAAGAGGCTATTTTTGTATGTCTAAATAGATTGGCAACAGAATCGTGATGCCATAATCTTAAAGCAACATCTGCTGCTGTACCGTGTTTACTTTTTAGCATTACATCAGCATCGTTTTTTAGAAGAAGTCTAATAGTAGAAACTTTTCCCGAAAAGGCAGCCCAATTGAGCGCATGATCTCCGTTTTTGTCGAGGGCATTGACCTTAGCGCCTTGTTCTAAAAGTAATTCACATATTTTTATATTTCCTAATGAAGCAGCATACATTAGTGGAGTACCATGCAATCCTTTTGCTTCTGCCATGTTTGCATCTGCTCCTTTTTCTAGAAGTTGTATTGTTTTGGTAATATTATTTTTGCTAATGGCATTCAACAATGGAGTTTTACCATTTTCATCATATATATTGATTGTTTCCTGAGAAATGGAAGTATAATATGTAATTAAGCTAAGTATTAGGAAAAAGGTTTGTTTAGTCATAAGTTTTAAGTTGAGAATAGTTTTCATGTAAGACAATTAGATAAGCACAATACTGGCGCATCATGATAGTCAAATGTCAAATCATTTAATGAAAAATCTAAATATTAGAAGAAAGAATCTGTTAAGATTAATTATTGTTTACACTTTCTGTTCTTTTCTAAACTTAGAAGGAGTTGTGTTTGTAAACTTAGAGAATGCTTTGTAAAACGTAACTTTATTATTAAAACCTGCTTCTTCAGCAATAGCTTCAATTTTATAGTGCTGATATGCTTCGTTTTTAAGAAGTTTTTGTGCAAAAAGAACGCGATGACGATTAACATAATCGTTGAAATTTTCCCGAATGCATTCAGAAAATGTTCTAGATATATATTGAGATTTGGTATCTAGTTTTTCGGCTAGTATATCAAGGGTAAGGTTATTTTGTAGATAACAGTTTTCTGTAGAAAACAGTTGTTCTAATTTTCTCTGAATGCTTTTCATTTCCGTTGTACTCAATGAAGAACTTTGGTATTTAGCTTTTAGTGTTTTGAAAAATTGCGGATTTCGATATAAGACAAAAGCAATTGTAAAAATGAACAAATTAGAGAAAATATAATACCATTTAAAGTCTAGCCAACTGTTTGCGAATAGTGTGAATAGAGAAATTACAATATTTGCTGAGATGAAAATGATGCTTATGCCCGAAAGATAAAAAAATACGTCGCTAGTCAATTGTGCTTTATTTTTGCGAACTAACAACATTAAAAATAATGCATATATCAATTGATGCGCTGCTCTAAAATAATTAGCAGGCATAATACGATATAAGAAAAATTGCGGGTTTGTGCTAAGCAATACTTTTTCATTATAAGGAGCTATGGTGTAATCAATCAACATGATATTGATGATGATAAGCGGAATGAGATGCAATACTTCTTTTTTTTGAAAGGTATATTCTGGTTGAATTGTCGCTTTATAATGAATCCATAGTAAAGGGCCGTATAACACGCCAACCGAGTGATAATAAAAACCATAAATTTGTGGAACCATATGCGCAATTTCGGTAGTTCCATATATGAAGTATAAAATTTCTAGTGCAAAGAGTAAAGTATAAAAAGCTAGCGAACGATTTTTTATATCATTAGCATAAAAAAACAAACCACCAGCAATACATAATGTGAATAGTGCTTCAAAAAATAGAAATAAATACAAATCTTATCATTTTTGGTATTTAAAAGTACAGTTTTGATTTGAAATCATGCAACTGCATGCTACAGAAAATTGAAGGAGTAAGATATTATATCGAAAATAAAATCTTCAATTAGCAAGAAGTAAGTTGTCGTAATTGAAAATCTATATTTAAGAACTAATCTAACAACGTTAATACCGTATCCACTGAAGTGATGAGTTCTTTTTCTTGCGGATCTGTTTTAGAAACTACCTTAATACCGTTAAAAAACGTATGTAACACAGAAGCTAAATTTGTAAGATCTTTTATGGGTGAAATTTCCCCAGAGTCGACGCCAGATTGAAGAAAATCTTTAAAAGTAGCCAACATAAAAGCTTTGTTTTCTTGAATTACCGAGAGCATTTCTTCATCATTCGGGACTAATTCTGTGGCAACATTGATTACAAAACAACCTTTGTGTTCAGAATCACAAACTGCTTCTGAGATTCCTTGTTCAAAAAGTTTTCGAAATCCTTCTTTGACACTTTTTTGTTGTTTAAAAAAAGAGGTGAGTTGTATACGATTTTTGTTTCTGTAATGCGCAAATGCTTTGTCGAATAATTCCTTCTTTCCGCCATACGTGTCGTAAATGCTTGCACGATTGATACCCAAATAGGCTACCAAATCTTGCATGGAAGTGGCGTGAAAACCATTTTTCCAAAATAAACACATCGCTTTATTCAGCGTTTCTTCTTCATTAAATTTTTTTACTCTTGGCATACTTATAAATTGTAGAGATAGCAGTCACTATCTCTACAAAAATACATATAATCTTTAATTAGGTCAACAGCGGATTGATGTTCATTCCTCCATCCACATTGTATTCGCCACCCGTAATAAAAGATGCTTCATCAGATGCAAGAAACGCAACTAAATTTGCTACATCTTCAGGTTTTCCAAATCGTTTCAGTGGAATGCGCTCCTGCATAGCTTCCGCAAACCCTTGCAATTGTTCTTCAGGTAAACCTGTTTTGTTAAAAATAGGGGTTTCAACAGGACCTGGATTTACTGCATTTACACGAATTTTTCTTGGTGCGAGTTCTGTTGCAGCCGTACGTGTAAACGAATTCAACGCAGCTTTTGTTGCTGCATAAATTGCCGTATTTGGCATTCCTGTATAGGCATTAATAGAAGATAAGTTGATGATTGATGCGCCCTCACTTAAAATTGGTAAAAACTTTTCAATTGTGAAAACAGCTCCTTTAAAATTGATTCCAAACTGAGAATCGTACACTTCTTCTGTAATTTGTCCGACAGGCGCAGGCTTAAATATTCCAGCATTGACAAACAAAACATCTACATTGCCATGTAAATTTTTTACTTCTTCTACTAAACTGTCGATGGCTTCTAGCGAAGTTACATCAGCCACAATTCCTTTGACACCTAATTCAGAAGCGGCATTTTGTACACGTTCTTCAGATCGTCCAGTAATAATGACTTCAGCACCTTGTGCTTTTAATTTTTCTGCAGAAGCATATCCAATTCCGCTATTTCCACCTGTTACTACGGCTATTTTTCCTTGTAAACTACTCATAATTTTTTGGTTTTGTATATTAATTTTATTTCGGAACAATCATTCCAAATACAAATATATGAATATTAGAACGGTCATTCCAAATAAAAGTATAATAATTATGATTGTTATTGATAATTAGTTGGTTAGGGGTGGTTGGGTTTGTGTTGTATGACAAATTTTACAAACAATTTTTATTGCAAGTTGAAGTATCGATTGATTTTCCTTATCTCCAAATACAAATGTAGCGCTACGTAGAAACCCTTGATTTTGTGTTGAGAGTTCATCTTACTTTTAAATACGCTTTTTAAATTGTAAGTTTGATATGAACTGACCAAAATAAAACCATATGTCTACCTCTAATCCTACGCCGACTTCATCACCGTCGGCTTCATCGGCCACTACGGCTTCAGAAACAGCAAATGTACCTCCTAAGGGAATCTCCAAAGGTATCTCGGATACAACAATGATTCAACTTAAAGAAGATTTGGAGACCATGTTGTTATATGCGATTAATCACGGAAAAATAATTAATACAGAACTGAATCCGTTGATAGAAAGTAATAATTTAGACGATCTCATCAATGCGCATAATATTTTGTCAAAGAATGTGGCTCCAGCTACTCCAAAATCAATCCGATATTTAAAGCTTCTATGCAAAGACGATGACAAGAAATCGATTTTTCAGCGATTACCGATTATTCGAAATTTAGTGATTTTAGCAGTCCTATTTTTGATTATTTTTATTGGAACCTCTTTGTCAAGTGAGGTAAATACACAATCTTTATCGGAAGGAGTTTTGAGTAATAGTGGATTATCGTTGTTGCTCAATATTTCATTTTTATGCTCTATTTCTGGTTTGGGTGTTGTTTTTTACTTGCTTAAAAGTGTAAGTGAGGGAGTGCAGCAAGCAACTTTAAAACCAGAGCAATCTATATACTATGTAGCACTGATTGTATTAGGATTAATTTCTGGTTTAATTCTTTCAGAAATTGTATCATCGTATGATCAAGGTAAAGATCTAAGTATTTTCAATAATGCTGTGTTAGCTCTCATTGGAGGATTTTCTTCAGATGCTATTTTTAGCATTTTACAAGGCATTATCAACAAAATTAAATCTATTTTTTCTGTAAACAGTCCAAATTAATTTAAAGAAATATGAAATTAATCGTTAAAAGTTTTATTGTCATAATCATTGGCATAATCATTAGTTCATGTGCTTCCATTCCTGCTTCAACAGCAACTTTGTCTGAGGAAGTAATTTCAGAAGCAGCTGAGATGCACAAATTAAACATAGCATTAATCAATCAACTATTTGATGAGCGAAAAGATAAAGTGAATGATTTTATCAACAATCAATACATTCCGACATTTGTGAAGAATTTTGAAGCTAAAATTCCACCAAATGTAGATGTGAAAGCAGAACTTCCTAACATTTTAAAAAGTGTAATGCCTGTTATCAGTAGAAAACGAGATTCTCTACACACATTGCTTGACAATCAACGCAATCAAATCTTAACTTCATTAAATGATAGCTATTCAAATTATCAACGAGCTAGTGGTACTTTACAAAACTTGATTACTTCGGCAGTTAAACTAAAACAATCGGAAGCCAATACCTTGGCACAAATTGAAAGTTTGACCAAAACAAATCTGAATGTTAACAAAATAGAAAATCATTTGGATAGTTTATTAATCAAAACAGGAAACGGTTTTGATAAATTATTAAATGTAGCTTCAGAACTTAAAGGAAACTAAAAATATAAACTTATGAGTATAAATTGGGACGATTTAGCCAACCAAGCGGCTTCGCAAACGGATGCAGAATTTCAAACCACAATTGCAAGTCTCACACGAATGAGCATCACAGAAATTGATCAATTCATCAAAGAGAGTCAAATTACTAATGCTAATGCAATCAAGGTTTTAAAAGAAATTAATGATGCTGCTGCATCAAATACAGCCAAAGCAGATGCCATAGCTAATATAGACAATGGAGTAAACTTTTTAGTGAGTTTGGCACATAGAATTGTATAACCAGATTTTGATAAAGTAATAACATATTTATTACTTTTTAGCTTTTGTGTATGATAAATAAATCAAACAGTTGTATCATTTTTGTTGATAAAATATGTGTAAGGAATTCATAGAAAAAGCTACTTTTGTTATAGAATTTTAGAAAAAAAAAGATATGTCAGATACAAATACAACACTTGATTGTTTAATTATAGGAAGTGGTCCCGCAGGATATACAGCAGCTATTTATGCAGCAAGAGCAGATATGAATCCAGTAATGTACACTGGAATGGAGCCAGGCGGACAATTAACGACAACGACAGAAGTTGATAACTTTCCAGGTTATCCAAACGGAACTGACGGAACAGCTATGATGGAAGATTTGAAAAATCAGGCAACACGTTTTGGAACAGAAGTACGTTTTGGGATAGCAACTCGTGTGGATTTTTCAAAAGAAGTAGGAGGCATACACAAAGTATATGTAAATGATGGAGCAGAAGAGAAAGAAATCTCTGCAAAAACAGTAATCATTTCAACAGGAGCTTCGGCAAAGTACCTTGGGTTAGAAAGTGAAGAACGCCTAAAAGGAGGAGGAGTTTCAGCATGTGCTACTTGTGATGGTTTTTTCTACAAAGGGCAAGATGTAATTGTTGTAGGAGGTGGTGATACGGCTGCCGAAGAAGCAACGTATTTGGCTAAACTATGTAGAAAAGTGACAATGCTAGTTCGTCGTGACGAAATGCGAGCAAGTAAAGCAATGCAACACCGTGTAAACAATACCGAAAATCTAGAAGTATTGTATCATACCGAACTAGACGAAGTATTAGGTAATATGGTAGTTGAAGGTGTTCGTGTGGTAAACAATCAAACACAAGAAAAGCATGAAATTCCTGTTACAGGAGTTTTTATTGCCATTGGACACAAACCAAATACAGATATGTTTAAAGGAATTTTAAACATGGACGAGACAGGATATTTGATAACCGCTGCAAAATCAACAAAAACAAATATTCCAGGGGTTTTCGCTGCAGGAGATGTACAAGATAAAGAATACCGTCAAGCAATTACAGCTGCCGGAACAGGATGTATGGCTGCATTGGATGCAGAACGATATTTAGCTTCTGTAGAAGATATGATTGAAGCCTAAAGTAATAGGACGATTTTTAAATTATCAAGTGTAAACGTTCATTCTAAATACTAAAACATAAAAAAACGCACAAGATTTCAACTTGTGCGTTTTTTGTTTATATCGAATAAATTTAATGACTAATTTATTTTTTATGAACGCTTCCAGAAACAGATTTATTTTTGGAAACGCTATTAGGATTACCATAATAGCTAATGTCTCCACCACTTGAACTATTAGCAACCAATTTCTCAGAAACAGTTACGGTAACATCTGCACCACTACTAGCAGACGCGTCACAACTTTTTACTTCAAGGTCTTTTGCAGCAATATCACTTCCGCTACTAGCTTTGGCAACGAGTGATTGAGCTGTTCCTGAAATTTTAATATCTGCACCGCTAGATGACGAACAAAATACATTTTCTGCCTCTACTTCAATTTTTACATCGGCACCACTTGTACTTTTTACTTCAAGATCGTCCGAAACGATAGTTGATGTTGAAAATACATCAGCACCACTAGTACCTATAATCTTCTCAATAGAAGGCATACGTACATGTACTTTTTTTGACTTGCAACGACCTATATTTTTTTCGGTGTGAATTCGTAAAATTCCATTATCAATATCAGTTGCAATTAATGAAATAACATTTTCATCTGCTTCAACCTCAATAGAAGGGCTCGAGGCTTGTGTAATATATACGTCTAATCCTTCTGAAGCTTTGATTGTAGTAAATGGCTCGTCTGCTTCACGTTCTTCTGTAACAACATTTCTATTGCCTGCAATTCCATTGTTAAAGTTAAAATCGCAAGAAGTAAGTAAAATGCTTAAAATGGCAATGGCGATAATTCGTGCTAAAGTAATCATAGTAGTTAGTGTTTTAATTATTGATTGATGATGTTTTTTTGATGTAAATTCTTGTAAGAAGAACTCAAATTCGATTTCTTTTACTTTACAACCCAACTACTAAAACCGTACAAGAAACAATTTTAGTAGTGCTTGATTGGATTGTAAAATGGTTCATTTTTGATTGATGATTTTTACTGATCTGTTTGAGTAGTTACACTGTCACGTTGAACATTTACTCGTACATTTTTGTCATTGTTTTTAATGTTGATATCTACTTTGTCAGAATTAATTGTAATTTCTTTTTTGTCTTTTTTCAATTGCTTGATTGCTGAATTATCGCAGTCCAAACATTTAAGGTCATCGTCAATGACTTGGTAATAATGTTCTTCTTCACCTGTCCCTAAAATATCTCCAGAACCTATAGAATTACTGTGGAAATTTTTCGTGTTCTCATCTGCATAAATTATAGCACCTTCAGGTAAGTATAAGATAACTTCTATTTCTTGTTGATTGAACTTATCATCAGGATTTACAAAAAAGAAACTATCTAATTTCAGTGTATTATTTTCAAATGCAAAGTTGTAATTAATAGCTTGTGCACGTTCTCTAGCAGCATTGTAAGTAACACCGCTCGCAGATTGATTGATACGAATTCGCGCGTTATTACTATCTGTAGGTTTTACAATTAAGCGTACTGCACTAGAAAATAACACTACATCTCCATTATCTAAATATTCAACTTCGTATCCATAATTTCTATAATAATTATATCCATACTCTTCATTTTTTACCATTTTTACTTTGATAGTGTCATTCGCAACAATAGGCAATTCTGTTTTGGTTGATACAGAAGCTTCTATATTTTTGTGTAAAGCAGCACTAGAGGCAATAAATGCTATTCCTATACAAGAGCCTATCCATAGTACAGACAAAACAATTTTAGCTGTTAATCCAATAGATTTTGAATTTTTCACTAAGATTCTTATGCCTAAAATAAACAACACTACAGCAGGAATTCCAAATGCACATAATAGTAACAGTCCTAAAACCCATCTAGGTGTTGAATGAATAATTCCTAAATCTTCATAGATTAAAAATTCTTCACCAGTAAAAACATTTAGGTCTAAAAAACTAAGGTTAATAGCCCCCATAATTACACTAATTAGGATTGCACCTGCAGTAATAATAAAGATTACTCCAAAAAACTTTGCGAAAATCTTTAAAAACACCATGATGAGGTTTCCTAAAGAGTCAAAGAAGGATGATGCACCACTTTTCGCTTTTTGTCCTACTTGCTGAAAGTCTACATCATTAATTCGTTCTTGAACATCGTCCAGTCCTTCCTTGATTTTTTGTTCAATGTTGGAGATGTTCGCTGGCTTTCCCGCCATTGCTAGTTTTTCACTTGTAGTATTAGCTTTCGGAATTATGATCCAAAGTATAATATATACTAAAATAGGAGAGCCCACTAACGCAAACAAAAAGATCAAAGCAATGATACGTATCCACAAAGCGTCAATTCCAAAATACTGTGCAAACCCAGCACAAACACCTCCTATAAATTTGTTATCATAATCTCTATATAATTTACGATGGGTACTAGAGGTAGTTCTGGTATATGCACTTCTTGGAGCATCTTCAAAAATTTCGTCATCGACCAAGTAATCTTCAGGTTGTCCCATAATGTCAATAACCTCCTGAACTTCTTTCATACTAATTACTTGTCGCTCGCTTTTTAAGCGTTCTGAAAAAAGTTCAGCAACTCTTGCTTCAATATCCGCAAGAATTTCATCTCTTCCTTGCGAGTCCGTAAAAGAGCGTTTAATAGCATTCAAATAGCGCTGTAAACTGTTATATGCATCTTCATCAATATGAAAAAACATATTTGCTAAATTTATATTGATAGTCTTATTCATTGGTCGTGCTTTTTTGGCGTGTTACGAGTGATACGGCATTTTGTAAATTGTTCCAAGTAGTGTTAAGTTCTTTGAGGAATAATTGTCCTGTTTCTGTGAGTCCATAATATTTTCTTGGAGGTCCAGAAGTAGATTCTTCCCAACGATAACTTAATAATCCTGCATTTTTCAATCTTGTCAAAAGAGGATAAATAGTTCCTTCTACGACAAGCATTTTTGCGTCTTTTAGGGTGTCAAGTATTTCGGCTACATAGGCATCTTTATCCTTTAAGATAGACAAGATGCAATATTCCAACACACCTTTACGCATTTGAGCTTTTGTGTTTTCGATCTTCATGTTTTCATGTGTCTTTTAATGATACTGTTCGTTTTTTGATTGATGATTGGTTTGATGATTGATGATGATGATTGATGATGATGATTGATATTATTTGATGAAACGAATCGTTAACGGATAGCGATACTTTTCACCTTCATTCGCTTTCATTGCTGCCACAA
Source organism: Kordia zhangzhouensis (assembly GCF_001005305.1). GTDB lineage: Bacteria > Bacteroidota > Bacteroidia > Flavobacteriales > Flavobacteriaceae > Kordia > Kordia zhangzhouensis. The sequence continues at coordinate 99,666 of NZ_LBMH01000004.1, forward strand.
TGGTATACGTAATATTTATTGCAAAAAATAAGAGTTGTACAATGCATACTATAATGCTTACCAAGGTAAGATTATAAAAACTGAATCCGTCATTCCAATGAATTGAAATGCTGTTAAAATGTATTGTATCCCATACATGATGATTTTTTAACCCAAAGAATACAAAAAAAGGAACCGTTAGTATCATTGCTGCAAATTTGTAGCAAAATAAGCTTAACTGAAAATTTAAAACCTCTTTCCCGTGAAGATCAATGAACTCAGTTTCCTTTTTATAGACATTCCATAAAATGAAAGGAACTATAAAATTTCCAAACGGGATAAAGTAACTACTAAATGCTGAAGCATGTAAAACAGTGGCTACATTTTTATGGTGTTTTGTTATGATTGATTCCATTACCTATTATTTTCTTATGCAAATATATATCTAAAAAAAGGTATTATGCAAAACATAGTACCTAAATTTAACATATTATTAACATTTGTAATTTTTTATAGTTTACTTATAAAACTTTATGTATATATCTGAAAATTAATATTTTAAGTTTGTAAAGCAAGTCTTTTGTAGATGCTTAAGAGAAAGAAAAGCAAAATTTAACTTTGTATATGAATTTTTTAATTTTTTGTATTTTGGCTACATAAATGAAATGTGATTGTATAGAATTATGGCAAAAAAATTAACTCCTTCCAAAATAAATACCTTTTTATTGTTCAAACTTCCTTCTGCTTTTTTTTCGGGTGTGCGACTTAAAGAAATTACTAGAGAAACTGCTACGGTTACCGTTAAACATCGTTGGATTAATCAAAACCCTTTTAAATCGTTGTATTGGGCTACACAAGGAATGGCTTCTGAATTGGCAACGGGCGTATTGGTTATTCAGGAAATTGAAGCGTCTGGTCAAAAAATATCCATGCTCGTGCGTTCGCAAAAAGGAACATTTACCAAAAAAGCTACGGGGAAAATACGCTTTGTTTGTAATGACGGACTAAAGGTAAAAGAAGCGATTGATAAAGCGATTGCAACTGAGGAAGGACAAAGCTTGATGGTATATGCGGAAGGTTTTGACGAAACAGGAGAAAGTGTCTCTCATTTTGAATATGAATGGGGAATTAAGCTAAAAAAGAAATCATAGTGTAACAAATAAGAGCAACAGGACTCTAATAGGCTACAATCAAAAAACTAAAATAATATGACAGCACACGAAATTGATTACGAAATCTTCGGAGAAGAAATGCAATACGTAGAAATTGAACTAGATCCGCAAGAAGCTGTAGTCGCAGAAGCAGGAAGTTTCATGATGATGGATGATGGTATAACGATGAATACCATTTTTGGAGATGGTTCCAATCAAGAAAAAGGAATTTTAGGAAAGCTTTTCTCGGCAGGAAAACGAATTCTTACTGGGGAAAGTTTATTTATGACTTCTTTTTTAAACAATGCTTCATTTGGTGTTCGTAAAATCAGTTTTGCATCTCCATATCCAGGAAAGATTATTCCAATTGATTTGACTGAGTTTCGAGGAAAATTTATTTGTCAAAAAGATGCTTTTCTTTGCGCAGCGAAAGGCGTAACTGTAGGAATTGAGTTTTCCAAAAAACTAGGCCGTGGTCTATTTGGAGGAGAAGGGTTCATTATGCAAAAACTAGAAGGAGACGGAATGGCATTTGTCCATGCAGGCGGAACAATGGCACGTAAACAATTAGCTCCTGGAGAAATACTTCGAGTTGATACAGGTTGTATAGTAGGTTTTACACAAGATGTTGACTATGATATAGAATTTGTAGGAGGAATAAAAAATACGCTCTTTGGAGGAGAAGGTATGTTTTTTGCCACGCTTAAAGGACCAGGAGTTGTGTATATCCAATCTTTACCGTTTAGCCGTTTAGCAGGACGTGTATTGGCTTCTGTGCCAAGAGGAAAAGGAGAAGGTAGTGTGTTAGGAAGTATTGGTGATCTTTTGGATGGAGATAATAGCTTCTAAAAGTAGAAAAGAAGAAAGAAAATCAAGAGTTATTAATCTTCTTACATTTGTTAAAGTTTCGCTATAAAAAGATAAACGTATACTTTTTTTTCTTAAATTTATAAGAACTTAAAAATTACGCTTATCGACAAAAACTACTCTTTAAAATTTTTAACCTAAAACCTTTCGTTAAATATGGCAAGAGCAATGTTTGATTACACGAAGACTATACTTAAAAAAGTTAGTTTTGATCCATCATTATTTTGTAAAGAATTACAAAAAGCTTTGCAACGATTGCTCCCTCACGAGATAGAAGAATTGAAAATTTGGATCAGTTCGCTTGTGACAGCAAATCCACAGTTAGACCAATGTTTAATCTATTTAAAACCATAAAAAAAGCCGCGATACGTCGCGGCTTTTTTAATATTACTATTTTTGTACAGGGCTAATGATTTCTACATTATGAAAAGCAATAGCGCCTCTAACGATTCCCATAATTACATTGCGCAGTGCTTCAATAATTTGCATTTTTAATTCGCTTTTATGAAAAATTAAGCTTACTTCTCTTGCGGGACTTGGTTCTTTAAAATGGCGTAAATATTTACGTTCAGATTCTTTAAGATCTAAAGTATGCAAAAAGGGGAGTAGCGTCATTCCTAAGTTTTCATTGGAAAGCTTAATCAACGTTTCAAAACTTCCACTTTCAAGTTGAAAATGATCATTCACTACTGCCTTGGGAACTTTACATAAATTAATGACTCCATCTCTAAAACAGTGTCCGTCTTCTAACAATAAAATATCATCAATATCCAAGTCGCTAGTTTCTAATTCTTTTTTTGAAAATAAACGATGATTTTCTGTAGTATATCCTACAAAGGGTTCATAATATAACACACGTTCTTTGATATGTTCATTGCCTAAAGGTGTTGCAGCAATTGCAGCATCCAAATGCCCTTCCATTAGTTTATTAATAATAGATTCTGTATTTAATTCTTCTATTTTTAAGTTGACTTTTGGATACTTTTTAATGAATGTTTTTAAGAACATAGGAAGTAAAGTAGGCATAATGGTGGGAATAATTCCAAGTTTAAATTCGCCTCCTATAAATCCTTTTTGTTGATCTACAATATCTTGCATTCTTCCAGATTCATTCACAATATTTCGTGCCTGATCTACTATTTTCTTTCCAATCTCTGTTAGTTGGATTGGCTTTTTACTTCTGTCAAAAATCTGTATTTCCAATTCGTCTTCAAGCTTTTGTATTTGCATACTTAGCGTAGGTTGTGTAACGAATGATTTTTGTGCTGCTAGGGTAAAGTTTTGATGTTCGGCAACTGCCAAAACATATTGTAATTGAGTGATGGTCATTGATATAAATTTGAGTGATAAAAATATAAAAACTATCAATAAAACTTATATTAAAACGAATAAAATCTCACCTACATTTGACTTAATAAAAAATAGAAACAAAATGGCATTAAATATTATCGGACTCGATGTCCAAAAGACAAAAGTATTAGTAAATGATTTAAATGTGTTGCTAGCCAATTTTCAAGTATATTATCAAAACTTACGCGGAATTCACTGGAATATTAAAGGTAAAGGATTTTTTGAATTACATGCTAAGTTTGAAGAGTTGTATAATGATTCACAAATGAAGATTGACGAGATTGCAGAACGAGTATTGACACTTGGAGGAGAACCGCTACACACTTTTGAAGATTACATGAACCACGCAAAAGTTCCTGTTGGAAAACATATTTCAAAAGATGTAAAAGCAGTTGAATTAATTGTGGCTTCAATTTCTGAACTGTTAAAACTTGAGCGATCTCTTTTAGAAAAAGCGGGCGATGCCAACGATGAAGGAACTAATGCAATGATGAGCGATTTAATTTCTGAACAAGAAAAAACGGTTTGGATGATGAATGCATGGTTGCATAAATAATAATTGGGTAACATAACTGATGTTAGGAAAACAAGTAGCGGTTTGACAATCACTTAAGATGGCAAACCGCTTTTTTTACTGTAGGATTGATAAAAATAGTGCTGATTAGAATACAATTTTTAAACTAATATCTTTATCCTTTACTGTAAACTTAGAAGGTTCAAATTGTGGCGGGCCATAGCTCATCGGATTGTTAGACATTCCGTAATCTTCTTTTGGCATTCCGCTATCTTCAAAGTCCATACGACCATTATCATTTTCATCATGTACGCAGGTAATTGCATATTCGCCAGCAGGCACGTTGGTAAAAGTAATTGCTACTTTATTATCTTTAATGGTGCTTCCCGTTGCTTGGATTGGTTTTGCTTTCATAAAAGTTTCTTCCGTATGCAAAGCAAATAACACTTTTCCTTCATTATTTTTAATATTAGCAACGGTTACCGTGATAGTTTGCCCTTCAGGAGCTGTTTGAGCAGTGGTAAAATAACTTGTGAATAGTACTGCGATTAAAAGTAAATTTTTCATGTGTGTGATTGTTTATTGATTAATGATTCATTTTTAGCAACATGTAGCAGAGCCAAAGTGTTGTTTGATGATTCAAAAGTCTATAGAAAAACACAGCTTATCCAAAAAAAGATACTCGATTGTAATTTTTGTAGGATGAATTGTAAAAAGCTGTATAAACAGTGAGAAAAAGTATAGTACTACACTTCTAGCTTTTATACAGCTTTTACAAAATAGATTAGTGATGGTACTTAGTAAGCACATCGGATGCCACCGATACATCTTCCACCTGGACAATCACTGTCTTTCTTACAACGTCCTGTGTAGCCGCCAAGAATATTTCGCTGTGCAGATTTCTCAATAATGGTACTCCCCGAAAGGTTGGTAATACTTTTTAACATGGATATTGGTTTTTAAGGTTAATAATGTCAATAAGATAAGGCATTTTATGACCAATTCGCTACGGTAATGCCGTAGCATTGGTAGAAGCTCTTGCTGTACAAGCGGGGACAATTTTCCATGTTACATAGGAATATCGTTTTTTATACGATGAATCGTTTCATTTACGAATTCTGAAAACGTATATCCGTTAGGTTTTATAAATTCCATGTCAAAAGTTTCTGCAAAAGGAATAAACACATAGACATTCGGATCTTCTACTTCTTCATCCAAGTAGATAAATAAGTAACAATCTGCCGTATTATCAAAGGCAAAGAAAGGACGTTCAGTACTTTGATTTTCGTCGGCTAGATCTTTTAGCATTCTTTTTTGCATCGCTTCAAACCCTTTTCCCCAGTCGTCAAAAGGAATATTGCTAAAATTACCTCCTAAATATAGATACTCTCTAAAAGCTTTGGGAAACCTATTTTCATAATTGTATACTGATTCTAAATGTTTTATTTCCTCAAGGTTCATTCCTTCATTAACAAAACCATATAGCTTAGGGTTTTTTACCATTTGTTGCATGTATTCTATTTCCATTGGATTGTGTTATTTTACTTTGCCAAATGGGTCTTGTGTGTCGTTTCTATTAAGAATAGTTTATAACTAAATTTACCAAGGTTGTAAGCCTTTCAAAGCATTGTCAACGAGGTAATGTATCATTTCGTTAAATATAGTAAATGGCGTCTTCCATAAATTTTCACCTTCATCAGTATCATAAGCTTCATCAATAGATATATTCCAAGGCTGAGGATCATCGCCTTCATCTAAATATATAAAAGAAAAAACGTTGCCTTCAAAACTATGATAGGTTAAAAAAGGTCTGTGTATTTGTATTCCCCTTCCTTGAATGCGTAATTTACCTCCTTTAGTCATTCTATCGTAGAGTCCATCAATAGGACCATTAATTCCCAAGCCATCATATTTACCACCTATATGTAAAAACTCTCTAAATGCTCTGGGAAAAGAACTTCCTTCATTTAATATGTGTTCAAGATTTTCGATATCTTTTAAAGATAGACCTTCTGGATTCCACTTATTTGTGGGATAATTTTTTAATGTGTCTTTTACATGAAAGTATTTTTTTAAATATTGTATCTCCACAGTTTAGTTTTTTAGACTCTTGTATAATTGATTACCTGTATTTTATATTTTCACCACCATAAATCAAGAGTTTCATCATTTTTCCTTTTGATTACACAAAACCTTTTTAAAATTAGCAGTTCCCGTTGACAAGAGTCACAAGTAAAATATTTTTTTTAGTTTCTATTATAAATTTATAGTTCATATCAACTGAAAAACTAGGAATCGATTTCTAACTAATTGAATACATTAACTCTAAATCATTGCAAAGTGCTATTATTCTGCCTAAACAATCTTCTTTAAATTTAATTTTTATCGTTCCCTCATTTTTATATTTTTCATATATATTGATTACATCTTCAGACGAAGTTATTTCACTTTCATATATACTTAGTGCTTTTAAGACTGGCAACACACTATTTACATTTTTCTTTTTTTCTAAACTAATTGTTTTTCCCATAAAAAGCCTAAATTGATATCTGATAGTTTCATATTTTTTCTTCTAATCTTCTCGAAATCTAAGAATCAGGGAACCAAACCCACTTTTCAGGATTAATACGCATTAAAAATTTTGTTGTACTAATTTCTATTCTTGAAATAGGAGAATCTGTAACCATATAATATACTTCATCAACTGTATCAGATTTTGTAAATTCCTTTTCTTCTAGACCGTTTTCTATTGCATATTGAAGCTCACCTAAATTCTGAGGAGTTGAAAACTTTATCTCAAATTCTTTTAGGTAATAACAATTTTTTTCAAAATCATCAAATTGCCGCATGAGTATATATTCAAAATCTTTTCTTTGTAAGACATTCTTAGGAGCATATCTATCAATTTCGTCATCTATTCCTTCAGGATATTCATAATCTATTTCGAAGGAATTTTTATTTAAAAGGTTTCTATACCAATACTTCTGTTGCGCATATTGTTCCTTATATGTTATTGTTATAAGCTTACAAACTTCTGGGATAGAAGTTGTATTGATAAACTTTTTGAAATCATCAATCATTGGCCATAAGGCTATATACTCTTCATCCTTTGCATCAAGGATTTGTTTTACTGGATAATAAAAAAACTCTAAATCTAATTTAATCATTGTGAATAAGTATCACTAAACTTTATATTACTTATTGAAGTAAATAATTTAAAGTTCCGAACACTACGATTGTGAATTGTTTTTTAAATAATCTTTCCCCTTTGAAGTTATTAGCAATTGATTTTCTTCCACTAATTTTTCTTTTCTTAATTCTTTTAAAATAGCTACCCAATTTGTATCGTAATCTATTTTAGAATAATAAATTCGGTCAAATTTACTTCTTCCAAGGTTAGGATTTTGATCTAATATTTCTAATATAATTAATTTTTCTTTCCTACACCATCCCACGTGCTTTCATTTCCAAATATTTATTAATAGCATCAATAGTGAGGTTTTCGGGCGTGGTGAGAATAGAGTAGATGCCGTATTTTTTGAGTTCGTTGACAATCAAACGTTTTTCAAAAGAGAACTTTTCTGCAATCACTTTGTCGTATGCTTCTTGAATGGTTGTAGCTTCATTTTCAATTAAGTCGTTCAACTCCGTATTTTTAAAGAAGATTACGACTAACAAATGATTCTTTGCAATTCCTTTTAAATACGGCAATTGACGATTCAATGCATCCATGGTTTCAAAGTTCGTATACAGTAAGATGAGGCTGCGATGCTTTAAATTTCGCTTAATGTCTGCATACAAGCGTCCGTAATCCGATTCGTAAAAATCTGTAGAGATATTATATAATGACTCTAAAATCATGCTCATTTGCGAACTTCGTTTTTCGGCAACAACGATGTTTTCTACTTTTTTAGAAAAGGTAAACATACCTGCTTTGTCTTGCTTCTTTAAGATTACATTACTCATAACAAGTGTTGCATTGATAGCGTAATCTAATAAACTCAATTCATTGAACGGCATTTTCATCACACGTCCTTTATCGATGACCGAATATACTGGTTGCGATTTTTCATCTTGATACTGATTTACCATCAATTGATTTTGCTTGGCAGTTGCCTTCCAGTTGATTGTTCGCAAATCGTCACCTTGTACGTATTCCTTAATTTGCTCAAATTCCATTGTATGTCCAATACGACGAATTTTTTTAATCCCATACATAGTTAAGTGGTTACTGATAGCCAATAACTCGTATTTTTTTAATTGCATAAAAGCAGGATAGGTAGGCACCATAGCTTGGTTGTCAAAATAAAAACGTCGAGAAGCCAATCCTAATACAGATTTTACAAATATGTTTAATTTTCCAAAGGTATATTCGCCACGTTCTGTAGGACGTAGCATATATTTCAGTTCTAACGAACTTGAGGCTTTCATCTTTTTTTCTATGGAAAAATCACGGACTTGAAACTGTTCAGGAATTTCATCAATAATATCAATATAGATAGGAAATGTATAGTAGTTTTCTACTTGAATATACATTTCATTCTCATCGCCATTGGAGAATTTTTCAGGAGTTCTGCGTTTGGCATATATTCCTGTTTTTGTCATGTATAGAATAAGAATATCTAATAAGGTAACTGTACAAAAAATCAGAAAAATTAGTTTTGAAGCAAAGAAAAGTCTCGGAAATAAAAAGCTAATAATGAAACAGAAAATAACAGCCATACAACCGTAAAAGAAACGGTTTTGGAGGTATAATGATGAGAAAAAGCTTTTTAATTTTGGCACGAGCAAGTCTTTATTTATCGAGGAATTTCAATGGTTTGAATAATCTGTTGAATAATTTGTTTCGAAGTAACACCTTCCATTTCTCGTTCAGGAGTTACAATGATACGATGTTGCAACACAGGTACAGCCACAGTCTTTATATCTTCAGGAGTCACAAAATCACGTCCGTTGATAGCAGCAAATGCTTTAGATGCTTTGAGGATAGCAATAGAAGCTCTTGGAGAAGCTCCAATATATAAAAACTGATTGCTACGTGTGTTAATAATAATTTCTGCTATATACTTAAGTAAATGCGGTTCTACCACAACATCATTTACGAGAGTTTGGTATTTGGTAATTTGCTCTTTGGTTAAAAAAGAATGTACTTTATCTATTTTATTAGCTTCTTTAAGGTCATGTTCACGTACAATAATTTCAACTTCTTCTTCTAAAGAAGGATAGTCAACATTAATTTTAAAGAGAAAACGATCCAATTGCGCTTCAGGCAAACGATAGGTTCCTTCTTGTTCTATTGGGTTTTGTGTTGCTAAAACCATAAAAGGTGCTTCCAAACTATACTTGGTACCATCCATAGTAATTTGACGCTCTTCCATTACTTCAAATAAAGCTGCTTGAGTTTTTGCCGGCGCACGATTGATTTCATCAATCAATAACATATTGGTAAATACAGGTCCTTTTTTGAATTCAAATTCAGATTTTTTCATATCGAAGATAGACGTTCCTAAAATATCACTTGGCATTAGGTCTGGAGTAAACTGAATACGGCCAAAATCTACTGTTAGAGACTTTGCCAACAACTTTGCTGTGATTGTTTTGGCAACGCCAGGCACACCTTCTATCAATACGTGACCTTTGGCGAGTAGTGCAGTAATAAGCATATCAATCATTCCTTTTTGCCCTACAATTACTTTGGAAAGTTCTGTGCGTATTTGTTGAATTCCTTCTTGTAATTCGGTCAAGTCTATACGATTGGTAAACGATAAAGGCGTTTCTTGTTCGTTACTAGCTTGTAATTCATTGTTTTCTTCTGTAAAATCCATATAATGAATGTATTATATTGTGAGTTTATCTCTTTTTAAAATCTTCGATGGCTTTTGTGATGTTCAATACATCATTTTCATCATAAAAAAGCTTCTTTTGAAGGATTTGTATGAGTTTGACCAATCGTTCAATTTCTTCTTTCGGTTTTCCTGTTTTTTGGGACAATCGTGTACAGAACTTTTCGTCTAGTACCTGTGTGTCCATTAAGTATTCAGTTCGTAAATGTTCTAAGAAATAGGTAATTTTCTTTTGTACGACATTCTCGTGATCTTTGGTTTCGTAAAAGAGGTTTCCAATAGTTTTGGTAAAATCGACCGTAGTATTCGGAAGAGGGTTTATTACTTTTACGATGCGTTGTTTTCGTTTGGCATTAAAAACAATAAAAATGATTAAAAAAAGCAATGCGATGTACCATGCCCAACGTAAGGCAGGTTGTTGCAAGATGAATCGCAACCTTGATTTACTGATGCCTTCTCCATTTTGTATTTTGTTGGGAGAGTCAAAGAAAATATCTTTTTTAGGAATGTATCCCAAAACGGCTTCTACATATTTATGACGGTCATCTTTGAGCAAATGAAAGTTTGTAAACACAGCTGGTTGAGTGTGTAATAGAAGTGCTCCATCTCCAAATGGAATCTTGATAAAATTTGTGCGAGTGCTATCTTTTTCAAACTTATGAAAACCTAAAGGAATGGTATATGTCGTATCAATACTTGAAAAGTAAATATTCTTTATCCCTTTAGTAGCAGTAATGTTATTATATTTTAGTGTATAGTTTGCAAACGACAAGTCAGCTTTGGTCGATTTTTCAAACTTATATTCTGTAGTAAAGTTGAGCGAGTCTTTCAAAAAATCTGGAATTTCCCGAGAGGAGATGAATACTGTATTACCTTCATATGCAAAGTCTAGCAATTCTTTTAATGAAGGTTCGTCCATATAAGAGTCAGGATTAATGTTCAGGTATGTACCATTAATTTTGAACTTATACATGTCCCAATCATAATTTGCATTGAAAAATTCGTATGGAGTTCGGTAAATGTTTTTGATTTTTCCTTCATCAATAACATTAGCCAATTCTTTGTGAAATACTTCTAAATCAAAAGGTTTTGTTTGTCGTTCGTTATAAGTTTCACGCCAATCAATCGTAGCCGGACTTGATACTTCAAAAAACATTGCTGCAATGATAATGAAGATTAAAACTCCTAAATATATTTTTAGCGTACGATTCATGCGGCCATATTTTTAAGAAGAAATGTGAACGATGAAGCAGCTTTTTCATATTGTTGCTGATCAATAGTAAACTCACCATACCAAATATAATTGTACAAGTAGGAAGTATACAGAAAATGTTCATTTATGAACGAGTCAGTTATTTCAGAAGCATAGTCAAAATTTGTTTTATCAGGATCATACGAAATGATACCGGCGGTACTCATTTTTTTTAGCATATCCAAGTAGTGATAACGAATTGCATAGCGATAGTTCCCTTCATTTACAGCATCCTCAATCAATTTTTGAAAGTTGGTAACATGAATATCTGTTGCAATATCTTCATGACGAATACCTTTTTTATCTGAACGTTTACCAAAAACCCAACGTCCTTCACCATTCATAAGTGCTTTTACAATGAAAAAAACAACGAGGATAACAACTAATACATAGAAAATGTTAATCATATCATCTATAAAGTTGGAAGCTTCTTGACGTGAACCTAAATTAAATAAGTCTTGAACAGATTTTTCTAGCCAATCGATAAAATTTCCCAGCCAGCCTTCTGACTTTTCTTGTTCGTATTTATAATCACTACTGGTATAGCGATCTTTAAAATTTTCATCAAATTTTTGAGGAGAAACGTTGCTGGTGTCTTCTATAACAGTTTGCTGTGATTGTGTTTTAGGCATATTAGTATTCATCCCCATCAAAAAAGAAGGAACTGTAATAGTGACTAGTAGTCCACATGCATGTATGTATCGAATAAAGCTACGCATTCTTAGTCATCAGAACCTATTTGATCAATTGTACTTTGTGTATTTATATTTTCTCTTTCTTCTTTGAGACCGAAATAAATGATAGCTTGATTGATTTGTAAAACGGCAGAAACCAGATAGTTAACCAGATATGAAATGATTTGTATGGTAAAGATGAAGATAAATGTAAAAGACCATCTATCAAGATCATAAATGTTTGTCGGTTCTTCTAAAGAAGTGACACCTAAAATCATCGAGATTACAAACTCAATCATGCCAAAAATTGATTGAAATATAATTGACATAAGCATAAAAACAGCTACAGTTCCAATAGCAGGAAAAAACTTTTGAAAGCATAAATTCAAGCTATAGCTGAAACAATCAAATACTTTCTTATTGTTTGATAGAATGTATTCCATTAAAGCAGAATGATAAAATAAAGTAATCAACGCAACTACAAAAAGTATGAATGGGATTCCGATGATTGTTATAGACAAGATTAATGAAATAATTCCTGCTACTATAATGGCAGGAATAGACACTACAATGGCCGCTAAAATATATTTGAAAAGCTTTCCAATATTGGCTTTTAATTCAGTTACTATTTCATTGACCATAAAATTTGCTCCACTATGTTTTTGATAAAGCTTAAAGTAAATAGGAATGAAAGCATAATTTAAAATACCTACAATTAACCCTACAATTATAAAAATAATAGCATAGGTAATAATTGAGGCAGAATGTTGATTTAAATAATTTGTGAGCGCTTCAGGATTTCTGTTTAGTACGAAATCTTGCACAAAAATATCACTATATACTTGTATAAAGATAATTGACATGGCTATGAGAATCAATAAAAATACACCATTTACAATGATGTAGTTCCTAAAGAAGTGTTTTCCATGTAATCGTAAAAAGTCAAACGTATCTTTAAAATACGCACTAAAATTTCTTGCTTTATAAAGTTGAAACATTCGCTCTTAATTTTTTGTGTATGATATGTGGGTAAATCAAATAATAATATGAAATGATACTTAATGTTACAAGTATGATTCCGACAGAAAGCCAATTAGGCATACTGTTGGAATACCTAGTTACAAAACCTTCCAAAAAGCCCGCAGCAAAGGTAAAAGGAAATGTACTGATTAATATTTTTATACCGTTTTTAAGTCCCATTTTAAAAGAAGTCATCCGTGAGTATGTTTTAGGAAACAGGATACTAGCACCGAGAAGCAATCCAGCAGCTCCTTCAATCACAATTGCAAAGATTTCCATAGCACCATGAATCCAAATTCCTCGAACACTTTCCCATAAAACTCCTTGTTCGTGAAAAAAGTATTGAAATGAACCAAGCATAATACCATTCACCATTAAAATATATCCTGTACCAAAACCGCCAAATACACCATATAAAAAGGATTGAATACCTACATATAAATTGTTCAGCGTAATTCCGATAAAACTTCCCCAGTTACTACCGCTTTTGTATATGGCTACAGGATCTCCATTTTCAATGTTTTCAAGAGTTGTGTTTACATAATTATCACCTAAAATAAGCCGAACAAACGAATCGTCATAAGCAGCAGAAACAGCTCCTATTGTTACAAACACGCCAAAGATTAAAAAAGCATATAATACATAGCGACGAAATTGGTACATGATTAAAGGAACTTCGGTTTTCCAAAAAGAAATAAAACGATTGCTTTTTTCTCGCTTGGTTCTGTAAATACGTTGAAAAGCTGCCGCCGCAAGTTGATTCAAATAACCAATCGTTTTACTTTTAGGGTAATACGTTTGTGCATACGCCAAATCATTCATCAATTGTATGTATAATGATGAAAGTGTATCTGGATTTTTGAATTGATTATTGTAAATGGTTTTTTCAAAGTTTAACCATTTTTCTTTATTTTGCTTGATGAATGCAACTTCTCTCATAAGTATGCTAAAATAAAACATTATATGTCAGAGATACAAATTAATACTACGCAAAATGTAAATATCGATTTTACATTAGCATCAGTGGGAGAACGAATTGTAGCACACTTGATAGATATGCTTATTAAAGTTTCGTATGGAACCATTGTTTGGTGGGTAATGTCGTCACTTTACTATGATAGTGGGTTTATGCAAGATTGGGATCAATGGTCAGTGATTTCTGTGTGGGTTTTATTACTTTTTCCAGCAATTTTTTACACCTTAATTTTAGAATCGTTGTTTGAAGGACAAACGCTTGGAAAGAAAGCATTAAAAATACGAGTTGTAAAAATTGATGGGTATCAAGCTTCATTTATTGATTACTTGATTCGGTGGTTTTTTCGTATCATTGATTTGAATATACTGAGTGGTTTTATTGCAATGATTACTGTAATTGTAAGTGAAAAAGGGCAACGTTTGGGTGATATGACTGCTGGAACTTCTGTGATTTCTTTAAAAAATAAAATACGTATCTCACATACCATTTTGGAAGAAATAGGAGATAATTATAAACCGCAGTATCCGTCTGTAATTAAATTATCAGACAACGATATGCGCATTATCAAAGAAACTTATTTGATAGCCAAAAAAGGAAAGGATTTTGATACACTCAACAAATTGAGAGCTAAAATTGAAGAAGTGATAGATACTAAATCTTCTGAAAAAACAACTTCTTTTATTGACATCATTATCAAAGATTACAATTTTTACACGCAAAACATGTAATGATAATTTACGTATTAGATATTATTGGAACTTTCGCATTCGCCATTTCAGGAGTTTTAGTGGCTATGCAAAAACGTATGGATGCATTTGGTATTTTTATTATTGCATTTGTTACAGCTGTTGGAGGTGGAACATTGCGAGATGTTTTGATTGGAAAAACACCTGTTGGCTGGATGAACGATTTGAACTATGGATACGCCATTACACTTGCCGTTATTTTTTCTATTCTTTTTAAGAAACGATTGAATAAGCTACGAAAGTCACTGTTTTTATTTGATACAATCGGTTTGGGTGTATTTACGATTATAGGTGTTGAAATTGGAATTTCGCAGCAATTACATCCATTTATTTGTATAGCCTTAGGAACAATGAGTGCTAGTTTTGGCGGAGTAATCAGAGATATTTTATGCAATGAAATTCCAGTAATTTTTCGCAAAGAAATTTATGCAATAGCTTGTGTTTTAGGAGGTGTTACATTTTTTGTACTTCAGTATTTTAAACTTGATGAAAATGTGATTTATATTTCTACAGCATCTATGGTTATTACCATACGTTTGCTAGTAGTAAAATTTAAAATTCAGTTGCCAAAATTATATCAATAAAAAAAGGAACTTAACCCGCTTAGTAAGTTCCTTCTCATCAATAATTAAGTCTGTTTTTTAAAAAATTGTATATCCTATTGTTATAGAAAACTGTTGCAGTTTTACACTTGATTGCGAAGCGTTTTCTAATAATTCTCTGTTAGGAATATATCTTGCCTCAATAGAATATGCATCATAACTGTAACCAATTCCTAATGCTACGCCAGCAGACGTAGAAAAACGGTCTTTAGCAATAGTATAGTTTCCACTTCCTTTTGCATCTAATAAGAAATCCATCACAACTGCTCCGCTTAGAAATAGTTTGGAAGTATCATTTAAAAACATATAGTGTTTAAATCCTAAAGGAACTTGAATTGCACTGTATTCTAATGTATATTTTCTGTTAATGGATAAATCATAAAATTGACTATCACCTTTGTAAGAACTATAATTTGGCGCAATAAACATTGACCATTTATTCTTGTTAAAAGGAAAAACATACTCCACTTCAAAACCAAAAGTAGGTGACCAAGTCACTTCAGATTCAATGCCACCTCTAAAAAAGGTAATTGCAGAAAGATCAGTAACTGCGCTACCATTGTAAACACCAGCAAAGGCTTTAAGATGAAATATTGCTTTTTTATTTTTCTTAAACTCTACGCTAGTTCCTCCTTCACAGGTATTATAATCTAAAAAGAATGATTTCAAATCGCCTGCTTTATAATCAATACGAGACACTCTTTTCTCATTAACGTTTCCACAAGATAATTCGGTCATGAGCTGTTGTTGATATCTATTATTGTATAAGATATCTCGATTTTCATTAGTATAAACGTTGTAGATTAATGGCTTCATTTCATTCGTTTCTTTTTTATAAAAGAAAGCTCTTTTGTCACCATCTGAAAACTCATATAAAGTAGCTTTTCCTTCTATAAGTACATTGAGAATCAGTAAAGTGTCTTTTAAGTTTGGACTTCGTTCGTAGGTTAGGTTGGCTATAGCTTTACTTGAGGCATCAAATGGAACGGTATGTGTTTCAAACTTAAAAGCATCATTAATGACAAGTGTTTTGAAACCATTTTTTCGTAATATTTTTACTTCGCCATCAGTAGAAAGTTTATATTCAAATTTTGAAGGCGTATTAATCCAGTCTTCATTTTTGATAAAACATTCAATCTTTTGGTTGCTTTGATTGATATAATATCCTTTTTCAAAGGTAATCTGAGCGAAAATTTTAGAGGAAAATAGGAAAAAGACAAAAAGAGATAAGCAAACGTTTTTCATGTTTATGAGTGTTAATTATAAAAAGCGCAAAACTAACTATATTAAATAAGATAGTAGGCTTCACACTCAAAAAAATATGGCGTATAGGGACTTATTTAATCTAAGACTTCTACACGATGAATCATAATATTCTTTTTGGGCCATTCACCTTTATCTGTTTCCTGATTGGCGATTTCATCAACGACATCCATTCCTGAAATCACTTTTCCAAAAGCAGTATATTCTTTATTCAAATGATGTGTACCTCCTTCTTTTTGCACTATAAAAAACTCATAAGGAGAAGCATATTTGTACGCTCGGTCTATATCGCCACTAGGCATTGAAATAACACCACGATCATGTTTAAACCCTTTTCTAGTATCAGGTGGAAGTAAATAATTGCCGATTTTTCTACGCTTTTTAGCAATATCCCAACCATCTGAGTTTCCTCCTTGAATGACAAAGTCTTTTACAACTCTATGAAATTGTGTTCCTGAAAAATAATCTCGTTTTGCCAGCATAATAAAATTGGCTCTATGATAAGGAGTTTCTTCATAAAGCTCAACATCAATATTACCAAAGTCGGTCACAATACGTACTTTTTTCTCCGGATTTTCTTTTCCGTATGCAATCATGTAATCAAGTACATTCTCGCTAGTAATTAAAATGTTTTTTTCCTTCTTTTTGGGTTTCTTTTTTGCTATTTCTTTCACAGTTTTGATTGTGTCAGTTTTTTGCACTTCTTGTGAAGAAGGTGTAGAAGTTTTAGTATCTTCACAGCCTAAAATTACACAGATCGTCCATAGTAAAAAGCAAATTTTTCTCATAGATGAATTTTAATCATTTTAAAAAAATCCTTCCAAAAATAGCAAAAATCCAACTTCCAGGAGTTGATTCACAGCTTAAAATGGCGCCTGCAATTCGCCAAGAAGAAATAAGGAGTATGGAAAAACAAATGAAGAATTCAAGAAAATCAGCGGTTATGGCTTTGTTTTATCCCAATGCATATTATGAAACAACACTCGTGTTGATTTTAAGAAAAACGTATAAAGGTGTGCACTCTAATCAAGTTGGATTTCCAGGTGGACAAGTAGATCCGGAAGATGAGGATTATATCGCGACAGCTTTACGAGAAACAGAAGAAGAGGTAGGAGTGGATAGAACCGCTATAACAATTGTAAAAGAGCTAACAGCAACTTATATTCCACCAAGTAATTTTACAGTACAACCTTTTCTTGGAATTTTGGAGGATACTCCTCAATTTGTTCCACAAGCTTCTGAAGTTGAAGAAATTATTGAAGTTTCTCTAAAAGATTTATTATCAGAAGAAACTATTATCGAAAAAGAACTTTCCACTTCATATGCTAAAAAAATTAAAGTTCCTTCGTTTTATCTCAATAAATATGTGGTTTGGGGAGCAACTGCGATGATGTTAAGTGAAGTTAAAGACGTCATTTCTGAAGCCATTTCAAATTAGTTTTCGTAAATTTGTCATTCGCTTAAAATTAAAAATACATGGGATTATTCAAGAGGAATCCTTTCGGACATATACTTTTTTTAAAAAGATGGCTTATCAGAATTGCAGGAATGTTAACACATCGACGTTATCGAGGTTTTAATGAACTTAAAATTGAAGGCTCAGAAGTATTACGTTCATTACCAGATAAAAAAGTCTTGTTCGTTTCTAACCACCAAACGTATTTTGCTGATGTAGTTGCAATGTTTCACGTATTTAATGCGAGTTTGAAAGGACGTGAAGATTCTATTAAAAATGTAGGGTATTTGTGGAATCCTAAGCTAAACCTTTACTATGTAGCTGCAAAAGAAACCATGAAATCAGGGTTGCTACCTAAAATTTTGGCTTATGCAGGTTCTGTTAGCATTGAACGCACATGGAGAGCTAATGGAGAAAATGTGAATCGACAGGTAAAAATGAGCGATATTTCTAATATAGGAGTTGCTCTAAACGATGGTTGGGTTATTACATTTCCTCAAGGAACTACTCGCCCTTGGAAACCAATTCGTAAAGGAACAGCTCATATCATTAAAAAGTACAAGCCTATAGTAGTACCAATTGTAATAGATGGTTTTAGACGTTCATTTGATCGTAAAGGGCTACGAATTAAAAAGAAAGGCATTCTTCAGTCTATGGAGATTAAAGAACCATTAGCGATTGACTATGAAAATGAAAGTGTTGCTGATATTATTGAAAAAATTGAATATGCAATAGAGCAACATCCATCATTCTTAAAGGTGATTTCTCAAGAAGAACTCGAAGCGATGGAAGAATTGAATAAAAAACGAAAGTGGGAATATTAGAAAATAGATAAAAAAAAGACTCTAATACAGAGTCTTTTTTTTTATCTATTATTTTGATAGTATATCTTCTTGTTTAACATTCGTATTTTGATTGTGAGTAGAAGTATAAATTACTTGTCCAACTTTGGTAAACATAGTATAAATCAATTGAATCAACCCACCGTTACTAGTAATATATACGGAACTATAAGATGAATTTGTGAGCACATAATCTGTTGATTGTTTTTGAAAACGCTTCGTATCAGGGTGTGCACTTAGTGAGAGACTAATTGCAAAAAATAAAATTAAAAAAAATGCTTTTTTCATGACAATATGATTTTTTTGATGGTAAATGCTAAGATTTTAATTGTTTTAGCTCTTTGTAATTGCGTTGTAATTTTTTAGTTAACAACCCATATAAGAGATAGTATATTGCATAAAAAATTAAAACGATAATACATGCTAATAAAATAGTAACCAAAGCGAGCATTAAATAACTACTTAGTGTGGCTTCAGCTTTAAATTGCTCTATACCGCCTGCTCCTTGAATAAAACCAGTAGGAACTGCTACACAAACAGAAACAGCGATAGCACTTAAACTATATATAATATAATATTTAACAGTTTTTCGAGTTGTCATGATGTTTTGCATCAATTCTTTAACTGAACTTGTCGTAGAGATTTTTTTATAATTAATAAAGAATTTGTAGATAAAGTAAAAAACAACAAGAAATGACAAGTAATAAAACCAATTGAACCACCCTGGAGTAGCAGGTTCTTCCATGGCTTCAGGTTGAAAAATAAATAATAAGGCAGCGACAATAAAACCGAAGCCTAGCTCAAATAAACTTACATAAAAAATCCATTTCACTAATGATGAAGATTTTTTATGAGTCATTTTATCAATATCTTCGAAAGATAGCTTTGGCTGTTGTGCCTCTTGCTTCTTCCAATCTTTTTTTAGTAAGTCTAATTCTTCCATAATTTATGGATTTAAAATCTTTTTCAATTTGGTTTTAATTCGGTTCATCTTCACACGAGCATTTACTTCTGTAATACCAATTGTTTCGGCTATTTCTTTATAATTTTTATCTTCTAAGTACAAAAAAATCAAGGCTTTTTCAATATCAGATAACTGCTTTATTGCTTTGTACATAATTTTCAATTGCTCTTCCTCTGTATCATCATAATCATCAGATGCTATCTTAAAGACAACAGTTTCATAATCCTGCGTTTTTACATTTCGTTTAGACTTTCTATACAATGTAATTGCTGTATTGAGAGCTACACGATACATCCAAGTACTAAATTTTGAATCGCCTCTGAATTTAGGATATGCTTTCCATAATTGTATGGTAATTTCCTGAAAAAGGTCATTGTGCTGATCTCTATTGGATGTATAAATTCTACATACTTTATGAACGATATTCTGATGGCGTTCTAATTCGGTAACAAAATTATGTTCGAGGTTGTTGTTCAATTTTTTGATGGTTGTTTGCCTATATGTGTTTCAATACACAAATATGTTACATATTTTTCAAAAAAAAATTAGAAAGCCGTACTTTTGTTGAGTTAAGGAACTTTTTTATGAACATACCAACAACGAGTTTTCCAAGAGTTGTCATTATTGGTGGCGGATTTGCAGGAATTTCTATAGCAAAACAATTAGGAAAACAGGAAGTGCAAGCTGTATTAATTGATCGACATAATTATCATACATTTCAACCGTTACTTTATCAAGTGTCTACAGGCGGATTAGAACCCGATTCGATTGCATATCCTATTCGTAAAATTGTAAAAGATTATCCTAATTTCTACTTCCGATTAGCCAATGTAGAATCTATTGATGCGGAACAAAAAAATGTGCGTACTGATATTGGTGATTTGAGCTATGATTATTTGATTATAGCTACGGGCTCTGAAACCAATTTTTTTGGAAATGACGAAATAGAAAAGAACAGTATGGTCATGAAAACGATTCCACAATCGTTAAATCTCCGTAGTTTAATTTTAGAAAATTTTGAACAAGCAATTTTAACATCCGATCTTGAAGAACGCAACGCACTAATGAACTTTGTGATTGTTGGAGCCGGACCTACGGGTGTGGAATTAGCTGGTGCTTTGGCAGAGATAAAAAAAGGGATTTTACCTAAAGATTACCCAGATCTTGATACACGTCAAGTTAAAATCAATTTGGTACAAGGTGCTTCACGTGTGTTGCCTGCAATGAGTGAAGAAGCTTCTGAAAAGGCTGAAGATTACTTACAAAGTCTTGGTGTTGATGTTTGGAAGAATTTGCGAGTTACAACTTACGATGGTGAATGGGCCAAAACCAATGGAAAACCAATTTTTAGAACAGCAACACTGATATGGTCTGCAGGTGTAAAAGGGGCTACCATACCAGGCGTGGATGGAAAAGAATTTACGACTAGGGGAAATAGGATATCAGTTAACGAATTTAATCAAATTAAAGGGCTTGATGATGTGTATGCCGTAGGAGATATTGCTTGTATGCAAAGTGAAGTATATCCAGATGGGCATCCAATGATGGCACAACCAGCAATTCAACAAGGAAAGCATTTAGGAAAGAATATCGTTCGTAAGATTAATGGAAAAGAAATGAAACCATTTCAATATTACGACAAAGGATCAATGGCAACTATTGGTAGAAATAAAGCAGTGGTTGATTTACCTAGATTTAAGTTTCAAGGATTCTTTGCATGGTTTGTTTGGATGTTTGTCCACCTTTTCTTTTTGATAGGTTTCCGCAATCGATTGGTTGTTTTTATCAATTGGGTGTATAATTATGTGCGTTTTGATCGCGAAGCTAGATTAATTATTAGACCATTTAAAAACACCAAAAGACGCTAGGTTTATGAGTTCGGCACGTTTTCATTGAACGGTTTTAAATATAAAATACCAAGGATAATGCATAGTTGTGACATTCCATAAAAAAGCATAATACATATGTCTTTGTGCGGGATAGCTCGATAGAAAGCATTCAATCCAACGATTGTTTGTGTAATTGAGAATAGCAATGCTCCAATAAGCACTAAATGGTAACTCTTTTTATTAACATTTTTATAGCGCAAAAAAGCAATCTTCGTAAAGTTTAAAACAGTAGCAATATAAATCATTACAGGAATGAGCATGTTGTTTAAGCCATCAAACATGAAGTACATTAAAAATAATGCGATAAGAAGCGAAATAGCCAAAAAAGGAATCAATCGATCTACGTCATATACTGTTTGTCTGTAAAAATAAAAAGAGTAAAAAAGCAATGCTATCAAAAACGATAATAAACCTCCCATGAAAGAATAAAAAGAAGTGTCTTCTAATAAAACAATATCTCCTACGCAAAGAAAAAATAAAGCGCCCAATACTGAGGCTCTGTGTACTAATAGCATTTTCGTACTATTGAGGTAGAAAAATATACCCAATAGAATAGTTATCAAAGGCTTGGTTAGTAAACGTAATTCATAAAATTCTTTAGCATTATTAAAGTAAATATCTAAAGACAAATTGATCAAAAAAAGAATAATAAAGACTCTGAAAAACTTCATATTAATGCTAACTCCCTAAAAAGCAATGCAATTTAGTGAAAAAAATATACACGTTAGCTCTTGTAACTCTTCAGTATACCTAAAACAATTAAAAATTGTGCAATAGCATAGGTCAGCATAATACCAATATGCGAAAAAGGAAGCGGGGAATAAAATTTATTGATTGCCAAAAGACTATCTGAAATCATGAAAAATAAAGCACCTATAAAAACAAGAAAATAACCATTATCTAAAACGTTACCTTTTCGCAAGTAGGCAGAGGTTGCCATTCCTAAAATAATAGTCATATACACTACAACAGGAATCAACAAATTTCCTAATCCATCTTTAATAAACCAAAAAAGGCCAGAAGCGTATAGCAAAAGAAAGAGTATAAAAAGAGTACTATTTCGCTGGTTGTTTCGATCTTTTAAAAAAGTAATAATATACATTACATGTGCGAGTAAAAAGGAAACTAATCCTGCAATAAAAAAACTTTCTGATCGAGTTACTAACATCAACAACACATCACCACACAGAGAGCACAATAAAGCTAAAATAGTTGTCACTCGAATAGCAGGTTTTATGTGAGCCGCATTGGAGATGAAAAATAAAAGTAGAGAAATAACAATTGCAGGTTTTGTTATGTAATGCCAAGTGATATATGTTTCAAAACTTCCAAAAAAGAGTTCCAAAAGAACAATAATGGTAAAAAAGAAGGTAAAAAGTTTAGTTTTCATGATGGGAAGTGATTTTTTTTCGAAAAAAAGTTATTCAATAATACTATAAAAATAGCAGGAACTCCAATAAATAAAACCTCATTTTGAATGACACGCCATCCCCATTCACTAAAAAAATTGCTTGCTCCTAATGGAGAAACCAATATAGGACGCCATGGAAAAAAATAACGAGTATTGTCAAAAGGAATAAAAAAACCTACACCGCGACCACCATTAGTGCATGCGTCTAGCAAGCTATGAGAAAGAGTAGCAATCATAAATAAAACAAAAAGAAGCATACCTGTTTTAGAAATGTAAGGAATTTTTCTGTAACAAATAGCTTTCATACTAAAAGCTAAGATGATTGCAAATAAAATACTATGTGTAAAACCACGATGCCCCAAAGGATGCAAATACGGAAATCCAAAATAAAACATAATTACATCTGCATCTGGAATAACAGCGCAAAAAATAAGAAGTAGTGAAAGCTTTCTTGCATTCAATTTTGGGTTTCCAACTTTTCCAATGGTAAAAGCAACAAGAGCATGTCCAAAAATAGAAGCCATTAGTTGGAGTTTGAATATTCGTCCAATATTGCTTTTTCATGAGAAGTTAAACTTTCAACGCCTTTGTCATTTATTTTCTCCAAAATACGATTAATACGTTCCTGCTTTTGCTTTCGTTCTGCATTAAACTTGTCATCAATAGTCTGATATCCCTGCGAAGAAGTTTTAGAAAAGGAAGATGTTTCTTTTTTTGACTTGAATATAAGATAGATAAAAATAGCAATTACAGCTATAGAAATAAATGGCATGATGCTCATAAAAACTACTATTTACAATTGGAATGTGTGTTTCAAAAGTACAATAATTCTATTTTTTACACAATGTACTTCGAAATACAATTCATCCTAAATTTACGACAATTGAGTAGTTTCTTTTTTAGTTTTTTTTCAATTCACAAGAAATTTGTGCCATCATCAAACAAAAAATAACTCATCAATCATGAAAAAAATATTGGCACTTCTTTTTTTATTTACGAATGCGATTTTAGTAGGACAAACAACAGTGTCGGGTACAGTTACTGACGAATCAGGCACACCTATTTTTGGTGCCAATGTATATTTGAAAGGAACTTATGATGGCGCATCTACCAATGAACAAGGAGCTTATACATTTACTACTGACACCACTGGTACGCAGATTCTAGTGGTTTCTTTTTTATCGTTTGAAACAAAAGAGCTTGCTTTACACGTTTCACAAATGCAAGGAATAACAATAAAACTAAGAGAAAATGTCGATGCTCTGAATGCCGTGATTTTAAGTGCAGGATCATTTGAAGCGGGAGAAAATGCCAAAGTTACCGCACTCAAACCTTTAGACATTGTAACTACGGCAAGTGCTTTAGGTGATTTTGTTGGCGCTTTGCAAACCTTACCAGGAACAAGCACAGTGGCCGAAGATGGTCGCTTATTTGTACGTGGAGGTCGCGCTGAAGAAACTCAGATTTTTATTGATGGAATACGTGTATTTACACCTTATAGTAATACGACTAATAATATTCCTGCACGTGGACGTTATTCCCCATTTTTATTTAAAGGAATTACGTTTTCTACAGGAGGCTATTCAGCAGAATTCGGTCAAGCTTTGTCGGGTGTATTAGAACTAAACACAATCAATGAACCTGATCAAGAAAAAACAGACATTTCGGTGATGACAGTTGGAGGTGCATTAGGACATACTGAAAAATGGGAAAAGGGATCGGTAAGCTTTAGCACCTCATATATCAATTTAGCTCCGTATTTAGAAGTTTTTCCCGATCGTAACGAATGGATCAAACCATTTCAAGGCGGACAAGGAGAAACTGTTTTTCGACATCATTTCACCAATGGAACACTAAAATTTTATACAGCATTTGATATCACAAACTTTGAACTAGATCAAGAAAGTATCAATTTTGACGAATTGGTTCGCTTCAAATTAAGCAATACTAATCTATATATGAATGGTTCATACAAAGGAACTTTAGGCGAAAAATGGTCAATTGCAAGCGGATTAAGTTACACGCGTGATCGTTCTAAAATTCGTGTGATTGACGATCGAATCCAAAGCAATGAAAACTCGTTTCACTTTAAAACCAAACTAAAAAAGAATTTCAATAATCGGATCAAACTGAGTTTTGGTGCTGAATATTTTACAACTGATTTTACAGAAGATTATGAAAGTCCAACGGTTTCTCAAGTTGACTATGGGTTTAAAAGCAATTTAGTAGGGGCTTTTGCAGAAACAGACGTTTTTTTCTCTAAAAATTTTGCATTAAAAGCGGGAATTCGGTTAGACCATGCAGATCTTTTAAAAGAGACAGTCATATCACCACGAATATCAGTTGCTTATAAAACCTCAGAAAAAGATCAAGTATCAGTTGCTTTTGGACAATTTTATCAAAATCCGAATGCAAATTACCTAAAGTTTCACACAGATTTCAAGCCAGAAAATGCAACGCACTATATTTTGAACTATCAATATGTATATGATGGAAAAACATTTCGAGCGGAAGCCTACCACAAAACATATACTGATTTAATTACTTTTTCAGGAGACTTTGTACAACCAAATACACATTTCGCTAATGATGGATTTGGTCATGCCACAGGATTGGATATTTTTTGGAGAGATAATAAAAGCATTAAAAATGTAGATTATTGGGTATCTTATTCTTACTTGGATACCAAGCGAAAGTTTGAAAATTTTCCTGTAGAAGCAACACCAAATTTTGCGACTACGCACAATTTTTCGTTAGTAACCAAACACTGGGTAGAATCATTAAAAAGTCAAATTGGGTTTAGTTATAATTTTTCTACTGGAAGAACATATACTAACCCAAATACCAACTTGTTTTTAGGTGAAAAAACAAAAGATTATCATAGCTTAAGTATGAATTGGGCTTATTTAATTTCCCCACAAAAAATCTTGTACTTTTCGGTATCGAATGCATTAGGTTTTCGAAACGTGTTTGGCTATGAGTACGCAAATCAACCAGATGTAAATGGAACATTTCAGCGAATGGTACAACGCCCAGCAGCAGATCAATTTTTCTTTGTAGGGTTCTTTTGGACAATCAGTGATGATAAGAAAAGTAATCAATTAGATACTTTGTAAAAAAGCTTACGATTGTTGAAGTAATTTTTTAATCAATACGATCTGTCCCAAATGATAATATGTATGCTCAATTATGACATCTATATTACGATAATTGCTTCCGTATTTTTTATCGACAAAACTGCCAAAAAGAGTGGTTTCTGACATGTTTTCAACCAACAAAATAAACCGTTTGGAATCGTTTTTAAAAAGGTCTATGCGTTGCTGCCAATCTTCCTGTGAAGTGATTGGCGGCGCATCAAAACTGAATTGATCTCGAATGTTTAAATGACCGCCTTCAAAAACATCTGCAACACCAGCAATGTAATAATGTAAATGAAAAGTCAAATCAGCAATCGTATTCAAATTGTGTACTTTTTGTGTCGCATCTTTCCATATAAGAGAGGAAATTTCGTTGAGCACGTTGGTTCCTGTAACCCACGTTCCTTCGGTTAATATTTCGCGCAAGCGATTTCCAAGAGTGAGCGATATGTTGGTGGTGGTTGGTTTCACAATCAATATGATTACAGTAGGAAAACTACTTAAAATTTATTCAGAATCAAAAATATGTTGAAATTGTTTTGGATTGTAGGTTTCATCTTTTGCTACTTGAATCATGGTAATTCGAACTTTTGTGGGGAAAAACTTTTCATAGTCAGGACGTTTATGAGCATGACCTTGTCCGCCACTATCATCTTTAATAATCAAATCCATTTGTTGAATACCTTTTGACCAAATAATGGACTCGTTTTCCCAAAATTCGTTCATAGAAACATCTTTTTCAAAAACGCCTGTCGTTGTAAATAAATCAGTACTCGTGCAACCATATTCATTGTTTTTTCTAAAATTTGGAATATAACAAAGTGTCCATTTGGTCGGTGCGTTTCCAATTGGTTTTTCAATAACTTCTATACGAATATGAACACTCCCGTTTCTATAATCAATTGGGTATGTCCAATCTTTAGGCACATTAGGAAACAGTTTGTTATGGGTAACATAATAGTGAGATTTGCTCGGGGAAGAAGTCAGTGCGTCTTGATATGTGAATGTAAATTCTTCATCAAATAGGATAAATTGGGTTGCTGTTTTTGGGGAACAACTAAAAAGAAGAACGTTAACGACGATTAATAGTATACAGTTTTTCATTCATAATTGATTTGTCTAAAAATACATGAAAAACCAGTTTGCTATTAATACGAATATGACAAATACATCACATAATTTGGGTTATAGCGTGTTTCAGATACTTTAAAATCATACTCGCCAACCACTTTAAAATGGTTTCGTTGGTAAAAGCGTACTGCACGTTCATTTTTAATCAGTACATACAACCACATACCGTGTTGCTTAGATTTTTTTGAAAAAGTAATAAGGTAATCTAATAACTGTTGTCCTAGTTGTTGTCCATGAAAGGATTTTGCAACATACAAACGATCCAATTTGGTCAGCGCAACAGTTTCAATGTGTTCATTCCTAACATTGAGTTGAATTTTACCATAACCGATTGCTTCTTTGTTAAAAAAGATGAGAAAATAGTGAATTGTATCGTTGTCAAATTCAGTTTGCAATGTCGTTTGTTGAAAAGCACGTGAGGCATACTCTTCTACAGCTTCTCTAGGAGTATTTGGCAAATACGTTTCCAAAAATGTACTTTTTCCTAGAGCAGAAATTTCTTCAATATCATGACTTGTTGCCTTTCGAATTTGAATCATTTAAAAAATTTATTCTAAAATAAGCAAATATACCTGCTTTTGAAATAGGAATGATGTACGCTATAACTATTGTTTGATTGACAATACTTTTGGTATATAATCAATTAAACCTTACACCATGAAAAATACCTCAGTTCATGCGCATAGCGAAGTAGTACAAGAATTACAAACATTGCTTACAGCCAATCCACCTATGAAAGTTGCTTTAGAAGCTTCATTAATTGCAGCGAGAATTTCTGCAGAAACCAAACTCAATTCAGATTTGTATAATGCTTACAATGATGTGTTTAACGGAAATGCGTGGCCAATTACCATTGAAAACTATTACGACTATTTAGATATGTATGTGCGTTTAGTACCAGATGAAAGTGATGATCCAAATTATCCAAATGCATGGAAAAGTACAGATACTTCTAATGGATATAACCAGAAAGTTTTTGATTTATTATGCCAATTTTATTGGTTAGTTGACCAAAAAGTTCCTGATAGTAACTTATCAATGCAAAGCTTCCCAGAGTTTTCTGATTGGCTAGTTAAGTTTGCACAAGCGTGGGGAAGTTTCCTCAATACAACTGACTCGTTAACGAAAGAAAGTTTATATTCTTTCAAGCATAATCCAATGTATAATTATCCACTTTATGCGGATAATACTAGTACTTGGACAACGTTCAATCAATTTTTTTATAGAGAATTCAATCATGCAGATGCTGTTACCGGAATTTCGCCATTGCGACCAATTGCAGCACCTACTGATAATACAACAATCGTAGCACCTGCCGATTGTACTTATAAAGAAGATTATAAAATTGATGCAGAAGGAAATGTGCTAGGGAAAGATGGTCAAATTACACAAAATCGTTTGAAGCACACACATACCATAGGAACTGTGGAAGAATTGCTTGATGGAAGTACATATGCAAGTGATTTTTATGGCGGAACGTTTGTACATTACTTTTTAGGACCATACGATTACCATCGTTTTCACACACCTGTGAGTGGAAAAGTATTGGAAATAAAGGATATTCAAGGAAAAGTATACTTAAATGTAGAGATGACAGATGATGGTGAATTTGATGCACCAGATGGCTCTGGAGATGGATACGAATTCAACCAAGCGCGCGGTTTAATTATTGTAGATGCTGGAGAAGAAGTAGGAAAAGTGGCAATTCTTCCTATAGGAATGGCGCAAGTTTCTGGAGTATTGATGTATACGGAAGAAGATGAGAAAAACGGAATCACAAAAGAAATGGTAATTAACGAAGGACAAGAAGTAGTGAAAGGACGTGAATTTGGAAAATTCTGTTTTGGCGGTTCAGATATCATCATGTTGTTTGAAAAACCAGTAAGTGATTTGTACCTATTCAAAAGAGATCCAGGACATGTGCCAATTCATTTTCAGTACGGGCAAACTGCAATATATGTGAAATAATTTAGTGTTTTTTTAGTGTATACGATTAAACGATGCAATGCCCAATATTTAGGCAATTGCATCGTTTTTATGTTTCATTGTTTTTATGTCAAAAGACATAAGTTTTATAAAGTAAGAGTACGTTTATATAGATGTACCACAATTCATCCTGAAAAAACTACAATTCAGTAGATTCTTTTTTTTCTCCCTTTTACTTTGTTGGATATTTGACCTGTCAATCAAAAACAAATTCATTCATCAAAAAATGATCAGTATCGCCATTTTTATCGTCAAGTATGTCATTTCAGTTTTCTGAATTACCATCAAACAAAAGTCAAATCATCAAAAAACAACAAAATGAAAAAAATCGTATTAATTCTACTATTTGTCGGTGTTGGAACAATCGCTTCTGCACAAACTCAATATGAAAAAGGGATGCTAAAAGCTTTTTCTCTTTGGAAAGAAAACAAAAGTATTGAAGCTGCCAATTTATTTGAACGTATTTCTTCAGCGACACCCAATGAATGGTTGCCGTTATACTATGCAGCACAAATCAACATTTTAAACGGTTTTACTATAAAAGATAAAAGTAAATTAACGCAACAGTTAGAAAAAGCTCAAGCACAATTGGACAAAGCAAAGAGTTTATCGCCTAATAATCCAGAAATTATGGTCATGCAAGCCATGTTGTACACTGTTTGGGTGGCGTATGATGGAGCTACGTATGGGATGAAGTACGCTCCAAAGGTGAGTGAAATTTACGCAAAAGCGTTGGCAATTGATCATAACAATCCACGAGTAGTGCTTTGTAAAGCAGAATGGGATATGGGAAGTGCTCGCTATTTTGGACAAGATACAGCTCCTTTTTGTAAAGAACTAGAACGTGCTCAAACACTTTTTGAAACAGAAGCAAAACAACAGGATTTTACTCCAAGTTGGGGAAAAGAGCGAGTTATACAATTGGTAGACGAATGTAAAAAATAAAAGTGTGTTGTAAAATCATTAGTATCTTTGAGAAACATCAATGTATATAGCGAATAATGAAAGAGTTTACTAAAGTCATATTAATCGGGATTATTATTGCAGGCATTCTATTTGCAATACATGTAGTTTTTAGATCTATTTCAGGGAATCTTCCAGGATTTAATAGTCTGTCAATTATTTTTGGATACTATTGTCTTTACTCAGTACCAATTAGCGTTGTAAACTCTTATTTTTTTGATTATATCAATTCGCCTAACAAATTCAGTCACTATATCCGTAAATATAGATTAATTGTAGGTATCATCGGTTCAATTATACTTACCATTTTTACAGTTTTTTTAGCGAGAATAGTACATAGAATCTTTATCGCAGGTGAATCGTATCAAGAATTATTCAATGCTAAGGAGTTGGAATTTTATTTCAATGCATTAATTATTACGGTGGTGTTTTCAGTTTTTTTTCATGCAATATATTTTTATAAAGAACTGCAAAAAAACAAAGTAAAAGAACAAAAAATCATTGCAGGTACAGCATCGGCACAATTTGATGCTTTGAAAAACCAACTAGATCCCCATTTTTTATTCAATAGCTTGAATGTACTGAGTTCTTTAATAGATGAAAATCCTCGTCAAGCACAAAAATTCACGTCAGGACTTTCAAAAGTATATCGATATGTATTAGAACAAAAAAATAAAGAATTGGTTACTGTTGATGAAGAATTGAAATTTGCACAAACCTATATGAGTTTGTTAAAAATGCGTTTTGAAGATAGTATAGTTTTTGAAGCACCAACAGAGGCTAGCAATCCAGAAAGCAAAGTCGTACCCTTATCATTACAATTGGTATTGGAAAATGCGGTGAAACATAATATGGTAACACCTTCCAAACCGTTGCATATCAAAATTTATGAAGAAGGAGGCAATTTAGTCATTCAAAATAACCTACAGGAAAAACAGATTGTAAAAAAGAGTAGTGGAGTAGGGTTGAATAATATCAAACAACGATACGATTTGTTAACACAACGAAAAGTACATATTAACAAAACAGCATCAGATTTTCGAGTTGCGATTCCGATGCTAACAAAACAAAGAGAAATTATGAGACAAAAAGCAATAAGTTCAGGAGAAAGAGGCTTGGACGATCAATATATTAAGGCAAGAAAACATGTAGAAAAGCTAAAAGAGTTTTACTATAATTTGGCATCCTACTGTTTAGTTATTCCATTTTTAATATTCATTAACTGGCGTACTAGTTGGGAGTTTCAATGGTTTTGGTTTCCAATGTTTGGTTGGGGAATTGGACTCGCATTTCATGCAATGGGTGTATATATTGAAGATGGGCGTTTTGGTAAAAACTGGGAAGAGCGCAAAATACGAGAATATATGGAGCAAGAAGAACGAAAACGCTGGAACTAACAGGTTGGCTATTAATTCAAAAATAAATCATCAAAAAACAACATATTATGGAACGATTACCCTCCTCAAATAAAACAACATATGACGCTCCCAAAGAGTTTAGGAGTTACGAAGAAGAAGAGCGTTACATGCGTGCTCGAAAAAAAGTAGAAAGCCTTAAAGGGTTTTACGGACACTTGGCAAGCTATGTTGTCATCAATATTTTTATCTTAGTATTAATTGCCTTCAATATGGACGAAGGTGAGCATTTTTGGAAATTTGAACATTTTTTTACAGCTTTTTTCTGGGGAATTGGGCTTGCGTTTCACGCTTTAGGTGTATTTGGTCCCGACTTGTTTTTTGGTAAAAACTGGGAAGAACGCAAAATCAAAGAGTATATGTCTAATCAAAAACAAAATTGGGAATAATAGATTAGTGAGGTAGTTTGTTAAATACTTATACAAGAGTGTTTAAGAAGCAATAAAAATCTGGAATCCAAAACTAGAAAAATGAAAGTAATCATCATTGAAGACGAAAAACCATCTGCTAGAAGATTAAATAGAATGTTGGCAAATGAAGGAATTGAGGTAGAAGTTATGCTGCATTCTGTAGCAGAATCTATCAATTGGTTTCAACACAATACACATCCTGATTTAATATTTTTAGATATCCAATTGTCTGATGGGTTATCTTTTGAAATCTTTGAAGAAATAGACATTAACTCTGCCATTATTTTTACTACAGCTTTTGATGAATATGCATTGCAAGCTTTCAAGCTTAATAGCATTGATTATTTACTAAAACCTATTGATGAAGATGAATTGGTTACTGCTGTAGAAAAATACAAAATACGTGCCCCAAAAACGCAAAACGTACAGTTGAATTTTGATGATATCAAAAAACTATTAGTCAATCCAATAGAACGAACGTATAAGAAACGATACACTGTAAAAGTTGGTCAGCATTTAAAAATGATTCCAATTGATGAAATTGAATGTTTTTATAGTGAAAATAAAGGAACGTATGCTTATACTATAGAAGGTAGAAACTATCTGCTAGAAACGTCTTTGGAAAACCTTGAAGATGAACTGTCTCCTGAATTATTTTATAGGGTGAGTAGAAAGTTTTATGTAAATATAAATGCAATTAAAGATATTATAAGTTATACCAATTCGCGACTCCAAATCAAATTGTATCACTTTGAAGAACAAGAAATCATTGTTAGTCGCGAACGAGTTAAAGATTTTAAAAATTGGTTAAACTAACAGTGGTATACTCGTAATTAAACGGCTGCTATTTAGCTTACCAAAACATAAATATTACAGTTGGTAAGTAAATAATAAACCTACTGTATTAACACTTTTAATCTTTTGTTGGTCATTTGGAGTAGTGGTAAGAGTGTTGTCAAAACGACTCAAATCTCCTTGTGTATTGAACATGATTCCAAGGCTAAATCTATCATCAATATGATAGGACATACCGATTCCTGTTTGTACTCCAAAATTCCAGCCTTCGTAAATATCTCCGATAGTGGTATTATTTACATAACTAAAATCGTCTTTTAAAATAGTTTGTGCGTAAAATCCAGCGTTTACTACCATTCGCATTCTAGGAGATATCGCATAGTTACCACTTAATAAAAGAGGAATTTTTAGTGTACCACGTTCATGATAAAAATTTTGCCCACTATTATTAAACCCTGTTCCTGAAAGCTGATTAAAACCTAGTCCAGTGGCAATTCCCCAACGACTACCTATGCGATAATCCAATAAAATATCAAAAGTAGTTGCATTAAGATTGTAATTAGGTTGATTATTATTGTCAATAACAGCATAACCAACTCCTCCGTAACCAATGATGCTAAAACGTGAATCAGATAATTGATAATCGTCAAAATACCCTTTGTCATTGTTATCGTTTTGGGCTGTCAAAAAATTAAGAGCACATAGTATGCTAGCAAGTAAAATGAAATTTTGTTTGTTCATAAAATTATAATGTTTGAATTATATGATGAAACTACTCAGAATAACTTACTTATTTAAAAAAAGGGACTCGTAATTTATAAATACATGGAAATATAGCTGGTTTTAATAGAAGTATTTTATTCGTCAACTCGATTGTCGTCAAAGCCTGATGGCAGTATTTTTGGGATGTACTTAATTACAAAAGGAAGTAATAACATTCCTCCTGGAAGCATAAAAATAGCCAAGCTTGGGATGCTTTTAAAAATATCTAGCAATTGTTCTTTTACTCGTTTTTGTTCTTCTTCGGTTAATGATCGAGTGGTGGATTGCGTTAATAAAATCATTAGCTCTTTGCTCTCGTACAATTCGGTAGCCAAACGTTTTTTGTTTCGGTTGATGAGTTTTTTAACCATATTACTAGAGTTTTCATAAAAACTTTGTACCATGTTGCGCGATTTTAACAATGCAATTTCATCTTTATGCGCTGTGTAAAAAGCAAAAATATCATCAGTAGCTTTCTCTAAAACCTCCGAAGACATGTTGAGGTCAGTACCTAAGTGTTTTAAGAAAATATGTTCTTCTTCGTCAATAACTTTATCGGTCCAAAAGGTCATGCATACCAAATCGATGATGTAATATTTTGTGAGGAGATTGGTAATATTTTTAGCTACATGCTCGTATTGCAATCGTTCGCGATCGTGATAGCGAAACGATGCCTCAAAAAGCCTAATTAGGCTTTCATCATATTTTGTTTTCTCTTTTTTTACATCCAACGCAGCAAATATGATGGTTTCTATAGAAGCTTCTAACTCTCGTAAATAAGTGTCTGTAATTTGACCATCTTGTATATATTTCTCGTACGCTAGTACATCTACAAATAATAAAGTATTGGTAATAAAATAACTGAAATTTTTAGTAATTACATTATCATCTATGGCAATGCGTTTATTAATCATACTTTCAAGCAAATCATACGATTTCTTTTTACCCAGAAATAGTTCTTGAAAAAAAGAGCGCTTATGGTCATCAATAATATTATAAAACTCAGTAACAGAGTCTACAAACTTTTCATCGTCTCCATAGTATTCATAAACAAATCGAAACGCTAATAGCATATTGACCTTACACAATTCTTCTTGTGTCAAATCGGCAACCTCAATTTGATTGAAAATAATCTTAAAGTTGGTGCCATATACAAAACCACTCGATTTCAATTCGTTATATAAATCATCTAATGAATAGTGTTTTGAAAACGGTTTAGTTTTGTAATCGGCAAATAATTTTTTTATCCAACCTTTAGCAGATGGGTTCATGTTTTGTTTAAATTTTACACCAAAAATAAAGCTACTTTAGTTAAAGTAGCTTATATAAATATACTATTTTTTATTTTTTACTGAATAATACCACCGCAACTTACACGAGCTCCAGCAGCTCCAGAAGGTTGAGATGTAAAATCGTCTGTTCCTTCATGAACAATGATTGCTTTTCCAATAACATCTTTGTTTTTGTCGCCACAACCAATACACCATTCATCTGTAGAAAATGTGATCGTTCCAAAGCCATCGGCTTTTACTTCAAAGTTTCCTATATCACCTTTATGGTATCCTTCTTCTGCACCCCATTTTCCATGTGGTTCAGCTGTTGGATTCCAGTGTCCACCTGTAGATTTTCCATCTGCTGAAGAACAATCTGCTTTTTCATGGATGTGTATGGCGTGTATTCCTTCCGATAGTCCTTCCATGATGGCTGTCATGGTTACTTTTCCATCTTCTTCTTTAAAGACAACTTTTCCAGACACATTACTTTCACTCTTAGGTTCTAAAGCAAATGTAATCTTTTTTACACCCGTATTTTGAGTAGTAGTAATCGTTTCTTGAGTATCTTCTGCTTTTGGCGTTTCTTTCTTCTTATCGTTTTTACAACTTACAGAAATAAGCAATATGCCAGCAGCTATTAATGCAATTCCTTTTTTCATTATTTTGGTTTTTTAGTGTTAGTGTATGAATTCTGTTTAACAAGGTAAGCAGATATTCAATCAAAAACAAACAATTATAGTTGCTAATCTTTAAAAGGTTCTTTTCCTTTTAAATGTTTATCTAGGAACTGAAGAATTCTACTATTTGCTTCAATTTGGTTTTCTTTTTTTACAAAACCGTGTCCTTCATCGTCAAATAAAACATACTCTACAGGAACGCCATTTTTTTTCACACCAGCTACAATTTCATCAGATTCTACCTGTAATACCCTAGGATCTTTTGCGCCTTGAAGAACCATTAAAGGTTTGGTCACTTTATCAGTATGAAATAATGGTGAAATTCGTTTTAAGCGAACAGAATCTGTAGTATGCGGATTTCCTAATTCTAAATACAATGCATCTTTGAACGATTCCCACCAAGGCGGAATACTTTTTAGAGTACGAATCCAATTGGTAACGCCATAAATATTGACACCAACATCAAATTCTTCGGGCGCATATGTCAAGGCAGCCATAGTCATGTAACCACCATAAGAACCACCCATGATTCCAATTTTGTCACTATCAATTTCGGGTTGCATTGCCAGCCAATTTTTTCCTTCTACACAGTCTTGTAAATCACCTTCTCCATGGTTTTGGTCGTCCATTTTGTAGAAAGTTTTGCCATAACCACTGCTTCCTCGATTGTTTACAGCCAATACTGCATATCCATGATTAACTAAGTATTGAATTAAAGGTCTAAATGACTGTGTAGATTGTCCTCCTGGACCTCCGTGAACCCATACCATTGCAGGGACTTTGTTTGTTTCAGAAGCTTGTTTTGGAAGATAATATATTGCTGGAATTTCTGTACCATCAAAAGACTTGTAGCGAATAACTTTGGCAGAAACCATATCTTCCAATTTTACATCTTTATTTAATGTATTGGTCAATTGGGTGAGTTTTTTAGTATTCAAATCGTAAACATACAAATTTGAAGGCGTGTTTGAGCCGCCCACATATAAGCGCATCAAGGTTTCATCGCTTGAAAATCCAACGCTTGTAATACTTTGATTGTCAAAATCAGGCAAATCTAATTTGTTGCCAGTAGCAACTTCCGTAATTTCAATTACGTTTTTTGCATCTTCATTGATGTACGTAACGCGATACGTACCTTTGTCTGTGATATAACTTCCGTTAATGTCCCACGATCTTGAAAGTACTTTTTCATGAGTGCCATCAGTTAAATTATACTTCATTAAAGATGCAAATTCGCCATCAGCATCGGTGGTGTAAAATAATGCAGAATGATCACTTGAAAACTCTTGTGCACTATTTCCACTAAGAGTAGTGTTTATCTTGGTGAGTTTTTTGGAAGGTATTTCATAAACAAACAAATCGCTATCGTTGGTATTGATGTTTTTACTAAGAGCTAGAAACTGCTTATTGTCTGATATTGCACTAATTCCATACCCTTTTTCATCAGTATAAATTCGTTTTGGGGAAAATGTTTCCAAATCCATTTCATACAAATCCATATAACGCTTGTCACGCTCATTGGATTGATAGAAAAAACTTTTTTTGTCTTTAGCCCATCCAAAAAAGATAGCTCTAGCGCCTTCTTGCGTTGTTAATTCTTTAGAACTGCCATCAAGGTTTTTTACGAATAAATGAAAAATCTCGTCTCCATTATTATCCATACGATATAAAATACGTTCATCTTCAGGGAAAAAAGAGATTCCGTAAATAGAAATACTATCCGATTCGGTTACGGGGATGTATTCGCCTCCAGTTGTTGGAATTGTATACATGTTATAAATTCCTGAACGATTGCTTGTAATGAGCAATTTGGATTTATCTGGAGAAAAACTTCCGCCAAAAACACGTTCATTATCCATAATTTGCTCAATAGTGTACTGTTTTACACTTTGAGCAGTATTTTTTGCGTGGGATTGCTTTGTTTCGTTTTTACAAGAAAAAAACAGCAATATCAACATACAAACTGCACTGATTTTCTTCATTGGATTAGTTTTTTAGTTCGAATATTTTAGTGTCTTTAAATGGTTTTAAATCAATTTGTTCCATTGCAGAACGATAGCTTTTCCATTCGTCATTGAAAAATGCATTGGTTTTTTGAAGTGCCTCTTTCAGGGCATTTTCTGCTTGTTGCATTAATTGGCGTTCTGTTTCTGTTAATCCTGTTTGGCGTGAACTCGCATACCAATTTGCAGCACCTATGCGTTGCATGACATTTACTTCAGGATTGCGGGTAATACCTTGACGTTTATCTTCTTTTCCTAAATATATAGCGATGACTTCATCAATTCGTTTAATGATATTTTTGGACTCTTTGATGGCATCTTTGTGCTTCTCTTTATCTAGCTCTGTTAAAGTAGATTGGTAGTTTTTTGCAATATTTTTACTTTCTACTAATTGCTTCACAGCATCAGCAGCCGTTTGGGTCATTTGTTCAATTTCTTTACCAGCAGTATAGGTCTCATTAATATTTTGTTGTGAGATTTGTAAACGAGGATCGCTAGCAACTTTAATTGTAGTTTCGGATGTTTGGTCTCCGTACGTAAGTTTTAATTGGTAAGTTCCAGGTTTTACTGAAACACCTCCTGACTCACGTCTGCGTGTACGAATAGTACGTGAAGGTCTGTCTACCCCTTTTTCGTCCATTCCCCAATACATTCGGTGTATTCCATTTTCTTTAGGAGCTTTATTTTTTAAAGTTCGAATAAGTTTTCCGTTATCGTAAATTTCTAATGTAAGAGAATCCCACTGTATCTTCTTTTCATCAAGTTCGCTTGCTTCATTATCTTCATTATCTTCATTATCTTCTTTTACTTCTTCTTTCGTTTCTTCCTTATCTGATGAAGCTGTTTCTTTTTTATTGAAATAATAAGAAATCATTGCGCCAGAACGTTTATTTTCACCATGGTACATAGCATCAGCACCAAAACGACTTCCGGTAGGTTGTTGATATGCAGCTTGATAAGCAGTTGGAGGTTCAAATAACGCAATGTTTTTGGTTAATACAGCTTTGTCTTTTGCAATTGCACGCAACGGACGAATGTCATCCAATACCCAAGCTGCTCTACCAAATGTACCAATAACAAGATCGTGTTCACGTGGATGAATTACCAAATCTTTTGTTGAAACTGTAGGAAAACCTGCAGTCCATTTTTGCCATTTGTTTCCAGCATCGAGAGAAACATATAGCCCGTCATCGGTACCTAGAAAAAGTAAATTTTTATTTAAAGGATCTTCTACAATAGAAAGCGCATAGCTTTCTACATCTGAAGCATCTACAATACGTTTCCATGTTTTTCCGTAGTCAGTAGTTCTATACGCGTACGGTTCATAGTTAAAACGTCTGTAATCATTTGCTACCAATAATGCTTCTCCTTGTTTTTTGTTTGAGGCTTTTACTTGTACAATCCAGCTTCCTGCTGGTAATCCTTTGATATTTTTAGTAACCTCTGTCCAGTCTTGCCCGCCGTTACGAGTAATGTGAACACGCCCGTCATCAGTTGCAGCCCATAACATATTTCGCTCCAAAGGAGAAGGTTCAATAACTAAAACGGTACAATGATTTTCTGCCCCTGTGGCATCCATTGTTAATCCGCCACTTTCGGCTTGTTTTAGCTTTTCAGGATCATTGGTGGATAAATCAGGAGAGATAATAGTCCATGTTAAACCTTTGTCAGTACTTTTATGTACAAATTGACTTCCAAAATAGATTGTACTATTGTCAAAAGGATCAATATTGATGGCAGAATTCCAGTTAAAACGTAATTGAACCTCAGGATCTGGATGTGTTGGTTTTACTGTGTAATTATTTCCTGTTTTCCAGTCGTAACGAGATACAAATCCTTGTTGGCTCATTGACCAACCGTAACGAGAGTTGTCTTTATCAGGCACTACATCAAAACCATCACCAAACGAAATTTCTTGCCAATACGAGTTGCGAATTCCTTGATCACGCCATACATATGCAGGTCCGCGCCAAGAACCATTGTCTTGCATTCCACCATACACATTATAAGGGAATTCGTTGTCTACGTTGATATGGTAAAATTGTGCTACTGGCAAGTTTCCTATGAAGCGCCACGTTTCTCCACGGTCTTTGGTAATATTCATACCTCCATCATTTCCATCAATCATAAACTTTCCATTGGTAGGGTGTATCCACCAAGCATGATGGTCAGGATGTACTCCATTGCTAACGCCATAGGCAGGCATCAATTGTCGAAAACTTTTACCACCATCTTCAGATACATTTACATACGTAAAAATTGTATACAAACGGTTTTCATTTTGTGGATCTACATAAATCTCAGAGTAATAGAATGGACGGTTTCCAATTCCAGATTTATCATTAACCTTTGTCCAATTAAAACCTCCATCAGTACTTTTATACAGTGCATTTTTTTTAGCCTCAATCAGTGCATATATAATATTTGGGCTACTAGGAGCAATAGCTACTCCAATACGTCCTAGTTCTCCTTTAGGTAGTCCTTCTTTGTCTGTCAATTTTTTCCAAGTGTTTCCACCGTCATGCGTAATATGTAATCCAGAGCCTTCTCCTCCAGATTTAAAAAACCATGGATCTCGTTTATGTTCCCACATTGCAGCGATTAACTTGTTTGGATTTGTAGGATCCATTACTAAATCGGCAGCTCCAGTTTTGTTGTTGGCAAATAAAATTTGTTTCCAAGTGTTTCCTCCATCAATAGTTTTGTACACACCACGTTCAGGATGTTCGCCCCAAGGCGAGCCAATTGCCGCAACATATACAACGTCAGGATTGGTAGGGTCAATAATTACACGGTGAATGTGACGTGTTTTTTCCAGTCCCATTAATTTCCAGTTTTTGCCTCCGTCCAAAGATTTATATATACCATAGCCACCATTCAAACTATTTCGTGGATT
Organism: Kordia zhangzhouensis; assembly: GCF_001005305.1. GTDB lineage: Bacteria > Bacteroidota > Bacteroidia > Flavobacteriales > Flavobacteriaceae > Kordia > Kordia zhangzhouensis. The sequence goes on from NZ_LBMH01000004.1 coordinate 139,914, forward strand.
TCCTTCTCCTGTTCCTACCCAAATTACACTTGGATTGGATTGCTGGATAGCAACTGCTCCAACGGAAGCTGTGACTTCTTTGTCGAAAATAGGCTCCCATTTAATTCCTCCAGAAGTAGATTTCCAAAGCCCGCCTGAGGCAGTACCAACGTACATGACATCAGGATTAGATACGACAACGTCGATGGCCGTAACACGACCACTCATTCCGCCTGGACCAATGTTGCGAGGTTTCATGTTTTTTACAGTTTCCATGGTAAACTCTTGCGATGAAAGATTCCATACAGAAAATGTAAGTAAGAGTAGAAAAAGTTTTTTCATTTGTAGGTGGTTATTTTAATTGTTTTTGGTTTGTGTTATTAGGTTTTATTTAGTTTTCTAAAATAGCCAATCTACTGTTAATATTTCTTAAAAGTGTGTTAAGGTGTCGGTCTAATCTCTTAAAAAAGGACTAGTAAAAGGGAAAAAAAGTTAGTGACTTTAGGGTGTTTTTACCCTTGGAAACTTTTGCAAAAGCAGCTAATTTTAAAACCAATTGCTTTAGGAAGCTTGCTAAGATTGAAAAACGAATAATACTTGTGCTAACTCAATAAGCAAACTATTTGCTTTAAAAGGGGTTCGGATTTTTTAATATTCATTCAATGTATAAGTAGCTATACTCCTTATTGTTTAATTTAATTAATATGACTGTAACGACAGAAAAGTCAAAGAAATATGTTGTAAAAACTTATAGAATTTGATATTTTTAATAACATAATACAGAGGATATTGGGATATCAACCGAACTTTTTTGAAACGCATTTGGTAGAAAAACCATCTATTTCGGCAGAAGAAAAACAAAAGTTTTCAAAAGCAAAATTAGAGGTTTCAGATTATTTTTTGCCTTATCAAAATTTTAGTGTATTACAAAATCCATTTCGTAAGTTTCCATACTATTCGGCAGTGAATATTGATGGAAAACATTTTTATAAACTTAGTAGGGATTCAATTTTTGAAGGAAGTGAACGTTGGGCAAAGGATAAAAGAATTCCACACGATACACAATGGGGAAATGCATTATATGATGCTGAAAAATATGATTTTGACAAAGGGCATTTGGCAAAACGAGAAGATGTACAATGGGGGATAAATAGGGAGGAAGCACGATTAGCTGCTCGTTCTACTTTTTTTTATACCAATGCCATGCCGCAGGTAAGCAAATTAAATCGCGGTGTTTGGAAACAAATAGAGAATTATATACTACATCATGAAGTGATTAAAAACAATATGAAAATTTGTTTGTTTTCAGGACCTGTTTTTCGAGATGATGACCCAGTTTTTATTAAAACAGTCAATGAGGAACAAGTACAATTACCATACTTGTTTTGGAAAGTGGTGTATTATGTAGTGAATGATAAATTGCATCGAGCAGGTTTTTTAACGAGTCAGCTGCGGCAAATGAAAAAAAAGCGTATCGTTAAACCAGTTACAAGAAGTACAGGCGTACAACTTAATACCCATTTTAACAAGTTTAAAGATGCAGAAACCTATCAAGTTCAGGTTTCTTTTATTGAAAAAATGAGTGGATTATCTTTTGAAAAAGCAAATGAATTGTATCAAAAAAGTAGTCCAGAACAAATCATTCTATCTCGTGTCAATGTTCGAGCCAATGCTCAAAGCGTGTCATTAGAAGAAGTTGTAGCAAATATGAACTTAATACTATAAGATTATTTCAGAAGTAGTGAAAATATTATTTATTAAAGCCAATCCTGTCGATAGCGATGCTCTACGCTTAGATGTGGAAGAAAACGCTATACGTGATGTGCTAGATGGAAGTGAACTTAGAGATCATTTCAACTTTCAGGCGAGAGGTGCTGTAACTAAGGATTTATTGATTGATCATTTACTAAAAATCAAACCGAACATTTTACACATTTCAGGACACGGAAATTCAGATGAGCAGTTGTTGTTAGAAGATGTTGAAGGTTACTCAAAAGAAGTGTCTATACAGAAATTATCTGATGTTTTGTCTGGGTTTTTAGATCACATAGACTGTGTTTTTTTAAACACTTGCCACAGTTTGTCAGGTATCGATGATTTTAACAAAGGAATTCCTTATATCATCGGAATGAATAATGAAATTCCAGATGATGTTGCCATTGATTTTTCTCGTAATTTTTACAATGTGTTATTCAACGGTAGAAGCATTAAAGATGCATTTAAGATTTCGCTGGCAACGATTGCTCTCAACGATCAAGGAGATGAACATATTCCGAAACTGATTGTAAATACTGAAGCAATTAAGTATACTAAAGAGAAAGACCAAAAGGAAAATGAGGAAGAACTTGTGAGCACAATTGTTTCTGAAGAAGAAATAGAAGTTGCTAAAAATGGATATCAAAAAAGTGTACGTTTTCATTACCGATTGATTTATGTGGCAATTGCACTTAGTTTAGGATTAGTCGTTTTTCTATTCGTCACAAACGATCAAGACATTGCTTCGTCTATGTTGGGATTAATTCCAAGTGCTTTTAGTAGTTATCCTTTTTTAGAAATTCAAAAAAAGAAAAATAGAATCACATTGATACAAGTTTTTGAGTTGAAGCGAAAACGATTGTTAAATGCATTGTCACATCTTTCAGTTCATGAGCGAAAAGAGTTGAACGAAGAATTCATGCGATTGATTATTATTTAAAAAAGAAGAAGAAAATGAAATACTATAAATCCATTGAAGAGACAATTGCAGAAGTTCAAAAAAAGGACAAACGCTACAACTATGTCATCTTAATTATCATTATTTTGATGATAGCGATTATTGCTTCTTTGATTATTTATGCACAAGACAAACGCAATCGTGCAAATGAGGAATTGATTGCAAAATATGAGTTGGAATTGATTGAAAATAAGCGTTTAAAAATTCAAGATTCACTGCGTACAGACTCCATTACACAATTGGTCAAAACTCTTAGAAAAGAATTAGAAATGATTGAAAGAAAACTAGAGACCAACACCATCTTGGATGCTGACAAAATGGTTGTTATGAATACTGTGAATTTGGCGCAAGAGAAATTGAACCGAATTACTAATAATGTGACTGACAATACGATTGTACGTTATTATAAACGTAAAGCAGACGGGAATCGTATTGAGCGATTAATTCAGTCAATGAAAGACCCACAATTCAACTTAAACTTAAAACAAGTAGCCGATGACAATGGGCGTTATCGTGTAAATACGGTTTGGTATGGAACAGATGTAGATAAAGAAGAGGTGCGTAATTTGGTTAGTGCTTTACTCCAAATAGGAATTGATATAAAAACAATTAAGGAGTTTGATAACCCTAGTACTAAAGAATGGAAAAGTGAAGCCATAGAAATAGGTTACGAGCCAACAACAATTACTAAAAGTATTACCAGTGCCGACCTTACACGTTATGTGACAAAAAACAATAATAGTGACTATTATGTACGCTTTTATTCGTTCAATCCAGATGCAAAGATTAAACAATCATTGACGCAGTTTATTAAACGACAAAATTATAATTTGAAAGTATATCCAGATTGGAAAGAAAAACCAAGTTTCTTTTCTAGTTCGCCAACCGTTTTTTATTATAGTGAACAAAGCAAAGCCGAAGCAGAAGAGTTGGCAAACAAGCTTAATCAAGCTAATAGAAAATTGCGCTTTACAGTTCAACGCGGAAACGGTTATGGAATTAGTAAAAGTGAATTAGATAATACTTTTATTGTACATTATTTGCAATAGTTACTTGGTTTGTTCTATCTTTTTGTAGAGATATTCTAATAAAAAGCATATAATACTAATACCTAGAGCAATGTATACAGATGAGGGACTTTCAGAATAATGTTATACAAGTAAAGGCTATCATTGCAATCATAAATTCTTTATATAGTATCTCTAATTTCTACTTTTGATATTATTCTCACATAAGTAAATAATCTCTTTGACGCGTTTTTCACGAGTAGCTGTACGCTTTGCTTGATGAAGCCAATATAAATAGCTTTTTTGATACGAAGGACTGAAATTTTGATAGTTTTCAAATGCTGTAGGGTGTTGATTAAAAGCTATTTGCAACTCTTTCGGAATGATTCCGTTTTCAACGTCATCTAAAGCAGTCCATGAACCATCTTTCATAGCAGCAATCATTTTTTCAGTTCCGCTTCTATGCATTAGCCCAGTAGCTGTCAACTCAACAATGTATGTTTTGTTTAATTTGCTCCATACACTTTTTGGTTTTCTTGGACAAAAGTATTGCCGTCTACGTTCGTTATCAAGTCTTTTAACGGTGCTATCAATCCAACCAAAACATAATGCTACTTTTACAGCTTCTTCCCAACGCATGCTGTCTTTTTCAGAACTTACTTTATAAAAAATCAAATATATACCAGATGATGAGTCATGATTTTCTTCTAACCATTCACGCCATTCCGTATCGTTTTTAAAATAAAGCTCTTCGTGTTTTTTCATTGCTAGTATCGTTCTATATTTTAATCGTATCCAATAGAAACCAAATAAAATATTTTTGAGATGTTATCTAAACACTTTTGCGGGAAATACAATCAAACTCTCATGTCCGTTCTTTCCAACGGTAGCAATACCAAAGTAATAATTGTCAATAACGATGCCTTTTAAGGTAAATTCAGTAACATTGCCAACAAATCGGGAGTATTGCCATTGTGGAGCGGTGGTATCTCTCCAGTAAATTTTATAACCTATCACATTACTATCGTCTGATTTTTTCCAGCGAAATTTTACACTTGGTTCAACAACTCCTCCAATTTCAACTTCTTTTGGTGGAAGAGGAGACCATGCCAAACTCGCCAGATTAATTGCATTGACAGCAGTAAGTTTTTTTGCGTAGTCAAAATTAACCCCTTCAATTACATCTCCGTATTTAATACCATTTTCCTCACGAATGTTTTGGTGTTGACGATTGTAATTTTCATGAGCTTCCATGATTCGAACTCCGGCAAATCCCAAATCATTAAATGGTCTATGATGACCACCTCGACCAAAACGGTCCAAACGATATATCATCATAGGATTCATTTCGGGCATATAGGTTTGTACTTTTTTATGAATATAACGAGCTAATTGACGAGAAATTCCATCTACTTCACCACCATAAAAACGACGAGATCTGCGTTCACGTTCAGTTTCATTAGCAGGAACAGGTTCGGAAAAAATACGAAACGAACGATTATCGATAACGCCATCAACTCCTTCAATATTGCCAATCATATCATTGTTTAACACGCCAATAATATCCCAACCTTGTTCTTTGGCATAGTTGGCTAATCCTTGTCCGCCAAAAAGTCCTTGCTCTTCGCCCGACAATCCAACGTAAATAATACTATTTTCAAAACTATATTTTGAAAGCACTCTAGCCGCTTCAATAGTTCCTGCCATTCCAGAAGCATTGTCGTTTGCGCCAGGAGCGTCTGTGGTAAAATCCATAGTGTCGCTTGCTCGCGAATCAATATCACCACTCATAATAACATAGCGATTAGGGTATTTGGTTCCTTTTTGAATTGCGACTACATTTACCACCCAAGCGTCTTTTGGGACACGACTATTTCCTTCTTTGGTTACAAAATCTTTCTGATAAAATACGTTTAGACAGTTATTACAGTTGGCAGAGATTTTTTCAAATTCTTTTTTAATCCAACGTCTGGCAGCGCCAATACCTCGTGTTTCAGAAACTGTGTCGCTAAACGTATTTCGTGTTCCAAAGTTTGCCAACGTTTTAATATCATTTTCAATTCTATCAGCAGAAACCGCATCAATAATCGTATATAGCCGAGAATCTGTTTGAGAAAACGCAATGGTAGCGGTGCATAGTAGAATGATAGTATATATTTTTTTCATAATAGGGAGAACTATTTTTATAGAATTTGGTTAGTTTTTTTTAGTGTAGGTAAACGGAACAATTTCAACAGAACCATTTTTTTGACCAATTGCTACATAAATAATCATAGTATGTTCGTCAATTTTCTCAAAAGTCATTCCTTCAAAAATGGCTTTGTTCTCTGTTATGCGAATTAGGGGAAAATCTACGGTTTGATCTTTTGTTTCCCAGCCTTTCAAATCGTTATTGAAATGTTTTAATCGTAAGAGCAAACTGTTATTTTCTTCCACAATTGTCTCAATTTCGTAGAACTGCACTTCATTGTCAACAATCAATTTGAAGGTTGCCATCATAGAACCGCCTGATGGTTCGCTCCAATTTTCTTCAGTAATTCCTCCAAAAGCTTCTCCTTTCCAATTTCCAGCAATCCAACGAAGGTTTTCTAATGTAGGAGCTAATGTTGTTTCGGGTTCTGCAACTAACGCTAGTTTGTTGTTGGCTTTGTTGACAGTTATTCGTGTGATATTATCAAATTTTTCATGATCAAATAAAGTAACAATTTTCCAATCTGTATCTTTTTTAGGATCAAAATGATACAATACTTTTCCTTTTCCCATTAAAATAGAACCGTCAAGTAGCCAGCACATGTCTTCTACTTTAGGAATTGTATGAATAATTTTTTTAGTTTCCCCTGTTTTAAGATCTAATGAACGAATTTCCCAATGCTCATTCTTTTTACTGATGTAACTTACTAGATTCGTATTAGGAATATTGTGTAAAGAGCGTCCAATATTAGTGTCTACCGTACGATTGGTATTATTTCTAAGAGTAGAAATCACCAATTCATTCGGCTCTCCTAATACAAATGATACAACAGTATTTTTATCATGCCACACATAGTAGCCGATTACTTTGTCACTGATGATGCTTTTACTTTTGCCACTTCGGTAATGATACAAACGTTGTAAGCCTGTAGTATCTAAGCGAATGGCAGAAATATCTTTTGTAGTAGGGATGGAGGTAGGTGAATATTCACTTCCTTGTTTTGTAGACGAAAGCCATTCTTTTTTTCCAGTATTGGTATGGTAAGCGCAGATATCCGTTTGTCCGTTTCGCGTAGAGGCAAAAAGAATTTTATTACTGTATTGAAACGAAGGCTGATTGTCATACCCTTCATTATTGGAAATATTTTTTCCATTAGAAATCTTAATTTGCCCTTCTTCTGTAGTAAGATCAAATAAATAGATTTCTGTGTTGGTTTGTGCATACAGAGCAAGCGGACACACAATTCCTAGAAATTGTAACAATCTTTTCATCAGGTTGATTTGTTAGTTGGTTTAGAAAGTTACGCATTTTTAGAAATATGCTTTTACTCTGCATTGATTTTTAACAAAATAAGCTCAGAAGTTTAGGGTTTTAAAAAAGCTTATTTTTTTAATTTTTTTATTACTTCCGCAATCCAAATCCTTTAGGTGCTTTTAGAGGACTAGAATCGTACATGTTGATATAGATTGAAACGGTATCTTTTGAGCCTTCCCAAGTAACTCTGTAATTATCTAAAAGGGCAAACTCACCATAGGGAGAATTGTTACTTTTTACTGCACAGCAGCTTCCTGCTCGGTAATACGAAACAACTTCACCATTAGGGCCAGTTAATGCATTTAAATAACGTCGTTCATTTATAGGACCTTCACCATCTTTAACACCGCCAACTTCTACAGCATTTTTTGGAGAATATCCATATGTAGTATCTGTAGCTATTTCGTTGATTACAAAAGTGTACTGATCTTTCAGTGTTTGTTTATAATTTTTGTCGGTTGCTTTTTTGATAGAAGTTGTTTTTGCTACAGTAGATTTTTTACTTCCACAAGCAATTACAAATCCTGTCATCAAAAAGATGAATACTATTTTTCTCATACGTTCAGTTTTAGCGTGTTAATGCAATATTCTAAACTATAGTTTTCACCTTAAAAAACAAATTTTATCGGTTGTTCGGTCTGTTTTTGAGTTTAGTGACTCAAAAGAAATTTTTTATAGCGCATAAAAAGCATACTTTTACCTTATGACTTTGTTATCTTACATTTCACTATACACAATGTCAGCAATTTATCTTATTGCTGGAATGTGTCATTTTTGGAAGCCTAAATTTTTTTTAAGTATTACGCCAAAATGGGTTCCTATACCCGCATTTGTAAATATAGCAGTTGGTATAGCTGAGGTACTTTTGGGATTAGCATTGCTGTGGGAAACAACACGTAGCTACGCAGCCATAGGAATTATAATTTTATTGATTTTCGTATTTCCTGCCAATGTATACCACTATCAAAAAGCCAAGCGTAAAGGAAAGATGGTAATTGTTACGATGATTCGTTTGCCAATACAACTTTTACTATTGTATTGGGCATATACTTTTGTATAGCCCTTTTTTATACTTTAAATCTTAATAAACGTAAAGCATTGAGCACCACTAAAAGCGTAGAGCCTTCGTGTATAGCCACAGCACTACCAATGTTTGTTAATCCCATAATGGTAATCGGTACTAAAAAGGCAACTACACCTAAGCTAATCCATAAGTTTTGCTTGATGATATATTTGGATTTTCTACTCAATCCAATAACAAAAGGAAGTTTATCTATTTTATCAGACATTAAAGCTACATCCGCAGTTTCGAGCGCTACATCACTTCCCGCTGCTCCCATAGCCACGCCAACGGTACTATTTGCCATTGCAGGAGCATCATTTACACCATCGCCAATCATGGCTACTTTGGCATCACGTTGTTTGAGTTGTTGAATGGCTTTTACTTTGTCTTCTGGTAGTAAATTTCCTTTGGCTTCAGTTAATCCAATTTGTCTTGCAATGGAATCTCCTACATTTTGATGATCGCCCGTAAGCATAATCATTTTTTTAATGCCTATATCTTTTAATTTTTGAAGAGTATCTTTTGCGGTAGCTCTTGGCACGTCCATTACGCTCAATAAGCCAATGAGTTGTGCTTGATAAGCAACTAACATGACTGTATGACCATTTTCTAGTAACTCCTTCATTGTGGTTTCTACATGTGAGGTTACGGCAATTCCATTATCAAGCATGAGCCTAGTATTTCCTATATAAACCCATTCATTTTTGTAAATGGCTTTGATTCCTTTTCCTTGAATGGCTTGAATGTCTGATGCCTCATTATTAGTTTCAATAGAATATGTAGTTTTTATGTCTTTTGATATGGCTCTGGCCAAAGGATGATTACTCAAACTTTCTACTTCTACAACAACTTTTAAAAATTGTTTTTCATCAAAATCATTTAAAGGTATGGCATTGGTTAGTTTCGGTTTTCCTTCTGTTAAGGTTCCAGTTTTGTCAAAAGCAATAGTGGTGAGGCTACCGAGGTCTTCTAATGCACGTCCTCCTTTTATTAGGACTCCATTTTTTGCTGCACAAGCAATACCACTTAATACGGCACTTGGTGTAGAGATGGCCAACGCACATGGACTTGCGGCTATAAGTACACTAATGGCTCTGTAAAGACTTTCATTAATTGTTTCATCAATAACTAAATGAGCAAAGCATAAAACAACTACTAAAAAGATTACGATAGGAACAAACCATTTTTCAAATTTTTTAGTTTGTAATTGTGTAGGCGATTTTTGAGTTTCAGCTTCACTTACCATTTGAATCAGTCGCGAAATCGTACTGTCTTCATTGAGTTTTAAGACTAAAACTTCTATGGCGTTATCTCCATTAATTGTTCCTGTGTATACCACATGCTGTTTGTCTATTTCATCAAAATTTGGAAGATTGGAACTATTTTTAATAGCTGTTTTATCTACTGGAATACTTTCTCCAGTTATAGAAGCTTGATTTATACTACTATGTCCATTTATTATAACACCATCTGCAGATATTTTTGCATTGGGTTTGACCACGATGATATCATGTAATTGTAACTTTTCAACAGGAACTTCTATAAGCTCTTGTCCCTTTTTAACTAAGGCAGTCTTAGGAGATAAACTACCGAGGGCTTCTATCGATTTTTTGGCTCTACTCATGGCATAACTTTCTAATGCATGCCCAAGACTAAATAGAAATAGGAGCAAAGCACCTTCTCCCCAACTTCCAATATAAGCAGCACCAATAGCGGCTGCAATCATTAAGAAATCAATTTCAAACTCTCCTTTTTTTATCTTTTCATATGCTTCAATAGTGGTGTAAAAACCGCCAAAGAAATAGGCTAGTAGGTAACTAGTTAAGTAAGTCCACTCTGGAGCAGCAATGAGTTTTTTGAGAATAAGTCCTATAAAGAAAAATAAACCACTGAGAATGGCAAAGTAAAGCTCTGTTTTTTCTCCAAATATACCATGATGATCGTGTGTATGCTGATCGTGATTTGTGTGTTTTTGTGGTGTCATGTAGGTTGCATGGTTAAAGATACAAGATATTAAAAATAAGTTGTTATGTGACGAGCAGTTTCACAAATGATTAATTTATTATAGGAAACATTTTTTCAATTTAGAAAAATGTACAGAAAAAACTATATGGAACGAACCAATAACCATACGGCTACAAATTCCTCCAAAGTTAGTTCGCCTTCAAAAGTAAAAAGGATGGTGTTGAGAGTGCGATTATTTTCTAGGTACACCTTCCCATCTTCAATGTAGGCAATAATATCAAAAGAAGAGATGGAATTTCCTTGATAGATTGTATTGTTTTGTATGTTGAAAAGAATATCGCCTTGAAAGAAAGAATTTCCCTTATACACTTTTCCATTTCGAACTGTGGCAACTATATCTTTTAAAAAAGTAAATCGCCCTTGATAAATCTTTGAATCTTGTACGTTGAATAAAATATCTAGATTGAACTTCGAATTGCCTTTGTAAATGGTTCCATTCTCAACTGTACAAATCAAGTTTGTGGTGAAAGTAGAATTTCCGAGATATACTTTTGTCTGTGCAAAAGTCATCAACGCAATACAACTAAAGCATACAGTAAGTAGGTATTTTTTCATGTACTAAAGATACGTAAAGTTTACCTTACTTGGACAAGTTCAGTACAAGCCGCAGAAATGAAAACGTCATTGTATTTTGATGTACATACACTTCAAATACGCGCCTTCTGGAAAGCTGATTGGATGATCGCTGTCATGTTGAGTTATTTCTAAGATTTCGTAATTGGTATTGTTCAGTTGCAACGTTTCTTCTACCAATTCAAAAAACTCCTCGGCTGTGACGCGCGAACTGCATGATGCCAACACTAACATTCCTTTTTTATGAATTAATTTCAGCCCTAGTTGCGTCAACTTTCTATAACTAGCCAGTGCTTTGGGAACTTCCGTCGCGCTTTTGGCAAACGATGGCGGATCAATCACCACAAGGTCAAATTTTTTGTTGGCTTTCGCCAGAAGGGCCATTTCTTCAAATGCATCGCCAGCAATGACCTTATGTTTTCCTGAAAACGGATTCAATTTTGCGTTGCTTTTGGCAATTTCCAATGCGGGTGCACTGATATCTAAACTTGTGACTTCTTTGGCACCGCCAACCAAGGCATGTACGGAAAATCCGCCAGCATACGAAAACACGTCTAAAACCGTCTTGTTTTTAGAAAGTTCGCCTACTTTTTTCCTGTTGGCTCTGTGGTCTAAAAAATAACCTGTTTTGTGTCCGTGAATCACGTTGGCAGAGAAGTTAACACCATGTTCTTTAAAAATGATGATTTCGTTTTTGAGTTCGCCGTCTAAAATTTGTCCGTCCGTAAAATCAAATTCATTGTTTTCTTTTTGCACATTTCGACTGAGTCGTAATACTGTTGTTTTTGCCTTGCTGACTTCAATCAACGCTGGTAAAATAGTTGCCAAATGATAAAACCAAAACGATGCATACAATTTTACAACAAGAACACTATCATACACATCGGCTATCAATGAAGGCAAACTGTCATTTTCGCCATAAATTAAACGATAGCTATTTGTGTCGGTTTGTAGTAATGGCAATCGTTTGTTATAGGCTTCTTGTATTTTATTCCTAAACCATTCTGCATTGATGGTTGCAGGTTTGTTGGCTTGCAAGATTTTGATACGAATGGGAGAATTCGGGTCGTAAAAGCCACAGGCTAAAAATTGATTCTTCCGCTGGTCAAAGATTACTGCCAAATCACCACTGTTTCCTTCTTTATTTTGTTTTACGATACTACTTTCAAACACCCATGGATGTCCTTTCTTCACCAAGGTTTCCGCTTTTGGTTTCAGTTTGATGGCGATTTTGTTTGTTGGGATGTTGGGAATTTGAGTCAAGTTTTTTGTTTTGCGTGTTTGTTTTGGCAAAGGTATGGTTTTTTGGGTTTTAGATGTTAGAATTGAGCTATTAGAATTGAGAATTTTGGTTGCTTTAATTGTCTACAGCTTTTTGCTAAATTAAAATGTCAGTTATTTTGTTTACTTGTTTTTCTGTTAATACAGGTTCAAAATAGTTAATGTAATCATTCATTTCTTTCAAGAGCTTTATTTTTACATATTTGAACTCGCCTTTAGGTTTATTGTTAATCATCACGATAAGATTTCGTATTGGAATTTTTTGTTCTCCCCAGTGATGTTCATTTAAAGTTATATTTTCTGAGATATATATGTAAAGAGCAAAATTTGCCCTTTCAATTTGTTCTATCGGTGACCTTAAACTAATTGATTCTATCGATGATTTACTCCAGTTTTTTGTTTCAATTATAAAAATACCAGCTTTAGATATTAAAAGATGGTCAATTTGTATGGAATAGATTTTTTGATGATGCTTTTTATAAAAAATGGGGCTAGAAAAATTTAAATTAAAATCATTAATTAAAACATAATCATCGGATAATTTTTTTATTTCCTTAACGACTAAATTTTCTCCAATGGCTCCTGAAATCAGATTTTTAGAATTTCGTATTACATTTTGAATATATTCCAATTTATCAATTTTAGATTTAGCCCTTCTTTCAATTATGTTTTGTTTTTCCGTTTTATATTTTTCGATGAAAAGTTCATCATTTTTAATATGTGTAGATATTTCTTTTACAGATGAATTTATGAATTCAGTTTTATTTTTTAGATAGCGATTGAATTGTTTTTTTAGAAAGTAAAGATTAATATTTGAAATTATGTTCTTTAATAAGTTTCCTTTTTTTTTATGCTGAACTGAATCAATTTTTATTCGTAATTCAGAAACTTTATTGTTTATCTTTTCTTCTTCAAAATGGATGATTTCAGACTTTTTCTTTATTTTCAGTTCAAGATTTTTACAAGTTTCTGAATATTCTTTTTCTAACTTGTTCGATGTTTCATCAAGAATCGATAGTCTTTCGGATTCATAATTTGACAAAAAATCATTAATTTCTCTTACAGAACTAAATCTAGAAACTCCTTTATCTTCTAATTCAGATTTCAAGGATTTTAGTGATTCTATAGTTCCATATATTCTTGCCATTAATGATTTTTTAGATTAAGATTGACAGTCTCAGATATGAATAGTCACAAAGACTAGTACTTGACTCTAAAATTATGACCAAGCTGAAAATCCGCGAGGATTTTCAGAAGTAGGCAAGACCAAGCAATTACTTATAGCCATTGTTAGCCACTGGGCTTTTTAATAATCGTGACGACTGTATAATTCAACTTTTGCTCCCCAACGAATAAAAGTTTTAATTATAGATTGAACATCAAGCTCATCCGTTAAAACTTCTATTTGATTTCCTTCAGGTTCAAACTTGTAGAAATAATCAGCTTGTTCAGCATCATTTTCATTAAATGAACTAAAGTTATGTTTCCTAAAAAGTTCCATTAGTTCATCTGAAAAGTAATCGTTACCTCCATCTGATTTATCTTCGACATCGATTAAATCATTGTAAAAATCAGCAGCTTTTTGAGCATCTTCGGCTGTTTTAAAGGTTCCTATAATTCTTAATTTTGCTGAGTGCTCTCCAGCAAATGATTTCCATACTTTCATATTTTATTTATTTGTTTGAAATATTTTTCGATTTCGTTTATGTTATCAATTTCAATTCCTTCTTTATCGTAAGAATTGATTTTTAGCTTATTGTTAGCAGAAATATGAGAAAAAAGAAATTCGTTTGGGTTAGAAATCTCAAGAGTTTTTGATTTAATAAAATTTGCAGCTTCGTGAGTTACTAACAACTCGATTTCGCTGTCATATTTCTCTATTATTTTGTCTAATTCTACCCAATCATTTTCAGTTAATTGAAAAACACCATTGAGATGTTCAGGAATTATTAACACATTTTCTGATGAAATACTTATTGCTAATTCAATTACTTTTTCTAATTCTCTAATTCCATTTTTACTAACAACACAGTTTATTCCAAATGGAATTTTACCTTTAACAAACTCAATTTTCTTTAGTAAGTCTGATAATTTTTTACCTCTAATTTCTGAGTATCGTGGTTCAACACCATCGATTGAAAAACGAATCATTGAGACATTACCGATTAGTTGCTCTACAAACTCTTTTTTCATTTTATGTCCGTGAGTTGTAAAACTTATTCCCAATGATGTATTATTCCATATCCAATCACATAGTTCGGTAAAGTTTGGGAATAGAGTTGGTTCGCCACCACCAAAAGTTAATTCCAGAACTCCTATTTCGTCAAGTTTTTTAGTGATTTTCTTTAGACTTTCGAAACTTAAAGTTTCTTTGTTCTTTGGTGCATAACAAAAATGACATTTTAAGTCACATATATTGGTTAATGCAATACTAACTATGCGAGGTGAATTTGAAATTTCATTTTCATTTAAAGTCACTTCATCCATTAAAATATGAATCCCTGATTTTCTATCAAAGTAGTGAAGTCCGCTTATCTCTTTTCTTAATTTCATTTGTTTTCTTGCCTTGTGGCTAACGTTTAATATAACAAGCGTAGCCTGCCGAAAGACGGCTATGATTTGTTATACATTGTTAGCTGTAGGCTATAGTTCTTTTTGTAATTCTTTTATTCTTAATTCCAATGAGTTTAATTCATCTTCGTTAATTCGAATATCCGGGTGTGCTCTCAATATATATTTCAATGCACCAATCCTTCCTGCACAGATTAAATAATCCTTTTTAGCTTCTGTCAGATTAAAGTCAGTTGTTTTAATTGGTCTGGAATCGATGACAACCACTTGATTAATATATTTTTCTACCGTTTGGATTTCTTCTCCTTCAATCGCGATATTCATTAATTCTCCAATAACAAGTCCACCTTCTTTAGAATCTGATACTAAAAACATTCCAATAAAAGGTTTGTTAGGATATCTCTCAGTAAATGTTTTCAAAGGAAAATTACTCCTTAACCCACCATCATAGACTCTTATGCCATCCACATATTTCGGACTGAAATAATAGGGAATTGACATTGAGCATCTGGCAGCAAAGGCTGCATGATTGTCCATACGCTCTCCTTTTGAATCAAATGTCAAAGTACCGTCTTTAATTCTTGAGGAATAAACTATTGTCTGGTGTTCAAGTTCTTTTAGCTTAACTTTAGATAACTTATTAGGATATTTCGATTTTAATAATTCATTGATCCATTTTTCAATTTCATTACCAGGGTATAGCCCTTTAGTTATGATAAAATTTAAAATGATTTTTAAACCTTTTGCATCTTTGAAGTCGCTAAAATTCTTATTACTAAGAATTTCAATAAGTTCGTTAGGTTTATAACCTGCGCCTAATAGAACTGAAGCAATTGCGCCTGCTGAAGTACCAGCAAATGTGTCAAAAGAAAAATGTTTTTCTAGTTCAAGTAAAGCACCAGCAAAGGCCAATCCCTTGACACCTCCACCTTTGACAACTAGTGAATACGGGAACTGATTACTGACTATTTGTAAAAGGGAATTTATTGAATTCTTTATTTCGAGTGTAAGTTTTGGTTTAAGTTGGTTAAAACATTCACTGCAAATTTCACCTGAATTCAATGAATCTCTTATTTCAAGTTTATTCATTTTCTTGTGAAAGATGCAAGTTTTTCTATTAGGATCGTTATGAGATTTAATTGATGGTTCAAGAAAGCTTAACGCATATCGGACAAAGTAATATCTCAAATATCTAATTCGATCGTATACAAAGTGTTCAAAATCATGAGTTGTAAAAACAGCAAAACCATTTTTAGCGGAAACAGTACCGAATATATTGCTCAGTCTTTTTGATTGAAGAAATCCATCCACTACCACAATAACAAAAGGGCGATGGCCTTTCGCTTTTTCCTTGAAATCAATTATCCAAGAAAAAACATCCTCTGATTTGTAGTCCCCCGCTTTGTGTAAAAACAAAAAGTCCTGATAAGTTGAACTTGTAATTTGAAAGATAAAATCACTTTGAACTTGATTTAATGTAGTTATTGCCTGCTCAATGTCTGAATACAGATTTTCGTTTGTAGCTAATATTTCAATATTAAATGCCATAATGATGACTAATAAACTCTTAAATATGGATCGTCATCAAAATCAGGTTCTCCCTTGTTTTCATTCTCCAATGAAACCAACTTTAAGCCATATTTGTGATCGCCTTTTTTGTCAGCTATTCCAGTTGCTATTTTAATTGGAAACCTATCAGGATAAAAAGGTGGAAATCTACCTAATATTCTTAGCGATTCCGTCTTCCATTGGAACGGAGTTGTATCTTCAAAATACAATGTGAACTTTACTCCATATATCCTTTTTTTTGACGAAAAGAATATTTCTTTAAATATGAGAGGATCTTTTATGATCCACTCAATTGTATCACCTTTTTCAACTTCAATCCTGTATGGTAAGCCAAAAACGCTTTCTAAGTTCTTTGGATTAAATTTTACCTCAATTTGAACAGTTTCTGCCATTCTTCTAGTTTTTTACACTTACAGCTAACGGTTCGTATAACCGTCAGTTACGGGTTAATATGCGTTTATTTTCGGTTTAGCACTGACGTTAGCAATTCCGAGTGGATTCGGACGTAGTCGAATCTGCCGTAATTGCGGTTATACATTGTTGCCAGCAGTTATTTTTAAATCAGTTTTAATTGCTTTCCATTATCGGCAAATTCAATTACATTTAAAATTGACTTTCCTAAATCATTTAGTTTAAAAATAAGTCTATAATATTCGACTTCGCCACTTGCATCTTTATATGGTCTAATTTCAGGCAAAGAATCATAATATTCAGAAGCATCAATTGAAGTTCCGATGTATTGTTTGTCCTCTGAATCCCAAATCCCATATTCTGCCATAAAGTTATCACTTTCATAGATTTCATAAAATGGTTCGTCAATTTCAAATTCTGCCCAAGGAAATACAACTTGTAAACTCTGTTTTATGTCATAAAAATTAATATATTTTACTGTACTTATTTCAATGTCAATATCTTCGCTAACATTTTCTTTTATGGTTAAAGAAACTCGACCATCTGTTTTGTTTATCCATTCCTCAATTTCAAGGATTATATCTTTTCCCTCTGCAATCAGACGCATAAGCTTTTTATCAGCTAGTAGTTTCTGAAATCTTTGTATTTCTTTTGGGTATCTGTTTAAGTCTTTTAGCTTGTCATAGAATGATTTAGATAATATTTGATGTTTTGGAATCTCAATTTTCCAACTCTTTTTGGTTTTAGAAATATTGCTTTCGGTGATTTCTTGCCAAATAGTTAAATCATTTTCAGGATTGTGAAGTATAATTATAACAGGTAAGCTGTAGTTGAGCCAATAATTCAGGTGCTTTTCTTTTCCTCTGAATACTATTTTGTTATTACTCTCTTCGTTAAAATAGCTTTCGCCAGTTTTTATTTGAATAGCAAAAAGTTCGCCTGAAGGTTCTCCTTTTTCTGAAATTTCCACAGTCATATCTATTCCAACATCTGTCGCAAGGATTGTTCTTGGTATCCATTCAAATTCTTTTAAAAAAATGGTTTCAATTTTTGAAACACCAATTCTCTCTGTTGGCGAAAATTTACTCATTTAGCGTTTCTGTTTTAATTGCTGGCAACGGTTAGTATATGAAAAGTAGGCGATTTCGAAGCACTAAACTTTCGGTTAAGAACAAAGTTTGATACAAGCCAAATCCGTTGATTTTACTGCTATTTTGCCTATTTTTTATATACATTGTTAGCGATTTGTGCTTTATTCATTTTTTAATTCTTGTGTTGCATCTTTCAGTTCCTTTGTTGCTTTTTTCATCTCCAATCTCAAATTGTCAAGACCTTTGGGAATAGAATCTAAACTACTATTTACCTGATTAATAATTGCATCCATTCTTTCTCCTAATTCTTTAGCGGACATATTTTTCACATTCTCCTTAAATGTTCCTAATAAATCTGGTAACTCTTCATTTACTTTTACTTCATATTCTTCTGAAATTATTGTAAAAAGTCGATTGTATAAATCAAGTTTTTTATTAAAAATATCTAATTTGGTTTTACCAACTTTCGAATTAATCTCCAATTGACTTGTTTTTATCTGCTGAAGTTGTTTTGAAATTTCTTCTTCATTCTTGAGATTCTCAACTCTATTTCCCAGCTCTCTATCTAACTTTCCAACGTCTGCTTCAGCTTCTTTGACTTTAATTGTGTTTTCTCTATTTGATACCGCAGTAAGTTTGTCAGCAATATTTGAGTCAATGTCATAAATCGAAATTCTCCTTGTAATTTCGCCCAGTTTATTTGAGGAAAACATCAGGAATAGCATCATACCTAAAACCGCTCCATATGTTATTGTTCCAAATCCTAAAATGTAAGCAAAGAAAATGACTGCGTACAATAGTAAAGAGTATATTGTTAAATGAACTACAATATATTTTAGTGGTATAAATTTTACTGTGACATAAAGAATTCCCCAAGTAACTAAAGCACCAATTAGTATTGTAAGAAAATCTTGAAAAGATAAATTTATGAGAAACGAACTGTTAGTTGTAGGAACATTCGAAGCAAATATTGAAAATGCAATTATCGGTAAGAATACAGAAGCAAAAAGTTGAATCCACTTTGATGAATTAGTTCTCAAAGGAATTTTAATTTGTCTAGATGCTTTGTACGATTTATAAGCAAAATAGGGAATAAAACTTACCGCCCAAACAGCAAAAACAGCATTAATAATAAAAGCAATAATTGTAAAAAAGAAAGTCAATATTCCTCCAATAGTAGGAGTTTTTAAAGAATTTATTAATTGAAATTGTTCGTTTGGTAAGGTTCCAGTTAATATTTGAATAGTTATACCAATGACTAAAATTGCTATTCCAATTATTATAGACCATTTCCCATACTTTGGCAAATTGTCCAATGTAGCTTTTTGTCTTGCTTCCAGTCCTTGGATTAACTTTTCTGCCATAGAACTTTCTGAAATCATATCGCCCATATGTTCTTTTAAGATTGAGTATGTATCTTCCATATTTCTATTTTTGCATAATCG
Source organism: Kordia zhangzhouensis (assembly GCF_001005305.1). Classification (GTDB taxonomy): domain Bacteria; phylum Bacteroidota; class Bacteroidia; order Flavobacteriales; family Flavobacteriaceae; genus Kordia; species Kordia zhangzhouensis. The sequence goes on from NZ_LBMH01000004.1 coordinate 159,147, forward strand.
CTAACGGTCTCGGCTATGAACAGTTGCGTGTGTTAGTACGGATTTTTGCTATTACACGACAAGCTGAAAATTCCACAGGAATTTTCAGGATAAGCCTGTAATAGCAATTATTTATAGCCAATGTTAGCTGCTGCTCTTTTCTTTTTTTAATTGTTCTAAACTTAAATAAAACACAGCTAATTCGCTTGACGCAGAAACAGCAAGTTTTACATAAATTCCGTCTAATGTTTTGAATTCAGGTGCAATGTCCGTGTCCAGTTCCGTAAGAATTTCGCAATTCAGTTATTCCGTGAGTAATGGTTGAAAATCCACCTAAAATTTTTGCGATTGAGGATTTAGCCAATTCAATATTCTCAACCTCAAATGGCATTAAATCAATTTGTTTGTTAGTCTCTTTAACCAATTTTGCAACATCCCAATCTTTATTAATTTCTTTTCCTGCCTCTTTTAAAATGTGTTTACAACAAGTTTCTATTAACTCTTTTGAAATACCTAAAGCCAAATGAGGGTTATTTTCGATTGACTTATTCATAAGCCTTATTTGCTTATTTACGTATTCTTGAGTTAGCAGTTCGGTTATTTTTTCCGCTTTTTTGTCATTTTGTTTTTTATGCTCACTTTTTAAATATGGTCTCCAACTAATGTCTTTCACATAAATTCCGTCCGCTTGTCCTGCTTCAGTAATTGCTGATTCGATAGCTGAAGTTTCTTTCGCATATTCTTCAATTTTGCGATGTATCTTTAGAGGAACGCTAACAGTTACCTCGTACATATAAGTTTCAACGTCACTATCCATTCTGAAAAGTGTGTCGATATAGACTTGGTCAATTTCACATTCATTTAGAAGATTTGCGGCTTTTTCTTCTTCTAATTCGATTAACCAATCGAAAATATGTCCTTTAAGTTCACTCATTTATTATTTTCAGCACGATGTTTTTTGAGTTGCAGCTAACGTATGTATAACAGGAATTCCTGTTTTTGTACTAAATAGGGTAAATAACAGGAACTTTTTTCAATACAACTTCCTGTTATTTTTTATAAATGTAAAATAAAGATTACATATATACAATGTGGTTTCCCGTAATTGACTAAAAAATCTTCTTTTTCCTATATTCAAAAACGTTGAAATCAACCAAAATCTTACACCAAAAAGGGACTATTAAAACCTCATGAGGTTTTAGTGAAAAGGTGCTGAGGTTTTGGGTAAAAGTACAGGAGGTTTTTTGTGAAAGATGCGGTGGTTTTTTAAGAAAGTAGTAAAGTGTTTATTTTCAATAATTTATGAGTTGCTTTGTAAGCAGATTACTTCAGTCATACTTCCTTCGTAATGACGTTTCATATAGATTCCTGTATTTGTAGCAAGGATCATGGAATCTCCCTAAAATGAGATGCTGAATCAAGTTCAGCATGACGCTCTACTAGCGCCAACAAAAAAGCCACCGCAAATGCGATGGCTTTTAACAAACAACTAAATTCTAAAAACCTATAGTAAGTCTAGAACTATTTTTAGTTTCTATTAGTTAGAAACAATATTCGTTTTCTGCAGTCATTTTTTCTGCAATTTTATTTCGTAAAGCTACTACGTTTGGCATGTTCGCGTATTTGGTGAAACGCTTTAATCCCATCAACATCATGCGTTGCTCATCACCTTCTGCAAAGGAAATGATTCCTTCTTTTGCTTTGGTCGTGATTTTTTCTACCGCATTGAAAAGATTGAGTTTTGTCATCGCAATTTGTATTTCTTGCGAATCTTCTCCGAAACGTTTTGCATTCTTTTCTGTTCTTAATATTGATGATTCTACCATGTAGATTTCAATTAAGATATCTGCAGCAGCCATTAATAATTGTTGGTGTTTTTCTAAGTCTGGACCAAATTTTTGAACCGCAGAACCCGCAACCATTAGGAATACCTTTTTCAGTTTTCCTAGCAATTCTTTTTCTTCTGAGAATAGTTCAGAGTAATCTGGAATGTCAAATGAAGGAATTCCCATCAATTCATCAGCAACTTTCATTGCAGGCTCTAAAAGGTTTACGTGTCCTTTCATCGCTTTTTTTACTAACATACCTACAGCGAGCATACGGTTGATTTCGTTGGTTCCTTCGTAGATACGTGAAATACGCGCATCTCTCCATGCCGATTCCATAGGTGTATCTGCAGAGAATCCCATCCCTCCAAAAATCTGGATTCCTTCATCCGTACATTTTTGCACATCTTCAGAGATTTTAACTTTTAAGATAGAACATTCAATGGCATATTCTTCTACACCTTTTAGTTCTGCTTCTTGATGTGTGTTTCCTTCTGATTCACGAATTGCAATGCGGTCTTCAATGTTTTTAGCAGCTCTATAAGAAGCAGACTCTCCTACGTAACAAGCCGTTGCCATTTCGGCTAATTTTGCCTTGATAGCACCAAAGTTTGCAATAGGTGTTTTAAATTGTACACGTTCGTTTGCGTATTTGGTTGCTTCAGTGATTACTCTACGTTGTGCATCCAAACAGGCAGCAGCCAATTTAATACGCCCAACATTTAATGCATTCATTGCAATTTTGAAACCATTTCCTCTTTCTGAAAGCATGTTTTCAACAGGAACTTTTGTTTCATTAAAAAATACTTGACGGGTAGAAGAGGAGTGAATTCCTAGTTTGTGTTCTTCTTCTCCTAAGGTAATTCCGTTTGGATTGTTTTTATCATATTCTACAATAAAACCTGTAATATTTTTATCGTCTTCAATACGAGCAAAAACAATCATCAAGTTACAGAAACCAGCATTTGAAATCCACATTTTCTGTCCAGAAATTAAGTAATGCTTTCCATCGTCGGTTAAAACTGCTTTAGTTTTTCCTGAATTTGCATCCGATCCAGCTCCAGGTTCTGTTAAACAGTAAGAGCCAAACCATTCGCCTGTAGCAAGTTTAGGAACGTATTTTTGCTTTTGTTCTTCTGTTCCATATAAAGTGATAGGCATTGTTCCAATTCCTGTATGTGCTCCAAATGCAGTTGCTACTGAACCTGTTGCTCCCGAGATATAATCGCAAACTAACATGGTTGAAACAAATCCCATTCCAAGTCCGTCATATGCTTCTGGTACTGCAATACCTAAGAATCCTAGCTCACCAGCTTTACGCATTATTTCTTCAGTAAAGGCATAATCCTTTTTTTCAAAACGCTCTTTATGCGGCCATACTTCACGATCGATAAATTCTTTTACCGATTCTTTCATCATTTGTTGTTCCTCCGTAAAATCTTCTGGAGTAAATACGTCTTCGCATTTGGTTTCTTTCACGAGGAACTGTCCGCCGCGTAAGATGTCTTTGTTGATTGCTTCTGTGCTCATTGTTATAGTAGATTTTAGTACTTAGTAGTGAGTATTGAGATACTACTACTCATGTTTTTGTTTTTATTATAAATGAATAGCGAAAACTCACTACTCAATACTGATATCTCAATTCTAATTTAGAAATTCAAAAATTCCTGCAGCGCCTTGTCCGGTTCCTACACACATGGTAACCATACCGTATTTGCCTTTCATGTCGCGCTTACGCATTTCGTCAAATAGTTGAACAGATAGTTTTGCACCTGTACAGCCTAGTGGATGCCCAAGAGCAATAGCTCCTCCATTTACGTTTACTATTTCTTGATTAAGACCTAATTCGCGAATCACAGCAAGCGATTGAGAAGCAAAGGCTTCGTTCAACTCGATTAGTTCTACATCGTTTTGTTGTAAACCTGCTTGTTTTAATGCTTTAGGAATAGCTTTTACAGGACCTATTCCCATAATGCGTGGTTCTACACCAGCCGCCGCATAGCTTACCAATCGTGCAATTGGCTCAAGGTTTAATTCTTTGACCATGTCTTCACTCATCACCAATACAAATGCAGCTCCATCACTCATTTGTGATGAGTTTCCTGCAGTTACACTTCCGCCTTGCGCAAATACGGGGCGTAATTTGTTTAGTGTAGCAACATTAGTTCCTTTACGCGGCCCTTCATCTTTGGTTACAGTATAACTCTTAGTTGCTCTTTTGGCGTTTTCGTCAATATAGGTTTGATCAACTGTAATAGGAACGATTTGATCTTGAAAGCGATTTTCTGCTTGCGCACGCAATGCTTTCATGTGTGAATTGTATGCAAATTCATCTTGATCTTCACGAGAAACCTTGAATTGGTTGGCAACTGCTTCTGCCGTATTTCCCATTCCCCAATAATAGTCTTCGTGACCAGATTTTACGATATCGTAGTTTAATTCGGTTTTAAACCCAGTCATTGGAACAGAACTCATACTTTCTGCACCACCTGCAATAATACAGTCTGCCATTCCAGATTGGATTTTCGCAACTGCCATTCCGATGGTTTCTAAACCTGACGAGCAGAAACGATTGACAGTTACTCCTGGTACGTCAACAATATCTAATCCCATCAATGAGATCAAACGTGCCATGTTGAGTCCTTGTGAACCTTCTGGCATCGCGTTTCCCACAATCACATCATCGATGCGTGTTTTGTCAAAATCTGGTAACTCTTTCATCATATATTCGATGGTTTCGGCTGCGAGTTCGTCCGTTCTTTTAAATCTGAACACACCTTTTGGCGCTTTTCCAACGGCGGTTCTATATGCTTTTACTATGTATGCGGTTTTGTTCATTTTTCTAGTATTGAGTATTGAGTATTGAGTGGTGAGTATTGAGATTTTAAAGTTTTTGTTGAAATGAATAGTTCATTTTCTGTATTTCAATACACTGCTCAATTACTGGTTGTACTTTTTCTTTGTTTATTAGACTTAATTCTATTAATAATAACAATTGCGTGTGTAATTCATAATTAGAACCATTAGCAATACTTAGGAAATGCTTGAACTCTTTATTAGAGTTTCTTCCAGCACCTTCCGCTATATTTGAAGGGACTGAAACAGCACTTCTTTTAATTTGAGTGGTTAGCCCAAATTTTTCGTCTTTCGGTAAATCAGCAATCAGTAGGTATACAGCTTTTGTCAATTCTATTGACTTCTTCCATATTTTTAAGTTTTCTACTTTATGCATGATTATTAGTATTGAGATGTTAGTATTGAGATGTTAGTATTGAGATTTTGATATTGAGGGTTTTTAAGAATTTGTCTCAATACTCACTACTAACTTCTCAGATCTTAGTTTCTCAAGGGCTTGCCCGTCTTTAACATATGCTGAATACGCTCAAGTGTTTTACGCTCTGTACATAGACTTAAGAAAGCTTCACGTTCTAGGTCTAATAAATAGTCTTCGCTTACCAATGTTGGTTCTGATAAATCACCACCAGCCATTACGTACGCCAGTTTGTTGGCGATCTTTTGATCGTGTTCACTGATGTAATTGCTGGCTTCCATCGAATCGGTTCCTACTAAGAACATTCCCAAAGCTTGTTTTCCAAGAACTTTTACATCTTTTCTGCGGATTGGTTGCGTGTAACCAGATTCTGCCATGAGTTTCGCATGTGCTTTCGCCGTTGCGATTTGACGATCTTTGTTTACGACTACAATGTCTTTTCCTTTTTGCAATACGCCCATATCAAACGCTTCGTATGCTGACGTAGCTACTTTAGCCATTCCAATAGTTAGGAAGTATTCTTGCAGTACGTTTAACTCTACATCTCCTTTGCGGAAGGTGTCTGAAGCACGTAGTGCCATTTCTTTGGATCCACCACCACCAGGAATCACTCCAACACCAAATTCAACTAGCCCAATGTATGTTTCTGCAGCCGCAACCACTTTATCAGCATGCATCGAAAGTTCACATCCACCACCAAGTGTCATTCCGTGAGGTGCTACGACTACAGGAATAGAAGAGTAGCGCGCACGCATCATCGTGTTTTGGAACATTTTGATCGCCATGTTCAATTCGTCATATTCTTGCTCAACTGCCATCATAAAAATCATTCCGATATTTGCTCCAACGGAGAAGTTGGCTGCTTGATTTCCAATGACTAATCCTTGGAAATCTTTTTCTGCTAAATCAATTGCTTTATTGATTCCTTGTAGTACACCACCACCAATGGTGTTCATTTTAGATTGGAATTCTAAGTTTAAAATTCCGTCACCTAAGTCTTCAATCACCGCTTCACTGTTTTTCCAAACTTCGTTCGACTTGCGGATATTGTCTAAGATGATAAAAGCGTCTTGCCCAGGTTTTTTTACTTGTGCTTTCGCAGGAATGTCATAATAATAGGTAGCCCCATCTTTTACGGTGTAGAAACTTTTTTCGCCAGCGGTAACCATTTCTGTAACCCAAGCAGCTGGTTCTAAACCTTCTGCTTTCATGAGTTCAATACCTTTTTCGATGCCGACAGCATCCCAAATTTCAAACGGTCCGTTTTCCCAACCAAAACCAGCTTTCATTGCGTCGTCAATTCGGTAGAGCTCATCAGAGATTTCAGGAATTCTGTTTTGTACATACGCAAACATCGCTGCGAAGTTTTTACGGTAAAATTCACCTGCTTTGTCTTTTCCGCCCACTAATACTTTAAAGCGATCAATTGGCTTGTCGATGGTTTTTGTAAGTTCAAGCGTTGCAAACTTGGCTCTTTTATTTGGGCGATATTCCATCGTGTCTAAGTCCAACGAAAGAATTTCTTTTTTACCTTCTGGAGTAACTGTCTTTTTGTAGAAACCTTGTCCAGTTTTACTACCTAGCCATTTATTTTCCATCATTTTTTCAATGAAGTCAGGCAACTTGAATAAGTCATGCGCTTCATCTTCAGGGCAGTTTTGGTAAATTCCATTAGCCACATGTACTAAAGTATCCAATCCTACAACATCGACAGTACGGAAAGTTGCTGATTTTGGACGACCAATTACCGGTCCTGTAAGTTTATCAACTTCTTCAATTGTTAATCCTAGTTCTTTTACTTGATGAAAGAGACTTTGAATACCAAATATACCGATTCTGTTTCCTATAAATGCTGGAGTATCTTTTGCTAATACAGATGTTTTTCCTAAAAATTTTTCTCCGTACATCATCAAGAAGTCCGTTACTTCCTGTTTGCAATCAGGTCCAGGAACTACTTCAAATAGTTTTAGGTAGCGTGGCGGATTGAAGAAATGCGTTACAGCAAAATGTTGTCTAAAGTCTTCACTACGGCCTTCATTCATAAATTGAATTGGAATTCCAGACGTGTTTGAAGTAATTAAAGTACCTGGTTTTCTGTGTTTTTCAACTTGTTCAAATACTTTTTGTTTGATATCTAAGCGTTCAACAACCACTTCAATAATCCAATCGACATCTTTTACTTTATGTAAGTCGTCTTCTAAATTTCCAGTAGCAATTCTATTGGCAAATTGTTGTGAGTAAATAGGAGAGGGCTTAGATTTAAGTGCCGTTTGTAGGTTTTCATTAACCATTCTATTGCGAACTACTTTATCTTCAAGTGTCAATCCTAGCGCTTTTTCTTTATCTGTAAGTTCGCGAGGAACAATATCAAGGAGTAATACTTCAACTCCGATATTGGCAAAATGACAGGCAATTCCAGAACCCATAATTCCAGAACCAATCACTGCTATTTTGTTAATTGGTCGTTTCATCTTTTTTTCAATTTTTAATTGTTAGTTAAAATTTACTTGGTAATGAATTAAGTAGATTTTAGTATTTTAATTATGTTTCAATTTATTTTTCAGCACTAACTTCCACAGAGGAGTTATAAATTTTCTTATTACTAATGAGTTCTAAAATGACTTCTGTAACTTCATAAAAGTGTTTAAGTTTTTCTTGATCTATATTGGCGCGAATTGCGTCATTGAATCGTAGTACGGTTGTTTTAGAAACATCGCGCATTTCTCTTCCAAAGTCAGTCAAGCAAATAAGAACACTGCGTCCGTCCTTTGGATTTTTTTTTCGATAAATAAGTCCTTTTTCTTCCATACTTTTTAGTGTACGGGATAGGCTAGTGGCTTCCATGCCCATTTTTGGGCCTAGCGTGGTTGAGGGAGTTCCTTCTTCTTGATCAATGCTCAGTAATGTGAAACCTGTAGCCATTGTGCTGCCATATTTTCCAGCTTCCTCATTATACATTTTGGAAATGGCTTGCCATGTAGCTCTCATTACATGATCTATAGTTTTTTCTTTCATACAGTTGTTTGGTCTTCAAATATATAAAAAAAATACTATGCATGCATAGTAAAATAAAAAATATTTTTAGGAATTTGTGAAAATTTTAATAGATGAAATAGGAGAATGACAGCTTTTGCGTATTAAAATTTAATTCTTCACAATTAATACTGAAGTTTAAAGATAAAAAAAACCGTTCAATTGAGGTGAACGGTTTATTGGTTTTATGCGCGATCATAAATTTTATCGCAATAGTCTTTATAGATTTCTTTGATGACTTTTCGTTTCATTTTCATGGTCGGTGTCAATTCGCCACCATCAATAGACCATACAACAGGAATGAGTTCAAAACGTTTGATTTGTTCCCACTTTCCGAAACTGCTATTTGCTTCATCTACTTCTTTTTGAATGCGAGCAATAATTTCTTCTGAGCTACAGATTTCTTTTTCTGAAGTCCCGATGTTTTTTCCTTTCTTTTTGATCCAATCTTTGATGAATTCGAAGTTTGGCTGAATTAATGCTGCTGGCATTTTCTCGCCTTCTCCGATTACCATAATTTGTTCAATGAAACGCGATTGTTTGAAACGGTTTTCAAGTAATGCAGGGATGACATATTTTCCTCCAGAGGTTTTGAACATGTCTTTTTTACGATCTGTGATTTTTAAGAAACCATCGGCACTTACTTCACCAATATCTCCAGTATGGAAGTATTCGCCAGACATTACACTTGCTGTTTTTTCAGGGTCTTTATAATAACCTTGCATTACATTAGGACCTTTAACAAGGATTTCTCCATCTTCAGCAATTTTTACTTCCACGTTATCAATTATGCGTCCTACGGTACCAATTCGGAATCCGCCATTGCGTTGATCATTTACAGATATAACAGGAGAAGTCTCTGTTAATCCATATCCTTCCATGATAGGAATTCCAGCAGCCGCAAATACACGTGTTAATCGTGCTTGTAATGGGGCGCTTCCTGAAACCATTAGTTCTAAGTTACCACCTAAACCTTCTTGCCATTTGCTAAAAATGAGCTTACGAGCTATTTTTAATCTAAATTCATACCACCAACCATTTTTACCGTAAGGTTCGTATTGCAACCCAAGTTCAATAGCCCAAAAGAATAATTTCTTTTTAATTCCGGTTAAGTCGGCTCCTTTGGCATAAATTTTATCGTATACTTTTTCATACAAACGTGGGACAGCTGTCATTACGTTTGGTTTTACTTCTTTTAAGTTGTCACTAATTTTTTCAATAGATTCGGCAAAGAATATTTCAATTCCACAGTATTGGTATAAATAGAGAATCATTCTCTCAAAAACGTGACATACAGGTAGAAAACTTAAAGCTCTTGCTTGTCCGTTGTGCAAAGGAACACGTTTTTGACTGTCCAATACATTTGAGACTAAGTTGTTATGAGAAAGCATTACACCTTTAGGTTTTCCCGTAGTTCCTGAAGTATAGATTAAGGTTGCTAAATCATTAGACTTTACGGCATCTTTACGAGTTTGTAATTCATCATCATTGCTGGTGTCTTCTCCTAATTTTAATACTTCAGACCAATGTTGTTCACCAGCTACTTCATCAAATGTATAGACACCTTTTAGTTTGGTATTTCCTTTAATTTGATTTAGTTTTTCAATAATTTCTACATCAGAAACAAAGCAGTATATAGATTCTGAGTGGTTTAGGATATACTCATAATCTTCTTTTGCAATTGTTGGATAGATAGGAACGTTTTGTGCACCAGTTTGTAATATACCGATGTCCATAATATTCCACTCTGTTCTGTTGTTAGTAGATATTACCGCTATCTTATCATTGGGCTGTACACCCAAACGTAACAAACCTCTACTAATCGCATTTGCTTGATCAATGTATTCTTGCGTTGAAGTTGAAACCCATTGTCCGTTGCTAAAAGAAGTTAAGGATTTTGCTAGTGGGTAGTTAGCCAATTGATAGTAAGGAAAGTCAAAAAGTCTCTTTACATTCGTCATTCTCTGATTTGGTTTTTTTGAAAGTGCAAAATATGAAATTTGTTAACCATTTTCAAAGGGAATGTTTAAAAAAGTATACCTTTTTCTAATAAATTGACAACAAGAGATCTGTTTGTCAAACATATATGTAAAAAGACCTGTAGCAAATACAGGTCTTTTTTATGAATTGTTATGTGTTGTGTATGCGTTATTTATTTTTTTCTTCAATCCATAAGCGCGCATTTACGAAAGCTTCTAACCAAGGAGATACTTCGTCTTTTCTTCCTTGCGGATAGTGAGCCCAATTCCATTGAAAGGTAGAGCGTTCAATATGCGGCATTGTTACTAAGTGTCTTCCCGAAGCATCACACATCATCGCTGTATTGAAGTCGGAACCATTAGGATTGGAAGGATAAGCGTCATACCCATATTTTGCCACGATATTGTATTTGTCTTCTCCATAAGGAAGTTTGAATTTTCCTTCTCCATGACTAATCCAAACACCCAAAGTTGTTCCTGCTAAGCTAGATAACATTACGGAGTTGTTTTCTTGAATTGTAACCGATGTAAACGCACTTTCGTGTTTTTGTGAATCGTTATACGTCATTTTTCCGTGTTCATCATGATCTGGATTGATGACTTCAAGTTCCATGAATAGTTGACAACCATTACATATACCTACTGAAAGTGTATCTTCTCGTTTAAAGAAGTTTTTTAAAGCAGTGTTTGCTTTTTCGTTGTATAGAAATGCGCCTGCCCAACCTTTGGCAGAACCTAATACATCTGAGTTAGAAAATCCTCCTACTGCACCGATGAATTGGATGTCTTCCAAAGTTTCACGACCAGAAATTAAATCGGTCATATGAACATCTTTTACGTCAAAACCTGCTAAATACATCGCATTCGCCATTTCACGTTCGCTGTTGCTTCCTTTTTCTCTAATAATAGCCGCTAATGGACGTTTTGCAGTACTACGAGCTGAGTCGAGAAGTCCTGTAAAATGGGTTGGAAATGTATACGTTAGAGGTTGATGTTTGTAGTTTTCGTATCGTGCTTTTGCCAATCCGTTTGCCGTTTGTTTTTGATCGAGTAGGAAAGAGGTTTTGTACCAAACATCTCTGTACTCAGCAACACTTAAACTGAATTTTTCTTCGTGATTTTTTAGGTTTAAACGATCACTTTCAGTTACAGTTCCAATGGTAAAGAAAGGAATACCCGCTTTTGTCAATACACTTTCTACAGATGTGTCTACAGGTTGGAATACGATTCCGTTATTTTCTGCAAATAACAATTTGATAGTGTCTTTTTCGTCAAGGGCATCAAAGTTCAAATTGGCACCTAAATTGACATCAGCAAAACAAAGTTCTAGCAACGTTGTGATTAATCCGCCAGATGCCACATCATGTCCTGCTACAATTTTATCATTTTGAATAAGTTGTTGTATGGTATTGAATGCTTTTTTGTATAGTGTAGCATCTACAATAGTAGGTGTTTCGTTTCCTATTTTATGTAATGTTTGTGCAAAAGAACTACCTCCTAATTTGAATTGATCTTGAGATAAGTTAATGTAATATATAGGTCCTGCATTTTTTTGAAAAACAGGTTCTACTACTTTTGTAATATTAGTACAGTTTGCTGCTGCAGAAATAACCACAGTACCAGGAGAGATGACCTCTTCATTTGGATATTTTTGCTTCATCGATAGAGAATCTTTTCCTGTTGGAACGTTGATTCCTAAATCAATTGCAAATTCTGAAATGGCAGCAACTGCTTCGTATAAACGCGCATCTTCTCCTTCGTTTTTGCAAGGCCACATCCAGTTGGCAGATAGAGATACACTTTGCAGACCATCTTTTAAAGGAGCCCAAATAATGTTGCTTAATGCTTCCGCAATTGCGTTACGACTTCCAGCAGAAGGATTAATTAATCCAGATATTGGGGCATGTCCTACAGATGTAGCGATGCCTTCTTTTCCAACATAATCCAGCGCCATTACGCCTACGTTATTCAATGGAAGTTGTAGCGGACCAGCACATTGTTGCTTGGCTACTTTTCCACCCACGCAACGATCAACTTTGTTTGTTAACCAATCTTTACAGGCTACAGCTTCTAATTGTAATACTTGTGAGAGATAGTGTTCAAAGTTATTTTTTTCATAATGAAGAGCACTGTAAGAACGTTGTACTGTATGGTCTGTCATAATTGTTTTTGGAGAACTTCCAAACATATCACTTAATGCCAAATCCATTGGTTTGTCTCCATTGGTAGCTGATTCAAATGTAAAGCGATCATCATTGGTTACGTTTCCAACAGTATACATAGGAGAGCGCTCTCGTTCGGCAATTCTTTCTAACGTTTTGATGTGTTCATTGGAAATTACGAGTCCCATACGTTCTTGAGATTCATTTCCAATAATTTCTTTGGCAGATAATGTAGGGTCTCCTACAGGCAATTTGTCAAGATCAATTTTACCACCAGTTTCTTCTACCAATTCAGATAAACAGTTTAAATGACCGCCTGCTCCGTGATCGTGAATAGAAACAATATGATTTTCATCACTTTCTACCATACCACGAATAGCATTTGCAGCACGTTTTTGCATTTCTGGGTTTGAACGTTGCACTGCATTCAGCTCAATTCCAGTAGAAAATTCACCAGTATCTGCGGATGAAACAGCTGCTCCACCCATTCCGATGCGATAGTTTTCACCACCGAGAATGACCACTTTATCACCTGCTTTTGGTGTGTCTTTGATTGCTTGCGAAGCTTTCCCATACCCAATTCCTCCTGCTTGCATGATGACTTTGTCATATCCTAACTTTCGAGCAGTAGTGTTTAAGTTGTCGGTATTTTCATCATGTTCAAAGGTGAGTACAGAGCCACATATTAAGGGTTGTCCGAACTTGTTTCCAAAATCAGAAGCTCCATTGGAAGCTTTGATTAAAATGTCAATTGGCGTTTGGTATAACCAGTCACGCGCAGGCATTGCATGTTCCCAAGGTTTGTTTTGAGAGTTTTCCAATCTTGAATAGGAAGTCATGTATACAGCAGTTCCTGCTAGAGGAATAGAACCTTTTCCACCAGCAAGTCTGTCACGAATTTCTCCTCCAGAACCTGTAGCAGCACCATTAAAAGGTTCTACAGTAGTTGGGAAATTGTGTGTTTCCGCTTTAAGCGATATTACAGAGTCAAACTCTTTTGTTTCGTAAAAATCAGGTTTATCAGCTGTTTTTGGTGCAAATTGTTGCACTTTTGGCCCTTTGATAAAAGCCACATTGTCTTTGTATGCTGAAACAATATCGTTAGGATGTTGCTTAGAGGTTTCTTTGATTAGTTTGAAGAGAGAAGTTGATTTTTCTTCTCCATCAATCACAAATGTTCCGTTAAATATTTTATGGCGACAGTGTTCTGAATTTACCTGAGAAAAACCAAATACTTCAGAATCAGTTAATTTTCTTCCTAGTTTTTTTGAAAGGTTGTTCAAGTATTCAATTTCTTCATCACTTAAAGCCAGTCCTTCTTGCTCATTGTAATGTGCAATATTTTCAATTTCTTGGATGGCTTCTGGTTCAATATCAATAGTAAACGTATTTTGATGTAACCCTTTATATTTTTGAAAAATCATCGGGTCATATTCAGAGAAGTCTTCAGCTACTGCTAGAAATTCTTCAATACGAATGATGCCTTGAATTCCCATGTTTTGAGTTATTTCAACAGCATTTGTGCTCCAAGGTGTAATCATTGCTGCTCGAGGACCAACAAAAAAAGCATCTAAAGATGCTTGTTCTATTTTTGCTGCGTTCCCAAAAAGCCAGTTTAGTTTTGCAACGTTTTCTGTTGATAATTCTTCTGCTGTTTGTACAGCAAATACTTTGCTGCGTACGTTTCCAAAGAAATGAATCATTATGTAGTTTTTGTGTGTTGTGTTTTAAAAAAGCCAAATTTACTACATTTTCTAGTATTTTAACTTAAAAGTTACGCTATAATTTTTGAGTTATTCACGAGTTTTTGAACACTTTTTTTAGATTCACTAGCTTTAATTCATGAATTTAAAAATTCAAGGATTCAAGGTTCTTTATTTCGGGTATACTTTTCTTAAGATTGATCTAAATTGATTTCGTTTTTTGTATCTTTCTTTCACAAACTTACACCAATTCTATGTACACAAGACGAATTTTTCCTATCAAGGGAATGCTGAAATGGACGCGACGTCACATTTATATTTTCATAATTTTGGCAATCATCCCTGTTATTTTTTATGAATTTATAGGTATACGATGGTTGCGTGTTCCTTGGTTACCTTTGGGTGTTTTGGGTACTGCAGTGGCTTTTATTGTCAGTTTTAAAAACAATGCTTCCTATGATCGATTGTGGGAAGCACGGAAAATTTGGGGAGGAATTGTGAACGCTTCTCGTTCGTGGACGCTCATGGTAAAGGATTTTGTTACGAATCAATTTGCAACAAATTCTTTGGCAGATGCAGAAATTAAAACGATTCACCGTGAGTTGGTGCATAGGCATATTGCTTGGTTGACGGCACTCCGCTATCAATTACGAAAAGACAAGCCGTGGGAAACACATTTGAAAAAGTCGAAATCGAATCGTGAATTTAGAGCCAATTATTATTTGGTTTGTGAAGATGAAATTCCTGTTGAGTCTGCGGTGAGTCCATACATCAGTTCACAAGAAATGGAAGAAATTTTTGCGAAAGGGAATCAAGCATCACAACTTGTGGGAATTCAGTCAAGACGACTAAAAGAGCTACGTACTGAAGGATTGATAGATGATTTTCGTCATATGAAAATGCAAGAAATGCTGACTGAATTGTACACATTGCAAGGTAAAAGTGAACGGATTAAAAATTTTCCGTATCCACGACAGTTTGCGACATTGAATTACATTTTTGTGTGGATATTTATTATTTTACTCCCTTTTGGAATGATTGATGGCTTTGAAACCATTGGAGCTAATATTCAAGCGCTAATGGAAACCAAACATTTGCATACGATGAATATATTTGTAGACCTCGAAAAATTCTTTTCAGATCATTTTGTTTGGTTGTCTATTCCGTTCAGTGTGTTGCTTTCGTGGGTTTTCCATACAATGGAAGCTATAGGAGAAAATACAGAGAATCCGTTTGAAGGCGGTCCTAATGATGTGCCAATTACCGATATGACACGTGGTATAGAGATTGATATCAGGCAGCTTATAGACGATACAGATATTCCAGATCCGTATCAATGGAGAAACCATATTGTGATGTAGTGCATACTGCTCACTTATTATTAATTAAAAAAGACCGAATTTATTAAAAGTTCGGTCTTTTTTATATTTAAAATGTTCTCTAACAAATTATTTCATTGCTCCAACCATATCTTCTGGTTTTACCCATTGGTCATATTCTTCAGGAGTTACATATCCTAAATTGATAGCTTCTTCTCGTAATGTTGTTCCGTTTTGATGTGCGGTATTCGCAATTTCAGCAGCTTTGTAGTATCCAATTTTGGTATTTAGCGCTGTTACCAACATTAAAGAGTTGTTTAATAATTCTTTAATACGAGTGTGATTAGGTTGAATTCCTGAAGCACAATGTTTTTCAAAACTTACACAAGCATCTCCAATGAGTTGTGCAGATTGTAGTAAGTTTGCAATCATCATAGGTTTGAACACATTCAGTTCGTAGTGTCCTTGCGTACCTCCAACAGTTACAGCAACGTCATTCCCCATAACTTGAGCGCAAACCATGGTTAGTGCTTCACATTGTGTTGGATTTACTTTTCCAGGCATGATAGAACTTCCAGGCTCATTGGCAGGAATGATAATTTCTCCAATTCCAGAACGAGGACCAGAAGCCATTAGGCGAATGTCATTTGCGATTTTATTTAAGGAAACCGCCAATTGTTTTAAAGCTCCATGCGTTTCTACAATAGCATCGTGTGCAGCCAAGGCTTCAAATTTATTTTCAGCAGTCACAAATGGAAGCTCTGTAAAACGAGCAATAAATTCAGAAACACGCTTCGCATATCCTTTAGGAGTGTTTAGTCCTGTCCCTACAGCTGTTCCTCCAAGAGCCAATTCGCTCAAATGAGGTAATGTATTTTCTAATGCTTTTAGTCCGTGGTTTAATTGGGAAACATATCCAGAAAATTCTTGTCCTAGAGTAAGCGGAGTAGCATCCATTAAGTGTGTTCTACCAATCTTTACGACTTCCCTAAATTCTTCTGATTTTTTCTTTAGCGTGTCACGAAGTTGTTTTACACCTGGAATAGTTGTTTCAACAATTTTCTTGTAAGCTGCAATATGCATTCCTGTTGGGAATGTATCGTTGGACGATTGTGATTTATTTACATCATCATTGGGCTGTATTGTTTTTTCGCCTTCCCCAATTTTTTTTCCGGCCAATTGATGCGCTCTGTTGGCAATCACTTCATTTACATTCATATTGGATTGTGTTCCAGAGCCTGTTTGCCAAATAACTAGAGGGAATTGATCGTCATGTTTTCCTGCCAAGATTTCATCGCACACAGCAGCGATTAAATCTCTTTTTTCGATTGGTAATACACCTAACTCACAGTTGGTAAATGCAGCAGCCTTCTTTAAGTAAGCAAATCCATATACAACTTCAAGTGGCATGCTAGCAGGAGCACCAATCTTAAAATTATTTCTTGAGCGTTCGGTTTGTGCACCCCAAATTTTATCAGCGGGTACTTTCACTTCGCCCATGGTATCTTTTTCAATTCTATATTCCATGTGGATTAGTTTTTTTGCAGTGCAAAATTAACCATTTTTGAATGTTGTAGAACATTTTTTTAATCTTTTTACAATGAAATTAATTATAAAAGTTCTTTTTTTAGGGAAGCTTTAAACGAAGAAAATTGCGTAAAAATACGCGAACCTACTTATGTGTCTTTTAGTACCTTGTGTTCGCTAATTAACCTATAAAAGAGATAATACAATGAAAACCGTATTCACATACACGGTGTTTTTATGTTTTGCATTGTTGAGTTGCAAACATAATACATCCAAATGCCCAAAATGTCCTGAATGTGCCAATTTCCACGCAGCGTCACATGAAATAAAAGTAGTGACACCAACGGTGACTCATACATTTTTGTCATTATCAGATGTTCATATAAATGAAGATATGATAGAAACCTATTATGGAAATGTTACAGGAACTCAATTATGGAGTAGAACCAAGGCGAAAATTGAAGCTGTTGTAAAAGAAGAAGAACCTAAATTTATGGTGTATTTAGGTGATTTGCCTGCTTATATTGATGCAACAAGAGCTCAAAATTCGCATGTAATGCTTGAAAATTTGAGAAATTTAGAAATAGGAATTCCAATCTTGTATTTACCGGGAAATAATGATTCGCTGGAAGGCGATTATCATTCTTTTACAAATGATGAAAAAGAAACGGTGCTGTCAGAAGATACAGATGTGTCCAATCCATGGCCTATTATTAACAGTAATTCAACAACAATTCGCCCATTTAATTTAGATTTTAATACAGAGTTTGGATATTATTCAGTGGATTTGGTAGATAATGGAAATGTACTGAAAGTGATAGCTTTAAACACCGTAATCTTTTCTAATAATAAAACACATCCGTATGTTGGAGATGATGGAGTGTCTCAACAAGAGGCAACACAAAAACAAATGACATGGTTTGAGACAACTTTGCAAAAGTTAAAGCCTACTAATCGTGTTATGCTTATGATGCATATTCCGATTGGTAAAGATGGATATGGAGGTGATTATATGTGGAAACAAAGTTTAACTTTTAAAGATCAAGCAGGAGTTACACATAAGTTGCAAAATGGTTTTATTGATTTGTTAGAAAAATATCAATCAAATATTACAGGTGTATTGAATGGACATACACATACAGATGGATTGCGTCGGATATACAAGTCACATCAATCAGATAAAAAAAGAGATATGATTTCGTTTTCGATTTCAACTCCAGGAATTGCTGTAAATCATGATAATAACCCAGCTTTTAAATTGTTTACTTATGATAGTAAAACGTTTGACTTATTAGATTTTGAAACTTTTTTTGCTTCTCCAACAAAAATGATTTCACCTAAAGGAGATTTTAAATTTATGAAGGATTCTAGCTATACATTTAGTGAAGTTTATCAGGTAAAACATATGCCTACGCCAATTTATAAAACACTAGAAAATCAGTCAGATACAGAAATAGTAAGTCATGTAAACGAAACTCTGGGAGCACATTCACAGTATGATAAAAAGGTTGTATTACACCACCCAGAAGCCGTTAATGTGTATAAAAATTAACGTTGTATTGTTAATAATTATACTCGTTTCAGTATGAATATTGAATATAAACCAATATCTTTGTAGGGAATTCGATAAATTCCGGAAAATATGTTTGAATTTGATCAATATTTAGGATTCTTAGCTTTCCTTACCATCTTAACCATTGGATTTTGGTTAATGATTCTTTTATTGACTTTCATCGTTCCTTATTGGGTAGGTGGAGCTTTAAAAGAACGTTATGACGAGTGGAGAGCAGCTAAAAAGGACTCTTAAATACAAAAAGGACAAAGAATAAAGGGAACTTACTCAATTGTAAGTTCCCTTTTTTAATTTAACAAAGTTGTATTTCTTCTATTTTAACTCTTCTAGTAATAATGCTGCAACTTTTTCTGAAGAAGCAGGGTTTTGCCCTGTAATTAATAGTCCATCTTTAATGGCATACGAATTCCAATCATCCGCTTTGCTATAAATTCCGCCATTATCCTTTAGCATATTTTCTACTAAAAAAGGAACTACATCAGTCAAGCCAACAGCTTCTTCTTCGGTATTAGAAAAACCAGTTACTTTTTTACCGTTTACCAAAGGTGTACCATCGGTGTTTTTTGTACTTTTAAATATAGCAGGCGCATGACATACGGCTGCCACAGGTTTGTTATTGTTATAAAAGGATTCTATTAATTTGATAGAATTAGGATTTTCAGATAAATCCCATAAAGGGCCATGCCCACCAGGATAAAATACAGCATCATAATCAGCCTGATCAACCTTTGCTAAAGGCATAGTATTAGCTAGAAGTTTTTGTGTTTCTTCATCTTGAATGAATCGTTTTGTAGCAGGTGTTTGTGCACTTTCATCTTTACTTTTTGGATCTATAGGCGGTTGTCCTCCTTCGGGAGAAGCCAACGTAATAACGACACCTTTGTCTTTTAAGAAGTAGTAAGGAGCGGCAAATTCTTCTACCCAGAAACCAGTTTTTTCACCAGTATCACCTAATTTACTATGACTTGTTAAGACAAATAGAACTTTTTTCATAGAGTCTTCTTTTTTTATAGTTTGTTTTGTTGAACTTTTATCTGTTTCGCACGCTACCATTGTGATAACGATAACGAGTATATTCATTACTGATTTCATAGTCAATGGAATTTTATATAAAATTAGCTATTTGAAATCGAGAAAAAATTGATGTATGTTAAGAAATGCGATGTGCAATTTCCTTGCGAATTCGGCTTAGACTTTCTGTAGTAATGCCTAAATATGAAGCAATGTGGTAATTTTTTACAGATTTTTCAATAGTAGGATAGTCGTGTATAAAATTGAGATATCTTTTTTTAGCAGGTAAAGACAAATTAGCTAAAATTCGTTTTTGAAAACTTGCAAATGAGCGTTCAAGTTTGTGTCGAATAAAACGTTCAGTTTTTGGGATGTTGTCAAAAATTTCTTCTGCCTTTTCTTTCGAAATTTTATATAAAATAGCATCTTCTAGGCACTCAATACATAAAATAGATTTTTGATCTAAAAAATACCCAATATAATCGCTAATCCACCAGCCTTTAATCGCAAATTGTATGGTGTGTTCTTTTCCAGAATCAGAAATCAAATACGTACGTAAACAACCATCGTGTACATAATATTGATAATCTATTTGTTGGTTTACATCAAGGACAATAGTTCCTTTTTGAAAGTACACTTTTTTATAACGAGCTTCTATAAAACTTACTTCGTCATTTGTAAGTTTCAGTTGGTTATGGTCAAATATTTCACGTGCAATAGAGATCACTTTTTTTTAAAGAAATGTTAGCTCATTAAAGATACAAAGTAATCTAGAGGTAAAGAATCAAACGAATATATTTTCAATAAAATTATTCAGCACTTGGTCTAAACTACTTAAGAAGAAGGGCCAAATTGAGCATTTTTTTGAAAAGAATCAATATGCTTCTTTTTAATCTTACCCACTTGTTTTTGCATCTTTTTACTCAAAGAAGAAATACGCACTGTTTCTCCTGAAGTTGTGATAATTCGTCCCTTGTGATCTACAGGAATACCATCAGATAAGTGTTTTGCAGCCATTCCTTTTAATAAGCGTCTGCTCATTGGACTTGGAGAACGTGCTCTATCTTTGCTACCATCTCTATGTCGAGTTTTTCGACTTTTTCTTAGGTTTAAGTGAATGGCAGCTCTAACAGGATTGTTGACACCCATATGAGGCCCATAATCAGGGACATTGGCATGAAAACTATTCGCTTGTCTTAAAAACTCCTTTAGCGTACTATCATTTTTTTTGCTCTTATAGTCTGTAAGTGCTTGTTCAAAATTTGTTTGAGATCCTTTGGCACGTTTTAATAACTCGGTCAAAGCAGCAATTCTTGTGCTGGAACTCTTTTGTAAAATGGCTCTTTGAAGTCTTCGGTTAATTCGACGGATGCGAGAATTTCCGCTTTTGATAAAAATAGCAGTGAAACTATCAAAACCACTTGTTGAAATATTGTTGTGATATTTCATGGTGTTTTCGCGAATATCTTTCCAAGACAAACGATGTGGTTGTGCGGCATTGAGTTTATCCAGTCCTGGTTTTTTAAGATTAATTTTAAAAGTTTGATGACGGGAAGTATTGTGATGTAAAATGGCACTTTTCTTAGAATCTGCCGTAAATGATGGCCTGTCTGTCACTTTTTTGAATTTCCCCAATTGAATTACGCCGCGATTATCAATGGAAGTCTGCTGTACTCGCTGCACTACATTTTTAGCTCTATTATCTGTCAAATACATTTCAGAAGCTCTTTTGGGAACTACTGACTCCTGTTTTTTTTGGGCTATACTATTTTGATACCTGTACATAGTAAAGAATTTGAATCACAAATGATACGTTTCCCTTAAAGATACTAAAAATACATATAAACCTTACAAAAACCTTCGATGACTTACACTAATACGGTACTTTTGAAAAATAGCTTTCAAGTTGTTTAATTCTTCCTTCGTAAGTTCTACGGTCAATGATACATTGTCTATTTCAAAAATGTAAAATCCATGGTGTGTCTTTTGAATTTTTACTTTTTTTACTTGCGTGAGATTGATATGCTGCTCATTCTCCTCTTGATCTATAATTAAAACATTACCTACGAGTTTAAGCATACCAACTCTTATAAATAGTGTGTATTCGAGAATAAATCCAATAATAAACACAATAACAAAAGTTATATCTATAAATGAAAAGTATGTAGGCGTTTGGTAGGTTTCATAAAATTGTTCAGCTAAGCGGTCTAAAGCAAAAAGAACAAAACCTACAATAACAATCAGCCGCCAAATCCTATACCATTTGGTTTCTTTAAAATAGTTAGTGTTGATGATAGCTGCTTTCATATAATATGATAAGTTACTTTTTTGAATGATTGTTACACAAAAGCATAAAATACACAAAAAATTCTATAAGATTTTCTAATTTCGCAACCTCAAAAATATACAGATGATTACAGTTGATACTATTGCCGTAGAATTTAGTGGAACAACGCTTTTTAGTGATGTAAGTTTTGTCATCAATGAAAATGATAAAATTGCCTTAATGGGGAAAAATGGAGCTGGGAAGTCTACAATGATGAAAATTATTGCAGGCGTACAAAATGCTACACGAGGAAAAGTAAGTTGTCCCAAAGACACTGTAATTGCATATTTGCCTCAGCACTTATTGACAGAAGACAAGTGTACCGTTTTTGAAGAAGCTTCTAAAGCATTTCAGCATATTTTTAAAATGCGAGACCGAATGGATGAGCTCAACAAACAGCTAGAAACTCGTACCGATTATGAAAGTGAAGCCTATATGAAAATTATTGAAGAGGTCTCTGAATTGGGAGAACGCTTCTATGCGCTTGAAGAAATTAATTATGATGCAGAAGTTGAAAAAGCACTGAAAGGATTAGGTTTTAAGCAAACAGACTTTCAACGCATGACGAGCGAATTCAGTGGTGGTTGGCGTATGCGTATTGAATTGGCTAAAATTTTACTACAAAAACCAGATTTAATCTTGCTTGATGAGCCAACGAATCACATTGATATAGAATCGGTAATTTGGTTGGAAGATTTCTTGGTACATAAAGCCAATGCAGTAATGGTTATTTCGCATGATCGAGCGTTTATTGATAACATTACAAATCGGACAATTGAGGTAACTATGGGGCGCATTTATGATTACAAAGCAAACTATTCACATTATCTAGAATTGCGTGCCGATCGTAGAGCACATCAAATTAAGGCATATAATGAACAACAAAAATTCATTGCCGACAATCAAGCATTTATAGAACGTTTCAAAGGAACATTCTCTAAAACAAATCAGGTAGCTTCACGTGTTCGCATGCTTGAAAAGCTTGAAATTATAGAAATTGATGAGGTTGATAATTCATCGTTAAAACTTAAATTTCCACCAGCGCCACGTTCGGGAGACTATCCTGTCATTGTGGAAGAGCTTTCGAAAAGATATGATGATAAAGTAATCTTTAAAAATGCAAGTTTTTCGATTGCGCGCGGCGAAAAAGTATCATTTGTTGGACGAAATGGAGAAGGAAAGTCAACTATGATTAAATCTATTTTGGGAGAAATAGAACACGAAGGCACGTGTACGCTAGGGCATAATGTAAAAGTGGGGTATTTTGCGCAAAATCAAGCATCTTTGCTTGATCCAAACTTGACTATTTTTCAAACGGTTGATGAAGTGGCCAAAGGCGACATTCGTACACAGATTAAAAATATTTTAGGTCAATTCATGTTTAAAGGAGATGATATTGATAAAAAAGTAGGCGTGCTTTCTGGAGGGGAAAAAACACGTTTGGCAATGGTGAAATTATTATTAGAACCAGTAAACTTATTGATTCTGGATGAACCTACCAATCATCTTGATTTGCGTTCAAAAGACGTGTTAAAAGATGCTCTCAAAGCTTTTGATGGTACATTAATATTGGTTTCGCATGATCGTGATTTCTTGCAGGGATTGTCTCAAAAAGTATTTGAATTCAAAGATCAACGTGTCATTGAACACTTTGAAACAATTGATGCATTCTTAGAACGGAATCGTATAAAAAGTATTCAAGAAATTAATCTATAGGTTCTATTTCTAATAAAAAAATAAGCCATTTACACGATTCGTATTTGCCTCTCAAAAAAATGTATCATTCTAAATTTTATACTATTTTTAGCAGATGAAAAAATTACTACTAACCCTAACCATTCCAATCTTTTTCTTGGCAAGTTGTGCTAAAGAAAAGAAAGAGACTCCTAAAACAGAAGAAACAAATAAAACAGAACAAACAATTGCCTATGCCAATGGAAATGTGCCAAGCGGGCTAGATATATCAATTATAGATAAAACGTATGCAATTTGGAAAGAAAAATATGTGACTTCTGAGGGCTGTTCTGAAGGGGCAAAACGTGTCTTGTTTGATGATATGTCGCATACGGTGAGCGAAGGTATTGGTTACGGAATGCTAGCTTCCGCAATGATGAGAGATGTCGAAACATTTGAAGCTCTTCACCGATATTATAAAACGCATTTGGACGATAATGGACTCATGAATTGGAAAATTGACGCTAAAGGAGGAATTGCAGGTGAAAATGCAGCTACGGATGCTGATTTAGATGTAGCTTACGCACTTTTGCTAGCTCACAAATTAATTGGAGGAAATAACTACTTAGAAGAAGCTAAAAAAATCATCAGTAGGATTAAAAATCACATGGTAGAGAAAGATACATATGTGTTAAAACCTGGCGATGTATGGGGAGGAAGTCAGACAACCAATCCATCCTATTTTGCACCAGCGTACTTTAAAGTATTTGCTGAAGTTACGGAAGATGAAAGTTGGTTAAAAGTAAGTGATAAGTGCTATGAAATCCTTTTTAAAAGTTACAACTCAGAAACAGGTTTAGTCCCTGATTGGTGTAAAGCTGATGGAACTACACCGGCAGATGGAGTTGAATGGGCAAAGTATAACGGAACAAGATATTATTACGATGCTGCAAGAACTCCATGGCGTATTACGAAGGATTACCTTTGGTATGGAGATGAAAGAGCAGAAGCTTATTGTCAAGCCATTAATGGTTTTGTGAAAAAAGTAGGAATTTCTAAGATAACAGATGGATACGATTTAGAGGGAAATACATTTAGGAAAGATAAAACAAGTGCTTTTGTTGGTTGCTTTGCAGTAGCTACAATGGCATCATATGATCAAGACTTTATAAATGATGCGTACAAAGAAAATATAAACACGTTTAATAATACATACTTTAATGACATTCTTCGTTTGTTAACTTTACAAATGCAACACGGAATGTTTATTAAATACGAATCCTAGGCTTAAATAACTTAAAATTAGGGGAATAATCCTATGATTGAAAGGTGTTTTACATCTTTTATATCTTTCCAATTAGCTACAATTTTGTGTGATAACCAAAACACATAAAATTATGGCACGTAAACGAGTGACTCACTATGCAGTATTTCATAACATAGGAGGTGCTACTTCTGTGAATGTTTATTATCAAGGAGGTGGCGCAAACACAATAAGCAATCTTTCCATTGAAGAAGCAGGCCATGTAATTGACCTCTTACGGAATGAAAAACCTATGTCGTACGATCATGATCGAAAACGATTATCTACATTAAGTCTAGAGCCCGTTGGAGAAAATGAATAGTTATGGCACGGAAAAAAATTAACAAATATGCTGTTTTTCAGAATACAGATGGAACAACAGCAATAAATGTTTATTATGAGTCTGGAGGCTCTCATACAATTCCTAATTTGTCTGTAAAAGAAAGCAAATACATTACGGATTTGTTAAGAAAAGAAACCCCAATGTCGTATGATCATGATCTAAAACGGCTTTCTACTTGGGGATTTGAACCTGTTGGAGAGGAAGAAGGTGGCTTTTTAGAGCCTATATTTAGCTTGGATAGTTGGCTGAATCAAAGAACATATATTCGAGACTTTATTAATTTCGAATTGCCTAATGGAACAACCTATAATTATAGAAACTGGACATCATCAGAAAAGAATGAGCTAAAAAACTATTATTATAAAGTATTGCGAAATAGAAATACGGGAGTTTCAGCGACAGCACAATTAACATTTATTCCAACTGGCGAACAACGAACAGAAACGCGCATGAGCCGTGAAACAGCTTGGAACTATTATCTAGCATTTATAGCACAATCGTTAGTAGTTGAAGCTGATCAGCGTGTACAGTGGTCAGTACAATCGCTAGATGATGAAGAAAAAAGGTTGCTTTTTGATAGTAAAAGCATGTTTTTTTGGAGTAATGAGAAAAATGCCTATCATATTCCTTTTGATCTTGGCGTAGTATCTCCTGGTGATCCTTTCAAAATATATCAATTTTTAACGTCAAATAACTTAGTAGGATACAATCATTTACAAACAATAATTCGTTTGGTTGATTGGTGTCGTGGATTGACACACTTTTCCGGAGGTTGGGACGCAAACAATGTGTACAACCAGTGGCAGTACAATGGGTATCCGCCTGTAGAAAGAGTAATCAATGGAACAGTAGACTTGAGTAGACCTAATGCAGGAATAAAAAAACGTACTGGCGGTTGTTGGGGAACAACAGGCTTAGTGCGAATGTGTCTGCGTACCCTGAATATTCCAGTAAAGCTAGAGCGTAAAGCCAACCATGCATTAGTTAACTTTTTGTCTGTAAGACGATATTTAACTCATGGAGACGATCCGTATAACCGATTATTTAAGGAAGCAACAGAGATTCCTGTATCAAGATTATTAATTGATCATACAACATGGAATAGTTGGTTTGGAGCAGGAGCAGATCATAGTAATAATGTAGGTAGACAACCTCGCGAATTAGCTCTAGAATTTTTACCCAATTATTTATTGGAATTACATTGTAGAGACAAAGCATCAAATAAAAGCCATGCCAATAGTGAAGTGTTTCAAACGTTTAGTAGAAACTATACTGTGTCGCAATTAGAAGCACAAAATCTCTGGCAACGCTTAGATGATAAAGTGGCATCTCTTGGAGGATGTGCCAACATTCCTTAAAATACAAAAAAGTACTGAAAATACCTCAGTACTTTTTTTATAGGGTGTAAATTATGTAATACAGTACGAAAATCATGTAAAATTTCTACAACGACAGGTTGTACATTTGTAGTACAAATATGTAAACTATCCTATTTAATGTCAACCAACCAAGTATTATCACACCCTGTATTTGGACTTTTATTCGTTATTGCGATAGTTTTTACTTTATATGTACTCAAACCTTTGATTATGCCTTTGCTTTTTGCAGTAATCTTAGGTGTAATGGTTTTTCCAGTACAGCGGTTCTTTGAAAAAAAGTGGCGTTGTAATAGACTTTTTGCCACATTATTTTCTATTCTAATCATATTCTCGGTAACGGCTTTACTATTCTTCCTTATTTATATCAATCTTCAAGATTTTATTAGTAATAGTGATAACTACACAACAAAATTGTCTGATACTTATGAAAATCTAATGATATATTTAAAAGATGCTTTCAACATAAGTAATAGCAGGCTTATGAACGAAAAGGACTTAGAATTAGGGAAACTTTTAAAAGGAAACTTAGGGAAAATCACCACATTTATCTCTAAATCTGGTTCATTTATGAGCGATTTAGTTTTAGTCCCTATTTATTTGTTTTTTTTCCTGTATTACAGACGATTTTTCCGCGTATTTGCCTATAAGTTATTTCACAATAAGAGTCAATCATTTGTAAACAAAATGATTAATAAAATATACAGAGTACAAAAAGATTACTTAGCAGGATTGCTCAAAGTAATGTCTATAGTAGGGATACTAAACACTATAGCTTTACTCTTATTAGGAATAGAAAATGCAATCTTTTTTGGATTCTTTGCAGCAGTCTTATTGCTTATACCTTACATCGGAGTTATTATTGGGGCGATGTTGCCAGCAGTAGTTGCACTTGCCACCAAAGATTCTATTTGGTATTCGGTAGGTGTTATAGGTATTTTTGGGTTCATACAATTTATAGAAGGAAACTTTATTACACCAAAAATAACAGGATCTAAAGTAAGTCTAAACTCTTTTATAGCCATATTGTCATTAATTGCTTTTGCAATGTTGTGGGGAATTTCAGGAATGATAGTAGCTCTTCCTATTATGGCGACACTTAAAATTATTTTTGATCACACACCAGGCTATCAAGCTTATGGTTTTGTAATGGGCGAACCAGTAGATGCATTATTGCAAAGTAAGGCTAGGCAACGACTTAAAAAGTGGAAAAATATGAGGAAGGAAAAGGCTCAATAAAATCCTAACTTTTTTATAATTCTCCAATTCATTTTAAATTCTTGTCTATCTTTATATAAAATTTATTAAACATAAAAATGAAGGTATTTGTAAAATTTGATTTTAACGCAGTTTGTGCAAAAATACTAAGCGAAAAGCTCGACGAACTAGACGTTAAGTATAAAATTTTAGGTTTTGGAGAAGTTGAGTTTTTGGAAAAACTTTCTTCACAGAAGTACGATACCTTTGTGCAGAGTTTGGACAATTATCACATTGAAATTGTTGAAAACCAAAAAAGTATTTTGGTACAAAAAATCAAAGATACCATCGTAGATATGGTTTTTAATGAAGATGCAAATATCAATGTTAAAACCTCTGCATATTTAGCCGATGCCTTAGGACACAGTTATGGATATCTTTCTAATCTATTTTCTGAAGTTACCTATACGTCTATTGAAAACTTTATCATATTACAAAAAATAGAATATACCAAACAGTTGATAATTGAAGGAAACTTAAGTTTAACAGAAATTGCTTTCAAACTCAACTATTCGAGTGTAGCACACCTAAGTACACAATTTAAAAATACCACAGGAATCACACCAAGTGCGTTTCAACGGATTATTGCAAAACGAAGAGCAATTCAAAAAAAATAACCTTACCACATGAATCAAGATTATATAAACATAGCATTGGCAGATGATGACGAAGATGATCGTTTGTTTTTTACAGATGCTTTTGATGAATTGAAAATTCAAACAAGAGTCACTACCTACAATGATGGTGTTTACTTAATGGACTATTTGAATAGTGAAGATGCACTTCTTCCCAATGTACTTTTCTTAGACTTAAACATGCCTAGAAAAACAGGAATGGAATGTTTAAAAGAAATCAAAGCCAATCCGAAATTTAATGATATTGCTATCGCAATCTATTCTACGTCTGCTTCTGAAGAAGACATAGAAAATACATTTATTCAAGGAGCAAATATTTATATCAAAAAGCCAGACAGTTTTAAGAAATTAAAAAAAGCATTGGCAGAAGTAGTAACCATCAACTGGCAATACCATACAAGTGGTTTAAATAAGGATAATTTTTTACTCAGACTTTAAGCTATGCCATTAAGAACATTATATAGAGCGTCTTGGTTTGTAAAAGCATCTTTTATTATATGTTTCTTTGTGATATTTTTTGTGGCTGGAGTTACCTATAAAAATATGAGTGACTTGTCAGAATCGTCCGAGTTGGTTGAGCATAGGTATGAAATTGGAATACAATTGGAAATGGCAATGTCCTATTTGAAAGACGCTGAAACAGGGCAACGAGGATTTATTATTACAAAAGATTCTGTATATCTTGATCCATACTTTTCAGGAAGAGAAAATATAAATAACAGTTTGGCAGCACTCAAACAACTGTTGCAGGACAATCCTACCCAAAAAAAATCATTACGAGAACTTACAGAACTTATTGATGAGCGTTTGGCAAACTTCCAAGAAGCTCAACGTTTTCTTGTTCAAAAAAATAATGATATTGAAAGCCCAAAATTCATTCCTATATTTTCTAAAGGAAAAGTGTTGATGGATGAAATTCGTCAAAAAATAAAAGAAATGACGGATTTAGAAAGTTTACAATTGCATGAAAAACAAAAAGAATACAAGAACAACTTAAAACTTACCCCAATATTTTTATACATAATAATACTATTAACACTCGTTATTATGGTAATTGCATATCGAAAAATTATGAATGATGTGCGAATGTTTAAAATAAAAAATGAGCAATTAGAGCTCTTTAGAGAATCTGCTAATCTTTCTGAAATTATTAGCAAACATGGTAGATGGAAATGGGATATTGAAGATGATTCTTTTGAGTTTTCAGACAATTTATATAGACTTTTGGGAGAAGAGCCACACTCGTTTCCACCGACAGTAGAAAATTTCTTGAAATATGTTCATCCAGATGATGTAGAAAAAGTGGCTGAGCAAGTTACTCAAATGCGCGAAGAAAAAGATTTACCATTCATCTTTTATAGAGTAGTTCATAAAAACGGAAATATACGTCATTTAAAAGCCTACGGACGAACTGTTACGAACAAGTGGGGAAAACAAAACCTTCTTGGGACAACTACCGATATTACAGATGAAATAGCAAATTTCAAAGCACTAGAAGAGCGAAATATAGAATTGGAAAGGAACAATAGAGAGTTATCTGCTTTTAATCATGTGGCAAGTCATGATTTACAAGAACCATTGCGTAAAATACAAACATTCCTGTCGCGATTGGAAGAAAAAGAAGAAGAAAATTTATCAGCTACGGGAGTCAAATACATGTCTCGGATAAAGAATGCGGCTACTCGAATGCGATTGCTGATTGACGATTTGTTGCAATTTTCACGAACCAACAAAGCAGATAAAATATTTGAAATTTCAGATATAAATGTGCTCTTTGAAGAAGCAATGGAAGATTTAGCAGAAAAAATTCATGAAAAGGAAGCTACAATACATGCAGATAGTTTTCCGAAAATGTATGTAATTCCTTTTCAAATACAACAACTTTTTATAAATCTGGTAGGGAATTCTTTAAAATATAAGGCAGAAGATCGCGCTCCCAAAATTACAATTAACTATGAAAAAGTATCGGCAGAAGGCGAGTCATTACTGAGTAAAACTTCTCATGAAAACTACCATAAAATAACGTACAAAGACAATGGGATAGGTTTTGATAATGAATTTGCAGAAAAAATATTTATTCTATTTCATAGACTTCACAATAGGAATGAATATTCAGGAACAGGAATAGGTTTGTCTATCTGCAAAAAAATTGTTCAAAATCATAGAGGATATATTTTTGCAAGTGGAGAAGAAGGTGTAGGAGCTACATTTACAATTTATCTTCCAATCACATAAAATAGGATATCAAGAAATATAGAGAAAAGCTCAAAACCGCCGGTTTTGAGCTTTTTTTATATAAAAAATACATCAAAATTGAAATCCTATAACAAAGTGTGGAAATCGTGTAACACGTCAAAACCGTGTGGGCTATATCTTTGTAGTGTACAAATGAAGAAAGACTGATGATAAGAAAAAACAAACAATATGAAGTTAAAATTAAATAGAAGAGTATTCACATTTTC
Organism: Kordia zhangzhouensis; assembly: GCF_001005305.1. Lineage (GTDB taxonomy): Bacteria > Bacteroidota > Bacteroidia > Flavobacteriales > Flavobacteriaceae > Kordia > Kordia zhangzhouensis. The sequence goes on from NZ_LBMH01000004.1 coordinate 189,906, forward strand.
CCTTTTAATATTGACAATCGTAGTGTTTTCTAACCTGATTTCATGCGATTATATTACTGAAAATAACAAAGCTAAAATAGAGAAGGAACATCAGAAAGAAGAAGTGGTTACCAACATGAATGAAGCAAAAATTTTGGTACAAGCATCAGAATATAATTTGGATGTAATCGAATTATGCGAAATCATTAAAAGAGAAACCAAGGAAGATTCTATCAGAGAAATGTTGAATGGGATTCAAAACGAACAAGAAAAAATTTTTGAAAAATACAAAGAAGTTGCTTCAAACAATATCATTACTCTGCCTAGATTTTCTGAACTAGCAACTACTGTTGAAGGAGATGTGAGTACTGATGAAGATTTAAAAGCATATTTGAATTTAATGAATTCTAAAATTTACCATCAACGAGACCTAATTAAGAGACTTTCTGATACAACTGACAATTCATCATTCAAAACATTAGCAGATTACGCTAGTGAATCGCTCAGAAATAGTCTTAAAAAGACAAACGAAACTTTACAAGAATTAGAAAAAGATACATAACCAATAATAACAATAAATTCAATCAACATGAGAAGTTTACTTTACATCATAGCCGTTATTTTAGTCATAGGTTGGGCATTAGGATTCTTTGTATATAGTGCCGGGCAATTGATTCACGTTTTATTAGTAATCGCCGTAATTGCCATTCTATTAAGACTAATTGGAGGCAGAAGAGTCTAATCTACTTTACAAGATTACCTAAATCAATTATTAATTTAAAAACAAAAAGATATGAAAGTTAACAACACAGTATTAGTATTAGGTGGCGTTGTTGTAGGCGCTGCATTAGGAGTATTATTTGCACCCAAAAAAGGTTCTGAAACAAGAAAAGAAATTGCTGACGGAACTAGAGACTTGGCAAACTCTGTAAAAGATAATGTAGATCAAGTAATGAATGAGGTCTCTAATAAATTCAATTCTTTAAAAGAAGAAGGGAAGGAATTAATTGCGAAAGGAAAAGAAAAAATCAACACTGCTTCAAGAATTGCAAACGATGCTAAAAAAGAAGCTAAAGAAGAATTAGTTTAAACCAAAGCAATATAGAAAATAATTAATGGAATCAACCGCATCACATATAGAGTCAATTTACAAAAAGGCAAAGGCCTATACTGAAACTAGCATTGCATTATACAAACTCAATGCTGTTGATAAAGCAGCAGATGTTGCTTCGTCATTAGTATCATGGCTAGTTTTTGGCTCCATTGGTGTGTTGTTTCTATTATTTGTAAACATAGGTATCAGCTTTTATATTGGGCAACTGTTAGGAGCTACCTATTTAGGTTTTTTAATTGTGTCACTCTTTTATCTAATAGTAGGTATTTGCGTATACATTTTTAATAAAGACCTCATTACTAAACCAATTACAAACTTTGTAATTTCTAAATTAACAAGTGCCAATAAAGAAGAAGTTCTAATGTCTAAAAATAATAATGTAAATACAAATGAAAAATAGTATAGAATTAGAACAAGAAATTTTGAAACTGAGAGCGCAAAAGGCAAGAAATCTTGAAGCATTAAAATCTGATATGTCAAAAGCATATGAAGCATTTAAACCTTCAAGTATAGCCAATAGAATATTTGTAGATCTTAAAGAAGAACCCAAGTTAAAGAATAATACGTTGCAAGCATTGACAAGCTTAGCTGTTGGATATGTATCAAAACGATTAATTGTAGGTAAATCCAATACATTCTTAAAATCTATTATGGGATACCTTGTACAAATTGGAGCTACTAAAATTGTTTCAAATCAAATCATAACCGAAACAAACAATCATAATAACAATAAATAATAATAATTAAAAAGTATACACAATGAAAAAGATATTCGTATTAGCAATTGCATCAATTTTTACCTTCGCAACATTAACATCTTGTGAAGAGAAAACAAAAGAAGAAAAATTGATTGAACAAATGGAAGAAGATGGAGCAGAAGTGAAAATAAAAAGTGAGGGAGATGAAACTAAAATCAAAATGGAAACTGAAGAAAAATCAGTAAAAATTAAAAAAGAAGAAGGAGAAGAATCTAAAATAAAAGTGGAAGAGAATAAGTAATTTTCAATTAATTATTAGTTTGATTATAAGCTATTTGAGAAATCAAATAGCTTTTTTGTTTAGTACATATTTAAAATTATATAACAGTTTGAAAAAATCTTGTAACACAAAACCTGCTTGCATGTTGGATATTTGTAATGTAGAAAAAAAGCTAAAAAATCAACTTATTAATTAAAAGCCTTACTTTATGAAAAAGATTAAAATCAACATCAGTACTATCAGATCGATTTTTAGTAGTTTAGAGAAAGAATGTTTAGGGAATAAGACAGAAACTACAACCGAAAGAGTGCTTGAATTTAATAACGAGATTGGATCTGGAATTATAAAAGGATTTAATTTTAATACCAATATTTCATACATTTCGTATGATGTGAAGTTTACTGAAAATACACTCTTGATTTTTGATCAGGATACAAATAAACAAGCACTTAATTATTTTTACTGCTCAGAAGGTCAACTGAAGCATCATTTCAAGAACTCTACTGACAATGTTACATTTTCAAGCATGCAAACGGCTATTTTTTCCAATTCTGAAGGAAATGCAAACCACATCTTTATTGAAAAAGATACATGTCAAAAGTTTACGATGATTAGTTTTTTAGCAACAAAACCAATTTCAGAATCAACAGATGAATTTACAGGTCAACTCTTACAATTATTTCAATCAAAAGAAGTTGATGGTGTTTTCAATTATGTAAGTTCATATAACTTAAAGATTCGTGAAAAATTGAATCAAATTGAAACTGTCTCAACAGACGATATTGCTAGTGAATTACTTCGTAAAGGAATGTTGCAAGTATCGTTATCAATGATTGTTAATCAATATTTTGAAGATGTAAAACGCAGTGAAGAAAATGTACACGGTTTGTCAAGAACGGAAATTCAAACAGTTAAAGAGATGAGCGAATTCATCAAAAATTACCCAGATCAGCAATTTGATTTAAATTATATCAGTAGAAAATCTGGATTAACACCGGCAAAACTTCAAGAAGGTTTCAAAGCATTATTTGGTAGAACTGTATCAAATTTTATTAAAAACGTTCGTGTAGAATTAGCAGAAAGACTGATTAAGACTTCAGACTTGAGTATTTCTGAAATTGTTTACACTATCGGATTCAGTAGTAGAAGTTATTTTTCTAAGATTTTTAAAGAAAAATATAACTGTAGTCCTAAGGAATATCAAGACAGAAATTCACTGCCAAGAATGACTGCATAAAATCATTCATTTTAAGAAAAATTAGGCCCTGAAAATATTAATAAAAATTTTTGTGAATAATACATTAATTTGTTATAGTTTAGCATATTGTGGTACGCGAATTGCACAATATGTAGTATGAAAACACGTAACAATTTTATGTATTTGAAAAAGACAATTTTTATTACAAAAATTTGTATGCTATTAAGCTTTTTAGCTTTCTCGCAACAGCCAAAATTACCGATTAACTCAAATGAAGAAATTGCTCCTATTGGAGAATTGAAAGATGTAGAACTTCAGCAGTTATTGGAAAAACAGATTAATAATAATCCGAAATGGAGAGGACTCGCAGCACGCAAAAAACTTTCTGTTGGAATTGTTGATCTAAGTGATGTGACAGATATTAAATATGCAGGTATCAATGACAAAGAAATGATGTATGCTGCAAGCTTGCCTAAAATTGCAATTTTACTAGCAGCAATGGACGCAATTGAAAATGGAGAATTAAAAGATACGCAAGAAGTACGGAGAGATTTGCGTTTAATGATTAGTAAATCCAACAATCAAGCTTCTACAAGAATGATTGATCGATTAGGATATGAAAAAATTGAAGCCGTTTTGAGAGCTCCAAGAACCAGGTTATACGATGAAGAAGTTGGAGGAGGTTTGTGGGTAGGAAAACGATATGCTGCTGGAGGAGAACGTTATCCAGATCCTTTAAAAGGATTGAGCCATGCTGCAACTACCCAACAAGTATGTAGTTTTTACTATCAGCTTGCTCTTGGAAACTTAGTGTCAACGCAACGTTCTAAAGAAATGTTGGAAATTATGAAAGATCCAGCGTTGCATCACAAATTTGTGAATGTGTTAGACAGTATTGCACCAAAAGCCACTGTGTATAGAAAATCAGGTTCTTGGCAAAATTACCATTCTGACTCTGCAATGGTATGGGGACCTAATCGTCGTTATATTATAGTTGCTTTAGTTGAAGACGGAACTGGAGAACAAATTATGAGAAAGCTAGTAAAACCTTTAGACCGAATTCTTAGGAGAACAAAAAAATAACAGAAAGGAAACGTACTAAATAATGCTGAAAGGCTTTTTGCACAAAACATTTGGATTAAGAGATGGCGAAATATACATCTCTTTTTTAATGCAGTTATATATCTTTTTAATTATAACTGTCTTGTTAATTGTAAAGCCTACGGTAAATGCATTATTCTTATCAAAACTAGGGTCAGAACAGCTACCTTATGGATATTTACTCGTTGCAGTAACAGCTGTAGTTACTGCTTATTTTTATAATAAAGCCATCAGAAGACTATCCTTGATAAAAGTGATCGTGTTTTCGTTGGTTTTTTTCAGTTTAGGATTTATTGGACTTAGTGCATTGTTATATTTTTCAATGCTGAACAACTGGATTTTATATATTTATTATCTAGGAGTTTCACTATTTGCTGTTATCACGACTTCTCAATTTTGGATTTTAGCAAATATTGTTTACAATTCTAGAGAAGCCAAACGATTATTTGGATTTATAGGTGCAGGTGCTATTGCAGGAGGAATTTTTGGAGGGTATTTAACAAGCATTGTAGTTTCTGCTTTCGGAAATAAAACAGTTGTATTATTGGCAGCACTACTTATACTGTGTTGTATTCCAATATTACAAAAAGTATGGAATTTGCGTTTGCGAGTCATGAACACATATGTTCGAAACCAACGAAAGTTTAATGAAACAGAAACGAGTGAGCCTTCATTGAAAATTATCTCTAGATCCAAACATCTTACATATTTGGCACTGATAGTAGGGATTAGTGTAATTGTTGCTAAACTGGTCGATTTTCAATTCAGTGACTTTGCAAACAAAGCTATTGGCAACTCGGAAGAGTTAGCTGCATTTTTTGGGTTCTGGTTTTCAACATTCAATGTGTTGGCTTTAGTGCTACAATTGTTTTTTACAAATCGTGTATTAAGTAAACTAGGTGTGTCAAGTACTTTACTAATTCTTCCTCTAGGAATTGCCTTAGGAAGTCTCTTATTTATTACCTTTCCAGAATTATGGGTATTGGTATTAATTAAAGGAATTGATGGAAGTTTTAAACAATCACTCAACAAAGCAGCTTTTGAACTTTCTGTAATGCCTATTCCTCTCAATATAAAAAATCAAGCCAAATCGTACATCGATGTTGTGGTAGATAGTATTGCCACAGGATTATCTGGGTTTATTTTAATTTTTTTAGTAAAAAAACTAAATGTAGCAACAACATACATTACGGTGATTATTTTACTATTTGTACTTATTTGGATTCTCCTTATTTATAAACTTCGCGAAGCATATTACAATTCATTTCGCAAAAACATCGAAAATACGCTTTACAAAGAAGAAGATACTTCAAATGCTAAACAAAAAATAGAAACCACTGTTGCGGCAGCAAGACGCATCTTAAACGGAAACGATGAAAAGGCTATTTTAAATCTTTTACAAAAATTAAACACTTACAAATTACGTTCGCTCAAAAATGATGTAGTGCAGTTATTAAATCATGCGTCCAATGAAGTAAAAGTGGCTGCTATTGAAGAATTGCATGCATATGCTGACGCCACTGCTGTAGAAAAGGTCAAAACTCTAATCCATCAAAAAGATGACAAATTGGTTTATGCTGCGTTGGATTATATATTATTTCACTCAACATCAGAAACAGAATTCTTTGAAACTTATCTGAATCATTCGAACGATTATATTGCCAATGCTGCTTTACTGTGTTTGGCAAAGGAAACATCAAATAATAAAGACGTAGCGTCAAAATTTGAGTTAAATAACCGTATTACTGAGAAGATTAATGATTTAAAAGGAGCTGAAGTTGACATTCGTCAAGAATCCATAGCTGAATTGTTAATTACCATTGCGCATGCTCGAATGCCTGAGCATTATTTCTTCGTAGAAAAGTACTTCGAAAGCAATCAAAATTACTTGAAAACACATGCCATTAAAGCGGCAGGTATTATAAAATCAATACAATTTATTCAGCCTTTGTTTGATTGTTTAGAAGATAAAAAATATCGAAAAAAAGCAATTAATGCATTAAAAAATTACGGTACAGAAATTACGAATACAATTATTTATCTAGAAGAATCAGAAAAACTAAAGGCAAAAGATAAACGTTTTGTACCCAGAATTATAGAATCATTTGAAACTCAAAATGCGGTCAATATTTTAATGCGATTGATGAAGAGCCGCGATTTTATCATTCGATATGAAGCAGCACGTTCGCTCTTAAAGCTACACACTCGAAAAGGCAATCTAACATTTCATGTGCGTGTAGTTAAGAGTTTAATTTTGAAAGAAACTAAGCATTACAGACATGCATTGAAAGCTAAATTATTTTTAAGTCAATTGATTGGCGCAACTGTTAATGCAGAGAATGAACACGTACATCTTTCTGAAATTGATAAAGCACGTCAAGAAATTGTAAATGTATTGGATGAACAAATGGATACAAGTTTGCGTACAATTTTTAAATTACTTGCAATCATTTATAATGCAGACGATATAAAAATTACGTATTCAGGATTGTTAAGCGATGTGAAAAATGCTAGGGTAAATGCATTGGAGTTTTTAGATAATTTGCTTAAAGGACAGTTGAAATTTCAGCTCATCACTTTGTTAGAAATGAATATTGTTGATGCTGAATCTGTACATAAATCAATAACAAAACCTGTAATTGAAGATGAAAAAGACTGTTTGACTCTCTTAGTGAAAACAAGAGGGAAACGTATCAAGCTTTTGGTGTTGTCATTAATCAACTTGCTGAAAGACAGGCGATATGTAGCTTTGGTAAAACCTTTAAAAAAGCATAAAAATATAGAAGTTAAATATGCGGCAAAACAGACTTTAGAAAAACTATATCGCCGTTAAGTATATGTATATAATTTATAAATAATTAAAGATGTTATTTATTCAATTTTGTAAAGAATAAAAAAAACACGTTACATAGATGAACGTGTTTTTTGAATAGTAATATAGTTGACTATGGATTGCTAGTTTCCATCGCCATTACCACTATCATCTTCTGGATCATTATAATTTTCGTCAATTTTTAGTTCTTCTGTTTCATTATTTTTGGTAATGAGATTGTCAATTTTACTAGCTAAGTACATATGTGCACCAGCAGAATTTTTATTTAGCACATTACTCATTAAACAAACAATATATTTTGCGCCATTAGGATGTTCAACAATAATTACGGAGTTCATATAATTGAAAACATTCCCCGCATACTTAGCACAATTAGGATTTTTTTCTCGATCACATTTGTAATAACTCCCTGATTTAAAATACACAGCAGCACTATCTAATTTGGGCGAACGTGCGTAGCGAATCCGTCTATCGGTCAAATACAATAAACGTTTCATTTCCAAACTTGATTCAGGATCTACGACCTTTCCTTGTTCCAATTGTACCAAAAACTTCATTAAACCTCTAGGAGTTCCAATACTACCTCCTTTTCGACCAACGTATTTCCCTGCGGGTCTAGTAAACATTCCGCCTAATCGCCAGTCGTCTTCAGAAATGCCTAACTTTCGTAAAGGTTCGTTAACAACTGCATTTGCTAAATTGGTCAAAGAATCTCTAGGAGTATCTTTAAAATATTGTTCGGCTTGTTCTTCAGTCAAGTTTACATAATTTTCTTCAAATGCAGCCATGAGCATCGCTTCTCTATACAATACACTCGCTGCACCATTATTACTCACAGAAACCATATGATCTAACCATTCAAATAATGAAAATGTATCTGTGGCACGGACTTGTCTTTTGGTGAGTTTGTCATTTTCTATATCATAAATCGGAACGGTATGATGATCGCCAGTTCCCCAATAACGCGCAGAAACTTGAATCCCTTTCAAATAAGCAATGCGTTCTTCAAAAGAATTTGGGCAAATTTTAGCCATTTGTGTAAAAATAGCATTCAATACTGCAATTTTCCCAACACTACCTGGCTGATATCCTACATTTTCTCTGTGTGAAGCATATTTTAGATTTTCTGGATTAGTCATATCTAATACAGCAACAGAGTAATTACCTTGTGGAATTAAGCGTTTAATTTTTCGCATAAATTCATCATCATCAATGAGGATTTGATTGATACTATCTTCCTTTCTATTGCTCAAGTTTAGCTTGATTTCCTCCAACTTTTTATATGCTCCTGGCGGAATACGATTATACGGAATGCTGTCGAGCTGCATTTTGTGTAATTGATATAAACGTTTGATTCCGGTACGTTGATAACCATCAATAGGATAGGAGATAAACCCAAAAGAAATGAGGATACAACACCCTACAATTATATATAAAAGTTTTTTCATGTTATAGTATTGTTTTTATAGATACTGTTTGATTCGTATCTATTTTTGGTGTAATAGACATTAAATACTCAGAACTCTTGGCTTTTTTATTTTCAACGAAAGGACGAATTTGGAAGAGCCATAATTTATCATTTTTAAAACCAAATTCTACGTCGTATGCTTGATTTTTGGAAGCAGTGTGTTCTGACATCTTTTCTCGAACTCTTGTCGCTATGCTGCGAATATCTTTAATGTTTTTTTGATTCAAGATTGGAGATTCAAAAGTGGTAAAATACTCTTTTGTTCCTCCGTATTCAGGCAATCGAATGTAATTAGGTTGTCTTGCAGGTGCTAGTAATAAATCTGTTTTTGCTGTGATTAATCGAGTTTCAGCTGATTGCCCATCAACAGCACCGCCAGCACCGCGACTAAAGGCAACTGTAAGATCATTATCATTACCCGAATTAATTCCTTTAGTAATCATTACACCTGAATAATCTACATCTACACTTGGGATGATTAAAATAGAAGGGAAAACATTCTCAGGGTTCGATAAATACTTTTGTCGCCACTTAAAACTTCGTTCCGTATAGGCAGAAGCCCATACACGTTTAATCCCTTTAATTATTTCATCTTCATCTTTAATATTAAAAAGTGTTAAATTCAACCCAGCTCCAGTAAACTCTTTCAAGTCCTCCATATTAGTGTCACTTCGCAAAAATACTGGGACATTGCCAATTTTGTCTCCAAAAGTCTTTTTGAAGCTTTTGTAGAGGTCATTTTTAAATGTTTCATCAAGAGGAATTTCAATGATAGCTTCGTGCAGTTTTTTTAAATTCGCAAGTAAAAATGCTTCTACTTTTGTTTCAGATACATTTTCTTTTCGCATACGATTAGCATCCGCAAAAGTATTGTTTAAATACTTCCAATAGCTTATATTTTCACTAGGCATGATTTGATCCATATGTGAACGGAAAAGTCCAAATGGAATAATCAAACCTTCTACCACGTGATTGGGAAATAGTTTTTTAAGTTCTCCTAAATTAGCCGCTTTTGGCCCACATAATTTACCAGAATCACTAGCGTCAACTTCACGCATAGTAATCACTTTAGTAACGTCTAGTTTGATATCTTTTATAGGAACTTCAATAATGTTTTTACTACGCTCTTTTTTCTGAAACAACTCTATTTCATTTGCAGTCATATTGCTTTCGGTTTTCAATACAATATTTCCTTTATTAGAAACTGCATAAAAAACTTTTTGCCCGTTATATTTTTTGAGTGATTTTAAGTTGTCATACGATAAAACAGCATTCGGAATTCCGAGGTTTCTAGCTAATAATTGAACGTGTGATACTAAGTTTCCTTCAGAAACAGTCATAATTCCTGCTACAGGCTTTAAATCGTGAGGAGGTTTTTCAAAAATGTAAATTTTATCGGTACTTACTTCAACATGATCAGGGTTTCCATCAATTACGACCAATTCGCCAAAAGCATATCCAGGATTCAATCCACGCATAGCACTTTGATGATCAATATTCATAACTTGATTGTCGATATTGGATAAGTTGGAAACAAAAACACCCAAATTACTTACGGTTTCACCAAGACTTAAAGCAACACTACTACGCACACGGTCGTCAATAAAGCTATAGGTTGTCGGCTCGAATTTTGAATAAATATCAACATCTTTTTGATAATTTGCTTTCACCATTGAGGTACTCCATTCTACCATACTTCTTCCGTAGTGTAAAATTGTATTTAGAGTTTCAATGTCAACTTCATCTTTAGTTAGTACTTCGTTCAATTGCGTATCGATAGCACTATATTCCCAGACTTCAATGAGTCCTGTTCCTGCTGCAGCACATGTAAGCGTATTAATTTTATCTAAGTTATCTTCAAGCGTTTTTACGTGCCAATTTTGTACTTCTTTTAAAAGAATATGTTCTAATTCGTTTGAAATATCTAATAATTTTAAACGATCTGTGTTTTTTTTGAACGAATTCACATTCAAACGAATGTCGTACAAAAGCTTTGAGATGTCTGTCACTAATACTTTTGAAGGAGTTTCACTTGAATTTGATTTTAAAAAAGAAATAAGTTGTGTTGTTAATGTGTGTGTTTGAGAGATAGAATTTACATCACTAAGTAGTTTATCAAAATTAATTGGCGCATAGTAATTACGCATAGTTTGTAATAGCTTAGAAAAGTCTTGTCGCTGTTTATCCGTAAGTTTAGACTTGTGTTTTTGGATAAATTTTTCAACTAAAGCAATATCTGTAGCTTCAGGTTGTCCATGAATTTTAATACGAACATCCATAAATGATGGAATGTCTTCTGCTAATAATTTAGATTCACTTCGCATGTCTTGAGCTAAATTGCTATCTCCATTGTGAGGAATATCTTTGAGAGCTTGTCTTGCTAAAAAGTAATTTGAATATAGGAAATCATCATCTATAAAGAGAATCTCAAAAAATTCTTTTCCCCAAGCTTCTTCATCTTCACTTTGAAGTGCGCCACGATAATATTGAGCACGTCTTAAAATCCAACCATTATCAATACTGGAAAGATATTTACCAATTTGATATTGTTTTAATCGACTAAAATTATTTTTGGCATCCAAAAACTCCTGAAATGACAGTGAAGCTAGAATCTCACCAAAAAATAAATGGTTTGTCTTTCTAAGATCGATTGCACTATTTTTAAAAGCAGCATGTTGGATACCACCACCAATATCATCTGGACACGGATCTTTGGCTTCTCGAATGCTTCCATCTTTACAAAACCATTTAATAGCATTGTAGGGACCACGTATATCTTTTTTGTATTGTTCGATTAAGTTTTTGATATACTCTGTTGATTTTTCTTGAGCTACTGAGACTATAGAAAAAGAAAGAGCACAAATAAATAGAAGAATTTTTTTATACATTCACTAGACTTTTTTTCCTACAACCAAACCAACTAACAAGGCTATAACGCCTAATCCAATTGTGATATATGCATTATTATTGTCTTGTACTTCAGCATTAAGCGGACCAAAACTGAAAGAGGCCTCAGGAATAATAATAGTATATACTCCGTACCCAATCAATAAAATTCCAGCAATAAGTAATACTAATTTAATTGTTTTATTCATGATGTTGTGTATTAGGTTATTATATAGTTACAAAGATGTTGTAATTATACATAGCAAGTTAACTCATTTACAAGAATCTTTTGCTTAAAAATAAGTTTATTCTAAAAAAGAAAGGAATCAAGGTTTGAGTAAGAAGTAGAGTTATTTTCTTTATAGTTAACAGTAGTTTGTGATTACTCATATAAAAGTGCAAAAAGCGAGCAAAACATTTGCATTGAATCTTCAATTTCAAAGATTTATGAGCAATTATTAATCTTTTCGTCTATTTGTTGTATTAAAGCCCAAAGGTAAATATGGTAATCTTTAATGTGATATCCCCAATTTGGATAATTCGGGTGGTTTTGCTCGTTCTCTAAATCATTTGGTCGTTGGTCGTTGATAACGGGATTATATTCAATACTCAAAACTACTTTTTGTGAGTTCTCCCTTCGGTGTCTAATATTATAAAGTCCATTAAATGCAATAAAATTTACACCAGTTCCAAGATTGTAAGAATTAGGTGTAATATAATTTGTTAATGAAGATGTTGTTTCGTTGTAAAAACTAAAATCTTGTACAAACCAATCTTCATTTTCATTAAATGCTCTATAAACAAGACCGCTATTAATTAAGTAAGGATTAAATTCAGGAAGTCCATAATTAATTTCTGGGATAGACTGATTCTCGTCATAAGTGGTCCAATTATTAATACATTCACATTGAGCAGCTGTTGTGCATAGAGGAATATTTTGCCACCAACCGTTTTGATATAATCCTTGATTTGCATAAACATACCCCATACCACCAAGAGCTGCAGTCACAAGTTGTGCCCTTAAATTTTCATCATGATCAAATAAATCTCTTAATAACATTGAAAGTAAGTAGGAGCCTTGTGAGTGTCCTGCAAGAATAATTTTATTACCATTATTATAGTTGTTAAGATAAGTAAGAAATGCAGCTTTAACATCACTGAATGAAGTGGCTATGATATTTGCTTGTAGTTCTTTATCGACATAATCTTTAAATGTTACTCCTGTTGATTGCCTGTATCTAGGAGCGAACATTCTGCCATACTTTGAAAGTAAACCGCCTTGAGCAATAATAGTACTGTTAATTAAAAAGGAAGACTGATTCTCAATGTCAATATTTTCTGGAATGGAATTTTGGGAAAGAACAGTTGGATGAACAAAGAAAACATCTATTCCTGTGTTGATGTTTGAATTATTGTCAATTTGTACTGTCTGTTGAACTTGTAAATTTTCATCAATGATCTCTATGTCTAAATTATAGTTTGATAAAATAGTCGTTTTATTTGGATGAAAAGCCCAATTAGTCATTGATGTGTAATCAACTATTGAATTAGGTAGTTCGATAGTCAAAACCAAAGGATCGTCTTGTAGATCTGGGTTTTTATCTTTTGAACAAGATACGATAAATAAGACAACATATAATAAGATGTTTTTTCTCATTAATTCTTTCATTTACTTTTTTTAGACTATTTTTTATCGAGAGAGTTTAATTCAGTTAGTCTGCAACGATTCTTTATAACTGTAAGCAGTGGATTATAATTGTTTGTTTTTATGATTACGTACAGATTTTAATAATTTCAATCGAATTTAGACGTAATTGAATTAGTCTAAATATATGATTATCAATTTTTTTGTTTGATTTTTCTAATCAAAATTTAATATCTTTTTTGTGGTAAGTATTTTGTTTAATTGCTTAATAAAATCGGATTGACTAATGAATTTTCCATGATTCTGATAAATCCCTGCCATCGAATTTAGTTCTTCCATTTCATTATTGTAAGTTTCTACTTTGTCAGCAAACAATAGATTCTCTCTTGTAATTCTCCCACAAGAAATTGCCGTATTTATTCTTTTGTTACATCGACAACTGTTGTTTTGATTATAAACACCGCAATGGGCATCTAAAAATCCACCGATTAACTTTCTTGACAATTGGAGTCGTTTTCTAAAATTCTCGGGTGTTGTTTCCGTAATATATGAAGCAACATTACTCTTTATCTTCAAAACACTTCCAAGTATAAAGGCAATTCTCAAATCCCTATTCAAACACTGTAGCATTGCCAAAGTGCAACCAGTTTTCATTTCTTTTTCTAAAATATTTTTATCTGGTTGCTCATAACTTACAGGTTCCTTTATTGAATATAGGTCAGCGGAAAAGACATCAAAAGAAGTGAAAGTCTTTTCAAGTGTAGTTTTTTTTAGATTGATTAAATAATTTGTTGCAACCCGGTATGTCCAGGTTGAAAATTTACTTTGTCCATTATACTTACTTAAATTCGTAATTATTTTTATTAAAATTTCTTGTGTAGCATCTTCTGCATCCATTCTATTCCATAAAAATCGTAGAGATATATTAAATACCAAACTTTGAATGGAATTAATTAATTTTTCCAGACTTTTTTTATTGCCTTCTAGACAGGATTTTATTAGTTCTTTTTCTTCCATTTTGAAAATAATGGGTTGGAATTTAACCAACCCATTTCTACTTTTTAGTATTCTACTAAGATAGCTTGTAATTTTTGTAATTCTTCTTTCAATTGAACTATTTGTTCAGATAAAGTGCCTTCAATTTGTTCCAATGGAACTGGAGGAGCTATTAAAATAAAAGAGTAAATAGCATTATTGTCTGATCCAATCACCACTCTTGAATATGCAACTCCAACACTTCCGTCTGGCATTGTCATATACCAGTCAATTGTTCCTAACTCTTTGTTGGTTTTGATTTCTAGACCAATTTTCATTTCACCATTTGGTGTTATTAATAATGCTGATTTTTCGTCAGCTTCTTTAAATGCATTTGTCCACTCCGAAAGATTTGAAGGATTAGAAATATATTCAAATGCTTTGTTTTTTGATGTTTGAATGCTTACACTTTGCACATCGAAATTTTTAATTTTATTCATTTTTTTATCTTTTATGTACTCAATGAATTTTGATTACAATATGTTAGACAGGTAAAAATGTTAAGTGTGATTTTTTTTCTTTATTTTTTTGGCAGAAGATTGCGGTAGTAGAAGTAGACATACCAACGTTTGGAAAGGTCTCCATCAGCATCATAAATCTTAGGTTCTGTGTACAGATTCTTACTCAAGTATATGCGTTAATATATGCGTTTGTTAAAAGGAGATGTAATTTAGTCATAAAAAAAACGGTTTTCCACTTTTGGAAAACCGTATAAATACTGACTTTGAGTCTATTTTATCTTAGTAGCGAGGACGAGAGTTGAACTCGTGACCTCCGGGTTATGAATCCGACGCTCTAACCAACTGAGCTACCTCGCCTTGATTGCGGCTGCAAATATAGTAACATTTTTTTTTTGAGCAAACAATCCACAAAAATTATTTTTTTTGTTCTTTTCTTTTAAACTTATCAATTAATGTATATATTGTCGACAACATAATTAATAAAGCATGTCAGATAAAGTTAAATACGAAATAGAATTCCCTATACAATCTTCGCCACAACTGTTATTTCAATATATTTCAACGCCTTCAGGAATGTCCGAATGGTTTGCCGATAATGTAAACTCAAGAGGAGAGTTATTTACCTTTATTTGGGACGGAAGTGAAGAAATAGCCAAGCTTTTAGGTAAAAAAAGTAATGAACGTATCCGTTTTCAATGGGAGGATGATGAAGACACTTCCTATTATTTTGAAATGAAAATTGTGGTTGATGAAATTACAAAAGATGTTTCCTTGATTGTTACAGATCACACTGAAGAAGATGAGTTGGAAGAAGCTAAAATGCTGTGGGAGAATCAAATAGGAAGTTTAAAGCAAGTTTTAGGCTCTCGCTAAGAAAATCACTAATATATAAAGTATATTTGCCTTGATAAAAATCAAGGCTTTTTTATGGTTAATTTTAATGGAACTATTAGTAAAGATACAACACAAATAGATATTGAAAATAGAGGGTTAAAATATGGTGATGCTCTTTTTGAAACATTACGTGTTGTAGGAAATAAAATCCTTTTCTGGGAAGATCATTATTTTCGTTTAATGGAATCCATGCGCATCTTGCGAATGGAAATTCCTATGAATTTTACCATGGAGTTTCTTGAAGAAGAAGTCTTGAAAACATTAAAGACAATGAACCTGTCTAATGCACGTGTTCGATGTACCATATATCGTGGAAATGGCGGATTGTATCTTCCCAATACTAATGATATTGCCTATATAATTACAGCAAGTGAACTTTCTTCACCATTTTATCTACTTCCAGAAAGCACGAATGAGGTTGATCTTTACAAAGATTTTTATGTAAATAAAGGCTTGCTATCTACGTTAAAAACAAATAATAAAATTATCAATGTACTAGGAAGTATCTATGCTAAGGAAAATGGACTGGATAATTGTTTGCTTGTAAATGAAGATAAAAATGTAATAGAGGCGTTGAATGGAAATATTTTTTTAGTAAAAGGAAATACAATCAAAACACCATCAATTGAAGACGGCTGCCTTAAAGGAATTCTAAGAAAGCAATTACTTGAAATTTTAGAAAAAGCGCCTAATTATGAGCTAAAAGAAGAAAGTATATCTCCTTTCGAAATTCAGAAAGCTGACGAATTTTTTATTACAAACGTGATTCAAGGTATAGTACCTATTACTAAATACAGAAAAAAACAATTTGAGTCATCTGTAGCTAGAGATTTATTAGGGAAATTAAATCTTAAAATACGTTTGGGGTAATTTAATTATGACTAGGATCTTCTGGAGCGTTTGACCAAATCAAATACTCTCCTCCAAATTCCATCATTTTATTACGCCATATTGATTTGCAAGATTTAGATATAATTTCTTTTTTAAATTCATTTTCAACAATTATCCATGAATTTGAATTTAATTCTTCACTCAATTGGTTTGCATGCCAACCTGAATACCCCAAGAAGAACTTGATATCATCTTTTTCTAACTTGTCTTCATCTAATAATTTCGAAATGGATGAAAAATCACCGCCCCAATAAATTCCTAAGGAAATTTCAATACTATTGGGAACTAAATGCGGGATTTTATGAATAAAGTATAAGTTATCTTGTTCTACAGGTCCGCCATTAAAAATCTTAAAATTGGTCTTTATATGTGAAAACTGCGGAATTAGGTCAGCGAGGGTTACATTGAGCGGCTTATTCAAGATAAAACCTATAGATCCTTCATCTGTGTGGTCTGCTAGTAAAACTACTGACCTGTTAAAAGATACGTCTCCGATGATGGATGGTTCAGCGATTAAAAGACGTCCTTTGTCAGGATTTAAGGCAATCATCTGTTATGTTATTTTTAGGTTACTTAAATCTATTAAAAAAAAATGGAATAATCAAATACACTCCAATAGACCATTTTTAAACATAAAAAAAAGCGTTCAATATTGAACGCTTTTGTCTAATTTATATAGTAAACTACAATTAGTTAACTGCTTTTCCTAAATCAGATCCAGCTTTAAATTTAACAACTTTCTTAGCAGCGATTTTGATAGTTTTTCCAGTTTGTGGGTTTCTTCCTTCTCTTGCAGCTCTTTCAGAAACTGACCAAGAACCAAATCCTACTAAAGAAACTCTATCTCCTTTTTTTAAAGCTCCTTCTACATTTGATAAAAATGATTCTAATGCTTTTTTAGCTGCAGCTTTAGAAATTCCTGCGTCAGCAGCCATTGCATCGATTAATTCTGTTTTGTTCATAATCGTTTAATTATTAATTGTTGGTTAAACATTATTTTTTAAAAGCAGTACAAATTTATACGGATTTCTTTCCCATGCAAGTAATGACGCGGGAAAACCGCGTTTTTGTTGATAACTTCATGTGATTGTTAATAAACATGGCTGTTTTTTGTTGTTTTTCTCTGATGTCAGTAAATATAAGGGCTACGAGAATTTTGCGTCTTTTTCAAAATGAAATCCGTTTAGTAAAGCGACAATATCCATAGAACGTTTTCCTGGAAGCTGTACTACTTTAAGATGAATATACCCTTCTTTGACAGCAATTTTAGCTTCTTTTTTATTACTAATTACTTCACCAACAGTATATGAATGTATTGTTTTCTCCTTTTCAACTTCGTATAATTTGACAGATAGTTCATCTGTTCCATTATGTAAAGTAGCCCAAGCAGCAGGGTAAGGACTTAAACCACGAATTTTATTGTAAATCGTGTCTATGGAATCATTCCAATCAATTTTACAAGTATCTCTGTGAATCTTGTACGCTGTTTTAATATCGTCTGTCTGCGGTTGAATTGTTGTAGAAATATTATCTTCTGCGATGTGTTGAACAGTTTTGACCACTAATTTACTTCCTACATTCATAAGCTTGTCATGTAGAGAACCAGCGTTTTCGGTAGGATCAATTGGTACTTCTTCTTGAAATATCATTGCTCCAGTATCAATTTTTTCATCAATAAAGAAAGTAGTAACGCCAGTTTTGGTTTCTCCGTTGATGATTGCCCAATTAATTGGTGCTGCTCCACGATAATCAGGAAGCAACGAAGCATGTAAATTAAACGTTCCGTATGCTGGCATTTGCCATACTACTTTGGGTAGCATTCTAAAGGCTACTACGATTTGTAAATTGGCTTGTAACGATTTTAATTCTTCTATAAACGATTCTCTTTTTAGATTGGTTGGTTGCATTACATGTAAATTGTTTGCAAGAGCAAACTTTTTTACAGCCGATTGGTTCATTTTTCTTCCACGTCCAGCAGGCTTATCAGGAGCTGTTATTACTCCAACTACATTGTATTGAGCATTTAATAAGGCTTGTAAAGTAGCAACCGCAAAATCAGGAGTTCCCATAAAAACAATTCTTAGGTCTCTCATATATTATAAGGTATAGGTTTGTGTTTTTGTTAATTTGATTTGATTAGATTCCAAAAGTAATTGAATAATCGCTAAAATCAATTCTTCTCGATACGGTAATACACTACAAAGCTCATTTGAATTCATTTCCTTTTTTTGAAGACATTTTAGTATATCATCTTTAATAACGATTTGCAATTCATTAGAAGGTCTTGTTATTTTTTGTGTTTTACAGACAGAGCAAATGCCACATGGCTTTTTTTCTTCCTCACCAAAATAGGAGAGAAGTTGTATGTTTTTACAAGTTTCACGATTTTTTATGTAATCAATAACTGCCTGAACACGTGTTTTCTTTAGTTCGTTTTGTACGTTTACTTCTTTAGCAATTCTATGAATGGTTTTGTCATCTTCACGAGCTACTAGGAATGTAATTTCGGCATCCGTCTTTATTTCTTCTAAAGAAATGATTTCATCTTTTGCCAATTGACGAATAACAGCAATGATTTTTTCTTTGGGTAATCCTAATTTCTGAGAAATAAATGCTGTGTTGATATTTATTTTTTGCTCAAAGGCACCGCCATACATACGTAAAATGGCTTGTGAGATGAGGTTTAGGCTAGAATTAGTCTCTAAATATTCTAAAAGATTGTGTTGATCTACAATAAATTGCAGTGTTGTCTTTTTAAAGAAATTTTGAGACAATTGCACAATGCTGTGTCTGTCCAATAACTGTAAAGCTGCATACGTTTTTTGTGAAGGAAATTGATATGCTTTGCAAAATTCATAAAACGCAAAAGCATGTTTAGTATCATATCCTTCTCCGTAGGCAATCTGAAAAAAATTGCATAATTTTCTAAACACTAATTTTAAAAATTCTACATCAGGTACGTTTTGAATAAACTGTTGTTGTAGCACACGAATGTCATCTTCATCTGTTAAAATGATTGCATTTGCAGAATCTCCATTTCTGCCCGCACGTCCAGCTTCTTGATAATAATTTTCCAAGCAATCAGGCAACTGTACGTGAATCACATTTTTTACATCAGCTTTATCGATTCCCATACCGAAAGCATTGGTAGCAACAATAGTTTGTACGCTACCGCTCAACCATTTTTGTAAACTTTCTTTTTTTTCTTCAGAAGAAAGACCTCCGTGAAAAAATATACTTGTAAGTCCTTTTCGAAGAAGTGCTTCATGAATAGTTGTTGTACTTTTGCGATTTCGAGTGTATATAATACATGACTGAGGATACTTACGAAGCGTTTTTTCTATAGTTGTTATTTTATGCTCTGTTTCATACACATTATACGAAATGTTTTTGCGTGAAAACGATTGCTGAAATTTATGTACATTTTTTAAATGTAAACTATGTATAATGTCATCTACAACGGTAGGAGTTGCCGTGGCAGTTAGTGCAATACAAGGAATGCTAGGTAAAAACGCTCGTAGGGTATGAATGTTTTTATAAGCCGGTCTAAAATCATTTCCCCATTGCGAAATACAGTGAGCTTCATCAACAGCGATTAAATTAACGTGCATTTGACGAATACGTTCCTGAATAATTTCTTGTTGCAATCGTTCTGGAGAGATATATAAAAACTTATAATTTCCATACACACAATTGTCTAATAACGCACTAATTTCATTACTTTTTAAGCCACCAGTAATGGCAATTGCTTTGATTCCGTTGGCTTTTAAATTGGCTACTTGATCTTGAATAAGCGCAACCAAAGGAGAAATAACAATACAAATACCATCCATTTGTAAGGCAGGAATTTGGAAACAAATTGATTTTCCGCCACCAGTTGGCAAAAGAGCTAAAGTGTCTTGTTGCTGAAGAACAGAGGCAATGATTTCTGCTTGCAAAGGGCGAAAAGATGTGTGTCCCCAATATTTTTCTAATAGTGCAAGCGAGTTTGACATTATTGAGTAAGCGTATTAAGAATAAATGAAATGCGTTCGTCAACAGTTCCAAAAGGTACATCAATTAATTGATAACCATAATTTTCATAAGCAGCAATTAAGTACTGCTGAATTTTCAGAGCCTGTTCAAAACTTTCGTAACGTTCATTATCTTGTTCATAAATTTCTTTCCATGGAGCAAGCATAAAAGCAACGTCGTATTTATGAGATTTACAGGCATCACGAAACAAATCAGGATATGTATCTCCAGTATAATCCATATAGGCAGCTACATCAGGAATTCCACGATCGTAGAAAGCAAAGGGAACTCTCAGTTGTTCGGCATCTTGAAATTGCTGAATTCTGCCTTTGAGTAGCAGTTCACTAAATAATAAAGGTTGTGTTAAAAATAGCTGCTCAATTCCTTTTTTTTGAGCAGCAGCAGTCACTTCACGTGAAATTTCATGAAAACAGGTATGTCCATTTTCTTCTAAAGCGGAGATTAATGTTGATTTTCCTGTACCAGGTCCGCCTATAATCAGTATTCTCTTTGTATTCAATCTAACTAATTTATGTGGTAAAATTACGCAAATTGAAAGGAATATGAAAGTTTTGAAAGAAGCTGTATCTTTGCAGCTCACTAAGAAAAAAGAGAGAATGAGTACAAAAAACGATTCGCAAGCGTTTTATGCGAAATTAAAAACTCAATTAGAAGAAACAACGCAATTTCCAACGTTGTATATGTACAAATTTATTGTGCCTTCAAGTGAAAGTAAAATTCAACAAGTACACAAAGTATTTGATAACATGGGGGCGGTTATTGATACCAAGCAATCTTCAAAAGGAACCTATACTAGTGTTACCATTACAGTCAACATGGAAAGTGCTGATGCGATAATTGCTAAATACAAGGAAGTAAGCGTAGTGGAAGGGATAATTTCTTTATAGGAGTTACGGTATCTAGTTTTTTTTTACTATTTTGCAATCACAAAATAATCTTCTCTAGAACTTTATTTTACTTCAATATTTACCTTACAAATATATTACATTTTGATTGAGCAGTTAGAGTATAATACAGAGCGACAACGATTAATTATTCCTGAGTATGGACGACATATACAAAAGATGATTAATGAGGCAGTCGCTACCGAAGATGCCGAAGAGCGAAACCAACAAGCCAAAGCCATTATTGGGGTAATGGGAAATTTACAGCCGCATTTACGCGATGTGCCTGATTTTCAGCATAAATTATGGGATCAGTTATTTATTATGTCTGATTTTAAGCTTGATGTAGATTCACCTTTTCCAAAACCATCACGTGAATTACTGCAAGAACGACCTGACCGATTGGATTATCCGCAAAACTTCCCTAAGTATCGTTTCTATGGAAATAATATCAAACGGATGATTGATGTGGCAAATAGTTGGGATGATGGAGATATGAAGGAAGCACTAGAATATGCAATTGCAAATCACATGAAAAAGTGTTACCTCAATTGGAACAAAGATACAGTTGAAGACGAAGTAATCTTCAAGCATTTATACAAATTAAGTGGCGGGAAAATTGATCTTGCTTCCAATGATGAAGACTTATCTGATGCTTCAAACTTAATGAAGCAACGAAAAAAGTTTTCTAATAATAAAAATCAACAACGTAATAATAAAAATCGCAATAACAGAAAGCGTTACTAAATAATCACACTACTATTTTATGGGGACTTTTAAGATTGAAGGTGGTCATCAGCTCAAAGGAAGTATTCAACCGCAAGGCGCCAAAAATGAAGCACTACAAATTCTTTGTGCTGTATTGTTAACATCTGAAAAAGTTACAATCAGTAATATACCAGATATTGTTGATGTTAATAAACTGATAGCACTTTTAGGAAACTTAGGTGTGAAAATTCAAAAAAACGGTCCGGGTTCGTACACGTTTCAATCAGATGATGTTAACTTAAGTTATTTAGAATCAGAGCAATTTAAAGAAGAAGGACGTGGTTTGAGAGGTTCTATTATGATTGTAGGCCCTTTATTAGCACGTTTTGGAAAAGGATATATCCCAAAACCTGGAGGCGATAAAATTGGGCGTAGACGTTTAGACACACATTTTGAAGGTTTTATAAAGCTTGGAGCCAAATTTAGATATAATCGTGAAGACTATTTTTATGGTGTAGAAGCCAAAAAACTTCAAGGAACATACATGCTGTTGGATGAAGCTTCTGTTACAGGAACTGCCAATATTGTTATGGCAGCTGTTTTAGCAGAAGGAATCACTACAATTTACAACGCAGCTTGTGAGCCATACTTGCAACAATTGTGTAAAATGCTTAATAGAATGGGCGCAAAAATTAGTGGCGTTGGTTCAAATTTATTACGCATTGAAGGTGTAGAGGAATTGGGAGGAACAAACCATCGAATGTTGCCTGATATGATTGAAATAGGAAGTTGGATTGGTTTGGCAGCAATGACAAAAAGTGAACTGACAATCAAAAATGTAAGCTGGGATGACCTCGGGCAAATTCCTGATGTATTTAGAAAACTTGGTATAACGGTTGAACACAAAGGAGAAGATATTTATGTGCCAGCACATAAAGATGGATATGAAATTCAAAACTATATTGACGGCTCTATTTTAACGATTTCAGATGCACCTTGGCCTGGGTTTACACCAGATTTGTTGAGTATTGTATTAGTGGTCGCTACACAAGCTCGTGGAAGTGTATTAATACACCAAAAGATGTTTGAAAGTCGCTTGTTTTTTGTCGATAAATTGATTGATATGGGAGCAAAAATTATATTATGTGATCCACACAGAGCTAGTGTCATTGGACATGATTTTAAGTCGCAACTTAAAGCAACTACCATGGTTTCTCCAGATATTAGAGCAGGAATTTCATTATTGATTGCTGCTTTATCAGCAAAAGGAACCTCTACAATTCACAATATTGAACAGATTGATCGTGGATATGAAAATATTGATGAGCGTTTACGCGCAATTGGCGCAAAGATTGTTCGTTTATAATCGAATCATCATAATCGATAAATTAAAAAAGAGCTATTGCGTATGATGTAATAGCTCTTTTTTAATTTTTAGTGATTTTAATTTCTACACGTCGATTGGCACTGCGGTCACGATTTCCTTTTTCGGGAAAGTGTAAAGGAGTTTTAAAAGCATATCCTTTATAGCTGAGACGATCTTTATCAATACCTCGATTGATTAGATAGTTATAAATAAAGCGAGCCCGATCAACAGAAAGTGTATATGTGCCTGTGTCACTATTTAAAGCATCAGAATCATCATCGCCACCGCAACATACATGACCTTGAACTTCAATATGAATGTTTCTGTTTTTGCGTAAAAAGCGAACTAATTTTTCCAGTTCTTTTTTAGAAGATTTGATAAGTGTAACTCTTCCTGTTTTAAAGTTAATTTTTCCTAAAGAATAAGAACTGCCCACTTTAAGTTCATTAGTGGGAACAACATAAATATTTTCTTTTCGCTCTGTTATTTTTGGTTTATGATCGTTCTTAGAAATTGTAATTGATACTTTTCTATGTTGCTGTATACCAATTTGTTCGTTTTTTTGAGAAGTTTCATTAGGGAGTTCACCTTTGGCTTCTTTTTCAATAGAATTTATGATTGATTCGTATTGTTTTTGAAGATAGGTAGTAACAGCATCAGCACGATCTTGAGACAGTTTAAGATTGAATGTTTCTGTATCTACAAAATCAGTATACCCTTTGATGACAAAGTTATAAGTAGTTGTAGTGTCTAAGTTTGCTAACTGTGCATCAATTTTTTTTTCATGTTTGGAAGACAAGGTGTATTTTCCTAAGTCAAAAAAAATGTCGAATTCAACTTCTTGTGCTAAACAAAAATGAATACTACCCAGAAAAATAAGAAGCAGACGTTTCATGAGTTCCTTTTTCAGAGTAAAAAGGTACAAAATTCTGTGAAAACATAAAGGCAACTATACACATAGTTGCCTTTACCAGTCTTAAAATGGTTTTGTGAATCTAATACACCTAATTTAGATTCGGTAAAATAACCTTATTAACAACATGAATTACACCATTCACTGCCTGAACATCGGTTACAATAATGTCACCGGTTCTATTGTTTTGGTCGGTAAAAGTTACACCGCCATTTGTATTTATAGTAAAGTTTGCTCCTAATGTATTAACCATCATTCCATCAGTAAGTGTTGTAGATACCACATTTGCTCCAGCAACCACGTGAGTATTTAAAGTAGCTTCCAAGGTTGCTGTAGGAATATCTGCTAGCGCATTCAACTCTAGTTCAGCTAATAAATTTGTAAATGCTTGATTGGTAGGGGCAAATACGGTAAAAGGAGCAGGAGCAGTTTTCGTACTTAATGTTTCAACATACGTAAACGATTCTTCTCTAGTTAACGCTTGAACTAATACATTGAAAGTTGCATCTGCAGTTGCAAAAGTAACAACTGTAGGCAAATCAATGACTGCGTTTACAGCGTGAATAATACCATTGTCTACAGGAACATTGGCTGTAGTTACAGCAGAAGTACCATTTAAAATGACTCCATTGCTAGTATTTACATGCATGTTAATTTTGTTACCAGTCGTTGCTTCTTCTGCCAACGTTTCAATATATCCTGTTGCTAAATCAGATGAGGTGTTAACTCCACTAATTACGTGGTTTAAAAGAACTTGGGTTAAAGTGTCAACTGGAACGTCATCCAAGCTAGCATATCCATTTGCTTGTAAATACGAACTAAATGCCGCATTATTTGGAGCAAAAACGGTATAGTTTGTGGTACCTGATAATACGGCTGTTAGATTGGCTCTTTCGAGTGCAGCTCCTAAAGAACTGTAATCTGGATTTGCTGCTACAAAGTCAGCAATTGTGTTGCTTTCAATTACTACATTAGTATCATCATCACTACATGAAGTGAACGCACATAATGCAATAAATAGAACCATAAGGATGGAAGTTGTTTTCTTTTTCATAACAATTTATTGCTTTTAATTAATTGATATATAACAGTCTATACAAAGATATTTATTTTGTTTAATATTTTTAATTAAATGTTAAACATTTCTAGTTAATTCTTTGTTAAAAATCAGTTGAAGGTTTTGGTAGCACACTAATTAATTATCAATTCCTTCTTTATAGGTTTCTAAACATCGCTCACGTGCAAATTTGTGTGCTACAATTTTATTTGGATAGGAATCTTTTTGGTACTCTGGTACCCATTTTTCTATGTATTTATAGGATTCATCATATTTTTTAATTTGTGATGTTGGATTGAAAATTCTAAAATAGGGAGCCGCATCACATCCTGTACCAGCTACCCATTGCCAATTTCCAACATTTTGCGCCAAATCAAAATCCAGTAATTTTTTAGCAAAGTACGATTCGCCCCAGCGCCAATCGATTAGCAAATGTTTACATAAAAAACTAGCAGTTATCATACGAACTCGGTTGTGCATGTAGCCAGATTCATTAAGTTCACGCATACCTGCATCTACTATGGGATACCCAGTTTTTCCGTTGCACCATGCTTTAAATTCTTCTTCATTATTACGCCATTTTATACCATCATATTTTGACTTGAAATTGTTAGTTACTGTTTCTGGATAATGCCATAAAATCTGCATAAAGAATTCACGCCAAATTAGTTCTTTTAAGAAAGTTTGATTGTCTGAATCTAGTCCTTTTTTAACACATTTACGAATACTTATAGTACCAAAGCGCAAATGCGGACTCAGTTTTGAAGTGCCTTCAATAGCAGGATAATTTCGTGTGTTTTCATACTCGTCAATCATATCTTCACTAATAGAGTATGGGGCTACTTTGATTTGAGACTCTTTGAATCCAATATCTTTAAGTGTTAGAGGAGGAAACGATTCTTTTGCAAAATTATCATAAAGGGCTGCACAGTTGACACTTTTATAATTTTCTTTTGATAGAGTGGCTAACCATTTTTTTGAATAGGGCGTATATACTACATATGGATCTCCATCATTTTTTACAATCTCATCTTTTTCAAAAATAACTTGATCCTTAAAAGTGTTAAATTTGATATTATTTTCTTC
Source organism: Kordia zhangzhouensis (assembly GCF_001005305.1). Taxonomy (GTDB): domain Bacteria; phylum Bacteroidota; class Bacteroidia; order Flavobacteriales; family Flavobacteriaceae; genus Kordia; species Kordia zhangzhouensis. The sequence goes on from NZ_LBMH01000004.1 coordinate 216,438, forward strand.
AAGAAATGCCTTTACTTCTTTGTCTCTCTGCGTTGCATACGGTTCATAATCATGATTCGTGTACACAGCAGCGAGATTAAACGTATCAATCAATTCTTTAAATACTTTTTTTGGTTTTCCTTGTTTTACTAATAGAGAAGAACCATATTCTTGCAACGTACTATTTATTTTTGTTAGTTCTTGATGAATAAAGGTTACTCGAGCATCGTTTTCAGGAAGTTTTTCTAAAATTTCGGTATCAAATATAAATAGTGAGATTACTTTTTTGCCTGAATTTAAGGCGTGATATAGGCCTATATTGTCTTCTATCCGTAAGTCTCTTCTATGCCAAAAAATGGTATATTTATTTTTCATAAGTGCCAAATAATTCAGTTAGTTTTTGTGTACGATATTCAAATATTTCTTTCAGTTTGGGTTGTACCAAGATAGGGTGAATAAGCCTTCCTAGAAAACCAAAAGGAACTTTATAATCTATGATGTCTTCCATTTCTATACCGCCAGGGATTTCTTTGATAAAGTGTTTGTGATGCCACATGGAATAGGGGCCAAAGCGTTGTTCATCAACAAAATAATGTTTGTCTTTTACATGTGTAATTTCGGTAACCCAGTGGGTTTTTATATTTAAAACGGGTGTTACAATGTATTGAATAATTTGTCCAGCATACATTTTATCTAACTTTTCAGTTAAAATGTGAAACCCCATATAATCAGGTGTAATTGTTTTTAGATTTTTAGGATCTGATAAAAAATCCCATGCTTCTTGCAAAGAAATGGGAATATTTTGTTTGGCATGAAGACGATATACAATTCCTTTTGTGGAGAATGTGAGCATACTTTTTTAATTATTTATGAGAATATAACCATTTAACGAACAGGCAACAAGTAACCATAACAAATAGGGAAGTATAAGGATTGTGTCTCTTTTCATAGAAGCTGTATATCTAATAGTGAATAGTGTAATAATCATTAGCAATAACACAAGAGTAATCATGCCTAAAGATACCAAGTGTTGATTAAAAAATAGGTAGTTCCAGCTCACATTAAGAATGAATTGTATAACAAAAAGTATGATAACGGTTTTTGAGTTTTTTATAAGAGTAAGCTTAGTCATATAAAAGGAAAAACAGATCATAATAGTTGTCCAAGCAAATCCAAATACCCAGCCTGGAGGAGTCCAAGGAGCTTTGCTTATTTTTATGTACCATTCGGATGTAGGGCCATTATTCATAAGGAGAGTCCCAATACCTAAAGCTCCGAAATTGATGATAAGAAAGATGAGTAATCGCAAATAATATTTCATAAACTATAATTTAACACTTACAATTCCACAGTCAATCGTAAAAATTTGCCCAGAAGTAGACCGCGCTTTTTCAGAAATAATGAAGTTTGCCATATCAGCTACTTCAGTTGAATCTAGAAATTTTTTCAAAGGATGTCGTTCTTTAATATTTTCAATCATCTTGTCATTACGCAGTAGTTTAGAAGCAAGTTCTGTATTGGTTACTGTTGGCGCTATGGCATTCACACGAATTGAAGGAGCGTATTCAGCAGCCAAAGTTTTGGTTAGTCCTTCCACAGCACTTTTTGCTGCCGCTATACTTGCGTGAAAAGGCATTCCTAATTGTGTAGCAACCGTACTAAAAAGCAAAATATTAGGGTCTGTTCCTTTTTTTAAAGAAGCAGTATATTTTTGAATAGCTTTTACAGCTCCAATCACATTAATTTCATAATCGCTTTTAAAATCGTTTATTGTTAAACGCCCCATAGGTTTCAAATTGATACTACCAGGACAATATACAAGAGTGTCTACATTGTCAATGTTTGGAAGTTCTTCAGTGAGTACGTCACATGAATGATGTATTAAATTTGAAGACTCTATTTTTGGAGCAGTGCGGCTGATGTTATGTACTTTATTTTCTTGTAATTGAGATTTAAGAATGGCGGCTCCAATTCCTTTGCTACCACCAATAATTACTATATTTTTCATTTATTGAGTTATTTTAGGGTATCTATGAATACATTACAATGCTAATAGTATAAGACCATTAGCATTGTAAAAAAACATTTTTGGGATGTGTTATTTTAAACGTTTTTCATATTTGCGTTTGATTGCAGTCAATCGTTTCATGATATCCATGATGGCAGGATCTTTTTTTTGTTTATAAATTTCATTAAGACTTAAAATCAAACGTTTTGCTTCTCGTGTTGCAGTAATTTTGTCGCTTCTAGATATGAACTTCCTTTTTTCAAAGTCCATAACCTCGGAAAAAATAGGTACCATAATGTTAATTGTTTAAAAAGTTTTGTAATTCTAGAATTTTTTCTGGTGTGTTGAAGGTGCCACCGTAGTAAGAAGTGATCGTAGTAGAGGAGTCGTCTTTTACTCCTCGAGAAGATACACATAAGTGTTTGGCATCTATGATCACGGCAATGTCATCAGTTTGTAATATTTCGCTTAAATCTTTTGCAATTTGATTGGTTAATCGCTCTTGTACTTGTGGGCGTTTGGCGTAATATTGTACAATTCTGTTAAGTTTCGATAATCCAATTACTTTCCCAGAAGAGATGTATGCCACATGTGCTTTTCCAATAATAGGCACAAAGTGATGTTCACAATTCGAGTAAAATTGAATATTCTTTTCAATCAGCATTTGATTGTATTGATATTTGTTGTCAAAGAGTGCTACTTTTGGTTTGTTTTTGGGATCTAAACCAGAAAAAATCTCTTCAATATACATTTTAGCAACTCTAGAAGGAGTGCCTTTTAATGAATCGTCAGTTAAATCTAGTCCGAGAATTTCCATAATTTTAGAAAAGTGGTATGCAATTTTTTCTTTCTTTTCATCATCGGACAGGTCGAAAGCATCTGAACGCATTGGTGTTTCCATACCAGTGAGTAAATGTTCGTCACCAATCTCATCATGATGAAATCCATTTAGAGAAATTGGACTTTCATGTAGGTGGTTTAGAACGTCAGCAGTTTTCATATTTTTTGTTTAATTAATTTTATATAAATTTAAACAAAAAAGAATGAGAAATTATACTTGTTTATGTTTTTTAACAAAATATTAAACAAATATTCGATGAGTTACCTTTTGGAAATTTTATTATTGCTAATGGAGCGTTGTCGAGAACATTTAAAACGACCAGGAATGAAAGCGCGTTTCTTTTGATGTTTGGTTTTTCGTCCTGAAACACGTTTTCTCCATAGTTTAAAGCTCGAACGTTTTATATGGGTTCGCATCAACTCAATTACTTCTTGTTCTTTAAGCCCAAACTGAAATTCGATAGCATCAAATGTAGTACGGTCTTCCCATGCCATTTCAATAATTCTATCGAGTTGTCTTGAATTTAAGTGCTGTTTCATTCTGCGTAATACTCTGTTGTGTTGAGAACTGTATTTTTTTGTGTTTTCAATTTTTGGATAAATGATTTGTTTTCAGCGTATAATTTGTTTTTTTCAAAGCGAACAAAGTTGCCTTCTGCATGTATGCTAAAAAATGAAGTATTATATATATGTAATTTATAGTAAGGAATAGCCCAAGAATAACTAGTAAGTTTTTTGTGAATATGAACCACAATCCCTTTTGGACGTAATTCAATACTTCCATAATTTAAATCGGCCGTTGTTTGTAAACATTGTAGCATCTTTGGGCTAATTTCTCTGATAATCATTCTTTTTGACCCAATACCTTTAAGCATGATACGTTGTCTCCACGAAAATTGTTTTCCAATATATAAATCGATTGATTTTTCGGTTTCTTTATTTGTATATGTGGTATTAACAATCATTAGGAAGTTCTTTTTCGATTGGTTGTTGTATGTTTTTCTACCAGAAGCTATCACATTGAAAATGCGCTTTATTATCATGCAGACGGGAATTGCGTCTAAAGCATGATATTGATTTTTACTGTTCCTTTAGAGTTCATTTTTATGCATCTTTTTGAACAAGTTTATTAATCATTCCTCTAAATATAAATCCGTGAAAAGGGAATACTGCATACCAGTATACTCGCCCCCAAATTCCTTTAGGTCTAAAAATAGCACGTTGCCACAGATAGTTTTTCTCTATTTTAAATTCAAGCCAAGCTTCTCCAGGAAGGCGCATTTCTGCAAACAGTAGTAAGCGTTTTTCTTCTCTGCTGGCATACAATACGCGCCAAAAATCTAAAGGATCGCCAGCACTAAGCTTCGTTTGATGCGTCCGACCACGACGTAAACCTATACCACCAACCATTTTATCAAGATAGCCTCGTATTTTCCATAAAAAAGTAGCATAATACCATCCATTGTTTCCTCCAATTGCCCAGATTTTATCAAGAGTTTGCTCCTCGTCAATAATCTTTCTTTTTTTGATGTCTTTAAAACATCCATACTCAGGTACTTTAATGTAACGAGAAATTTTTTCACGAAAACGACCGCTAATTAGAGAATCTTTCCAACTAGAGATTACACTATTTTGCTCGATTTTTATAAAAGCCTTTTTAACCGCTTTTTTGTAGGACATCGGTTGAATATCTAATATTTTATTGATATTGCTCGGCTTTCCAATTACTTCAACTTTCATACTATCAACCAAGTTTTTAGCCAACTTGTATGAAGTTGTGGTGATAAAGTACAACCAATAAGAAGACAATTTAGGAGTCATCACAGGAACAGAAATAATGGTACGTTGTAATCCACGAACTTCTGCAAATTGTGCAATCATTTCTTTGTACGTAAGTGTATCAGGACCAAAAATATCGTACGATTGATTATATACTTGATTGTTGCCAATTGCTTTGGTCAAATATTCCAAGACATTTCGAATTGCAATAGGTTGCGATTTAGTTTTAATCCATTTTGGCGCAATCATGATAGGAAGTTTTTCAGTAAGATCACGAATAATCTCAAAAGAGGCACTTCCGCTTCCAACAATAATTCCTGCTCTAAATGTTGTTAAAGCATACGAGTTAGAAGCTAATAGTGTTTCAACATTTTTGCGTGATTGTAAATGTTTTGAAAGTTGTTGGTCGTTTACAATTCCACTAAGATAAATGACTTGCTGCACTTTGGTCTTTTGCATGTAGGTTTTAAAATGGATTGCGCAATCACGTTCCATTTTTTCAAACTGTGTTGAAGACGACATCGAGTGAATTAAATAATAGGCAATGTCTATATTCGTTGGAATGTTGCGTAAACTTTCAGCATTTAAAAAATCAACTTCAATTAGTTCTATCGAACCATGTTCTGAGATTTCTTCTGGGACACGTTGCGTATCTCTTACACAGCACACCAAATAATGTCCCATTTCTAGCAGAATAGGAATGAGTCGTTTGCCTATATATCCTGTAGCTCCTGTAAGTAGAATTCGCATATTGCTTTATTTGGGACGTTGGTATGAATAACGATTGTGTTTTTTGGGGATAGCATATCCATCCAATCCGTTAATTGTAGCCGTTTCTGCTTTAATCAAATTGATAAAACCATCATTTTCAAGTAGTTCATCATGAATATACAAATGCTCAATTTGTCCTACTATTAAGATTGTATCATTTTCTCTAATTAAATATTCGCTTACGAATTGCATGCCTATTTGTACAGGGCAGCCTTTAACATAAGGTGCTGCAAAATTATCTTTGTATTCTCGTTCTAAATTCGTTTTATCAAATTCAGATATTTCTTTAGGGTATTTTGCAGATGTATGATGTGCTTCTTTGGTAATTTTATGATGGATATGATTGATTGTATATTTTCCAGTTTCTTTGATGTTTTCGTAAGTATTTCGAGGAACAACGGCTGGTCTGGTAATGAATCCTAATAATGGAGGATTAGAGCCTAAATGTGTTACAGAACTAAACACAGCGACATTGGTCAAACCATCAACTGATTGTGTGCTGATGAGATTTGCCGATTTATATCCCGCACAACTGTTTATTAAGTTGATTCGATATAATTTGTCCATTTGATCAATATCACTGCGTGTAATTTGGGGCATTATAAATTTTTAAAATTGTTAATTTTTACCTCTGTAGCCTTAAGGTCATGAAGCAAATTATAAAGTCCAAAAAATGTTCTATTCATGTATATAAAGTGTTTTGAACCTCTATTTCCATTCATGCTTCTCAATTGCGTGTTTTTGGCATAGCGTTCACCAATAGCTGCTATTTTTCCAAAAAATACTTCGTCTGAAAAATCAAATGTATCTACATTAAAAGGTGTTGTAAAGAGTCCTAATAATTCATGAAACATTTCGGAAAAGAAGCTTATTTCTTCTTCGGAATCATCTTCTCGGAGAATTTCTAATTCATATAATTTTTGCATGAACATTTTGGAATCATTCAACGTTTCTTTGTTTGCCAATTCGAAATAGGGGATGTAAAAATCTTCTGGAATGGCTTTCATACAACCAAAATCAAGCACAATCAATTTTCCATCATCCGAAACTAGGAAGTTTCCTGGATGCGGATCGGCATGTACTTTTCGATATTCATGAATTTGGAACATGTAAAAATCCCAAAGAGTTTGTCCTAATAGGTTTGCTGTTTTTAGATCGGTATTTCTGGCGGTAAACTCAGAAAGATGCTCTCCTTGCATCCAATCCATCGTTATGATTCGCTCTGATGAGAGCGAATCATAATAAGTTGGAAATAATATATTTGGCAAATGTCTACATGCATCAGAAACTTCTTTACTTTGTTTTATTTCAAGTAAATAATTAGTTTCTTCAGTGAGTTTTTCTTCTACTTCTTTAAAATATTTGTCAGAACCTTTTCCTGTAATGTTAAACATTCGCATAGCAATGGGTTTCACTAGAGCTAAGTCGGTAGAGATGCTTTCAGCAACTCCAGGATATTGAATTTTCACAGCAAGTTTTTTCCCGTTTTTCTCAGCCAAATGAACTTGACCTATGCTAGCGGCATTTAGAGAAGTAGAATTGAATGAATCAAAAATCTCACTTGGCGCTTTGCCAAAATATTTTTTAAATGTTTTGATAACTAATGGAGGTGATAAAGGAGGAACCGAAAATTGTGATAATGAAAACTTCTCTACATACGCTCTTGGTAGAATGTTTTTTTCCATGCTGAGCATTTGTGCTACTTTTAAGGCACTTCCTTTTAGGCTTTTAAGTCCATCATAAATATCTTCTGCGTTGGATTCATTTAAACGTTCTTTAGCTTCTTCTTCAGAATTAATGAGTTTATCACCATAATATTTGAGATAATTAACACCCACTTTAGCACCTGTAGCAACTAATTTGCTTGCGCGTTGAATTTTACCAATAGGAATCTTGTCAATTGTTTTCATTAGGATTTGATGTCAAATTTTTCTTTAAAAATGAATTTGCCAAAATCAAACAGGCTTTTCAAAGGTGTATTGTCAATTAAATCAAAGCTGGCGTTGACTGATTTTTCAATATACTGATCTGTTTTGTCAAAGCTTGGAGACGAATCATCTAACCAGAATTTCAGTGTGAGTAAAAATTGTATCCAAGCAGACTCTTCGATGGCCTTATTTTGAATTTTCTCGAATCGTTCTTGATTAAGGTCTAGCGTTTTAAGATCTAAACTTTTTATGAAATCTTGAAATACTTGTTTTAATCCTTTCAATAATTTAAGTGATTGTAGTGGCTTTTTTTCTGCCGTGAGGCTATATACTACATAGCTTCTATTGGCAGTCAGTTGTTCAAAGAATGTATAGTAAAAACTTAAGAGTTTATTTCGTGCATCAAATAATAGAAACTCATCGCTTTTGGATAAAAGCGCTATTGTATTGGTTCCAAATGTGGTAAAAATGTTTTCTTCTAAAGTTTGAAAAGATGTATAAAACGCATAAAATTTTCCTTCTTCAAAATTATTTTCTTTAGCAAAGGTATACACATTTTTAGGCTGTTCTCCGTGTTCAAGAACATAATCCATATATGCAGTGATTATAAAATCGGTAGTTATATTTTTTTTCTTCGCCATGATGTATATTTTAAAACTATGTAAAAATACAAAATGTTTAACTTTTTTTAATTAAAATTAAACAAAAAGTTTTCTTAAAATTGAAGGCGAGCTTTTCTTTGTAGAAAAGTATACAATGAAGAGAAAAAATTGAATTTTAATAATTAACAGTTTGCATCACAGCATTGATCGTCTTTGACTAATTTACAACTTACTACGGCAACAAGGGCTCCCAAAATAGGAGCTAGTATATAAAGCCATAAATCTGTTAATTGACCAGAGATTAAAGCAGGGCCAAGAGAACGCGCCGGATTCATAGAAGCTTTGGTCATAGGCCCCGCAAACATAGCTTCTAATAATACAACTCCACCTACAGCAATTCCTGCCATAGTTCCTGTTTCTTTACTTCCTGTAGATACATTGATAATAACAACCATTAGGAAAAAAGTTAATAAAAATTCTAAAATGAACGCTTTCCATGCAACAATGGAAGGAATTGTAGCTCCTAGCGTTTCACTTTGCGGCCATAATATAAATACGAATACACTGGCTACAATAGCTCCTAAACTTTGAGCTAAAATATATTTAGGGACTTCTTTAGTGGGAAATTTTTTTGCGTACGAAAATGCAATTGTGACAGCTGGGTTAAAATGAGCTCCTGAAATTTCAGCGAATGCGTAAATCATTCCCATTACAATTAATCCCCAAGTAATGGCAACACCAGGATGCGTTATGACACCTGTGATGTCGTTGACAACCATAGCAGCTGTTCCACAAAAAACCATAGAAAAAGTTCCTATAAATTCGGCAATGTAATTTTTCATTATTCTAAAAATTTCAGCATTATTCAAAAGTACGGTTTCTTATTTTAAGTATTTGTTAACATTTGCACATGTGGTTTCTGCGTAAATTCGTACCACAAAAACTTTAAATAACGAAATAGAATGAAAAAACTACTTTTGGCATGTTTCTTAGCAGCAGGAATTAGTGTTCAAGCACAAATAGAAACGCCTCAACCAAGTCCAAGTGCTAAAATTGAGCAAACAGTTGGATTAACAGATGTAACTGTTGAATACTCAAGACCTTCTATGCGTGGAAGAAAAATCTTTGGAGATTTAGTGCCTTATGGAGAGTTATGGAGAACAGGAGCAAATGCAAATACTAAAATTACATTCAGTGATGACGTAACTATTGGAGGAAAATCAGTAAAAGCGGGAACGTATGCTATTTTCACTAAACCAATGGCAAAAAGCTGGGAAGTATTATTGTATAGTGATACTTCAAATTGGGGAACACCTAGTGAATGGGATGATTCTAAAGTGGTAGCAAAAACAACAGTACAGGTTAATATGATGCCGTATGCTACAGAATCTTTTACAATCAACATTGGGAATTTGTCAAACAGAGGAGCAGATATTGAATTTAGTTGGGATAAAGTGTTGGTTATTGTTCCTTTTGCAGTACCAACAGATAGAAAAGCAACAGCTAGTATTGAAAAAATGATGGCAGGACCACAAGCAAACGATTATTTTTCAGCAGCAAGATATTATTTGCAAGAAGAAAAAGATATGTCAAAAGCAAAAATGTGGATTGATAAAGCAACTGAGATGACTAGTGACCAACCACGTTTTTGGTATTTACGTTTAAAATCGTTGATTTATGCTAAAATGGGGAACAAAACTGAAGCGATTTCTATTGCAAAACAGTCATTGAAATTAGCTGAAGATGCTGGAAATAAAGACTATGTAAAAATGAACAGAGATTCAATCAATGAATGGTCTAAGTAATTGAAAATATACTTTTACAACTTGTAAAGCCTTTTCAACTTGTTTTGGAAAGGCTTTTTTTATAAATATGTGACTTGAAAATTATTCGTCGTTTTTGAGTGATTTTTTTAAAAATAGATTAATTTCATGCGGTAATTAAACTAACTAACATGAATCTACCATTGCGGAAACTATTTTTTCTACTTATAGCAATAGTTACGTTTGTTTCTTGTTCAGATGAACAAATTGATAACGAATTGCAACCTATTACACCTATAACAACAGATGTCACCACTCAAGTTATCCTTGATTGGAATCAGCTTTGGTGTGAGTTAGATCGTCATGCAACAGGAATGCGACCAAATGCAACAACACGTGCACTAGCATATATACATTTAGCAGCTTTTGAAGTTTGTGTGACCGATATGGTAGGATATTCTTCTAATAAAGATAGATATGCTGAATTGATAATTGATTTTACCCAAAGGCAACCCGATGTCAATGTAGCCATTGCTCTCAATAGTTGTTATGCCACAGTAATGGATCATTTTATGATTAATGTAAGACCTGATATTGATAGTAAAATTGAAATTTTGCGTCAAGAAAAAGAAGATGAGCTTATTTCAGGAATTAGTAATGAAGTAGTACTAAACTCTCAAGAATGGGGAAATTATGTAGCTGCGCAAGTTATTGCATATAGTCAGACAGATATAGAGGCAGAAACGCAAATTTTAAGTCCGCAACCTACGTCATATGAGCCTCCTGTAGGAGAAGGATATTGGACGTATAGTCACGAAGCAGAAAGAGGATTATTTCCCTATTGGTCATCGGTACGAACCTTTGTAATTTCTTCAAATGAAACGTCTACAATTGCGCCACCATTATTGTATAGTGAAGATTCTTCTAGTAATTATTACGCGGCGATGGAAGAAGTATATACATCTAGTGAAACGGCTAGGCTAACAGAAAATGACGATTTATGGGTAGCTGAGTTTTGGTCAAATGATGTTGAAGGACTCATGATGAGTCCACCAGGTAGACAAATTTCTATTGCCAACCAATTGATTAAACAATACGATGTTACACATCAAAATGCACTTGTTTTATTGTTGAAGCTAGGGTTTTCGTTGAATGATGCTGCTGTTTCTACTTGGGCAGATAAGTATCAATATATGGTAATGCGACCTAGCGTTTACATTCAAGAGTTTATTGATCCCAATTTTCAAACAAATTTATACCCATATATTTCATGGCCAAATCCTACGTTTCCAAGTTATCCGTCAGGACACTCTTCGTTTGCTTCGGCAGCAGCGGGCATTTTTATTCATCATTTTGGAGATGCTACTGATTTTACCGATCGTTCTCATGAGGGAAGAACAGAGTTTAGAGGAACTCCTAGAACTTACAGTACGTTTTCAGAAATGGCAGAAGAGAATGCTTTTTCACGATTGCCATTAGGTGTTCACATGCGTATGGATTGTACCGAAGGACTGCGTTTGGGGTATGAAATATCGGATGCAGTAAATAATTTTGATCTTTCACAGTAAATTTCAACATAGAAAATATAAAAAAAGCCTTTCTATATACTTGTAGAAAGGCTTTTTTATTGAGAAATACATTTTGTTATTGACTACAATTTCCGGCAGTAATATCTTGTGGTGTTGGATTATAGGCGTTGTTCTCAATATGAACATCGGCACTCGTTCCGTTTCCATTTATAAACACGTTTTGCAATGCACAAAAATCGCTCAAGTTACTATTTGGACTTGGAACATACGAGCCAACATCTGTGAGTCTTGAACCAATGACGATAGAAGGAAGCGAAGTAGGCAACAAATTTGTTAAATTTTGTAAGCCATTTAAGCTTGTCAATCCGTTATTATTGTAAATAAATAGATATCTTATTTCAGTAATTTGTTCCATTCCTTGGAGAGAAGTAATTGCATGACAGTTGTTGATGTGTAATTCTACCAACTCGGTCAAGTTGCTTAAAGGCTGCAAACCATTTATCATAGGATTATTTCCCAAAATAATTCCTCCTAAAGAGGTTATATTCTCAAGTCCGTTCAAAGAAGCTAATACAGGATTATTGATAATCCTCGTGTTGCCAAGCGAAGACAGATTGCCTAATTGAGAAATAGAGCTTAACTGGTCATTTCCAGAAATTTCAAGGTATTGAATACTTGTTAAGCCGTTCAATCCATTTAAAGAAGTGATTGAGGTATTCTCTCGGATAATAAGGTTGGTCACTTCCGTAATTTGTTCTAAACCTTGTAAGTTTTGTAAGTTATTGTTGAATTTAATTTCAAGTCTGCCTGAAATATTTTGTATGCTTGATAAACCACTAATATCAGTAATATCAGTAGTCGTTGCTGCGTCGGGATTTACATTTGGGTCTCCAATAATAAGGTTTCCACTAATGGAAGAAAACTGAATTGCGCTAAAGTTGTCCACTTCACTCTGGCTAGAAAGAATCAAATCTCCATTAAAAACGCCTCCAGAATCTGTACAAGTACTCAGGTTGCCAATATGTATAGGATTTCCATCCATTTGAATATTTTCTAAAATGGTCCATTGCCCTGTATCTAAATCGTATAGTTGAATGTCTAAATTTTCAATAATTGTTGCACATGTAAGTACATCAATATCAATCATTCCATTGGTAATACTAAATGTATTGGTGTTGTTCAGGTAAATGTAACCGTTCGTAATCGGATTGCCATTGCAATTGGTTGCCATTCCTGAGATGGAAGTTGTGGTGAATTGTTCTTGAAACGCAATTGTTACAGACGTATCTGAACCAAAACCTCCCAATATTTCTTCGTGAATTAAGGCTGTATTGCATGCTTCTGAGTCAATGCCACCAAATACAGAAACTCTAATCTCTTCATTTATTGGAATTTGCGCACATTCTTGGATGTAGGAAGTATTCAATCCGGCATAGACCATTGCATTTGAATTTGCTGGTTGAATAAGCACATAATAAGGTGCGTTATTCGTAGTATTTCCAGAAGCCAACGTAAAGCAAAATTCTACAGATTCAAAATCAATATCTATGTTCCACCATGTAAAGTGAGCTACTTCTCCAACATATATGTTTCCAAATTTTACAGCTTGCCCTTCTTCTTTCCAATAACCGCGTTCTTCATCAAAATACCACAAAGGAATAAAATCTGGCGCATTGTCATTCATTATAGGAAATTCAAGGGTAGCTCTGTTTAATTCATTGATATTGATGCGTTCTCCGGAAGGAGAAAATAAATTAACAGACATCATTCCGTACGTTTCCAAACCAACTGCTTGGTTCTCTTCAGTTTGTCCAAACAAACTTCCGGGCATTTGATCGAATGTTTGTATAGGATTTTGACCAATGTGATGTAACACAACATCTACTTGTCCGTTGTAAGTTGTACCGTCTTGTCTCACAAACCCGCCTGTAAAGTTCACTTTGGTTCCGTTAGGCAGTGAAACTGTTGAAAATTCACCTGAATTGACAGAAGCAATGATTTCTTTTTTAAATAATATGATTTTGACTCTGTTTGTTTCACCATTTGGAATGACTGTTCTAGAGCCGTCTATATAGCCTTCTTTGGAAGCTTTGATGTATGCAAATTTTTCATAGACAGTTGCATTTTTTATTGAAAAAATACCGTTACGATCTGTTAAAGAAGTTGTATTTCCTATGGTTATGTTTACATTAGTAAGTTTAACGCCATATTGATCTTCTACAGTTCCGAAGAAATTGCCCGTAGTGAGTGCACCAAAGTTTTCAGCGATGAACATTTCATCACGTAAAATATCTTCTTGTGTTTGTGGATTTGGAATTGCTCTGGTATCAAAATCGTCTGAATCGCAATTTTGAAAACACACTAGACATAAAATTGCAATACAAAGTTGGGAAAGTTTGTTCATTACTTTTTTTTTGGTTGTATATCACAGATGTTCAAAACGATAAAAGGTTGCGTATGCAACCAAATTTTTCCTACAGCGATACTAATTTTAGTCAACTTTTCTTTGTAAAGATTGTGCTAAAAAAGCTAACATCATTACCAATACACAGCCAAATAAATTCAACCATAAATACGGCATGAGATCAATCCACCAAACAATAATTACAATAATTTGTGTGATAATTGCAGCAGTAAAGACGGCATTTCCTTTTACTTTTTTAAAGAAGAATGCTAATAGAAAAATTCCTAATACATTTCCGTAAAATATAGAACCAATGATATTTACTAGCTGAATTAAGTTTTCTGCTAAACTTGCAAAACAAGCAATGATGATGGCAAGAATTCCCCAGCCTAAAGTGAATAATTTAGTCATTTTTACATAATGAGCATCATCTTTAGAAGGATGAATAGAAGTTGTATTTTCTCTACTTCGTTTATACAAATCAATAGAAGTGATAGTTGCTAGAGCATTAATTTCTGAAGCTGTAGACGACATAGCGGCAGATAGGATTACTGCAAGTAATAAACCTATGAGTCCGTGTGGTAAATACTTTAGTATGAATGAAATAAACATATAGTCTCGGTCATTTGTTTCACTGTCTTTGGCAGCTTCTTTATACCAAGTTTTTAGTTCTGCTTTCTTTTCTTTGTATGCTTCACTTTCAGGAGTTGCTTCAAGTTTGGCTAGTTCTTCAGCAAGTTCATCATATTTTTTTCCGTATTCGGGATCAATCGTACGTTTGATTAAATATTTGGACTCTGCTCGGTATGATTTTTCAATACTATCTAAACGAAGTAATTCTTTTTTGTCACTTTCGTGAGATGTTTTTGCAAATTGCAAACTGACTACTTTTTTCTTGTCAAACAGATTTGTTTGTTTCTCTTGCAATGTTTTGTATTGGTCACTGTATTCAGAAGCTAATACTTTTTCTGTAGAAGCGTCAATAAAGTTTAAAGGAGCTTGGTTGAATTGATAAAAAACAAACACCATAATTCCAACAAGCAAAATAAAAAATTGCATAGGGACTTTAAGCAAACCATTGAACATCATTCCCCAACGCATTTCTTTTACTGATTTTCCTGATAAATAGCGTTGCACTTGACTTTGATCTGTACCAAAGTAGGAGAGAGCGAGGAAACTTCCACCAATGATTCCTGTCCAAACGGTGTATCGATTTTCCAAATCAAAAGAAAAGTCCAATACATTCATGCGTTCACTTGCTCCAGCAATACTAAGAGCGTTGGTAAAGGAAATGTCTTCAGGAATTAAGTTTAAAGTAATAAAGAATGCCGCAAACATTCCAGCAAAGATTACAAACATTTGTTGTTTTTGTGTCACACTGACAGCTTTAGTTCCTCCTGAAACAGTGTAAATAATTACTAAGATACCGATAATGATATTTAACGTAATTAAGTTCCATCCCAAAACAATGGATAATATGATTGCAGGAGCAAAAATAGTGATTCCTGCAGCTAATCCACGTTGTACTAAAAATAGAGCAGCAGCTAACACACGTGTTTTTAGATCAAAGCGATTTTCTAAAAATTCGTAGGCGGTATATACTTTGAGTTTATGATATAAAGGAATAAATACCATGCAAATAATTACCATTGCAATGGGAACTCCAAAATAGAATTGTACAAATCCCATTCCGTCGCTATATGCTTGTCCTGTGGTTGATAAGAAAGTAATAGCACTTGCTTGAGTAGCCATTACAGATAAGCCAATAGTCCACCATTTGGAACTATTTCCTCCTTTTATATAATCTTCCGAATTCTTGCTTCCGCGGGTTTTCCATGTTCCGTAACCAACAATAGCAAGTAAGGTTCCGATTAATACAATCCAATCTAATGTAAGCATGTGCAATAAGTTAAGAGAAAATTTTCATGATGATATAAAAAAAGAGAATGTAAGCGATGTTTGCGAGCAAAATTACCGAGTACATTTTTTTCCAAACAAATTTTTCAGAGTCCATAGATTAGTTTTTAAGTTCGGATTTAGTGATAATTTGAGATTTCCCTAGGGAAATCATATTTGTAAACAGTTTGTATGCTCCAGGGACACCTGCCGGCAATTCACGGAAAAAACTTAAACCTGTGTAGATGTAGTTTCCTTTACCATATTTTGCAACCAATAAGCTTCCTTCTTTGGCTGTTTCTCCTTTGTCATGCATTGATAGAATAGGAGTAAACTCTGAAGACCAATTACTAGGAAAATACAATCCGCGCTCTTGCACCCAACCTTCAAAGTCTTTTTCCTCAATTTTGTTAGGAAAATTAACGATAGAATGTTCTTTTGCTAAAATTTCTACAGTAGCATTTTCATCAGTTACACGATCTCTTGAAAGTTGTAAGTTATAAGGAGCTAACTCATGGGCATCTACTTTAATGCTTCGGTTTGTATTGTATTGAACAATTACATTTCCACCATTTTTTACATATTCTAAGATATATTTTTGTTTAAATTTAAGCTCATCGACGGTATTGTAGGCACGAATACCAACAACTACGGCATCATATTTTTGTAGTGATTCTGCATCAATAGTTTTTGGATCAATAATTTCAACATCATACCCAATTTGACGTAAACTTTCTGGAATTGCATCACCTGCTCCTTGAATATACCCTATATATTGTCCTCCTTTTTGGATATTTAAGCGAACAACTTTAGTTTCAGAAGGAAGTAAAACCGATTGTTTTGGAATGTGATCGTATTCAATTTCACTTAGTGCCTGTGTATATTTTTTATCATTGATATATACTTCTGGGACTAAAACCCCTTCACTTTGAGTTGCAGGAGGAATGACGGTAAACATCATGGTAACTTCATCACCTTTTTGTTCTATGTAAAGTTTTTGTTTGGCAGGAAATACTTTCCAACTATATGGATGCTTTATAGAAACGTAGCCTTCAATATTGTCTTTTCCTGCTTTGATTGTTACCGGAATTTCCTTAGCTTCTTTGTTTGAAAAAATAAGTACTTTATCTTTAAAATCAGCAGTAACAGCAGGCAAAACCTCAAAAGGCTGGTACAATTCACCTTTGTCAGGTTTGGAGTATCGGTACACTACAGGTTTTGTAATACGTATTGGTTTTCCTTCAATTTCTAAATTAAAAACAATGTTAGCAGGTCGCGGTGTTTCTGGCAACCCTCGTAATTGTTGATTTGGAACATTGTACATTCCTAAAGTTCCTTTTTCAGTTAGCCAATACGGAGCAGAAAATTGATCAGTAGCGATATTGATAGTTGTAGAAAAGTTTTCTTTTGTATTAGGTAAAAGTAAGATTCCTTTTGAAGAAGTTGTATTATCAGTGGTAGAGGTAATAGAAGTAAGCTTTATAGGAGCATTACTTCTGTTAAGCGCTTCAATATTTATTTGTACAGTAGATTTTGGAGTTGTACTAGGTGTTGCCGCAGAAGCTTCTATGTATAAACCTGCACATGCTTCAATAATAGTTTCAATTTCAGCTAATTTGATTGTTTTCCAGTGTTCGTCTTCTAAGTTTTGTATGAAACCATACGCTTGCATTAACGCAGGAATATGTGAAGCAGGATTGACAAAATTAAAGTTTTGCTCAATTTTATAAAGTATTTCTCCAATTGCTTTTCCACCTTGTACACGGTTCCATGAAGTGTCAATTCCAGAAAAAATATTGTTTTTATCTTCAGGGAAATCACCTTTCAAAAACTCTACATATTCTTGTTGTGTTCCACGAGTAGTTAATCGGCCAAATCCTTGACATAAGTGCTGACTGCTAGCAATAGAAGCTAGTTCGTTGTTAGATAACCCTTTTAACGGGTAATAGACACCAATATCAAAGTTTAGCATATTGCTTTTGTCAGCTTTTTCAAAATTTTCTTCACTTCCATAAAACCACCAAGAAGTATTAAAAAATAAGCGTTTAGGCTGCCAAGCGTCATACGTTTCAAGTTGAGAAGCGTATTTTGTTTTGTCGCCAGCAAGATCAAAAGCTTCCATACTCAACATTGCTGAGGTTGTATGGTGTCCGTGAGTTCTGCCTGGCGTTCTGTGATCAAAACGATTGATAATTACATCTGGTTTAAACTTTCGTATTGCCCAAACAACATCGCTTAATACTTCTTCTTTATTCCAAATAGAAAGAGTCTCATCAGGATGCTTAGAGTATCCAAAATCGTTGGCACGTGTAAACAATTGTTGTCCACCATCTACACGGCGAGCTGCTAGCAGTTCCTGTGTACGAATCACACCTAGCTGTTCTCTAATTTCTGGACCAATTAAATTTTGTCCGCCATCGCCGCGTGTCAATGATAAATAAGCAGTACGAGCTTTTACATTATTTGATAAATACGCAATCAATCGAGTGTTTTCATCGTCAGGATGTGCGGCTATATAAAGAGCAGAACCTAAGAAATTCAGTTTTTGTATTTTTTCGTAAATCTGATTTGAAGAAAGTTTGTTGGGTTGTTGCGCTGCACTTTGCAATATACTAGTTACAATTGCTATAATAAACAAGGTATATGTTCTCATTAGGAGCTATTTGGTTCAGTTATTTTCAAAAATAGAAAAGTTCATCTTTTAGTGCATCTTTTTAACGTTCTTTAACTTTCATTCAAAGTATTCACTAAAAAAGCGAACCGAAGTTCGCTTTTAGAATATTCTGTCAAAAATATTGATTGCTGTACTTTCTACGCTGGACAATCTTCCCAATAGCAAGAATTGGTTGAACCACAATTGACTTGTGTCTGACAATTATTGGTATTAGTTCCACCACCTCCACCAGGATATGGACAGTAGCAATCGCTCATGAAATCAGGATCATTGGATGGACAGTCTTGCCAATAGCAAGAACCTTGTTCAGACTCATATCCTCCTTTTACTGCTGTTTTTTCTAAATTAGAAATAGACTTTTTATTGAGTCTTAGTGTTTTTAAATTTTTTTTCTTCATCATTAAATAATTAAATATAGTTATACATTAATAACATGCGTAGCATTGTCCATTGTACCATACAATTCCATAACCAAAACAACGGTCTTGTGACCAGCTGATTGGCATTCCTCCAGTTTCTCCACAAGGCCCTCTAGATGGTCTTGGACCTTTTCCATATAAGTTTTTTTGTGTTTGTTTAGAAAGAACCCTAGTTCCTTTTAGATTTGAAATGTGTTTTAACATGATTACTTTTTTTTGTGGTTAACATTTTCAAAATAAGGAAACTAAGTGAAAGCAGATTACGGAATTACCGTACTTGTGATTTCTAAAACATTAATTAGAATATAGTTTTTGAGAATTTCCGTAGTTTTGAGGAAATCGAAACAAATTTATTTTTTAATCTATGATTAATTTTAAAAGTATAGTTTACACATTATGTATTTTCTTTATGGTGAGTTGTGTTACTGAAAAGAAAGAAACGAATGAAGAAATGATTAAAACAAATGACTATGCCGAAGATTCGCATTCGTACGCAAAACCAAATGAAGCCGTAGCGAAACATTTATTGTTAGATATTGAAGTAAATTTTGATCAAAAAATTATTACGGGCTCCGCCACTTATACAATTGAACATGAAAACGCATCATCGATTGTGTTTGATGTTAAGAATTTAAAAATTAACAGAGTTGTTGTTGATGGGAAAGAAGTAACTTTCAAATTAGGAGAAGAGAACCCTATTTTAGGCCAATCTTTAACTGTTCCTGTAAAAAAAGATTCTAAAGAAGTTGCGATAACCTATGAAACAACTGCTCAAACAGAAGCGTTACAGTTTTTAAATCCGCAACAAACAGCTGATAAAACCCATCCTTTTTTACTTACACAAGGACAGGCAATTTTAACACGCACTTGGATCCCGATTCAAGACAGTCCGCAATTGCGATTAACGTATACTGCTCATGTAAAAGTACCCAAAGAGTTACTTGCGATTATGAGTGCTGAGAATCCAAAAGAAAAAAATGATAGCGGGATATATTCATTTGAAATGAAACAACCAATCTCACCATACTTAATTGCTCTAGCTGTAGGAGATTTAGTGTACAAAGAAATTAGTCCCAGGACAGGTGTGTATGCTGAAAAATCAATGATAGAGAAGGTTCATTATGAATTTGCCGATATGGAAAAAATGGTAAAAGCAGCCGAAGGTTTGTATGGGGAATATGCCTGGGAACAATTTGATGTGGTCGTATTGCCTCCAAGTTTTCCGTTTGGAGGTATGGAAAATCCAAGGTTAACATTTGCCACGCCAACCGTAATTGCGGGAGATAGAAGTTTAACAAGTTTGGTTGCCCATGAATTGGCACATTCATGGTCTGGAAATCTAGTAACAAATGCTACTTGGAATGATTTCTGGTTAAATGAAGGCTTTACGGTGTATTTTGAAATGCGTATCATGGAAGCATTGTATGGAAAAGAATATGCCAATATGTTGGCATCTATTAGCAGGCAAGACCTTGCTGAAGAAATAGAAAATTTTCATGATCAAGCAGAAGCTACACGCTTAAAGTTAGACCTAAAAGGTAAAAATCCGGATGATGGAATGAACAGTATTGCTTATGATAAAGGATACTTGTTTTTACGTGCCTTGGAAGAACATGTAGGAAGAGAAAAGATGGATGCTTTCTTAAAGCAATACTTTACTGAACATGCTTTTTCAACAATGACTACCGAACGTTTTGTAAATTATATGAATGAAGAATTGTTGTTGAAAAATAATATCGCTTTTAATTATGATAAGTGGATTTACAAAGCAGGAATTCCTGGGAATGCTGTAAAAATACAATCGGACAAATTTGAAAAAGTAGACAAAGTACTTGCTGATTGGCGTTATAAAACGATAGAAGCATCAGAAGTCTGTGCACAAGATTGGAACATTCAACAAAAAATACACTTTATTAGAAATATCCCCGAGGATTTGTATGATGGACTCTTTGAAAAGTTAGATGCTGCGTGTAATTATACGCACGCAACCAATTCATACATCGCAATGGTTTGGTTTGAACAAGCGATTAATCATGATTATCATGGAAATAATGTAGATGAGCAAATTGAAAATTTCTTAATGAATGTGGGACGTCGTTGGTATGTTTCTACCATTTACAAAGCACTAAAAAGAAATAATCGATTGGAAGAAGCGAAAAAAATCTATGCGAAAGCGCGCCCAAACTATCACTCAGTTACGGTAAACACTATTGATGAAATGCTAGGAGTTTCGTATTAATTCTATCAAAAAGGATATTAAAAAAGAAAGGATAAAATGAGGGCACATTTTATCCTTTTTTAATGAGATGATATCTAAGCTTTGTAGGTCAAGCGTGGAATTATAACTTAAATACGCTTAGGAAATCATTTATCAGATTATCATTGTAAATATCGTGTTTTTTTAAAACTTACGGTTACGGTTTTACCATATACCCACTATTTGTTTGCTATTACGATCTTAGATTTTTTGTAAGATTTATAATCCTAATTCTTTTCTCAAAATACTATCTTTTACACTGTTCTTAGACCAGTAAGCACTCTTTATTTGCTTGATTTTCGTAGCTTTAGTTGTCAAGATTTTCGCTGCATTTCCATAACCAGTTTGTGTGGTTTCCGTCCAACTCAAAATATCGTGAGGAAAGTAAGAATTAAAGTGAATAGCAACCGTTCTTTTTAACTCAGGATACGAAATTGTGTAAGTAGTCAAACTGTCTGACGTGTCTAACTTTAATTCTGCTTTGTAGCTTTTTAAAGGAACATGTCGCATACGAATCATTTCAAAAGAAGGAATAATTTGATGTGTTCCTGTAGGCAAAGTATTGGGGGAAATTCGTAATTGCGCCCACAATTCATCCTCTATGATAGATTTTTCAAGATCTAATTTCTGGTCAGACTCACTTTCAAAGTAAGAATAAGATTGTACTTTAAATTTTTCTCTATTATTTAATTGCATAAATACATGTCCGCACCATTCTTGCATTGAAGAAGTTACCTTTATAGCGTGTTGCTGATTGGTTACAGGATAAAAAGTACTTGTCATAACGGAATAAGGATATATTCCGGTATTGAACTTTTTCGTAGCATTTAGCTTGAGGACAGATACGTTATCTGAACGTTGTGTGTCGGCTTTTACTTGTTTTGTAGGATTAAAATCTTCAGTGACATAAATCATGACAGCTTTTCCTTTGTGAATTTCTCCGTAACGCGCTTGTTCGAGTTGATACGAAGTAATTTCGGCAGTTCCCGCATACCAATAGTTGTTAAATGCTTCTGAAGTTGGTTGTGTAGGTTGTGATGTTTCTTTAGATAGAGGCGTTGAGAGAGTTTCAGATGGTTTATCAGTTGTGTTTGAACATCCTGTAATTATAGCAATTACAATCAAAAAGAATACTAGAAAAATTTGGGATATAAATTTCATCGTTTTTCTATAAAGATAATTAAAAAACGAAGATTGATTGTGTAACTTAACAGAGTCTTAATACAATTTTAGTGTATTCGTTTTGATACGAGAACGAATAATGAAGGCGATAATTGTGCATAAAATCAGTCCAATAACAATGACGAAAATCGTAGAAGTTTCTTCTTTTGGAGGCAGAGTAAAGTCTGTTTGGAAAGAAACCTCATTATTTTCAGATACTTCAAGATTGGCCCTGTCAAAAAAATCTGTATGATCAGAAGTTTCAGAAACACTAGCCACAGTTTGCGAAGTTTTTTGGGCATGCATAGACCACTGCGCAACGAATAGGAAAGAAATAATAATACAGCGTATAATTTTTTTCACTGATTGAGTATTTTAGGGAATCACACCTAAATTTACGTAAATCTTATTAAGAAAAGTAAAATTACTTTGCAAGAACACGTTATTAGTGTGTGAATGGTCTTAAATTTTATATGAACGGTACGTGAAATCGTATTTGCTTGACTCACAACCGTTCATATATATAACAATTCGAAACGTAAAAACCGACATTGCTATTTTTTAATAAAAGGAATTGTTATTTGATTGTCCAATTTCACTAGATAATAACCACTTTGTAAATGGGATATATCTACTTGTGAATTCGCTAAAAATAAAACTCCTTCAAGGATTTTTTTGCCTGATGTATCATATACGATATACTTTGTTTTTTTTTCCAAACCTTTAATAAATATATTCGTTGTTGCTGGGTTGGGAAATAGAACAATAGCATTAGAAGAAAGTATAGAATTTACAACAGATAGGGTTTCTAATACTAATGGATTAATAAAACCTTCTGAGACTTGAAAACCTCCTTGAAACTCCTGAATATTTACTTCTCCAACAGTATAAATAATCTGAAGGTTTGAAACGGAAACGGTTTCGCCGCCACTATCAATTGATTGATTTACTAATTGTTGGGAAAAACTCAAGCAGCTCCATAAAAAGACAAAAAGACTAATAAATTTCATCATCATTTTTTTAGTATGTGTAATGTACTCTAACTTGTAAAATAGCAGTGTCCTGCGTTCCAGACCATTGTCCGCCACTTACTGGTTCAACAGTTACAAAATATGCCCTGTATGTAGTTGCGCTTGACGAAATAGGAAAACTGATATTAGCTGTTGCCACCCTATTGGTTGAAGGATAGCTATTGGTATTTAAAATAGTTCCCGCAACTGAGAAAACTTGTAAATTGTTACTTCCATTATTTTCAAATTGTTGAAATCGTATTTTAAACTCTAGAGCTTCATTAGCTTGGACAGAAGTATCTCTGTATACATATTCTACTTGGGTAATTCGTACGTTTTCCGGTAATTGAATAGGAGCGTAGATGACCGAATTATCACCTGGCGTAGCAATATAAGCACCATTTAAACCTGATTTGGTAAAATTAATACCATTATTGGTGTCTTTGACAAAATCAAAAGGAGTAATGACTAAAATGTCATTTTGTTGCGTAGAAGTAGCTAAAAGATTTCCATTAGCATCCACACTAACGTTTCTTGTTCCCATTCCTGATAAATTATCAATGTTTACTATTCCAGAATTTGAGACTTTAAAAGCAGTTTTTCTGCCATTAAAAGAGTCGCCATTACCCACACTAAAAATAGCATTAATGTCATCTACATTATATCTACCTACTGCCATTGAACCTAAATCAGAGGCTATTGTATTCCATCCCAATGCCGTAGCGAATGATCCTGAAGCAGTCGTATTTGATCCAGTAGCTAATGAATAATCACCACTTGCATTTGAGTTTAATCCTGCAGCAAATGAATAGTTTCCAGATGCTACAACATTAGTACCTAAAGCGATTGAAGCTTCTCCTAAAGCGGTTGTATTATAACCAGCAGCAAAGCTAAAATTACCACGAGCAGAAGAAATTTCTCCAAAAGCAACGCTGTGTGTGCCTAGTGTTGTATTAGCACTACCAAATGCAAAGGAATAATCTGCTTGTGCAATAGCGCCATTTCCACCAGCAAAGCTGTAAGTTCCATTAGCTATAGTATAAAGACCAGTAGCTAATGAGTAATTTCCTAATGCACCACGTGTTGAGCTAGTAGTGCTTGCCGATAGATCAATAGCATTAAAACCTATATTTCCATAGTTGCTTGGGTTACGCCCAATCAATCGCCAACCATTTCCGTTACCTTCATCAAGTGCCTCTAAACCGGTACTTGGTGTTCCTATATTGGCATCAACATAAGCTTTGGTTACTAATGCATTGCTTTGTGTAATTTCAGCTATACTTAAATCGTTTGCTATAATATTTCCATCCGATTTTACACTTAAAATGTTTTTACGTGTAATATTGTCGGCTCCATTTCCAACGATGAGTAGGGCATCTGTATCTACCTCATTCCATTTTCCTAATACAGTTTGCGCATTGATCATATTACTAGATATATTTCCAAAACCTGCGACTAATGAATTGGAGCCGTTGGCAACATTTTGACGTCCTAAAGAAGTAGCTCCATACCCAGAAACTTGATTGTTTTCTCCAAATGCAGTAGAAGAAATTCCATCGGCAGTATTGTTTCTTCCTCCTGCAAAAGAATACAGCCCACGATTTGAGTCGTCCCATTGTGTCCCATCAACAGTCCCAGCTCTAAAGGCTACTTTCGTTTTGTCATAAAACATGCGGCTATCTGAGTTGATATCATTTTGATCTTCTGTACTAGTACTTCCTACAATGAAATCAGCATTGGTATTGGCGGCAGAGATTAGATTGGGTGTAGATTCTGAAAATGGACTCGATACGCCGGCAGTTTCTGCATATAATGCATATGGAACCGTTTTGAATTCTGTTGTGCCAAAATCGTTTAAACCACTTCCAGAATCTATTTCCGTTTTTAAAAAATAAACATCATTTCCCCAATTAATCGTTTGATAACTTCCTGCAAGCAACGTTCCTTCCCCAATATTAACAATTACTATTCCGTTGGTATCTGTAGTTGCTGAGTGCGTTTCTTTATACACTTCAGTTGCTGCCATGTTTCCTTTTAAAATGGTAAATTGAAGGGTCACAACTTGATTAGTAAGAGGGCTTCCAGTGTTGTCTGAAATAAGTGCTTTATAATTAATACTTCGCACTTGAGAAAAGCTTATTCCTAAATAGAAAAAGCTAAGTATGCATACAATGTATTTGAATTTCATAATGGGTTAGTTTTTCAATAATTTAAAATTGGAAATTTTTGAATTTGTGTTTACTTCAATCAAGTATAAACCTGCGGTAAGTGCCGAAATATCTATAGATGGGTTGATACTTTTGATATGTCCATGTTGCACTAATTTCCCAAGAAGAGAATAGATTTTATAATCACTATTTGCTAGGATTTTAGTAAAATGAATCGTGTTTTTTGCAGGGTTAGGATACATTTGAAAATGTGTCGTTTCAAAACTATTATAGCTTAGTGTGCTATTGTCAAGCAAGCTGGTCAGTTCCATTCCGTTTCCACTTTTGTTTCCTGGAAACCAAAGTTTTCCTTGGTATTCAAGTAATGAAAATGAAGAAATCAAAATAATTTCTTCAGAATTACCTGTTAATACTTCAGTTCCTGTAGGAGTCCCATCTGTTACCCATAACTGTTGAGAATCAAAATAGAAAAGTTTGTTAGCATATACAGTTGCTTTGAGAAATTGAATAGATTCTCCAGTATCAGACGAAGTCACAACTTTTACAGTTCCTGTTTCAGTGCCATCCGTTTTCCATAGTTCGTAATCTGAAGTAGTATTGTCTGAAGCCACAAAATATAATTCATTGTTGTAAAGAGTAAAATTTGGAATATTGAGTCCGCTAGCTAAATTATCTGTATTAATGTCTTTCACTAGACTCGAGAGAGTTCCATCCGTTTTCCACAATTCAGAACCGATAATTTCTCCAGAAGTTCCATTGTAACTGCGTGCTTTAAAAAAGAGTTCATTATTATATATAATAAGATTTGACGGATTGCTTCCAAAGCCAAAAGCAGGATTTAAATTGTTGGGAAAAATATCATGTTTGATTGTTGTTCCTGCGGAAGTTCCATCTGAAGACCATAGTTCACGCCCTTCAGGAACACTATCATCGCCGGAAACAAAATACAGTTCATTATTAAAAATAATCATGTCGTCAATGTTTTTCAATCCACTTCGTACAATCGTTGTATTGGCGGTAGTTCCATCCGTTTTCCAGAGTTCGCTGTTGCTTCCCCGATTTACAGCAAAGAATAAAAATCCGTTATATACGACTCCTAAAATATTTTTGCCTGATTTTTCTATATACGCAGGCGCACCATTGGTTGTGTCTTCAAAATTTTTCACAGAGACAGTTCCTGCAACTGTTCCATTGGTTTTCCACAGTTCAATAGAAGAGTTTGTACTTCCTCGGAAATATAATTCGTTATTGTATTCAACAAATAGTTGATTGTCGTCATTAGAATTAAAATCTAAACCGCTTGACGAACCAGGTCGAACATCTTTTAGTAAAATTGTTCCTGCGTCAGTTCCGTCAGTTTTATAGAGTTCTGTGCCAATGCCAGATACAAAGGCTGTAAAATATAACTCACCATTCAGTACGTATAATGATTCAGGAGAATACCCAGCTCCTCCGTTTAAATTTCCAGCAACAATTTGCGTGCCGGCACTAGTTCCATTACTTCTGTAGAGTTTTTTAAAAGAAGGTGTAATGTCTATAGCTTGGAAATAAAGTTCTCCATTAAATTCCGTAATATATCTGGGAGAGCTTCCATTACTTCCTGCCCAAATATCAATTTGATCAAAAACATATTGCGCATGTGCTTGAGTGGTTATAAAAGCTATAATTCCTAATAGTATTTTTTTCATTTTTCCAATTATTTCATTCGTGATTCGTTTACAGAAAAAATTACAGTTACATTCGTTTGAATGGTTTGTTCGCTACCATCATCCATACGAATTTTCAAGGTTAGTGTGTCTTCAAACTGTCCTGAGATAATCCTACGTTTTTTTACAACTCCTTCTTTCCAAGGAGTCACATGGGTAATTGTAGTTTGGGTACAACCCGTAAAATCTCCATCTATCCGTTGATATGTTTGAGAGTTGTTGAGATCAATAAAATTAAAACTTCCGCAGCCTGAGGTGCTTTTTTTAGGCGTATGAGAACCTGTGGTTGGTTCTCCTTGAAAGTGTCGATTTATGTAGTGAATTTGCAATCCGTTCTCAGAGGTTAATTTGGAAGCATTTACATTGCTCGCACCTTCAAACACTTCCAAATTTGCTTGACTCATGTAATTTCCTTTTTCAGGATAAAATGTGTGTGTGCCTTTTAGTGGACCATCACTAAATGTTACAGTAATAAAGTGTTTTTTGTTTTGCGAAAATGCAATAGCAGAACACATAGTGAATAGTATAAATAGTAGTTTCATAGCTTTCTTTTTACATTGATTTGTATGCGTTTGTATCAATTTTTATATCAGCATTCGTATCAACTTTGATTACTTTTACGCTGCCACTATCTTGAGAAGCTTCATACTTTAGTTCCATTACAAAACCTTCAAAAGGGCCTTCCTTTTTCATAGCGAGTATTGGTACAAATTTTCCTTTGATAGGAAAACTATTAGCTACCCATGCATAGACTTTTCCTCCATCATTTTCATATGTATATTCTTCACAAGTATATCCTAAGATTGTTTTGGTGCGTCCTGTTTTGGAGAGCTCATTGTTTTGAGGAATTTTGGAAGAATAATCCAATTGTCCTAATTGATCATTAGTCACTTTCTTTTTAATTTTCATGCCTGGCATGTTCATAAACATAGTACTTTCTGTTGGCGTGATTACGGCATAAACTTGTCCGCCGCTATTGTCACCAGCATTGTCAAGTTTCATACAAATCACATTTGGGTCATTGCTGTCAAATAGAAAATCGAGTGTAGCAGATTCATTTCCTTCGGTTTGCATTTGGATGGTTACGCTTTGATTAAAATGATACGATTTTACAGTTGTGTCCTTACTTTGTTGTACTTTTTTGTTTCCAAGCATCTTGTCAAGCATGTTATCTGCTGCTTTTTCAGCTTCTTCTATAGCTTTTTGTTCTACTTTTTCTTCGACGCGATTTTCAACTTTATTTTGAATTCGCTTTAAGAGTTGCGAATGCGTAACATGTGTTGCAAGAAGACAGCATACACAAGTACAGATTTTAAAAATTGTTTTCATGATGTATTACGTTTCGTTTCCTCTTTATATATTTACAGAGAAAAAGGTTAACATGGAGTGAGGTTATTTTTGGTAAAAAGTTGTAGAAGCAATCTTTAAATAGCTGAATATGCCTTCATTATCAAAAAATAATTTTGCAAATTGGTTAACCATTTGTTTTGAACTTCTACTAAATGAAAGAGCAGTCACCAGATTTACAAGCACGACTTCGAAATGACGATAAAAATGCGTTAGAGGAAGTGTATCTTACCTATAAGGAAGCGTTTGTAAATTATGGTTTGCGCTTTAATTTAGACAAAGAAGATGTGATTGATGTGTATCAAGATACAGTGATAGCCGTTTATCAAAATTTTGTAATTCAGCAAAAGCACATTGACAATAGTTCTTTAAAAACGTATGTATTTAGTATTGGGAAATACAAAATATACGATCGATTGCGTGAGCAAAAACAATTTGTGACTAAAGTTGATGCGGAAGATTCGTATGAAGAGATAAAACAAGAAGAGTTGGTTCTGTCTGAAGAACAGACGCTTTTGCAGAAACATTTTCGCCATTTAGGGAAAAGCTGTCAGGAAATTTTACGTTTATATTATTATCGTAATCTTACAGTTCAAGAAATTGTAGAAAGCACGCATTATAAAGATCAAAATACGGTAAAAAGCCATAAATCACGCTGTTTAAAAAAGTTAATCGCACTTATAAAAGACAACAAATGAAGCACGAAGAATTGATCCAAAAATATGTGCAAGAAACCTTAAATGAGGAAGAACAACAATTGTTTTCAAATTTGTTGCAACAGGACACGAACTTTGCTCAAGCAGTTGCAGAATACGAAAATATTCATAAAGCAATCAAATTTGAAGAGAAACAGAAATTGAAGTCTCATCTTCAAAATATAGAAGCGACAGCAACTCTTGAAGCCAATGAATCAAAACCTTCTAGAAATTATAAAAAACTTGCAATTGCAGTTGTTTTAATTCTTTTCTTTGGACTGTTAGGAAATTATATTGTACAACAATCTAACAGACATGAAACGCTATATGCAACATATTTTGAACCCTATCCAAATGCATTGTTACCTGTCACTAGAAGTGAAACAAATGCCTCAGAACTTACCGCAGCGATTCGCTCCTATGAGGCTAAAGATTTTGAAAAAGCTATAACACAATTTGAAGCGATTTTAGCAAAACAAAACCAACCAGATGTTGAAATCTGGTTTTACAAAGCCATGAGTTTATTAAATGCAGGTAAAGATAGTGAAGCTTTGGATGCATTACGGACAATTAAGCACAGCGAGACACGATTTACGCCACAAATTTATTGGTATGGAGCGTTACTTCATGTAAAGTTTAAAGAGAATGAAAAAGCGCTGAAAGCCTTACAATATATGGATTCAATCAATACAACATATAAAAAAGCTGCTCGAGAAGTATTAAAAGCAGAATTACAATAAATTACTCTATTTCTTTTGTGATAAGGGACAGAATTGAATTTAATTCTTTGAGCAAAGGTTTGTAATGTGTTTCTGAAGTTGAGTAACTTACCAAATAGAACATTAATATATTATTTTCAAAAGCTACAGAATCTAACAAATTCAAATTACTAAGGTAGTTGTCTTTTTGTAAAAAAGCTGTTTCTGGAATTGGAGGCGATAATTGAAAAATAGTTTTGAGGCTATTGTTATTTGTTCTAAACATATCTAACACTCTATTTCGTTGTTCACCGAGTTCATCTTCTTGTTTCGAAATATCTTTTAAGATAGCTTCCCAATTGGTAAGTAGCTTTCGTAAGGTGTCATTTGAAATATCTTTCAAGCTTCCCGAATTAATCATTTCATCTAATAATGAGGTGTTTGCATAAAAATAAACATCATAGGACAATGAACGAGACAATAATTCTGAGAGTTCTTTTTCTGTAATGGTATCTTTGGGATTTGATTTTAACATTAAAATCCGTTGTGCACCAAGATAGTTTTGCTTGTTTACGTCTATGAGTTCAATTAACTTGTGTTTACTCGTTTCAAACTCATCTTTCAAGCCTTTCAGATACGTTTGTTCTTTTTGTTGAAGAATACTTTGTTCTCTACTATTGTTAATAGCAACGGCAATTAAAATTCCTATAACAACCAATACAATTTCACCGACGGCATAGATAATATACTTTCCTATTTTGCTTTTTGTGATAGAGTTCAGTCTAAATTTTCTAAAAAAGCGTGCCATAATGTAGGTTTATAGTTAGTTCATTTTCCTGAAAAACTAAAGGTATTACTATTGTGCTTTATATCAAAATAAAGTAGAAATCTCAGAAAACATTTTATATACCAAATGTGTTGGTAAACCTACTACGTTAGCATATGAACCTTCAATACGGGAAACTTTTGTATATCCAATCCATTCTTGAATACCGTATGCGCCTGCTTTATCAAAAGGTTTAAAATTGTTGACATAAAACCAAATTTCGTCATCGGTCATCTCTTCAAAATATACTTTTGTAATTTCATGAACTACTTTTTGAGCGTTTACAGTAGTAAAGCATACAGATGTAATGACTTCGTGACTTTTTCCACGCATGGTGGCAATCATATCAAATGCTTCTTGTGCATCTTGTGGTTTTGCCAACGAAACACCTTCGTGCCAAACTACTGTATCTGATGTGATTAAAACGTCCTTATCTTTTAATTCGTTAGTAAATACAGATGCTTTTAATTGTGCTAAATAATCTGAAATTTCATGGTGTTGTAACTGTTCAGGATACACTTCTTCTAGAGGCTTTAGACGTACTTCAAAATCTAGTCCGAGGTCTCTGAAAAATTGTTGTCTGCGGGGAGAACCTGAAGCGAGAATGATATGGTATTTTTCTGAAATTTTAGCTAACATAATTTTTTAAAATAATACAAGTGAGAGTTTGTCTATTGGATCAAAATAATAAAGCACTACGGTAGATAAAATCCCGAATAACATAATCAATTTTAATAATAATGATAACATTTTGTATTCGCGTTTGGTGTCTGCTTGCCAAATTTTAATTATGAAATAGAGTAGTGGCAGTAACAAGGTAAACAATGCATAAATGGTTGTCACTGTTTTTCCTTTCAAATACATACTTGTAGCATATAAGAGAAAACAGATTAGTAAACCTGCAAAAAAAGCTACAATTTTATTGACGCGGTTTCTTCCTAAAATAATTGGTAATGTTGTAATGTTTGCATTATAATCACCATTAATATCTTCAATATCTTTAACCATTTCGCGCATAAAATTGATTAGAAACGCAAAAATTGCATACACATAAATTGCTACAACCGAAACTGCGTCAAAAAAGTGAATATGTTTTTTACTACTGTTGTATTTGTATTCAAACAAAATGAGGATTAATAAACTACTAGCCACGAGAGTAGAAACAATTATGTTTCCAACTAACGGAATGCTTTTGAAGTGTGAGCTGTATAAAAATAACAACAACGCAATTCCTATAAAAATCAATGAAATCCACCAGCGGTCAATCGTAAAACTAACATAACTTCCGAGTCCGATTCCTACGAAAGTGCATAAAAAATAAAGCGCATACGCGTTTTTTTGAGAAATAAATGTATCAATAAAAACTTTGTGCGGCTTGTTGATTCGGTCAGTTTTTACATCAAAAATATCATTGATGATATTTCCGCCAGCAGCAATCAAAACAGTTGCTAAGACGACACAAAAAAACAACTTCTCTTTTATATAACAATTGTCAAAAGGAACAATCCAATAGTAATAAAATAACAATTGTGTCAGCGCCATCATGACCAAGTTAGGAAACCTAATGAGCTGTAAAAACTTTGTCATGGAACTTGCTATTTAGTCATATTGTGCATCAAAATCCTTGTCCCATGTGCCTTGCACTCGCATTACTTGCGTAATTACATCACGAGCAGCACCTTTTCCACCATCTACATGAGAAATGTATTTGCAAATTTCTAAAACTTCATAAGCGGCATCTTGTGGACAGCATGACAAACCAACGCGTTTCAATATAGGGATATCAGGAATATCGTCGCCCATATACAATACATTTTCTAGGTTGATATTTTTTTGAGTAATGTATTCGTTTAATTGTTCAATTTTTTGGTGCGCACCTAAAAATATATCGGTAATACCTAAACCTTCTAAACGCTTTCGAACACCTTCATTTGTTCCTCCAGAAATAATACAAACATTATATCCCTTATTTACAGCGGCTTTAAGTGCATATCCATCTTTAATATTCATACGTCGTAACATTTCTCCTGAGGTAGTGATGGTAACGGTTCCATCAGTTAGTACACCATCAACATCAAAAATAAAAGTGGTAATATGATTCAAATATTCTTTATAGCTTTTCTCTTCCATATGTTTTTGCAATTGATTGCGTAAGCAATGTATAAATTTCTTTGTGAATATCTTTGTCTAATTTTTCTAAATGAGCTTGAATGGTTTTATGGTCGCCACGCTTGGCAGGACCTGTTTGTGCCATATATGGTGTTACGTTTTCTATTTTTTTGGCAGTTTCTAAAATCAGTGGTTTTAAAATTTCAAAAGGCACATTGTTTGCTTCACAAATTTCATGTGCAATTCGATACATGTGATTGCTGAAATTATTCACAAATACGGCAGAAACATGCAACGCGCGGCGTTGTTCAGAGCTTATTTTATAGGAAGTACTACCTATGGCTGTTGTGATAGATTTTAGTAAAGCAAAATCACTTTTTTCTTTTGCTTCTAGACAAAAAGGAATCGTTGTAAAATCAACAGTAGTTCCTTTGGTAAAAGTTTGTAGTGGGTATAAAACACCTCGGCGATTCTTTTTATTCAACACATGCATGCCTGCACTTCCAGAAGTATGAACAACCAACCGATTGGAAAAAGGAAGTTTATTTGAAATGCTAGCAATGGCATCATCAGCAACGGCGATAATATAAACATCTGCTTCAGCAAGCTGTTTAAAGTCTGTCGTGGTTTTAGCTTCTTTAAAAAACGAAAGTGCTTTTGAAGACCGATTGTATACTTGAACAACATTTAATGTTGTGGTAGCTTGCAACACTTTATACAAGTGTTGTGCTACATTGCCAGCTCCTAAAATTACCAATCGTGTCATGTTGCAAAAATAGGGACACTTTATCTTTTTTAAAACTTTCAAGAGATACTTTTCTATGGCTTTGAAAATATCTTAAGAAAAGAAACAGCTATTCTTTATAGGAAATATGATATTTATCATGTTTTAAGACTTAAAAAGGACGGACATTTGTACTAATGAATAATCAAATAAAACCTTTACAATCATGACTTTATATACGCAATATTACAACGAGTTTCACGATAAGTATACTATGTATATTCCGCTTACCATTATCCTTCAGAGTTGTGTAGGTGCTATTGCGGCAATGTACATTTTGATTAACGGATTGGACACTATTTCTAGCTTAGTTCAATTATTTATCTGCGTGTTAGTGACTTCATTTTATAATGCTGCGATACTAGCACAATTACGAGATAAATGGGTGTTCAATATGTTGTTAATCAGTTTATTATTGAATGTTGTTTTTATTGTTGTAAATTCCTTTTAAATTTTAATAACACGTTTTATTCACTGCTGCAAGCAGAAAAAAGCTGAACTTTATCAAAACTATGATAACGTTCAGCTATTTTTATAAATAAAAGACACCTTGTGGTGTGCAAATGAAAAGAGCTTATGGAAACAAAAAAAGATATTGAAAATAGAGTAGATGTACATCTATTGGTAACAACATTTTATGCAAAAATTAGAAAAGACAAGGTGTTGGGGCCTATTTTTAATAATAAAATAACTCACTGGGATGCTCATTTAGAGCATTTGACGGATTTTTGGGAAAGTAGCTTATTCTTTGTAAATACCTACCGAGGAAATCCGCTTGAAAAACATGTTGAGGTTGATAATTCGATGCAGAACAGTATTAATGAACATCATTTCGGAATTTGGCTTAATTACTGGATACAAACATTAGATGAGCTTTTTGAAGGAGAAAAAGTTAATATTGCTAAAAATAGGGCACGTAAAATGGGAACGTTCATTTATCTCAAATTATTTGAAGCACGTTCAAAGAACTAATTTTTATCTGGCAGAATATTCTCAAATATGCGTAAATTGAATGTTAAATAGCCATGAAATTGGCTAAAATACCGTATTTTTGCATTCTGAAAATTTGATCTAAAAGATAATATTACGCAATGGGTAATCTCCTTAAGAATATTCTTTTCTCTACACGATTAATGGCTGTCCTTTTTTTTGTATTTGCTTTGGCCATGGGAATAGGAACTTTTGTTGAAAGTGAATACAGTACAACAACTTCCAAAATATATATTTACAACGCTTGGTGGTTTGAATTAATCATGCTATTGTTTATGATTAATTTCTTTGGAAATATATTTAGATATCGTCTATTACGTAAAGAAAAATGGGCAACTCTATTAATTCACTTATCATTCTTTTTCATCATTTTAGGAGCATTTATCACTCGATATATTAGTTATGA
Source organism: Kordia zhangzhouensis (assembly GCF_001005305.1). Classification (GTDB taxonomy): domain Bacteria; phylum Bacteroidota; class Bacteroidia; order Flavobacteriales; family Flavobacteriaceae; genus Kordia; species Kordia zhangzhouensis. Next base: position 251,187 of record NZ_LBMH01000004.1, read on the forward strand.
AGGTGTAATGCCTATTCGTGAAGGGGCCACTGAAAATACATTCTTATCTGAAAAAACATACATTACTGCTTGGGTAGATGGTGAAATTAATGGAGAGCCAAGACGACGCATACTGAAAGGCGATTATTTAATTTCTCCAGAAGGAATTGCACCAACTACATGGATAGGAGAAAGATTTCCATGGAAAAGGGATTTTAATGGGCAAGATTTTACGATTGAGTATAAAGGCTTTATTCAAGGTGCAGAAGAAGGAATTGTACCTGCTAAAACGGGCGAACGATATCTAAAGATTGTTGAGTCTGGTGGAGGTAATCGTCACAACCATTTCTTGAAGTCTGGCGAAAAAGCACAAAGTATTCACAATATTCTGGTTTCTTATAATAATCCAATTGATGGAGCCATCAACATCATGAGTGATGATTACGGAAACTATACAATTAAGAGTCCGTTTGAAGGTGAGTACATGATTATGGCTGCACAGCAAAAGGGAAAAGTATATAAAGACAGTGTGCAACAATTTCAATTGCGTTCGCTTTACAGTTTAGCAGGGTTGCAATTTGTAATTCCTGAACCTGCCGTAGAAGGAAAAATTGGAGTTGTGGAAACAGCCGAAGGCTTAAAAGATCAAGCAGACGCAATCATTTTACAAGTATCTACAAATGACGAAACGGAAGAAGTACGTGTAATTGGCGGAAAAGGACGATTCAATGCTCCTGTAAAAGTTACACTTGGAGGATTAGATTTTTGGCTACAGTATGGAGCAGATCAACTTCAACTTCCCTTTAGTATCAAGCTTAATGACTTCATTGCTGAACGATATCCAGGGACGGTTGGTCAAGGAGGTTACAAATCATTTATGAGTAAAGTAACGGTTAATGATCAAACCTCTTTTGATTATGATATTTATATGAATCACGTACTAGATCATGGCGGATATCGTTTCTTTCAAGCACAATTTGATAGAGATGAAAAAGGAACAATTCTCTCGGTAAGTCATGATTGGTGGGGAACTAATATTACCTATTTAGGATACTTTTTACTCTATTTGGCACTGATGGCAATTTTATTTGATAAGAATACACGTTTTGGAGATCTCAAGAATCAACTTGAAAAAATAAAGAAGAAAAAATCAACATTGACAGTAATTGCTTTATTCTTTTTTAGTGTTGGAATATTTGCTCAAGAAGCTGATACTACTCAAGTAAAAGTTGATACATTAGTGAAGCAAGAAACTGCTTCAAAAAAAGAAACTACGCAGGAAGGTCATGTTCATACCGATGATGATGGACATGAACATGAAGTTGTAATGAAATCGTATACAAGCGAACAAATTGATTCAATTATCGTTGCGAATGCTGTACCTCAAGAACATGCAGACAAATTTGCTCGATTGGTAATTCAAGATGATGACGGACGTATGAAACCTGCGCATACATACGCACGTGAATTACTTCGCAAACTAAGTAAAACCAGTACGTACAAAGGACTTAGTGCCGATCAAGTAATGGTGTCTATGATTCAATATCCTCAATTGTGGTACGACGCAAAAATTATCAGTGTAAAACGACAAAAGCATGATAGTATTCGTAATATTATTGGCATTGAAAAAAGTGATATGTACGCCAGTTTATTAGATTTTTTTACAAAAGAAAATCAATACAAACTCAATCCATATACGGAAGATGCATACGCAACCAATAAACCGAATCAGTATCAAAAAGCAATCAAAGAGTTCGATTTAAAGCTTGCTTTGCTAAATCGTGCTTTGCGAGGAGATATTGTACGAGTGTTTCCGCTACCAGAACATCCTAACAATAAGTGGATATCAGATTCTGATTATGATTTAAATCCAGGGAAAGGATTTCAACCTAAAGATTCTTTGTACGAGCGCTATGTGAAAAATGCAATGAAAGTCTATACCTTGATGCTGAATGGGGCCAATAAATCAGGAGATTATTCGCAAGCAGATAAAATGGTAGAGAGTTTACGCAAGCGACAAAAAGAGTTTGGAAGTACTGTTTTGCCTTCAGATAAAAAAATAGAAACAGAAATTATTTATAATAAAGTCAATGTTTTTGAACAATTAATGATATACTATTTATTGGTTGGTGCGTTAATGTTTTTCTTTATTGTTTATCAAATATTTAAAGACAATAATTTCATCCAAAAAAGCATTTTCATATTTAAGATTGGTGTTATCTTACTGTTTGTGTTACATACCGTAGGTTTAATTGTTCGATGGTATCTTTCAGGACACGCACCTTGGAGTGACGCCTACGAATCCATGATTTATGTTGCTTGGGCTACTATGTTGTTCGGGTTGCTTTTTGGAAGAAAATCCGATCTAACTATTGCAGCAACCACCTTTGTAGTCGCAATGATTTTATGGGGCGCACATATGAACTGGTTAGATCCTAATATTGCCAACCTACAACCTGTATTAGATAGCTATTGGTTATTGATTCACGTTGCCGTAATTGTAGCGAGTTATGGACCATTTGCCCTAGCAATGATTTTAGGGATTGTAGCCTTATTACTGATGATTCTTACGAATAAGAAGAATAAAAAACGCATGGATTTAAATCTCAAAGAAATCACTGTAATCAACGAGATGGCGATGACCGTGGGACTTGTGATGCTTACCATTGGAAACTTTCTTGGCGGAATGTGGGCAAATGAAAGTTGGGGACGTTATTGGGGTTGGGATCCTAAAGAAACATGGGCGTTAATAAGTATTATGGTATATGCCTTTGTGATTCATATGCGTTTAGTACCTGGATTACGTGGACGTTGGTTATTCAATTGGATGGCGATAGCGGCGTTTGGGTCTATATTATTTACCTATTTTGGTGTTAATTTTGTATTGAGCGGATTGCACTCGTATGCTACAGGAGATGCTGTATTAGGGCCTAAGTTTGTGATTATAGCAACAGTAGTTTGGCTAGCCTATGGAGCTTTAAGTTACTGGAGATACAAAGTACATTATAAAAAGAAGTAAGTTTTTCTAAAAAATAAATTTTGCGGGATTCACTACTAAAAGCATCAAACTATCTTAGTTTAAGATGTATATTATTGGATGTGATTTTAAAACGCAATATTTTTAATGTTCTAACCATTTTCTAAAATCGGAAGTAGTTGAAGAACTTGTCATTACCTTCTCTTTAATACCTGTCAATTGGATGAGCAAACGATTTTTAAAGTGGCTTTCTATGTTTTCAATAAAATCAATATGTGCAATTTGACTTCTATTGATGCGAAAAAATTTCATAGGATTCAGCATTTCATGAATTGTTCCTAAGTTATGAGAAATAGGGTGCTTTTTGCCTTTATAATCTACTGCCATACAAAAATCACCTGAAGCTTCAATCAAGCTGATATCACTCACATTTAACAATTGAATACCTTTTGACTTTTTAATTACAAAACGCTTTTTATAAAGCGCCTGTTCTTGCTGTAATGCTGATTTTAACAAATCGATTGTATCGTTTTGAATAGGTTGATAGCTTTCGGTTTTAAAAAACGATTGAAATTTATCCAATGCTTGCTTGATGTCTTCTTTTGTGTAAGGTTTTAATATATAGGCTATTCCGTTGGTGCGAAACGCTTCAAACAAGTATTCGTCATGCGCCGAGCAAAAAATAATAGGACACTCTATTTTTACACTATTAAACACATCAAATGAGATTCCATCTAGTAGTTGAATATCTGAAAGAATAAAATCATAACGTTCATTTGCTAAAAATGAACGTGCTTTTTCATTTGAACGAGCCCAATTATGAGTAAAATCTTCTTCAAAATAGAATTCCAAATGCGTCAAGAGTTTTTCGTAAGCAGGAATTTCATCTTCTAAAATTAATATGTGCATAGAAATGACTTTAAGATTCGTTACTTAATTGAATGATTGGAATTTTCACCATAAAACTTTCAGCGGTATTTTGAATGATAGGTTTTTTATCAGACAGTAATGTATAACGATATTCAAGGTTTTTTAAACCAGTGCCAAGTGATTCTTGATCGTTTTTAATAATACTTTTGGTATTTATGATTGTTAGCCAGTCTTCATCAATTGTTACATGGGCTTTAATCGTTTTTCCATGTTGTGCTCGATTGTGCTTTGCTACATTTTCAAGCAAAGTTTGAATGGCACCTGTTGGTACAAATTTACCTGTGAGAGGTACATTTTTAGTAATTGTAAACTCGTAATCATTCCCGAAACGTGTTTTAATTAAAAACATATAATTTTCGGCAAAGTTCATTTCTTCTGTGAGTTCCATCACTTCTGCATCTTTTGTTTGGATTAAATAGCGATATATGAGCGATAGTCGGTTGATGTATTCTTTAGCTTTATCGGTATCGCTATCAATCAGTGCATCCAGCGTATTCAAGTTATTAAATAAAAAGTGAGGACTGATTTGTGAACGCAGTAGTTTTAACTCGTTTTCTTTTTGTTTTTCTTTAATGGAAGAAATCATCATTTGTTCTTCATAATACTTTTTTGTCAACAACAAACCAAAAGGCAATCCTATACTTTGTGCAGTATTTGAAATATAATTAATTACTTGTTGAAAACCGTATTTGAATTTAGCCCAATCGTGCCCACCACTATAATAACCTACCAAATTTTCCCAAAAACCAGCTAAAATCAATATAAGTAATCCCCAAAATGTGAAGTGAAAATATTTTTTATTATTAATCACATAATCAGGAAGTAACCAGTACAAGAACAAACAAATTACGGTAATATCAACAATCACAAATGAAGGTATGTCAAGTAAATATTCAATGGTGTCAGCATTTGTGGCAATATACTCATATATCGCCATTAGGACAGAAATGCCATAATAAATTGCGAGGAGTATATAATCCGATTTATTCAGTTTTACATTCATAATCAGTCCTTAAAATTAGCGTATTTTAATGTCTTTTAATAGATTTCTTTAAAAATTAGAGGCTAAATAGTATGTTTTCTATCCTGTATTTAGTGAAGCAAATTCTATGTTTTTCAAACCTATTGTTGGGTTTTAATACGATCTACTTCGTCGTTTGCTCCGTTCTTTCTACTTTTTGATTTGTTGTATTTTTTTCCAAAAGAATAACTTACCTGTAAAAACACATTTCTACGCGGCCAATCACTAATGATATCTGCATTTACATTGCTATAATTAATTGCTCCATAGAATTTTCTGTCAAGAATTTCTTCTAGTTCAACACTCACTTTCAATTGATCGTTTAAAAACTTTTTACTGAAAGCAATGTCAATTCCTGCAACCCAATCAAACTCTATTTGCCCGTCTAATCCGCCAGAAGTATAATATCCAGAAATCTCCGATTGTATGTTCCAAGGCAATTTATATTCGGCACTTGTATACCAAGTCATACTCCACAATGAATTATTCAATGCAGGTGTTAACTCTTCCGACATATATTTATTATAATTCACAATAACACCAGTATATCCATCTAGTCCTTTTATAAAATTTAGTGGTGCAAACAAACTAAAGCTCCAATTCTCATTATTAGCTAAGTTAATTGTAGATCGAGATGTCTCTGAAGTAGTATCATTTTGCGCCACGATTTGGAATAATGCATCATTCGTTTTACTGTAGCTTGCGCTAAAAAAAGGTTGATTTTCATATGTTAAGTTGAAACGAAAACTATTGGTTAATGCTGGTTGTAATGTAGGGTTTCCTTCTTCAAAAGTAAACGGATCATAATAGTATACAAACGGATTTAATGTTTCGTATGATGGTCTTTGAATGCGATAACTATACGCAACATTTGCGGCAATTTCTTCAGTAATATTTCTTGAAACACTTACACTTGGAAAGAATTTTGCGATAGTTCTATCTAGTGAAGTATTTAGGTTTTGCGAAGTTCCTACAGTTTCGCTTTGTTCCCAACGCAATCCGCCCGAAAAAGACCATTTGTCCAAAGTAACGTTCAACTTTGCATATGCGGCAATAATATCTTCATCAATCAAAAAGCGATTTGTTTGATTTGGATTGTTTACAAATTCGCCCATATCATTTTGAACCAGCGATTTAAGATCACTATCAGAATCGACATTCGAATATTTGAATCCAGCACTTAAAGATGCTATGTTACTTAAAACACGTTTATAATCTGCTTGGTACGTATAAATGTGATAATCTGCATTTTGGAAATACCGTTGATTGTCATACGCAACAGTACTTTGTCCAACTTGGAACAAATTGTTTTCATTTGTTGAGCTGTAATCCACAAAGTTGAAGTCTACAGAAACTTTATTTACTTCATCACTATATTCATAATACGGATTCAGTACACATAAAGTCCAATCACGTTCAAAACGATTATCTGTTTCCAATGATTCCATAATTCCGTTGCGGGTAATATTTGTAATGTTGTCTGTGACTCGATTAGAAGAACTGCTTGTACGTTGCACGCTAATGCCTGTAGTATGTTTGTCGTTTATATAATAATCCAAACCAGCACTCAAACGCAAGGTATTTGGATCATACGGAGAGCGTGAAAATTGATCGTACGTATCATTTCCTACTTTTCGAATCAATCGAAGATCATCGCGCCATGAGCCACGTGAATAACTTACACTTGCCTGCCAGTTAATCTTGTTTTTAAAACTAGCAATAGAAGCACTTTTTCTGAAAGTAAAATCTTCTGCGTAACCAACCATACTTTTTAGAGTTCCGTAAGTTCCTAATTTTACATTTTTCTTTAAAACAATATTAATCAAAGCTCCTGTACCATCGGCATCATATTCAGCACCAGGTTGTTGTACAAGTTCAATTTTTGCAATATGATCAGCAGGCATTTCACGAAGTAATGTTTGCATGTCCATGTAGTTGGTTTGTTTTCCATTAATGAGTATGCGTACATTGTTTTGTCCAGCATAGCTTATATTGTTGTTAGTAACCAATACGCCAGGAATCTTTTTCATTACATCGCGTACATTGGTATTGACCATTTCTGAGTTTTCTAAATTAACAACCAATTTTTCCGCACTTTGTGTAATGACAGGTTTTTTAGCAATTACAACGACTTCGTCTAAATTTTCAGGAATGTCTTCTTGTAAAACAAAATCGACTGTCAGGGTTTTTGAGGTATCAATTTTCAGTATGACAGATTGCTGCGTCTTATAACCAAAAAAAGAAGCCTCTACATAATAGTTTCCATTAGAAACATTGGTAAATGTGTAGCTGCCATTGTCTTCTACAATAATAGCTTTTATTGGCGTATTACTTTCACTTTCGTATAACACAATATTTGCAAATGATACAATTTCTTTTGATTCATCTGTTACTTTTCCTGTAATGGTACTTTGAGCAAGCATGGAAGTACTTGTCAATACTAAAATGATGTTGAATAAAGTTTTAAACATAACTATTCGTTTTTTTACTGTTCGTTTTTTTTGATGCACAAATATGCTTTAGAAACTATACAAGGAAAAGATGTTTCTGCCGAATCGGGATAAAAAAAAGGTGAATATGGAATTTTTTAGGGTTAAATTTACAGCAATGAAAAAGCGATTTTTATATTTAGTTTTACGTGTTTTCATAGTAATCATGCTCACTATTCTTACTCAAGTTGGTGGGTTAGTTTATTTGTTATATTTATGGATAAAGCAAAAACATTCGTTCATAGGCTGGAAGAGAAGAGTACTAAATATTGGGCTATTTGTATTGCTTTACAGTATCTGTTCTTTTGCGATTGTACCAACAGTAGCTTACAAATTGTATAATAGAAAAGCATTGCCTATAACGAATTCTGCATTGCAACCGTTACGGATGTACACTTTTTTAATGAATCGACATTATGTTGATGAAGAATTGTATGAAGTATTGGTCAACTCTGCAGAAACAATGCAACTCACGTATCCAGAAACTACTACATATTTTTTAGACGCCTGTTTTCCATTGGGAGCAAAATTTCCATTATTGCCACATTGGAGTCATAATGATGGTCGAAAGGTAGATCTTGCTTTTTATTACAAAGATTCAGAAACGGGAATCTACAAAAACGGAAGTCCGTCATGGTTAGGTTATGGTGTATGCGAATCACCTAAAGCAGGAGATAAGGACATGCCAACATTTTGTAAGGAACAAGGTTTCTTTCAATACAGTATGTTGGAAAAAATAGTGCCACAATACAAAAAGGAAACGTATCATTTTGATGCTAAACGCACTAAAAAATTGATAGAAATTTTAACCGCTTCTCCAAGTATCAAAAAGCTATTTATTAAACCACATTTACAATCGCGAATGCAACTCACTAGTCCCAAAATACGATTTCACGGTTGTCATGCTGTACGGCATGACGATCATATCCATGTACAATTGTAGGTAATTATTCTTTTCGTAACCAGCCTATTATGTAATTATCTTTTACTTTCCAGTGATTATGTTCCTCTTCCAAATCATAAGTAACACGTGTACTTGAAAATGGACCTGCATTTTGTTGAATGATTGTTAGTTGATTTTCTGAAACATTACAAACAATGGCAACATGACCAAACGAATTGTACCAAGAAGCTCGAAAAACTATAATATCGTGTACTTTAGGTTTGGAACTACTACCATTAGTATACTGTATAAGGTTGCGTTGCAGGTTTCGAGAACCATCTTTTACATTTGAATCAAAAAAATCTTTAGCATGTCCGTAACTATCGGGCATTTTATGATTAAAATATTCATAATAATACCGTTTTACAAATTCGACACATTGGTATTGTAATCCTAAATTATAACCGTCTTTTGCTGTGTTTCGTTTCGTTACATGGTTCACAGCTCCGTTGTAATATACTGTTACATTATGAAAAGTATCTATTGGTTCACCAACGGTTCTAAAAGGATTAAAGTTGATGTATTTTGAAGCAATTAATAACCCTATGAGGATTCCAAGACTGAGTATAAAAACGGAAAGTCGCTTCATGTGTTAAATATAAAAAACCTTTCCGCGATAAGCTAAATACTTTCGTATTTTTACATAAAACTAACAGCCGAATGAGACTATTCACGTTATTGGTAGTGGTATGTATAATAAGTTGTACATCTCAACCTAAAGAGAAAGAAAAAGAAACATCACAAATAAACGAAACAACAATTCAAAAAAAGATCGAAAAAACTATGGAAAAAGGCTCTATTCATCAATTTACAGTAAAAGATATTGCAGGAAATAATTTTAATTTTGCCGATTTAAAAGGTAAAAAAATAATGGTAGTAAACACAGCTTCAGAGTGTGGATTGACACCACAATATGAACAATTGCAAGAAATATATGAGGCTTATAAAGATCAAAATTTTACAATTGTTGGTTTTCCTGCTAATAACTTTGGTGCGCAAGAACCTGGAAGTAATCAACAAATCGCAAAATTTTGTAAAGCAAATTATGGTGTTGCGTTTCCAATGATGAGTAAAATTTCGGTAAAAGGAAACGATATGCATGAACTATACCAATTCCTTACACAGAAATCACAAAACGGATTGGAAGACTCAGAAGTTGCTTGGAACTTTCAAAAATATTTAATAAATGAAAATGGCGAGTTAGAAAAAGTAATTTCACCAAGAACTTTACCTAATGATGAAACAATTATTTCGTGGATTGAAAATAATTGAGTAGCATTTTAAGGATTACATTTTTTTAAGGAATAGCTTTAATCCTATTGCATCTGTTCGGATATCTTTGCGCCAACAAGTCCCAAATTTTTTATCTAAAAAATTGAATATAGTTAGGTTATATCCTTCTTCGTTTTCATTTTCTCCCATTCTTACACATCCTTGACTATAAAATTGAACCGAATATTTTTTTTGGAACGATATATCCTTTTTATTGTTGAAACTAGGCATCCCTCCAAAACCTCCTGAGAATAAAATTTTTACACTATTATTTTCAATGTCCTTTTTGGCTCCTTCAGGATTATATTTAGACTGTAATTGTACAGAAAATGATTTTGGAATTTCTAATTTGTAGTAATTAGTATCATTTTTTGATTGTGCATTCAACCGAAAGCTAATTAGAATCAAGGTAAATAAGAAGTATCTCATAGTCGTTTGTAATTTATACTGTTTAAAGTGCATGTAATTAGTGGGTATATTTACTAAAAATATTCAAATCGTTCTACAATACAAAGTAAGCAATAGCTTTGTTTTGGCACTTGTAATGAAAATATATGGACATGTATGATTTGCACAATTCAAAAAAAGGGCGATATTTGTACCCTTATGGAACTGTAAGTTATACACCTTCGGATTTTTGTTGAGTACTTTCAACACCACAATGCAACCCAAACTTCTTTCGGTTGCACAGTATTCATTTCTTAATTTTACATCATGTCAGAACACCAAAAACTAACGGTTAAACAACTATTTTTGCATTTTACCAATGCTCTAAAAGGAACTCAAAACGATTTTACTACAGGTAGTATTCGCAAAGCAATTTTTATGCTTTCTATTCCTATGATTCTCGAAATGTTAATGGAGTCTATTTTTGCCATCGTAGACATTGCTTTTGTTTCACAAGTAAGTACAAATGCGGTCGCTACCATTGGTTTAACAGAATCAGTCATTACATTAGTATATGCTGTGGCTATTGGCGTAAGTATGGCAGCAACAGCCATGGTTGCCAGACGTATTGGAGAAAAAGATCCAGAAGGAGCTTCTAAAGTTGCTGTGCAAGCTATTTTTCTAGGAGTGATTATTGCTAGTATTGTGAGCGTGATAGGAATTATTTTTCCGAAAGAAATACTAGAAATGATGGGAGGTGAAGCTGATCTTATTGAAGAAGGTTATGGGTATACACAAATTCTTTTAGGAGGAAACGTAACCATCATGCTCTTATTTTTAATTAATGCCATATTCCGAGGAGCAGGAAATGCGTCTGTCGCAATGAAAGCGTTAATTCTCTCCAATGGATTAAATATAATATTAGATCCTCTATTCATTTTTGGTTTTGGACCAATTCCTGCTTTTGGAGTGGAAGGAGCAGCTATTGCAACTACTATTGGTCGTGGAACAGCAGTTCTATTTCAACTAAGCATACTTTTTTATGGTTGGAGTGTTATAAAAATTAAGTGGAACGACTTGGTTTTACGTACTGATATTATGCTTAATTTATTACGAATTTCGCTAGGAGGTATTGGACAATTTATTATTGGAACATCTAGTTGGATCATATTAATGCGCATCATGGCTACATTTGGAAGTGATGTATTGGCAGGATATACCATAGCTATTCGAGTAGTTATGTTTACGCTATTACCTTGTTGGGGAATGAGCAATGCAGCTGCTACATTGGTAGGGCAGAACTTAGGAGCCAAAAAACCAGAAAGAGCAGAAACGTCTGTATGGAAAACAGGTAAATACAATGCGTGGTTTATGGGAATTGTTTCAGTACTCTATCTATTTTTTGCGAAAGAAATCATTCTTCTGTTTACAGACGTACCTATAGTAGTTAAAAACGGAGCACTTTGTTTACAAATTATTGCAGCAGGCTATGTGTTTTATGGTTACGGAATGGTAGTTATTCAATCATTCAACGGAGCAGGAGATACACAAACACCTACCACTATAAACTTTTTTTGCTTTTGGTTATTTCAATTACCACTAGCATATCTATTAGCAATTTACTTTGACCTTGGACCTAAAGGGGTATTTTGGGCAATTACAGCAGCACAAGTATGTATTGCCATTGTAGGTATGATTGTCTTCAAAAAAGGAAAATGGAAAGCAGTACAAGTGTAGATGTTTAATTGAATATCTTCACTAGAAGGACAAAGTAATGAAATTAAAAAACATAAAACTTATTTCTTTATACAAGTCTTTAAGGAAGAAGCGAATACCTTATTCAACTTAACTTATTAGCAAAGTTAAGTTAGGTTTATCAATAGCACTTTTGTAATTTAGACATGACGAAAACAATCTTTATGAAAAAGAAAAACTTAGGACTAAATACTGTTTGTACCCATACGGGAGAAGTAAAAGATACACAATTTAAAGGCGCAGTTTCCCCAATATATTTGAGTAGCTCATATGCGTTTCAAGATATTGATGAAAAACGTTACCCACGTTATTTTAATACACCAAATCAACAAGCTCTTTGTAAAAAAGTAGCTGCTTTAGAACATACTGAAGCTGCATTAATTTTTGGTAGTGGAATGGCAGCCATAAGTACAAGTTTGTTGGCATTTTTGCAAAAAGGCGATCATATAGTGTTGCAAAATGCATTGTACGGAGGTACGATGAACTTAGTGTTAGAAGAATTTGATAAATATGGTATCGAATATACTTTTACAGAAAGTTTAGCATGTAAAGATTTCAAAAAAGTTATTCAAAAAAATACAAAAGTCATTTATATAGAAACGCCTTCAAATCCGTTGCTAAAGATTACAGATATTCGTAAAGTAGCAAAATTAGCTAAGAAGCATAACTTAATTTCAATGATTGACAATACGTTTGCTAGCCCTGTGAATCAATTGCCTGCAGAGTTAGGAATTGACATTGTGATTCATAGTGCTACAAAATACTTTGGTGGGCATAGTGATATTTTGGCAGGAGCTGTTGCCGCTTCCGCAGAGCATATCAATCAAATATTTCAATTAGGAAAAAACTTAGGCGGAAGTTTAAGTGATTTTACAGTTTGGATGTTGGAACGAAGTATGAAAACGTTAGGGTTGCGCGTAAAAGAACAAAATAAGAATGCATTGAAAATTGCAAATTATCTAGAAAAACACCAAGCTGTCGAAAAAGTATATTACCCTGGTCTACGTTCGCATGAAGATTACGAACTAGCAAAATCACAAATGTCTGGTTTTGGCGGTATGATGTCATTTGAACTGAAAGCTGACTATGACGTTTCTATATTTTTCAAATCACTGAAACTTATTAAACCTTCTATGAGTTTGGCAGGTGTGGAAAGTACAGTTTTAAGTCCTACACAAACCTCGCATGCATTATTGACACCCGAAGAACGCAAAAAACAAGGAATTGCAGATGGATTGATTCGTTTTTCCGTTGGAATTGAAGACCGGAAAGATATCATTTCGGATCTTAAACAAGCAATTAAAAAAGCAAAAAAGAAGTAATATATATTTAGCAGGAATGTATACCCTCAATTATAATTGACTGAGGGTTTTTATGAAAAAGAAGTTTTAATATTTTCCTAAAACCATCTTACAGATTTATCTATGAATATTATAGAGGAGTTTATAGAAAAGCATCAAGGAAAATTTTTGCAAAACCCTAAAAAGAGTTTCTATGTAATTGGCAAAAAATATTCGTGCCAAGACGGAGAGATAGTAGTTGATGGTACAAAGATTAGTGTCAATTTTACTGAAGTTTCTGATGCTGTAAGAACTACTGAACCTTTTCGGATTATTTTGTATTTCGATCGCTTATATGATATTGATTTTGAAATGTTTCCTAAGAGCTGGTGGGGCAAGATAAAAGACCTTTTTTTTCCTAAGCGAGTAACTTATATTCCCCAAAAAGTACGAAAACAGTTCTATTTTAGCGGAAACCCAAAGATTTTTAAGGAATTAGCTAATAGTAAGACTTTTGTAGAAGATATTCTTTTTGAAATGATTTACATCCGTATAATACATAAAAAAACCAGTAGAGTTGTGCTTACACCAGCATATGGAATTTATGATGTAGAGCATTTAGAAAAATTGATTAGCATCCTTAAACAAATTGAGAAGACTGTGAAAAAGCAGTTGAATTAGTAAAAGTCATCATAGATAGACCTAACAGTATATTTTATTTTTAAAAAGATATCGAAAATGTACGTGCTATTGAGAAAAGAGGTTGACGTAATACAAAGTAGCTTGAATAAAAATAATGTAAATTTGTTGGATAAAAGATTAATAAATGAAGTTAGACATATTAGCAATCGGGGCACATCCTGACGATGTAGAATTAGGGTGTGGAGCTACATTAGCTAAAGAAATTAATAATGGTAAAAAAGTAGGCATTCTCGATTTGACAAGAGGTGAATTGGGAACACGTGGCTCTGCAGATTTACGAGATATAGAAGCAGCAAATGCTGCTAAAATATTAGGAGTAAAAGTACGAGAAAACCTAGCATTTGCAGATGGATTCTTCATAAATAATAAAGAACATCAACTAGCGATTATTAAAATCCTAAGAAAATATCAGCCAGAAATAGTGTTATGTAATGCTATCGACGATCGTCATATAGATCATGGAAAAGGAAGTCAGCTAGTAAGTGACGCCTGCTTTTTAAGTGGGTTACTGAAAATTGAAACTAAACTAGAAGGAAAACTGCAGGAAAAATGGCGACCAAAACATGTATATCATTACATTCAATGGAAAAATATTGAACCAGACTTTGTAGTTGATGTTACTGGTTTTATTGAAAAAAAGCATGAAGCTGTAATGGCATATAGTTCACAGTTTTACGATCCTACTAGTAAAGAAGCTGAAACGCCAATTACAAGTAAAAACTTTATAGATAGTATTCATTATCGTGCTCGAGACTTAGGAAGGTTAATTGGAGTAGAGTATGCAGAAGGATTTACAGTAGAACGTTATGTAGCAGTTAATTCTTTTAGCGATTTAATTTAAAGTGAAATATACAAGGAAATTCTTTATAATTAGCTTGTTATAACCTCAACATGAATTAAATATGTATGCATTTCTAAGTATATAAAAGTAATGATGATTCTTGATGTTGTTTATACCTTCAACTATGCTCATGCTAAGTTTATTATTATAAACTATATTTTTCAATAATTATCATGTTCTACTTATTGAGTTTATGGTACTTTTAATAAAAAATAATATTTGTAATAAATTAAAAATCAATCATATATTAAATTGAATTAAATAATCTAAAAAAATACTTTGTGTAGCAATTTAAATAGTGTATATTTGCATCCGCAAAACAAATGGTGATTGTAGCTCAGCTGGTTAGAGCGCTGGATTGTGGTTCCAGAGGTCGCCGGTTCGAACCCGGTCTTTCACCCTTTATAAGTCGCTCATTTTGAGCGACTTTTTTTGTTTTTAGATCTCTGGATGAAATAGTTCAAACAGTTTAAAGTTAAATCAACCCCCTGTTTTATTAATATTTTTTCATCTTTTCAATATAATTATTCAAATTATTTAGTAGAGTCCCTCTTTACCAAACTAGTCTCCAATTCAATGATTTTTGGTACAATGGGTTTCTTCTTCTTTTTGGCTTTTAGTTCTTTGAATAACTGCTTAAACGCCATTTTGCCCATCTCAAATCCTGGTTGGTCAATAGTTGTCAACGATGGCGTTATGGCAGAAGACATAAACCAATTGCTAAAACCAACAATAGAAATATCTTCCGGAATTTTAACGCCATTTTTATTAAACTCCGTAATAGCGCCAATAGCAACCAAATCTGTATTCACAAAAATTCCATCAACATCAGGATGTTCTCTTAAAATCTTTCTGGCAAACATTTCTCCGACTTCAAAGGTCATGTGGTCAAAAATATACACCAACGAAGGATCATAAGTCATTCCATTGTCTTCCAAGGCTTTTTTATAACCCAAAAAACGGTCAATGGCGTTTTGAGGCAACAACGGACCTCGAAAATGAGCTATGCGCTTGCAGCCAGTATCAATTAAATGCTGAGTAGCCATATACGCCGCTTTTCTGTCGTCAATAATCACTTTAGAACAGTTTACAAGTTTGGCAATCTTATCAAACATTACGAGCGGTTTTCCTTGCTCAATCACATCGTTCAAATGTTTAAAATCTGCTGTACCATTGGCTAGCGAAATTAAAATACCATCCACACGTTTGCTCAACAACAAATCAATTTGCTTCTTTTCGAGTTCATACGATTCGTTGGATTGCAAAATAATAACCAAATATCCTTTCTTTTCGGCCTGACTGATAATCCCTTTAATCACACTCGAAAAAAAATGATGTACAATCTCAGGAATAATCAACCCAATAGTATTCGACGTTTCTGTGCGCAAATTAACCGCAAATGCATTCGGTTTGTAATTTAACGTCTGCGCCAATTCCTTTACCAATGCTCTGGTCTTTTTACTCACATCGGGATAATCTTTTAATGCTTTGGAAACCGTAGTAACCGAAATTCCCAAGTGCTCCGCGATATCTTTTAAAGTGACAGGTTTCATAAAAATGAAGCTAATTTTTCATATTCTAACACCGCAAAATACAAAATCGAAAACGTTTTCGGTAAAATCGAAAACGTTTTCGATGAAAAAAATGTAAAATCATATACCGAGAAATATAATTTAGTGAAAAATTAATCCCAAAAACTATTAATAATATAATGAAAAACTATACGAACTTAAAGAGACTTTGTACATGGTTGCTTTTTTTAGCAGCAACAATGTCATTTGCTCAAACCAAGGTTTCAGGTACTGTTAATGACCAAAAAGGAATGCCAATTCCTGGTGTTAATGTGGTATTGGACGGTACAACAAAAGGAGCCGTAACCGATTTTGATGGAAAATTTTCTATCGATACTGTAGACGATGGAACGTACACGCTAAAAGCATCTTCTATCGGATATGCAACGTACACACAATCAATTACCGCAGCAGGAAGCGATATTGTTTTAAAAATTATCTTGGCGGAAGATACAGAATCACTAGACCAAGTAATTATTACAGGTGTGGTAAATCCGCGTTCAAAAATAGAATCGAGTATTTCGGTAACGAGCATGCAACCTGCAACAATTAAACAATCAGCACCGAGAACCACGGCGGAAATTTTTAGAACCATTCCAGGAATTCGTTCAGAATCTTCTGGTGGTGAAGGTAATGCCAATATTGCGGTACGTGGTGTGCCAATTTCTTCAGGTGGATCTAAATATGTACAACTACAAGAAGATGGTTTGCCAGTATTACTATTTGGTGATATTGCTTTCGGAACGGCAGATATTTTTACACGATTCGATTACAATGTAAAACGCATAGAAGCCATTCGTGGAGGTTCTGCCTCTACCTTAACGTCTAACGGACCTGGAGGTATCATCAATATCATCAGTAAAACAGGAAAAAATGAAGGCGGCGCAATTGGTACTACGTTTGGTGTAGATTTCAATTCATTCCGAACAGATTTCGATTATGGTTCAAAAATAGGTGACGGATTGTATTTTCATGCGGGAGGATTTTACCGTGCGGGAGAAGGAATCAGAGAAACAGGATTCACTGCAAACAACGGAGGACAATTAAAATTGAGTCTCACAAAAGAGTTTGAAAGTGGTTCAGTTCGTGTATATGCAAAATATTTAAACGATAGAGCTGCGGCGTATTTGCCTATGCCAATTCAAGTAACAGGAACCAACAGCGATCCAGATTGGAGCGATGCGCCAAATTTTGATACTACAAGAGGTTCATTGCACAGCGCAAACTTAACACAAACCTTAAGCTTAGGAGCTGATGGACAACGTCGTCGCGGCGATGTAACAAACGGAATGAATCCAATATCAACTTCAGTGGGAATTCAGGCAAATTTTGACTTAGGAGACGATTGGAAAGTTAGCAATAACGGACGTTTCTCATCCAATCGTGGTTCGTTTGTATCACCATTTCCAGCAGAAGTTGCGTCAGCATCTGCTATTGCAGATTCTTTCGGAACAGGTTCTACGTTGCAATTTACTGACGGAACTGCTGTTGCAGGAAGCAGTTTAGTTGCCAGAGTACACATGTTTGATGTAGAATTGGACAACTTCAACAACTTTATGAACGACTTAAAACTGTCAAAATCATTCGACAATGTTGATGTGACAGTAGGTTACTTTAAATCGATTCAAGATATTTCAATGTCGTGGTTGTGGAATTCATATCTACAAGAAGTAAATGACGACAATGCACGTTTAATCGACGTATTTGATGCTACGAATGCGCCATTAAGCGAAAACGGATTGTACGCGTACGGTGTTCCTTTTTGGGGAAATTGCTGTCAGCGTAACTACGACACACAATACAATGTATCAGCGCCATACATGAACGTAACGCTAGAAGCGAACGAAAACTTTACCATTGACGCGAGTTTGCGTTACGACAAAGGACGCGTTTCAGGTTCGTTTACCAACAGCGTGCAAACGGTATTTGATGTAAATAATGACGGTGTAATTTCTGCACCAGAACAAAGCGTTTCCACTATTGATAATGCAAATCCAACCGCAGTTGATTACGACTATGACTATGTATCATACTCATTAGGTTTAAACTATAAATTAAACGATACACAAGCCATTTTTGGACGTTACAGTCGCGGTGCTTCTGCCAAAGCAGATCGTATCTTATTCTCAGGATTGGATTATTTAAATGGTGACAGAATCAATGCTTTAGACTTTATCAATCAGGCAGAAATAGGGTATAAGCGCGGTTTTGAAAACGGAGCAATTTACGCAACAGCATTCTACGCAAAAACAGAAGAAGAAGGCGGATTTGAAGCTTCAACCAACAGTATCATCGAAAATGATTACAAATCGTTAGGTATTGAAGTAGAAGGTTTCTACAGATTCAATGATTTCAGTTTGCGCGGTGCGGTAACATGGACAGATGCGGAAGTTGATTCAGGAGCAAACGAAGGAAACACGCCAAGAAGACAACCAGATTTCATCTATAACCTAATTCCAGCATATGACTTTGGAAAAGAACGACAAAATTCGGTAGGGTTGAGCTTTATCGGACAATCCAAAGCATTTGCACAAGACAACAATGAATTGGTAATGCCAGGATTTTTAATTGTAAACAGTTTCATCAACGTAGGAATTACAAAATCGTTAAACGTAAACTTAGCGGCAAATAACATTTTTGACTCTTTAGGAATTACAGAGTCGGAAGAAGGAAGTATTGTAGAAGGACAAACAAATATCGTAAGAGCAAGACCACTTCCAGGAAGATCAATCTCTCTTACATTACAATACCAGTTTTAATTATTTATTTGAATACCATAAGTTTTTTAATTAGTTTAAAAGAGCTAATGTCAATATTGATATTGGCTCTTTTTCTCATAAAAACAACCACATGAAACAACTCTTACTTGCCGTATATTGCTTCTCTTTTGTTACTATGAGTAGCATTCAGATATCTTCTTCGGGAGAAAAACAATCGCGAGAAAACGCAGAAAATATTATTGTATATGGAAGTGATACCTGTCATTTTTGTGTGGATACGAAACAATTTCTAAAAGATAAAAAGGTTACGTTTGTGTATTATGATGTAGATGTGAACGAAGAAAAACTCAAGGAAATGTTGTTTAAATTGCGAAAGGCTAAGATAGCAACGTCCAATTTGAGTTTGCCTGTGATTGATAAAGACGGAGAAATTTTTACCAACAGCGAACCTTTTGAGGAGTTTCTCAACAAAATACTAGAATAGCATGAAATTCAAGAAACCCAAGCTAAGTTTTTGGCAAATTTGGAACATGAATATTGGCTTTTTCGGAATTCAATACAGCTTCGGATTGCAACAAAGTGCGGTGACGCCAATTTATGATTTTTTAGGCGCTGAACCTTCTGAAATCCCTATTCTACACTTAGCTGGACCAGTGACAGGCTTGTTGGTACAACCTATCATTGGCGCGTTGAGTGACAAAACATGGCATCCAAAACTTGGAAGAAGAAAACCGTATTTCTTTGTCGGCGCGTTAATTTGCAGTGTATGTTTGTTAGCATTTCCTTTCAGCAGTTCGTTGTGGATGGCAGCAGGATTACTTTGGATCTTAGACGTTGGAAACAATACAGCGATGGAACCGTATCGTGCGTTTATTGCGGACAAACTTGACAAAGAACAGCAACCACTAGGCTTTCAAATGCAAAGCTTTTTTACAGGCTTGGGACAAGTATTATCCAACGTTTCACTCTTTATCTTTCCGATGATTTTTATTGGAATGACAGGTTCATTGCCAACGTGGGTGTATGCTTCTTTCTTTTTAGGCGCGTTGTGTTCTATCGGTTCTATTTTATGGACAATGAAAACAACTCCTGAAATTCCACCAACGCCCGAAGAACTAGAAGCTTTACGAAGTGAAAAGCGCAGTGTGTTTCAACCGTTTATTGAAATTTATGAAGCTATTGGCGATATGCCAAAAGTCATGTGGCAATTGGCATTGGTGTATCTATTTCAATGGTATGCGCTGTTTTGTTATTGGCAAAATTCGTCAAAAAGTGTAGCGCTTTCGGTTTGGAATGCTACGCCAAAAAGCAATCCAGAAGCCTATGAGCAAGCAGCAAGTTGGACAGGTTTGGTAAACGGTTGGTACAATGCAGTTACCTTTTTAGTCGCCTTTGCCTTAGTGGGTTTCGCCAAAAAATACAGTCCCAAAATGGTACACGCAGGTTGTTTATTACTCGCGGCTATCGGATTTTTAGCTTTTCCACACATAGAAGATAAAAATCTACTATTTTTCGCCATTACAGGATTTGGAATTGGTTGGGCAAGTATCATGGGAATTCCGTATTTAATGGTCGTTCACGATATTCCAAAAGAGCGTTATGGTGTGTACATGGGCATCATTAACATGATGATTGTCATCCCGATGATTCTTCAAACTGTATCTTTTGGTTATGTATTAGAACACTTTTTAGGAAACGATCCGCGAAACGCCATTACCTTTGCAGGAGTTTTGCTATTGATTAGCGTCGTATGTACATTACTTATCAAATCGAAAACAACAAAAAAAGTCGCCACGACATGATGCATTCATCCTACATAAAAGCAAAAGAATTGCTCTTGAAGGCGCGTTCGGAAAAAGGGTTTTTAGCAAGTGCTGAAAATATTACCAATTACAAACGTATTTGGGCGCGCGATGGAGTTATTTGTGGACTTGCCGCGTTGTTAGATGGTGATGCAGAACTTATTCAAACATTTAAAAATACCTTGCAAACACTAGCAAAACATCAACACGAGTTGGGACAAATTCCTTCCAATGTCTATTTTAAAGCAACGAATGAAGTTGAATTGAGTTTTGGAGGATTGGCAGGAAGAGTCGATACCATTTCTTGGTTCATTATTGGAGTTTGTAATTATGTGTCGATGACGGATGATGAGGAGTTTTTATCGGAAGTATTTCCAAACATAGAAAAAGGAGTAACACTGTTGGAAGCTTGGGAATTCAACAATAATGATTTGCTATACGTACCGCGTTCAGGAAATTGGGCAGATGAATACATTACGGAAGGACATACCTTTTACGATCAAGTCTTGCGATTATGGGCGTTGCGATGCGTGCAAAAATTACGTCCGTCAGCAAAACTAGCGTCAAAAATTGAGCGAATTACTGAAAAATTGAATGGAAATTATAGAAAAACCAATTATCAAACACCGTTTCATCCCAAAGCTTACCATCAATTAGACGATATGTCGTATTGGATGGCTTCGGTAAATCCGTCAGGCTACCAAACCATGTTTGATGCGTTTGGAAATTCCATTGCACAATTGTTACAGTTGGGTGATGCTACATTTCAAAAAAGGCTCACACGATATGCAGAAACCTTACGAGAAAGCTTACCTTTAAAGTTAGTACCTGCGTTTTGGAAACCTATTGAAGAAACCGATGACGACTGGAAATTGCTCGTAAATAATTGTAAATATGAATTTAGAAATTTTCCTTATGAGTTTCACAATGGCGGAACGTGGCAAATGGTGAATGGTTTTTATGGAATGAGTTTGGTGTGTCAAAACTATGTGGAAAATCCGAAGCAAGTACTTGCCGCAATTCAACAATTGAACGCAAAAGAAGACTACGGATTTTACGAAAATTTCAACACCAACACAGGAAAAGCCATCGGAGTTCCACAATGTACGTGGAGTGCCGCTGGCGAAGTATTGCTAACACAATATATAAACGGAAAAAGATTAGTAGTGTGATTACAAAGAAACAAATAGATATACTTTGCGTTGGCGAAGCATTGGTCGATTTCATCGGACATCAAGATGGTGTGCTTATTAGCGATACACGCGATTATCACCGATATTTAGGAGGTTCGCCTACCAATGTTGCCATGAATACAGCGCGTTTAGGCTTGCAATCTACGTTAGTGGCAACCATCGGAAATGACGGTTTGGGAAGTTATATTGTAGAGCGATTGAACGAAATTAATATCGATGCAACACATATCAAACAAACAACAGCGCATCCTACTTCGGTGATATTTGTGTCGCGTTCCAAAGATACACCTGATTTCATTCCGTACAGAAGTGCCGATTTTCTAATCACTGAAGACCAACTTCCATCCGAATTGCTGCAGCGAGCAAGCATATTTCATACTACGTGTTTTGCGTTGAGTAAAAATCCCGCACAAACAACTATTATTCAAAAAGCCAAAGAAGCATTTGCGTTGGGTTGTAAATTGAGTATTGACATCAATTATTCAGAAAAAATTTGGAGCGATAAAGCAAATGCGCTCGAAATCATTCAAAAATATTGCAGTTACAATCCTTTGGTGAAAATCAGCGAAGACGATATTGCACGTTTGTTTGGTGCAGAAACTTCACATGACCAAGTATTTGATTTTTTCCACAAATTAGGTGTTGACATTGTGTGTTTGACACTGGGGAAAAACGGTGTAAAATTATCTCAAAAAGATAAAGAACTCATTGTCATGCCTGCTATCAAAATCAACAAAGTCATGGATGCTACAGGTGCAGGAGATGCGTTTTGGTCAGGATTTTTATTTGCGTATCTCAAAGAAAGCTCCATTGAAAACTGCTTACAGATTGCCTTGCAATTGGCTGCATTAAAACTTCAAAATGTAGGTAGATTGCCTACTAATATTAATATCCTCTCTGAACTTCTTAAAAAATAGCGCATACGCATATCAAAATCGACTGTTTTTAGATTTATTCTTTGTTAATATTCTGATTTACAGGGTTGAAACAAAGGTGGATACTTATTTGATGCTTTATAAAAACGGAATTGATGTTTTATAAAGGGTCAAGTATATTCCTTTGTTTATCAGTGTCCTTCCATTTTCTTTGGGTTAATATTAAATCAAAAACTTTACGATTATGAAAAAACAAAATTTAAAATCTTTAAAGCTGAACAAGAAATCAATTTCTAACATGCAATCAGAAATGAACACTGGAGGTAAGGAACCTTCTTGGACTTCCTACTGGGTATATTGTGAAACAAATAATCCTGTACAGTGCAGATCTATGAGACATACAGATTGTTTTTGTGATGCTAACAGTTAATTCGAAAATTTAAAATAAGTAAAGTTCAATCATAGTCGGAAGAAGTTTCAACCATAATTATTAAAATTATTCTGTATTAAAAATCGCAAGTCATGAAAAAAATATTTCTAATTATTAGTTTTAACTTAGTTAGTTTATTGATGTTTTCACAAGGTTCACAAAACAATTGGTGGCACTTTGGCAACAATTCTTCAATAAACTTTAATACATCACCTCCAACTGTTGGCGTAAGTAATATAGATACTCATGAAGGCACTTCCGCAATATCGGACAGCTTCGGAAATCTTTTATTTTATACTGATGGAGTGAAAATCTATAAACCAGATGGGCAAATAATGAGTGATGCTGCAAATAATACAAATTACTTTATGTCTGGTAATTATTCTTCTACGCAAAGCGCATTAATTGTTCCTGTTCCAGGTAACTTTATTGGAGATATAACATCTAAGTATTATGTGTTTACAATTGCAGAACTTGCAACAGAAAAAGTTAAATACTCAATTGTTGATATGAATGTAAATAATGGAACTGTAACAAACATCAATACGAACTTGCCTAACGCAATGAATTTTTTAAATAATGATTGCGAAAAAATATTAGTTATAGGGGATTGTAATGGGATTGATTACTGGCTAATCACTCATGAATACGGTAACAATAGATTTAAAGCCTATAAGATTTCGAGTTCTGGAATTTCAAGCCCGGTTATTTCAGAGACTGGAATGAATTATTCTGAGCCTGTAATTTTTTCAAATCCTGTCAATGCTACCAGTATTGGACAATTAAAGGCCTCAAGCGATGGGACAATGATTGCTTCTGCAATAAACTTAAGAGGTGTAGAACTATATGATTTTGATAAGACTTCAGGTATAATTACATTAAAAGAAAATATTGTTAACTCTATTATTGTTGGAGGTATTCCAGTAGGAGAATCTTATGGTGTTGAATTTTCATCAAATAATCAATACTTGTATTATACAACAGATGTTGATCAATTTGGTGTTATTGGGAGAGGTGTTTTTAGTTATAATATAGCCACGCCTTCTGTTCCGTCTATTAAAATTTCTAATTCAGGAGTACACTATTACAGAGCGTTGCAGATTGCACCAGACGGGAATATTTATGTTGCTAGAGTTGATAACTATTTAGGAATTATTAGCGATATTGATAATGGAGGTGTATACAATCATTATGGCTTAGAGTTAGCACCAGGTACAGGTTCAAAAATAGGATTACCAATTTTTGCTCCAGAGCTAACTAGCATTCAAATTGAGCTACCTTCTACAATATTTGTTTGTGACTCATTTGAGGAAATTTGTGGTCCAAATTCATCAAATAATAATTCATTCTCCTATGAATGGTATGGTCCTGGTCATGATCCAACAGAAATTCTATTATTAGGAGAAGAAATGTGTTTTACACCTACACAAACTGGAAATTATTCTTTAATAATTACCGACGAAAATGGTTGTACAGCCAGTCATACAATCAACATAACAGACACCATACCACAACCCGATTTGGGAATTGTAGATTGTGAGCAAGCGCCATTTGGCAATATCAACATACTCAACCAAGATTTTGACAATCCTGATTATACCATTACTTGGTATCATAACGGACAAATTGTACAAGTAGGTGGCGAAACATTGATGATGTCTATTGAACAAGGAGAAGTAACTGTAACCGTAGCTGTCGACGATTGTGAGCCAGGCTCTGATACTATTGAAATATATTGCTGCCCAGATGATTTAGAAATTGTCATGAATTGCGAAACAGGACTGTTAGAAGTACAAAACTTACCAAGTAATATCACCATCAACACTATGTTTTGGGATTATGATTTCCAAACACTTCCAAATTCAAATAGTACTACGTATCAACCAACACAGGAAGGAGTGTATTCCTTTGGAATAATTTTTACGTTCCCAAATGGAGAAGAATGTCATCACTTTATCCACTACGATTACAAAGAAGCGTACTGTTGTGACATTATCGGATCGCAAGCAAACGTTAGCTTACAAAATCCGAATAATAATTTTCACTATGTGTCAGATACTAAGTACGGACCCATGGAAATTCCATCAATGTGCGAAAGAGTTGTTCTAGATGGTTCATTGAGCACTTGTGAAGATGGATATTTTATTTCTATTGCTGCATTTGATCCCGTTTCTTGGACTGATGATCCAGCAGTAAGTCCCAATCCTATTTATCAAGGATGGACGCAAGGACAAGCTCCTAATTACATAGATTTAACGCAGCCACCGTTTAATATAACATTTACCAATCAAACCTATTACATGATACAATTTGCAGTAGGACCCAATTGGGATGATGAATATATTTTGTTTTGGTATGACTGTGATGCCAAAAGAGAAATGGTTGTGTCACCCAACCCAACTCAAGGCGAGTTTACCGTTTCTATGTCAAATAATGAGAAAGAAGGAGCTTTAGAAATCTTGGATTTATCGGGGAATAGTGTTTTTAGAGGAACTGTTTCGGGAGGTAAGCCTAGTCAAGTAAATATTTCTAAGGCTAAATCAGGAGTGTATTTTGTAAGAGTCTATATTGAAGGAGAAACCTACACTAAAAAAATACTAAAAAATTAATTAAAAACATTTTCTTATAAAAGGCAGTGGTATTTTGATATCACTGCTTTTATGATGAATAAATTTGACTAAATCAGGTTTGAAAATTGTTTCAATCTATTTTTGTCAGAGATTAATTTTTGGAGCTAAACTTAGATTGTTTCCTACAATCAAACTCTAAATGTTGATTGTCTAACAATCAAATTTGTACGTAGTTCTATTGTTTTATACGACAAACTATCACTTTCAATTTCTTCAATTAAGTATTTTACAGCTGTTTTTCCCATCTTATTACCAGGTTGATCAATTGTAGTTAAGTTTGGTTCAATAATCGTGGAATTAACAGAATTGCTAAAGCCTACAACAGCAATTTCTTCTGGAATTTTTATGTTGAATTTTTTAAGTACCTTAATTACACCAATAGCACAACTATCTGTAATGGCAAAAATGGCATCAGGTTTTTGTTGCAATGTCAGGATGATATTTGTCAATCGTTTTCCTTGTTCTAAGGAAATATCTTCTGTACTCAAGATTAACTTTTCATCAATAGGAATGGCATTGTCTTTTAAAGCTTGTAAATACCCTTCAAAACGTTTTTCAGAGTTGAACGAATTTTCGGTTTCTTTAAAAATAGCAATGCGTTTTTTTCCTAAATTGATTAAATGCTCAACGGCATTATAAGCAGCTTGTTTATCATTTATAATAACTTGTGTACAAGGAATTTTGTTAGATACTTTGTCAAATAATACCAAAGGAATACGATCCAAAACGTTTAAAATATCTTTCACATCTTTGGTTCTTCGTGTTAAACATAGTAAAATTCCTTCAACACCAAACTGAATCATGGTGTTAAGCATTTCATTTTGTTTCTCAAAATTGTTTTTCGATTCGGAAATAATAACTCTATATCCATGAAGTTCGGCAGTTTCTAAAATTCCTTCTAAAATTGTTGAGGTGTAATAATGTGAAATTTTAGGAACTACTACACCAATAATACGTGTGCGATGACTGCGAAAACCTTTTGCAAATATATTAGGTTGATAATGTAGCTCCTTGGCAATTTTTTGTACGTTCTTCTTGGTTTCTGGATTGATGTCTGAATGGTTGTTAAGAGCTCTAGAAACTGTTGAAGTGGATAACCCTAAGCGTTTGGCAATATCTTTTAGAGTAGCACTGCTTTTTTTCTTCATAAAAAATGATAAAGTAACTTAATTACTCAAATGTAAATTTTTAAATTGCAAATTGCAAACGTTCCCGGGAACGTTTGCATAACTTTCGTTTAACATTTTCGTAAAAATGAGGTTATACTTATGTTAATATTGCAGTATAATCAACTATTAATTATTAAATCAACAAAATATGGGAAAAACTATTTTTACTCTTCTTTGTGTATTAACATTCTTTACGGGAATGGCGCAAACTGAGATTTCTGGTAGTGTGAAAGATGAAACCGGAACTCCAATCCCAGGTGCGAACGTTTCTATAAAAGGAGGCTCATCAGGAGCAGCAACTAACTTTGATGGAAATTTTTCATTCACTTCAAATTTAACAGGAAAACAAACTATTTTAGTTTCATATGTTGGATATGAAACTTTTCAAAAACAAATAGAGTTAAGTGGAGCTGCTATTAAGTTAGATATTATTCTTAAACAAGGAGGAAATGCGCTATCGGCAGTATTGCTTACAGCAACTTCTACAACGCGTTCTCAAAAAGAAACACCATTATCCATTACTTCTTTTGGGGTAAAAGAACTTTCAAAACTAAATACGAGTAGCCAAGCAGATGTTTTAAGAAGTGTTCCAGGAATTACCGCAGAAGGTGGTGGTGGAGAAGTTGCTTCCAATATTTTTGTAAGAGGATTGCCTTCCGGAGGACAATATCAATTTAATCCTTTACAAATTGATGGCATGCCTGTATTAAGTACTTTTGGATTAAATTCTTCTGCTCATGATGTGTATTTTAGAAATGATATTGGAATTAAAAGCTTAGAATTTGTTCGCGGAGGTTCTTCAATTTTATATGGAGTAGGTTCTGTTGCAGGAATTATTAATTATACAAGTATCACGGGAGGAAGTCAACAAAAAACAACCATTCGTACAGAATTGGCTTCTAATTCAAGATATAAAGCTGACTTTGTGACAAGTGGGCCACTGGGAGGAGAAAATTCAAAAACGTTCTATGCACTATCAGGTTTTTATCGTTATGATGAAGGACCATTAAAAACTGGATTGGCTACAGAAGGTTTTCAATTGCGCGGAAACATCAAACACGTAACAGATAACGGATCTATTACATTTTCAGGACAATGGATTGATGACACGGTACAATTCTTTTTACCATATCCTTTAGAAGGAGGATCGCGTAATCGCCCTACAGGAAATGATGGGGAAGAAATTAGAACATTGCAAACTGCAGCAGCAGCAGATATAGCATATATGACACCAGATGGAATTTATCGCTCACCTATTGAAGATGGAGTAGCAACCAAAGGAGGTTATTTCTTAACAAACTTTAAGCATCGTTTTTCTGATGACCTAAAATTAGACGCAAAACTAAGATACTCTCGTTACAAGCATCAGTTCAATTTATTCCTTGATGGTAGTGGCGTGAGTGGTGCTAAAGTAGTAGAAACTCAACAAGAATATTTGGATGCTCGTGGATTAACTTCTGGAACGTTTACCTACTTAAATGGACAGCCTTTGGCAGCAAACGCATTGTTATTTGAAAATAGAATTTTAGATAGAAATAGACCTTTGGAAGAATTAATGGCAGATATTAAATTCACCAAAAAAGCAGGAAACCATAGTATTACACTGGGAACATTCATGTCTAGATCGCAAGCTGGAGATTTTAATGTAATTACAAACTATTTAGGAGAATTCAACGACAGACCACGCTTGGTAAATGTTTCAGGATATACTATTAATGGAGTTACCAATAGAGGAACGGCTTATACTAATAGAAATATTTCTAGTAATAAAATAGCTGTGTTCTTAACAGATGAGATCAAGTTAGATCGCTGGAATTTAGATATTGGAGTTCGTTATGAAAGAGCTTCGGGCGATATTGAAGTGGAAGGAACAGATACTTTTCAAGTAGACAATACTGGAATTAGCAATTTGGATAATGTGGTATGGGGAAATGGTAGTTTTACAAGAGGACATGTTGCAGCAGACGATTTTGCAGTAGCTTTGGCAGCTTTGTATAAAGTGACAGATGATTTGAGTGCGTATGGAAACTTCTCAAGAGGATATTTCTTTCCAGAACTAAGAGGGACACGTTTTGATGGTTTTGGAAATCCTTCATCGTACGAAACTGAAAAAATTACTCAGGGAGAACTTGGAGTAAAATATTCAAAAAATAAATTTTCAGGAACTGCTGCTTTATACTCAGTAAGTTTAAAAGACCGTCGCTCAATAAGTTTCGTAAATGCACCAGGAGGTGGATTTATTGAAGAAGTGGACACACAAGACACGAGTACATTTGGATTTGAAGGAACTTGGAGTTGGGCATTTGCCAAAGATTTTGATTTTGCGGGTTCATTAACATATCAAAGTCATGAAATCACTAAATCTGAAAGCAATCCAGAATTTGAAGGAAACGAATTAAGAAGACAACCTAATATTTTAAGTACCCTTTCTCTAAATTACGACAATTCAAAGTTTGACGCAGGAATTATCTACAATTATACTGGTAAAAAATTCTCAAATGATGCCAATTCTATTGAGCTTGACGCTATTGGACTTGCAAACTTGAATTTAGGGTATACATTTGATTTAGGAGAAAATGGAGAAACAATGCGCCTTGGAACACAGGTTTTTAACTTGTTCAATTCTGATGGAATTACGGAAGGTTCTCCACGTTTGAACAACAATCAAACAGAAGAAGAATTTTTTGTTGGAAGGCCAGTATTGCCAACAAGAGTATTCTTTAATGCTACATTCAACTTCTAATAATACATATTGATTAGCTTTATTTACGAACAACTCACCACAAGCTTTACATATGTATTGTGGTGGGTTTTCCTAATGGAAAATGAGTAAAGCCATCTAACTATTACAACCTAAATTATTTATTATACTAAATATCATTACGTTTGAAAGAATTACAAGAAAAAGCGGTGAAAGTGCTAGAAAAAAACTGGAAAAATGGTTTCAGCATTCCCTGTGAAGGATTATATCCATTTCAATGGAATTGGGATTCAGGCTTTATAGCTATAGGACTGGCACATGTAGACATGGAAAAAGCAATTCAAGAAATGGAAACATTGCTAGACGCGCAATGGGAAAACGGTTTTATTCCTCACATTATATTTCATACAGAAACAGATTCTTATTTTCCGGGAGCTGATTTTCATTGTTCTCACTTGCATCCATCAGCGTCAAAAAAATATAAATCTACTGGAATGACGCAACCACCAGTAGCAGGATTTGCATTACACAAATTATATACAATAAGCAAGGACTCAAAAAATACACTGTTGAAAATAGCACCATTGCTTGATAAAGTCTATAAAAACCATCAATATTTTTACAATCATCGAGATATTCATAATGAGGGATTGGTATATATTTATCATAACTGGGAATCGGGTACAGACAACTCTCCTTTATGGGATGATATTTTTAGTACGATGCAATCGCCTGAATTTACTTTTGAGCGAAGAGACACAACCCATGTAGATGCATCGCAACGTCCTTCGAAGAAAGAATATGATCATTACTTAAATATCATAGAAATAGCAAAAGAGCACAATTATAGTGACGAAAAAATAGCGGAGTTATCTCCATTTTTAGTTCAAGATCCATTATTTAATACGATGCTAATAAAATCAAACGAAAGTTTGATTAAAATGTATAAGATTTTAGGAAATAATGAAGAAAAAATTCAACAATTGGAAACTTGGCAACAAAAAAGTATTCAGTCATTCAATAAAAAATTATTTAATGAAGAATTAGGTGCTTACATTCATTATGATTTAAGGAATAATACACCATTAAATCATATTTCATCTTCATCATTTACACCATTATATGCAGGTATTCCAAGCAAAGAAAGAGCTCTAATTTTACTAAAAACAATGATAGAGAAGTTTGGAAATGACCACCAGTACCTTTGCGCTTCTTTTGATCCGACAAGCGAACGTTATAATCCGAAAAAATATTGGCGAGGACCTGTTTGGATTAATGTAAATTGGATTATTTACAATGGCTTAAAAAAGTACGGATTTTCAGTAGTTGCAGAAAGAGTTAAAAATGATTCATTAGCATTAGTTGAAAAATATGGATTCTATGAGTATTTTGATGCACGAAAAAATGAAGAAACAACAGGTTATGGCGGAAATAATTTCTCGTGGACAGCCGCTTTATTAATTGACATGTTGAACAACCACTAACACTCCAAATACATGAACTGGCTTGACTATACAATCATCATAGCATATATTATCTTCTTCCTTGGAATGGGATACTTCTTTAAGGAAAATAAAGATTCTAAAGATTATTTTCTTGGAGGAAAAAGCTTAGGATGGTTTCCGTTGAGCCTTTCCACAATGGCGACACAATTATCGGCCATTAGTTTTATATCGGCACCAGCTTTTGTCGGACTAAAATTGAATGGAGGAATGAAATGGCTCACATTTGAATTTGCAGTGCCTTTAGCGATGATTTTTATTATGATTGTTATTGTGCCACCATTATTTCGATCAGGAGTTGTTAGTATTTATGAATTTGTTGAAAGACGATTCAGTACATCTACCCGTTTAGTGTTAAGTATTGTATTTCAAATTAGTCGTGCGCTAGGAACAGGTGTAATGGTATATACAATAGCGATAATATTACAAGCTGTATTACATATTGATTTTGCATACACAATATTGATTATTAGTGTTATAACTATTGTTTATTCTTGGCAAGGAGGTATGAAAGCTGTCGTTTGGGGAGATGCAATACAAATGATTATACTTTTTGGAGGATTACTAATCTGTTTGTATTATGGCTGGAATTTACTACACGAAAATGGAGGGTTGCCAAATGGTTTTGACCCGAATCGATTACAAGTAATCGATTTTAATTTGGGCATAGGAAAAGACAATGAATATGGTATTTTACCAATGATTTTTGGAGGATTCTTTTTATATGCTTCTTATTACGGATGCGATCAAACGCAAGCACAACGTTTATTATCGAGTAAAGACGAAAAAACAGTGCGTAATTTGTTGTTAGTGAATGGATTGTTTCGTTTTCCTGTGGTGTTGGTCTATTGTTTAATGGGACTAATTATAGGAGGATTTATTACCATTGCTCCAGACTTTTTACAAGAAATAGCGACAACCACTCAACAACATTTCCCAGAAGAATTTGCAAAAAATGGAATCAAAGCAGATTTAATGTTGCCTGTATTCATCATGAACTATTTGCCACATGGATTAATCGGCATCTTAATGGTTGGTATATTATCTGCCGCAATGTCGTCATTGAGTTCAACCATAAATTCTCTATCAGCCGTTACTGTGGAAGACTTTTTTAACAGAGGAACAAAAAAATTAGATAACAAAAAATATATGACTATTTCTAAAATATCAGTTGTTTTTTGGGGAATAGTTTGTATTGCTAGCGCATTTTTATTTGGAGGAAGTAAAAGTGCTGTCATTGAAATCATCAATGCAATTGGATCGGTATTTTATGGCCCGGTCTTAGTTACCTTTATTTTGGCTTTCTTTTCTAAAAAAGTCAATCATATAGGAATGAATGCAGGAATTATTTCAGCAGTAGTAATCAACCTAATATTTTCAAAAACGATGCAAGAAATTTTTGGAATCAATCTTGGCGTTGAAATTTTTTGGATTTGGTTAAATGTTACCGGAGTTTGCATCGCATTAGTGGTTTCATATGTCGTAAGTTACTTAACAAAAACAACGCATATAAAAACAGTTGAAAATTTAGAAATGACTGTTAAAAAAGAAGATTTTTTTACAAAAGAAGTGTACATATTGGTTGCTTTTTTTGTGCTGATTCTCATCATCAGCTACTACATACCAACTCTCTTAAATAGTTTTTAATTCAACAAGTGCATGGCAAGCGATAAAGGTTCATGATAATTATTTTAGATCAATATTGTCAGAAGGTATTTTTCTTAAAAATATGATGAAAAGCGTTTACTCTTAAGTGTTAATTCTAAGTGAAATAGTGAACATCTGTCATGCACTTATTACCTTTAGTATTAAAATTAGAAAATTCAATCGTGTGAAAATAGTACTCGCTCCAGACAAATTTAAAGGAGCATTAACGGGAAATGAATTCTGTGATGCTGCTACAGAAGCAATTCAAAAGGTAATGCCCATGGCAGAAATTGTACGTTTGCCTTTGGCAGATGGAGGCGATGGAACTATTGAAATACTAGCCAATCATTTGCAAGGCGAACTGATTAAAGTTACCGTTAGCAATCCTTTGTTTCAACCAGTAGAAGCGACTTACTTGTGGATAGAAGCCAAAAAAACAGCTTTTATAGAAATGGCAGAAGCTTCAGGAATGAAATTACTAAAACCCGAAGAACACAATTGCCGAAAAACAACTACATATGGAACAGGAGAACTCATTCTAAAAGCTATTGAAAAAGGAGCCGAAACCATTATTTTAGGAATTGGCGGTAGTGCTACCAATGATTGCGGCATAGGAATGGCGAAGGCTTTAGGATACACTTTTTTAGATACACATGGAAACGAAGTGAAACCTATAGGAGAAAATTTAAAGGATATTCAGTACATAGATACAAGTAAGGTAACTCCCAAATTAGCTTCAATACAAATTCAAATAGCCTGTGATGTAAAAAATCCATTATATGGTATAAATGGAGCTGCACATGTATATGGGCCACAAAAAGGAGCTACAAAACAAGATGTTGAACTTCTGGATAGAGGACTAAATCATATAGCAACAGTAATTCAAAAGCAATTTAATATAGATGTGCAAACTATTGAAGGGAGTGGAGCTGCTGGTGGTATGGGAGCAGGAACAATTGTTTTTTTAAAAGCAACACTAACTTCAGGTATAGAATTAGTAAAAAACCTACTTCATTTTGATCAACGCATACAAAATGCAGATTGGATTATTACAGGAGAAGGAAAGTTAGACAATCAAACTTTTTCGGGAAAAACAATTGCAGGTATTGTAGAAGCTGCCGAAAAACAAAATATTCCTGTGGCGGTATTTTGTGGTGCAACTGATATAGATATCGCAACACAAGAAAAATTAGGAGTAAGTTATGTGAATGCTATTCCAACAGTTCCGTGTGACTTACCTTATGCAATGAAGCATAGCTATAAAAATTTGGTATATGCAGTGTATAACTTTATAAAAGTGGTATCTCATCATAGCTAAATGTACAGCTGTCTAATTCACATTTAATTGCAATTCAGATAGATATACACAAATTTTGTAGATTTGAGAAATACATGAACTGGTACGAGTATATAGAAAAGTACCATGCTTGTTACAAAAACAATCTCTTTCTATGATAGGAATACTCTCTTTTGTTGGTTTTACAGCCTTAGTAGCTATAATTTCATATGTTGCCACACGTGCTACCGATGAAAACTCTTCTGAAGGCTATTTTTTAGGAGGAAGAAGTCTTACAGGAGTTGTCATTGCGGGCTCTTTATTGCTCACAAATCTTTCAACAGAACAAATTGTAGGGTTGAATGGTTCTGCGTACAAAGAAGGTATTTTAGTAATGGCTTGGGAAACCTTGGCTGCTATTGCCATGGTTATAACAGCTATTTTTTTATTGCCTAGATACCTCAAAGGAGGAATTGCTACCATTCCAACGTTTCTAGAAAGACGGTATAATAAAACAACCAAAGCTTTAACTTCAGGATTGTTTCTTACGGGATATGTTGTAGTGTTATTGCCTATAGTACTATACTCTGGTGCATTAGCAATCAACAGCATGTTTGACGTTCCTACATTATTAGGAGTTTCTAAAACAGCAGCATTATGGGTATCTGTTTTTGCGATAGGAATTGTTGGTTCAATCTACGCAATTTTTGGAGGGTTAAAAGCAGTCGCAGTATCAGATACAATCAATGCAATAGGATTGCTAATAGGAGGATTAATGATTCCGTACTTTGGACTAACCTACATTGGAAAAGGAGATCTACTTAACGGTATTTCGGTATTGATTAATGAAAATCCTGAAAAATTTAATGCAATAGGTAGTAATGAATCCTCAATTCCTTTTGCAACAATATTTACAGGAATGATGTTGGTTCAACTATTTTACTGGGGAACAAATCAAGCAATTATTCAGCGTGCATTAGGAGCTAAAAACCTCAAAGAAGGTCAAAAAGGATTATTGATTGCTTCTATGGTAAAAATTATAGGGCCGTTACTTGTGGTTGTTCCAGGAATTATTGCATATCACATATTTCAAGGAAGTTTATCAAATCAAGATGAAGCCTATGCACAATTGGTTATTAAAGTATTACCTGCTTCTTTGGTTGGTTTTTTTGCAGCAGTTCTATTCGGAGCTATATTGAGCTCTTTTAATAGTGCGTTGAACAGTTCAGTGACCTTATTTGGAGTTGATATATATAAAGAGTTCATCAATAAAAAGGCTACAGAAACTCAAATTGTAACTGCAGGGAAATACTTTGGTGTACTTTTAGCAATATTAGCTATGATTGTAGCTCCATTTATAGCCTATGCACCTGATGGATTATTTGGTTACTTGCAAGAAGTCAATGGATGTTATAGTATTCCTATCCTTACGATTATTATTGTTGGATATCTTACCAAAAGAGTACCTTCAAAAGCAGCAAACATTGCTATTATTCTAGGAGCTATTTTATATATTATAAGTCAATTTATCTTAAAACCTTATGTGTTTGGGAAAGATAATTACCCTCATTTTTTGCATATTATGGCAATACTGTTTATAATCAATATTATTATAATGCTACTCATAGGAAAAAGTGCTCCACGGAAAATTGCTTATGAACAAAGGTGCACAAATGAAGTTGACATCACTCCTTGGAAACTAGCAAAACCCATAGGAGTTCTTATTATTTTAATAGTAATAAGTACATTTATCTACTTTTCATAGCCTATTCCTGTCCGATTAAGTTAATATAAGGTTTTACCTAAAAAAATGATATTCCAATAACAGGAAAAGCTAGTTTTTTGAACAAGTGAAATTATTTTTAAATATATTCTATGTTTGATTGGTATTTTTTTAGCAAAATCATTAGTAGAAGTAAAAAAAATGAAAAATGTAATCTTTGTAAATTAATAACGACATATAAGTCAAAATTAATCCAGAAACGAATTTAATTGGAAGTGTACTTACAAACACAGAAAAAAACGATTTACTAAAAAAACGCTATTAATAACTTTTAAAATCTTCACACAAAAGAGGTTACAAAAACAGGTTTACCTATTCTTTATTTTTTGTTCACAAAAACCTTAAAAAAAGTTAAAAAAAAGTTAATGTAAAAAATGGCAATCATTGTTGAAAAACTATGATTTTTACCATATGAAAAATTAGTTTCTTGCAAAGCCTGGTTAAAAACCGTAAATGTTTTACAGGAAAACAATAATTTATATCATAGCTACTTTCATACTTTTAACCCGTTAAAATGACTGTTTTAGCCGTTAATTAGTAATAAAAGTTGCTAAGTGACCAAGCGAAGCTGTGTCGAAAACACAAATAACCTTTATTATATTACTTCCTCCGTTTTCCCCAGTTAAAATTAGATTATTGAGTAAATCAAATAACGAATCTTAACAATAAAAACAATGTCTTTTTCTCAAAGTACAGGGATTAAAGAAAACACAAAAACAGTCAAAAGAAAGTTGACTACATCTCCAAGAAATCAAAATTGGTATGTTTTTTATACAGCTCCTAGAGCTGAAAAAAAAGCAAAGCTAGAACTTGAATTGCGAGGATATGAGGTGTTTCTCCCTATGACAAAATCAACACGCATTTGGAAGAACCGTCAAAAGAAGCTGATTGATACTGTAATCTTTCCAAGCTATATATTTGTTCGTACCAATGAACGATATCTGGCTGAAATTTGCAGAATCAATAAAATTGCTACGTACATACATTGCGGAGGCAAACCGAGTAAAGTTGCACCAGAATGTATTGAAGCAATAAAATGCATGCTCAGCTTGAATCAAGAAATTTCAGTAGGCAATGAATTCATAGAAGGGGAATCTGTTCGTATCGTTGAAGGGCCATTAGCAGGGTATAATGGCGTGTTGGTTCAACAAAAATCAAAAACAAAGTTCGGTATCCATCTCAAAGAAATCAATCAGGTGGCTTCCATCGAAATATGCACAAGTGTATTAGAAAAATTCTAAAAGAAACTACTGTAACCATCCAATCCAACCTATTTTATCAAAAAAATAATAACAATCGAGCTGTTCTCGATGGTAATGTTTTCTTGTGGAAATTGATTGCTTATGGTTGCTAATGCAAAGTTTTGAATACAAAAATCATTTATTCACAATTTGAAAAAAATGAATCCAAAAGAAAAATTACTTGAAACTACAGAAACATATTTGTGTTCGCTAATTTCTGAAGTGGCAGAATTGCCAATCACGACGAATGATGCATCAACTCCTTTTTTAGAATTAGGAATTGATTCATTTCGTGTATTACAAATCATAAAGAAATTAGAAGAAGACTTTGGTACATTGCCAAAAACATTGTTGTTCGAAAACTTTAATATTAGTGACTTAAGCAACCACTTTGTTGAAACCTATGAATCCATATTAACAAAGAAATTTTCTCATACAGGAGCTATTGCGAAACCAACGACTAAACAATCTAAAGTTGAAAAGGAGACTAAAGAAACAACTGCCGAAAAAGAAGTTAGTAAGCAACAAAAAACAGTAACTGTTCAAGAAAATGTAGTTCAAACTGCAAAAAAACAAACAACATCTACAAAATTAGAAATAAGACGACCAATTATCATCTCTGAAAAAGAGATTGGAAAACATAAAGAATTGAATAATTGGTACGTTGAAATTTTTAATCAATATAAAAATGAAAGTTCTACTTCGAGAGGGACTCGTAATATTGCTCCTTTGCTATTTATAGGAAGTGAGCGAAAAGGATATCTCAATTACAGCAAAAGTGGAAACCTCATTTTAGTGTATGCTTATACAGGTCCAAGAACCTATTTATCTACTATTGCAGAAGAAATCACAAAGTATAGCGAAGACAATGGATATGAAATTACGATTTTGTCTGACCATGCCATAGAATCTATCAATGAAACACCATTTTACGCAACTCCGTTTGGTGTAATTTCAAGAATTGAAAACATGCAGAAATTTTCGCTTAACGGAAGTAAAATGCGTCGTCTTCGATACCAAGTTTCAAAATTTGAAAAAGCGGGAGATTGTAAAACAGTAGAGTATGTAAACGGAACTGACAAAAAAACGGACAAAGAAATTGTACGTTTAATTGATGAATGGTCAGCCGCAAGAACAATGGTTAATCCGTTGATTCCTATTGTGAAAGAAGAAATCTTAAACGGAAAGCTTAACAAAGAACATAGGCTATTCTTAACTTATCTAGACAATACACTTCAAAATGCAATTCTGATTTCAAAATTATCAAACGAACTGAACGGATATTTAATGGATTTGGAATTTTATCCAAAAGAGATGCCGCTTGGAGGATTGGAATATGGAATTGTGAAAATGATGGAAGCATTAGCAGCAGAAGGTGCTAACATGCTAAGTCTGGGAGGAACATATGGTTGTAAAATTGAAGAATCCAATAATGCTGATCCCGAACTAGAAAAAACGCTTAATTTTCTTCGTGAAAGCAAAATATTTAATGATGAAGGAAATCTACAATTCAAAAATAAATTCCGCCCAAAACATCAAACAATCTTTATTTGCAGACCTGTAGCTGTAAGTAATGCAGACAATGTTACAGATATTATTATGATGATTGCCGATCCTTCTAAAGCAGAAACGGAAACGCAAGGTAAAAGTTCATATGAAGAGCTTACAGTTCAAATGACAGTCTCAGACAATTCATATACTACTGTAGAAAATACAAAAGAAGTACCCGTGCAAAAAACAGAAACTTCTGTAGTTGTTGAAGATGAACTTGTAATAATTGAAGGAATCAAATATTCACAGGTATTAGCCGTAAATGGTTATAACCCATTAAATATTTCAAATACAGAAGTCGCTCATGATCTTAAAACTGACTCTTGGGCACAACTTGACTCTCCTGTAATCGATGCGCAACTCAATTTCTTGTATTCTCAACTATACAAATCAACTCACATAGAAAAGAGTTTACAAACAGTATTTCCGTTCTCAAATGTAGCTTTGACATCTTCTGGACGAAATGCTGAAAAGGTGTTTTTCCAAGCATGGGAGAAAAAAGGAATAGTTCTACAAAATTTATTATTCCCTACTGCAATTTATA
This sequence comes from Kordia zhangzhouensis, assembly GCF_001005305.1. GTDB lineage: Bacteria > Bacteroidota > Bacteroidia > Flavobacteriales > Flavobacteriaceae > Kordia > Kordia zhangzhouensis. The sequence continues at coordinate 290,398 of NZ_LBMH01000004.1, forward strand.
GCGAAATTCAATATGGTTTTTCTCCTAAAGAAATACCTAACCCTGAAGTATTCAATTTGAATTCTGAAAAACTGTTCAAAGGCGATCTTCATTGGGAACAATTAGTTGCTCTTGTAGAAAAAGAACAAGAATCACTTGCCTTTGTAGCAATAGAAATTTCTAATAATGCTGGAGGTGGAACACCAATATCAATTGAGCAACTTAAAAAAATAAAAGAACTACTCAAAGCGCACAATATTCCTTTCGTTATGGATGGCACGCGAGTGTTGGAAAATGCCAAGTGTATAATAGAAAATGAAAAGGAATATGCTAACCAAAATATCTGGGAAGTAGCCAAAAAAATCTATTCATTTGCTGATGTAGTTTGGGCGAGTCTGCCAAAAGACTTTTGTGTAAACAAAGGTGGAATCGTAGCTACGAATGACGAAACTCTTTTCAATAAAATTCAAGATGCTATTGAAGATGAAGGTGTTGGGCTAGATATCATTGACAAAAAACTAATTGCAGCTTCTTTTGAAAATAAACCTGTAATTGAAAAGCGTATTCACAATCGAATAGCCTGTGTAAAAATAATTCATGAAGCACTTTCTTCTCATGGTATTCCCGTAATAAAACCAGCAGGAAGTCATTGTATACTTATTGATGTAAAGCAAGTTCCTCAATTCAAAAACTTTAAAAATCCTGTAGAATCATTTGCTGCTTGGTTGTACCTCAATAGTGGAATCAGAGGAAGCGTTCATAATACAGGAATGCAAAGTAATACCGCAATTAATGGAGTATTGCGTTTGGCAATTCATGTAGGGATGGAGCCAAAAGAGGCTAACGAAATCAGTCAAAAACTAACTCAGTTATTTGATTGTATGGAAAACATTCCTGAAGTAGAGGCAAAAGGAGCGCCAGAAACTTTTGGAACGATTGGAGCAAAATATCACTTGCGAAAATTTCATAATGCAACCAACTCAATTGTCTCAATTACTGACGTAAATGTGGCAAGTTCAGGAAATAAGTTATCTTCAAATGTTTCTACCGAAACAACTATACAAGCAACAAATTCTTCGGAAGCGCAGCCTAATAAAAATACAAACTATAAACATCAAGACATTGCTATTGTAGGAATGTCAGGAAGATATCCAAAAGCTAAAAACTTAGACGAACTTTGGGAAAATTTATTGGCAGGAAGAGATTGTGTTGAGGTAATTCCTGAAGAACGACTTAAGCAAAGAAAAAACACACGATTTACAAAAAAATATAGAGGAGGATTTTTAGAAGATGTTGATAAATTCGACTCCATGTTTTTCAATATTCCACCAGCTGTTGCAGAAATGTTCGATCCGCAAGAGCGATTGCTTCTAGAAACTGCGTGGGAATCTATTGAAGATGCGGGCTATTATCCAGAAATCCTCACGCCAGAAAATACACCAAAAAACATTGGAGTTTTTGTTGGTGCTGTATGGACAATGTATCAAATGATTGGTGCGGAAGAAAAATTAGTTGGACATGATACCAATCCAAACTCGTTTTTATGGAGTGTTGCAAACAGAATTTCATACTGTTTAAATCTTTCAGGACCAAGTATGTCAGTCGATACAGCGTGTTCTTCAAGTATGACAGCTTTATATTTAGCGTGTGAATCAATTTATAATGGAGAATGTGCTGGAGCAATCGTAGGTGGTGTCAACTTGGATTTACATCAAAGTAAATTTGATATCAACTCTTTTGGAGGCGCATTATCTCCAGACGGTGTTTGTAGAACCTTTGGTAAAGGAGCAAATGGTTATGTGGCTGGAGAAGGAGTAGGAACTATTTTCATCAAACCATTAGCACAAGCCGAAAAAGATGGAGATCATATTTATGGTGTCATCAAAAGTGTATCTGTAAATCATGGTGGACGAACTAGTGGTTATATGGTGCCTGATCCAAAAGCTCAGGCAAGTCTAGTTGTAACTGCCTTAGAAAAAGCCAATATAGACGCACGTAGTGTAGGATATATAGAAGCGCATGGAACAGGAACGGAATTAGGTGATCCTATTGAAATTTCAGGTCTTAAAAGAGCATTTGATAAATATGAAGTCGCAAATCAAACATGTGCAGTTGGTTCAGTAAAAACCAATATAGGCCACCTAGAAGCCGCAGCAGGTGTTGTGGGAATTCATAAAGTTTTGCTGCAAATGAAGCACAAAAAATTAGTGCCTTCTTTGCATTCTACTGAACTTAATGAATTTATTGATTTTAAAAATTCTCCATTTTATGTAGAGCAAGAAGTTGAAGATTGGAAGCCTAAAATAGTTGATGGAGAGGAATTTCCGCTACGTGCAGGAATAAGTTCTTTTGGTGCTGGAGGCGCAAATGCACACGTAATTATAGAATCTTATGAGCATGCCCAATTACCTGAAGAGGAAGGGGCATACCAAATTTTTCCGTTATCTGCTGTAAAAAAAGATAGACTCAAAGCTACTGCCGAACGTCTACTGAAGTTCTTACAAAATGAAGCAAATCAACATATACGCATACAAGATATAGGGCATACTCTTCGTGTCGGTAGAAAATCTTTTGAACACAGGCTTATTATCATTGCCGCTACAAAAGAGGAGTTAATAGAAAAACTTACTCTATTTATTGAAGATCAAAAAGATCATAACATACTAAAAGGCGTAGTTGAAAAAGTTGGAAACATTGCCAAATTACTCAACAAAAGCGAGAAAAAAGCATTTATTGAGCTAATTGCTGAAAGTGGAGACCTTCATAAAGTTGGACAATTATGGATTGAAGGAATTATTAATGATTGGCAAGCTATTGCCAATACAAATGATGGAAAACGAATTTCATTGCCAACGTATCCTTTTGCAGACAAACGTCATTGGGTTGAAAGAACCGACAATGAAGCAATAATAGGTACAGCATCAGCAATGCACCCAATGATTGATGCAAACGAATCAACCTTTGAACGTCAATTATTTAAGAAAACTTTTCACGATCAAGAATTTTTCATTTACGATCACTTAGTATCTGATATTCCTACATTACCAGGAGTTGCCTATTTGGATTTTGCCCGAAAAGCAGGTGAATTAGCAGCTGGAAAAAAAGTAAAAGCAATCAAAAACATTATTTGGCTGAATCCAATTACAGTAAATAATTCTCAACCAACAGATGTGTGGATAGAACTCATTCCACAAGCTGGACAGGTTGTCAAATTTGAAGTATTCAGCAAAAATGAAGCAGGCGACAAGCAATTACATTCACAAGGAAAATTAACCTATGTAACTGATGAAGAAGAAGCAATTACAGAATTCATTGATGTAAAAGGAATCCAAGAACGTTGTACAAAAGTAGCTGATGGAAAAGACGCCTATCCTGAATTTAAAAAACTAGGTTTAGGTTTAGGTCCAAGTTTTCAAGTGCTTCAAGAAGTCTTTAAAAACGACGATGAAATGCTAGGGATTATGAAAGTCCCTGATGTATGTGAAAATGAATTTAAAGACTATTTACTGCATCCTTCATTACTAGATGGAACAGGACAAACCGTTATGGCAGCGCACTTGTTGTCGCAAAGTGAAGAATCTTCAGAAGGGTTATTTGTACCTTACTCATTTGGTGAAGTAGAAATTTTACATCCGCTTACGGAGAACTGCTATAGTTATATTCAAAAAGTAAATGAACCGAACTCAAATCTGTCAAAGGCAAATTTGATTATTACGGATGAGAATGGAAAAATATTAGTAAAAATCAATGAATCTGTTGGGATTCCGCTAACGGACATTCACGAAAAACCTGCAGAAGTTCCAAAAACTGCAAATACAACGGAGGTAGATGAATTTTTAGATTTATATTATACTCACATTTGGGAAGCTGTTTCTCTAACAAAAAATATAGAAGAGCTTAACGTCAGTAAAAGTATTCTATTGTTTGATACAGATGATGCTACATTTAAAAGCTATCAAAAACAAACAAAAACACCAGTCATTCTCATACAACCAGGGAAAAAGTATCAAAAAAATTCTGATAATCAATTCACAATCAATCCTGAAAATAAAGAAGAATTTGGACAACTATTTGCCGAATTACAAAAGCAAGGAATTGTATTAGATAAAATCTATTTTGGCTGGTCAAAAGAAACATTTACTGAAAATGAAGAATCATTAACCAATGCCTTAACAAAGGGTGTATATGCATTCTTATATGTTTGTCAAGGATTAATGCAGTTGAAGTCTGATGATAAAATTTCAATAGCATATATATATCATGGTTCAGAAAATACGGCACAACCACAAAACGAAGCAATTAATGGTTTTATAAAAAGCTTACACTTAGAACAATCTAATATTCGTTGTAAAACCATAGAAATTAGTCAACAAGTAAATCCTGATCAACTATCTGAAATAGTAGTAGCTGAATTACAATTAGATACTATTGAACAATTAGCGGTTCGTTATGAAAAAGATCAACGATTTGTTAGAAAACTACAAAATCTGGAACGTTGGAATAGCAATCGCTCATCGGCAACGAATCAAGGATTAAAAGAAAAAGGAGTATATCTTATCACAGGTGGTGCTGGCGGATTAGGATTCATTTTTGCAGAATACTTAGCAAAAGAATGCAAAGCAAGATTAGTGCTAACAGGACGTTCTGTACTTTCAGAAGAAAAATCGACTAAAATTCAAGAGCTAGAAAAACTAGGGGCAGAAGTATTGTACATTGCTTCAGATATATCCAAATGGGATGATGTCAATAAAGTCATAGTTGAAACAAAAAAGAAGTTTGGGACTATTGATGGAATTATTCATAGCGCAGGTGTTCTTCGCGATTCTAACATTCGCAATAAAACAATTGAAGAAATGCAAGCGGTATTTGCCCCAAAAATTTACGGAGCATTCTATCTAGATATTTTGACAAAAAATGATGCATTAGACTTTTTCGTAACATTCTCTTCCATGGCAGCTGTTGGAGGAAACATGGGACAAAGTGATTATTCCTATGCCAACCACTTCATGGATACATATATTCAAAGAAGAGAAGCACTACAACAACAAGGAGAACGTTCAGGAAAATCACTTAGTTTGAACTGGTCTATTTGGGCAAATGGAGGAATGAAGTTAGATGCGCAAATGGAAGCGTTCTTTAAAAATAGTTTAGGAATCAGACCGTTAAAAACGGAAACGGGTATAGGTACTTTTACAAGCGGTTTATTTGCTGAAGAAACACAAATTGTGGTTGTTGAAGGAATGCAAGAGCGCATGGAAATTGCTTGGGGAATTCGAGAAAAAGAAGAAGATCACTCAACAACTGTAAACACGGGTAGTGAGACTAGCCCATCCATTTCAGATGAGGCGAATGGAGAAGTAGCGACTTTAGTTCAAAAAGAGCTTATTCAAATTGCAATGGACTTCTTAAAACTAGAAGAAGATGATGTTGCAGTTGATAAAATTCTATTAGACATAGGTTTTGATTCTATTGGACTGGCTTCCTATGCAAACGCATTGAATGAAAAATACGGTTTGGATGTCATTACACCAGTATTATTCTTTGAATATCCGTCAATTAATGAGATTACAAAATATCTAATTAATGAACATAATGCAGCTGTTGTTAACACATACAATTTAGCAGCTAATAATAGCTCAACAGTACAAGAAACTTCAAAACAAAGCAACACAGCGGTAAAAGAAGCTAAAGCAGAAACTCCTTCATTTACAGGAATCAATAAAGGTTGGAATCCAAGCACTTCTCAAACAATTGCAGCCAATAAAACCTCGCAAGGATCAGGAATATCTGCAGACTCTCGTTTTGTAGATTGTCCTATTGCAATTGTTGGAATTGGTGGAGTAATGCCTAAATCCAAAAACATGCAAGAATATTGGGAAAACCTGAAAAATGAAGAGAACATGATTTCAGTAGTACCAAGAGATCGCTGGATTTGGGAAGACTATGATGGAGATCCGATTACAGAAAAAAACAAAACAAATTCAAAATACGGCGGATTCATTGATGATGCTGACAAATTTGATCCATTATTCTTCGGAATTTCACCAAGAGAAGCAGAAATGATGGATCCACAACAGCGCGTGTTTTTAGAAACTGTTTGGAATACTATTGAAGATTCTGGTTATAAAGTTTCCGATCTTTCAGGTACTAAAACTGGTTTATTTGTTGGTGTTGCAGTACACGATTACAGTGACTTGATGAATGGACTCAATGTAGAACTTGATGGCTATACTGCTTCTGGAAATTCACACTGCATCCTAGCAAATCGTATTTCATTCTTACTAAATTTACGTGGTCCTAGTGCTCCAATTGATACGGCATGTTCTAGTTCGCTAATCGCTATTCATCGAGCCATAGAATCTATTCATACAGGAAGTAGTGATATGGCTATTGTGGGAGGAGTTCAGTTAATGATGACACCAGCAGCACACATTTCTTTCGGAATGGCTGGAATGTTGAGTAGTGATGGAAAATGTAAGACATTTGATAAAAGCGCTAATGGATATGTTAGAGGAGAAGGCTCTGGAGCTATTTTCTTAAAAACCTTAGCTCAAGCGGAAGCAGACAATGATCAAATATATGCTGTCATCAAAGCAACTTCCGAAAATCATGGAGGGAAAGCAACAATGCTAACAGCTCCTAATCCACATGCGCAAGCAGAATTATTAGTTGAAGCATATGAAAAAGGGCAAATTGATCCTGCAACGGTAGGATATATAGAATGCCATGGAACAGGAACAAGTTTGGGAGATCCAATTGAAATTAGAGCGTTGGCAAAATCATTCAAAGAATTATATGACAAGCATAACAAACCAATTCCACAAACACCTCACATTGGTTTAAGTTCAGTAAAAACCAATATAGGTCACTTGGAAACGGCTGCGGGAATTTCTAGTTTTTTAAAAGCAGTATTAGCAATGAAATACAAGCAAATTCCGGCTTCTCTACACTTTGAAGAACTCAATCCTCATATCAGTTTTGCAGGAACTCCATTTTATGTGGTCGATAAAACCCAGCCTTGGGAACGAATGATTGGTGCAGATGGAAAAGAAGCTCCAAGACGTGCAGGAATCAGCTCTTTTGGATTTGGAGGAGCAAATGCACACGTTGTTATTGAAGAATACATTCCTTCCAAGGAAGAAAAACCAATAGAATTTAATAAACCATTCTTATTTGTCTTATCTGCAAAAAATGAAGATAGATTAAAAGCTTATGCAGAGTCAATATTACAATTTGTTGAAAATCAAGAAATAGACTTGCTTAATCTTACATACACGTTACAAGTTGGAAGAGACGAAATGAAAGAACGCTTGGGAATTGCTGTCAACTCCAAAGAAGAACTTACTCAGTTATTGAAAGATTATATCAACGGAGAAGAGTTAGAAAACTTACACGTTGGAAAAGTAAATAAAAAGAACAAAGAAGTCGTGCTTCCTAGCAATGCAGAAATCAATTCTTATATAGAAGCTTATAACCATGAAGAGGTATTAAAAGCTTGGGTGCAAGGAGCTGAAATTGATTGGAATACACTTTATGGACACGATAAACCTAAGCGCGCAAACATTCCAACATATCCTTTTGCCAGAGAAAGCTATTGGTTTGATTATGATGAAAACAATGCAAAGGGACATACAATTGCAAAAGCGATGCATCCATTATTGCATACCAATACCTCTGTATTAAGACAACAGGCATACAGTTCTACGTTTCATAAAAATGAATTTTTCTTATTAGAAGAAGAAACAGGTGAAAAAACATTATCGGCAGGTGCATTTTTAGAAATGGCAAACACAGCAATTACTCATGCATCTACTGCTACATTAGACTTTAAAGCGATAGAATTTAGAAACATACAGTGGTATCATTCCTTTATTGCCAATACTGAAACGGCGATAACATTGGCTGTACGAGAAGAAAATTCTCATACGGTAACGTTTGAAGCCTACAGCAATCAAAATAATGAAGAAAGTGTTCACTTTGAAGGTACTGCAAGGTTAGAAATAATGACCAAGTCAAAGCAAATTGATATTGAACTGTTGCAAAAACAGCTTAGTGAAGTAGCTATTAAAGAGATAAATTTCTTCGAAGCATTTGCTCAAAAAGGATTCAACGGGTATGCATATCCTGATATTCAGAAAATGTACACTGGGCATAAACAATTGGTACTTAAAGTAAGTTTATCTGAAGATTTGAAAAAAGATGCGTCTCGCTATGTAATTCATCCAGCGATGATAGAAGTTGCGTTACATGCTTCTGGGTATATGATTCAACCAGATTATTATACAGAAAGCGCTCCACAACCAATGAAACTTGATCAATTAACAGTTTTATCTCCTTGTGAAGAAGAAATGTTTATCTGGATTCGTCAAGCAAGAAATAGTAAATTCAACGAAGATGAAATAGGATTGGATATCTATTTACTGAATGCGCAAGGCGAAATATGTGTATCACTCAAATCATTAATTTTTGCCAATGAAGAATACACGCTTTATAATACTCCAGAATCACTTGAATTTGAAAAATATTTAGAATCTTTCTATAACATTACTTCCAATGGTTCTGCAAAGAAATCTACAGAAGACATGACAGAAGAATTCAAAAAACTATTAGGAAAGGATTTCGATAAACTTTCGTAAGAATCACAAAAAAGATTTCCTAAAAATCACAAAAGAGTATACAATGATTAAATCATTCTTCTCACTAACAGTGTGTTTCTTACTATTTGCACACATAAGTTTTAGTCAAACACAACAACCTGAAAAGGAAAAAGATACCCTTTCACAAAAAAAATCTCAAGGAGGTATCAAATTAGATATGTTAGATGGTGACATGTTCGATACAGGAACCGAACGAGACACCATAACAGAGACAATAGAAGGCGATACAGAAACTAAAAAATCATTTTGGAACGAATACATATTTAGCCCTTCACGACTAGGGATTAGCTATGAGTTTACGTACAATTTTACTGATCCGACAGAAGTTATTAAAAACAGGTTTGCATTTCGTTTAGAATATTCAAAATTTCTATTCAACAATCTTTTTGTCCAGTTAGATACAAAATCGTTTGTCTTTATGGATGGCGATAGCCGAAGCAGACGTTTAAGCTACTACAATAATGACGATTTTGAAGAAGCAGACCTCGCTTTTGGGTCTATCACACGAAATGCTTTTGTACAGTATAGTTATAAGCAAAGTAGCATCAAAGTTGGATTACAAACATTGGCTTGGGGAGAATCAGATTTTGCCGCTATTACAGATGAAATCAATCCGTTTGATTTTAGAGATCCACTTAATTTGAACATTGATGAGTTGCGAGTTGGACAATTTATGATTGGGCTTAATTTTTACACCTCTATCGGAAACTTTAATACCTTTTTTGTACCGAATGCACGATTCAATCTATTTCCAAAAGAAGGGACTCGATTTTTTGAAGATTCTTTTGCAGGAACAAATATTGTAACTCAAGAAGTAGATAATGGAAAAAATTCTATTGAATATGGATTCCGTTGGAAAAAAGCTTTTAAGAAAAGTGATGTAAGCATAATTGTAACCAGTTTGATTGATAACAATCTTGTAAGAGAACAAGTAAATCCAAACTTGGTACAATTACATGAAAAAAGATTCACCACTGTTGGAATGAGCTTTAATTATGCTATCGGGAATCTATTGATTAGAGGAGAAAATGCAATCAAATTTCCTAGAGCATACAATACAGCTTCTTTAGGAATTATTGAACGAAATGCATTTGATACTTCGTTAGGTTTTGAATACGGTCCTAACAGCACGACCACATTTACGCTTGAATTAGTAAACAATCATGTCATCAATTGGACAAATGAAATAGTAGGGATTCCTAGAAACGATTTTACGGCGTTTTTTGTAGTGGTAAAAGAATTGATGAAAAATGATCTTTCACTGAATTATATAACAATGTATAATGGTCCTAATACTACATTTTTCAATCTTTTATCAGCAGCATACAAATTAAATGATAACATAACACTTTCTCTTGATGCGATTATTCCGATTACAAATGATGAGCAAAGTGCATTTTACCAATTTAGAGAACAACAACATTTAGCTTTCAAAGCTCAATTTTTGTTTTAAAAAAATCAACCAATAAAACTAACCAATTTCTACACTTGCAGTACATGCTGTGTTAGTGATGAAATCCATTAAATACAATGAATATGCAAACACTTGACACTGAAATAGCAGAGAAAATTATCTCGAAAAAGATTGAGAAGAAAGAAGCCATGCGCATCTTTGATGGTTTGTCAGAAACGGAAAAGCAACAACTTATTTCGCAGATAAAATCATTGACAGGCATTACAGATGTAACTAATGGAAATTTTTCTTCATCAAAAAGATTAAAACCTTTAGATCAAAGAGATCTAGAAGATCATCATAGAGAATTTATTCAAAAACTGACTGAGAAATACGAAAAATTTGTTCCAAAATCAAAAGCGAACGTACCGAAACATCACTTTCATTTTGTAGATCAGCGTCGTAATTTCCATTTAATCAAAGAAATCAAACAACTGCATTTCCAAGTTACTTACGAAAAAGCAGAAGGAGCTTATGTATATGATATTGATGGAAATAAATACATAGACATTTCGGGTGATATGGGAGTAAATATCTTCGGTCATAAAGCACCAATGATTGTTGATGCCGTGAAAGCAGCACTTGATCGTGGAATTCCACTAGCAGGATACTCTGAAACAATCCATAACGCAACTCAAATTATTAGTGAATTAACTGGGCATGATCGTGTGCTGTACACACAATCAGGGACAGAAGCGGTAATGGTTGCTACACGAATTGCGAGAGCAGCAACGAACCGAAAAAAGATTGCGTTATTTGAAGGAGCTTACCACGGACTTTCCGATGTTGTAATGGCAATGCGCGATATGCAAGGCAATAGTTTGGCAGCTGGACCAGGAATGTTACAAGAATTTGCAGATCAAATTATTGTATTGAAATATGGAGACGAAGAATCATTAGATATCATTGAAGCAAGAGCAGATGAAATAGCTGGTGTTTTAGTTGAGCCAGTACAATCGAGACACATATATAACAAACCGGTTGAATTTTTAAAAGAACTACGCAATATTACTATTGAAAAAGACATTCCTCTGATTTTTGACGAAATGATTACAGGATTCCGAGTAAGTCCAAAAGGAGCTCAAGGAATCTTCAATATAACACCAGACATTTCTACATATGGAAAAATTCCAGGAGGTGGATTGCCTACAGGATTAGTGGCTGGTTCTCAAAAATATATGGATTTAATTGATGGTGGAACTTGGGAATTCAATGATGATTCGATGCCAAAATCGAAAAGAGTTGGAATGGGAGGAACACATTCACAAAATCCATTAAAAGTAGCCTCTTCTTACGCAACAATGAAAGAAATTAAAAAGCGTTTGGAAAAAAGAGATAACTGTAACTACTATTCACATACATGCGAGTGTTTGTACTGCAAGCTCAATACACGCACCATGCGAATGGTGGAGGAACTAAATCAATATTTTGTAGAGCATAATTTGCCTATAACTATTGATTTTTTTGGTTCATTATTCCGTTTCAGATACATAGATAGTTACTGGGGAATTACTGAGGCATTAATGTTCATTTTAATGCGAATGAATGGAGTTGAAACAAATATTCAAGGAAACTGTTTCTTAACCACAGCACACACAGACGAAGATATTCGAAATGTTATCAATGCGGTAAAAAAGAGTTTACAAACACTTATGGATGAAGGATTCTTTTATGAAGCACCAGTGGAAGCTAAAAAAGAAGAAGCGGTCTTTGTAGAAACACCTAAGCCAGTAGAAAACAAAAGCATTTCAAAAATAGATCAGACTACCGATTCACAAATGCAAAAACTAAAAGATCTTTTAGTTAGAGATTTAAAAAGATTCAATCAATAAACAAAATACACCAACAAAGTGGCAGAATCAAACGTACTTACACAGGTAAAAAATATAGTTTCTAAAACGCTTAAGATTTCTCTAGAAAAACTAGATGTTGATGCAGACTTTGATAGTTTCGGGATAGATTCCATTATTGCAATGGAATTGATGTCAAACCTTTCAAAAGGCATGAATATATCTATTACGCCTGCACAATTTACAGAGGTAAATACCATCAAAGAACTTGCAGAAGCTATTGAAGAGTTGACTAATGAAAGCACTACGGTTTCAGAGATAGAAACTCCTGAAATTAGTAAAGAAGTAGCAACTCCTCGAGTTGAAAAACAATCAACACCTCAAGAGCCTGTAAGAAAAATTCGTAGACAACAACGACCAGTAGTTGCTCGAAAAAATGAGTCTTCTAACCGTATAGACATTCCACATAAAAATGTATTGGATAAAATTCAACAAGAATTTGCAATTGATCTTAGTTACCGCAAATTCAATACCATTGAAGATATCGCAGATACATTGATTAATAGTCATTTAGATGAACTATTAGCACATTACAATTTAGTAGATGAAATAATTGATGATTCTTCGTACGAAGAAGAAGTATATGTTGAAGAAACAAACTATTCGCAGGGCAAAATAGCTTTCGATGACATTGCCATTGTAGGAGTAAGTTGTAACTTTCCAGAAGCGCCTAATGCACAACAATACTGGGAAAATTTGATTGAACAAAAAAATAGTATCAAAGAAATTCCTGAAGATCGTTGGGATTGGAAAACACATTACTCAGCCACAAAACAAGAAGGAAAAACAAATTCCAAATGGGCAGCGTTAATTGATCACCACGATTGTTTTGATGCTAAATTCTTCAACATTGATGATGAAGAAGCCAAATTGATGGATCCGCAAGAACGTTTATTACTTCAAGAAGTGTATAAATCATTTCAAGATGCAGGAATCAATCCGAAAGAGCTTAAAGGAAGTAAAACAGGCATCTATACTAGTTATGAATATTCAGAGTACGAACATTACTTGCGAAATAATGTTGACAAGTTAAAAGTTGCCAACAAACCTTTCTTTTCGTCGTCTAGCCCAACGTATTATTTGTCTAATAGACTTTCTTTTCTATTCGATTTTCATGGGCCGAGTGAAACTTTCAATGTAAACTGTGCTGGTTCGGCTGTAGCTATAAACAGAGCGTATCAATCTTTACAAAATGGAGAAAGTGATGTAGCAATTGTAGGTGGCGTTTCACTAAATCTTTTTGCGGATGATTATATAGCACTATCAAAATATGACATGCTCTCCCCAGATGGTACTTGTGCTGTCTTTGATGATAAAGCAAATGGATTTACACGTGGAGAAGGAGCAGCGTCAGTAGTATTAAAACGACTTTCAGATGCAGAAAGAGACCAAAATAAGATTTATGGGGTTATCAAAAGTTGTCACCAAAACAATCGTGGAAACGCTCGATTTTTACAAGAAATTGATACCGAATCTATTACAAATGTAATTAGCAATTGTTTTGAAAATGCAGCCATTGACCCAACAGGTGTTCACTACATTGAAGTTGATGGATATGCAACAAAATGGGCAGATTCATTTGAGTATGAGGGAATTAAAAAGGTATTTGAAAATGCTCAAATCAATAAAAAGAGTTGTGCTTTAGGAAGTTTAAAAGGAAATATAGGAAACTTGGAATCGGTAAATGGATTAGCAAGTTTAATTAAGCTTGCACTTTCATTACATCATAAAAAATTCCCAGCAACAATTACAAAAAATACGGTAAATTCTTTTATAGATATCAATAATCCTAAGCATCCGCTTTATATAGCAGATAAAGAAATTCCATTTGAGTCCATTCGTAATGAAGACGATGCAATTATCAGAGCAGGAATCAATTCATTTGCTGATACAGGAGTGAATGTGCACATCTTATTAGAAGAATACACAAAATCTTATAGAAACTTAGCTTCGCATTCAACCGAACCACAATTATTTGTAATATCTGCGAAAGATCAAGATAAACTAATAGAAAGCGTTCAACATTACATTTCGTATTTATCAAATACGGAAGATATCATGTTTACCAATATGATATACACATTACAAACGGGACGTGAAGCTATGGAAGAACGTTTGGCAATCGTAGCGAATTCGCCTCAAGATTTGTTAAGTAAGTTAAATACGGTTAAAAGTGGTTTTCCAAAAGACAAAACTCAATTAGAAAAAAAGAGTATCTATTATGGAGCTGTAAAGCAAGCAGAAAACAATCCATTAATGGGAATCTTTACAGATGATATGACCAAAATGCTTATTCGTGATGGTGCTCAAAAAGATCACTTGCAAAAATTAGCAAACTTGTGGATTGCAGGTTTTGATGTGCCTTGGAAATCACTTTGGGAAGAAAAAAATATGCAGCCTATATCTTTGCCGTCTTATCCGTTTTACCAAACTAGATATTGGGCTGAAGTAACAGGAGAAGTAACACCTGTGGCTTTATCAATAACAAAAAAGGTTGAAAAAACTACAGACGCAAAACCAACTTTACAAGATGCTACCGAAAAAATAGCTCAAGAGAAGTTCTTTTACATTTCTGAAGAAGAACATAAAGAATATTCTTTGACAGCTATTGAAAAAATGGAACTCTATCTACAGCAGGAAATAGCATTGTTATTAAATATTTCTATCACAGAGGTAGACAAATCAAAAAACTTCTTAGAGTTAGGATTAAACTCTATAGATATAGGAACGTTTGTTTCCAATACAATGAACCTTTTAGGGGTAACAATGTCTCCAGCTATTATTTTTAATAACCCTGAAGTGAATAGCTTGGCTAGATATTTATGTGATATATTTCCTCAAAAAGTACAAAAAGTTCAAGTGACTAGTGATGAAAAATTAGCAATCACAAATGCTTCAGAAACTACCGTAGAGCAAGTTGAAGCAAAAGCCCTAATTCCTTTACAAACTAAAGGAAAAAAACGCCCAATTTTTGCAGTTTCACCAGGCGGAAACGGAACAACACTATCATTTCAACATTTGGTTCAAGCCTTAGGAACGAGTCAGCCGTTTTACGGATTAGAGCTAGTAATGAGTACGGAAGCATTACCAGAAGAGATTTCTATTGAAAAAATTGCTCAAGCAAATGTCGCAGAAATTCAAGAAGTACAGCCAAAAGGACCGTATCGTATTATGGGACTTTCTAATGGAGGAATGATTGCTTTTGAAATAGTTAAGATACTCACTCAAAAAGGAGAAAAAGTAGAATTGCTAGGTTTCTTAGATTGCTTTTCACCTTCACAAAAGTTAATTGATATGGTTGATGAAATTGTTGGTGTTTTCAATGGAAAATTTGCGGCTAATTCTGATGAAAAATTAGCAATAGATGTTGAAAAACTAAAAGCGATGTCTGAAGAAGATCGTTTTGATTATCTCTATGAAGTAATTACAAAACAAGGATTTACCATTCCAAAAGCTCAATTTGAAACAACATACAAAATAGCTCGTGCTATGGATATGAGTTGTAGAGCATATCATCCAGAGAAGCTAACAAATACAGTTAATACAGTACTCTTTAGAGCGACTGATGGTTATATGGAAGGGTATGAAAATCTTTCTGAAGACTATGGTTGGAATGCACTTCTAGCAAAACCAGTAACTATTGAATCTATAAAGGCAGATCATTTTTCTATTACTGATGAATCATCAAGTGCAATCATCGCAAAAAAAATCAATGAAGTGCTAAAAAAAGCGACACCCAAAAAAGTGAATTCATAAGTGATAAGTAGAATTAATTATCATTCAAAAACACGCAAAATTCATTTATGAAAGCAGTAGTTATTACGGAGTACGGTCCGCCAGAAGTTCTACAGATTAAAAACATTGAAAAACCAACACCAAAAGCAGATGAAGTATTAATTAAAGTACATGCAACGACTGCTCATGCGGGTGATTCTCGTATTCGTAGATCGAGTCCTTTTATTGTAGTTCGCTTATTATTTGGCTTTTTGAAACCTAAAAAAAATCTTATACCAGGAATAGAACTTTCGGGAATTATTGAAGAAGTAGGATCAAAAGTGACACATTTCAAAAAAGGAGATGAAGTTTTTGGACTTACGGGATTGCGATTAGGAGCATATGCTGAATATTGCTGTATACGTGAAAAAGTAAAAGATGGTACGCAAGAACGTAAAGGAATCATCAAAAAAATACCCAATAACTTAACGCTAGATGAATCATCGGTTGTAGCTTCTGGAGCACTGACTGCTTTGAAAAATCTACAAAAAGGAAAAGTACAAAAAGGAACTAGCATTCTCATCAATGGAGGTTCTGGAAGTTTAGGAACGTATGCAATTCAACTAGCAAAATACTATGGGGCAGAAGTAACGGCTGTGTGTAGTGGTAAAAATGAAGCATTGGTTCGATCTATCGGAGCAGATCATGTTATTGATTATACGCAAGAGGACTTTACCCAAACAGGGAAAAAATATGATGTAGTATATGATGCCGTAATGAAATCTACACGCTTTAAGTGCAAAAAAATATTAAAACCGAAAGGAATCTATCTTAATAACTATTGGCTTTCTAGTATTAAACAATCTGATATGGAAACCATTCATGCATTAATAGAAAAAAACGAACTCAAACCAATTATAGACAGAACCTATACTATTGACAATGTAGTAGAAGCTCATAAATACCTTGATACAGAGCGAAAAAAAGGAAATGTCATCATACAAATACACAAGTAAATAGTAATGTCAGTGTAATGTATACTTATGTAAATGCTGACACAAATAACCAATAGTAACTAATCAAAAATCAATAATCTACTAAAACCAATTTTATGAAGAATATACTTAATCCCGTATCGCGCTTCATTAGTAAAATTCCAGAAAAAGTCTTAAAAAGAAAGTGGCTTTACTTAGGATTTTTCATAGCAGCGACCGTTTTCCTGATTATGAATCTTGGCAATTTAAAAATGGACATGACCATTGAAGGATGGATTCAAGATGATGATCCAACAAAAATTGCGTTCAATGAATATCATGCTCAATTTGGAAGTGAAGATGGAGTATATATTGTTTACAAACCTAAAGATGGTGATGTTTTTTCTGAAAAATCACTACAAACGGTAAAGTCAATTCAAGAAGATCTACTCAACTACAAAGAAACTCTGAGAATAGGTCAGAAATCTGCATTAGATCACATTGTAAAAGTCAATACTGTTGTAAATGCACGTGTATTAACAGCCGAAAATGACTTTTTGTATGCACGTCCGTTAGT
Organism: Kordia zhangzhouensis; assembly: GCF_001005305.1. Taxonomy (GTDB): domain Bacteria; phylum Bacteroidota; class Bacteroidia; order Flavobacteriales; family Flavobacteriaceae; genus Kordia; species Kordia zhangzhouensis. The sequence goes on from NZ_LBMH01000004.1 coordinate 307,602, forward strand.
GGGAGAACATGTTCCTGAAAGTCAAGCAGAACGAAACGAATTAAGAGAAATAGCGAAAGGAGAAAAACAATTTCCATTACAGTACTTCTCAGAAGATATGAAGTATGGTGGAATTTACATTGAAACCAATTTTGGTGCAATTCCATTAGATGAAGAAGAGGTAAAAGTAGACGATTTAGTATTAGATACAGATACTGATTTAACGCTTGAAGAAACTGTAACTGATACAGCAACACCACGTTTTAAGCCAACAGATCAGGCAGATTACTTAAAACTTAACGAGGCAATCAATGAAATTTTAAGCAAGCCAGAATACGCTGAGCATTTCGAATACTATGCTGTAGGAAATACTCCAGCAGCTGAATATGACTTGTTGATGGTTGATGAAATGGGGAATTTGTACATGGCTGCATTATTAATCATGATTGTATTGTTATGGTATTTCTTCCGAAGATTTTCAGCAGTTACATGGTCGTTAACAATTGTAATTCTTAGTACCATTTGGACCTTAGGAATTTCTGCATTATTAGGACTAACTATTACAGGATTCTTAATACTTACGATTTTATTAATACTTACGGTTGGTATTGCGGATTCCGTACATATCATGTCAGGATATTCATTTTTACGAAATACAAACGTTGATCACAAAACATCCTTAAAAACGATTTATGGAACTGTGGGTACAGCATTATTACTAACGGCTACCACAAATATGGTAGGTATCATTGCGTTAAATATTACACCTGTGGTGCCAATTCAGACCTTTGCTATCATGTCTACTCTAGGAATTTCGTTAGCGTTCTTATTTACAATTTTCCTATTACCAATATTAATGGACATATGGAAACCTTGGAAAAAAGGAGACGAGTCAGATAAATCATCTGGAAGTTTGTTATCGCGTATATTCCCAAATTTTGCAGTGATTATGCAACGCATTTTAGACAAGGTGGTTCCTTTGGTAGAAAAAAGACCAGTTCCAATCTTAGTAATTTTCTTCGGAATCATCGCTTTTTGTATTTACGGAGCAACGATGGTTACAGTAAACTCTAACATGTTAGATCAATATCCGGAGGATTCTAAGTTTAGAGAAAATGTTGAGATTGCAGATAACAAAATGATGGGAGCTTATAGTATGGTAGTCTTTTTAGATTTAGGAAAAGAAAATGCTTTTAAAGATCCTAAAGTGTTAAAATCTATGGATGAATTACAACGTAAGTTTGAGGAAAAATATGAAAAATACGTAGTAATGACTTCTTCATTGGCAGATGTAGCCAAAGATGCTTATAAAAAACTAAATGAAGGAAAAGATGAAAACTACATCATTCCAGAAGATCCGCAAGTACTTTCACAAACCTTGTTCATGTTTAACAATGCAAGTCCAGAAGATCGTAAAAGATTAGTGGGAGACAATTATCAAAAAGCAAACATAAAAATTTCACTACACAATTACGGATCATACGAATACAGCAAGGTATTTGAAAATATGCAATCAGACATTGCAACAATGGTAAACAACTTAAAACAAAACTACAGTGAAGCAACTGTATCAATTACAGGAATCTTTGCTTTAGCAATGCAAACCGCAGATTACTTAACCAAAAACGAAGTAAACAGTTTCGGAATCGCATTAGTTGCTATTTGTTTGATTCTTTTAATAGTTTTTGGATCGGCAAAAGTGGGTGCTGCAGCAATGTTTCCAAATTTATTACCAGCAATTTTAACTTTCGGATTGCTTGGTATACTTGGAATTCCGCTAGATTTTTACACAATGATGCTCGCTCCAATCATAATTGGTATATCTGTTGATGATACAGTAACGTTTATTACGCAGTATCGTCATGAAGTAATAAAAGATGGAAATATAAAAAGAGCCTTACGTTACACTATGAAAGAAGCAGGACAAGCCTTATTATTCACGTCATTAGTCTTAGGACTTGGTTTCGGAATCATGTCTGTTGCCGCAGCAGCAGGAACTTCCAACATGGGAAGATTTGGATTCATCGCAATCATGGCAGGATTAATGTGTGACTTATTCTTTTTACCAGCTTTAATCATTGTTTTCAAACTAAACTTTGGCGCCAACAAACAATCACCAGACGACAAAGAAGAAACAGTAACTAATTTAAAAGAACAAATTCATGAAGCCGTTTAAAAAAAGTATTCAACTTATTTTACTAGTATCGTCTCTTTTCTTTATAGGAAATGCCAATGCGCAAAGTCCTAAAGAGATTATGGTAAAAGTAGATAGTGTTGAAAATTTCACGTACAATTCGTCTATTCGTAAATTTCAATTTACATCGTGTAGATATGATATTTCTGGTGGAAAATTACGTTGTAAAACGAAACCGCGTCAAGTGGTAGTAGAAAATATTCACAAAGACTATTTGGTAGGACCAAAAAAGAAAGATGCCAAATCGTTAGATATGATTATTTCTCCAATTGCCGATAAAGGAACTAATATGTTGGTATGGAAAAAAGCAGATCAAGACGATAATGATTTCTGGTTATACTTGCCAGCATTAGGAAAAGTAAAGCGAATAGCTTCTAGTAATGAAGGAGGAGAAACAGGAAGCGTTTTTGGAACCGAATTCTCTATTGAAGATGTATCTCCTAGAAAAATAAAAGACTATACATACAAGTTACTTGGGGAAGATACATTCAACAATCGACCAGTTTGGATAATTGAATCAACACCTACAGAAGCACGCTCTAAGAAAACGTTCTATAGCAAAGTAATAAGTTATGTAGATAAAGAACGTTATGTGATTTTAAAGGATGAATTATACAATCGAACAGGGAAACTATTCAAGCAATTAATTACTAAAAAAGTAGATCGAATTGATGGAGTTTGGATAGTTACTAAATCTTCTATGATTAATTTACTATCGCGAAGAATCACAAATTATGATGTATTGTCAATCGATTTTAACTTAGAAATTGATGATGAATTCTTTACGCAAAGAGCTATGACTGATTTTGCTTATAGAGAAAAGAAAATGAATGAATATCGTACATCACTTAAAGATATCGATTCGGGCAATAAATAATTTTGCAAAACTTACTTTTTAGATAAGCACGTTATAAATGATGATTATATCAATAAATAATGTGCTTATCATAACTTCTTTACAAACCGACCATGACCCAACTACATTCAGAAACATACTATGATGCTATCATCGTAGGCTCAGGAACGTGTGGTGCTACACTAGCTAGAGAGTTAGCCAAACAACAAAAAAAGGTATTAATTCTGGAAAAAGGAGCAACAGTGCCTTTAAAAGAAACTTTACCAGGAATAGCTCCATTACTGAACGAAGTAAAGGTTACAGAAAAGTTAAAGGATATGCGTGCGATTACGACAGGTGGAACAACAGCTTTCTATTTTGGAGTAGCGGCAACACCACCATTAGAAACATTTTCGTCGTTAGGTATGGATCTTTCTAAAGCATACAAAGAAGTTCAAAATGAATTACCTATTAACTATCTACCAGATGAATATTTTGGTCCGCAATCACTCAAACTTAGAGAAAGTGCTTTAGATCTTGGCCATGATTGGGAAAAACAACCCATGTTGGTAGATCTTGACAAATGTACCTCTGGATATTCGTATGAAGCCAAATGGAAGGCAAAAAGTTTTGTAGAAGAAGCGGTAGAAAACGGAGCTACATTACTTGAAAAAGTAGAAGTTACGAACGTCATTTTTGAAAATAATAAAGCAGTAGGCGTTGCGTATAAGGAAAAAAAGAAGTCAAACATACATAAAGTGTATGGGGAAAAAATCATACTAGCAGCAGGAATTTTAGCGTCGCCTGTAATTCTTCAAAAAAGTGGTATGAAAAACGTAGGAAATCATGGATTTTATGTAGATCCTAATAGAGTGTACTTCGGATTGATTCCCAAATTAGGATCCACCAATAATTTTGTTGGAGCTATGGAAACAAAGTTAGAAGATGATATCTTCTTAGGAGACGCCAATGTTCCAAAGCTATTTTATCAATTATTAATGATTTCGATGTTGAAGTTTAGGCATCTTTTTTCTTTTTCAAAAAGTATAGGAATCGGTGTAAAAGTACATGATCCGATGAGCGGAAGTGTTTCTGAAGATGGACAATATCGTAAAAAAATCTCAGAAGATGTTCTTGCCAAACTAGATAAAGGAGGAAAAGAAGCAATCAAGATTTTACAAAATGCCGGAGCTAAACATATTGTAAAAAGCCCTGTGAATGTTACAAGTACAGGCGGACTATTAAAAATCAATGAACATGTAAATAGCAATTTAGAAACACAGTTTAAAAATTTATATGTATGTGATCGTTCTGTTTTGCCTGATACGTTCAGAAAACCACCTACACTAACACTTGTTTGTATGGCAAAATATTTATCCGATAAACTGTGGGCATAATTCAAATTCATTTCATAAAAAAAGTTTACCAAAAATAAATTACACCAAAAATTTTAAAGCTTTACAGCTTACAATCAATAAAATAAAACAATAACTAATCAAAATTATCAACTAACATGGAAAACGAAAACAAACCTGCAAAGCCCAAAAAATGGAAAAGAGTTTTAAAACGCATTGGAATTGGTCTTATCTCATTAATTGCTATATTATATCTTTATAATTGGTATTGGGTAAACTCTGGTTCAAATCAATGGGAACTTGAAAGAGATGAAGATGGAGTACAAGTATATTCCTTAAAAGTTCCAGGAGATAATGTTGTAAAGTATAGAAGTATCATCAAAGGAAACTATACACTCAGCCAGTTAGCAGCTCCTCATTTATTAGATCACAATCTTGAAACTTGTAAAGAATGGTTTGAAAATTGTGTAGGTTGTAAAATTATTCAACCTTGGGATTCTATTCGTCATTATGATATATCGTTATGGACATTAGAGTTTCCATCACCATTTCAACCAAGAGAATTATTAATTAATACATCAGTAACGCAAGACGAAAATAAAGTAGTTACTATTGATGTAACAAGCGTTCCTAATGCTGTTGAGCATAATGAAGGTAAAATTCGTGTAGAACGTATGCACAATGTGTGGCAATTTACACCGCTTGGAAATGGAGTGGTACAATGTCAACTTACACAAGATATTTCACTTGGAGGATTTTTTCCACAATTCTTAATGAACATGGCTGGGAAAGATGCAAACTTTGAGTTCATGCAAAAAGAACTTCCTAAATTCTTACAAAAAGAAAAATACAAAAACGCTTCATTCCCTTTCATTGAAGAACAATAAAATTATAACAGGATATTACTTAAAGTAATATCCTGATTCAAGCTTGCAATGTCCCGATAACCCTCAAAATGTATATTGATTCTTTTAGATATACAAAGCTTGAAACCTTACATCATTCAATTTTAAATAGTATCTGGCGATTGCTAGAAAATTTCACAAAATCCTTTGCAGGAGTGTTTAAGACATATATTAAACACATCCTGTCGAGATATTCATTTTCGTGAAGTTTTAGCAATCATATTCTTCCAGTAAGGAGGCCTTAATATGTGCCTACACTTTAAACGTAAAACATATTTAACCATACACCAACCAAACAATAACAGAAGTAATGATTAGTGAAAAATATTTAAATGACTTGCGTTCTGCAATTACAGAAATATTTAATCAATCTTTAGACCAACAACCACAGCACATAGTGAATGTAGGTTGTGCCGAAGGCATGCTGCTTCAAGAAATCTATCAAACGATTTCAAGTAACACGTTACGCGGTAAACATCTCAAGGATAATCCGTTGTATTTTTATGGGGTCGATTCTTCTCAAAACGCAATCAATGCAATTGTTAAGAAAATAGATACAAAAAAGGTCAATGCACGATTTTTTCAAGGAGATATTCATCAAGTAGAAGGATTGAAGAAAGCATTACAAGCACTTGAAATCGACAAAGATCAAAAAGTAGTATACATTCATTCTTTTGTTAATCCGAAAACATTTCCAAAAAACAATAGCGATAAAGCTACTTGGGAAAAATACTTAGGTGTATATGCCGATCAAATGCATAACGGCCAACTACTTTTCTTAAACGAACATACTACAAGCACTATTAATACAGAAGAATTTATTACATGTGCTGCTGCTGTGGGACTTTTTACAGAAAAACTATCTAAGCGTTATCAAGATTCAAAAAACGGAAAAGAAATTACTTTTCATCACATAACCAAAAGAGAATATATAATTCGTGCAGCTTCTGTAAATGATTTAGAGGCGTTAGATACACTTGAAAAACTTTGCTGGCAATCACATATACGTGCTTCAAAAGAAGCTATTGAACAGCGAGTACACACATTCCCTCAGGGACAATTTGTATTAGAAAAACAAGAAACTGTGGTTGGTGTAATATACAGTCAACAAATTGCAGACAAAGCACAGTTGGAAAAAGCAACTATGGATACTGTGCATCAATTGCACAACACTAATGGCAACGTGATGCAACTCTTAGCGGTAAACATTCATCCCAATGTTCAGGTTTTCAATTACGGAGATCAGTTGCTAGAGTTTATGTTGCAAAGATGTAGTCTATTGGCTGGTATTGAGGAAATTGTAGCAGTTTCTATCTGTAAAAATTACAATAAAGGCGATGGTTATTCTTTTGACGAATACATACAATTACAAGGAGAAAACCAAGATCCAATCATGGCTTTTCATCAAAACCACGGAGCTAAAATTGTTAAGAGCTTAGCCAACTATCGCGAAAGAGACATCATCAATGAAGGAAATGGAGTATTGGTACAATATACAAACTTGAACGAGCGAGTACATGCAAGCAAAAAGGAGGCAATAAACTTTAAAGAAGTATCAAATGAATCTTCCATTCAAACTTTTATCCTTGAAACAGTTGCCCATCTTCTTGCTGTAGATACAACAAATGTTGATACAACACAACCATTAATGGAGATGGGATTAAACTCTGTTGATCTTCAAATGTTACAACGACAAATTGAAAAAAGAATTGAGCAACGATTAGAAGCAGGCTTTTTCTTTGAATACAATACTGTTTCTAAAGTTCTCGACTATGTCGGAAAAAAATTAGCACTAGATGTAACTCAAAAAATCAATCCAGCTAATGAAACGACAAACCAATCATCATCTTCGCAAGTAAAAAATAATATAACAGATACAGATGTAGCAATTATTGGTATGTCCTGTAAATTGCCAGGTAATATTACTTCCGTAGAAGATTTGTGGAACGTTTTAAAAGCAGAAAAAAGTGTAATTGGATCATATCCAAAACAAAGAGGATCTTGGCCAAAAAGTTCTGAATTTACAGGAATAGACCAAGGAGGTTTTATGGAAGATGCTGCGGCTTTTGATGCGGCTTTCTTCAGAATTTCTCCTAAAGAAGCTCAAATTACTGATCCGCAACAACGTATACTTCTTGAATTGGCTTGGGCTTGTTTGGAAGATGCAGGAATCACTCCAGAAAAATTAGTAGGCTCTCAAACAGGTGTGTTTGTAGGAGCAAGTAATGCGGATTACAGCAGAAAAGTACAAGACGCAAAACTAGAAGTAGAAGCACATCATGCTGTAGGCAGCTCGTTAGCCATATTAGCAAATAGACTGTCATATTACTTTGACTTGTCTGGACCGAGTTTGCTAATTGATACCGCATGCTCATCATCATTAGTAGCAATACATACGGCTTTACAATCACTTCATGCAGGCGAATGTGAAACGGCGTTAGTTGGAGGTGTCAACCTAATATGCCATCCCGACTTATCAATTGCTTATCACAAAGCAGGAATGTTATCTCCAGAAGCAAAATGCAAAGTGTTTGATAAAGAAGCCAATGGCTATGTTCGTTCAGAAGGAGCTGTTGTGATGCTTTTAAAACCTTTAGCCAATGCAATAAAAGATCAAGATCAAATTCATGCAGTACTTAAAGGAAGTGCTATCAATCATGGTGGATTGGCAGCAGGATTAACAGTTCCTAATCCTAAAAAGCAAAGTGAATTACTGATGAGCGCATGGAAGAATGCAGGAATTTCTAGTAAAGACATTTCATATCTTGAAGCACATGGTACAGGAACTTCTTTAGGAGATCCTATTGAAGTTCAAGGAATAAAAAATGCTTTTGAAAATTATCAGTCTTCAGCCTTACCGAAACAATGTTCAATTGGTTCTATAAAAAGTAATGTGGGCCATTTAGAATCGGCTGCAGGAATGACAGGAATGCTAAAAGTTATCTTGGCAATGAAGCATAAACAACTACCTGCAAGCATTCATTTTTCAGAACTCAACCCAAAAATACACATAGAAAACTCGCCGATACACATTCAAAACACTTTAAAATCGTGGGATGCAAAGCATCCTTTCATTGCAGGTGTAAGTAGTTTTGGTTCAGGAGGAACCAATGCGCATGTGGTTATAGAAGAGTTTATTTCTGAAGAACAGTCAAAAATAAATACAGGTAAACATCCAAACCTATTTGTTTTATCGGCAAAAAACGAAAAACGGTTGCGTGCATATGCAGAAAAAGTTCTTACTTGGATAAATACTTATGCTTCTACAGTTCATTATACAGATGCTATTTATAGTTGGCAAGTAGGGAGAACGGCAATGAAGCATCGTTTAGCGATACAAGCAGCCACTTTTGAAGAACTTCAAGAAAAACTAAACAAATGGATACACAAAGTTGCTGATAAAACCACTTGGGATAGCTTAAAAACAGTATCAAACCAACAAAAAAACCTTCCAACAGAAATTACACAACATACAATTTCATCATTAGCGGAATATTGGACATCTGGGCACGTTGTAAATTGGGAGAAGTATTATAAAACTTCTGAAAAACCTAAATTAATCAGTTTACCAACATACCCGTTTGCTAAAGAATACTATTGGATTGATGAGACAACTACTTCAGCCAGAGTTCTTGAACCTATAAAGGAAAAATCAACTATATACGGAACTCCTCAATGGAAAGCCATCAAATCTAAAGGAAGAAGCACGAACGACGAAAATTATTTTTCAGAAAAATACATGTTGCTTTGCGGATTTCCTTCTTCTGTAGGAAAACGTTTAAAACGAGCTTTACCCGCTACGAATTTTTCAATCATTTCTTCCAAAAAGAAAGATGTAGCTAAAATTTATACTGAAATTGCCATTGGATGTTTTGAAAACATTCAAAAAATAGTCAAGGAAAAATCAGCAGAAAAACTACTTATTCAAGTTGTTGTACCTACATCAAGTAGCAACTCTTTAAGTTTCGGAGTATCTGGAATGTTGCGAACATTACACACAGAATATCCATCTATTTATGGACAAATTATTTGTGTAGATCCAAGAATAAAACTTTCACAATTATCCAATCAATTAATTGAAAACCAGTCACAACCTTCAGAACTTTTTGTGAAATATGAAGAAAACGAACGCAAAGTTTGGCGTTGGGACACCATTGTAAATCCTACAAAAGAGGAAGAAATAGCTTTTAAAGAAAAAGGTATATACCTATTAACTGGTGGACTTGGTGGATTAGGAACAATCTTTATAGAAGAAATCAATAAACAGACTTCTAGTGCAACGATTATAGTAACTGGTAGATCTGAATTGACACTAGAAAAAAAGAATAAAATAGCGGAGCTAGCAGGAGAAAAGAAAAACATTCACTATCAAAAAAATACACTAGAAACGTACGATGAGGTAAAAAACCTGATAACTTTTATTACTGAAACTCATGGAAAGTTGGACGGAATTATTCACTGTGCGGGAATGGTTCAAGACAATTTCATCATCAAGAAATCGACAGAAGAATTTGAACAAGTTTTGACTCCTAAAGTAATTGGAACTATACATCTAGACCGCGCAACCAAAGATGAGAAATTAGATTTCTTTGTGCTGTTCTCTTCAATTTTTAGTGTGGTTGGTAATGTTGGACAAGTAGATTATGCAACAGCAAATGGATTCATGGATCAATTTGCTGCAACACGAAATGCATTGGTCAATCAAGAAGAACGTTCAGGACATACTTTGTCAATTAATTGGCCATTTTGGAAAGATGGAGGTATGGAAATTCATCAATCTAGTTTAGACATTATTGAAGAAGAAACCGGAATGGTTCCTATGGAAACCAAAACAGGGATTGCGGCTTTTTATCATGGATTGACACAAAAACATAGTCAGCTATTGGTTATGGAAGGGGAAAAAGATAAGTTATTAGCGACGCTAGAAGGCTTAAAACCTTCCAATACAAATGTAGATCAATCACAACATTACACAGAAACAGATCGTGAAACCATCTTTCAAAAAACACTCCATAAAACAAAAGAACTTTTTGGAGAAGTATTAGGTTTTGCCGTTGATAAAGTAGATGAACACGAATCATTTTCTGCATACGGAATTGATTCTATTTTTATCAATCAACTCAACCAAAAATTATCAAAAACCTTTGATACAATTTCCAAAACAATCTTTTTTGAATATCAAACACTTCATGATATAACCACATATTTGGTTACTGAATTTACTGAAACATGTGCAAAGTGGACAAATATTGCTTTAGACGAGTTCTCGACTATTGCAGAAAATAAAACACACTATACTGCTGTTAATAGTAGTAAGAATGAAGAGGAAAATGCTTCTAGAAATTCGCAAAAAAGTTCACATCATAAAGAACCTATTGCCATTATTGGAATTAGTGGAATTTATCCAGAAGCAAAAAATATAGATGAGTTTTGGGAAAACCTTAAGGAAGGAAAAAATAGCATAACCGAAATTCCGTCAACTCGTTGGAGTTTAGAAGACTTTTACGAACCAGATGTACAAAAAGCAGTTCAAGAAGGAAAAAGTTATTCAAAATGGGGTGGATTTATAGATGAATTTTCACAATTCGATCCATTATTTTTTGGAATTTCTCCAAGAGAAGCACTAAACATAGATCCGCACGAACGCTTGTTTTTGCAAGAATCATGGCGAGCTTTAGAAGCTTCAGGTTACACAAAAAATGATCTTAAAGAAAAATATCATCAAAAAGTAGGTGTTTTTGCAGGTGTAACTAAAAATGGTTTTGAGCTCAAAGCTCCTTTTTACAGAACCTCCAATCAAAAATTTCAGCCAAGATCTTCTTTTAGTTCGGTAGCAAATAGATTGTCGTACGTACTAGATATTAAAGGACCTAGTATGCCAATAGATACCATGTGTTCGTCATCACTTACGGCAATTCATGAAGCGTGTGAACACATTCATAGAGGCGAATGTAGTATTGCTTTTGCTGGTGGTGTAAATTTATATTTGCATCCTTCAACCTATAGTTACTTGTCTTCACAACACATGCTCTCTATTGACGGACAATGTAAAAGTTTCGGTTTAGGAGGAAATGGATTTGTACCAGGAGAAGGCGTTGGCGTGGTATTGTTGAAGCCGCTTTCAGAAGCAGTGAAAGACAAAGACGTTATTCATGGAGTTATCTTATCTACACATGTAAATCATGGTGGAAAAACCAATGGATATACAGTACCAAGTCCAGCTTCACAATCCGAACTTATAAAAACAGCGATACAAAAAGCAGGAATTCATGCGCGCGACATTAGTTATATTGAAGCACATGGAACAGGTACTGAGTTAGGAGATCCTATTGAAGTTGATGGTTTGAAAAAAGCTTTTGAAGCCTATACAAATGAAAAGAACTATTGTGCTATTGGATCTGTCAAATCAAACATTGGACATTTAGAAGCTGCTGCAGGAATTTCAGGACTTACCAAAGTATTACTGCAAATGAAACATGGTACAATTGTACCGAGTTTACATGCCGAGAACCTGAATCCGAATATTAACTTTGAACGAACAGCCTTTCAAGTTGCCACGCACGAACATAGTTGGGAACGCCCTTTTGTAAATGATAAAGAGAAACCTCGAATTGCGGGAATTTCGTCTTTTGGGGCAGGTGGTTCCAATGCTCATATCATTCTTCAAGAATACATACCTGATACAGTAAAAACTGATAACGAGAACTCACTAGGAAGAGGAGAAGGCAAAGTACTTATCCCTTTATCAGCACGCAATAAAGAGCAACTCAAGCAAAGAACTATTGCATTGCTTGATGCAGTACGAAAAAGTACAAATGATTCAAATTTTAACTTGACGTCTTTAGCGTATACACTCCAAGTTGGTAGAGAAGCGATGAATGAGCGACTTGGTTTTGTGGTAAGTTCTTTAGAAGAATTGGAAGAAAAATTACTACAATACATCAACGATGAGCAAGAAATTGAAGCTTTTGATCAAGGAAACAAAAACTATCCAGACAAAACATTTAATCTTCTAAAAAAAGAGGCAGAATTTCAACAAACAATCGAACGTTGGATTACTGATAAAAAACTTACAAATTTACTCATGCTATGGGTAAATGGATTGGATTTAGATTGGTATAAATTCTACAATAGTGAAGAAAAAATAGCACGTATCAATCTGCCTACGTATCCTTTTGCAAAAGAAGAATACTGGATACAAACAGAAAACGAGGAAAAAGGTGTTGGAAATTCTGCAGGAGAGGCAGAAAAAATAAATAGCTTACTGCACCAAAATACATCTACTATTTTTGAACAACGGTATAGTTCTCATTTCAAAGGAGATGAATTTTTCCTCAAAGCACACTACAATTCCGAAGAAAAACACACGAAGAAAATATTACCGGCTTTCAGTTGTTTGGAAATGGCACGAGTAGGAGCAATACATGCTACCAATGCAATACATGAAGAAGAACAACTCATTTTACACAATGTAATTTGGTCTACACCATTTATATTGGCAGATGATAAAAATATATCCGTAGCTTTTACGGCGGCATTACCAACTAAAGATGAAACCGTAGCTTTACATTTTGATATCTTTAGTGAAGAAAATGAGGAAGAAATAGTACACTGCCAGGGAAAAGTCACGTTTAGTGACCAAGTGTTACCACACAAGCAAAACATTCAACAGTTACTTACGGACTTGGAAGCGCAAACAATTCGAAATCATTCCAATGGTCTTAACGAGTTATATGCGTCATCCCATAAACTAATGGCGATGATTGATCTTCCTGAAAATATTTTGCAGTATCAAGAAGAGTTGATACTACATCCAAAACTTATAGAATACATACGCAATGTCCTCACAGAAATAGAAAGTAGTACTCACGAATCGTACGCTATAGGTTGTGATGAAATACAAGTAATTCAGCCATTAGAAAAAGAAGTATGCATAGTTATCTCTTTGAATGATACATTAGTACTGGAAGAAAATATATTCACATTACAGATTGATATATGTGATACTTTAGGAAATGTATGTGTCCGATTCATTAACTTTTCTTTTGGAAAACAACTATCATCTGTTGAAACAGAACCTCATAAACAAGCTATTCAAAAATTATTTTTTACACCTACTTGGAAAGAAAACCCAATAAAAGGAACTCAAAAGCGAAATGTAGCACAGTATCATACCGTTTTATTAGATTTTCCTCAGGTAAAAAAAGAGTCTCTTGAAGCAGCAATTGCACATCATCACTGTACACATATTGAATTGACAAAAGAAAGTTTGCATGAACACTACCATCAATATGCATTACAATGTTTTGATTTAATCAAAAGTATTCAGAAAAAAAAGCCAACTGGAGCACAACACATTTGGTTTGTAATTCCAATGAAAGAATCACATGTTCTTTATGCAGGAATTTATGGTTTGATGCGAACTGCCATGTTAGAAAATACACAAATAACAGGGCAAATTTTGTTAGTGTCTCCTGAAGCAACTGAAAATGAAATTCTTCAATTATTAAAAGATCAGACAGTACAAAATGACGACTTAGTCATAAAATATGAGCATAAAAAAAGATACACGTTTCAATGGGAAGAACAGCCACTAAAAGCGACTACAAACGAAGTCGTATATAAAGATCAAGGAGTATATGTAATTACTGGTGGATTAGGAGGTTTGGGAACAATTTTCTGTAAAGAAATCTTGCAAAAAACACAAAATGCTACCATCATACTTACAGGACGTTCAGAGCTTTCCAATTCCAAAAAAGAAATACTTAGAAAACTAAATCAGTTTCAAGGAACAGTACAGTATAAACAATTAGACTTATCCAAAGAAGAAGAAGTACAAAATTTCTTTATCGAAATTATACAAGAGTACACTCAACTCAATGGAATATTACACTGCGCAGGAATGATAGCCGATAACTTTATCGTCGAAAAATCTGCAGAAGAATACTCCAAAGTACTCACTCCAAAAGTAGACGGAACAATATACATTGACAAAGCTACAGCAGAGATTGACATAGACTTTATAGTGTTTTTCTCGTCAATAGCTGCAGCAATTGGGTTTGTAGGACAGGCAGATTATGCTGCTGCCAACAGTTTTATGGATCAATTTGCATATTATAGAAATGATTTAGTCCAAAAAGGACAAAGAAAAGGTAAAACACTTTCCATCAACTGGCCACTTTGGAAAGATGGCGGTATGGGAATTGATGAAGCCACCGAACAAATGGTAAGACAAACCATCGGAATGCAGAGCTTGGAAACACAAACAGGACTGGACGCGTTTTACACGAGCTTAACAACCAACTGTAGTCAGAGTCTAGTAGTAGAAGGTATTTCTGAAATTATCAAGTCACATGTATTAAATGAAAAAAGTACAAAAGATGCGGCTGTTTCAATCTCCGAAAATTCACATTTAGAACAAGAAATACCACAATATTCGCTAGAAAGTGTTCAAGAAGAACTTCAACAAATCTTAAAAGAAATTCTAGATATCAAGTCTACAGAAGTATCCATAGAGCAAACATTTGTAGATATGGGACTGAATTCTATTCTAGGCGTAGAATTGGCGATTGCAATTAATAACACATTTGGTACAGCGATTTCTAATGTTATTGTATACGATTATCCAAACATTAAAGAACTAGCAGGATATGTTAGTTCGCACTTAAAAAAGCATACCAAACCAGTTAAAAAATCAATAGCAAATGTTACGAAAGAAATAAAAGCAGTTGCAAGAATTGATCAAAAAACCACCTCAAACTTTGGGACAAAATATCCAGTTTTGTCCAGAAGAAGAGCGACAATTCATGCCAACGTTCTTAAAAACGGCTATGCACTGACCAATGCTTCTACCTCACACAAGCATACAGAAGAAGATAAAATAGCAATCATTGGGATGTCTGGAAAATATCCAAAAGCAGACAATTTACAGCAGTATTGGGAAAATCTTGAAAATGGAGTAGATGCAGTTTCGGAAATTCCTAACAGTCGTTGGAATATTGATTCATATTACGATCCTGATCCAGAAAAAGAAGGAAAAATATACTGTAAATGGATGGGAATGTTGAATGATGTAGATGTATTTGATCCATTATTCTTCAAAATATCTCCGCAGGAAGCAATGTATATGGATCCAGAGCATCGTTTATTCTTACAAGAAAGTTACAAAGCATTTGAAGATGCAGGATACTCAGGAGAATCTCTAAAAGAAATTAAATGTGGAGTCTATCTCGGCTTAGAACAAAGTGAATATTCATGGCATATCAAGCAAAACAATGCCATCTCGCCAAACATAACAAGTAATAACGCTGCAATTGCAGCTGCAAGAATTGCTTATTTCTTAAACTTAAAAGGGCCAGCAATTACAATTGATACTGCGTGTTCATCATCATTAGTAGCAATGCATATTGCTTGCAAATCGTTATTGAATAACGAAATTGATATGGCACTTACAGGAGGTGTACGTCTTTGGTTAGGTCCTGAAACGTATATGGGTATGTGTCAGGCAAGAATGCTTTCGCCAGATGGAAAATGCAAAACATTTGATGATAGTGCTAATGGTTTTGTGCCAGGAGAAGGAGTTGGAACATTAGTTTTAAAGCGTTTAAAAGATGCAGAAGCAGACAATGATAATATTCTAGGAGTCATTTTAGGGTCAGGAATTAATCAAGATGGAAAAACCAACGGAATAACTGCTCCTAGTGTAAAAAGTCAAATTGCTCTTGAAAGAGAAGTATACGCCAAAAACAATATTGACCCGAGTACCATTAGTTATGTAGAAACTCATGGAACAGGAACAAAATTAGGTGATCCGATAGAATTACAAGCATTAGCAACTGTTTTTGGAGACAGTGCAGATAAGAAAAACTACTGTGCATTAGGTTCTGTAAAAAGCAACATCGGACATACAACAGCAGCAGCAGGAATTGCAGGAGTTCATAAAGTGTTGTTATCATTACAACATCAAACTTTACCACCAAGTTTACATGTAACAAAAGAAAACGCTCATTTTGACTTTAACAATTCTCCTTTTTATGTCAATACTGAAAAGAGAGAATGGAAAACGAATCCGCATACTTTACGTCGTGCGAGTGTAAGTTCATTTGGTTTTAGTGGAACAAATTCTCACTTGGTTATTGAAGAATACCCAAAACTTTCCAATTCACATACGAACGAGTCTCGATCTGTAATCATTCCTTTATCAGCTAAAACAGCTGTCCAACTCAAAGAAAAAGCGCTAGACCTATTAAACTTTATTAAGGAAAATAATAAAACAGAAACTGTAGAAGGAACAATCATTCATCATCTAGACCTTGAAGCGATAGCTTATACTTTGCAAGTAGGAAGAGATGCAATGAAAGTACGTTTAGGATTCGTAGTAAACTCGATTGACCAATTAGAAAATAAACTACAAGCATATCTCAATAACGAAGCGACCAAAAGCGAAATATATGAAGGTACAGCAACAGCACAAAACGACACTCTTTCATTATTTAGCACAGATACCGACCTTCAAGAAGCCGTAGGAAATTGGATTGTAAACGGAAAGCTCGAAAAACTAGTAAAACTTTGGGTTAACGGATTAACAATTGAATGGAATAAATTTTACACCGATAAAAAACCAAAACGAGTAAGTTTGCCAACCTATCCTTTCGCAAAAGAACGCTATTGGGTAGAACAGCACGAATCTAAAGTTGCAAATAATGGAGCTCAAGTATCTTATGCGATGCATCCGTTGGTACAACAAAACACATCAGATTTAAGCAAGCAAAGTTTTTCCTCAACATTTACAGGAGACGAATTTTTCCTAAAAGAACATTTAGTACATGGAAAAGCAATTCTCCCAGGAGTTGCCTACCTAGAAATGATTCGTGTAGCAATGGAAAAATCAATTCCAAGCTTAAAAGAGTCACATGATGTGGAGCTACAAAATATTTTTTGGATACGCCCATTAGAAGTAGCAGATGTCACTGATGTAGAAATTTTGATTACACCATCAGAAAGTGATTTAATCTCCTTTGAAATTATTTCAAAAACAACTCAAGAAACAATTACAAATTGTCAAGGAGAAGCTATATATATACCTAAAACTTCAAGAGAAAGTATAGATATACAGCAGCTATACAATCAACTTTCTACTCAAACGGAAGCTTCTCAATTCTATACATATTTTGAAAACACAGGAGTAGTTTATGGAAATGCATTTCAGGGAATTAATACGTGTTATTCAGACACAAATGAATTAATAGCTACTTTATCACTACCGAAAGAAATTCAGTATACCGATGAAGTATTTGGATTGCACCCAAGCATACTAGACAGTGCGTTACAAAGTTGTGTTGCGTTATTAATAAACTTAGACGAATCTGCTAATGAAGCATTATTGCCGTACGCTGTTGAAAAAGTTCAAATCTTTTCATCAACTACACAAAAAATGTGTGCGTATGTTCGATTGGCAGAGGGCTCTACTGTAAATGATACGGTCAAAAAGATAGACATTACGCTCACTGACAGTGAAGGTGTTATTTGTGTGGAAATCAAAGGATTTTCAGCAAGATTTTTGAATGAAAGTGATACAAAAGAAACCAAACTTGAACAAAGTATAGAAGCGAAAGGATTAAAATACCTTGCGCCAATATGGAACTTAGCAACTTTACCTGCTACAGAAAAAATTAATCAGGAGGATAAAATACTTGTAATAGGTACTGAAAAATCGCAAAGTCATTGGTTAAAGACAGCGTTTTCGAATGTTGACTTTTTGAAAATATCTTCAAACTCAACGGTTGAAAGTATTGCCAACCAACTTCAAAACATCAATTTTGATCAATTGGTTTGGATGGCAACTGAAACAAGAAACCAACAAGTTGAAGGAAATGCAATAGAAGCACAACAAACAGGCTGCTTAGCAATATATCGTGCAGTCAAAGCGCTATTAAAAATAAACTATGCAGATGCTCATTTGCGTTGGACATTCATCACACAAAACACGCAAAAAGTAAAACATACAGATCATATACAATTTACGCATGCAAGCGTAATAGGTCTAGTAGGATCACTAGCAAAAGAATATCCAAATTGGAGTATCCGATTGTTAGATGTAGATACAATATCTTCTCTCTCTGCGGTAACAACTTTATCACTTCCGTGGAATGAACAAGGAAACGTTTGGGCATATCGTCAAGGGGAATGGTTCCAACAAGAGTTTGCTTATATAGCTAGTAATATAGCTCATCCTACAACATATAAAGAAAATGGTGTATATGTAGTAATTGGTGGTGCAGGCGGACTTGGTGAAATTTGGTCAGAATACATGATTGAAAATTATAATGCGCAAACAATTTGGATAGGTAGGAAAGAATGTAATGAGGAAATTCAGCAAAAAATTGATTCTTTAGGAAACAAAGGAAAAGCGCCAATCTATATTTCAGCAGACGCAACGAATAGAGCATCTCTAGAACATGCATATCAACAAATTTCAAAAAAACATCAAAATATCAACGGAATTGTACACTCTGCGATTGTCTTAAAAGATCAGAGTTTACAAGCTATGGAAGAAGAGCGTTTCAAGCAAAGTTTGGCAGCCAAAGTAGATATCAGTATCAATATGGAACATGTGTTTGGTCAACTAGATCTTGATTTCATGTTATTCTTCTCCTCATTAACCTCTTTTGTTAAAGCGCCAGGACAATCAAACTATGCCGCAGGATGTACTTTCAAAGACAGTTTTGCGCAGTATTTGGATCAACAAAAAAACTACCCTGTAAAAACCATTAATTGGAGTTATTGGGGCAATGTAGGAATTGTTGCAGACTCGTTTTATAAAGAACGAATGGCACAACAAGGAATAGGTTCGATAGAACCAAAAGAAGGCATGGAAGCTCTAGAAATTTTGATGAGTTCAGATTTTGCACAAATGGCTTTGCATAAAATTCTCCATGAAGATGGAATTAAAAATGCAAACCTTGCGATTACAGAACAACTATATGTTTATGAAAAAGAAAATACAGTTCATTTAGCATCTATAGAAGAAAAACTACCAGTACAAGATGCAGAAGAAAAAATAGCGGCATTAAATGCGGTTCAAATTCCAGAACAGATGAATACATTGGCGACAGAAATTGTCGTTTCAAGTCTTGTATCTGTTGGATTGCTAAAAGAAGGAAAAAGACGTATTTCAGATGTATCTTTACAAAAATCACCAGAATCATTTTTCGAACGCTGGTTAGCTGCTACCATCTCATATTTACAAAAAGAAAACATACTAACAGCGAATGCTCAACTAAAGAAAAATGCCAAAACACTCGAAGTTGTTTGGGAACAATGGGAGCAAGCGAAAATAAAATGGAATGCAAATCCGAATTGGGAAAAGCAAGTTACCTTATTAGAAACCTGTTTAAGAGCATTACCAGCCATTTTAAAAGGAGAAATAAAATCAACAGATGTCATATTTCCAAACTCATCTTTGCACTTAGTAGAAGGTGTGTACAAAGGAAGCTATCAAGTAGATTATTACAACGATGTATTGTGTAATACACTACGAGTATGCGTTCAAGAATTCATAAAAACCAATCCTAACAAACAACTAAGAATTCTAGAAATTGGCGCAGGAACTGGAGGAACGACTGTCAAAGTTCTTCCAGTTTTAAAAGAATTTGGTACCGTAGTAAGCGAATATCGCTACACCGACCTGTCAAAAGCTTTCTTGCTTCATGCAGAAGAAAACTATTTACCTCAATTTCCTAATCTAACAACTTCTATTCTAGATGTATCCAAACCTATTGCTGGACAAACTGTAGAAAGTAATTACTACGACATTGTTATTGCAACCAACGTTTTACATGCTACACCAAACATGCGACAAACAATGCGTAATACGAAAGCTGTACTCAAAAATCAAGGTATTGTATTGATTAATGAAATGAGTACATGGACGCTATTTACGCATCTAATTTTTGGATTACTTGAAGGTTGGTGGTTGTACGAGGATGATGCAATCAGAGTAGAAGGAAGTCCTGGTATTGCCCCAGAAAATTGGGAGAAAATACTAAAAGAAGAAGGATTCAGTCAAACACTATTCCCTGTAGAAAAAGCGCATCTATATGGACAACAAGTTATTGCTGCAGTAAGCAATGGGAAAGTGATACAAAAAGTGCAACAAAAGCCGAAAAAAGTTTCTATACCAACAAAAGTGGTTTCAAAGGCTCAGACTACTAAAAGAACAATAAAATCAGTGTCTTCTAAAGGAAACTTACAACAACAAGCAACTACTTTCATTACAGAATTAGTCGCAAAGTCGCTCAAGATGAAACCTCAGCAAATCGAAGCTACACAACCACTCGAAAATTACGGTTTAGATTCGATTATGGTGGTTCAGTTAACCAATCAATTCCGTAAAGTATTTCCAGAGATTACCAGTACTTTATTCTTTGAAGAAAATACAATTGATGGTTTGGTAAACTACTTTATAGAACACAAAAAAGAAGCGCTGACAGCATTAGTCGCTACTGATGAAACGGAAGAAGAAACAAATTCGTCTGTTGTTGAAACAGCAATCACTGCAGATGTTAAAAGACCTTTTGAAATTCTCAGAAAGACTCCTAAAACTATCCGTAAAGACGAATCGAGTCAACCAAATACGCGTTCTCAACTAGATGTAGCCATTATTGGAGTAAGTGGTCGTTATCCTAAAGCAGAAAACATAGATGCTTTCTGGAACAATTTAAGTAACGGTGAAAACTGTATCACTGAGATTCCAAAAGATCGCTGGAATTGGGAAGAATACTACGATCCTGAAAAAGGGAAAGCAGGAAAAATGTACACCAAATGGGGAGGATTTTTAACGGATGTAGATAAATTTGATCCGCTATTCTTCAAAATTGCACCTAAAGATGCTAAAAAAATGGATCCGCAAGAACGATTGTTTTTGCAAACCTGTTATCATGCTATAGAAGATGCTGGATATACACCAAAAACTATAGGGAGCAATGATAAAATAGGAGTTTTTGCAGGAATTATGAATTCGCGATACACACCGCAATCACTCCATTATTCAGTAGCCAATAGAGTATCATACACATTTAACTTCCAAGGACCATCTATGGCAGTTGACACGGCGTGCTCATCATCTCTTACAGCAATTCATTTGGCATTGGAGAGTATTTATAATGGTACTAGCGAATGTGCCATTGCTGGAGGCGTAAACATTATCATAGATTCAGAACATTACGTACAGTTATCTGCTATGACAATGTTGTCTTCGGGGAATCAAAACAAAGCATTTGGTAAAAATGCTGATGGATTTGTTGATGCGGAAGGTGTTGGAGCCATCATCCTTAAACCGTTACACAAAGCAGAAGAAGATGGCGACCATATTTATGGTGTTCTTAAAGGAAGTGCAATCAATGCAGGAGGGAAGACCAATGGATACACAGTTCCAAATCCAAAAGCACAATCTGCAGTAATCACAAAAGCATTAGAAAATGCTAAAGTTAGCAAGGAAGAAATCAGCTATATTGAAGCACACGGAACAGGAACAGCTTTAGGAGATCCAATAGAAGTTGCTGCTCTATCTCGTGCTTTACACACAGAAAATAATACACAAAAATGTGCGATTGGCTCTGTAAAATCAAATATAGGTCACTGTGAATCAGCCGCAGGAATAGCAGGACTAACTAAAATTTTGTTACAACTTAAGCACCAACAGTTAGTTCCTTCGTTACATGCAGATGTTTTGAATCCTGAAATTGATTTTGAAAAAACACCATTCAAACTACAAAAAGCTACACAGACATGGCATAAACCAACGCGTACAATACATGGAACGATAGAATATATGCCACGAATGGCCGGAATTTCATCTTTTGGAGCAGGAGGAGCTAATGCTCATATAATTGTGGCAGAATATGAATCAGTAAAAGAAAGTTTTGCAAAGCATTCACCTAATACAGAAGTAGCAATTGTTTTATCGGCTCGAAATCAATCACAACTCAAAGAAAAAGCCGCAGATTTAGTAGATTTTATTCATAAAAATGAAAACACCATAGATTTATTATCTATTGCTTACACGTTGCAGTTAGGACGAGAAGCTATGGACGAACGTCTGGCATTTACGGTAAAATCTTTACATGAACTTACAGAGGTGTTAGAATCCTATTTGGGAGATGCTATCAATACCAAAAAATATAGTCAACATCAAATAAGAGAACATAAAGAAGCAGTTTTAGAATTTAAATCTGACGTACATTTTGAGGAAAAATGGAATGCTTGGATACAAAGCAAAAAATATTCTGAATTGCTAGTTTGGTGGACCAAAGGAGTTGCTGTTAATTGGAGTGTTTTATACGAAGGAAAGAAACCACGACGAATCAGTTTACCAACGTATCCTTTCGCAAAAGAACGATATTGGGTAACACCTAACAAGCATCAAAGTTCAGTCACAATCGAAGCAATGTTGCATCCAATGATTCATCAAAATGTGTCGAGTGTGAATCAAACAAAATTCAACACAACTTTTTCTGGAGAAGAAACATTTATCAAAAATTATTCTTTACAAAAAGAAACAAGTATTGTGCATGCTTTACCATTCATGGCAAGTGTTGAAATGATTACTGCGGCATTATCATTAGGAGTTGAAAAAGAAGAAAATCATTTGGTAGAACTGACGGAACATCATTTTGGCTCATTAATAGAAATTCATAAAGAGCAACATACAAAAACAGCTTTATTTGCTATTGATGATACGACAGTTGCTTACGAACTATCTTCTGAAAACACTCAAAAAGCAAAAATTCATGCGCAAGGTATTGCTCGAAGTATAGAAATAACAGAAACAGTATCAATAGATTTAGAAAGTCTGTATGCACAAATGACACATGTATTGGAAGGAAATCAATTATACAATGAAATTCTACCAAAAGTAATTGCATATGGTTCGTATTATCAATCAGTTCAAAAAATAGTTGTTGGAGACCAACAAATACTAGCCGAATTGCAAATTCCTACTGAATTTGAACAAGAAACTAACAAATTCGAAATGCATCCAAGTTTGCTGGAAGGAGCTTTACAAGCGAGTTTGATGTTACTTGTAGATCAATTACCATTAACAATTGATAGTCTAATTCCAGTTTCAATTGATACAATTCGCTGTATATCACCATTACAAAAAGAAGTAATAGCTTGGATTCGCTTCAGTAGCAATACCATTTTAAATGCAAGTGACATAAAAATAGATATTGATATTTGTGATGTAGAAGGAAATAGCTGTGTAGAACTTATAGGACTTACACTTACCACTTCCGTAGAAGGCAAACCAGAAGAAACAAACACAAAAATACTTGAAGTTACTACATCAAAAGAAATAGAGGAAACGAATATAGAGACTCCACAAGAAGTGTTTATTGAAAATATAACAACTCATAAAATCTCACTAACAGATACCGCGTTCGATACCATAAAAACGGCTTCTCTGGAAAAACCATCTAGTATCAAACTAGTAGCACCTAATGCAATGATGTTGCAGGCAACTAGTGAAACTTCGTTACAAAAAGTACGGGTTCACCTTTCCACAGAAAATACGCAACCCATCATACAAACAGTATCGAAAAGTGTCCGTTTAGTCAATCACCACAACGGAATCTATAAATTACAATTGTTAGATTCTGAACTTACTGAGTCTATGATAGTCCAACTTGTTAATGGATTACAAACAGCTCAAAAACAGAAAGACATCAAAGTATTACTTATAGAAGGTTCTGAAAAAGAGTTTTTACATGGAGGAAACCCAATACATGAAGAAGCGCTACAATTTGAATTGTATAAGAAAATCAGTTCGTTTCCGTATCCAATTGTAGCAAACATACAAGGAAACACCAGCGGCGTAGGATTCATCGTAGCTTCTTTGTGTGACTTTATGATTGGTAGTCAGGAAAGTAACTATCAATTTACGAATACTAGTGAGCATTTGTTTGCTAATACAGCACTTTTTGAACTATTCAACGAACGTTTTGGACAAACAGTAAGCATTGAATTTTTAAACCCTACAAACAAACGTTTTACAGGAAAACAACTCATAGAAAAAGGATGGACGTTTCCAATCGTTACGTCCTCTAAAGTTTTACCTACAGTAGAAAGTTTAGTACAAGATTTGGCTAAGAAATCACAAAAATCATTGCGCTTACTCAAGCAACATTTAGCACGTCACATCGCTGAAAAAGCATCACAACTTACCACAATCACAAAAAATAATGACAAAAAAACTTTTGAAACCGTAGAAATCTCAAATTCAAAAAGTCTTAAAATTGACTATAAAGACAATCAATTCTGTACGATAACAATCAAGAAAACCAAGCAAGTTGGTGTTCAGAGTTTAGTTAAGGAAATTGTATCATTCTTTGAAAAGATTACTACCACTCAAAATCATGTGCCAATCATTCTAAAAAGTGATTATGAAACCTTTATTCCAGAAAAAGCTAAAGAGGAAGATTTGTATGCTCTTCTCGAACAAATACGTACGTGTAAATATCCAATAATTACAGTATTAGAAAACAATCCTACGGCAGAATCGTGGCTGATAAGTTTATTTGGAGATGAGGTAGTTTATAGTGAAAAAGCAAGCTTATCCGCCAATGGAATACTTGCAAAAGAAACATTAGCCCAATTAGCAATACGCATTTTCACAAATCGTTTTGGAGAGTTGACTAGCAAAGAACTTCTTTTACTAGAAAAAACCTATACTGCAAATGAATTGCAGACGTTAATTCCGATGGTTCAATCTACGGCAGTCAAAAATGTTATGACAACGGCTGAAGAAACTGCTATGTCATGGTCTGAATTTCCTAGAGTAGTCATCGAAACATGGAAAAATCAAATTCAAAAAAACTTTACAAGTCAGCTAAAAGAACTTCCAACTTGGAAAATTGAAGAAGTTCGCAAAGGAGAAGGTTCGAAAAAAGGACAAATTTCATTACAATCGCAAGTAGTCAAAGCTATTTCCCATGAAGGAGGAATCTTAGAAGTTCGGTTGGAAGAACGTGAATCTAAGAACATGTTTACAAACGACTTTGTTTCTGGTGTCATAGAAGTATTTGAGTATATTAAAAATACTTCTCAATACAAAGCTGTACTTCTAACAGGATATGATAACTATTTTGCATCAGGAGGAACTAAAGAAGGATTAGTTGCCATTCAAGAAGGGAAAAGCAAATTTACAGATACAAAAATCTATCAATTAGCAATGGAATGTAATATTCCTGTCATTGCAGCGATGCAAGGTCATGCTATTGGAGGCGGTTGGTCATTCGGAATGTTTGCCGACTTTATCTTTTTCAGTAAAGAACGCAAATACCTGAGTCCGTATATGAACTACGGATTTACTCCAGGAGCTGGAGCTACTTTTATTTTCCCTGAAACTTTAGGATATGATTTGGCTCGTGAAACATTATTAACAGCCAATGAATTTTCAGGTAGCGAACTAAAAGCAAAAGGAATACCATTCGTGGTGTCAAGCAAAGATACTGTGGTTCAAGAAGCGATGCAATTGGCAAAACAATTGGTAAAAAATTCTAGAGAAACACTAATCGCTTTTAAAAATCAATTAGTGGCAAAAAAGCTTGGCAAAATTGAGAACATATATGCGTTGGAATTAGCGATGCACGAACAAACATTTGTCGGAGCTAACAATGCATTACAACAAATAGAGAAAAACTTTATTCACAAAAGTGGCACAACGGTTGCCACCGAAAAATCTTCTGAAACTATGGATAAAGAACAAAAGAAATCACAAAGTAATCAAACGATAGAGAGTAAAGAAGTTTTACAAACCATCAAAAAGTTCCTTGCAGAAGAGTTGCATATGGAAACCAATCTGATTGATGAAGAAACACAATTTGTAGACTTAGGGATGGATTCGATTACAGGTGTTACGTGGGTGCGAAAAATTAACAATCAATTCCAAACGTCTATTGAAGCAACCAAAGTATATAGTTATCCTACATTAAATTCTTTTAGTAAATACATCAAAGAACAAATAGATACGATAACTTTTACAGAAAAACCAAATCCAACACAAGTTGTAAATCATATAGTTAGTCCTACAGAGGAATTTGTAGAAGAATATGTGGAAGAAGTAGTGATCAATACGATTAATCAAGGCGAAGTACTACAAGCAATCAAAACATTCCTAGCAGAAGAATTGCATATGGAAGTGCAAGATGTTGACGAACATACTCAATTTGTTGATTTAGGGATGGATTCGATTACAGGAGTTACTTGGGTACGTAAAATCAATACAAAATTTGATACTTCAATAGAAGCGACAAAAGTGTATAGTTATCCTACTTTAACAGAGTTAAGTACATATGTAAAGCAAGAAATTGAAAAACGTACAGTGCCGACAAAAGTGGTCAAAAAAGTACAACGGAAAGTAGAGCAAAAACCTGTGCAAGCAAAGAAAACACTGCCAAAACGCTCTGTTTTCAATCGTAATGGGCTGACTACATGGCAAGGAAAAACAACTCAAAAAGCTGCTTCAACTCAAAAAATAACCTCTTCCACCAAAAACGATTATCGTATTGCGGTAATAGGAATTGCAGGACAATTTCCAAAGGCTAAAAATGTAGCAGAATTTTGGGAGAATCTAACCACAGGTAAAAACTGTATCAGTGAGATTACACCAAACAGGTGGGACAACACTAAATATTATCAACCGGGAAATCCTGCGCCAGGAAAAACCAATAGCAAATGGATGGGAGCATTGGAAAATTACGATCAATTTGATCCATTATTCTTCAATATATCTCCAGTGGAAGCCGAAAGTATGGATCCACAACAACGTTTATTCTTGCAATCATGTTGGCATACTATTGAAGATGCAGGTTACAATACCGATTCCTTATCAGGAACCAAATGTGGAGTCTTTGTAGGTTGCGGCGCAAGTGATTATCATCAATTATCCAAAGAACATCGATTAAGTGCACAAGGTTTTACGGGTGGTTCTTCATCAATCCTAGCCGCACGTATTTCATATTTATTAGACTTACAAGGTCCGTGCTTATCAATTGATACGGCTTGTTCTTCATCGTTAGTAGCATTGGCAACAGCTTGTGACAATCTAGTTTCAGGAAATTGTAATGTAGCTTTAGCAGGAGGAGTTGGAATTATGTCAACACCAGCAATGCATATTATGACTTCACAGGCAGGAATGCTATCACAAGATGGTAAATGCCATACATTTGACCAAAATGCAAATGGGTTTGTACCTGGAGAAGCAGTCGGTGTTGTAATGTTAAAACGCCTAGAAGATGCAGAACGTGACAATGACCGAATTTATGGTGTTATAGAAGGTTGGGGCGTGAATCAAGACGGAAAAACCAATGGTATCACAGCTCCAAATGCTGAGTCGCAAGCAGGTTTAGAAACAGATGTATATGAAAAATTTAATATTGATCCTGCACAAATTCAGTTAATAGAAGCACACGGAACAGGCACCAAATTAGGAGATCCTATCGAAGTTGATGCGCTCAAACAATCGTTCAAAAAATATACTGATAACAAATCATATTGTGCATTAGGCTCAGTAAAAAGTAATATTGGTCATACCATGTGGGCAGCGGGAATTTCAGGATTTATCAAAGTAATTCTTTCTTTAAAAAATCAGCAATTACCACCTACCATCAATTTTACCAAACTCAATGAACATATCAATTTACACAACAGTCCTTTCTATGTAAATGACAAGTTAAAAAATTGGAACATAAGCTCAAGTGAGAAGCGACAAGCGGCAATTAGTTCCTTTGGTTTTAGCGGAACAAACGCACACTTAGTAGTGGCAGAATATCAACCACAGGAACAGTTTCAGCAAAAAAATGTACAGTACAAAGTACATGGATTTGCGATTCCGTTGGCGGCTAAAAATAAAGCGCAGTTAATACAAAAAGTACAAGATTTGATTACCTCTGTAGAAAGTGATATGCATAGCTTAAAGTTACAAGAATTAGCATACACATTACAAGTGGGCAGAGAGCCAATGGAAACACGTGTAGGTTTCTATACAAACAGTATAGAAGAACTTTTAACACAGCTGAAAGACTTTGTAAAAGGTAACAGTTTTGTAAAAGGGATGTATGTGGGCGATACAAATGAAAACAAAGACGAATTACGCCTTTTTGCTCAAGATGAAGACCTTAAAGAAACTGTAGTTCATAAATGGATTAAAGAAAACAAACTATCGAAGCTGTTAGAATTATGGGTAAAAGGATTGAATTTTAATTGGAATGTATTGTATGGAGAACACAAACCAAAGCGAATTGGTTTACCAGGCTACCCATTTGCACAAAAACGATATTGGATAGAAACTACAGAAGCGTATACTAACACTACAATACAGTCTGCTACCACAACACAACAACTGCATCCTCTTGTGCATACCAACACATCCGACTTTTCACAACAGCAATTCAGTAGTGTGTTTGTAGGGGAAGAATTCTTCTTGCGAGATCATCAAGTCAAACTAAATGACACATTGCAAAAAGTATTGCCAGGTGTTGCTTATTTAGAAATGGCGCGTACTGCAGTTTCTTTATCACTATCAGCGGATGATTCAGATGCAATTATCGAATTGAAAGACATCATGTGGATGCATCCAATAGCCATACAAGAGTCAAAACAAGTAACGGTTGTATTATTTGAAAATGAAGAAAATGAACAAATTGATTTTGAAATCAGAAGTTTCATTTCGACAGATGCAGATACACAACAAGAAATCATTCACTGTAAAGGACAAGCAGGATATAAAATAGCACCAAAAGCACCTCAACTTTCTATTGATTCTCTTGCCTCACAAATGAATCAAAAAACAATAGAAAGCACTGAATTGTACACTTTGTTTACAAACTCAGGATTGCAATATGGTGAAGCACACCAAGGAATACAATCATTACATATAGGAAAAAATCAGGCACTGGCAAAAGTACACTTGCCAGAAATACTTCAAAATGAGAACAATTTATTTGTACTACATCCTAGTATAATGGATAGTGCTTTCCAAGCGACTATTGGACTCATGATTGATGCTGGAAAACTTCCTCAAAAAGCATTGTTACCATTTTTAGTTGAAACTGTAACAGTTTACTCTAAATGTACAGAAGTCATGTACGCTTGGGTGCGCAAATCGTCCAACTTTAATGGAAATGAACAAACAATTAAAGTAGATATTGATTTGTGCGATTCCGAAGGAAATATTTGTATACAAGTACAAGGATTGATTTCACGACCGTTGCAAACATCAAATACTTCAAACTATGTAGTAACAACTACGACAGCAAAAAACGGAAAACAAAATGGTCTTTCGTTTGACGAAACCTATCATAAAAATCTAATAAAGAGTTACCTAAACAACGAAGTGTCACTGGATGATATTTTAGAACTCGTATAGCATAATCATGATGAAAGAACAACTAAGAACCATATTTTTAGACTTATCGAGTAAAAAACTTTCTGAGGCTGAAGCTTTAGAAAAAATAAGAGCAATCAAAGCAGCACAAAAAAGCAGTGATGTCAATACGCTCTACGCAAGTCCAACATGGAAGCTCGCAGAAAATCCGCAAAACAATCAATCAAAAATTGCCCAGCATCATTTGATTTGGTTACATGCAACATCTAAAAATCAACAAAAAATCTCAGAACAGCTACCGCAAGTCACGCAACATACCATAACAAGTTCAAAAGAAACTCTAGCAGAAAACTACACTGAAATTGCGTTATCCTGTTTTAAAATCATACAAAATTTGTTGACTAATAAGCTTCAAGGAACAACTTATGTGCAAATTGTTGTAGGCACTTCCGTAGAAGAAAAATTATATCAAGGACTAGCAGCATTATTAAAAACAGCCACACTTGAAAATCATAACCTAATAGGGCAGTTAATAGTAACGGAAGAACAGAACTCGGTTAAAGAAATAGTTCAACAACTAACGTCAGAACTAAAACAATCAACAGATGCGCTTATACGATACGAAGGAGGAAAAAGACATGTAAAACAATTAGTAGAAATTCACGATAATTCAATCCAAACTCATAGTAACTTCAGAGAAAATGGAGTATACCTTATTACGGGAGGATTTGGCGGACTTGGAATTGCTTTTGCCAAAAAAATATTACAACAATTAACAAAGGTAAATATAGTCTTAACTGGACGCTCTCAGCTTACAGCAGAGAAGAAACAACTACTGGAACAACTTTCATCAGAACATAAAAAAGTTCAATACATCTCATTAAATGTAGCGGACAAAAATCAGACGCGAAAAGTAATAGAAACGATTCTTCATGATTATAAAAAATTGCACGGAATTATTCATGCAGCTGGAATCAATAAAGACAATTTTATTCTCAAAAAATCAATCGCTGAATTCAAAGAAGTACTCCAAGCAAAAGTCTCAGGCGCATACAATATTGATGAAGTAACTAAAGAAATTGATTTAGATTTCATCATGCTTTGTTCGTCCATTGCTTCTTGGTTTGGAAATCCAGGACAAGCAGACTATGCAGTTGCTAATGCATTTATGGATGAATATGCCGAGTATCGAAATGCATTGGTCAAAAAAGGGAAGCGAAGCGGTAAAACATTGACTATCAATTGGCCTCTTTGGGAAGAAGGCGGTATGGAAATTGATGAAGAAATCAAAGCAAAACTATTTGAACAAACGGGGTTTATCCCTCTAGATACGCATACAGGAAATACAATTTTTCAATATGCTTTACAAACAGATCAAACTCAAATACTTGGTGTAAAAGGAAATATCAAAAAAATAAAAGAAACACTATTTACCAAAGTTACAAGTGTTCAAAAAGAAGAACTAAAAACCATAAAGCCTCTAGATGCAAATGAGCTTAGTGTAAAAACAACAGGATTTCTTCGTGACGAATTTTCTAAGATTATCAAATTGCCTGCACGTGAAATAGAAACTCATCTCGCTTTAGAAAAATATGGGATTGACTCTATTTTGGCAATGAATTTAACAAGCCAATTAGAAAAAACTTTTGGAAAACTTTCCAAAACATTATTCTTTGAATACCATACTATTGATGAACTTAGCGCGTATTTTACTAAGAACTTTGCATCTGTATTGACCGCTAAATTTTCACCAGATGCAACCCATTCTTCAATCGTATCAAACAATGAAAAAGTAGCTACACATACTCATTCCATTCCAAGAAACAATCAAAAGAAAAAACGTAAAATTTCTCGTGAACCTCAAATTGAATATCAATTAGATTCACATCAAATCAATCAAAACGAGCCTATTGCAGTTATCGGATTAAGTGGACGCTATCCTGAATCTGAAAACATTCAGGCATTTTGGAAAAATCTGCAACAAGGAAAAGATTGTATCATAGAAGTTCCTAAAGATCGTTGGGATTGGGAAAAACATTACAGTACAGATCGTACCGAACCGAATCGTCATTACAGTAAATGGGGCGGTTTTATAGCAGGTGTAGACGAGTTTGATCCTCGCTTTTTCAATATTTCTCCAAGAGAAGCTAAAAATATTGATCCGCAAGAACGATTATTTTTACAACACGCTTGGATGGCAATGGAAGATGCTGGATATACTCGCGATAGTTTACAAGTTCCTTCAAAAAATGACTTACCTGGACAAGTAGGAATATATGTAGGTGTCATGTATGGTGAGTACAACCTTTCAGGAAGTTTGGCGAGTATAGCCAATCGAGTTTCATACGTTCTCAATGTGCATGGACCAAGTATCACATTGGATACCATGTGTTCTTCCTCGTTAAGTTCTGTTCATTTAGCATGTCAAGATCTTAGGTCTGGACGTACCAATATGGCTTTTGCAGGAGGCGTAAACGTTAGTATTGATCCGAACAAATACCAAATGTTAAGTACTGGACAATTCATCTCTAGTGATGGACATTGTCAAAGCTTTGGAGAAGGAGGAGATGGGTATATTCCAGGAGAAGGAGTTGGTGTTGTAATGCTTAAACGCTTATCGGATGCAGAAAAAGACGGCGATCATATTTACGGAATTATCAAAGGAAGTGCTCTCAATCATGGAGGAAAAACCAATGGATATAGTGTGCCAAATCCGCGTGCACAAGCAAGTGTAATTAGTCGTGCTTTACGTGAATCAAATACAAATCCACGCCATGTAAGTTATATTGAAGCACATGGAACAGGAACCAAACTTGGCGATCCTATCGAAATTACAGCACTCAATAAAGCTTTTGGAATTGAACAGGAAAATCACTTCTGTCAATTAGGTTCTGCAAAATCAAATATTGGACATTGTGAATCTGCGGCAGGAATTGCAGGAATCACTAAAGTATTATTGCAATTACAACATCAACAAATAGTTCCTTCTTTACACTCTGAAAAACTCAATCCGCATATTGATTTTGAGCACACACCGTTTGTCGTAAACCAAACGTTACGTGTATGGGATAATCCAATAATTAACGGACAACTTATTCCTCGAATTGCAGGAGTTTCTTCGTTTGGTGCTGGTGGAGCTAATGCACATGTCATTATAGAAGAATACAATACCACAGAAAAAAATAGTGTTTCTTCAGTAACGAATACACCTGTAGCTATCATACTTTCGGCGAGAACAAAATCTCAATTAGAGCAAAAAATTCAAGATTTAATCTATTTTATAGAAAATGAAGAAAAACCGCTAGATTTAGCGGCAATCGCTTATACATTACAAATTGGAAGAGAAGCGATGGATGAGCGCTTTGCTGTCGCTGTTTCTTCTGTAAATGAATTGGTAAAAGTATTACAAGCATATATTTCAAGCAGGTTAGATGCTACAAAGTACCATCAAGCATGTGTGAAAGATTATAAAAATGCAGTTTTAGATCTTCGATCGGAAATACAATTTGAAGACACAATTTCCACTTGGTTAGAAGAAAAGGATTATGAAAAATTATTAGCATGGTGGACAAAAGGGTTGGAAGTTTCATGGAACGAATTGTATAGTGGCTATACACCAAAAAGAATCAGTTTACCAACGTATCCATTTGCAAAAGAATCTTATAGATTAACTCCAGCAGAAAGAGGTAGAGCCATCGTACAAGAAGCGTCTGTAGCAACAATCCATCCATTAGTACATCAAAACACATCAGACATTACTGAAACTAGATTCAGTTCAACATTTACTGGAAAAGAAGCTTTTGTAAAAGATGTCACTATTCATAAAGAAGGAACATCATTTCAGGTACTTCCATTCATCGCAAGTCTTGAAATGGCACGAGAAGCTATTCATCAAGCACTTCCTACACAAGGAGAAACACACACGCTTTCTTTAACAAATGTAGAATTCGGATCATGGATACGAGCGAAAGAGGCACAACCAGTTCATATTGCGTTACTTCCTAAAAATGAATCGTCTGCTGATTATGAAATTTATAGTCAACACGAAGAAGAAACCATCATTCATGCACAAGGATATGCAAGCTATACAGAAAAAAATACGCAGAAGCAAAATATCATATCGCTTCGTCAACAAATGTCAGAAACAGTAATTTCAGGCGCAGCTTTATACACTACAGGAACGATTCAATATGGAGCAACATATCAAGCAGTCAAAACTCTTCATGTTGGAAAAAATCAAGCCTTGGCACATTTACAACTGCCTTCTGAAGCTATTACAGATGTAAAACACTATGTATTGCATCCAAGTATTTTGGAAAGCACAGTAAAATCAGTTGTTGGGATAGTTTCCAATACTGAAGAAATTGCTTCAACGGTAATAATACCAATATCAATTGAAACAGTAGACATTCATGCATCTTGTACAAGTGAAATGTTCGCTTGGATTCATTACAACGAAAATTACATATCTGATAGCAATCAAATAAAAGTTGATATTCATCTATACGATACAGACGGAAATTGTTGTGTAGAATTCATTGGGATGCTGTTACACACTTCCGTAGAAAGTACGCCTAAACAAACCAATGTAATTACAGTTGCTGATACTGCAATTGTACAATCAAAAAAACAAGTAGCACCTACAACTGTAGCCCCAAAAGAAATATTTTTCTCTTGGAGAACAACTCGCAAAACGATACTAAGTCCAACAACTACGGTTGAAAAAGCTCCTTTAGAAAAACCATCAGGAATCAAATTAGTAAAACCTGAAGCAGCGATAAGAAATACCACGACAGAAACGTCCTTGAAAAAAATACGAGTACAACTTTCTGAAGGGAATTCG
This sequence comes from Kordia zhangzhouensis, assembly GCF_001005305.1. Lineage (GTDB taxonomy): Bacteria > Bacteroidota > Bacteroidia > Flavobacteriales > Flavobacteriaceae > Kordia > Kordia zhangzhouensis. The sequence goes on from NZ_LBMH01000004.1 coordinate 342,098, forward strand.
ATGTCCATGTCAGAAACTGAGCAACAAAGTATACGTTTATTTGATAATAGCAACGGAATCTATACGCTTCAACTTGAAAATTCAGTACTTACACACTCAATGATTGTACAGTTTGTTAGTGCGTTACAAACAGCACAAAAACAAGAAAACATCAAGATATTAGTGATTGAAAGTGCAAAAAAAGAGTTTCTGCATGGTGATACTAAAACATTCAATGAAGCACTACATCAAGGACTTTTCAAAGAAATGATTTCGTTTCCATATCCTATCATTGCCAACATGCAAGGAAATGCTTCTGGGACAGGATTTTTACTAGGTTCGTTGTGTGATTTTATGATATGTAGTGAACAATCGGTGTACAAAACTATTCATACAAATGAAACACTCAAACATTTACTTGATGAACGTTTTGGAAATGTTTTAGTACAATATTTCATGCAACCCAACAATAATTTTACAGGGAAACAACTCAAAGAAAGAGGGTTTACAATGCCTGTAATTGCCATTGAAAAAGTATCAGCAATAGTTGAAGATATCACAAAAAATCTTGTACAAAAATCACAAATTTCGTTACGACTGCTAAAACAACACTTGGCACGTCATATTACTACAAAAGTTTCTCAACTTCAGGCAATTGAATACTTTAATGATGCCCAAATCTTTGAAACGGTAGATGTACCAAACCTAAAAACAATCAAAGTACACTATGAAAAAGAAGAGGCTTGTATCTTAACAATTAAAAACACAAAAACCAAAGCTATCCAATTAGTAAAAGAATTGGAAGAGTTCATAGCAGAAGTCAATAAAACGAACAATCATCCGACACTTGTACTACAAAGTGAACATGCAAACTTTGTCCCAAAAACAATCAATGAAAGTGAAGTACTGAGCTTTTCAGAAATACTATTGAATTGTAAATATCCAATCATCATTACTTTAGAGAATACGATTCAAGCAGAAGCTTGGTTTATAAGTTTACATGCTGATGAAATAATTTACAGTGAAACAGCACATTACACGGGCAAAGGTATATTGACAAACAAGACACTAGCTCAAAGAGCTACTCTGATGTTTTCTCATCGTTATGGAGATTCGGCAAGTAAAGAAATTCTATTACTTGGAAATACATACAGTGGAAAAGAATTACAAAAACATTTTCCTTCAATTCAAACGGTTCCGCAAACAAAAGTCTTATCGGAAGTTTTAAAAATTGCAGCATCTTGGTCGGCAGTAGCTACAAATATTAGAAAAGCACAGAAGGCAGCGACTTCAAAAGAACTTAAAGAAAAGCGAAAACAACTCCCTGTATGGAATATTGAAAACAACAAGAAAGCGCAAACACTTTCTGCAGGAGTTGTTCAACTACAATCTTCTGTAATTAAAGCAATAGCACATGAAACAGGAGTCTTAGAAGTGCGTATGGAAGAACGTGGCTTCAAAAATATGTTTACAGACGATTTCATGGCAGGCGTAAACGAAATTTTTGAACACATAGAAAACACTCCACACTATAAAGTTGTTATTCTCACAGGCTACGACAACTATTTTGCTTCTGGTGGTACTAAAGAAGGCTTAGTGGCTATCCAAGAAGGGAAAAGTAAATTTACAGACACAAAAATTTTCCAACTGGCTATGGAATGTAATATTCCTGTCATAGCTGCCATGCAAGGTCATGCAATTGGTGCAGGTTGGGCAATGGGAATGTATGCTGATTTTACACTATTTAGTAAAGAACGTAAATACCGAAGTCCATATATGAACTACGGATTTACGCCAGGAGCTGGAGCAACTTATATTTTCCCTAAAGTAATGGGATACGATTTGGCTCGAGAAACACTATTTACAGCCAATGAATATAGCGGACAAGAACTCAAAGATAAAAGCATACACCTTTCTGTATTTGAAAAAGACCGTGTAGTATTGGAAGCAATGGAATTGGCAAAAAAGATTGCAGAGAATTCTAGAGATGCATTAGTGGCTTTCAAAAAACAACTGACGCAGAATTATATTTTGCAAGCAGAAGAAACGAAGGAGCTAGAATTAACAATGCACGACCAAACATTTGTAGGTGATGCAGCAACCCTGAAACAAATTCAGGAAAACTTTGCGCATAAGCAAATGACCAATACTGTATCAGATGCAAATAAAGACGTTTCAACAATACAAGAAAGGTTTGCACTTTCAGATATTATCGAAACAATCAAAAAATTCTTAGCAAATGAGCTTCATTTACATGAAAATGAAATTGAAGAAGAAGCGCAATTTGTTGATATAGGTTTAGATTCTATTACAGGAGTTACTTGGATTCGAAAAATTAATGATCATTTTACACTATCGCTAGAAGCGACACAAATATATACCTACACGACATTACAACAGCTGGGCACTCACATTCAAGAAGAATTGCAAGGAACAGAAATCTTAACCCAAGAACAAAACACTACGGCTGCAATCTATAATATCGAAGAAGAAAAAGCTCATGAAATAATAGAAGAAAATACGATTGATGAGGCGTTAGACATTGTAGGAACAATCAAAAGTTTCTTAGCACAAGAATTACACTTAGAAGAAAATGAAATAGATGAAACTGCGCAATTTGTTGATATAGGTTTAGACTCAATTACAGGAGTTACTTGGATTCGAAAAATCAACAATCATTTCAAAACCAATATTGAAGCGACACAAATTTACACGTACCCAAGTTTAAACAAATTAGGGGAATTCATCAAAGAAGAACTTGAAAGACTAGGACTTATTGCCCAACATAGCACAGTCAATAAAAAAACAATTGTCAAAGCTCCTGTAACTAAGGAAACCTTGGAGAAAAGAGTAAAAACAGTTGATTTTATAGAGCGAAAACTAACATCACTTCGAGGTAAAAAAGGAATTAAAAAGCAAGTGCATAAGTCTCAACCATTTGCAATACAACCTATTGCTGTTGTAGGAATGGCAGGACAATTTCCTAAGGCAGCCAATATTGATGAATTTTGGAATAATATAGCAAATGGAGAAAACTGTATTACTGAAGTTTCAAAAGAACGTTGGGACATTGACGAATACTACAATGAAGGGACGCCAATACCAGGAAAAACAAATAGCAAATGGCTAGGAAGCTTAGAAGGATACGACCAATTTGATCCATTATTCTTTACCATTTCACCTATTGAAGCAGAAAGTATGGATCCGCAACAGCGCTTGTTTTTACAATCGTGCTGGCATAGTATTGAAGATGCAGGGTACAATCCGCAATCACTTTCAGGAACTAAATGCGGTGTATTTGTAGGTTGTGCTACTGGCGATTATCAATTGCCATCACGTGATCAACAATTAAGTGCGCAAGGATTTACAGGAGGAACATCATCTATATTAGCAGCTAGAATTTCGTATTTCTTAAACCTACAAGGGCCATGTATTGCCTTAGACACAGCTTGTTCAGCATCGTTGGTAGCAATTGCAAACGCTTGTGATAGCTTAATTACTGGTGCGAGTGATACAGCTTTAGCAGGTGGCGTGTATGTAATGACTGGTCCAGAAATGCATGTAAAAACAGCACAATCAGGAATGTTATCACAAGATGGTAAATGTCATACATTCGATCAAGAAGCAAATGGTTTTGTGCCAGGTGAAGGTGTAGGTGTTGTAATGTTAAAACGTTTGGAAGATGCAGAACGAGACGGAGATACTATTTATGGAGTCATTAAAGGATGGGGCGTGAACCAAGATGGGCGAACTAATGGTATCACAGCACCAAATGCCGCATCTCAAACGGCTCTGGAGCAAGAAGTATACGACAAATATGAAATTAACCCAGAGCAAATTCAACTCATAGAAGCACATGGAACAGGCACAAAATTAGGTGATCCAATCGAAGTTGCTGCACTTAAAAAATCATTCAAAAAGTATACGAATAAAGAAAATTATTGTGCAATTGGCTCGGTAAAAAGTAATATTGGTCATTGCTTGACAGCTGCTGGTGTGGCAGGATTTATCAAAGTATTGAAGGCAATGGAACACAAAAAATTGCCACCAACAATTCACTACAACCAATTAAATGAACATATTTCACTTCAAGGAAGTCCTTTTTATGTAAATAATCAATTGCATGATTGGGAAGTAGCAAACTCAGAAATTCGCCATGCGGCTATTAGTGCTTTCGGTTTTAGTGGAACCAATGCACACTTAGTAGTAGGTGAATACATTCCACAATCGGTTGACTCATCACAGGTAAAAGTTATTACACAAAGCCAAAAATATCTAGTACCAATCTCGGCTAGAAATGAAGAACAATTAGACACACAAGTAAGAAACATCCTTGAATTTGCTACCACATATGCGCAAGAAATTGATGTAGTAGAAATGGCTTATACATTACAAGTTGGTCGAGAAGCTATGGAAGCACGTGTTGGTTTTATGGTTACTTCAGTAGATGAGCTTATAGCAAAATTAGAAGCCTATACGAATAAAGAAGATTTTATTAAAGATTGCTATCAAGGACATATCAAAGAAAACAAAGAAGGTCTCAAATTAGTAAGTGGCGATCAAGAAATGAAAGAGCTGATCATTCAAAAATGGATTTCAGACAAAAAACTGAACAAGTTGTTGGATTTGTGGACCAAAGGGTTGGATTTTGATTGGAATATTCTTTACGGAAACCAAAAGCCAAAACGTGTACGTTTGCCAATATACCCATTTGCAAAAGAACGTTATTGGCTTGAACCAACTGCGATCAGTTATCAAGAAGGTGCGCAAGAAGAAAAAGCCCCAAAATTGCATCCATTATTACATGCAAATACAGCCAACTTAAAAGCACAAGGATTTACAGAAGCTTCTAGTGAAAACGAAGCAACTTCTGCAAAGACTAAGGGTAGAAAAATTACTCGTATCAATTTACCAACATACCCATTCGATCAAGAAAAATGTTGGCCAGAACCAGCACCAAAAACGGTAGAAACATCTAATAAATCAGAGTTAGTGTTTAAAAACTTAGATTCTATTGAAGATGTTATTGAACGTATAGACGGTGAGCTTTTAGACACCGATGAAGCGGTACTCATGCTAAAAGATTTGCTGTAATTCTTTACAGAATAAATCAGCTTTAAAACGTGAAATTTCCATCAGTATAAAAGACCAAAAGAAAACATCAAATGATAGATTTTATTGAATACGTAGTTTCAGAATTAAAACAAAAGAGACTCTCTAAAGGAAATGCATTATCACTGATAAAACAGTTTTCTCAACATACAAACAAAAATGGTACAGGTGAAGCAATTCACCCGTTACTACATACCAATACGTCTGATTTTTACCAACAAAGCTATCGTTCTATTTTTAACGGAACAGAACCTTTTTTGGCAGATCATCAAGTGAAAATCACTACGGATGCATATAAAAAGATTTTACCAGGTGTTGCGTATTTAGAAATGGCATTGGCGGCAATTAAAAATGCATTGCCCGGTATAGAAGAATCTAATGTAATGGAGTTGCAAAACATCGTTTGGTTACAACCATTTTTTGTAACAGAAGCCAAAGAACTTCATATATCACTTGATGCAAACAGTGATGAAAATATTCACTTTGAAATCTACAGTATAGAAGGAGAAAACAAAGATGAATACAATGAAATTATTCACTGTGAAGGTGATATTGCCTATTCTGAAAAAGCAGAAAACCAATCCTTACCTGTAAATGAACTAATTACAAGAATGCAGCGAGGACAGCTCAATGCAAAAGAAATCTATGAAACCTATAATAAGTTAGGACTAAAATATGGTGCTTCACATCAAACTGTTACTACAATTCATCAAGGAAGCAACGAATTAATTGCTAAGCTAGAAATGGCAAATACGTCTAGCGCTAGTCAAAAAGCATACACATTGCATCACGGAATGTTGGATGGCGCATTGCAAGCTAGTATTGGTCTTATCAATCAACTATCAGATCTTTCAGGAAGTCCAATGATGCCTTTTGCCTTGAAAAACATTCGTGTATTAGATGCCTGTTCAGAAACAATGTACGCTTGGATTCGATATGCTGAAGGAAGCAAAGCTGGCGATTCAATTACAAAATTGCATATAGATATTTGTAATACGGAAGGAATAATTTGTGCTCAACTCCAAGGATTCACCTCAAAAACATTTACCAATACACAACTTAAACAAGTCACTGAAACGTCAGTAATATATGCGCAGCAAACGTGGAAAGAGAGTGTAGGAGAAAGCTATAATGTTGAATTTGAGCAACATGCAATTCTCCTTTGTGACCTAACAGATATTCATCTAAAAGATATACAACAAACATTCGCAAATGCAGAAGTTGCTTCAATAGCACTTACTACTGATGAAAGTATTGCCAAACGTTATGAGCAACTATCATTACATGTGTTTGAAAAAGTACAAACAATTATTCAGAGCAAGCCTAAAGGAGACAATCTGTTACAAATTGTTTGTGCAAACACAGCAGAAAATAGAATTTTTACAGGTATTGCCGGTTTATTAAAAACGGCTACATTAGAAAATCCAAAATTAGTAGGACAACTTATCTTTACCAATCCGAATGATTCCAAACAACTCATTGAGCAGTTGCGTAGCAATCGCACAAACTATACCGATACCGTTGTTAAACATGAAGAATCCACCCGTTTTGTATACGAATTAGAGGCAATTACGGCACAGGCTTCTGAGCCAAATATTAGCTTCAAAGAAAATGGAGTATACCTCATTACAGGTGGTTTTGGAGGTTTGGGAACACTTTTCGCAAAAGAAATACTAGCACAAACCAACAATGCAACGATTATTTTGACAGGTCGTTCAGAATTAACACCTGAAAAAGAAACGAAATTTGCCAAACTCTATAACAATGCAGCAAATGTTGTTTATCGTACATTGAATCTTTTGGATGAATCTCAAGTAACTACTTTCATCCATGAAATAGAAAAGGAATTTCAACAACTTACAGGAATCATTCATGCGGCTGGAATGACTGCGGACAATTACATTCTCAAAAAAACAAAAGAAGAAGTAAAATCTGTATTACAGCCTAAAGTTCAAGGAACCTATCATTTAGCGAAAGCTACAGAATACAAGGATATCGATTTTATCGCTTTATTTTCTTCAGGAGTGGCGGTTTTAGGAAATCCAGGACAAGCTGATTATGCAGCCGCAAATGGATTTTTAGATCAATTGGCTCACTATCAAAATCATCATCAAAAGCATACCAAATACATTTCAATCAATTGGCCACTTTGGAAAGATGGAGGTATGGGACTTCAGGCGGAAATGCTTGAAAAAATGCAACACGAAACAGGAGTATATCCATTACAAACATCTACAGGAAAAACAGCTTTTTACCAAGCACTTTCGTTAGAATCGTCTTCTATTTTGGTTATTGAAGGTGAACGAAAAAAACTAGAAACACTTTTATTTGAAAAACCAGCGATAGCGCAAGTAGTTTCTGTTGAAGAAAAAGTAGTTGAAAAAGAATCGTTACCCGTAGCAACCGATAATTTAATAGATAAAACAAAAGCGTATCTGCGAAAAGAATTTTCGTCTGTTTTAAAAATATCAGTGCATAAAATAGATACCAGTGCCGCTTTAGAACGTTACGGGATTGATTCTGTAGTAGCGATGAATCTTACTGGAAAGCTAGAAAAAACCTTTGGAACGTTATCAAAAACACTTTTCTTTGAATATCAAACTATTGATGATCTAAGTGAGTATATAGCTGCAAACTTTCAAGAAAAGCTATCAGAATTATTTTCAATTGAAAAATCAGCAATAAAAGATACAGCAAAGCCAGTAGCAGCTGTGACACCAACACCAAAAACTGAACTGCCTAAAAAAGCGCGTTCTGATAGAAGAACATTCAAACGCTTTTCAGGTGTGCAACGTTCCAATTCAAAAACCGCTGAAACGTTTATAAATGAACCAATTGCTATTGTTGGATTAAGCGGACGTTATCCAGCATCTGTAAATGTAGAAGCATTTTGGGACAATCTAAAAAATGGAAAAGATTGTGTAACGGAAATCCCTGCACAACGTTGGGATTGGCGAGATTTTTATAGTGATGACGCATCCAATCCTGGAGAGCATACAAGCAAATGGGGCGGATTTATAGAAGGTGTAGATGAATTTGATCCACGGTTCTTTAATATTTCGCCTAGAGAAGCCAGTTATATTGATCCGCAAGAGCGACTCTTTTTACAACATGCTTGGATGGCAGTTGAAGATGCGGGATACACTCGACAAAGCTTGCAAATTCCAACAGAAAATGACCAACCTGCACAAATTGGCGTTTATGTAGGTGTCATGTATGGTGAATACAATTTATCAGGAAGCTTGGCCAGCATAGCCAATCGTGTATCCTACTTTTTAAACCTTCATGGGCCTAGTATGACGCTTGATACTATGTGTTCTTCTTCACTGACAGCAATTCATTTAGCATGTCAAGATATTAAATTAGGACGAACAAACATGGCTATTGCTGGAGGTGTGAATGTAAGTATTGATTCAAATAAATACAGCATGTTAAGTGCAGGACAATTTATTTCGAGTGATGGGCATTGTCAAAGTTTTGGTGAAGGAGGCGATGGATACATTCCAGGTGAAGGCGTTGGCGCAGTAATCTTAAAACGTTTATCAGATGCTGAACGCGATAAAAATCATATCTATGGAATTATTAAAGGTTCAGCATTAAATCATGGGGGAAAAACAAACGGATACACAGTTCCGAATCCTAATGCACAAGCAGCAGCAATTTCAAGAGCATTACGAGAATCTAACACAGATCCAAAACACATCAGTTATGTAGAAGCACATGGAACTGGAACAAAACTTGGAGATCCTATCGAAATTGCAGCACTGACAAAAGCATATCAAATTTCGCCAGAAAACAGTCATTGTTTAGTAGGTTCTTCTAAGTCTAACATTGGACATTGTGAATCTGCAGCAGGAATTGCTGGATTTACCAAAGTATTACTGCAAATGAAGCATCAGCAAATAGTACCTTCTTTGCATTCAAAACGTTTAAATCCTAATATTGACTTTGACAAAACACCTTTTGAAATCAATCAAGATTTAGTCAATTGGAATCAACCAGTTGTTGATGGAAAAACCATTCCGCGTTTGGCAGGACTATCTTCCTTTGGCGCAGGTGGATCAAACGCACATATCATTTTACAAGAATATGAGCCTGTAAAACAGGTAAACTACTCAATTGATTCAACTGAAATTATAGTGCCATTATCAGCAAGAACGATTAATCAATTGACGCAAAGAGCTCTTGATCTTTTAGGATACCTTCAAAAAAATGAGAATAAAGTTGATCTAATTGAACTGGCTTATACATTACAAATAGGTAGAGAAGCGATGGATGAACGAGTTGGTTTTTTAGTCACTACTGTAGAAGAGTTGATGGAAAAACTGCGTGCATTTATAGACGGAAATACCGAAGAACAAGACATTTATCGAGGACAAGTACAGCAAAATAAAGAAACGATTTCGCTTTTCAATGCTGATGCTGACTTTCAGGAAACAATTCACAAATGGATTGTACAGAAAAAATACGCAAAAATCATTGATTTATGGGCAAAAGGATTAAATCTTGACTGGAACACATTCTACGGAAGTGAAAAAATACAATTAATCAGCTTACCTACCTATCCTTTTGCAAAAGAGACATATTGGAATGCACCTGAACTGAGAGGAAAAGTACTACCGCAAACACAAAGCACTGCTATTTTACATCCGTTAGTACATACCAATACATCCAATCTAGATCAAGTACGTTTTAGTAGCACATTTACTGGAAAAGAATTTTTTATTAAAGATTATCAATTGAGACTTAATGGTACGGGAGCGCAAAAGGCGTTGCCTGCACTAGCAAGTTTGGAAATGGCTCTTGCAGCTGTACAGCAAAGCAACCCAGATACAAATGCATATCCTTATGTAGAACTCAATAAAATTTCTTGGGGAAAACCATTCATTTTAAGCACCAATACACAATTAGACATTGTACTACTAAAAGAAACAACCGATGAAGTATACTTTGAAATTGCAAGCCAAAATGAACAAACCGAAGTAATCCATGCACAAGGATACGCACGTTATAAAACGAGTCAACAAGCCATTCGATTTGAAGTTCAAAAGCTTAAAGAACAATTACAAAATCATACGAGAAACGCTCAAGAAATATATCAAGCTTTCAGTATTATGGGCTTACACTATGGTGTTTCTAATCAAGTGATACATAAAGTATACATGAGTAAAAATGCTCTTTTAGCAGAAGTTCGCTTGCCACAATCAATCGAAAATTCAATAACAGATTTTATACTACATCCTAGCATATTGGATAGTGTAGTGCAGGCTTCAATCTGTTTACTTACAGATTTAAAACTGTCTGAAAACTATATGTTTATACCTGTAGCTGCAGCTACACTTACTAGTACAAAAGCATTTGCTGAAAAAATGTATGTATTAGTTCAGTTTGCTGAAAAGAAAACTTCTTCTGAGGTATATCTTACTGCAGATATTTGTGATGAAAACGGTATAGTTTGCGCCCAAATCAAAGGATTGCAGTTACAACAAATAGCGTTGGATAGAACGGTAAAAACAAGTAAAAAAATCACAATCGATTTAGAACCATTAGTATTTTCTGAATCCATTTCACAAAAACCTTCAGACATTCAACTACGTTCACTCTCGTCACAACTTACAATCAAAAAAGAAGCAATTGCTGCAAAACCGACCAATATAAGTTTAAGTAATACGCAGCAAACGACCACAGTTACCCATGAATCACCAACCATCAAAAAGATTCATTTAGACGATATTAATGTATCTGCAAGAGTAGAAAAACAAGTTGCTCCTACAATCAAACAAATTGATTTGGCAACTATTGAAACAGTCAAAGAAGAAGCCGCATCAATTACAACGGCTCCGAAAGATGTTCCGCAAGAGTATTCAAAAGAACAACTCAAACAAATGCTCATTACAACATTAGCAGATGCATTGTATTTAGAACCACATGAAATTGATGCAGAAAAGTCATTTATTGATATTGGATTAGATTCTATAGTAGGTGTTGAATGGATCAAAACCATCAACAAAAAGCTAACTATGGAATTATCGTCCACAAAAATATACGATTACGCAACCATCAATGCGCTTAGCAATTATATACGCAAAGAACTAGAAAATCAACAGTCGTCTGTTGATGCAACATCGTAACCAAGAATATACAAAACAAAGAGTCTCTCTCAAAAAAATATACCACATGAACAGTGCAACCAAAACACGAATACAAAACCGTCTTATCATAAGTTTGGCAGATGCACTCTATTTAGAGCCTTCTGAAATTGATGCCGACAAATCGTTTACAGATTTAGGTTTAGATTCAATTGTTGGTGTTGAATGGATCAAAACGATTAACAAGGAATTTGATTTAGAACTTTCATCAACAAAAGTTTACGATTACTCAACGGTAAAGCAATTGGCAGGATATGTTGCAGATGAATTGGCAAAAAAACCAAATAGTGCTATACTAAAGGAAGAAAAAGAAGAGAAAGTCGCTCCTAAAGTAGAAGTAACACCATTAGTAGCGCCTATTAACATTCAAGAAATACCTCAAGCACAAGAAGTAATTTCTGAAAATTCTACATCTTCATCGAGTATTTCTCTAAGTGCGTTGACTGCTTTCCCTACATTAACTAAAAAAGAACGTAAAAAACAAGTTGAAAAAGTAGGTGCAGGTTTTGAAGATGAAAAAATTGCGATTGTAGGAATTTCGGGAAGATATCCGGATGCACAAAATTTAGATCAATATTGGGAAAACCTAAAAGCAGGAAAAAATTCGATTAAAGAAATTCCGACTTCGCGTTGGGATACTAGTAAATACTATGATCCAGATCCTACAAAGCCAGGAAAAATATACTGTAAGTGGTTAGGGATGCTAGACGACGTGGATTGCTTTGATCCACTATTTTTCCAAATTTCTCCAGCCGAAGCAGAATCAATGGATCCGCAACATCGTTTATTTTTGGAAGAAAGTTACAAAGCGTTTGAAGATGCAGGTTATTCTAGGAACAATCTGAGCGATAAAAAATGTGGAGTGTATATGGGAATTATGAGTAATGAATATGCACATTTAATGGCAAAAGGAAGCTCAAATTCCATTAATACAACAGCGAATAGCTTTGCAATCGGTTCTGCGCGAATCTCTTACTTCTTAAATCTCAAAGGACCAGCAATTCCATTTGATACTGCTTGTTCATCTTCACTAGTGGCTACTCATGTAGCGTGTCAAGGATTACTGAACAACGAAATTGATATGGCTCTTGCGGGCGGAGTAAGTTTGTATTTAATACCAGAATCGTATGTAGGAATGTGCCAAGCGGGCATGTTGTCACCAGATGGGCAATGCAAAACCTTTGACGATTCAGCTAACGGATTTGTACCAGGAGAAGGTGTTGGAACACTGGTGCTAAAACGATTAAAAGACGCTGAGCGTGACAACGATCATATTTATGGAGTTATCATTGGCTCTGGAATTAATCAAGATGGTAAAACGAACGGAATTACTGCACCTAGTGTAAATAGTCAGATTGAATTGGAGCGCGAAATTTATAAGCGTTACAATATAGATCCAGCGAGTATTAGTTATGTAGAAGCACACGGTACAGGTACTAAATTAGGTGACCCAATTGAACTAGAAGCCTTGTCGACAGTATTCAAGGAAAAAACAGATAAGCAAAATTTCTGCGGAATTGGTTCTGTAAAAACCAACCTAGGGCATACCTCTGGAGCGGCTGGTGTAGCAAGTATTCACAAAGTGCTCTTAAGCATGCAGCACAAAACATTAGTGCCTAGCTTAAACATAGAAAAGGAAAACAATATTTTTGATTTCAAAAACTCTCCTTTTTACATCTCTAAAGAAGAAAAACCTTGGACAGTTTCTGAAGATGTACAAACACAGCCAAGGAGAGCTGCAATTAGTTCATTTGGATTTAGTGGCACAAATGCACATTTAGTCATTGAAGAATATCCACAAAATACTGCCATAGTAACTAATCACTCAGAAACTAATTCTGATGGTGTCATCGTCCCTATTTCTGCAAGAACAAAAGATCAGTTATTGCAAAAAGTTACCGAATTACATTCGGCATTAGTCACTAAAAAACCGATGTTACACATCAATGACATTGCATACACGTTACAAGTAGGTAGAGAAGAACTTCGAGAGAGAATAGCAATTGTAGTGACTTCTACGAAAGAGCTTTGTAGTACACTGGAAGCGTATATAATTGGAGAACAAAATATACCAAATGTATTTACAAAGCAAAAAGGAAAAAGTAATGACGCACTTAATATTTTTGAAAATAACGAAACGCTTAGCACTTTAGTAGATACATGGATAAAAGAAAAAACCTTTGCTAAGTTAGCAGAAATTTGGGCAAATGGATTTGAATTGAATTGGGAACGATTCTACGGAAGTGAACATCCAAAACGAGTTGCATTACCAACGTATCCTTTTGCAAAAGAACGTTACTGGCCAGAAATTTCAGAAAGCAGCTCTCAAATAGAGTCTGTTTCTACAGAAACTCTTTCTGTAGTAGAGCAGCAGGAAGAAAAAATATCCAAAATACATTTTATTACAGCTTGGCAACCGACAAAACTATCTACAACAAACTCTATTCAAAAAGAAGGAGAAGTTACGCTACTCCTTAATACTGATACTGTTTTTACTGAAGCGTATCAAAAAGAAATAGTGAAGATAGACGATACGCATCAAGTTGTTCAAGTAGGGTTTGCAAGTTCCTATCAAATCATAGCACAAAATAGTTTTACAGTCAATCCGACAAAAGAAGAAGAGATAGCCCAACTCATATCTGAGTTAGAAAATCAACACCTTTTTCCTACTCGTATCATTCACAATAGTTTGCATAAAGATACCGATGAAGAAAAGACGATTGACGTTTCTATTCTTGACAATAAAATATACCCATTTTTCAATCTTTGCAAAGGATTGATACAATCGAAGACGCAACAAACAGTTAAAATCATATCGTATAGTCCAACTGAAAAAAGTATCGAAACTCCGTTGCAACAAGCTTTCAGTGCCTTTTTCAAAACCTTAGCACTTGAAAACCCAAAATATCAAGGGAAAACCATTGTATTTGATGCTAAAGTTTCAGTAAATGAAATTCCTGTGCTTCTTGCAAATGAATTTTTAGATAGCAATTGGCATCAGAATGAGATTCGATACAGTATTGAACAACAAACCGCTCAACGATATACTCACACATTACAATCATTTTCTCCTGTTACTGATAAGATAATGACCTTGCCAATCAAACAACAAGGTGTATACTTAATCTCTGGAGGAATTGGTGGTTTAGGATATATCATTAGTGAATATTTGGCTAAGAATTTTGCATGTACATTGATTCTTTTTGGACGTTCTAAATTGGATGAAGCTAAACAGCAAAAATTAAAAGAGCTCAATTCGTATCAAGCAAAAGTATCATATGTTCAAACCGATGTTACAAACTATGAAGCTGTAGAAAAACTAATTCGCACGACCAAAAAACAATACACAATTCTTAATGGAATCATTCATAGTGCAGGTGTAAGTATGGATAATTTCTTGCTCAAAAAATCAATGCAGGAAATAAAACAAGTAATTAACCCTAAAATTTTAGGAGCGGTTCATTTAGACAAAGCTACTAAAAATGAAGAGCTAGACATATTTGTATTGTTTTCTTCAATTGCGGGAGTTTTAGGAAATTATGGTCAGGCTGATTATGCTTTTGCAAATCATTTCTTAGACGCTTTTGCTACACATCGTAACCAACTTACAAAATCTGAAAAACGTTTTGGCAAAACGCTCTCTATTAATTGGCCATTTTGGGAAGATGGAGGATTTTCGCTGTCCGAAACAGATATAGAACAAGGAAAAATTCATATTGGGATTCATCCAATTCCAACACATATTGGACTCGAGTTTTTTGAAGAAATTTTAGCTTCTGATGTATCACAAGCCATTGCACTATATGGGAACCAAACGAAAATTCAGCAATACTTACAACAAAAGGAAACAGTTCAAGGAATACACATAAAAAATCATTCTACAGAAATAACGGATTCTTTACTATTAGAAAAAACCGAAATATACCTGCAAGAACTCATCGGAAATATCATCAAACTTGATGTGTCAAGACTAGATATAGAAGAACCTTTTGATGTATTTGGGATTGATTCAATCATCATTGGACAAATTAATAGTAGCTTGGAAAATGATTTAGGTCCGTTGCCTAAAACTCTTTTATATGAATACCCAACCATCAAAGAGCTAGCAGCGCATCTCCATGTAGAAGCCAAAACACAACTCCTTTCTATCTTAAAAATGTCGGAGTCTGCTGTAACTAACGCTTCCGCAGAAGTACAACATGATGCTATAAAGGTTGCAGTTCCACAAGCAGTAACTACAAAAGTCACACAAACAGTTGACGAACCAATTGCAATCATTGGGATTCATGGAAAATACCCTAAATCTGATACTATTGAAGCATACTGGGAACACATTAAAAAAGGAAAGAATCTAATAGAAGAAGTGCCAAAAACACGTTGGAATGCCGATGCGTATTATGATGAAAATCCTGAAAAAGCTTCTGAAGGAAAAATATACAGTAAATGGGGAGGTTTTGTTAAAAACGTAGATAAATTTGACCCAAAATTCTTTAATATTTCAGCACAAGAAGCCAAAATGATGGATCCTCAAGAACGTTTGTTCTTAGAATCTGTTTGGGCAACTATTGAAGATGCTGGATACACAAAGAATAGTCTGCGTACAAAATATCAAAAAGGAAAAGGAGCAGATGTTGGCGTGTTTGTTGGAGTGACTACAAATACTTACAACATTGTTGCAACAGACGCTTGGAATGAAGGAAATTATCTCAACTCTAGTGCATTGCCATGGAGTATCGCCAACAGAGTTTCATACCTAATGGATTTTCAAGGACCAAGCATGCCAATTGATACAGCATGTTCGTCTTCATTGGTGGCAATTCATTTAGCAAGTGAAAGTCTTAAAAAAGGAGAATGTAAGGTTGCTATTGCGGGAGGTGTGAACCTATATCTACACCCTTCAAAATACCATTCTTTATGTAGCAAAGGAATGGTAGCAAAAGGAAATAAAAATTACAGTTTTGGCGCAGGTGATGATGGTTTTGTACCCGGAGAAGGTGTGGGTTCTGTACTTTTAAAACCTCTTAGTAAAGCAATTGAAGACAACGATCACGTATACGGAATTGTAAAAGGAAGTGCTTACGGACATAGTGGAAGTTCCAATGGCTATTCTGCACCAAATCCTAATTCGCAAACAGCTTTGATAGAAGAAACATTGCAAAGAGCAAACGTTTCTCCAGAAAATATCAATTATGTGGAAGGACACGGTACAGGAACACAATTAGGGGACAGTTTGGAAATCTTAGCATTGACCAATGCATTTCGAAAACAAACGACTAAAGAACAATTTTGTGCGATTGGTTCCGTAAAAGCAAATATTGGACATTCAGAATCGGCAGCAGGGATTGCAGGGTTAACAAAAATTTTGTGGCAATTAAAACATAAGTTAGTAGCACCAACCATCAATTCTGAAGAGGTAAATCCTAATATAAATTTCAAATCAACACCATTTTTCTTGCAACACCAAACAACTCCTTGGGAAAAAGTGAATGGAGAACCAAGACGTGCATTGATCAATTCATTTGGCGCAGGAGGCGTAAATTCGTGTATAGTTGTAGAAGAATTTGAAAATCAACAAAAAACCATACAGAAAGAAGATGCCACATCTCCTCATTTGGTTGTATTGTCTGCAAAAAATAAAGAAAGTCTTCAGCAATACGCTAATCAGTTACTTTCCTTTTTAGGGAAGCATAAAAATGAAAAATTAGCAGACATTGCATATACACTTCAAGTAGGGAGAGAAGCAATGTCCGAACGTTTAGCATTTATAGCAAAAGATCGAAAAGAACTAATGCAGTTATTAAAGAATTGGCGAAATAAAGTGTCAACTGGAAATGTTTTTGAAAGTAACCACGAGACAGGAACGATTAGAAAAAGATTCTCAAAAGATGAAAAAGAATATTTAGAGTTTCTTTTAGGAAAGCAAAGCTTATCTGAAATTGCTAAGATGTGGATTGAAGGGGCTGAAGTCGATTGGAGTAAACTACATGCAAATACACTGCACAAGCGAATTTCATTGCCAACCTATCCATTTACTCAAGAAAGTTATTGGATTACAGAAATTGGAGCAGAAATAAAAGCGCATCAGTCGCAACAAAATGCAGGAATCGGCGGGTATTTGCATCCTTTAGTATCTCACAATATTTCTACCTTACGAAGCATTGGTTTCGAATCGTTATTAGATGCAGACGAATATTATGCACAAGATCATACCATAAATGGAATACCTGTATTTCCAGGAGCAGGTTTCATAGAAATGGCAAATGTTTGTGGAAATATCGCAGGAGAACGAAAAGCAAGAAAAATCAAAGAAGTTGTTTGGATGCATCCATTGACTTTTGAAAACAACACTCAATCTGTACAAACATATCTAGAACAGAAAGGAAAAGCTACGTATTATCAAATACGTTCTTTAAGTACATCAAATGAGCTACTAACACATTCTGAAGGTAGAATTGTATTTGAAAATAATCGAGATACTTCTGCAGAAAATGAGCAAGTATCAATTGATGGGTTACTAAAAGAATGCCATACAACTATTAATCGTGAAGTGTTTTACAATTCGTTCAAGCAATCTGGGATTGAATATGGAGAAGCTTTCCAAACAATTCAAGAGTTACGAGTAAGTGATACTTTTGCAGTAGCCAAACTCAAAATTACCTTAAAACTAAAAAAAGATTTTGAGCACTATTTATTACATCCAAGCATTTTTGATGGTGCTATGCAAACGGTTGCTGGATTATTAGCAAATACAAGTTCTAAAGAAGCACATGTACCTTTTGCAATTGACGAAATAGAGATGATTCGACCATTGACCTCAACATGTTATGTAATTGCCGAATTTGCGGATATAGAGAACAGAAACCGTTCTGATATTAAAAAATTCAATATCAAAATTGTCAACAAAAAAGGAACACTCTTAGTAGCTATTCAAAATTTTTACGCAAGAGCTATGCAGTCAGTTGAAACTACAAACGAAGCTGCAACTCTGTAACCAAACACTATTCAGTATAAAATATCATACCAATAACCATGTCAACAAACCAATCCACTAACGAAACGTATCCGATAGGTGTTTTTACTTCTGAATTCACAGGAAACGAACTTTTCTTAGCAGATCATATCATACAAGGACAAAAAATCCTTCCAGGAATGGCATATTTGGAAATTTCCAGAGCTGCTGTAGCAAACTCTATAACACTTTCAAACAATCAAATGATTGTATTAGAAGATAGTGTTTTTGTTCAAGCAATATTAGTCTCACAAAAACGTGAAGTACAAGCAAAAGTATATCCTGGAGCTACGGGTGAATTTGGAGTGGAAGTAATAACAAGTCAAGGCGTTCACTTTCAAACCAAAGCACTCATACAAACCAAAACCGAAGTTAGAAATAAGCATAACATTCCAGAAGTATTGAATCTAGATCAGTTGCAAAAAGAATGCAATCAATTAGGTCCTTCAAAATCAATATTTTATGAAAACATGCGAAAACGTGAGGTGTTTCTAGGAGCAAGTCATCAAGGAATTGAAACCATTCATATTGGAAATAATACGGCTTTAGTTGCTCTTTCTTTACCAGGATCAAGTGAGCGAAATATGGCTATGGATCCAGGTATGTTAGACAGTATAATACAAGGAGGAATTGCTTTAGCAAGTAATCCGGAAGCTAATGTAGTACCATTTGCTGTTAAAAATACTTTTGTTTTTGGAGAATTGACCGATACAATGGTTGCTTATATTGAAAAGAAAGAAGAAGGTATGGATTATACCGTTTCTGATGAACACGGAGAAGTCAAAGTGGTCATTAAAGGATTTCAAGCACGTGAAATAGAAATTGCTGCACAAGAAGAACAATTGGTATATTACAAAGCAACTTGGGAAGAAGTAGAAGAAACTGACGAAGAATCACACGAACATACAACGGTTATAAAGGCAAAAAATAGCTATGGCGAGTTGGTCAAATCTGTATTTTCGACAGTGAAAAAATGTATACAGGAAAAAACAGCAAATCATTTAATAGAAGTTCAATTACCAAAAGAACAACCTTCATGGAAAGGAATTATGGGATTACTAAAAACGGCTTCGATAGAGTATCCTAAAATAGAATATAAACTTACCATTAATAACAAGCCAATACAAACGGTATATACAGAAGCTGAACTATCTTCAAGTGAAACCTATACTTGGGGAACTAAAAAAACAATACTGATTACTGGTGCGCTTGGAGGTGTAGGAAAGTTAATATGTCAAGATATTGCGGAAAAAAGTGATTCTTGTGAGTTAATACTTGTTGGAAGAAGTGCACTAAATAGCGACCGACAAAAATTTATCAACGCGCTAAAAGCCCAAGGAATCAATACAACCTATGTTTCTTGTGATGTTAGTAATGAAAAGGAAGTAAACGATTTAATAAAAAAACACCCACACATTACAGGTGTTATTCATTGTTCTGGAAGCAATTCGGATAATCTAATCACGAAAAAAACACTTGAAGAAATAGACGAGGTATTAGCTCCAAAAGTACAAGGAATTCAGTATCTAGACAAAGCTACTTCATCATTACCTCTTGATTATTTTGTAGCTTTTTCGTCAATTGCAGGGGCATTAGGAAATGCAGGACAGGCAGATTATGCTGCTGCCAATGCATATATGGATGCATATATGACAAATCGTGCAAATCGAGCTATAGCTAAAAAATGTTCAGGGAAAAGCATTAGTGTCAATTGGCCATTATGGGAAAGTGACGGAATGCAACTTGATGAAGAAACCAAAAGGAATCTGAAAGAAGTTTTTAAAATCAAACCGTTACCTGCAAAGCAGGGATTAATAGCATTGCATCAAATCTTACAGAGTGATGCACAACAAGTAGTCGTTTTATACGGAAGTAAGAAAAATGTCAAAAACTTGTTTACCAAACCTAAAAAGAAGAAAAAAGTTGTAAAACCAGAAGCAACTGTTTCAGCAACTACAACTGACGTACTTCAACAAGAAATTTCTCAAAAAGTAAAAGAACAAGTAGCAGGACACTTAAAACGAAAAATTGAGCAACTAGACACCACCGCAGATTGGTCAGAATTTGGATTCGATTCAATCTTGCTTTCAAGTTTTATCAACAAATTTAATGCAGAATTTAACTTAAATCTTTTACCAACAGTTCTATTTGAAGCAACCAATATTGACGCATTTAGTCAATACCTCTATGAAAATCATGCTAGTTACTTTTCAAGTACTTCGATGTCTGAAAATCAACAAAAAGAGACACAATTACCTGTGGAGAAAGAAGAATCTGAAGAAGATGCTAATAGTACTCCATTTGCGCGTAGCTTCAAACAAAAATATAAGAACAGGAATTCCTATCGCGATAAAGATCTGGCAATTGTAGGAATGAGTTGTAAAATAGCTGGCGCAAACAATCCCGAAGAATTTTGGGAAATGTTAATCGGAGAAAAAGACATGATAAGTGAAATACCTCATGATCGTTGGGATTGGAAAGATTATCCAGGCATCAGCAAATGGGGCTCTTTTGTAGATGATATTGCTGCATTTGATCCATTATTTTTTGGAATATCTCCTGCAGAAGCGATTTACATGTCTCCCGAACAACGCTTAATGATACAATATGTGTGGGAATGTATGGAAGATGCTGGATATGCACCAGACGAACTTAGAGGAACCAATACAGGTTTATTTATGGGATGCGGACCAAGTAGTTATGTGCATTTATTAAGTTCAATGCCTGTAGAAGCTTACTCAGCCACAGGAATGGTGCCTTCTGTAGGACCTAACCGTATCAGTTTTCTTATGGATTGGCACGGGCCAAGTAATCCTATTGATACAGCATGTAGCAGTAGTTTAGTAGCATTACATCGTGCCATGGAAGCAATCAACTTAGGGCATTGTGACCAAGCGTTTATTGGTGGAGTAAATGCATTACTTACACCTGATGTATACATAAGCTTCTCCAAATCAGGAATGCTTTGTGAAGATGGACGTTGTAAAACCTTTTCTGATAAAGCAAACGGTTATGTTCGTGGTGAAGGAATAGGAGTTTTAATGGTAAAAAAACTAAAAGATGCAATCAAAGATGGCGATCATATTTATGCTGTAGTAAAAGGGACAGCCGAAAATCATGGAGGACATGCCAATTCGCTCACAGCACCTAATCCAAAATCACAGGCAGCAGTAATTAAAAGAGCGTTGCAAGACGCCGAAATGGATTTTAGCCGTGTGAGCTATGTTGAATGCCATGGTACAGGAACGCCTCTTGGAGATCCAATAGAAATTGAAGGACTCAAAATGGTCGCAGCAGAACGTTCGAAAGCAGCAAACGATACACAGGAGTGCAAACTAGGAAGTATTAAATCGAATATAGGACATTTAGAATATGGCGCTGGTGTTGTAGGATTGTTAAAAGTCATATTGCAGATGAAACACCAAAAAATTGCTAAAACACTACATTGTGATGCAATCAACCCATATATTAAGTTAGAAGGGACTCCTTTCAAAATTGCTCATCAATCAAGCGATTGGGAACACTCGAGTACGCAACCTCGCGTAGCAGGTGTAAGTAGTTTTGGATTTGGAGGTGTCAATGCACATATTGTATTACAAGAATATGTAGTACCTAAAAGCGCATCGGTAGAAAATGAAACAACAAAACCGCAAAAAATGGTTTTTGTAGTATCTGCTAATGACTCAGATGGGCTTGTAAAATACGTTTCGAAATACAAAACATACATTCAATCTGTTGAACAAAATATTGAAACTTTAGAACGTATTGCTTACACATTACAAACAGGACGTGCTGAAATGCCTGAACGTATTGCTTTTGTGGCAGATTCTTTTGCAGATTGGGAACAACAAATAGATGCATTTCTTAACGAACACGAAGTATCATCATCAGGGAAAATATTTAGAAATTCAGTCTATCAAAAAAAGAATAAAAATACTCAATCAGTAGATGCAACTCAACGTGAATACATTCAACAATTAGTCAAAGAAAATCAACACGAAAAAATAGCAAAACTGTGGACAGAAGGAACTGCTATCGATTGGGAAATACTATATCAGAATTAAATCAACAAAAAAATAACAACCAAAAACAAAAGAAGATTATACTAGGTCTTCTCAAACAAATTAAAT
Source organism: Kordia zhangzhouensis (assembly GCF_001005305.1). Lineage (GTDB taxonomy): Bacteria > Bacteroidota > Bacteroidia > Flavobacteriales > Flavobacteriaceae > Kordia > Kordia zhangzhouensis. The sequence continues at coordinate 364,477 of NZ_LBMH01000004.1, forward strand.
ACTAAACACATGAAATTAGTTGGAATTGAAGCAATCAACGTACATGCTGGATCAGCATGTTTAGATGTAAAAAAATTAGCAGAACATCGCAATCTAGACATGACTAGGTTTGAAAACTTATTAATGAAAGAAAAAACAGTGGCATTACCGTATGAAGATCCAATTACGTATGGTGTCAATGCAGCCAAACCTTTAATTGACGCATTAAGCCCTGAAGAACGTGATCGTATTGAAATGGTAATCTCTTGTACTGAATCAGCTTTTGATTTTGGTAAATCAATGAGTACCTATTTTCATGATCTTTTAGGATTAAATCGTAATTGTCGCCTATTCGAATTAAAAAATGCTTGTTATTCTGGAATAGCAGGTTTACAAACAGCAGTTAACTTTATTTTATCGCAAACCTCTCCTGGAGCAAAAGCACTAGTAATAGCAACAGATGTATCTCGCTTTATGGTAGAAGAAGGAGGAGATGCACTAACGGAAGATTGGTCGTTTGCAGAACCAAGTGGTGGCGCAGGAAGTGTTGCTTTATTAGTGAGTGATCAACCACATGTTTTCCAAATAGATGTGGGAGCTACTGGATATTACGGGTATGAAGTAATGGATACATGCCGCCCTACGGCAGATGGAGATGCGGGTGATTCTGACTTATCTTTATTATCATACTTGGATTGTTGTGAAAATGCATATCTAGAATATCAAAAAAGAGTTGAAGGGGCAGATTATCAAACAACTTTTGACTATTTAGCATTTCATGCACCTTTTGGTGGAATGGTAAAAGGAGCTCATCGAAATATCATGGGAAAATTAACCAAAGCCAAATCAAAAGAAATAGAAGAAGATTTTCAACGAAGAGTAATGCCAGGGCTTGATTATTGTCAACGTGTGGCAAACATCATGGGAGCTACAGCTTTATTATCTTTAGTAAGTACAATTGCTAATGGAAATTTTGACACTCCAAAACGAATTGGTGTATTCTCGTATGGTTCTGGTTGCTGCTCAGAATTTTTCAGTGGAGTTGTTCGAAAAGAAGGTCAAGAACGTTTGAAAAAATTCAATATTAAAGAAAAACTAGACAATCGCTATGAAATGACTATGGAAGAGTATGAGCAGTTATTGGTAAACAGTAATGCTGTAAAGTTTGGAACGCGTAATACAAAACTAGACGAAAACTTTATTCCTCAAGCAAGAAAAGCATTAGGAAAAGAAACCTTGTTTTTAAAAGAAATTAAAGAATTTCATAGAGAATACGAATGGATATCTTAAATACAGCACATTACGACACATTACAAGTAAAACTTAAAGACGAAATCTGTTTTATTCAGATTCATCGTCCTGAAGAGAACAATACGATTAACGATCGTTTGATTGAAGAATTTAAACAAGTATTAACTATTTGTAATACGGAAGCAAAAGTCGTTGTAATTGAAGGCTCTCCAGAAGTATTCTGCTTTGGAGCCGATTTTAAAGCTATCAACACAAAAACCAATCATCAAGAACAAAACCCAGAGCCTTTGTATGATGTTTGGTTACAACTAGCTACAGGTCCTTACGTATCAATTGCACACGTACGTGGCAAAGCAAACGCTGGTGGTGTTGGGTTTGTAGCTGCTTGCGATATCGTTTTATGTGAAGAAAAAGCAGTTTTCAGTCTCTCAGAACTACTCTTTGGTTTGATGCCTGCTTGCGTGTTACCTTTTCTCATTAGAAGAATGGGGTTTGCCAAAGCAAACTATTTAACAATCATGACACAACCAATAGATGCTAGTCAAGCACTTGAATGGGGACTGGTTGACGCTTGCGAAGAAAACTCTCAAAACTTGTTACGAAAGCATTTATTACGCCTCCGCAGATTGAACAAAGCTGGTGTAGCACGCTACAAAAAATACATGAACAAACTCGATACATTGCCAAAACGATCTAAAGAAGCTGCTATTGAAGCCAACATCGAAGTGTTTTCGGATGAAGAAAATGTAAACAAAATCAAACGATTTGTGACAACGGGACAATTTCCGTGGGAATAAAACAATCAAATATGGAAAACGTAGTAGAACTCACCGAAATTGACGATGCTATCATTCAAATAAAAATGCAGGATAAGAAAAGTAAAAATACCTTTTCTCCAGCATTGACAGATAGTTTGATTAAAGCGTATCAATATATCGGGACTCAAGAAAAATACAAGGCAGTCATTCTTACAGGGTATGATACTTATTTTGCAAGTGGAGGAACACAGGAACAATTAATGACACTATCTGAAGGAAATTCAAAATTTACAGATTTCGACTTATACAGTCTGTCATTAAATTGTCCTATTCCAGTAATTGCTGCTATGCAAGGTCATGGAATTGGAGGTGGATTTGCAATGGGTTTATTTGCAGACTTTGTTGTAATGAGCAAAGAAAGCATTTATACTACTAATTTTATGAAATATGGTTTCACACCTGGTATGGGAGCTACATATATTTTACCTAAAAAAATAGGCATCACTTTAGCAGAAGAAATGCTACTAACCGCTAAAAATTATCGTGGAGAAGAACTTAGAATGCGAGGCATTCCTTTTTCTGTGCTTCGTCGCGAAGAAGTGATGAATCATGCCTACGAATTAGCCAAAAGTCTAGCCGAAAAACCTAGAGTTTCATTAGTTGCTTTAAAAGATCATTTGGTAGCTGAAATGCGTAACGAATTGCCTAAAGTTATTCAACAAGAAGTCAAAATGCACGAAATTACTTTTGCTCAACCAGAAGTGAGAGAGCGTATTAAAACACTTTTTGGAGAATAATAAAAAGCAAAAACTTAAAAACAATGAACACAAAAAATGCATTTCTCTTTTCAGGGCAAGGTTCACAATACTACGGAATGGGCAAAGAACTATATGAGCATCATACAGTATTTAACCATTGGATGAATCATTGTAGTGAAATTATTTCTCCGCAAATGGGAACATCACTAATAGAAATGTTATACAACCCTTCCAAAAAAGGACAGCCATTCGATCAATTATCATATACAAATCCAACATTGCTAAGTGTGCAATACAGTCTCTTTAAAATGATGGAAGATATGAATATACAACCTGATTTCATGATTGGTTACAGTCTAGGAGAAATTGCAGCTTGTATGGCTTCGGAAATGATTTCTTTGGAAGACGGATTACAACTCTCGGTTGATATGGCAAAAATGGTGGAAAGCAAAACTCCTAAAGCAGCTATGTTGGCCATTATGGCAGGAAAAGAAATAATCGTAGAAGATCCTAGTTTATTTTCTCAATGTTGGCTAATTGCGACAAATTTTTCACAAAGCTTTGTTGTATGCGGATTTCCAGAAGACATTCAACATTTGCAAAAAGCATTGCAAAAAGAAAGTATCGTGTCTCAGCTATTGCCAGTAAATAATGGGTTTCACACACCATTACTTGATCCAATTGAAGATGAACTAAAAGAAAGAGTTCGAAAAGTACAAATATCCAAAGGAAAAGTACCTATTGTTTCTTCAAAAGATACTCGCATCAAACACGAAATAACTCACGATGACTTTTGGGAAGTATTACGCTATTCTGTCAACTTTGAAAATACAATAAAAAATCTTGTCAATATGCATGAGTGTATATTTATCGATCTTGGACCAAGTGGTTCTTTGGCAACATCGGTAAAATATATTTTGGCAGACAACACGAAATCAATTCCATTGCAACTCATCAATCAATATGGGAAAAATTTGCAAACACTAGAAAAATTCAAAGAAAATTTTTCAGTGATACACTAATGAAAAAGAAATGTGCGTATGAATAACAATACTTTAGATTCTCAGCAGGAAGGATTAGAACCACAAGTAGTCGTATTGAGAGTATCTAATATGTTTGTGATTAATTACAATTATTTAGTAATTGATCATATCAATAACGAATCAGTCATTATAGATCCTGCGTGGGATTTGGAAAAAATTGAACAAGCAATTGAAGTGAGTAACACCACTTTAAAAGGCATAATAATTACACATTCACACTTTGATCACCTGAATTTAGCAAAACCCTTAGCAGAAAAGCATAAATGTCCTATATGGATGTCGCATACAGAGATTGCTATTTCTGGATTTGAAGCGCCACAATTGCGAGCTATTGACGCAGAAGCTTTTTGGATTGGTTCATTAAAAATAGTTCCGTTACCAACACCAGGACATACCGAAGGAAGCACATGTTATTTAATAGGAAACAATCTATTTAGCGGTGACACATTATTTATAGAAGGCTGCGGATTGTGTGCAGATACAGCAGCAGCGCATAACATGTATAAAAGTCTCAACCTTATAAAAGAACACATGCGTCCGACTACGCGAATTTTTCCAGGACACAAATATGCACGATCTCCTGGAGAACCATTTTCAACAGTCATGCAGAATAATATTTACTTACAATTTTCAAACAAAGAAGATTTTGCTTCTTATCGTTTACGAAAAGGACAAAATCATGCAAAATTCTTTGAATTTTACTAAAACAATAAATCAAATAAACTTAAATATCTAACTTAAAACTTAAAATTATGTCAAAAGAAGAAGTATACAACGTTGTACAAGAAACTATTATGGATGTGCTTCCTGATGTAGAAAAAGAGAACATTGCCATTGAAAAACAGCTAAAAGATATTGGAGCCAATTCTATTGATAGAATGGAAATCGTAACAATGTCTATGCGCGAACTCAATATAAAAATTCCATTAATGAGCTTTGCTGGTGTAAACAATATTGAAGGGTTAGTAAATGTATTACATGAAAATGTAAATAGCTAAATGACCAAAAAGTATTAAACTATGCTACAAAAAAGCACGATCAACATTACAGGAATGGGCATTGTTTCTGCTATTGGAGATACTATCAATACTTTTACCAACTCTTTACAACAAGGAATCTCAGGAATACATGCAACACATCCTAAACTAGAACCGAAACTTTCAGTTCAAATAGCTGCAGAGGTTCGCGATTTTTCTTTTAGGGAGAAATTGCAAAACATACCAAACATTCCAGAAGAAAAGCTTGCTAAAGCAAAACGTTTGGGACAGCGTGCCCCATTTGTCATTCAATCCACTATCTTGGCAGCTTTACAAGCTTGGTCTGCTGCAAATTTGTTTGAAAAAAAGCTTGCATCTGAGCGAATAGGGTTGGTGGTAGCAGGACAAAATAGTACACAAAAGTATCAATACGACTTACTTTCTCAATTCAAAGAAGATCCAGAGTATCTATCGCCAAGATATGCACTAGAGTTTCTAGAAACTAACCAAGTAGGTGTGCTTAGTGAATTGTTCGAAATTGAAGGAGAAGGTGTTGTTGTGGGCGGAGCTTCTGCTACCGGAAATGTAGGAATCATAAAAGGGTATCAATTACTGGAGTTAGGCATCGTAGACGCTTGTTTAATAGTAGGCGTGCCTGCTGATTTGTCTCCAATGGATATTCAAGGATTCATCAATATTGGTGCTATGGGCGGAAAAAAATACAATCAACAACCGTCATTAGCATGTCGCCCTTTTGATGAAGAACATGAAGGGTTTATCTACGGACAAGCCAGTGCAAGCATCATCTTAGAAACCCAGCAAAGTATTGAAAAAAGAAATGTTGCTTCGTTAGCAGAAGTTGTGGGGTATGGATACAATTTAGATAAAAATAGTTCTGCCAATCCCAACCTAGAAGGAGAAGAAAAAGCCATGAGAGCTGCGTTGCAAAAAGCAGCAATTTCTCTTGAAGATATCAATTATATCAATACGCATGGAAGTTCTTCTCCATTAGGAGATAAAACTGAAGCAGAAGCTATTTACAATGTCTTTTCTAATCAAATTTCACATCTATACTTAAATGCAACGAAAGGACTTACAGGGCATTGTTTGTATACCGCAGGAATGGTTGAAGCTATTGCAACTGTTGTACAAATGCAACACAATTTTTTACATCCCAATATGAATCTAGAAACTCCAATTCGAAAGGATATACAATTCTGTGGAAAAACAGCGATGCACTATACAATCCATACAGCGTTGAGTAATTCTTTCGGTTTTGGAGGAATCAATACGTCTATTGCATTGAGAAACAACAACTAAAAAATCAACTAAAAAATAAAAAAATGAAGAAAACATACTTATTTCCAGGTCAAGGTTCTCAAAAAAGAGGAATGGGAGAAGGACTTTTTGATGAGTTTCCAGAGTTGACTAAGAAAGCCGATAAAATTTTAGGGTACTCTATCAAAGAGTTGTGTTTGGAAGACCCTAATAAAGAATTAAATCTGACACAATTTACACAACCAGCTCTTTATGTGGTAAATGCTTTATCCTATCAAAAGAAACTTAAAGATGGGGAAAAAGAGCCAGATTATGTGGCTGGACATAGTCTTGGAGAGTACAATGCTTTACAAGCTGCAGGAGTTTTCAGTTTTGAAAGCGGATTGAAACTGGTGAAAAAGAGAGGCGAATTGATGAGCCAAGCTAAAAATGGAGGAATGGCAGCAATATTGAATTCTTCTGAAGAGCAAATTCAGGAAATTTTGAAGGATGCTAATCTAGAAACCATTGATATCGCAAATTTAAATGCAGCTTCACAAATAGTAATTTCTGGCTTAAAAGAAGATGTAAACAACGCACAACCTTTTTTCGAAAAGGCGGGAGTCATGTTTATTCCTCTTAATACAAGTGGTGCTTTTCATTCGCGATATATGAAGGGTGCTGCAGAAGAATTTGAAAAATTCCTCAAGAAAAAGCGTTTTTACAAACCAAAAATAGAAGTGATTGCTAACATTACTGGAAAACCTTACGATCATAAAGAAACTGCACAACATTTGGTAGATCAATTACATAGTAGTGTACGTTGGTCCGATGGAATGATGTATTTATTGGAACAAGGCGATATGGAGTTTGAAGAACTTGGTGTTGGTGAGGTATTGACCAAACTAACAGGGTATATTAAAAGAGATTTCAATAAGAAAGAAAAAGCAGTTCAAGAAGCTCCTAAAAAAGAAGCTCCGAAGGCTACCAAAACAACCAATAAAGCCGTAACAAAAAAATCTCAAGATTCGTCTGAGTTAGTTGCGCAGTGGAATGCTTCACATCCAGTAGGAACAAAAGTGAAATCAGATTTTTATGATTCTGAATTAGAAACTCGTACAAAAGCAATGGTACTATTTGGTCATCGAGCAGCAGTATATATGAAAGGGTACAACGGATATTTCGATTTACGTGAAGTAACGCCTGTCTAAACGCTGTTACATGCAAAACAAGCTTATATATATTTTTTTAGATGGGGTTGGTTTAGGTGATGAGGTAGCAACCAATCCTTTGGCACAAGTCAGTATGCCTACACTATCCCAAATTGTAGGTAAAAAACTAATTAGAGATGTAGAAGTACTAACTGAAAATGTACTACTCAAAGGAATTGACGCATGTCTAGGAGTAAAAGGTGTGCCGCAAAGCGCAACGGGGCAAACATGTTTATTTACTGGCTATAATGCACAGGCATTTTTGGGATATCATTTAATGGCATATCCTAATGATGAACTGGTTCAGATTATTGAACAGCGGTCTATTTTTAAATATGCTAATGAACAAGGCTTAACAAACATTTTCGCTAATTCATATACCGATGGATTTTTCCATTCAAACAATACCTCAAGATATAGTGTTACGACGCGGAGTGTACTAGCTGCCAATAATCGATTCAACACTATGGATGACTTAATGAAAGGAAAAGCCGTTCATTGGGATATCACAAACAGTACATTACAAGAGCTTCCAAACAATCGCGTACCAGAAGTAAGCCCTTATCAAGCAGGAATCAATTTAAAAAACCTTACAGACGACTATGACTTGGTTGTATTTGAATGTTTTTTGCCTGACTTGATTGGTCATCGAAAGGATATGGAAAAAGCACGCTGGTTTTTTGAACTATTCGATGAATTTTTGCGAGGAATATTGTATAACAAACAAGATAATATTCATATATTGATAAGCAGCGATCATGGAAATATAGAAGACCTGTCTTTTGGAGGTCATAGTATGAATGAAGTCCCATTGTTAGTCATTGGTAAACAAGCACTTCAATTTCAAAATGTATCAAGAATAGACGAGATATTTGACGCTATATTTTCAAAACTATTTCATGTTAAAAATTAATTTCTAAGTCATAATAAGTTTGGTTGATATCTTTTTCACATCTTTCAAAGAACCTTTAGATGACACTGTGTATTCGGAGTTTTTGTCATTACTTCCAGAAGATTTACGGAAGCGCAACGCTCGATTCATGCGATGGCAAGATAGGCATGCTAATCTCTTTGGAAAACTACTTTTGATAGAAGCTTTAAAACATCATAATATCAATACCAATATATGGAATTTAATTACATATGGAAAACATAAGCGACCGTATTTGACACTTCCTACGTATGATTTTAATATTTCGCATTCGGGAGATTATGTAATTTGTGCAATAAGTAAAAACATCCAATTAGGTGTTGATATAGAAGAAAACCGAGCAAGAAGGTTCAATCATTTCGATAATGTAATGACAAAAAAACAGTGGAAAGATATTCAAAGCTCTAACAATCCTATAAGAACATTTTATAAATACTGGACTATCAAAGAAAGTGTAATCAAAGCAGATGGAAGAGGGTTTTACATTCCGTTAGATCAACTTGAAATAAGAGACAATACGGTTCAATTTGAAGACAGACTCTGGTTTTTAAACAATCTAGATTTTGCCGAAGGATACAGTGCAGCTATTGCTACGAGTAAATTGACGACATTCAAAACACATGAGCTAAATTTTTACGAATAAAAACCTATGTAAAATGTATATAAAAGCGTACCAGAGGTACGCTTTTTTTAGTTGAAAACAATTGAAAACAAAGAAGGTTGACATAAGCTATATATGAAAATTCAAATTCTAGGAAAAATATAGAATGCCTAAAACTTTGTAACAGAAACACTTGTGATTTTATAGATAAATTAATAATGACTTTATTTTAAGTTGGCCTATAAAAACTTTATTTTTGAGAGGCATGGAATACTATCTTCTGACGAAAGAATTACATGTTAAATTCAAAGGGAAATTTAGTGAAAAAGTAAAACCTACCCTTTTGTGTAGCGAATCATTCTGTACACAATATTAATTTTGAATAAAAATCATCAAAATGGAAGATAGATACTCCAGAAATAGAATCTACGTAACGCAAGAAGAACAAAAAATCATCAAAGAATATCCTATAATTTTAGGAGGTTCTGGTATTGGAAGTGCCATTGCTGAATGCGCTTTGCGATTAGGTTTTGAAAATATCACAATCATTGATGGAGATCAAGTGGAAAAGTCAAACTTGAATCGCCAAAATTATACTGAAAATGATATTGGTGTAGACAAAACAGAGGCTATTAAGAAAAGATTATTGGCGATAAATGCAAATGCTAATATAAAGGTACACAGTACGTTTTTAACAGTCGAGAACGCAGAAAGCTACATTAAAGGTCACAAAATTGCAATCAACGCTTTAGATTTTACAACGGAAGTTCCTTTAATTTTTGATAAACTATGTCAAGAAAATAATATTCCTGTATTACATCCTTATAATCTAGGTTGGGGCGGATTAGTAACTGTCATCACACCAAAAGGGTTGTTGTTGGACAGTATCAAGAAGACCGATGGAGGCGAAGATTTTAATGAGGTGAATATGGTAGAATACGCCTCAAATTATTTAAAGTTTTGGGGAACTCCTCACTTGTGGATTGATGAAATTATTCAAAAATACAAAGAAGAAAAAGAACAACTCCCACCACCACAATTATCAATTGCTTCGTGGACTGTTGCCGCAATGTGTACGCACATAGCGTTTAATATAGCCACCGAAAAAGAGTATAAAAAATTCCCTGAATTCTATTTATCTACAATTCTAAACTAAATTAATTTATTATTCGTAGCATACGCAATCGCTTCCGAAATATTAACAACATCCAGCTTTTCGAAAAGTTTTCGTCGGTGAAACTTTACAGTATCGGGTGATACAAAAATGGATTCGGCGATTTCATTAATGGTATAACCTCTCGTAGAGAAGAGAAGAATTTCCTTTTCTCGATTGGTTAAGGTAATTTGCTCTGTTGTTTTCCAAAAATCACCTTCCAAATCGTATTTAAATATTTTATTATCTCCTTTTTTATAAATAGCGATATTTCCAGAATTTTGCTCAGCAGAAAGCGAAATAATACATAATGCTTTCCATATTTTTCCCTCATTAGTTAAAAACATAGGCGTCAATTTCTGATTAATCAAGATAGTTTTTCCTTCCTGGTTTTTTAAATGATAATCATAAGAAATTGTGTAGTTTTTTCGTTCTTCAATAGGAATTCGCTCGTAAAACTCAAAGCCCGCTTCATTAATTTTTAACAACAAATTCAAGTCAGCTTCAATTACATATTTAAAGTAAAAAGCATACCCCATTTCTTGTACTTCTTCAGCGGTGTGACCACATAAAAATAATGGATTGTCAGATACGTATTCAAAACCTTTTTGTTGGTAGTCAATGATGTAGATGCTCTTATAAGTAGTTCTGGCAAAAGCTCTAATCGGTTCTAAATAGTTAGCAGTTTTCTGCTGATCGTTACTAGAAATATTGTTTACAGTATTTCTAAACGAAAAAAAGTCATTAACATCGCTCATAGTAAAGTTTTTTACACAACTTTAAACATGCACACTATTTTACAGTAACCATAAAATAGAATAATTCCAATTCAATCTATATAGATTAAACTGAATGCATTATTAAAGCATCATTTCCCTTGTGTCCCTTTTTTGGGTGTTTCCTAATTATTTGTTTCGCTTTTTTAGGTTAAGTCTCTTCTAGTTTTTAGTTATTAAAAAATAAAATACAAGGAGTTAATGAACTCCAGCAATACTATTTAAGTATCATCTATTCTTTTTTTCATGGTACAATAGATGTTAATACTCTACAAAAATGATAGATCAAATAGTCTTCACGTTATAAACATTTAATCAACTTCTTCAAAATTCCAAAAAATAAGGTGAGAAATCGGAGGCATTCATCTCACTTAGAACTTCTCTAAAGAATCTCATTTTCACAAATATATACATTGATGTTTAGATAAACAATTAAACATTTTATAAAAGAGCTAAAATTATCATAAATAGCTTATTAACAGATTTTTAACGTTTAAAAATCCTTGCTAAAAACTGCATCTTTTTGACCTTTTATTTAAGCCCTTTTTAGGGCTTTTTTTTGACAGGAGAACTACCTACACTTTTGTGTAGTTTTCACTATATCAGCACATTACTACACTTTAGTGTAACGAGATAGGGCGTCTTGCCAGATAGTTTTGAATCAAACTTTTTAACCATGAAACTTGAAAGAAACTATCTCGAAAACTTACAAAAAGGTCAATTATTAGACCTTGCAAAATTTATCGTAACAGAAAACTTTAAACATCATTCCGACAATGTTTTGCCACAGGATTATACGAATGATGTAAATTCAATTCGCGATGAAGAAATTAAATACGCAGAAAACTCTCAAATTTTTGTTGTAAAAAATGAAGACAATGACATCACGGGAGCAATTAGAGTATTAAAGTGGAACTATTCTGATATATTGCCAATTCAGAAAATGTTCGGAATCAACCCATTACTTGCAATTACAGACTATGATGTAAACGAAATTTTCCATATTGGACGATTTGCTATTCAAAAAGGATCAAAAGATGTAAACCTTTTTAAAAAATTAATGGTGTGTGCTATTGCTCCAGTTTGTGCCAATAAAGGAAACATTGCATTTGCAGAAATTGATAGCAAATTATTACGTGTTCTTAGACTTTTAGGAATCAAAGCTTCTGTTATAGGAGAGTCAATTGAATATTTAGGTTCTGAGACAATTCCTGTAGCTTTTACATACGAAGGATTGATCGATTTCTTCAATAAGAACAAATCATTAGTAGCTCCAGAAAAACTGACCAACAACTTAGTGTCTACAAACCTACCTGAAAGTGTAGTTTCAGAAGAAGTAACATACAACTACTCTTTAGTGTAGCGACCACAAGCGCGTTAGCTTGTACATTTATATTATCAATTAAAAAGCATACCCGAAGACCTTCAAAAGTCAATTTTGACGAAGGAATTCAAAATTATTTAATACTAACGAAAAAGCTTCATGGGACTGAGGGAAGCGAAGCTGTATCAAAAAACTAACACTATGAAAACTACTTCTAAATGGCATGTACTTTACGTAAACTACCGCTGGGAAAAGAAAGTTCACGAACGTATTCAAGAAGCAGGTGTAGAATCTTTTTTGCCACTTGCTAAAACTGTGAGAGTTTGGAGCGATCGCAAGAAAGTTCTTTTAGAGCCTTTGTTTAAATCGTATGTATTTGTAAACGTTAAATCGCCTATGGATTTCCATAAAGCATTATCTGTTGACGGAGCTTGCGCGTATGTGCAATTTGGAAGAGAATATGCTATAGTGAGAGATCACGAAATTGAACAGATTAAGCTCTTAGTGGGAGATGATGAAATATTAGATTTAACTGCCTGTACAGAATTGCCAGCTGTCGGCGAAGAGAGACGAATTATTTGCGGCGCTTTAGAAGGATTAAAATGTGAAGTGCTAAAAGCAAAAAATGCCAATAAAATTTTAGTTAGAATAGATTCCCTTCAACAAAACTTAGTTGCCACTATACCATCTTATTATTTAGATAAAAAAGCATTAACAGCATAACAGTGTACAAACCATGAATACAATAGAACAGAAACTTACTACCGATTACTGGATTCAAAAAACTAAGAACAGTACTCCAATTGCAGAAGAAACATTTGTACCGGCTACCACTAGTCGTGTACAAATTTCTGGTGATGAATTAGCATACTTTGCTAAAATTACATCTCAAAATCCAATGGCTGAATATACTATACTTTTTGCCATGTATAGTGTACTTACGCAACGATATTTTGAAACTTCTGATTTTATCTTCACGACCAAGCTTGGACAAAAAGAAACTCCTCTTTTGTTCAAACAACCAAATTTAAATGATAAAGTTTTCAAGACTCTTTTACAAGAAACGAAAACGGAAATTCAAGAAACATATAAATACACGCAATTTGGAGCTGATTTTAAGTTGAAAGACCAATTCAAAAACTATACTGCATTTGGATTTAGTTATGGTGAAACGACTTATAACTTGCCATTTATGCTTCACGTAGCAAAACTAAATGAAGGGTTAGAAATTTGGGTTTCATTTTCAGAAGATTTTACAAAAGAAGCAATTGCGACTCATTTTGTACAGAATGTAAAACAATGGATTGTTAATCTTGAAAAAAATATTGCTGCTAAAGTAGCAGCAATTGCAATTGTATCAGAAGAAGAAGAGCAGTTAATTGTACAAGGTTTTAATGACACAGCTTTAGATTTTCCTCTTAATCAAACAATTGTAGACTTGTTTGAAAAACAAGCAGCAGAAACACCTAATAATACAGCAATTGTTGTTGGAGACCGAACATTTACTTATGCAGAAGTAAACAAAGAAGCAAATCGATTAGCGCACTATTTAATTGAAACATACAACATTAATATTGCAGATTTTATCGGTGTAAAATTAGAAAGAGATGAAAAGTTAGTAATCTCTTTGTTGGCTGTATTAAAAACAGGAGCTGCATATGTGCCAATTGATAAGAACTATCCACAGGAGCGAATTGAATATATTGAAAAAGACAGTAATTGTCGATTGGTTATTGATGAAAACTTACCATATTTCCAAAATACACAAGAAACATATGCTGATACAAATATAGGTGTAGAGAAAGATGCAGATGAATTGGCGTATATCATTTACACTTCAGGAACTACAGGAAATCCAAAAGGTGTAATGATTACCCATAGAAATGCGGTTGCTATGATTTATTGGGCTTTTGCTGAATTTGCAAATACCAATCATGAAATTGTATATGCGGTTACATCTCACTGTTTTGATCTTTCTGTATATGAAATATTCTACACGTTAGCTACAGGGAAAAAAATACGTGTATTGCAAAATGCATTAGAGATTCCATACTTCATTGAAAAAGATGAAAATATCTTGATTAATACAGTGCCTTCTAGCATGCGTAACTTGTTAGATAAGGAATGTAGCTTGCAAAATGTAGTAGCAATTAACTTAGCAGGAGAGCCATTTCCAGTAGATATTGCCAATAGACTTTTAGATACGACTACAGCTGAGATCCGCAACTTGTACGGTCCGTCAGAAGATACTACATATAGTACATACTATCAACTATCTAAAGGAAATGATTACAGTACTATTCCTGTTGGAAAACCTTTATTAAATACACAAGCGTATATTTTAGATCCAAACTACCAATTAGTGCCTGTTGGAGTAGAAGGTAGGTTATATCTTTCTGGATTAGGTGTAACAAAAGGATACCTGAAAAGACCAGAATTGACAGATGAAAAATACGTGATCAATCCGTTCAATACGGCTGAACGTATGTATGATACAGGTGATCAGGCGAAATGGATGCCTGATGGAAATATTGCTTTCTTGGGAAGAAAAGATCATCAAGTAAAGCTTAGAGGATTTAGAATAGAGTTAGAAGAAATAGAAACGGCAATCCAACGTTCTTCCGAAGCAATTCAGCAAGTAGTAACTATCGTAAAAACACATTTAAACGAAGAAGTACTGGTTGCTTATTACACTGCTACGCAAGAAGTTGATAAAGCGGAATTAAGAGCAACGCTAACATCAAAATTACCAGGCTATATGGTGCCAAGTTATTTTATAGCGTTGCCAAAAATTCCTCTAACGCCAAACGGGAAGTTAGATAGAAAAGCATTACCAGAAATTGATGCGTCTAAAGTAGTTAAGGAAAACTATGTAGCGCCGAGAAATCAAACAGAGGAAACCTTGGTGAAAATTTGGGAAGACATTCTTGGTGTACAGGAAATTGGCATCAAAGATCATTTCTTTGAATTGGGAGGACATAGTTTAATGATCTCGCAAATGATTAATAGAGTTCACAAAGACATGGATAAGCGTATTCCATTCAAGATTTTCTATACCAATCCAACCGTAGAGAGTTTATCACAATCTTTACTTGACGAAACATTTACTAAAATTGAAGCTGCCCCACAAGCAGAAGCGTATGATTTGTCACCATCACAAACACGTTTTTGGTTATTGCAAAAAATTCAAGGGAAATCAAAAGAGTTTAATATCTATAACTCGTTCAAAATGCAGGATGATTTAGATCATTCTATGTTTGAAGAGGCATTCAATATTTTTATTGATCGTCATGAAGTATTACGAACTGCATTTGTAGAAGTAGATGGATTACCAAAACAACAAATACAACCATTTGCACCAGTAGTAGTTCCTTTTTATGAAGTGACAAATGCTGAAACAATTAAAGAAGCTGTTTTTGATCATGCTTTTGATTTTGAAGAAGGAGCATTGTACGAAATTGCTATAGCAAAAGATGCTACAGGAACATATCTGTTTTTCAATATGCACCATATTATTGGAGATGGTTGGTCATTGGAAATTATTTCGAAGGAGCTCATGGAAATTTATGATGCGATTGTAAATGGAAAAGCTCCTAACTTAACACCAATTACAATACATTATAAAGATTATGCAAACTGGCAAAATCAATTATTGGAAAGCCCAGAATTAAAAGCACAAAAGGAATATTGGGAAGAAAAACTAGCGGGAGACATTCCTTATATACAATTGCCAACAGATTTTACACCAAAAGCGAAGAAGGCTGATAGTAAATCTGCTTTTTATACAGTGTATTTGGATGCCACAATGCAAGAAAACATTAAAAAACTAACCTCTCAGTATAAGATTAGTGCGTTTTCTGTATTTGCAGCGGCGCTTAAAGTATTAATCAATCGTTTAACAGCTACAGAAGATGTGGTAATCGGAATACCTGCAGCCAATAGAAATCATTACCAATTAAAGGATATGATAGGATGTTTCTTAAACACATTGATGTTACGAGATACATTACAAACCAATGTTACTTTTGAAGAGTTCCTTTTACAAGTAAATACAACATTAACAGAAGCATTAAGCAATCAGAATTATCCATTTGAATATGTATTAGAAGACATTAAAGCTGCTAAAGAACGTGATCGTTTTCCAATCAGTCCAGTGTTTTTGAATATGTTAGACTTTGATGCTAACAATCAAGCAACTATTGAAGACTTTACACCAAAAAGCGGCATGTTACATACACCACCTAAGTTTGACTTTGAATGTTATTTAAAAAGTTATGCGAATGGTTTTGTTATGAATTGTGTATATAATGAACAACTTTTTACACAAACAACTATTGCAAGTTGGATGGAAGCTCTAACGAGTATTATAGCTCAAGCAGTTAAAAATACAGCTATTCAAATCAGTCAGCTTTCTCTATTTGAAACGTTTACAGTTTCTGTAAAAGAAGAAAAACCAACCAATGATTTTGAAGTATTTGCAAGTGAAGATGTTACCAAAACAATTGTAGCACGTTTTGAAGCTCAAGTTGATAAATATCCAGCTAAAATTGCGGTTCATGCTAAAGGAAAAGATACAACATATCAAGAGTTAAATAATCATGCAAATGTCTTGGCGAGAGCTATTTTAGAAAAAAATACGGCAAATGCAGTTGGTTTATTGCTTACGCATGATGAAAGTTGTGTGACAGGAATGTTAGCAACCTTAAAATCAGGCAATGCATATGTTCCTATTGATGTAAATAATCCAAATAGTAGAATTCAATTCATATTAAATGATGCTCGTTGTAATGTGTTGGTATGTAATAATGAAACGTATGCCAAAGCTCTAGAGATTCAACAGCAAATGTCAAATTTATGTGTAATCAATAGTGAAACTATTAACACACAGGTTGATACCTCAAACTTACAGATTAACATTGACCCGTTAAATGAAGCATATATATTATATACTTCTGGATCTACAGGAAAGCCAAAAGGAGTTATTCAAAATCATAAAAATGTGTTGCATTACATTCGTGTGTACACGAACAATGTTCATATTTCTAAAGAAGATAACTTAAGTGTATTCTCTACCTATACATTTGATGCTTCTGTAAAAGATATATACGGAGCAATTTTAAATGGAGCTACTGTTAGCATGTTTGCAGTTGCCACCGAAGGATTAGAATCGTTGGCAGAATGGTTAAAAACACAAAATGTAACCATTATTCATATGGTGCCAACTGTGTACAGATATTTCATGAGAAGTCTTGGAGAAACAATACTTTCTACGGTTCGTTTGGTAGACTTGGGAGGAGAAGCATGTTATTCTTCAGATATTGAATTATTCAAAAACCATTTCCCAAAAGATGCATTTTTAGTGAATGATTATGGTCCGACTGAAGCAACCATTGTTTCTCAAAAATTTATCTCTCATAATTCTAATATTACAACTAAAAATGTTCCATTAGGAACATCCGTAACAGAAACAGAAGTATTTCTTTTAGATGAAAATAATCAGAAACTAGGAGTATACGGAATAGGAGAAATCACTTTCAAGAGCAACTATTTATCACTAGGATATTTAAACAGAGAAGAACTTACACAAAAAGTATTCATTACAGATGAAGAAGGAAATCGTATGTATCGCTCAGGAGATATTGGAAGATTATTACCAAGCGGAGAAATTGAATTCTTACAACGAAAAGATACACAAGTAAAACTTAATGGAGTTCGTATCGAGTTGTCTGAAATTGAATATCAATTAGAAAAAGTTCCTGCAATTTCAAAAGCCATTGTAATGTTGAAGGAATTGCATGCAAATATGCACATTACAGCATATATCCAAAAGGAGTTTGATATCACAAATGAGGAAATTAATAAAGCGTTAAAAGAATCATTACCAGCATACATGTTGCCTTCTGTGTTCATTGCGGTAGAAGAATTTCCTCTAACGCGGACAGGAAAAATTGATCGAAAATCACTTCCATCGTTACGTTTCTCGGATGTAAAAGCAACAGCTTATGTAGCTCCATCGACGGAAGTCGAAGAAAAATTGGTATCGCTATGGGCAGAAACTTTACAACTAAAAGAAGCTGTTATTGGCGTAGAAGATAACTTCTTTGAATTAGGCGGAAACAGTTTGCAAGCAGTAATCTTAATCAATAAAGTAAATAAATTCTTTGAAACGTTCCTAACGATTGAGTATTTGTATGACACGTTAACCATTCGCGCTTTAGCAGAATTGATTGAATTTTCAATTCAACAAAAGCATATGGACATCATCAACCAAGATGTAGATCAAGACGAATTTATTCTCTAAATCTAAAGAACAATAAAAAATTCTTTAAAAACCAAAGACCTTGAAAAAATCACTTTTACATAAATTAAATTTTCGTGGTGTTAAACTAAATTTTGTGAATGGTCAGTTAAAAGTCAATGCGCCAAAAGGTGCATTGACTGATGACCTACTTCAAGAAATTAAGGAAAATAAGGAATACTTACTCAAATTAGTAGCTTCTAATACAAGTATTCCAAAAGCAGCACTTCAGGAAAATTATCCGGTTACACCTGCACAACAACGTTTGTGGATTATGAGCAATTTTGATGGAGGAAATCAAGCTTATAATATCACAAATGAGTTGGAACTAGTAGGAGATCTTGACGTACCAATGTTTTCAAAAGCATTTGAATTGCTTGTAAAAAAACATGAAAGCTTACGTACTTACTTTACCCAAACTACCACTGGCGAATTACGTCAAAATATAACAGATGAGGAAGCGGTTCATACGGTAGTGGAAATTCATGATATTCGTAAGTGTCCAGATCGAAAAGAAGAAATTCTTCAAGCACATTATCAACACAATTTCAACTTATCGCAAGCACCATTGTTTAAGTTGCAAGTAGTAAGAACTACTGATATAAATTTCCTAGTTCTATTCAATTTGCATCACATTATTGGCGATGGTTGGTCATTAGAATTGATTTCAAAAGAGTTGGTAGAAACATACAATGCACTAAAAAAGGGAGAAACTGTTTCTTCAAAAAGTTCAGCAATACAGTACAAAGATTATGCTGTTTGGTTAACAGAAGAAGCACAACAGCAGCAATTATTGCAATCAAAAAACTATTGGTTGAACCGTTTTTCAGCATCACAACCAACATTGGAGTTGCCAACAGTAAAAAAACGTCCAGCAATCAAAACGTACCATGGAGCAACAGTAAATTACACATTCTCTTCCAAATTCAAAACTTCGGTACAAAACTATTGTTCCGAAAAAGGAGTTAGTTTGTTCATGACATTAATGGCAGGAATTAACGGTGTTTTTTATCGCTATACAAACGCTACAGACATTGTATTAGGAACAACTGTTGCAGGAAGGGAACATCCAGACGTTGAAAACCAAATAGGTTTATTTATCAATACATTACCAATTCGAACTACATTTAATGCAACTAAAGGGTTTAATGCTTTGGTCAACGAACAAAAATCTACTTTAGTAGATGCGTACAAACATCAATCCTATCCTTTTGATGAATTGGTAGATCAGTTGGATTTACAAATGGAATTGTCGCGTTCGGCTTTGTTTGATGTAATGGTCATTCTACAAAATCAAAAAACGGTACTTAGTAATATTCCTGAAATGGCAGGTAATATTCGGCTAAAACCTTATCAAAAACAAACACAATTCAGTCAATTTGACATTACATTTTCATTTATTGAGACAAATAATGAATTGCAATTGGCTTTAAACTATAATACAGACATCTATACGGAAGAATTTATACGAAATTTAATTCAACATTTGGATCAATTTATTCAGAACGGAATAGCAAATGATACCCAACCACTCTATGCAATTGATTACCTATCTACTCAAGAAACTTTAGAATTGACGAAAGGATTCAACAATACTGAGCTGGTTTACGACCAAACACAAACGTTGGTTTCACTCTTTCAAAATATGGTTAAAAATGAATCTCGTGAAATTGCAGTTGTTGCTGGAAATGTAAACTTGACATATCAGGAATTGGATGAATTATCTGATCGTATGGCAACTTTTCTATTGAAAGAATTTGAGATACAAACTGGCGATCGTATTGCCATCCAATTGGAAAGAAATGAATGGTTACCAATATCATTATTAGCTATTCTTAAAACGGGAGCAGCTTATGTTCCCGTTGATCCAAATTTTCCGGAAGAACGTAAACAATATATTTTATCAAATAGTAACTGTAAACTGACAATTGATGCGAATACAATAGCGCAGTTTGGAAGCTATACAGATGATTCAATTACTTTAAAATCAGTTGTTTTGCCAAGTGATACTTGTTATGTAATATACACTTCAGGTTCTACAGGGAAGCCAAAAGGAGTAATGTTATCGCACCAAAATGTAACTTCATTCTTAGCAAATACCGAAACTGCATTAGGGTTTTCTGGTAGCAAAACGGTAGCTGCAACTACCAATGTAGTATTTGACATCTCTGTTTTAGAAATCTTTGGAACACTGTGTACAGGAAGAACCTTAGTGCTGTTTTCTTATGACAAATTAATGTCGACAAAATTATTTTTAGAAAAATTACATGCTGAAAAAGTAGAAGTGTTGCAATTAACACCTTCTCGGTTTAGTCTAATTGCAGATCAAATAGATGCGAAAACTTTTCCAGCATTGAAAACAATTTTAATTGGAGGAGAGCCTTTTTCAAAAAATGTATTTGAAAATAGAAAAAAATACAAGGACATTAAAGTACTCAATGTATATGGACCAACAGAAACGACAATATGGAGTACGGTCGCTTCTATCCATGAGGCTGATTCACTTCACGTAGGAGAGCCATTGGCTAATGAAGAAATATACATTTTGTCAGATCAATTACAATTGCAACCCAAATGGACTACTGGAGAGCTTTGTATAAGCGGACATGGCGTAGCGCAAGGATACTTAAACAATAAAGAACTTACGGAAGAAAAATTCATTCCACATCCATATAAAAAAGATGAATATCTATATAAAACTGGAGATGTTGCCCGTTGGATAGAAGGAGGCAATATTGAATTGTTAGGAAGAAAGGATGATCAAATCAAGTGGAATGGATATCGTATAGAGTTGGGAGAAATTGAAAGTGCAATACTCAAAGAACCTTCTGTAGACAATGCAGCAGTTTTATTAAACGTTACTGAAACTCAAAAACAATTGGTTGCTTATGTGGTTGCTAGTGAATCATTGGAAGCAAGTACATTAAGAGACTTCTTAAAATCGGTTTTGCCACATTATATGATTCCTTCACATTATGTGCAACTAGAACAATTACCATTAAATGCTAATGGAAAAATAGATCGTAAAGAATTACAAAAAATACAACCAGAACAAGTAGTTTCAGAAACAGCGTACCAAGCACCGAGAAACGAATTAGAAAACACACTTGTTGAAATTTGGGAAACTATTTTCAAACGTGAAGCTATTGGAATATATGATAATTTCTTTGATCTTGGAGGACATAGTTTATTGGCAATCAAAATTGTATCTGAAATACAAAAAAGACTTCAGGTTCAAATTGAGTTAACAGATTTATTCCTAGAACCAACCATTGAAAAGCTAGCTCAGGAAATAGAGGACAAATCATGGCAACATCAAGCAATTCAAGAAGAATTGGTTTCTGACAGGGTCACTATCTAAAAAATGATCAACACTGTATTTATCCCTAACAAATACAGTTTATATACACCTTATTCACTAATTATTTTTTAAAACCTATCTATCGGATTTTGTATCCGATAGATCAACTAATTCATATAAAGAAGAAATCTTATGGAACAGCAAAATTATTACTTAAAACTAAATGTAGCATTAGAAGCACTTATTGACAGATGGTATGCATGGTCGCACTTGGTTTCTCCTGCAACTGCAGCGATGAATATCAAAGAAAGACACTTAAAAATCATGCAGTCGTATATTAAAAGCCCAAAAACGCATGCAGCAGCCGTAAAAAGGCCAGAAATGTTAGGAGGTCCTTTTATTGATTATGAAGGTGGAAGAGTAGATGAAATTAAAGATTTATATGAAGATACGATAGTAAAGCGTAAAAAAATGCTCGAATTATACGAGTCTATCCACGAATTAAATACAATGTTGCAAAAAAATGCAATCGGATATTCGTTGGATCCATTGTATAAAGAAGTTCCAGAATCATTACAAGGAATGGTTGAATTATATTATGATTTGAACAACCGACCAAATTTCCGCTTTTTCGAATCTTTACTATACAATAGCGAGTTTTATGACGAATCTACACAATCAGTATCATTACAATTAGTTGATGCTGATGATGCACGTTCATTCGTATTGAGTACGCCACGTTTGGATGATGAAAATTTAATTCATCTTGATATACGATTTAAGGATGCATTGATTGATGAATTGTTCAGAATGAAAAGAACGCCAGGAAGCTATACAGACATCATGAAAAAGCTGAACGTAAAGCCAGAGCAAGAAGAATTATTCAAATCCTTTTTTACGACAGAAGCTCCAAAGAAATACGAACGATATACAGGAAGCGGAATTAGAACACGTTACTTTGGTCATGCTTGTGTATTAGTAGAAACGAGTGAAACTTCTATTTTGGTGGATCCTGTAATTAGTTATGATGGATACGAAACAGATGTAAATCGCTACACAATTAATGATTTACCAGAAGAAATCGATTATGTATTAATCACGCACAATCATCAAGATCACGTATTACTTGAAACCTTATTGCAGCTTCGTCATAGCATCAAACAAATTGTAGTACCATCATCAGGAAAAGGTGATGTACAAGATCCGTCGTTAAAATTAATGTTCAACGCAATTGGATTTGACAATGTGATTGAATTAGACGATATGGAAACTATCACTTTAGATCGTTGTACCATTACAGGATTACCATTCATTGGAGAACATTCAGATATTGATATCCGTTCAAAATTATGTTACCATGTAGAGCTTCATAACAAGTTCAGAGTGCTTTTCGCTGCCGATTCGTGCAATGTTGAGCCAAAAGTATACGAGCGCATTCATCAATTGGTAGGAGACATCGATGTATTATTCTTAGGAATGGAATGTGATGGAGCTCCATTAAGTTGGTTGTATGGTCCATTAATGTTTGAAAAACTACCTCGTGAAATGGATCAATCAAGAAGACTCGCAGGATGCGATTACAAACAAGGAGAAGCTTTAGTAGACATTTTTAGTCCTAAAAATGTCTTTGTATATGCTATGGGATTAGAACCATGGTTAGTTTTTATCAGTTCATTAAAATATACAGATGAATCAAAACCAATTGTAGAATCAAACAGATTGGTAGACGAATGTCGTAGCAGAGGAATCGATGCAGAACGATTATTCGGAGAAAAAACAATAGAATACTAATAAACACAATTTGCACATCAGTTACACGTCATGGAAAAAATAAAAGAAATACTTCGTCAGCTTAAAAAAGAGCAGGTACAATTAGTCTTAAAAGGAGATAATATTGAAGTTGTATCTTACAATAACAAATTGACTCCGGCGCAAATCAATCTTATCAAATCTAACAAAGAAGAAATCATTTCGTACCTAAAACAAACAGATGTTAAGGATGATTTGAATTCAATACCTGTTTTAGACAAAGCCAAAAGTTATCGTTTATCTGATGCGCAAAAAAGAATGTGGATTATGTGTCAGTTAGAGTCTTCATCTGTAGCATACAACATGCCGTTGCAAATGCCACTAGATGGAGACTATGACATTGAATTGTTTACACAAGCAATTGATGCGGTAATTGACCGTCATGAAATATTGCGTACCGTTTTTAGAGAAGATGAAAATGGAGAAATCAAACAATGGGTTTTGGATCGTGATGCTTTGAACTTTAAAGTAGATCACTATGCACTGCAAAATGAAGAAAATCCAACGGCGGTAGCACAAACAATCATTGAAAACGATACGTACAAACCTTTTGATTTTGCTAATGGACCGCTAATTCGCGCTAGTATTTTCCAAATTGCCGAAAATAAATACATTTTTTACTATAACATGCATCACATCATTAGTGATGGTTGGTCATTGAATGTATTGGCAAATGATGTGGTACATTATTACACGAGTTTTACTTCAAATTCAGTACCTGCATTACCAGCATTAAAAATACATTACAAAGATTATAGTGCTTGGAAATTAGACAAACAACAAAGTGGAGCAGACGCAAAAGATAAATCATATTGGACAAAAAAGTTAGGAGGAGAACTAACACTATTAGATTTGCCTCGTCAAAAAAATCGTCCTAGATACAAGACGAATAATGGAAATAGCTTACAAACATATTTATCTGCTGAAATCGTACAAAAACTCAATCAGTACAATCAAGATTCACAAGGAAGTTTATTTATCGGGATTCTTTCAACATTAAATGTACTCTTACATAAATACACCAATAAGAAAGATATTATTATTGGTTCACCAATTGCAGGAAGAGACCATCCAGAATTACAAAACCAAATAGGATATTATGTGAACAGTATCGCATTGCGTAATCAGGTAAATCCTTCTCAAAACTTTGCGTCATTCTATTCAGCAGTAAAAGAAACCGTTTTTGAAGGTTTCAAACATCAATCGTATCCGTTTGATCGTTTAGTAGAAGATCTAAACGTGCCGTACGATATGAGTAGAACTCCAATTTTTGATGTTTCTCTCACATTGCACGAAACCATTCATGGGTTAGACACAAATACATGTGTTGATGAAATTACAGAAAAGAAAGGAACAGTAAGTAAAAATGATATTGAATTCCATTTTCAACAAATAGAAGATGTAATCTTATTTAAGGTAAATTACAATTCAGATTTATATACTAGTGAAACGCTTACAATGTTTATGAAGCATTTTAAGCAGTTAATAACAAATGTGTTAGAAAATCCGAATACACCTATAGACGAATTACACTACTTAAATGAAGAAGAACAAAAACAACTCGTCTATGATTTTAATGCAATTACTCTCGACTATGATCGTAAGGCAACTTTACTAAGTGAATTTAATAAACAAGTTGAAGAAAATCCTGAAGTTATAGCCGTTGTTTTCAATCAAACAAAACTTACGTACAAGGAATTGGATGCTTTATCCAATCAATTAGCAAGATGTTTAGTAGAAGAATATGGAGTCAATAAAGGTGATTTTGTCGGAATTCATTTAGATAGAAGTGAAATGTTTCTTGTATCTATCTTGGCGATTTTAAAAGCAGGAGCAGCATACGTGCCAATTGACCCTGCATATCCAAACGATCGCAAAGAGTACATGATTGATGATGCAGGAATCTCTTTACTTATAAGTAGTACAAACTATATGTTTGACTTGGATTTCTACGAAGAAACCATGTTGGCAATAGATGTAGAATTTGAAGCAGATTCTTTCAGTAAGGAAGCGTTAGGAGTAGATGTACAATCAACGGATACTGCGTATATCATTTACACATCAGGATCTACTGGAAAACCCAAAGGTGTATTAGTTCCTCACAAAGGAATTGTAAACACAGCATTGGCAAGTATTCATGCAATGCATTTGGATGAATGTACACGTAGTTTACAATTTGCTTCGTTTTCATTTGATGCTTCTGCATTCGAAATATTCAATGCGTTATTAGCGGGTTCTAGTCTATACATTGCCGATGAAAAAGAACGCAAAACACCTGAATTTCTTGCAGAATACATTGAAGAGAATGCTATAGAAACAGCTACATTACCACCATCGTACTTCAAGTTCATGGATACTGACAAACTAAAAAGTGTCAAAGTGCTAATTACAGCCGGAGAACCACCAGTATTTGAGCAAGTAAAAAAGTTTTTGGCTAATGGAGGAATGTTTTTCAATGCGTACGGACCTACAGAAACTAGCGTATGTAGTTCGGCATACAAAATGACGATTGATACTATTTCAGACGAAACCATTCCTATTGGTTTTCCAATTCCAAATGCACAAATGTATGTATTGGATGAAAACAACAACCTAGTTGCTCCAGGGATTACAGGAGAAATATGTATTGGAGGTTTAGGATTGGCAGATGGTTACTTGAATAGAGAAGAACTTACTGCAGAAAAATTCATTGACAATCCATTTAGAACAGGTGAAAAACTCTACAAAACGGGCGATCTAGGAATGGTATTGCCTAACGGAACTATAGAATTTCAAGGTCGTAAGGACGATCAAGTAAAAATTAGAGGACATCGTATAGAATTAGGTGAAATTAGTGCTAAGCTTGAAGCCAAAGAAGATATTGAAGAAGTTGTATTACTCGTAAACGAATCTGAAGATGAAAAACTATTGGCAGCTTACATCGTCGCTACCCAACCACAAAAAGTATCCGAATTACGTCACTACTTACTCCAAAGTTTGCCAGAATATATGGTGCCAAACCACTTCATACAAGTTGGGGCAATTCCATTAACAGTAAATGGTAAAATTGATAAAAAACTACTATTACAATTAGGAACTGACAAAGTAACCGATGAAAAAGAATTTATAGCACCTCGTACGGAAGTAGAAAAGAGGATTGCTGAGATTTGGGCAGAAAGTTTAAAAGTAGACAAAGTAAGTGCAGATGACGATTTCTTTTTACTTGGAGGACAAAGCTTAAAAGCAACGGCACTTATCAGTACATATGAGCGTGAATTTCAGGTACGTATCAGTTTAAAGCAATTATTTGAAAACACTACTGTTGAAGCTCATGCAAAACTAATTGAAAATGGTCAAAGCGAAACTTTTACAAATATTCCAAAAATAGCAGCAGCCGAAAGCTATGAAATTTCAGATGCACAACGTAGATTATGGGTGCTGAGCCGTTTTGATGGGGCTTCTGTTGCATACAATATTCCATTTTCAATAGAATTAGACATAGAAAACAAAGCAGCGTTCAAGCAAGCTATTTTTACTGCGATTGAACGACACGAAATTTTACGAACAGTTTTCAAAAAAGACGCTAATGGAGAAGTAAAACAATGGATATTACCTGTTGAGGCGCTCAACTTTGAAATCAATGAAATAGATTTTTCATCAAAAAAAGAGCAGTCGGAAGCTATAAAAGCATACATGGCACAAGATGCATTTGAACCATTTGATCTTGAAAATGGACCATTAATGCGAGCTAGCTTGTTGAAAGTAGCTGATTCACAATACGTATTCTATTGCAATATGCATCACATTATTAGTGATGGTTGGTCAATGGAAGTATTAATGAAAAATGTTCAAACGTATTATACAACTCTATTGAATGGAAAAGAAATAGAAGAAAAAGCATTACCAATTCAATACAAAGATTATGCAGCATGGCATTTAAATCAGATTGCTACTGATACATTTTCAAAAGAGAAAAAATATTGGACGCACAAGTTACAGGGAACAATTCCTGCAATCAATTTGCCAACTCAAAAACAGCGTCCGCAAATCAAAACGTATAATGGAAAGATTTTAAAAACAGCGATCAATACACAAACTACAGAAGCCATTCGTGATTTTATTGCGACTAATGGAGGAAGTTTATTTACGTTTGCTCTTGCTGGATTTAATGCAATGATTCATCGATATACTGGCGAAAAAGATATAACAATTGGAACACCAGTAGCAGGAAGAAATCATGCAGATTTGCAAAATCAGATAGGGTTTTATGTAAACACATTAGCATTGCGAAATGAAGTTCATGCTGAAGAAGATTTCTTAACATTTTACAATCGAATCAAAACAGATACAATTACTGATTTAGACAATCAAATGTATCCGTTCGATCGTTTGGTAGAAGACTTAGAAACAACTATTGACACGTCTAGAAGTGCCATATTTGACATCATGTTGATTGTTCAAAATATTGGAGATGTTACTCAAGGAAACAAAAACTTTATTGAAAACAGTGATGATATAGTAACACTAGGAGATACGCGTGCCAAGTTTGATTTATCACTTACGTTAGAAGAGCGTACAGATACAATTGAAGTTCATGTTACATACAATACCGATGTTTATGAGCAAGAGTTAATAGCGCAATTTATCAAGCATTTTAAAACATTTGTACATAAAGCAATCGCAACAACAGATGCAAAAATCAACGAAATTGAATTTATCAGTGATACTGAAAAAGTTCAACTATTAGAAAATGGTTTTGGAGAAATTGTTGCAAATGTAAGTGATACCACATTCGTAGATATGTTTTCTGCACAAGTTGAAAAAACACCAGAAAATATAGCACTTCGTTTCAAAGGAAATGAACTTACTTACAGAGAATTGGATCAACTTTCAAGCAAATTTGCACATTACATCACTCAACAATATCAGATTACAGAAAATGCTCTAGTAGGGTTTGAATTGGAACGAAGTGATTGGACAATTGTTTGTATGCTTGGAATCATGAAAACAGGTGCTGCGTATGTTCCTGTAGATACAAATTATCCAGAAAAACGTAAAAAATTCATTCAAGAAGATAGCGCATATGAACTCTGTGTAACAGAACATATAATTGCAGATTTTGTAGCAGCCAAGGATGCCTATGCAGATACATTTGAATCGTTAGCAAAACCAGAAAAATTGGTATACATGATTTATACTTCAGGATCAACAGGAAATCCAAAAGGAGTAAAAATAACGCATGCATCTCTAGCAAACTATCTCAATTGGTCAAAATCATATTATACTGAAAACGTAACATATCAACCTGATTTTGGATTATTTACATCTTTATCATTTGATTTAACGGTAACTAGCATATATGTACCATTGCTACAAGGAGGCACACTTACTGTTTTTGAAGCATCTATGGAAGTATCAGAAACACTAAAAGCGTACATGGAACAAAATATAGCATGTATCAAACTTACACCAGCACACATTAGCTTGTTAGACAGTTTATCAATTGAAAAAACCAATGTACAATTGGCTATTGTGGGTGGAGATGCGTTGCTTGGTCAACACGTGGAAACGTTACAAAAGTTAAATCCGAACATGCGAATTATCAATGAATATGGTCCAACAGAAACGACTGTAGGATGTTGCGTAGAAGAAGTAACTAACAAAAACGATATTACCATTGGACAATCTATTTGGAATACACAAACTTATGTGTTGAATGAGGCCAATATATTACAACCTCAAGGCGTATTGGGAGAACTGTGTATTAGTGGAAAAGGAGTATCTGAAGGATATAACAATCAAACCTTACTTACGTTAGAAAAATTCGTAACACATCCTTTCCAAGAAGATGGAATTGTATACAAAACAGGTGATTTGGTAAAACAATTGCCTGATGGCCGTTTACAATACGTTGGCAGAAAAGACAACCAAGTTAAAATTCGAGGAAATCGTATCGAATTGGGCGCAATTGAGAGCCAACTATTGGAAAAGGATAGTATTCAAGAAGCTGTAGTTACTGTATGTGTTGATACAAAAGAAGAAAAGCAACTAGTTGCATATGTAGTTTCTAGTACGCAGGAAAACATTGCAGACATTCGTGCGCATCTGGCGGCAAATTTACCAACCTATATGTTACCTGAAGCATTTGTTCAATTAGAAAAAATGCCGCTAACAGTAAATGGTAAAATTGACAAGCGAGCATTGCCAGATCCAATGGAAAATAGTTTGCAAGTAACAACTGCGTACGAAGCGCCAACCAATGAAATGCAAGAAACACTTGCGACATTGATTGCAGGAGAATTAAACAAAGAACAAAGTACTGTAGGAATTCAAGACAATTTCTTTGATTTAGGAATCAACTCTATGAAACTATTGCGAATCTTAGAAGCGTTCAACACAAAATATCAACTATCTGTTAAGCCAGTATCTATGTTTCAATATCCAAACATTAAAAGTTTTGTGAACAGTTTGGATACACAAAAAGAAACAGCGCAAGTCATTTCTAAAGAAGAAGAAAATATTGCTGAAGCTGTTGATGAATTAATAGATCTACTATAAAACCTACAAACTAGCACAAAACAAAACTATTACAATTCTTGTCGTATTGAAATACATACGACAGGAATTGTATTAAACCGTATGAACACTCATGAAAAAAGAAATTAGAAAAAAAGATATTGCCATTGTTGGATTTGCAGGAAGATTTCACGACTCAAAAAATGTTCGTGAATTCTGGAATAATCTGGCAGAAGGGAAAGAATTATTAAAACGTTTCAATGAAGAAGAGCTCTTACAAAGAGGAGTGGATGCTTCTACATTAAACAATCCAGATTTTGTACCTGTTGAATCTATAGTAGAAAAAGCGGAAAGCTTTGATTACTCATTTTTTGGATATACCAAAGATGAAGCAAATGCTATGGATCCACAAATTCGAATGATGCACGAATTGGTTTGGACAGCTTTAGAAGATGCAGGATATAATCCGGATACTTTCACAGGTAAAGTTGGTGCATTTCTTTCAGCTTCAGAACATACCAATTGGTTGGCACATACAGCGACGGTCAATTCTGAAAATGTAAATCCTTTCTTCTTATCACAATTGAGAAACAAAGATTTTATCAGTTCGTTAATTTCTTACAGCTTAAACCTAAAAGGACCGAGTTATCATACGGCGACTGCGTGTTCTAGTTCGTTGGTTTCTACACACATTGCATGTAGAAGTTTATTATTAAGAGAGTGTTCCGTTGCTTTGGCAGGAGGTGTTAGTTTAATGACGCAACCAAGTACAGGATATTTATATCAAGAAGGAATGATTGTTGCAAAAGATGGTCATTGCCGTGCTTTCGATGCAGAAGCCTCAGGGTGTATCAAAGGAAATGGAGGAGGAGTTGTGGTGCTTAAGCGCATGGAAGATGCTATCAGAGACAAAGATCATATCTATGCAATTATTCGTGGAACGGCTACCAATAATGATGGAAAAGAAAAAGCAGGATATACTGCGCCAAGTGTTGATGGACAAGCAAACTGTATCAAACTAGCACAAAATTTTGGAGGTGTACCGTACGAGTCAATTTCATACATTGAAACACATGGAACAGCTACACGTTTAGGAGATCCAATTGAAATTTCTGCATTAAATAAAGCCTTCAATAACGATACAAATCATACTTGTGCGATAGGCTCTTTAAAATCAAACATGGGACATTTGGATGTTGCTGCTGGTGTTGCAGGTTTAATAAAAGCTTCATTAGCATTAAAGAACAAAAAAATTCCTGCATCATTAAACTATACTTCACCCAATCCATTAATCGATTTTAGTGCAGGACCTTTTAGTGTGAATACTGAATTGACCAATTGGGAACGAATCAACGAAGAACCATTACGTGCAGGCGTAAGCAGTTTCGGAATTGGAGGAACCAATGCACATGCTGTAATTGAAGAATTTTTACCAGAAAAAACAGCTATTTCAAAAAAAGAGTTTCAAATATTTCCAATTGCTGCCAAAAGTGAGTCTGCTTTGGAAAATTATCAAAGAGAACTCACTGAATTTATACAAAAAACAGAGGAAAATATAGCAGATGTTGCATACACTCAATCGGTTGGGCGTAAAGGATTTGCAAACAGAACTTTCTTAATCGCAAACACTACCGATAGCACATTGGTAGAAGCATTACAAGAAATTAAAGTTGCAAAAGAAGATGCCTCAACAGTATTTATGTTTCCTGGTCAAGGAAATCAATATTATGGAATGCTCAAAGATGTGTATGAAAAAGAGCCTTTTATCAAAGAAATAATAGATTACGGATTAGATACTTTACAACAATTAACAGGAGAAAATTATCGTGAAATAATTGGTTACAAAGAAGGAGCTGATCGTGAGTTAATCAATAATACAAAATATACACAACCTATTCTTTTCTTGGTAGAATACGCCTTGGCAAAATATCTAATGCATTTAGGAGTGCAACCTTCGCAAATGATTGGGCACAGTTTAGGTGAATATGTTGCAGCCTGTATTGCAGGTGTATTTTCTTTTGAAGATGGATTGAAAATCTTAGTAAAAAGAGCATTGTTGATGAGCCAATTGGAAGAAGGAACAATGTTGGCAATAGGTGTTTCTGTAGAAGAAATCCAATCCTTACTTACTCGAGGAATTGACGTAGCTGCGGTAAATACTAGCAATACTTGCATCGTTTCAGGAGACAACGACCACATTAACATTTTCAAGGAAATTTTAGAAGACAGAGAAATTCCTTTCTCTGAACTCAAAACATCACATGCGTTTCATTCATACATGATGGACGATATGTTGGAAGAATTTGAAGCAGAATTAAAAGCAATATCATTGCAAGTTCCTACAATTTCATTCATCTCTAATTTAACAGGGAAAGAAATTACAACAGAAGAAGCAACAGCAACAAATTATTGGGTACAACATTTACGTGAAACAGTACGATTTGCAGAAGGCTTGAACGCTATCAAAATACCAGAAACAAGTATTTTTGTGGAGGTTGGACCAGGAAAATCCATGCGCTCGTTCTGTAAGCAAAACCAACGAACTAGAAATAGTGAAACAGTTGGTACGATGCGTCATATAAAAGAAACACAATCTGATACATTAGAACTAACAAAAGCTCTTGGAAATTTATGGTGCAATGGTATTCAAATTGATTGGGAACGTTATTATGAGCATGAAACACGTTGTAAAGTTTCAATACCAACATATCAATTTGATTATTACGCTTTTGATTTTACTGTAGATCCTTTTTCAGACATATTCTCAAAAAAGTTTTCAGAAAAAACAGTATATCCTTACAAAGATTGGTTTTATCATAAAAGTTGGAAAAAATCGGTTCTTACTACAGAAAACCAATTTGATGCAAAAGATGGAATATTATTATTTACCGAAAAAAATGCACTGTCAAATGTCTTAAAAAAGAATTTCATCACAGAAAAACAACATGTGTATGAAGTATACAAAGGCAAGCGTTTTGAAAATTTTGACGAATTACAATTTGGAATTCTTCCTAACGAAGAAACAGAATATACCCAACTTTTTAACACCTTGGCTGCGCAAAATATTACTTGCGGGCATATAGTGTATAATTGGAACTTCAAAGGAAAATCACAGGAAGCAATTACCAACGGATTCAAACCGTTATTGCATGTTTGCAAAGCATTGATTAACTATCAACCAGAAGTTCGAAAAAAATTGACCATTGTCACAGATTTTGGAAACAATGTTATTGGAACTGAACAACAAAACATAATTGCTACAACGGTCTCAACAATTGGAAGTGTATTAGCGCAAGAAAATGCAAATATTGTTACACAAACAATTGATGTTGATATAGATAAAACTTGCCCAGAACTTCTAAAATCTATTTGTGATGAGCTTAATTACAATAAAATTCAAAGCAATGTAGCTTATCGAAATGGTCAGCGATGGGTTGATTTTTATGAAAATCTACCAATTGTAGAAAAGCCAACTACAAATATTAAGGCAGAAAATGTTTATCTCATTACAGGCGGTTTAGGATTTTTAGGAAGAACTCTAGCAGCACATTTAACGCAAAAGTTTGATGCGAAAGTAGTGTTAACAGGAAGACAAGAATTGCCAGAAAAGGCACAATGGGATTCGTATGAACTAAATGATGACTCTGCAGTAGCGAAAAAAGTAAGAATACTCCAAGAGCTAACAAAAGAAGGAAAACAAGTACACTACTATGCTGTTGATTTAACCAATGAAGAAGCGCTTGCGGAAACCATTGCAAAAATAGAAACAAATGTTGGTGCGATTTCTGGAATCATTCATGCAGCAGGAAATATTGACAATCAAACATTCAAATTCATTGAAAATATTGATGATGAAAGTATCCAAGCTCAGTTTAATCCAAAAATACAAGCCACACAAAATATAGCTAATGTATTTGAAAATAAGCCATTAGATTTTGTTTGGTTAGCGTCTAGTTTGGCATCAATATTAGGAGGATTATCCTATGGAGCGTATGCAACTGCCAATCGTTTTATGGATGCATTTGTACAAGATCGTACAAACTGGATTGCTGTGAATTTGGACGGACTTGGAAAAGGAGCTATGGAAACGTACCAAATTGTAGATGTATTTGAACAAACAGTACATTACAAATCGCTTCGTCAATGTGTAGTGTCAATGAAAAATCCAAACGCAATTCTTGAAGCACAGTTCAAATCGAAGGCAATTGAAGAAACCATTGAACGTAACGTAAAAACAGCAGCAAAGAAAGCGAACTATGTAGCTCCTCAAACGGAAACGGA
The DNA here is from genome assembly GCF_001005305.1 of Kordia zhangzhouensis. Classification (GTDB taxonomy): domain Bacteria; phylum Bacteroidota; class Bacteroidia; order Flavobacteriales; family Flavobacteriaceae; genus Kordia; species Kordia zhangzhouensis. Next base: position 398,680 of record NZ_LBMH01000004.1, read on the forward strand.
AACAAGTTTAGCTAAAATTTGGGAAGACTTTTTCGGGTACGATCATATCAGTATAACAGAAAATTTCTTTGAATTAGGCGGTGATTCCTTAAAAGCAATGACGCTTATAAAACGAATTCACAAGCATTATAATGTTGAAATAAGTTTACTAGACTTTTTCTCAAAACCAACAATTCAAGAGCTATCAGCTGAAATTGATATTACCCTGCAAATCAGCAAACCAACCATAGAAAACGAAAAAAGAACCAACGTAATAAAAATATAAAAAGATGTTACAGCTTATAAATAAACTCAAAGAAGCTAATATTGACGTATTAGTAAAGGGAAATGATCTGGAATTACATTTTGATCAAGCTGAGATCAGTCAAGAACTGTTGCAAGAGTTGAAAGAAAACAAGCAGGAATTGATTCAATTCTTGAAAAAATATAGTACAACTTCAGAAAGCAACGAGATCAAAACTGTAGAAAAAGCTGAAAACTACGACTTATCTGATGCTCAAAAAAGGTTGTGGATTTTAAGTCAAACCGATGAAGCGTCAACAGCCTACAACATGCCAACATACAAGCATGTTGATCGTGTTGACGATATAGAGAGCTTTGAAAAAGCATTGAAAGCCGTTGTTGAAAGACACGAAATTTTGCGTACGGTATTCAAAAAAGATGCAAATGACACTATCAAACAATGGGTGTTACCTGCGTCAGCTATCAATTGTACAATCGATCAAAAAGATTTTAGCAATGAACAGACTCCTGAAGCTGCGGCATTTGCCTATTCAGGGAAAGATGCATTCAAACCATTCGACTTAGAAAATGGGCCATTATTCAGAGTGAGTTTACTTAAAGTAGCTGACAATCATACGATTTTATATTACAACATGCATCACATTATTAGTGATGGTTGGTCTATGGATGTGCTGGCAAAAGATTTAATGGCATATTACCAAGCATTTAAAGCAAATACAACACCAAATTTACCAGAACTCAATATACAATACAAAGACTATGCAGCTTGGCAATTAGCACAATTGGAAGAAGCATCTTTACAAGAAGATAAAACCTATTGGATGAACCAATTGGCGGGTGATTTACCAGTTTTAGACCTGCCAAGCAATCAAACGCGTCCACTAGTAAAAACGTTTAATGGACGTAGTGCGAGCACATATATCAATGCAGAAATAGTTGAGAAATTAAGAGCGTACACCCAAAAAGAAAAAGGAAGTCTTTTTATCGGATTAATAGCAGCAATCAATGTGTTGCTACAAAAATACACTGGGCAAAAAGATATCATTTTAGGAACAGCAACGGCTGGACGTGATCATGCAGATTTAGAAGATCAAATTGGGTTTTATGTAAATACATTAGCGTTACGAAATCAACTAGATGAAAAAGCATCATTCAGTACATTTTTTAAGCAAGTAAAAGAGACTACGTTAACTGCTTACAAACATCAAATGTATCCATTTGATAGATTGGTAAGTGATTTGAATGTAATGCGCGATACTTCTAGAAGTGTCATATTTGATGTTATGATTACCAACCAAAACATTGGTGATCGTTCAAAAAAAGCAGTAGCCAGCAAAGTAGATACTGAAACAATTGTTGATCTTGGAGAATGCATGGCAAAATTAGATATTTCTATCACTTTTGAAGAAGTAGGTGATTTGCTATCGATGGTAACTATATACAATTCAGATGTATACAATAGTACTGTGATTGAAAAGTTCATGAGAAGCTTCAAAACGTTACTTAACGAAATTGTAACAGATCCTACACAAGCAATCAATGAACTTAAATACATTTCAGGAACTGAAGAAGCAATTTTACTTAATAAATTCAATCAGACACAGATAGCTTATGATACGCCAGAAACATTTATAGAAATGTTTCAACAACAAGTTGAAAAAACACCTAAAAATATAGCCTTATCATTTAAAGGTAAAGAGATTACTTATCAAGAATTAGACGTAAAATCTAATCAATTGGCTAACTGTTTACAACACAATTTAGCCGTTAAAAAAGGAGATGTAGTAGGTGTGCAAATGGATCATAGCGAGTGGTTAATGTACTCGGTATTAGCAATCTTGAAAGTAGGTGCTACCTATGTACCAATCAATCCTGAATTACCAGAAGAAAGCAAAGTACACATAGCAGAAGACACCGGAATGGAATTGTTACTTTCTTCTGCTTATTATGCATTTGAATTAAATTATTTTGAAGGGAATAAATTCATCGTTGATTTAGAGTTTACAGCAACTGACTTTGCAGAAACTTTTGAAACCTCAGTAAATAAAAATGACATTGCATATTCTATCTATACTTCAGGATCTACAGGAAAGCCAAAAGGAGTATTAATTGCAAACGAATCATTTGTAAACTACCTAAATTGGGCAAAATCGTACTATAAAACAGAAGAGTTACAAAATTTTGACTTTGGATTCTTTACGTCAATATCATTCGATTTGACAATTACTAGTATGTTTTTACCATTAGTATCAGGAAGTACTGTCCATATCTTTAGTAAAAGCAGTAATATTTTAGATACATTAAAAACGTATTTTACCAGTAAAATTTCATGTGTAAAATTGACACCAGCTCACATCAGTTTGCTAAAAAACTTAGATGTTGACACGACACAAGTTGAAATGGCAATTGTTGGTGGAGAAGCATTGCAGAATCATCATGTAGAAATTCTACGTTCGTTGAATCCTGCAATGAAAATCTACAATGAATATGGACCAACAGAAGCAACGGTAGGATGTGTAGTATGTGAAATTAAAGACGTAGATGAAAAAATATTAATCGGATCACCTATTGCCAATACAGAAATATACATTCTAGACGAGCACCAAAATTTGGTTGCACAAGGAGTTGAGGGTGAAATGTATATTGGAGGAAAAGGATTGGCAAAAGGATACTTAAATAGACCAGCGTTAACCGCAGAAAAGTTTGTTCAGAGTCCTTTCAATCCTACAAAAACTCTATACAAAACAGGAGATATTGCTAAATGGCAAAATGATGGCTCTATTGATTATATTGGACGAGTTGACAATCAGGTAAAAATCAAAGGATACCGTATTGAACTTGGTGAAATAGAAGCAAAAATTGTTGCAAAAGAAGCTATTAAACAAGCGGTAGTAACTGTATTAGATTACAACGACGAACAGGTAATTGCAGCTTATGTAGTAGCAAACACTCAAACAGAAACAGTTGACAAAGTTGCATTACGTGAGGCGTTAAGTAAAGAATTACCGTTCTACATGATTCCTAACTATTTCATTGAATTAGGAAGAATTCCGTTGACATCAAATGGTAAAGTTGCTGTAACACAATTGCCAGGGATCAGTGAAAAAGATATCATCAAAGAAACATACGTAGCACCATCAACAGAAGAAGAAAAAATATTGGCGTCTGTATGGCAAGATGTTTTAGGTAGAGAGAAAATAAGTATAAAAGACAATTTCTACAATTTAGGAGGTGATTCGATTAAGTCTATTCAAATAGGTTCACGATTGAATCAATTAGGATACAAACTAGGAGTAGAACACATGCTAAAAAATCCTGTATTGGAAGATCTAGCAAAATATGTGCAAGTCAACTCAAAAGTAGTCGATCAATCTCTTGTATCTGGAGAAGTTGCATTAACGCCAATTCAACACTTTTTCTTTAATGAACCTTCTATACCAGTTGTAGAACATTTCAATCAAACAGTAGTTTTAAAAAGTGAAACGGCTGTAAATACAAATGTACTTTCCAACTGTATCAAAACATTGGTAGCGCATCATGACGCTTTGCGAATGGTTTACAAAAAAGAAGGAGATACGTGGCAACAAACGAACAATAAAATGTCAGACAATGCGTATGAAGTTCAATTTTTTGACCTGACTTCTACAGAGAACGCATTGGATGAAATGCATCGAATTGGTTCTGAAATTCAGTCTACAATTGACTTAGAAAACGGACCCTTATTTAGAGTAGGACATTTTAGATTGACTGATGGTGATCGTTTTGCACTTATCATTCATCACTTAGTGGTAGATGGAGTTTCTTGGAGAATCATTTTAGAAGACTTTACAACAGCTTTTGAAGCATTCTCACAAGGGCAAACACCAGAATTACCACTTAAAACAGATTCATTTCAACAATGGAGTTCAAAATTACAAGTATATGCAGTTAGCGATACAATGCAAAAAGAACGCGCATACTGGGAAGCTGTTTGCAATCAGGAAATTACACCAATTCCAGTAAATGAAGAAGTAGAAACAGCAATCTTTAACTACAACAAAACAGTCTCTTTTGAACTAGATAAAAACATTACAGAGTTACTACTTTCAAAAGTCCATACGGTATTCAATACAGAAATTAATGATGTATTACTAACCTCATTAGGGCTAGCAATCAAAAATACTTTCGGGCTTGACAAGGCAGTCGTAAAGATGGAAGGTCATGGTAGAGAAAATATCATTGACAATATAGATATTAACCGAACAGTAGGATGGTTCACATCGGTATATCCTTTTGTATTAAATGTATCTAATTGTAATGATGATAAAAATGCAATAGTACAAGTAAAAGAAGAACTTCGTAACATTCCAAACAAAGGAATTGGTTACGGAATTTTAAAATATCTTACAAACGACTTTACCGCAAGTTTACAACCATCAATTGTATTCAATTATTTAGGAGATTTTGGAGCGACTCAAGAAAAATTTGAAGACAAAAAACTGCGTCAAGCCTCAGAAAGTATTGGAGCAAGTATTGCAAAAGAAAACGGAAGTGATGTCCCGCTAAATATGTACGGTATGATTGCCGCTGGACAGTTACAAATTTCTTTAGATTACCAAGAAGATACATTACCAGCAGAAAAAGTAGCGTTATTCATGAAAAATTTCAAAACAAAACTATCTGAAATTATCTATGAATTGTCTAAAGAAAATACAAGCTACCTAACGCCTTCTGATGTTACGTACAAAGGATTATCAAGAGAAATCCTTTCAGAATTGAATCGTGAAAATACCTTAGAAGATGTTTACGAACTTTCGCCTTTACAACAAGGAATGTACTATCACTGGAAAGCTGATAGTTCAACAACTCAGTATTTTGAACAATTAACGTATAGGTTAAAAACCAATGTATTACCTGTTGAAGCAGTTGCAAAAGCATACCAAGAATTGGTAGATAGACACACTATTCTTCGCACAAGTTTTACAGAAAAATACGGAGACACCTTATTACAAATTGTTCATAAAAAAGTAACAGGCGTCTTTGAGTTTGAATCGTTTGAAACAACAACTGCGCAAGAAATAGAAACATACGTTAAGCAAGCAAAAGAAGCTGATACTCGTAAAGGATTCGATCTTAGTAATCCTTCACAAATGCGCCTAACATTATTACAACTTGCTGATAATACCTATGAGTTTATTTGGAGTTTCCATCACATCTTAATGGATGGTTGGTGCGTAAGTATGTTGATTAATGAATTCTATCAATTGTTAAATGGAATCATAAACAACCAATCGGTTTCATTGGCAAAACCATTACCATACTCTGATTACATTAAATGGTTAGAAAATGTTGACAAAGAAAAATCATTAAGTTACTGGGATACCTATACAGCGGGCTATTCAGACATTGCAAAAGTACCATTTGAACGTTTACAACAAGACGAAACAGAGTTTGCGAAAACTGCTGAAATTGTAACACTTAAAGACGATACATTCCAGAAGATAAAACAAATTTGTAGCGAACTAGAAATTACGCAAAACACCTTTATACAAGGAGTTTGGGGATATTTATTATCACGCTATAACAATACAAAAGATGTTATTTTTGGAACTATTGTTTCAGGAAGACCAACAGATTTGATTGGAGTGGAAAACATGATTGGATTGTTTATCAATACCATTCCTGTTCGTGTACAATACACTGAAAATGATACACCAGAAACCTTATTAAAACAGCTTCAAGTAGCTGCTGCCGAAGGAAACGCACATCATTATGTGGGACTTTCAGAAATATTGGCGCGTCAAACATCAATTGAAAACTTTATCAACCATATTCTTGTATTTGAAAACTATCCATTACAAGATACAATCAAAGAAGAATTGGAAAGTTCTACCTCGGCTGCAATTCAGTTAGAAGTAGAAGCAATGGATGTATCAGAGCAAAGTAATTATGATTTTGAAATAGTTGTAGTACCTGAGCAAGAAGCTTTAAGTGTGAATTTTGAATTCAATGCTACCAAATACGATACAGCATTGATTAAAAAATTAGCTAATCACTTTACCAACACAGTAACAGCTTTTTGTGAAAATGCTACACAATCATTAACCAATATCAATTACCTTACAAAAGAAGAAGAAACGGTAGTTCTAGAAGTATTTAACGATTCTAAAACCTTATACCCATCAAATACTACGGTAAATACATTGTTTACAGAACAAGCAAAAGTAGTACCAACTAATATTGCGGTTTCTTATCAAGACAAACAGCTTACGTATGAAGCACTAGAGAGAAAGTCCAATCAATTTGCAAACTTCTTGCAAAGTACCTATCAAGTTGACAAAGGAGATGTAGTTGCAATTCTGTTAGAAAGAAGTGAAAACTTACCAGTAGTTATTTTAGGAACGTTAAAAGCTGGAGCTACATACTTACCATTAGATCCTTCGTATCCTGAAGAACGACTTGCTTTTGTACAAAAGGATAGTAATTTCAAAGTAGCTGTAAATGAAGCTGTTGTTGTTGAATTTTTAAATGCAGAATCACTAAGCGAGGAAATACAAGTACCAATCCATACAACTGCCGATGATGTTGCTTATATCATGTATACATCAGGTTCTACAGGAACGCCAAAAGCAGTAATGATTCCACACAGAAGTGTGGTACGTTTGGTACAATCAACCAACTATTTCAATTTTGAAGCATCTGACAAATTAATCTCTACTGGAGCTTTTTCGTTTGATGCAACCACCTTTGAATATTGGGGAATGTTACTCAATGGAGGAGAGCTTATTCTTTGCGATCAAGAAGTACTATTACAAACCGATGCATTGCAAAAAGAAATTAGCACTAGAGGTGTCAATGTAATGTGGTTTACTGCTGGTTGGGGAAATCAACTGATTGATGATCAAATAGAAATTTTCAACGGACTAGAAACAGTATTACTTGGAGGAGAAAAGCTATCTCCAAAACATATTCAGAAACTAAGAGCAAAATATCCAGCATTACAAATCATTAATGGATATGGTCCTACTGAGAATACAACTTTCTCATTGACCTATGACATTAGTGAAGTTACAGATATTATCCCAATAGGAACGCCTATTAGCAATAGTACAGCGTATATTTTGGATGATTACCAACAGCTACAGCCTGTTGGCGTAGTTGGAGAAATTTACTTAGGTGGAGATGGTTTGGCAAAAGGATATCTGAATGATCCAGAAAAAACTGCAGAGAAATTCATCGAAAATCCATACAAAAAAGGAGAGCGTATCTACAAATCAGGAGATTTAGGAATGTGGCTTTCTGATGGAAACATTCTCTACATGGGTAGAAATGATAACCAAGTTAAAATCAGAGGACACCGAATTGAACTCGGAGAGATTGAAAAAGCATTGGAAACATTCGATACAATTACACAAGTAGCAGTTACTGTAAAAACAGCTGAAAAAGACAAGGCGATTGTGGCGTACGTGCTTCCAGAAAATGAGAGCATAGACAAAGAAGTACTTAAAAATACACTTAAAGAAATACTTCCAGCTTACATGATTCCTAATCATTTTGTAGAAGTAACTGAAATGCCTCTGAATGCTAATGGAAAAGTAGATTACAAATCATTACCAGACCTGAAAGAAGCAGACATGATTCGCACAGAATATGTAGAAGCTTCTACAGAAACAGAAAAACAATTAGTTACTATTTGGAAAAACTTATTGCAGCTTGATAAAGTAGGTATTAAAGACAATTTCTTTGATGTTGGTGGACATAGTATCAAGGCTATCAAAATGAGCCATGATATCAGTACAGTATTCGGATTAGAAGTAACCATCAAGAATATCTTTGTGTATCCTACTATTGAACAATTGGCAGCACAAATTGACATTGCCAAAAAACAACAAGAAGCAATTACTTCTAAAGAATTAAAAGAAATAGAAATATGATCGATTTTATAAAAAATCTTTCTGAGCAAGGCATATATCTCCACTTAAAGGAAGGAAAACTCAAGCTTTCCTTTGAGGGAGATATCAGTCCTGAAATTTTACAATCGGTAAAAGCAAAGAAAGAAGAAATCATTGCATACCTTCAAGACCATAGCTTGGGTGCTGCTACAGAAGATTCGATCCCTACGATTCAAACGGAAGACAATAGCTACCCAATCTCTGATGCACAACGCAGATTATGGGTGTTGAGTCAATTTGATGGCGGATCGTCAGTGTACAACATTCCCTTAAGTGTAACGTTGAGTGGAAACTATGACATTGCAAACTTCAAAAAAGCAGTTGTAGCAGTCATTGATCGTCACGAAATATTGCGTACGGTTTTTAAAGAAGATGCAGAAGGAGAAATCAAACAATGGGTAGTAAATAGAGAAGATATCCATTTTGATATTCAATATGTAGATTTTAGAAGTGAAACCAACCAAGCAAAAGCAGTTGAAACATACATTGCAAATGATTCTTTTGTTGAATTTGATTTAGAAAATGGGCCGTTGTTACGAGCAACTCTTATTCAAACGAATACGCAAGAATATGTGTTTTATTACAACATGCATCATATCATTAGTGATGGTTGGTCAATGGAAATCATTAAACGTGATATTTTAGCATATTATGAAGCGTTTACAAGTGGTCAAACACCAACATTAGATTCGTTAGCAATTCAATACAAAGATTATGCTTCGTGGCAATTAGAACAACTAGAAACGGCAAACTATAACAAGCATAAAGATTTTTGGTGTCAAAGCTTATCTGGAAAATTACCAGTATTGGATATTCCAACAACAAAGCTCAGACCAAAAGTGCAAACGTATAATGGACTATTACTTAATACATTCATTAATCGAAAAACAACCAAACTTGTTAAAGAATATGCCCAGAAAAATGGAGGAAGCCTATTTGTAAGTTTGTTAGCAGCTTTCAAAGTATTGATTTATAAATACACAAATCAAAAAGATATAATTATTGGAAGCCCTGTAGCAGGAAGAGAACATAAAAATTTACAAGATCAAATTGGTTTTTATGTAAACACTTTGGCTTTGCGAAACCAGGTAAATCCTTCGGAAAGTTTTAACGAGTTTCACCAACGAGTACAACAAAATACATTAGAAGCCTATAACCATCAAATGTATCCTTTTGATCGATTGGTTGACGATTTAAAAATTAAAAAAGATGTCAGTCGAGGAGCTATTTTTGATGTAATGGTTGTACTTCAAAACAATGGAGAAAGTCAGATAAAGATGGACTTTACCGACGAGCAGTTGGACAAAGTTTTGGAAATTGGTCAAACCAGAGCAAAATTTGATCTTTCGGTTACTTTTGAAGAAATGGATGGTACGATTCTCTTTGACTTAGAATACAATTCTGATATTTATGAAAAAGAGATGATTGAACGTATGATGCAACACTACAAACAATTGTTGCAGGCATTATTAACACAATCAGCCTTACCAATCTCTGATGCAGAGTACCTATCTCAAGAAGAAAAAGTTATACTAGCAGAAGAATTTAATAATAACAAAGCAGTATATCCAACAAATCAAACCATTGTAGATGCTTTTCAGGCACAAGCCAAGAAAACACCCAACAACATTGCTTTGGTATTTGAAAATCGCCAGCTTACCTATAAAGAATTAGATGAAAAATCAAATCAGTTAGCACATTTCTTACTAGATAGATTTGAAATTGAAACAGAAGATTTTATTTCTATACAGCAAGAACGAAGCGAATGGATGATTATTTCCATATTAGCGGTGCTAAAAACGGGAGCAGCATATGTTCCGGTACAACCTGATTATCCACAAGAACGTATCGAGTACATCAAAAATGATACTCAATGCAAAGCAATTATAGACGAATCGTTGCTTGCAGCGTTTGAAAAACAGCAGTATGCAACGTCAAAAGTAGTATCGCAAGTACAAGCAAATAACTTAGCGTACATTATTTATACTTCTGGAAGTACAGGAACGCCAAAAGGTGTGATGATTGAGCATAAAACGGTCATTAACCTAGCGTTTGCACAAATTCAAGAATTTGGAATTACTACCGAGGAAAACATATTGCAATCATCAAGTATAACTTTTGATGCTTCTGTAGAACAAATTTTCATTGCTTTACTCAGCGGAGCAAAACTTACAATAGCTAGCAAAGCATTGTTGCTTGATACAGAGGCTTTATCAGCTTATATTGAAAGAAATAAAATAACTCATATTCATAGTGTTCCAAGCTTTTTAAAGTTAATTCCTAGAAAAAATTACTCAGCACTTAAGCGAGTTATTTCTGGAGGAGACAATTGTTCACTAGAACTAGCTAGATCTTGGGCAAGTGATAAAGTAAAGTTTTACAACGAATATGGTCCTACAGAAACCACAGTAACAGCTATAGAATCATTTTACACAGATGATTTGGTAAACAGGCGAGGAAACATGCCTATCGGAAAACCGTTGCCTAATTATGCAGTTTATATTTTAGACGAATTTATGCATATGACACCTGCAGAGATTATTGGTGAAATATGTATAAGTGGAGATGTATTGGCTAGAGGTTATTTGAATCTTCCTGAAATTACTGCTGAAAAATTTGTAGACAATCCATTTCAACCAGGAAAAAAATTATACAAAACAGGAGACCTTGGAAAATGGAATAGCAATGGTACCATTGAATTCATTGGTAGAAAAGACAATCAAGTTAAAGTAAGAGGATATCGTATTGAACTTGGTGAAATTGAACACGTTTTAAGTCAAATAGAAGCTATTTCATCAAATGTTGTAGTTGTCAAAGAAAATGAAGCTTCCGAAAAAGAACTGGTAGCATATTTTACGGCTTCAACAGAGTTTACCTCTGAAGAATTACGCAATGAACTTAGTAAAAAATTGCCAAGCTATATGCTGCCTGCCTATTATGTGCAACTAGAAGAACTTCCATTAACAGCAACAGGAAAAGTAGACAGGAAAAATCTTCCTGATCCAGAAAACTTACAAATTTCTAATGGAGCAGAATACATTGCACCAAGAAACGAAATGGAAGAAACGTTGGTACGAATATGGCAGGAAATATTGCAAGTTGACAAAATCGGTGTTCTAGATGACTTTTTCTTATTGGGAGCAAATAGCTTAAAATCTATTCGTTTGGTCAATATGTACAAAAAAGTATTTGGAGTAAAAGTATCACTAAAAGACATTTTTAGTCATTCCACCATTGCTTCACATACATCATTAATCAAATCGTCCAAAAAAGAACAATTTGTTCAAATAGAAAAAATAGCAACGCAAGAAAGTTATCCAATATCATTTGAGCAAAAACGAATTTGGTTGCTTTCGCAAGATGACAAAACATCTATTGCCTACAATATGCCAACCACGTTGGAATTTGAAGGAGAAATGAACATGGAAACGTTCCAAAAAGCAGTTTGGTCCGTACTAGAAAAACATGAAGCCTTGCGTACTATTTTTAAAGAAGAACAGCAAGGTGATGTAAAACAGTGGATTATTCCAATAGAAGAATTCAAATTTAAAATTGATTATAAAGATTTACGACTAGAAGAAAACAAACAACTAGACGTAGAAACATACTTGAAAGAACAATTTTATACGCCTTTCGACATACAAAATGGTCCGTTGGTTCGTGTTGGATTCTTGCAATTAGCCGAAAACAAGTTCATTCTATACTACTGTATGCATCACTTGATAAATGATGGTGCATCTATGGAAATATTAGGAGATGAAATTTCAAATTATTACGAACAAATTGAAGAAGGAAAACAAATTGATGAAGCTCCATTGCGCATTCAATACAAAGATTACGTAGCATGGCAGTTGAAAATGTTTGAATCAGATGCTGTTAAAGAGGTATCAGAATTCTGGAAACAAGCATTTCAAAATGAAGTTCCTAAAGTGAAATTTCCATTTGAAAAAAGAAGACCAGAAACATTCCAACCAAATGGAAACATCATTCAGTTTGATATTTCAAGAGAACTGACAAATGGTTTACGAAACATTACAGAAACGGAAGAAGGGAGTATGTATATTTCGTTTGTATTTGCAGTTAATACATTGCTGTATCAATACTTAGGAAACCAAAATATTATGGTGGGTTCTTCATTTTCAACTCGAACTCATGAAGAGCTAAGTAATCAAATAGGTTTCTATATCAACAATTTGCCAGTTGTAGCCAAAGCAGAAGCTTGCTATACACTCAAAGAATACTATGAACAAATAAAAAATACGGTATTAACTATCAATTCAAATTCATGGTATCCGTTGGAAAAAGTGATTGAAGATGCCAATTATATGTATGATGCTTCTTATTCGGGGTTGTTCAATGTATTGGTAGAATATCATAGTAAAAATACAACTTCAGCCACGTCAGAAGCGGAAGTAGTTTACAATGAAACAGAGTATACGTACAATGTACCATGTCAATTTGATCTTTCGTTAGAGTTCTTTGAAAACGATCAAAAAATTACGTGTGTACTAACATATAACAACACCGTATATGACGAATCACACATTGAACTATTTAAAGATAGATTCTTAACAATAATTGAAAAGCTAACCTCATCATCAACTGATTATCAAACAACAACGTTAGCAGAAGTAACAATGGAAGAAACTTTAGAACCTACCATAGATCTTTCGGACATGTTGCTTACCTCATTAGAAGAAAATTTCTAAAAAAACAAAACTTACTAAAAATTGATACTGTCATTATGCTAATGACACGGATTCTCTTTTCCTAAAAAGAAAGAATCACAAACTAATAATTAATAACAAAAGCTTTATCATTATGATTAAACCATTAATTCATTCGATGGCTGTGTGTCCTGATATGACGAAAACATATCCGAAAATTACACATGGAAAAGGGATTTACCTTTATGACGACAAAGGTAAGCGATATTTAGACGGTTCTTCAGGTTCTTCTTCTGTGTCCAATATTGGTCATGGTAGAGAAGAAATGGTGGAGATTATGGCTGATCAAATATCAAAAGTAACCGTATTACCAACACATGCTTTTAATAGCGATGTAGTAGAAAGTTATTTAAAAGAATTGACAGATTTTGCTCCAGAAGGATTCACCAAAGCGTGGACTGTAATGAGTGGAACAGAAGCTGTAGAAAATGCAATCAAACTAGCCTTACAATATCATCAATTACGAGGTGATAATACCCGCTATAAAATCATTTCTCGTTGGAATACTTATCACGGAAACTCAGTATTTACACTAGATGTAGGCGGAATGAAAATGCGTCGCGGATTATATGAGCAATGGTTGCACAACTTCCCACACATTTCACCAGCATACAGTTACCGTCGACCAGCGCACTTAAACGAAGCGGAATATGTACAAGAACTATTAGAAGAGTTTGAAAATACAATCATAAAAACAGGGCCAGAAACGGTTGCTGCCTTTATTGCAGAACCAGTTATTGCTGCTGCAATGGGAGCAGTACCACCGCCACCAAACTATTTTAAAGGAATCAAGTATATCTGTGAAAAATACGGAATTCTGTACATCTCTGATGAAATTCTTTCTGGTTTTGGAAGAACTGGAGAAAACTTTGGAATCAACAACTTCGGGATTACACCAGATATTATAGCAGCAGGAAAAGGAATTAGCGGAGGGTATTTCCCATTATCAGCTGTAATTGCTTCTGACAAAGTGGTGCAACCACTCGTAGACACCAAAACGGCTTTCTTAGGCGGACATACATTTGCTTGTAACCCAATGGGAGCACGAGTAGGAAGTAAAGTCTTAGAAATCATGGAACGCGAACAACTGGTTGCTCGATCAAAACGCATGGGTACATTATTCATGGAAAAACTAAAATCATTATACGAGTTTGACATAGTAGGTGATGTACGCGGTGTAGGATTGCAATGTGGAATAGAACTCGTTCAAGACAGAATAACAAAAACACCATTCCCAGCAAGTATGAAACTATCTAAAGTAATTGGTGAAAAAGCAATTCAAAAAGGAGTGGTTTTATACCCTGGAAGCGGATCTGTAAATGGAGTAGATGGCGATCATATTTTGGTAACGCCACCACTCACTATCAATGAAGAACAAATAGACGAAATCGTAGATGTAATGAGAGACTGCTTGAAAGAAGTGGTTTCTGAATCTAAAAAATTAACAGCATAAAATGGACAGAGAGGGAATTTTAAAGCAGGCTAGAACAGAAGAGTTTTGGTTAAACAATATGCAAGAAATTGCAGCGCTTAATGCGTCTTCTTTCTTTGGAGGAATTCAACTAAAGGAGGAAAAGGGCAACACATGTTTAAAAATTGAACTAAACAGTGAAAACGTTGCAAAAGTTAAAGAACTGTGCAATCATTCAGAAGTCTTAGTATATAACTATTTTTTGAATGTTATTAGTAAGTTATTAATTGATTATAAAGAAGTCCCTTTTTTCCTTTCTCCTTTAAGTCAATTTCCACAATTTAAAGACAGCAATAAGATTTTCTTTATCAAACCTGTAATAAATTCAGAAGAAAACTTCAAACAAGTGTTCTCATCTCAAAAAGCAAAGATTGTGCAACAACTATCAAATGCACTTTCTTGGGATGAAATTGACTCGTTAATTGAAGATAAAAGTACACTGAATAACCTCTCTCAATTTGGTTTTGTGGTTAATTCCAAAGAAGTAGCAACAGAACTCGAGGCGCACGTACATACGCTTTTTCAAATCGTTTTGACAGAGAAAAATCCGTATTTGAAGATTCAACTAAACGGAGAAATGTATGCTCCAAGAGTTCTGGAGTTATTTGGAGAAAACTTCAATACATTAGTAAATGAAGTATTGAGTAAAACTTATGAGCCGCTTGCTCAATTGCAAAGCAGTAGCTCTACAGAACAAGCCATTTTACAGGAAATTAATCTGCCTCGTACTTACTTCTCATTAGAAAAAAATACACTTGAATGTATAGACGAGCAAGCAACCTTGTATGGGAATAAAGTAGCTGTACAACACAATAATGAAACCATTACTTATGGAAATCTTGTAGCAAAATCCAATCAAATAGCTAGATTTTTAGTAGAAAGATACGAAGCTAAAAAAGACATGCTCTTTGGAGTAATGATGCCACGTTCCATCAATATGGTTAAAGCAATTTTAGGTGTATGGAAAGCGGGAAGTGCATATGTGCCAGTAGGAACAGAACTTCCAGATGATAACTTATTACAAATCATTGAAAATTCACAATTCAAAGCAATCATTACAGATGATGAAACAGTAGTACAGCAACTAAAAAGAGTTGCAGAGCACGTACCTGTTATTCATTTGAAAAAAGATACTTCGATTATTGAAACATACGCTACAACATCTTTACCAATATCAATTAACGATAATGATTTAGCCTATGTAATTTATACAAGTGGTTCAACAGGAAAGCCAAAAGGAGTGATGATTGAACATGTGGGAATGTTAAATCATATTGGGGCAAAGTTGACTGAAATGAATATTCATAAAGACAGTATTGTTGCGCAAAATGCACCACATACTTTTGATATTTCCATTTGGCAATTATTCGCACCGCTTGTCATAGGAGCAACAGGCGTAATCTATGATAATGAAACGATTATCGATATTAAAGAATTTGTGGCCAAACTAGAAGAAGATCAAATTACAATTCTTGAATTAGTGCCTTCCTATTTGTTGGAAATGTTATACCACATTGAACAACAAGATAAAAATTGCCAGTTGGCGTTAACGATTTTAATTCTCAATGCAGAAACATTGACTAAATCAATGGTAGAGCGTTGGTTACAATTATATCCTAAAATTCCAATTGTAAATACATATGGAGCTACTGAAGTGTCAGATGATACATCACACTATATCATGAAAGAAGTGCCTGATAGTTACTCCGTTCCAGTAATGACCTATCCAATTCAAAATTTTGAAGTTCACATTGTTGATGAAAACTTTAAGAAAGTTCCAATTGGAGTACAAGGAGAAATTTTATTGGCAGGAATCTGTGTAGGACGTGGTTATTTTAATGATCCTGAACGCACCAAAAAAGCATATTTAAAAGGACCAATCAAAGGAGTTACCAATTGCGAACGAGTATACAAAACAGGTGATCTTGGGCGCTTTATGCCAGATGGTACCATGGAATTTGTGGGCAGAAATGACAATCAAGTCAAAATTTCTGGACACAGAATTGAACTTGATGCAATTGAAAATATCACAGCAGGAATAGAAGGAATCAAAAATGCAAAAGCAGTAGCACATACAGACAAACAATTCATAGCACTGTATTACTTGGCTGATAAAGTGATTGAAAAATCTATTATAGAACAAACAATCTTACAAAAATTGCCAAAGTATATGTTGCCATCTGCTATTGTGCATATGACAAATTTCCCATTGACCACCAATGGAAAAATCAATAAAAAAGCATTACCAGACCCTTTACAATATTTACAAAGAGACGTTGCAAGCTATGTAGCACCAGAAACTGAAGTAGAGAAAAAGATTGCGGTGATTTGGCAAGAAATTCTAAATGTAGAAACAGTTGGACTAAACGATCACTTTTTTGAACTTGGAGGGCATAGTTTAAAGTTGATGCGTTTAAAGAACGAGTATCATAAAGAATTCTCTGTAAATATTAAGATTAAAGAATTCTTTGAAAATCCAACACTAAGTGCTCATGCACAACTGATTGACAGCGCTGAAAATGACACTTATGTAGAAATTAAACCAATACCAAAAGCAGACAGTTACCCAGTTTCTAACGGACAAAAACGTTTATGGATTGTAAGTCAAATACCAAACGCTTCTTCCGCTTATAATATGCCTTATAAAGTATATCTGGATGGAAATTACAATGTAGTAAATCTTGAAAAAGCAATCTTTGCTACAATTGATAGACATGAAACATTACGAACAGTATTTACAATCAATGAAAAAGGAGAACTTAGACAGGTTATACTGGCTCCCGAAGCATTAAACTTTACAATCACACGATTAGATTTTAGAGAAATAAAAGATGTTCATGGAGCTGTTGATGACTATATTTCGCATGATACACATCAAACATTTGATCTTGAAAATGGACCACTATTCAGAGCCACATTAATTCAAACATCAGATGATTCCTATGTGTTTTATTACAATATTCATCATATCATTGGAGATGGTTGGTCTACAAAAGTATTGGTAGATGATGTATTACATTATTACAAACTATTTCAAGGAGAAACGACTGAAACAGTACCAGAACTACCAATTCAATATAAAGAGTATGTGAGTTGGGAACAACAACAAATTACTAGTGGGAAATTTAAAAAACACCAATCATATTGGACACAAAAATTTTCTGGAAAACTAACAACCATCACATTTCCTGAACAGAAAAACCGCCCATTAACACGTACATACGAAGGTCATGCGCTCGGAATTTACCTTTCAGCAGAACGATCGGAAGCACTTAAAACATTTTGTGATGCAAATGGAGGAAGTCTATTCATGGGAATGCTAGCCGCATGGAATATATTAATTCATAAATACACGAATGTAACAGATATCATCATAGGAACACCAGTTGTAGGAAGAGAACATCAGAACTTGAAAAATCAAATTGGGTTCTATATGAATACACTAGCGCTTCGAAATACTCTCGATCCAAATGATGATTTCAAAACAGTTTTCGAAAATGTAAAAAAGAATACGCTTGAAAGTTATGATCATCAAATGTATCCTTTTGATGCAATTGTTGATGCAGTAGGCGTGCAAACAGAGCGCAATCGAAATCCGTTGTACGATATCATGTTTTCTTTCCATAACATCGAAGAAAGAGAAAAACCAACCAATGAATCTATTGGGAATACAGTAATGGATTTAGGCTACGTAAAAGCAAAAATTGACTTATTAATCAATGCTATGGAAGTAGGCGACCAATTGTACTTGGAGATTAATTACGATAGTGAATTATTTGAGATTGAAATGATGAAACGTTTACTCAAAAACTACGATCAATTACTCTCAGAAGTACTCTCAAAACCTACAGAAAGTATACAAAATATTAGCTATCAAGCAGAGTCGATTAAACAATTCAAAAAGAACAATCTTTTAAAACTAAAAAGTATAAAAGCCAACACGATATGAAAAATCAATTGTTAAAATTAAAGAACATGAGCGCTGTACAAACTATGAGCGCCGAAGTGGTGAAAACCTCTTTTCTAGATAATGGATTGAATTTTCCATTAGTGTTAGAATCCAACGGAAGTGATGTAATTCTTGAACAATGGATGGTTGACAACCGAACTGATTTTGAGCAAAAGCTCTTAAAATACGGAGGAATTCTATGTAGAGGTTTCCAAATTGATACGGTAGAGAAATTTCAAAGTTTGATGGATAAATTTCCAAACGAATTATTGGATTATGCGTTTAGATCGTCTCCACGATTTGAAATTACCAACAATGTATATGTTTCTACCACCTATCCACAAGATGAAATCATCAACATGCACAGTGAAAGCTCGTATGCACCAACTCATCCAAGTCGTATTGTGTTTTGTTGCATAATTCCTGCTGAAGAAAATGGACAAACACCAATAGCAGACAATCGGTTAATTCTCAATCACATGAGTGATGAGTTGAAACAGAAATTTACAGAAAAAGGCGTGCAATACAGACGTTACTTAAACAGTTTCATGGGATTAGGTTGGCAAGAAGTGTTTCAAACGGAAGACAAAGCTACTGTAGAAGCTGAATGCATTAAAAATGGAATGAATTATACTTGGGTAAGTGACAACGAATTAGTGCTTACGTGGACAAAAAAAGCCATTTGGGAACATCCAGTTACTGGAGAATTGGCATGGTTTAATCATAGCTTATTCTTTAACAAGTATATGTTGCCTGAATCTATTCTCAATGCAGTAGAATCTGATGATCAACTACCTAACAATACATTCTTTGGTGATGGAACGCCAATTTCAAAAGCGGAAATAGAAGAAATCAAATACGCATACGAAAAAGCAACTATCATGTTTCCTTGGGAAAAAGGAGATGTACTGTTCTTAGACAATATGTTAGCTTCTCACGGAAGAAACTCATACAAAGGAGAACGAAAAATCATCGTTTCGATGTCCTAAAAAAGTATTCGCATTCATTCAAAAAACAAATAACTACTAAAACTTACATTATGGCTTCAAATGTCACAGAAAATATAGATGGATATGAATTTTCTGATAACCAGAAAAAATTATGGAATGTTGGTAAAGACCAACTAGATGCATTTTACAATCAACTAGTAGTAAGCGTTACTGCAAACAAAACACTATCAGAAGTAGTAAAAAGTATTCAAACCATTATAGGAACACATGAAATATTCACATTCAGATCACATAACAACTATCAGTACTATTATCCTGTTCAATATCAGTACGATGCAACATTTTTAGATTACATAGAAGTTGATGGCAATGCCCAAGATGCACAAAAAACAGTTGATGCATATTTGTCAAGACCATTTGATCCATCTGAAAATGCAGCAATTCGTTTTTGCTTTACAGTGCAAGGAGGTTTTGTACAAAAGGCTCATATCCGTTTATACAGTTTATGGGGTGATACCTATACGTTATTATTTTTGGCCAAAAGAATGAATGCGCTTTTAGAAGCTACGCCAAATACAACGGATGAAAGTGACATTATTCCGTATATTAATTATGCAGCATGGCAAAATGATTTAATCAAAAACCCTGAAGATGATGCCAAAGCTTTTTGGAAAACCTACACCGATGAAAAAAGTAAAACGGTTATTCCTTTTCAAAAAGCAACACTTAGTTCATTTGCACCAAAGCGTAAGCAAATAACAGTGTTAAATGCAGAAGCCAAAAAGAAAATAGAAGCAAATTGTAACGCTAAAAACAGTACACTTTCTAGTGGGTTGTTATATCAATACCTAGCATTCTTAAGCACGTTTACTAATGAAAAACTAACCATAGGTTATGTGCAAAATGGACGTATATATGATGAACTACAAGGAACTTTAGGATTAGTCAACAAAACCTTACCTGTAGTGCTAGATACAGCATCTATTATTACAAATAAAGATATTGAAGCTGTTAACCGTGAAGTAACACAAGTAAATAATTGGTCCGATTACTATACAATTAAAAAAGATGATGCTCAACAATGCTTTAATTACTCGTTTGAATGTATTTCTGCAGAAGATTTAAATAGCGCTACAGCAGATGTATACTCGGTTCAAAACACATTTAGGGTAAAACTAAGTTGTATTGTTTATGCAAATTCAATTGCAATTGATCTTTACTACGATGCAGGGTATTATGGAGAAGCCGATATTAATGTGATAGAAGCACAATTAAAAAAACAGTTCTCAACAATAACGGAAGGCTTTGAAACAACCCGTGAATTGAGTGCCATTGAACAATCAATCATTGATACTGCAAATGCTACATCAAATACATTTGAAACCTATCAAGCAATTACAGAATTGATTGATATACAAACATCAAAAAATCCTGAAGAAACCGCAATTGTATATGATGGAAAACAATTAACATACAAACAACTACAGGAAAAAGTAAACAAGTTAGCCAACTGTATCGTAAACGAATATAAAATCAATAAAGGCGATGCCGTTTGTATTCTGTTGGAACGTTCTGAATCGTTTATCATTAGCATATTAAGTGTACTTAAAGCAGGAGCGTATTATGTTCCAATTAGTAAAGAATATCCGCAAGAACGTATTCAATTCATTATTGAAGATACAGCTTGTAAACTACTTCTTACTGATGAAGAAATTGAAGCAACAGCTCAAATTCAAGTACTGAATCCTTCAAAAGAAGAAAACTTTGCAGCTCAATCCACAACATTTGAAACAGTTGCGCAAAATTCAGATGTAGCGTATTGTATTTATACAAGTGGTTCAACTGGCAATCCAAAAGGATGTTTGATTACGCATGAAAACCTACTCAATTATGTGTTGTGGGCAAATCAATACTACTTCACAGATGAATCTTTAGGAAATTGGGGATTTTTAACGGCAGTATCATTTGACCTAAGTGTTACAGCAATTTTTACCAGTTTGACAAGAGGAAAAATGCTCACAATTGAAAAAGAAGAAGGACATGTAGTCGAATTGCTTAAAAAGAGTTTTGAAAACCCAGCAATCGATACGCTCAAATTGACACCTGCACATTTATCGTTATTGGCAGAGTTAGACATAGAAACAACAGCAGTTAAAATTATCATTTGCGGAGGTGAGCAGTTAACATCACATCAAGTACAAACAGTCAAATCAATTAGTGAAAACATAACGTTATTCAATGAATATGGCCCTACAGAAGGAACGGTAGGATGTATTACTAAAATTGCCAAAGTAGACGAAAAAATCTATATCGGAAAACCAATTGCAAACATGTCTGTAGCTATTGTAAATAGTGACAATAAAGCTTGTGAAATAGGAGCAACTGGAGAAATCATTATCTCAGGAAAAGGAATCAGTAAAGGATACCTAAATAGAGAAGACCTTACAGCAGAGAAATTTGTAGCCGAGCTTGCAGGGAAAAAAGGAAACTATTATAAAACAGGCGATCTTGGCCGTTGGACAGCCACTGGAGAAATTGAATTTTTAGGAAGAAAAGATGATCAAGTAAAAATTCGTGGGTACCGAATCGAACTTGGTGAAATTGAAAAATATTTAGCTACACATCCAGCAATTGAAGAAGCAGTAGTAGTTGTACGTGAAAATGAAGAAGCTACCGAAAAAGAATTGGTAGCCTATGTGCGCTCTAAAGAAACATTAAATGCAGGAATGATTCAAGAATTTCTATCTACAAAAGTTCCAGAATACATGCTTCCTGAACACTATGTACAATTAGTAACATTCCCACTAACAGTCAATGGAAAAGTAGACAGAAAAGCATTACCAGAACCGTATGGTATGAGCTTATCAAGTGGCGTAGAATACAAAGCACCAAGCACAGAAACCGAACATAAACTTGCGAATCTTTGGGAAGAAACACTCAAAAGAGAGCGCATTGGAGTAAATGATAATTTCTTCTTTATAGGAGGAAATAGTTTAAAAGCGATGAATGTAATCAATCACATTCATCAACAATTTGAAGTAAAACTACAGCTAAAAGACTTCTTTGAATCTGCAACAATCTCAGACATTGCTAAGCAAATTGACGCTTCGATTATGTTGCGAAATATCAAAGAAGAAATGAATTCTGATAAAGAATTTGAAAGTGAAATCACCTTATAAAGCAGTACCAACCATGTATACATTATTAAAAAAATTAATCGCGAATAACATTCACCTTTCCGTAGTCGACGGGAGCTTGAAAGTAAAATTTGATGGTAAAAAATTACCAGAAGATTTACTTTCAGAAATCAAAGACAACAAAGAAGCGTTGATTGCATACTTGGAACAACAAGATGCTGAAACCCACCAATCTATTGAAAAAGTGGCAGAAAGTGTCTCATATCCGTTATCGTCTGCTCAAAAAAGATTATGGATATTGCACAAAGTAGATGAAGGTGCAGTAGCATACAATATGGCGGGACAAACAACGCTTGATGGAACTTATCACCTTGAAAACTTTGAAAAAGCAATCAAGGCAACGATTGCACATCATGAAATTTTACGCACAGTTTTTAGAGAAGATGAAAATGAAGAAGCTAGACAATGGATTTTAACTCCAGAAGAAGTAAACTTTGCCATTTCTCATGTAGATTTCAGAAACATTGATAGCGCAAAAATTCAAGAAAATGTAGCGACTTACATCCAAGAAGATGCAGTGAAACCGTTTGATTTTGAGAATGGGCCATTATTGCGTGCTTCAATGTTACAAACGGCAGACGATCAATTCGTGTTCTATTATAACATGCATCACATTATCAGTGATGGTGTATCAATGGATGTATTAGCCAAAAACATTATAATGGCATACAACGCTATTGAAAGTGGACAAGAAGTGGTATTACCATCATTACGAATTCAATACAAAGATTATGCTGTATGGCAATTGGCTCAATTAGAGAGTGCTACATCTCAAGCGGCTAAATCATATTGGTTAGAACAATTATCGGGTGAATTACCTACGTTGGATTTGCCAACAAACAAAAAACGTCCTACAGTTCAAACTACAAATGGTAAAAACTTAGCGACTTATATTAATAAAGAAGTAGCTTCAAAATTAAAAGCGTATTGCCAAGCACAAAATGGAAGCTTATTTATGGGATTGGTATCTGCACTAAATGTGCTTTTTTATAGATACACCAATCAAAATGATTTCATTATAGGAACGCCAGTTGCAGGAAGAGATCATACAGATTTGGAAAATCAAATAGGGTTTTATGTAAATACGTTAGCGTTGCGAAATCAAGTAATTGCTAGCCAGTCATTTGCTGAGGTTTTTGCTGCGGTTAAAAAGAACACACTAAATGCATATTCACATCAAAATTATCCGTTTAATCAACTTATTCAAGATTTAAACTTAAAAAGAGATGTAAGTAGAAGTGCCATTTTTGATGTAATGGTAACCATGCATAACTTTGATAACAGCACAGTAAATCTTCAAGTAAATGAAAATGAGATTGATACGATTTTTGACTATGGTGCTGCACAAAGTAAATTCGATTTAGAACTTAACTTTAAGGAAGTAGACGGTCACATATACATTGCCGTAATTTACAATGAAGATGTATATGAAAATGATACCATTCAAAACTTCATAAAGCATTTTAAAACGTTACTAGAAGCCGTAGCCAATACTCCTCAACAAAAAGTAACTGAATTACCAATTCTTCCACAAGAAGAAGAAAGGGTATTAGCTAGCTTTAACGATACGAAAGTAGTATACGAAGACGCAACAACGGTAGTAGCATTATTTGCTCAACAAGTAACAGCAAACCCTAACAAAACGGCGTTGGTATTTGAAGGAAAACAACTTTCTTACCAGGAGCTTGATGAACGATCTAATCAAATAGCACACTATATCACATCAAAAAATGTACAAAACACACTAATTCCAATCTGTGTTGAACGTTCATTTGAAATGTTGATTGGAATTTTTGGAATTCTAAAATCAGGAAACGCATATGTGCCTGTTGACCCTACGTATCCGCAAGAAAGAATAGAGTATATTTTAGAAGATACCAATGCGTCATTTGTATTTGTAAACACTGCGTATACGTCATTTTTTGCAAATGTTGAAGTAATTGATTTAGATACATTTAATTACGAATCGTATCCAACAACTGCTGTTGATGTAGCTATCTCTTCAGAACAATTGGCATATTGTATCTATACATCAGGAACAACAGGAAAGCCAAAAGGAGTATTAAATGCACATGCAGGACTTACAAACCGTTTATTTTGGATGCGTGATGAATTAAATATCACTGCAAATTCAGTACTATTCCAAAAAACACCGTATGTTTTTGATGTATCTGTTTGGGAATTAACCATGCCTTTTATTGTAGGATGTTCATTAATCATTGCACGTCCAGAAGGACACTTAGATCCATCATATCTACAAGAAATCATAGCAAGTGAACAAGTAACACTAATTCACTTTGTACCTTCCATGCTACATGTATTTATGGAAGTAGCAGAAGCTGAAAAATTACAAAGTTTACAGCACATAGTATGTAGTGGAGAAGCTTTATCATCTACAGTAGTAGAAAAAACAAAGCAAACGCTACTTACTACCAAACTGTACAATCTATATGGGCCAACGGAAGCAGCGATTGATGTAACATCAATTGATTTAACAACGATTGATACCGTAAAAGAAGGTGTAAGCATTGGGAAACCAGTAGCCAATACGCAATTATATATAGTAAATGAAGATTTGCAAAAACAACCGGTTGGAGTTGTTGGTGAATTGTTAATTGCTGGAATTCAAGTAGCAAAAGGATATGCCAACAAGCCAGAGTTGACCAACGAAAAATTCATTAACAACCCTTTCGGCGAAGGAAAAGTATATAAAACGGGCGACTTAGTTCGTTGGTTACCAAATGGTACAATTGATTTCTTAGGAAGAAAAGATGATCAAGTAAAAATTCACGGATTCCGTATTGAATTAGGAGAAGTTACAAATGCATTAGAACAAGTAGAAACCATCAAACAAGCAGTGGTTGTTGTAGATGAAACATTTGGTAAAAAACGTTTATTTGGATATGTGGTTTCTGAAACGACTATTGAAAAAGAAACCATCAAACAACAACTGAAAAAACGATTGCCAGAATACATGATTCCTGCTGATTTTATGCAGTTGGAAACAATTCCTTTAACAATCAACGGAAAAGTAAATCGTAAGGCATTACCAAAACCTGCAATCACAGATGTTGAAACAACCAATTATGTTGCGCCACGCAACGAGCAAGAGGAAATTATTGCAAGTATTTGGCAAGAAGTATTAGGTGTTGAAAAAGTAGGTGTTTATGACAATTTCTTTGCTTTAGGAGGAGACTCTATTATTGCAATTCAATTTATCAGTAGAGCCAAAAAAATGGGGGTTTCCCTGAAGGTAAAAGATGTATTTGAGTTTCAAACTATTGAAGAATTAGCAGCTAACATTCAAGACGAAAAAACAATTAGTTCTGAACAAGGTATCTTAGAAGGTACAGTTGGATTAGTGCCAATACAACAATACTTCTTTGAAAAAGAATATACAGTTCAAGACCAATACAATCAGTCGTTATTAGTAACGCTTCCAAAACAAATTACGCATACACAACTTACAGAAGCTGTTGTAGGTGTATATCAAAAACACGATGCGCTACGAATGCGTTTTGATTGGGAAGCAGATCAATATTTGGGTACTTATCAAACAACAATTCCAACGGTTGCAATAGAAACGGTTATTTCAACAAACAATGTTTCAGAAGAAGTAACATCTATCTGTGCGTCATACCAAGAAAAACTTAGTATAACAGAAGGAAATGTTGTAAAATTTGTATTCATACAAACTCCAGAAAGTGAAACATACGATCGTCTATTTATTGTAGCGCATCACTTAGTAATTGATGGTGTTTCTTGGAGAATTTTAGCAGAAGATTTAAGCAATAACTTGCAAAAAGTAAGCAAAGGAGAAACTGTTTTAGTAGATCAAAAAACAACTTCATTCAGACAATGGCAAGAACGATTAACAAGCTTTGCAAACAGTGAAGTCTTACAAGAAGAAGCTTCGTACTGGAAATCGATTGTAGATAGGGTTGAAGCATTACCTCAAGACACTGACTTTGATGGAAAAACAACCTATCAAGAAGTAGATTCACATACAATTGAATTTTCAAAAGAGCTTACAAATAGTCTATTAAGAGAAAGTAACCAAGCATTTTCTACTGAGATAAATGACATACTAATAGCAGCATTGGCGATGTCATTTGCTCAATGGACAAAAAATAATAATGTTGTAATTGGTTTAGAAGGTCATGGTAGAGAAGAACTTTTTGAAGATGTTGACTTAACTGAAACAATAGGTTGGTTTACCTCTTTATATCCAGTACTTCTTCAAAATATAGAAGGAGACGTAGCAGCAACCATTGTACAAGCCAAAGAAAACCTAAAAGGTATTCCAAATAAAGGTATTGGTTATGGCGCGTTACGTTATTTAGCAGAAGATGAAGCAATCAAAGAAAGTTTGCGAAAAGATATAGAACAAGTAATTTTTAACTATCTCGGTCAGGCAGATCAAGGAAGTTCTGAAACTACATCGATATTCAATTTTACAAATGAAGGCAAAGGAGAAGACATTCACCCTGCAAATGCGTACAATGGAAAAATAACCATAAATGGAGTCGTTACAAACGGAACTTTAAGCTTGCGTTGGGATTTTGATGCAAATCGTTTTACAAAAACGACCATTGAAACTCTAGCAGAAAATTACAAAGAAGCACTAGAAACTATTGTTGCATTTTGTAAAACACAAACGGAAACAATCAAAACTCCTGCAGATTATGGATTGAATGGATTGGTTTCTTTCAAAGATTTGAATGCATTCAAATCAACGATGAGCAATCAGGAAATTGAAGACATCTATCAATTAAGTCCTATGCAAGAAGGAATCTTGTTTTACAGTATGTATAACAAGCAATCGAACGCTTATATCAACCAAATTAGCTTTGATTTAACAGGAGAATTTAATATAGAATATTTCCGTAAAGCATGGGAAAACATTATTGAAAATCACAGTGTACTTCGTACGTCTTTTCACTTAGAAGGACTTAACATACCTGTACAATGTGTTCATAAAAATGTAGATTTGCCTTTAACGGTATTAGATTTTTCTGCAAAACCAGCTAATGAAATTGCAACAGCTGTAACAGCATACATTCAAGAAGATGCGAATACCGCATTTGAAATGGACAAAGCTCCGTTATTTAGACTTACTTTAATCAAACAAGCGGAACAAAGTATCAAGTTGATATATTCAACACATCACATCATTTCAGATGGTTGGTCATCGCCAGTAATCTTTGGAGAATACTTAGAAAATTACAAAGCATTAACAGAAGGAAAATCATTAGTAGCAAGAGAAACAGACAATTATAAAGACTATATCTCGTACATTACTACTAAAAATAACGCAGAAGTTGTGCGTTACTGGAAAGAACAGTTGAGTGAGTTAACCACACCGAGCTTGCTTCCTTTTACTGATACAACTAAAAATCTAAATAAAACTTTCGGAAACACTAGTAGTGTTTTATCAAAAGGAAAAGATTATGTAGTAGCATTAGAAGCATTTGCAAAGAAAAATCGCTTAACAGTCAATACTATTGTTCAGGGAATTTGGGCGTACCTACTTTCTCAATATACAAACAATGAAACAGTTGTATTTGGTACGGTAATCTCTGGTAGACCTACCGAAATCAAAAATATTGAACAACGTTTAGGTTTATATATCAATACAATTCCTTTATGTACATCTGTAAAAGAAAATACTAATGTAATTTCCTGGTTAACAGATATTCAGCAAAATTATGCAATCTCAAGAGAAGAATATGGTTTTTCTTCATTAGTTGATATTCAAAAGCAAAGTGATGCTGCTAGAGAATTATTTGATAGTTTATTAGTCTTTGAAAATTATCCGTTAGACGCTATTGAAGAAGCAGAATCTGATGTTAGTATCAATAACTTAGAAACGAAACAACAGAACAACTATGTATTGACAATTTCTATTGGACATGTTGCTGAAACAGGGATGAATGTAGAATTTGAATACAATTCTAACATACTCTCTACTGATATTATCACTATGATTAAAGGTCATTTTGATACATTATTAGAAACAATTGTTCGAAGCAATACAATTGCAGATTTAGAATATTTAAGTGAAGCAGAAACTACATTTTTACAAAAAACGGTTAACAATGCGACACCTGTAGAGGTATTACAACTTACGTTAGATGCATTCAAAGCGCAAGTTGCTAAAACGCCAGAACAGATTGCAACAGTATTCAGAGACGAACAACTAACTTATCAAGAGTTAGATGAGCAATCCAATCAATTGGCAAACTGCCTCGTAAATGTGCATGGAATCAAAAAAGGAGATGCTGTTGGTATCAAATTAGATCGTAGCAACTGGATGTTGATTTCAATCTTGGGAATCTTAAAAACAGGTGCAGCCTACGTACCAATTGATCCCGCATATGGTTCTTCAAGAGAAGAACATATTTTAAGTGATGCAAACTTACGCTTGCTAATTACTGAGTCTAACTATATGTTTGATATGTTTGACTATGAGGGTAATATGCTTACAGTTGATATCGATTTTGAAGCAGATGAGTTTTCTAAGGACTTTGAATTTACAGAGGTAACAGCAGATACGTTAGCGTATATGATTTATACTTCAGGTTCTACTGGAAAGCCAAAAGGAGTAATGATTCCACATGGGGCATTGGCAAACTATCTAGAGTGGGCAACCAAAGCATACTTAACTAGCAACAAATTAGCAAACTATGACTTTGGTTTGTATACATCATTATCGTTTGACCTAACTGTTACTAGTGTGTTTTTGCCAATTTTAAATGGAGGAACGTTACATATTTATGATCAAGGAGATATATCGCAAACATTAACAAACTATTTCAAAAGTGAAGCAACTTGTATCAAACTAACGCCAGCACACATTACGCTACTAAAAGAGTTAGACATTCAAAAAAGTACAGTTCAAGTAGCCATTGTTGGAGGTGATGCTCTATTACCACATCATGTACGTACATTACGAAATATTAATCCAGACATTAAAATTTATAATGAATACGGTCCAACGGAAGCAACAGTAGGATGTATGATTTTTGAAGTAACTTCTGAAGAAACGATAAGCATTGGAAAACCAATTCAGAACACAGAAATCTATGTGTTGAACAGAAATCATCAATTGGTAGCTAATGGTGTTTCAGGGGAGATTTGTGTAGGAGGAGCAGGATTAGCAAAAGGTTACATAAATCGTTCAGAATTAACCGCAGAAAAATTCATTCCTCATCCATTTAAAACAGGCGAAAGATTATATAAAACAGGAGATGTTGGCACATGGAACGCAGATGGAAACTTAGCTTATTTAGGACGAAAAGATGACCAAGTAAAAATTCGTGGGTATCGAATCGAATTAGGCGAAATTGAGCAACAATTACTAAGCAAAGAAACCATACAAGAAGCGGTAGTATTAGTACATAGTTTAGAAAATGGCGACAAACAATTAGCAGCATACTTAGTGTTCAATGGAAAAGAAGAAACGGCAATGCATATCCGTAAATTCCTTTCGGAACGTTTGCCAGGATACATGATTCCAGCACACTTTGTTCCTGTAGATCGTATGCCACTAACAGTGAATGGTAAAATTGACAAAGAACAATTACTAAGTCTAAAAGATATCAAACTTGATGGAGGTGCTGAATATGTAGCGCCACAAAACGAGATTGAAGAAGCGGTAGCTAAAATTTGGGAAGAGCACTTTGACGTAGATACAATTAGTGTTCGAGATGATTATTTCAATCTAGGAGGAGATTCCATCAAAATGATTCGTTGTATCAGTGTAATCAATAAAACATTCAATATTGAATTGCCTGTAGCAACATTCTACGAAAACCCTACAATTGAAGGTGTGGCAGCATTTATTGCTGAAAATGAAAATGTAGAGCAAGGAGAAAATACAGATAAAATAGCAGTTGAAGCTGAAATAGCAAAAATTGCAGCAGCTGTATTAGCAGAACATCCAACACCAGAAAACGTAGAAAATGTATATCCAATCAGTGATGTACAGTTAGGAATGGTGCTTACAAGTCAATTAAGTAAAGAAAAAGACGAATTAGGAGTATATCATGATCAATTCTTATTTCAATTAGGTACTGTTGACATTCCGTTATTAACGCGAGCAATGCAACTTATGGTACAAAAACATGAAACCTTGCGTACTTCGTATCATTTATACGAATACGATTATCAGGTTCAAATTATTCATAAAAGAGTACCTGTGCATATCGGATATGAAGACATCAGTCATCTATCAAAGGAAGAAAAAGAAAGCTTTATTGATAATTTCCTAGTGGAAGAGCGAACGCAACGTCCGTTTGACACAACGCAAGCACCTGTATGGAGAGTAAATGTTTTTCAAATTGCACCATCTGATATCATATTCGTATTACAATTTCATCATGCAATGATTGATGGTTGGGGACAAAGTAACTTAAAAGTAGAACTCTTTGAGATTTATGAAAAACTAGGAAAGTACAATGGTTATCAACCAGAATCACTACAATGTAGCATTCGTGACAGTGTACTATCAGATTTGTTAGAGCAACGCAAAGAAGAAAATAGTACGTTTTGGAAAAATACAATGGCGGGTTATAAGCGATTGGAAATTTTGACAAATACGCACTTTGACCGTCAATTATCAAAAACATATTCAGAAGAATTTACTACGCAAATTCTTCAAAAATGTGAACGCGATCAAATCACTCCAAAAGGATTATTCTTTAGTGCATATATATATGTATTATCTCTATTAGCAAATGAAACCGATACAACAATTGGTTTGGTAGCACATAGACGTCCGTTTGTAGAAGATGGCGACAAACTACTAGGTTGTTTCTTAAACTCGGTACCATTCCGATATGATATAGCAAACACGGTTGATAAAACATGGTTAGAATATGTGCAAACTATCAATGATCAGTTAGATCAACTCAAAGGAAAAGATCGTTTTTCTTTAAATGCAATTGCAGATTTAGTAGGAGAAAGTTCGCAAGGAAATCCATTCTTTGATATCTTATTCAACTATATTAACTTCCATGTATTGGAAGAATTGCATGAAAATGAAGAATTTAAAACGCAACAATCCAAACGAGAAGTCACTGATTTTGCTTTTGATAACTATGAAAGAACCAATACACATTTAGATTTTACGGCAGAACGTTCTGCTAAAAATATCTCTATAACACTGACTCAAAGTCGTGCGTTTAAATCAGGTCACAGCCTAGAAGACATTGTAACGTATTACGAAAATTTCTTGGCAAACTATTTAGAGCGAGGAGAAGAAAATGTAAATGCGTATGCTATTTTCTCTGAAAAAGAACGTACCGAATTGATGAAAAATGCTAATGGCAAACAGCTAGCATTTAATCAAGAAGCTACAATTACAAGCACTTTTGATGCGCAAGTACAAAAAACGCCAAACAGTAGAGCGGTTGTTTTTCAAGAAAAATCAATAACGTATGAACAATTAGACAAAGTTTCAAATGGATTTGCACAGTTCTTGTCGCAACAATATAACGTTGCCAAAGGCGATATCGTAGGAATTCAACTTGAACGCAGCGAATGGATGCCAATAGCCATTTTAGCAACCTTAAAAACGGGAGCTGCCTATTTGCCTATTGATGTAGAATATCCTGCGGATAGAGTAGAATATATGCAACAAGACAGTAACAGTCGCTTGACCATTACTGAAGACTTGGTCGCAAAATTCATGAAACAGCGTTCTGATTATTCTGAACAAAAAATGAATCATGTGCGTCATGCAGATGACACAGCATACATCATTTATACGTCTGGTTCAACAGGGAAGCCAAAAGGAGTAGTCATTCAAGATGGAAAAATTCTTAATACAATCTTAGCACAAGTAGAAGCTTTCAATTTACATGAGCAACGAAATGTATTACAATTTGCTTCATTCTCGTTTGATGCTTCTATCTGGGAAAGCTTTATGGCGTTGCTATCTGGATCAACATTATTTATAATTAACGATACCTTACGTAAAGATCCAACAGCACTAGAAACGTATATCAACGAACAAAACATAGACATTGCAACACTTCCGCCTGCGTATGTAACACTAATGAACATACAGCGATTACAGGGATTAAAAACTTTAATTACTGCGGGAGAAGCACCAATCTATGAAGATGCAAAAGAATTCTTGGCCTTAGGAACTGGTGAATATGTAAATGCGTACGGACCTACAGAAGTAAGTATTTGTGGTTCAACGCACCGAATTACTTCAGTAGAAGAACTAGAAAGCGGAAACATATCAATTGGAAAACCAATTGCAAACGCATCTATTTACTTACTGAACGACTTGAATCGTTTACAACCACTTGGAAGCATTGGAGAAATTTGTATAGGTGGAGCAGGATTGGCAAAAGGATATCTAAATCGTCCAGAACTGACCAACGAAAAATTCATTCCGAACCCTTTCAAGGAAGGAGAATTGCTTTATAAAACAGGAGATCTTGGAAAATGGTTACCTAATGGTTTACTGGAATTCCACGGGCGAAAAGATGATCAGGTCAAAATACGTGGTCACCGAATCGAATTGGGCGAAATAGAATATCGACTGTTAGAAAGAGCATCCATCAATGAGGCAGCTGCTATGGTCGTTAACGACGAAGATGGCAGCAAGCAATTGGTTGTATATTTTACCTCTTCCGCAGAAGAAATTCTATCTGAGTTAAGAGCTGAGTTACAAGGGAAATTGCCAGCATATATGATTCCAGATGGTTTTGTTCAATTAGAAACGATGCCATTAACAATCAATGGTAAAATTGATAAAAAACAACTCTCAGAGATCAAAGGTACTGATCTTTCTGCTGTAGAATATGTAGCACCGAGAGACGAAATGGAACATAAACTGGTAGCCTTATGGCAAGAAATTCTTAAAAAGGAGCGTATTGGCATTAAAGATTCTTTCTTCGAAATAGGAGGAAATAGTTTGAAAGCAATTCAGTTGATTTCACGAATTCAAAAAGAATACCAAGTCAACTTTGAAATTGCCGGATTGTACGATACGCCTACTATTGAAGCACTCAAAGAAAAACTAGAAAACGTTCTTTGGGTGAACAACCAATTTATGGAAAACGAAGAAAACATAGAAAGTTTTTCATTCTAAAACAACCAAAACGATCATCATGGTTCAAACAATATTGCAAACATTAAAAACACTCAATGTCAAAATTGATGTGGTCGATGAACGCTTAGACGTAAAGGCTCCGAAAGGAACTCTTACGGCTACGCTTATTGAAGATATTAAATCTCATAAGCAAGCGCTAATTGATTTCATTAAAGAACACAAAGCGAGTAGTGCGAGTACTTTTGAGCGTATTCAACCTGTAGAGAAGCAGGCGGATTATCCACTATCATCAGCACAAAGACGTCTGTGGATTTTGAGTCAGTTTGAAGAAGAATCAGTTGCGTATAATATGCCGCAACATCGTGAATTTTATGAAGATGTACATCTTGAAAATTTTACGAAGGCTATTTTTCAAACAATCGAACGCCATGAGATCTTACGAACTGTTTTTAAGAAAAATGAACAAGGAGAAGTACGACAGTTTGTATGTAGTATGGAAGCATTGAACTTTCAAGTAACTCATAAAGATTTTTCATTCGAAGAAAATGCAGAACAAAAGGCAGCGCAATATATCAATAATGATGCTGCGCTTCCTTTTGATCTTGCTAATGGACCATTATTGAGAGTAGCAATGCTAAAGGTTTCAGAGAGCAAAAGCATCTTTTATTACAATATGCATCACATTATTAGTGATGGATGGTCAATGAATGTGTTGACAAATGATGTTATTCATTTTTATGAAGCATTGCAAACCAACACCGCTTCTATGCTTGAACCACTCGAAATTCAATACAAGGATTTTGCTTTTTGGCAACAAAATCGATTGCAAAGTGAGGCTCAAAAAGCACATGCAGCTTATTGGAAAAAGCAATTTGCTGGAGAGTTACCAGTGTTGGACTTACCATCGCAACAAAAAAGACCGTTACTTAAAACTACGAATGGAAAAACAGTAGCTACTTATATAGATGCAACCACGACAACCGCTTTAAAAAGTTTTAGCAATCAACACGAAGGAAGTCTATTTATGGCTTTGATTACAGCAATGAATGCTATGTTTTTTAGATACACTTCACAAGATGATTTTATCATTGGAAGTCCTTCTGCGGGAAGAGATCATTTGCAACTTGAAAATCAAATAGGTTTTTATTTAAATACAATTGCACTTCGAAACAAAGTAGCAGACAATGATACGCTAAGTTCGTTATTTACAAAAGTTCGCAACACAACATTTGAAGCGTACAAACATCAAGAGTATCCATTTGATCAACTAGTTGAAGAACTGAAGTTGAAAAGGGACAATAGTCGAAACCCAATATTTGATGTGATGTTATTACTGCAAAACTTTGCAGAGAATACCAATGTTGAAACTATTGAAAATGCTTCTGAAATTAGAGAGCTTGGAACAGGATTTTGTAAATACGATTTATTGTTTACATTCCAAGAAGTAGCTGATTGTTTATCAATGGAGGTAAATTACAATACAGATGTATATGATGATGTATCCATTACAAACTTTATAAAACACTTCAAAGAGTTGCTTTCAACCGCGCTGGAAATGCCTGAGGTTTCAATTTCTACACTGAATTATGTATCTGAACAAGAAAAGAACACTTTACTAGAAACATTCAATGCAACTCAAAAGTCAGATTCATTAGGAACATTAGTCACATCGTTTGAAGCGCAAGTACAAAAAACTCCTCATGCAATAGCGATAGAATTTGAAAACACAAAATACACATATAACGAGCTTAACGAACAAAGCAATCAATTTGCCAGATTTTTACAACAACAATATCAAAGTTCAGTAGGGAGTATTGCAGGAATTCGTTTAGAACGATCGGCAGATTATATGATTTACTTGTTAGGAGTATTAAAAACAAGAGCTTGTTGTGCACCGATTAATGTCAATATTCCAATTGAAAAATTAGCGCACATCACGCAAAACACAACGTATGTAATCACTGAAAAAGAATTAGAAAAATTCAATCGTGAGAAAGAAACCTACAGTAAAGAAAATTTAGCAGAAACGTATAATATAGAAGACTTAGCGTATATAGTATATACTTCGGGATCAACAGGAGTTCCTAAAGGATGTATGTTACAACACAAAGGAATTGTCAATCATATTTACAGTAAGATTGATTTATTAAATCTTCATGCAGACACCGTTATTTGCCATACTTCTAAAATGTATTTTGTTGGCGGAATTTGGCAATTATGGACACCGTTATTTCTTGGAGGAAAAGTAATTCTTTCAACAATGGATGAATTGCAAAATATTCCTTCATTGATTGATACTGCTATTCAGAATAAAGTTGAAGTGCTAGAAGTAATTCCTTCGCAACTGAATGCCTTATTTGCCATTCAGGAAGAAGAAAAATTAAAAGCATTTAGAAAAATCATCCTTACAGGAGAAAAATTGACAGTAAGCTATGTGAACAAATTTTTTGACATTCATCCTACTATAGAACTTGTGAATACTTACGGACAATCTGAATGTTCTGATGTAACAACGTACTATGAAATGAATTCGAAAATAGCGCAAGGAAAAATTCTGATTGGGAAACCAATTCGAAATACGAAAATGTACGTATTAGATAAAAATCAGGAACTTTGTCCAATAGGAGTAGTTGGAGAATTGTGTACTTCAGGACTAGGAGTAAGCCCAGGCTATTTGAATCAACCTGAATTAACGGCTAAAAGCTTTGTTAAAAATCCATTCAACTCACAGGAACGATTATATAAAACTGGCGATTTAGGAAGATGGCTTCCTGATGGAAACTTGGAGATTCTTGGAAGAAAAGATCATCAAATCAGTATTCGAGGATATCGAATTGAAATGGGCGAAATTGAAAGTACGCTACAAAAATATGAAAGTGTACGACGAGCTGTTGTCCAAGCCAAAGAAATGCAAGAAGGAGAAACATTACTCATAGCATATTTGGAAACTAAAAAAGGTTTTCATCTGCCAAGTTTACGTAGATATTTAAAAGCTCAACTGCAAGAATATATGATTCCGTCATATTTTATTGTACTAGATGAATTGCCATTAACACCTAACGGAAAGATTGATAAAAAAGCATTACCGCATCCGACTACAGTTGAACTTCAAACAGGAAACTTGTTTGTAGCACCACAAACGGAAACGGAAATACAACTAGTAACTATTCTACAACAAGTATTGAATGTAGAAAAAATAAGTATAAAAGATGGTTTTTATGATCTTGGAGGTGATTCAATCAAATTAATACAGCTGTTACATGAGCTCAAAAAAATAGGCTATCAAATTCGCCCTGAACAAATTTTAAAAGCAACAGATATTGAAGAAATTGCACAAAAATTAGCGGAAATAGGTATTTCAAAAGCGAACACGAAAACAGATACATTTTGCAGTGTTACGGCATTTACAGGAAAAGAAAACGAATTTGTAGCCATTTCTGAAAATCAGAAACACATGTTGAATTATCCAGCATCGCAGGCCATTGTTGGTCCGTTTGTGTTGCCACAAGGAGTTGATGAAATTCTATCACAAGAAATACAAGCTTTTTTGCGCCATTTTCCAGAACTCAATATTGATTTTATTGAAAAAGAAGGAGCAATCTATCAACAACAAAGAACTCATGCTGATGTACAGGTAGAAACAATCTATAAAGAAGCCAATATCACTAATGAAACACTAGAAACTTGGCAAGAAGAAATGTCAACTCAAAAATTTGACATTTTACATGAACCTTCAATTCGTTTGCAAATCTTAAAAGACAGTACGAGTGATCAAACTTGGTTTTGCTTGGCAATAAGTCATGTTTTGGTTGATTTGCATTCAGCATTAACTATTCATGAAATATTGCAAACATACATTTCCAAACGTGTAATCACTAAAAAAGAAGAAATCTATTCGAGTGTTCACTATGCGTTATGGCAACAGCATTTTCTAAAAAGTGAAGAAGGACAAAAATCAAGAAACTTTTGGACTACTTTTTTAAAAGAACATTTGTCAACAGCAAGTGTAGAAGCAACGGAAAAAGCCACATCATATGTATCACAAACGTACAGTATAATAGGCAAAGAATATGAAGCAATTCAACAATTTGCAAAGCGAATAAACGTATCAATATCTGTAGTATTTATGGCATACCATGAATATGTGATGGAACAACTTTTTAGTCATAAAATTCCTTTGCAACTCATGTTAGTCAATGGTCGTGATACAAGCAATCAAGAATTTGATGCAACTAAGGTTTTAGGAGTAATCAACAATGTATTGCCGCTGCCTGTAAAAGCAAGCACAAAACTATCTTTTATAAAGCGATGTCAAGACAAGCAATTAACGTATATCAATGCGAGACAGCATCAAGAAGTTCCGTACGAGATTATACGAGAAGATTTCTTGAATCTAAGCAAAATTGACATGAATATACTACCTAAAAGTGTAGTCAACTTTCAGCAATTACCCGGTACATTTACCAGATTAGAGAATGAATTTATACAAACTAAATCAATTACTATGAATAGAAAACTAAATTTTGACATGATCTGTAAAGCAAAACTAAATGGTGTTCAAGTTGAACTCATAAGCACTGAAAGTATCTCAAGAAAGATAAATGAAGACTTGCTTACACCAGCACACATACTAAAATTTTAATCATAAAGCAATCAATAACTCGATAGAAAAGTAAGAAAATAATACTTATTTTCGGCGGCAATTTAAACATCGTACAAACAACAATTATCATGAAAAAAATATTTTTTAATACTAAAATAAACTGGGTTTTGCTCTTTATCATGCTTCCTTTTGCGCTACTTGCTCAAGTAGAACTAACAGGTAGTATAAAAGATGATACTGGGCCATTGCCTTTTGCGAACGTAGTTTTGAAGGATAGTTCGGGAACGTTAGTTACTGGAACAATTTCTGATGAAAATGGCGCTTTCAAAATTAGTGTAGAAAAGGGAAGCTATGTGGTCGTTGTCAGTTTTATAGGAAGTAAAGACTGGACAAAAGAAATTGACTTACAAGAAAACATGTCGTTGGGCGAAATCACGTTAGAGTCTGATAAACTAGCAACTGTAGTCGTGGTAGCTAAGAAAAAACTTATCGATTACAAACCCGATCGTTTGGTACTAAATGTTGAAAACAACATCTCAACAAGTGGAGGAAATGCCATCAATGCATTAAGTGTTGCGCCAGGAATCATTATCCAAAACAACAATATTAGTATGTTAGGAAAAGGTTCTTCTCGTGTCATGGTTGATGATCGATTAATTGAATTATCAGGAGCTGAATTAGTAAATTATCTAAATTCAATTTCGGCAGATGATATCAAAAGTATCGAAGTAATTACCAATCCACCTGCAAAATATGATGCAGCTGGTGAAGGAGGATTGATTAATATCATTCTAAAAAAAGGAAAAAGAGATTCTTGGAGAAATTCATCGACTCTAAGTTATGATCAGAACACATTTAACTTTTACACATTGCGAAACAATTTTTTCTATAATAAGAACAAATTTAGATTTACTTTAAGTGCCAATGGGGTAGTAGGAGCTATGCGTAACAAAGCAGACTTAGACATCTTTTTTGATGACGGTCCATGGAAGCTAAAAGGAGATGAAAAACAAGACAAAGATGATGTTAGCGGACGAGTAACGTTAGATTATGATATTTCAGACCGTGTAACTGTTGGTGTGCAATACCAAGGAAGTGCAAGTGATCCTGACAGAAAATATCAAAACATTACAACCGTTTTTGACAATAGTAACAATGTAGAATCTTTTGTAGTGAATAACGGAAACGCAGATTTAAGTCGCGCAAGCCATTCATTAAACGCACACTTGGAATCAAGTTTAGATACTCTTGGTAAGAGATTGTTTTTTGATGTGGATTATTTCAACTACGATTCAAGTACAGACAACCGATTTGTTGCAGAAAATTTTTCAGCTTCGCAAATGTTTACAGGAATTGACCAAGCGGCTCGAAATATTTCAAACCAAGAAATCAATAACGTAAGTGTTCGTGCCGATATGGAGCATCCTACAAAGTTTGCCAACTTATCATATGGGGTAAAATATAGTACCATCAAAACAGATAGTGATATTGAGTTTTACGACGAAACTTCGGGAACACCCATATTCGATACCAATCAATCGAATGTATTTGAATATGAGGAAAATAACCAAGCATTGTATTTTAGTGCAGCAAAAAATTTAAGTGAAAAATGGAGCATGCAAGTCGGATTACGATTTGAAGCTACTCAAACCACAGGATTTTCTAGAACGCTAAATCAGACAAATGACAATGATTATTCAAAATTTTTCCCAACATTCTATCTAAGTTATGTAAAAGACGAAAAAAACACCTTTTACTTTAACTACGGAAAACGAATCAATCGTCCAAGCTTTTCAGATTTGAATCCATTTAGAACATATATTAATAGTACGAGTTATTCTGAAGGGAATCCTTTTTTACAACCTTCATTCACTGATAATTTTGAATTCAGCTATACGTATAAAAGAAAATGGAGAACATACGCTTTCTTAAACATTTTATCTGATGGCTATGGAGTTGTATTTACTGCGGATGAAGCTGCCAATAATCAAATCATTACGCGTCAAAATTACTATGACGAATATTTCTATGGAATTGGAGAAAGTTATTCAACCAACATTACATCGTGGTGGCAAAGTCAAAATTCAGTATACTTATTAGGATCTAAAAGTGATTTTGACAACTCTATTGCAGCGCAACCACAAAATGGGTTACAGTTTTATGCAACATCAAACAACAGTTTCTCATTGGGAGAACGTACTAAAATGCAAATTGACTACGTATTTAGCTCTAAGCACAAAAGAGGATTGTATGAATTTGGTCAAACACACGGATTAAACATTTCATTCCGACAAAATTTCTTAAACAAAAAATTAAATGCATCTGTTCTTTTTAATGATGTATTCAATACAAACTTCTTGAGAGATTATACGTCGGTAGTAAACAATATTAGACAAGTATATAATGAAAACAGCAGTAGCCGATTTGTACGTTTCTCTTTAACTTATAACTTCGGAAATGACGAAATCAATGTTAGAAAACCAGGTTTCGGAAACGAAGAAGAAAAAGGTAGAAGTCAGCAATAAACAATTTTTTTTCATAATT
This sequence comes from Kordia zhangzhouensis, assembly GCF_001005305.1. Lineage (GTDB taxonomy): Bacteria > Bacteroidota > Bacteroidia > Flavobacteriales > Flavobacteriaceae > Kordia > Kordia zhangzhouensis. Next base: position 439,366 of record NZ_LBMH01000004.1, read on the forward strand.
AATTAATAGGTATGATGCAAAAACGCAAAGTACAATTGTTTCTATTGCACTTTGCTGGAGGAAGCAGATACTCTTTCGATTTTTTGAAAGAGTATCTGCAATATGAAGTGGAATTCATTCCACTTGAGCTACCTGGCAGAGGAAAAAGATTTGGAGAAACACTTGTAAAAGACAAAGAAGCTGCAATACAAGATTATTGTCAGCAAATACGAACCTTACGAAACAGTCAGCCATACATAATTTACGGACACAGCATGGGAGCTACTCTAGGAATATCAGTAGCGTACGAAATGCAGCAAAAAGGAGATACACCAGAAGCATTGATTGTTTCAGGAAATTCGGGTCCTGGCACATTGCCTGTCGATAATGAAGGAAATGAAATTCCTAAAAAAACACGCTACTTGATGAGTACGCCCGATTTTAAGAATGAGTTAATAGAACTAGGCGGCGCACCAGAAGAAGTACTAAATAATAAAGAGATTTTTGATTTTTTTGAACCCATTCTCAGAGCAGACTTTGAAATTCTTGAAAAAGGAACTGATTTCGTAGAGAAGGATATTTTAATCAATATACCCATTCATGCCTTGATGGGGACAGAAGAAAAAACAGCACATCAAGTGACTAACTGGCAACGATTTACTACAGAAAAAATTCAGTATTCAATCGAAAAAGGCAATCATTTTTTTATTCATGAGCACGCAAAGAAACTTTCAGAGATCATTCTTGCTCATACTAGAGTAAGCATACTCTAATCCACACAAAAACAAACAAGAAGTACGTATTAAAATCGATACCATTCGCATCTTTCATTAGATGGGAACAGACCTGCTATTTATCTAGTGTATATCCTACAGATAAAGTGTTGAAACTTATCCATTAACCAAAACAAAAAAGTTACTATTATGAATCATATTAAAACCATTCCACAAGCTATTTACACAATCAAGAATGCACATGTGTATTTATTAGAGACTAAAACCAATGTGTGTTACGACGAAGAATTAGAGTTAGTAATTATTGATAATACGAGACTTTCAGAATCTTTATCAATGCGCTTTAAATATACACTAGGAAGTTTAAGCTTCTTATTTGAAGAAGTCTCTAAAAAAGTGAGTGATTTGAGTGAGAAAAACAGATTGAGAGATCGTATTGTTCATCTTTTTGAAAACCTTCAAGATGAATTAGGAGTTATCACTTCAGAAAGCCACGTAGAAAGACTTATTGACTTTTTAAATAGTGAAAAGAATAAGATCAAATCAGCAATTCCAAATTACCTATAAATAAAAAACGAGAACAATTTTAAAAACTAGAAAACATGTTTAACATTAAACCAAAAAACATTATTTATATCGTTCTTTACGCGTTGCCAAACACTGTATTGAGCTTTAGCATTGTATATATTATAAATAATGTACTTTCAGGAAATCCAGCATTTCTCAAAGGATACATGGGTATTGTCTTTATGGCCTTGGTTGTGTACACGTACTTATTGAATATCGTGTTTCAAAAATGGCTTAATAAATTCTCTTTTGACATCCTTTACAGTAATGAGAAAAAAATCTTTAATCAAATTTTAAAAGCTCCAATGCTAAGTTTGGAAAAATTCGGACCCAAACGTTTCTTAACTGCTGTAGAAGACTTACGAACTTTTTCAACATTGCCATATACCGTAACACATACCGTAAATTCTGTATTAATGTTAGTACTGTGTTTGGTATACATGTTTACACTTTCAGCAGCTTCTGCATTAATCGTAATCGGTTTAATCTTAGTCGTAGCTGGTTGTTATTTCTTAGTCGTAAACTCTATGTCAAAACAAGTAGCAACTTTACGCGAGTATAATGAGCATTACTATCAGTATGTAGGAGATGTAATGGATGGGTTTAAAGAGTTGAAAATTAGTTTTTTCAGACGAGAAAACTTAATGAACAAATTTTTAGCTCCTAACCGTGACAAAGCAAAAGACTTGGATTTTAAAATTAACTATATCTTTTTGTCAATCAATTTAATAAGTCAATACGGATTATATTTTGTAATAGCAGTAATTTTATTCTTATTGCCGGCATTTAACTTATTACCTAGAGCTGATGTGATTTCGTATGTAGTAATTGTTATGTTCATTTCAGGACCAATTAACAACCTCATCAACTTACAACAAATGTACACGCGCTTTATGGTGGCAAATATTCGTATTAAAAACTTTTTGAGAGATTTTAAATTGTTAGATAATTATGACCAACTTGAAGTGAACGAAGAAAATACTTTTGAATCGTTAAGCTTTCACAATGTACATTTTAACTACAATGAAGATCCAAACGCAGACTCATTTGCCTTAGGACCAATTAATTTGGAAATCAAAAAAGGAGAAGTCGTATTTATTGTTGGAGGAAATGGTTCAGGAAAAAGTACTTTTATCAACACGCTTACTGGAATTTACAGTCCATCGAAAGGAGAAATTTGTTTAAATGGTGACTCTGACAATATAAAAGGAAAATTACAAAATCTCATATCAGCAGTTTTTACAGACAATCACATCTTTACTCACAATTACGATAACTATAAACTTGAAGAGAATGCTATTTATAACGAATGGCTTAAAATCATGCAACTAGACAAAGTTATTGTTGATGATAAAGAAGAATCTGTACGAAGAAACTTCTCTAAAGGGCAAAGCAAACGTGTATCGCTCATCTTTGCAATGTTAGAAGACAAACCTTTATTGATTTTAGATGAATGGGCAGCAGATCAAGATCCTCACTTTAGAAAATTCTTCTACGAAGAACTTATTCCAAAGTTTAGAGAAGCTGGTAAAACAGTAGTTGCCGTAACTCATGATGATGCATATTTCCACAGTGCAGACCGAATCATTAAGTTTGATTATGGTAAAGTAGTGAAGGATGTAAAAGTGATGAGTAAACAAGAACTTACAGAAACTCTTTGGATATAAACCATTAACACTATTAAATCATGAAAAAAAACAAAACACACACACTCAATAAAGTCTCAAAAACAGCACCTTCTATACTATTTTTTAGTTTTAAAAATGATTCGCCTACAGCTTCTCAAACAATAAAAGTGGATCATTTTGACAAAGTAGTGGTAAGCCCATACATTCAGGCTGTTTTTAAACAAGGCGAACAAGAATCGGTAAGCGTGGAAGCGCTAACTATTTCTTCAGAAAAAATGCATGTGGAAGTAGCTGACAATGTATTAAAAGTGTACTTACACAAAGCAGAAGCAGAAGTAAGTTTGGATGATGATCAATCTGTAAACTGGGAAGATCAATCAATTTATAATGGTACCATTGCAAAAGTGGTGATTACCTATAAAAGTTTAAAGAAACTAGCTTTAGTTGGAGAAGAAGAATTTACATTCCTAGATACTATAGCTGCACAAGATGTAAACTTAAAATTGATTGGAAAAACAAAAATTCACATCAAAGAAGCTATAATTGAAAATTTCAACATTACTTCATTTGGTAAAAATTATTTAGAAGTCAGTTCAGGAGTTGTTCCTTATCAAAGTATCACTGCTTTTGGCGAAGATCAATTGAACTTAGAAGGTGTGCAAAGCGAAATCACCGAAGTAAAATCATTAGGAAATAGTAAAATGAAACTCAATGTTTCCAAAAAACTTAGGGTTACAAGCATGGGCGATACGCATATCCTTTATAAAGGAGATGCTAAAGTGTCTAAAGGAATCGTGATGGGCAATTCACGTATTGAGCGCATGTAATTCTTCTATCGCAACTTTATTACCAAAACTAGTTACCACTTAACATTTCGGAATATCACAACTATCTGACATAAAAGCATTTATTGTTTTTCATGCTCAGATAGGTGGGATTCCTATGTCTATATGTAACATCTAAAAATAGTAACATATGAAAAAAACAACTCGTAAAATGGTTTTCACAAAGCAAGTCATTTCAGCATTAAATATGCAACAAATTACTGGCGGATTAAGAGCCACACAAAGTGATCAGGCCCTAACAGGGTGTCATACCAATTGTCAAACAGACAATTGCTCAACCGCAAAGAAATAAGTGTAAAATCATTAAAAACAGGCAAAATGAAATCAATAAAAAAACTTGCTTTAAAAAAAGCAACCGTTTCTCAATTAAAAAAGATGCAAGGTGGAGGCGAAGGATCACAATCAATCACGATGTGTGAAACCATGTATTGTCCAAGCAGGTATGGTTTCTGTCCACCACCACATGAATAAGTACAGTATAACCATTTAAAAAACACAAAACATGAAAAAAAGCAATAACAGAAACCAAAACAACAAGTCTTTACACTTACAAAAAAATGTAGTATCAAGATTAAATCAAAAAACCATTACTGGAGGAATTGTAGCTTCAAATATATCTGCAAATCTAACGCAATGTTTATCTGATGCTACATATTGCCATGCATGTAAAGAACAGTAATAAATATTTCATAAAAGTACTCTTTTCTCAAAAAGACTAAACTGCTTTTTAGAAACACACACAATACAAACCCATTAAAACTTTAACAGTTATGAAAACAAAATCATTCAACAAATTCAATTTCAAAAAAGTAACCATTACCAATTTAAAAAATAGTAAAGGTGGATTACAAGAACCGCTACGAGCTGGGCAATCAGCAGATAATACCACATGCATGAGCATGTCTGCATGTGATACGTATTAATAAAAAAACAATAACATATAAAAAAAGAAACCATGAAAAAAAGGACTTTAAAACAATTGGTATTCAAAAAGGCGACCATCTCAAATTTAAAAACTGTTAATGGAGGGATGTTGAAAAGTAGTGTTTCAAACTGCTACTGCCATTCTGATCTTTGTGAAACTAAAATAACTTGCCCTGATGATAAAATAACAAATCAGCAAGATCAAAAAATATAAAAAAACTTAATAGTTACTCATTTTGCGTTCTCAGAATTCATTTCTGAGAACGTTTTCCAATCAATTATTTCTCTTTTTAACTAACCATTAAAATTAACCATTATGAAAAGCAAGTCATGTAAAGTGTTTGCATTTAAAAGTCAAACTATTGCAAACTTTCAACCGCAACTTATAGTAAAGGCACGAAGCTGGGAATTTTCATGCTTTACAGGAACCAAACATAATTTTGAAAACTAAGTAAAAATAGAAATCATAAAAAAAGTCATTCCATAAATTAATTATTAGAAAAGTAAATATTTCTGGTTTGACTATAAAAATAGGAGGAGTGAGTCATACACATTTTCCAGAAGCTGGTTTACAAGAATCAACTATTTGTTATAGCCTTGAATGTGAGATGAAAGATAAAGAATCCTAAACCCATTCCTTTTTTAAACCTTTTTTTAGAAGCGTTTTCTACTACAATACAACATATACGTTACTAAATACTTATGAAAAATAATATAGCAACAAATATACATCTCAGTAAAACTACTGTTGCTGATCTTACTCAATTACAAGGGAATACCATTAGAAGTTGGAGTTCAATAGCGTTAAAAGCTATGAAACAACAAATACTTCAGCAAGCAGAAAAGATGCAGTAATTTCTGAGGAATGTTCAACTGAATTAGACTCAATTCTTAGAGTCTTTAAACACAAAAGCATTATGAAACTAACACTTCCACAACAGGATATCTATTTTGAACAATTAGTATATCCTAACGAACCTATATATAATATTGGTGCAGATATTCGTATTGACGGACAGGTAAATTACGATATTCTCAATCAAGCATACATTGCACTAATTAACCAACATGATGCCTACAGAAGTATTCTAAAAGGAGATCTATTATCCACAGCAATAGAAATTCTTCCTTCATATAATACGGCTTTAGAATATGTAGATTTTTCTTCGGATCCACAACCAGAGAAAGCTGCTGCAAATTTCATGCAAGCCGATTTTAAAGAAGCATTTGATATTACTTCTGAAAAAGTTTTGTTCAAATTTGTTTTAATCAAAGTAACCGAAACTTCGTATCATTTATATTCCAAATATCATCATATCATTACAGATGGTTGGGGAACCTCGGTAATGTTTCAACGTTTGGTAAAAAATTATAACGAACTGATAGAATTTGGAAAAATTACTTCTGACTACCCATTTACCTATGAAGAATTTGTAAAAGATGACGAAGCATACCAAACATCAGAAGCGTTTGAAAACGATAAAGCATATTGGACAGATAAATTTAAAAGCTTGCCCAATACGCTTTTCCAAAGAAAAAATCCGAAAGCTCGAACAAACAAGAGCAATCGAAAAACCTTAGTGCTTACACGTTCTTTTTACAATACTTTAAACGAAGTATCCAAAACATGTAAAGCCACCACATTACATACTATTTTAGCAGCATTGAATGTATACTTTGCACGAAAACATCAAAACAATGATATCGTAATTGGGTTACCTGTACTAAATAGATCATCGGCAAAATTCAAGAAAACGGTAGGATTGTTCATGGGAATTTCAGCATTACGTATGCAAGTAAACTTTGAAGATTCTTTTGAAACTCTAGTACAACAAATTCGTCAGCAATTACGCCAAGATTATCGATATCAACGTTTTCCTTTAGGTAAACTGGTACAAGAATTAGAACTATTTCATGAAAAAGAAGGTTTGTTCAACATTACCCTTTCGTATGAAAAGCAAAATTATGCAGACCATTTTGCAAATACGCATACGGAAGTAATCCCAATGACGCATGGAGCAGAACGTGTTGCCTTGGCTCTATATATCAGAGAATTTGACGAAACTGAAGATGTCCGAATAGATTTTGATTACAACACAAACTATTTTTCTGAAGAAGAAATTACGCAAGTAGTACATCACATAGAAACACTACTTACAAGCATAGTTGCCAATCCAACAAAAAAGTTAACAGCATACACGTATCTTTCAAAAGAAGAAAAAGAAACTTTAGCAGCGTTTAATGATACCAAAATTGCTTTACCAAAAAGTAAAACATTTTTAGATGTATTTGCAGACAATTCGGAAGATTATACCAATAAAATAGCTGTTAAAGATGGCGAGAAGACTTATACATACGATGCCTTAGAAATTACATCCAATGCAATTGCACAAGCACTGCAAAAACAGCAAATAGCGATAGACAATACTCCAATCGCAATCATGATGGATCGTTCCGCAGATATGGTAGCTGTATTACTAGGAGTTATGAAAGCAGGAAGTGCTTACATTCCATTAGATCCTTCTTTTCCAAAAGAACGATTAGAATATATTATAGAGCATAGCGGAGTGCATGGAATTATTGGAGATGTAAAATATAAAGGAGTATTAAATTCAAGAGCAACGTTTATAGATGCAAAAGAAGTATTGACAGCAAAAAATACTGGCGAAGTACTTCAAGAAGTTACACCAGAAGATAGCGCATATATTATTTACACATCAGGATCAACAGGAAATCCTAAAGGTGTTGAAATAGGGCACAAATCATTATTCAATTTCTTGTCGAGTATGATTGACCGTCCAGAAATCAAACAAACAGATACATTATTTTCGGTAACAACGATTTCATTTGACATTTCTATTCTGGAATTGTTTGCACCATTAATGGCAGGAGCAACCTTATATGTGGCAAATAACGAAACACTAAGCAATCCAACAGAAATTGCTAAGGCAATACAGGAAGTGCAGCCTACAATACTACAAGCAACTCCAAGCTTTTATCAAATGTTGTTCAATGATGGTTGGACAGGAGATAAAAGGTTAAAAATTTTATGTGGAGGCGATGTGTTAGGAACCGCTTTAGCCGAAAAGTTATTACACACGTGCGATAGTTTGTGGAATATGTATGGGCCAACAGAAACAACTATTTGGTCTAGTGTTAAACACATTCAAAATCCAGCAGAAGCTACCAATATAGGAACACCAATATACAATACAGAATTCTTTATTCTTGATGAAGCAATGCAAATGCAACCTATAGGAGCGGCAGGAGCCATTTATATAGGTGGCGATGGATTGGCAAAAGGATATTATAAAAATGAAGAGTTAACTGCAGAACGTTTTATAAAAAATCCATTCAATCCAAACACACGATTATACAACACAGGAGATCTTGGAAAGTGGACAAAAGAAGGTGAAATAGAGTTCCTAGGACGAAATGATTTTCAAGTAAAAATTCGTGGTTTCCGCATTGAATTGGGTGATATAGAAACTAAACTGAATGCTATCAGTGGAATAAAAGATGCAGTAGTTGTTAAAAAGAGCATCCAGGAAGAAGCAATGTTAGTTGGTTATGTAATGATGGACGCTTCCGCAGAATTTGACGCAAAAACAATTACAAATGCATTGCGCAATCAGCTTCCTGCATACATGATTCCTAATGCAATTGTTCCTGTAGACGATTTTCCACTGACACCTAATAAAAAAGTGAATCGTAAAGCTTTGGCTGAAAAATCATTGGAAGTAGCAAGCTCTTTACAAAGTGATAACAAAGCTATGACAGCAACTGAAGAGAAAATTTATCAATTTTTTAAACAAATACTAAAAATAAATGATGACTTCAGTATTGATAGTAGCTTCTTCATGTTAGGTGGACATTCGCTTAATGCAGTTCGATTGATTGGACTCATAGAAAATGAATTTGGTTGCCGTTTAACGCTAAGAGATATGTTTGATCGTCCAGATGTTCGTTCAATAGCACATCAACTAGATAGTAAAGAATGTGATGAACGACAGATGATTGTTCCGGTAGAAACACAAGAATTTTATCCGGTTACATTTCCACAATACGCTATCTGGTTAGCATCACTGCAAGCAGAAAAGTCTATAGCTTACAACATGTTTTCAGCATATGAAGTACAAGGGAAAATTGACAAACATATCATGGAAACAGCTTTTAAAGGGTTGGTAAAGAAGTTTGAAATATTACGAACCAACTTTGTGGAACATGACGGACATGCATATCAAAAAGTAAAAGCGTTTGAAAATGTTCAGTTTAAAGTTGATGAAGTACAAACAACATTAACAAACTATGAAGAAACTCTTAAAAAATATACAAACAAAGAATTTGATTTAGCAAACGATTTACTAATCAAAATAGCCATTTTCAATATTGAAGGTCAGGCAGATAGATTGGTTTTTTCAACACATCATGTCATTATGGACGGCTGGTCTTTAGAATTAATGATTCAAGAAACAACAAATCGTTATCGTACCATTTTGGCAGGGGAAACATACCAAGAAGAAACGTTAAGTTTCCAGTTTAAAGACTTTGTTGTGTGGCAAAACCAAAAAGAGCAAGACAATTTAGCAATCAATAAAAAATTCTGGAGCGAATATATAAGTGATTATCAATGGAAACAATTAGTTCCATACGATACAGAATATGCAGAAGCGCACTACAAAGGGGAATTTTACCACTTTCGGTGGGATCGAGAGTTCATGGATGCATTAAATACACTAGCTGTTCAAAACAAAGTGACTTTACATACCTTGCTTATGGGAACGTACAATACGTTGCTCTATAAAATGTATGGACAAGATGATTTGTGTGTGGGAACCATCAATTCAGGAAGGACATTCTCAGAGTTAAACAAACATTTGGGGATGTTTGTAAAAACACTTCCGCTACGCACACACATTCAACCAGAAACATCGTATGCAAGTTTCTTACAGCAAATGCATGAAAACTTAATGAATGTAGATTCACATCAAGACGTACCTGAAGAAGTATTAAATACACTGCGCTTTGAGGCTATTATGGTGTTGCAAAATCAAACATTCAACTACAAAGAAATCAACATAACAGAAGATTTAAAATTAGTATCTAAACCTGCTATTGCAGAATTTAACAGGTTGCCAATGCTTATTGATTTCTCTGTTGATACTGAAGCAATTCAAGGATGTGTACTCTATGACACCAGTAAATATCATAGAGAAACCATCGAGATTTTAATGCTAAAATTTGAAAAACTATTACAACAAATTCTAACAAATGTGCACGCTTCAATTCATGAATACGACATCAGTCTCGAATTCGAACAACAAGAAGTAGTAGACATTGACTTTAATTTTTAACAAACAACTCATCTGAAATAATAAAAAATCATGAATACTAAAAAAACAATCATCAGTATACTTTGTGCTTTTGTAATGACTACATTCTTTACGCTTACGCATGCACAAGACGTAACATTTGAAACCACAGACTCTTTCTATGAAGGTGTGAAGTCATTAGAAAAGGAAGATATAACTTGGGCAGTATTAACCATTCCTGAAAATTGGGATGCTCCTAAAAAACGAAAAATTCAACTTGCGGTATCAATCTTGAAAAATAAATCAGGAAAAAAAGAAGCAGACGCTGTTGTATTTATTCAAGGAGGACCAGGCGATAAAAGTGTAGAAAATTTGTGGTCATGGTTAGATCATCCTTTGCGAGAAACAAATGATATCGTGCTTTTTGATTTACGTGGAACAGGATTATCTAAACCTAGATTATGTAAAAACCTGGGAGAAGAATTCTTTCAAATTCTCTCAAAAGATCAATCACCTGCAGAAGATGAACAACAAAAAATAGCAGCAGTATTAGAATGCAAAGAAGATCTTATCAATCGAGGAATTGATATTGAAGCCTATAATAGCACCTCTATTGCCAAGGATATTCATGCGTTAAAACAATCATTACCTTACCAAAAGTGGAATGTATATGGCGTTTCTTATGGTACATACATGTCACAAGTATATGCAAGTATGTTTCCTGAAGATATCAATTCATTGATTCTAGACTCTTCAATATCAGATATCAAAACTTATTATGCAGAAAATACAAGCAATTACATGCAAAGCTTATCCAAAGTATTCAGCGCATGCGAAAATGATGAAGCTTGTAACAAAGCATACCCAGATATTGAAAAAACGTATTATGAAGTTATCGCTGATTTAGAAAAACAACCTTTAACAGTACCGGTTTCTAAAGAAATATTGGCAAGCGGACAATTTACTTTTAATGCAGAAGATTTTAAGATTGCCATTCAACAAGCGTTATACAACAAAAAATTTGTAGAAGTATTGCCATTATTAATCTATGAGTTTAAAAACAGAAATGAAACAGTATTAGGAAACTTAATACCATCATTCTCAAGTATGTTGTCTATGGATTATGGAATGTACTACTGTGTAAGTTGTACGGAAACATTACCCAACAATAGTTTAGACGCTTACAAAAAAGATGTGGCAAAGTATGGCAAACTAGCAAATGGATTGGCTTTTTACAAATCAGATTTCTCAGTATGTGACAAATGGAATACGGGAAAAGTTGACTCATTATATAGTTCACATGACCTTTCAAACTTAAAAGAAGCAGCCTATCCAGTATTGGTTTTTGCAGGGGCATATGATCCAATTACACCAGCATCCAATGGAAAAGCAACGGTAAGTAAGTTTGCCAATGGATATGAAGTAAAAGCTAATGCATATGGACACGTACCGAGTTTATCAAACATAGGAGATCAAGTTGTTGCAAACTTTATCAAAGATCCTTCAAAAGCACCAAAAGCTGATATGTTTGAAAGTGATGCAAGTTTAACTATGGTACAAGGGATCACTTCAAACAAAGGTGTTGCCAACATGGGAACTATGTTTAGCCAATGGGATCCAATGTTATGGCTTCCGCTAGCATTGGCAGTTGGACTCATGATCTCTTTCATCATAGCACATAGCATACGATTGATGAAGCAACGTCAAATGAAACTATCAGACAAAGTGATTCGTATTTTGAATGTCATTACTTCTACTTTAGGAATCATAACATTTGGCGGATTATTATATGCCATTATGGACATGTCGGGAAGCAACTCATTTGCTCTTGCTTTTGGACTACCTGAACGATATGACTTTTTATTTACCATTATGTTGGTTTTTGTAGTCATACTAGCCATTTCAACATTGTACTTTTTTATCAGTATGAAAAAACTAAAAGATAGAAGCATCCTATTTTCTGTTCTTTTCTCAAATATGCTGATAGCAACTTATTTCTTTTACTGGGGAATGATTTCTCTTTAAAAAACGTATGTAAACATTAACAACAGCCAAATGCCATGAAAAATACCATTTTATTTGATCATTATGATAGTTTTGTAAACGCTGAAAAAAAAGAACTTCCATACGCTTTAAATACGAATAGTGAATTAGTATCTGAATTTTTTAGAGATTTCAAATATCCAATATCCTCTTGGCCAATTATACTACCAGAAAAACTTACCAATGAATTGCAACAAGTGAGTGTTGAAATTCCAAGATTACTGAACAAAATTCCATCACTATATTTTGAGAATGATGCCAAACGCATTGCCGATTTCTATTTTGATGGAAATGTTCAGATGGCAGAATTTTATATGCTTTGTGTTCAAAAACAAACACCAATCAGTTGCCGATTGGATTTGAGCTACACAACCGAAGGTTTTAAAGTACTTGAAGTCAATGCAGGCTCTTCTATAGGAGGAATGGAATTCCAACATTTTGAACCTCTGATTGAAAATGTTCACTCTGAATTATCGGGAACACCGCAAGTAAATTTCAAAGCAAAACAAACACAAGATATTTACATGAAGTTCCTACTACAACAAATTGGAAATGTGGGAAATCAAGTAAATGTATTTTTAGCGGGAAGAGCTGACGAAAATGAAGCAAGCAAACAAGCTCAAAAGAAGTTTTTTAATGAATTACTAGCAAAAGAATTAAACAATAAAGGGAAAAAAGGATCAGTATATATAGATACTATTGCTTCATTAACATACAAAGACAATGCATTGTACTATAAAGACACTGTAATACATTCTGTGCTAATTCTTGACCATTCACTTAGTAGTATGTCTCCCGATCTTTTTAGAGCATTATTAATGGACCAAGTATATTTTCCTGATCATTTAGGAACCATGTTCTTGGGAGACAAAAGAAATCTTGGCATACTTAGAAAATTGGCACAAGCAAAAGCATTTAGCGAAGAAGAAAACAAACTGATTCTGAATCACATTCCTTGGACAGAGATTATAACAGATACAGAAGTAACCTATCAAGGAAAAAGAGAACCATTAGTACCATTGCTTAAATATCGAAAAGATGACTTTGTCATAAAAGTAGCTAATGGAATGCAAGGCGACGATGTTTTTATAGGAAGATATCTATCGGATGAAGCATGGGATAAAGCAATCACAAAAGCATTAGCACATCAAAAATTTGTTGCGCAAGAATTTAGTGATTCTATAAACTTACTAGCACCAGATAATACCAATCAGTGGTCACCACACAAATTAATATGGGGATCGTTCGGATTTGGAAAAACATATGGAGGCGTTTGGGTACGCATGTCTGCCTTAAAAAACACTTCAGGAGTTATTAACTCAGCCACTGGTGCAGTAGAAGCGATCGTATATGAGTCACATCCAAAAGCGAAAGCACATGTACTCATGATCTAAAAAAACTATTAGCAACATTAAAATAACGAACTATGGACACATTAGATATGAACATACAGCATGAAAAGGTAATGGAAAAGCTAGATGGAACAATGCTACGTAAAATTTATGAGCAGTTTTCAAGTGCATGGGCACAAAAGCTTCAAACACAGGGAAATGTACCTACATTTTACGATCATGTGATAAAAGATGGATTGACGCTTTTTTCAATGAATATTGAATCCATTCCTTGGGAGAAAGATTTAGAAGATATCATACTGTCCGTAGAACATTTTGCATCTCGACAAGGTATTGAAATGTTTATCTCTCAAATGGTAAATTGGTACTATGGAAGATACGTTTTGTACGACCTTCGAGTTCAACCAAACGAAATGATTCAGAGTAGTTTAGATATTGATTTTCTCAAAAAATCAGCTAGAGATACAACCTTCTCAATGAGTCAGGGCTATTTTGACTGTTTGCAATGGAAAGACACAATTTTATTTAAGACCGTTTATGATCTAGCCATCTATCAGATGCTCATGTGGGAGCTGAAACCGAAAACAATCATCGAAATTGGTTCGGGAACTGGAGGAAGTGCAGTTTGGATGGCAGATCTAATGGCTTCTTACGGAATAGAAAGCAAAATTATTTCATTTGACATTATAGCACCCAAAATTAGATATGACAATGTAACCTTTTTGCAAGGCGATTGTAATCATATAGATCAAATAATGAAAGTAGCGATTTTAGAAAAAATGCCAAAACCTTGGTTGCTCATAGAAGATGCACATGTGAACGTTTATGGCGTCTTGCAACATTTTCATCCCTTATTACAAGAAGGAGATTATCTAATTGTAGAAGATAGTGAAAACAAGCAAAAAGAGATCAATCGCTTCTTAAAAGATACAAATAAAAGCTATCTAGTTGATGCGCAATATTGTGACTTCTTTGGTCATAATATGACTTGTTCTTACGATTCAATATTTCGTAAGATGAAGTAAATACTTCTCACAAAAAATAAAAAACAACAACACACGAGTTATTTAAAAACATCATGGAACCAATACAATTTGAACCAGCAATAAAAAATTCGATTCTATCAAATAAAGAAGCACAATTTGAAAGCAATCGTATCAAAGAAATTCCGACGCTAATTGAGCCAACTCAATATAAACTACCAGCAATTATGCAAAATTATGCATATCCGGTAAGTACTTGGCCTGTAGTAATATCAGAAAAAATGCAGGAAACACTAGCGCAATTATGTGTTAGAATTCCCCAATTAATCAAAGCAATCCCTGAATTATATTTTAAAAATGATGAAAAACGAATTGCCGATTTCTACTTTAAAGGAAACGAAATGGTCACGCAATTTGCTATGATTTGTCATCAAAAAAATGTAGAAACTGGTTGCCGACTCGATTTAACATATTCAAAAGATGATTTTAAAATTTTAGAGGTCAATGTAGGCTCATCAATTGGTGGTTGGCAAGTACAAAGCTTTGAAAAGATTATTCGAAGTTTTCATCCACAGTTAACAGATCCTGTAACAGCTACTACGTACGAGTCACGCAACTCGCAAGCCATTTATATGAAATTCTTGGTTGACAAAATTTTAGCTCAAGTTCAACCAACAGATGAAATGATAAATGTTTTTGTAGGTGTAGGACATATTGAAAGTGAAAAAATCAAACAAGATGTAATTGACTTTTTTGGCGGTTTATTGAAAAAGGAATTTGCGGCTAGAGGGCTCAAAGGACAAGCACATACGGGAAAATTTGCATCATTAACACTTAAAAATAGCAAACTATACCATAAAGATGAAGTAATGCATGGAGTCGTAGCGTTTAAAGTTGAAGAAGATGAGCAAGTTCCTGCCGATGTTTTTCGAGCATTTATTATGGATCAAGTTTACTTTCCTGATCATTTGGCAACTGGAATATACGGAGATAAAAGAAATTTAGGACTATTGCGAGAATTGGCAGAACAACAGGCTTTTTCAGCAGAAGATAATGAATTGATTTTACAACACATTCCTTGGTCATCTGAGATAACACCCAAAAATGTAAGCTATGCAGGAGAAACCTCATCAATTGTAAACATACTGCGAAAGTATAAAGACAAGTTGGTAATAAAAGCAGCTCAAGGCTATCAAGGAAAAGATGTTTTTATTGGAAAATTTTCTTCTGAAGAAGAATGGGAAGAAGCCATCAAAATTGCATTAACTGCGGCTGATTTTATTGCACAAGAATACAACGAATCAATCAATTTTTTAGCGCCTAATGGACAACAAGAATGGACAGACCATAAATTGATTTGGGGCGCATTTGGATTTGGACCTCATTATGGAGGTGTTTGGGTACGACTCTCTGAAGTTGCCAATGACGTTGGTGTCATCAATTCGGCAACGGGAGCGGTAGAAGCTATTGTATACGAAATTAAAAAATAGAAAAGTCATGATACATATATTTTACGCATACACATCAGAAAAAGATCATAATGCTTTGTTGTGTAAATATTTACCGGTATTACCACCAAGTTATCGTGAAAAAATATTACGTTTTCGCAATTGGAAAGACGCACAATTATCCTTATTAGGACGCTTATTATTGGATCATGGTATAAAAACTAAGTTTCCACAATATGCTGACTCTATGGAAATAGCATACACATCACATAGAAAGCCTTACTTTAAGAATAATAACTTGAAATTCAATATTTCGCATTCAAAAAATATGGCTATTTGTGTAATATCTGATGGCGCAGATATGGGAATTGATGTAGAAGGAAATGCACCTGTCAATATTGATGATTTTAAAGAGTATATGACTCCTTTTGAATGGCAGCAAGTAATATCTGCTCCTAAAAAAGAAAATGCTTTTTATAAGTATTGGACAAAAAAAGAAGCAGTCATCAAAGCTGATGGAAGAGGTTTATCAATTCCGTTAAAAAGTTTCGAAGTCAAAGAAGAAATTGCGAATATTGAAAATAGTGCATATGTATTGAAAGAGGTATTCTTAGACTCTGAATATACTTGCTATATCGCTTTAAAAAAGCAAAAAAACATTGCTACACAACCTCAATTTGACGAAAAAGTAGTGCTTAATCAAGTACATATTTCGTCAGAGATGAAAGTGGCAATGGTGTAAATACAAGAACACTTTATGTGTTTTTTGGAAGAAAGAAAAACAATTTTAGTTTTTAAAATCTCAGATTGTTAGTTTGTACTCAGTTTTTTATTATTTGAAAGTCTCTCATTTTTTGAGAGACTTTTTTTATATCTACAAATTCTACTTTTTCTTATTTTTTTTAGCAACCAAACGCTCTTTTTCTAAAGACTTGATGATGTTTTGAATGAACTCATCCGTTGTTTTATTCATGTCATTCGGATCTATAATATCATGAGAAGCAAACCATATTAAGTGTTTTTCTTGATCTTCTTTTACTTCGTATATAGATGTTTCTACATAAAAAATCTCATACTTACTATAATCATTTTGATTAAAATAATCATCACGTGATGCTAAATAACCTCCTAAAAAGCGCTGCAATTTATAGTCAAATTTAGGAGAAGCACCAGAGCGCGACTCATTTTTAGAAACTCCTTTAATTGCTGATACAAATATAGTTTCAAAACCATTGGTAAGTAGTTTGTTAATTTGTGCTTCAATTTCGGCTTCCGTCTTTGTAGGATCTTGAAACAGTTTTTCAAATACAACACTACTTTGTATGGCATTAATATTTCGTGCATTTAGTTCTCGAACCAATGCAAATTCAAAATTACTTCTCGCTTTTAAATCAGGCGTTACTCCAATAACCAATACATTTTTAGGATTAAAATCAGTAATATCTGGATTTTTCCAGGTTTCGTGAAGTTGTATGGAAGAACAGCTAGTTGCTAGTATAGTGAGCAATAATAGGTATAGGTTTTTCATGAAATTTTAATTAACCAATTCGTCTTTCTCTTTTTTTATTTGGTTTGTCTTTGGTAAAATTAATTGCTCATGTTCTAACACAGCAATTGCTAAATTTATGTAATCCGTTACCGATTCATTAATCGAAGTAGGGTCAACCACATCAATATAGCCTTTCCATAATAATTCTCTTTCTTTTGTAGGACAAATACAATACATAGAAGTCTCACAATGATAAATGGTATATGATTCGTAGTACGAAGGATTGTAAAAAACATCTTGATACATTAAATACTCATCCGCAAATTTTCGGTAGGTCTCGTCGTACTCATGATAGTTTTCTTTGTATTGGATTTTATCTTCAACTCCAATAATTTTTGTAAAAAAGATTGTATCAAAACCGTCATCTACCAATTTTTTCTCAATTTGTTGTAGTTCTTCTTTTGTCATTTTTTCTGGATGCAGCGATGGGTCAAATAATGATAAACTGGTCATGGCTACACTTCCACGAGCTTCAAACTCTTTTTTAAGTTGTGTTTCAAACTTTTGCCGCGCTTCAATATTTGAAGTCAGTCCTACAATAAGTACTTTTTGCGGTTCGTAATAGTCAATGTCAGGATTTTTCCAATGATCAATAAGTTGTGTAGTAGTACAAGCGGAATACAGAAATAATAACGGAAGTAATAAAAAAAGTCGTTTCATTTGGGTAGGTTTAATGTTTTTTGTCAAATAAAAAGCGTTGTTTCTCTTCTTTGCGAATAGTTGTAATGATTGCAAATAATTGAGTTTTTAAAGCGTGATACTCATGTAAAAATCCAACAACTTCAACAGCTAATTTTCGATGAGTTTCTTTATATTTTTTTTCATCTTTTGGTTGATCAATACCGTCAACCATAATTTGCAGTGCAGTTTGGTGCGCAGTTACTTCGGCAAGTAATTGAAGATTTTTTTTAAAAGACCTGTTAATTGTATCGACAAGTTCTTTATCACTTGAAAAATCTTTAAATGCGAGTAATTGACTCGTGTATGTAGTAATTACATGTTCAAAAAATAAATGTTCATCCTTAGCAAATTCTAGCTGTGAAGCCCATTCTGTAGAATCAGTATGCATATCTTCGGCACTGATCCATTCAATATATTTTGGAGATGATTGTGTTGTTTTCATAATTTGTTGATTGAGGAATATTTTTATTTATTCAGATTTAAAAAAATCTCGTACCCAAGCTTTTGCCTGGTTTGTTGTCATACTATCAGCTTTGCGAATAGCTCTGATTTTTGCGCTAATCTCTTTATGATGTAATTGTAATTCTTTGCTTAGTTTTTCGTTGGTTTCAGCTGGACCAAAAATGACCAAAGCATCTGTATCTTTAATCTCTGAAGTTATTTCTGTAAAATATTTTTTTAATTGCTGTTTTTCTCGTTCTAAGAATGTTCGATCTTGAACTACATCTTGTGGTCCGCCTTTTAAGCGTGTTCCAGAACCACCTTTTGGATGAAAATGCTCAACATTTGAAGTAATGGTTTGTAATGTTTCTTGATTATTTTCAAGGGTAACAATCCATGCTTTGTCCATATCGAGCCAAATACCTGTTTTTTTCATGAGAGTAAGTTTTTAATTTCGTAAATCATGCAAAGCCAGTACAGGCACATTAAGGAATGTCACTTCTTTTACTAACGGATTTGTAAAAACACTTCCAAAAAAAGAATGTTTTGTATTGATAAAAGCAATCATATCACTATTTCTACTTTCTATAAAAATTCCAATAGAATCATTAACAGCACTTGAGTGTAATTGATGTAATGAGTACGCGTTTTCTTGAAATATTTCTTTAAGAAGTTGTTGCTGTTCTTGTTGTTCTTTGTTGAGAGTATGATTTGAAACATGTAATACAGCAATATTGGCGTCACATTTTTTTGCGATATCTGTGAGATATACCAATTCTTTTCGTTTAAAACTAGTTTGATAGTCCGTAGGAAACACAATTTCTTTAGGGAGTTCACTTGGAGCATTTTCAGGAACAGCCAATACAGGACAATTACGTACTTTTTCCATAGCATAAATGGCGGTGCTTCCATACACTGCATCAGGACTATTGGTTTCTCCTTTTGTTCCCATCACAACAATCTCAATGTCTTTTTTATCTACTACCTCTTTTACCGCTTCAATAGTGTCGTTAAACATGGCTATGGGATGAAATGTGTGATTCGAATTTTCGGTGTCACTAGCACATACGAGGTCAATTACCTCGTTAAGTTTTTTCTCTGAAGTTGCCTTGGCTGTTTCGTATGGTTCACTTCCTTTTACCATGGTAAACAAACTACCTACTAGGTTTTGGGAAGCAGAAAAAACATTCAATAGATAAAAATCACAAGCTTCATCTGCGTATAAACGTGTTGCATATTTGAGGGCAAACCAAGCATTTTTAGAAAAGTCTGTGGGGATTAATATTTTACGTTTCATGGTAGTAGGTTTTTAAGTTTATGTGTTAAAAATAAGTTAGTTACGATAAAATTACTATGATATTTATCAGCTTATTCAGGAATTACTAGAAAAGGAACTTTTATATGAAATCCAATCTTTTTAATAACAGGCTCTCTAAAAATGCGTTCCATAAAGTTGTGGGAATAATTAACCATAGCAAGCATTTCAATTTCGAGTTCTTCAATAAAATCATGAATAGCAGTTTCCTTGTCAGCATAATTTGGAACCCAATGGAATGAATGGTCATAATCTTTTAAATATTGCTGCAATATGGACATATTTTGCTCTTGCGTTTCGCTCAATTTCTTTTCCTCGTTGATATGGATAATTCGGATTTTAGAATTGTGAAGATCAGCTAAGTTTTTTAAATATTGCAATTCTTTAGCGTCGCACAAACGATTAAAATCACTTGGAAAAGCAATTTGTGTAGGTACCACAAACTCATAATTATTCGGAATGGCTAGCACAGGACAGCTTCTTACTTTGGTAAACATTTTTGTGGTGTTGCTTCCAAAAAGAACTTCTTTAGCGCCTGTAGCTCCTTTAGTTCCCATTACAACAAGGTCAATAGTATATTTTTCTAAAACTGTATCAATTGCATCATCTAAATCTTCTAAGCTTAAAATTGTTTCAAAAGTATGCTTGCTATTTTCGTTTAGGGTTTCCAGTTCTTCTTTTAATTTTTGAAGATCTCTAAGCGAATTATCTCGCATTGTGGTCAACAATTTATTCGAAAAACTTGAAATTCTTGAAGCTTTTAATTGATTTGAATTTAAAATGTAAAAAGTACATTCTTGCTCACTATACAAAGCAAGTGTATACAAAATAGCACTTTTAGCATTCTCTGAAAAGTCGGTTGGAAGAAGTATGTGTGTCATGTGTTCTGTTTTTAATTACATTTTAAAAATACAGACAGAAAAGACACTAAACTATGATATTTATCAGTTAGAAATGAGTTAATTACAGCAATTATTCATGCATAATTAAGAAAGGAATCTTTGTGTGGTAATTGATGTTGGCAACGTTAGAATGGAATAAGATTTTCTTAAAATAATTTAAATTTTTTGCCGCCATAATCATCAGGTCAATATCTTTATTTTGAACAAAATCTTCTACAGCGTTTTCGGTATTGTGATGAGTTAAAAAATGAAAACTATACTCGTAATTATCTAAAAAATCTTCAAGTAATGCTTTGTTTGCTTGTTGCTGATGGTTTAACTGATGCGAAACTTTGTTAATATACAAAACACGTAATGCAGTAATGTCATGTAAAAGTGTTGTAATAGGAGATAGGGTACGAATGTCTGTCGATAATGTAAAATCAGTTGGGAAAGCAACCTCATTAAAGGTTTTATAAGTTACATTTTCAGGAATAATAAGTACATTACATTTCACTTTTGTGATTATATTTTCTGCAAAATTGCCTACAATATGCGCTTGCGAATCAGAGATGCCTTTGGCACCAATAATCATCATATCAATTTCCTTATCTTCTACTTCGTGGCGTACAGCTTGTATGCAAGAAGAGTTGTTTGTAAGTGTGATGTACTTATGAAGTATATTTTTAGGAAAAGTTTGAGAAATACGAGCAGTGAGTTGTTGAAATTTATCTTTAATAGTTGAGCAATCATCAGTAGTATTGACATGTAAAATATAAAAATGACACCTCGTATTTTCTAGGAAACGAATGGCGAACTCAATGGCGTTCCATGAGTTTTCAGAGAAATCGGTTGGCAACAATATATTTTTCATCTAGAGATACCTTATAGAGGCAAATCTAAAATGAATGACAAATAAAAAACATGATATTTGTCATATTAGCTAGTTGCTCCTTTAGAATTAGTACATTTCTTGTAACTGTTGGTAATCGACAATTTTGATATTTCTACCTTCTATTTCAATAATACCTTCTTTTTTAAATCGAGAAAGTGTTCTGATAAGTGTTTCTGTAGCAATTCCAGCGACACTTGCGAGATCATGTCTTGAAATTTTAATTGGATCTTCAGGTTTGCGATTAAGTTTTTCGGCAAACTTCAAAATGGTGTTGGCTGTTTTTCGATGCACCGAACTATAAGCCATTTGTAATAATTGTTCTTTAATACCAGAAATATTGTCAGTGAGCAACTGAATCAATTCGAGTGTTACTTTGTGATTTTTATTCAATACTGCTGTTAACTCACTTTTGGAAAGAGCGACTACTTCTGTGGTTTGAATGGCAGTTGCCGTTTCTTGATACGGAATATTTTGTGTAAACGAAGTATACCCGAACAAATCATCTTCTTTATGCAAAGCAGTTGTTAGCTCTTTTCCTTGTTCATCCAACTTGTTGCATTTTACCACACCTTTTACAATTAAATAAATATAGTTGGCAGGATGTCCTTCTTCATAAATAATAGCATCTTTAGAATATGAAAAAACAGTTCCGTTATCATCAAAAAAGTTTTTTAAATCATTCAGTGTTCGCAATTCATTTTCTTCATCATCTTCGGTAAGTTGCTGTTGATTCGCTTCGCGCTCGTCTTTTAAAATAGCAGCTTTTGCGATACGACTTTCAATGGCACTGATTAATTCTTCTTCTTCAAAAGGTTTGGTAATATAATCATCAGCTCCTAAATCCATTCCTTTTCGTACATCTTGACGTTCTGTTTTGGCAGATAAAAATATAAAAGGAATATACTTTGTTTGATTGTTTTTTGATAGGTTTTCCAACACACCATAGCCATCAAGTTCAGGCATCATGATATCACAAACAATAATGTCTGGCGAATGTTCAATAGCAGCATTTACGCCCAATCGGCCATTAGAGGCAGTCACTACTTCATAGTCAGATAACTCTAATAATTCTGCTGTATTCTCTCGTAAAATGGTATCATCTTCTATCAATAATACTTTTTTCATATCGTGGCTTTATTGGGTATTTGTATGGTAAAAGTAGTTCCTTCATTTTCTATACTTTCAAAAGAAATACTTCCGTGTAGGTTTTCTAAATGACTCTTCACAATATTTAGTCCAATACCAGTTCCTTGTACCAGTAAGGCATTTTCGGCTCTAAAATAGCGATTAAAAATATTTTTTTGCTCTTTTTCCGGGATTCCAATTCCGTTATCCTTAATGCGAAAAGTTGTTATTGTGTCATTTTGCGTAATAAAAATATCTATCTGTGTATTTTCTGAAGAATATTTTATGGCATTATTGACAATGTTTGAGAGCGCTAATTCAATAATCTTTTCATCTTGATACAATGAATATCCATCAATATCGTCCGGATAATTGATATACTGCCCGTCTTTAAGTAGCATATTGGCATTATATACAACTTCATTGATAACCTTACTCACTTTGAACGTGCTTAATTTATAATTAACTTTTCCTTTTTCGAGTTTTTCAACAGATAAGAAATCGTTTAGAATGTTGTTCAAATAATGAACTTTATCAGAAATGATTTTAATGTGTCGATCACGTTTGGCTTGTTGTTCTGTGAGTTTATATTTTCCAAGCAACATAGATGAAGTTAAAATACTACTTAGAGGTGTTTTGAATTCATGAGAAACTAACGATAAAAATTTTGTTTTTAATTCATTGAGTTCTTGTTCTTTTTTAAGTGCGGCTTTAGCATCTTTTTCAGCTTGAATTCTTAATTTGTTCTCAGCTTCAAGTTCTGCAATTGTTATACTTAACTCTTTAGTACGCAACACAACTTTTTTTTCTAAGTCTTCGTAAAGTTCTTGGATTTTTGCTTCTTGTTGTTTTCGGATGGTAATATCAATTACAAGAGCCATTACATAGTTATTTTCCTTAACGGAAAATGGATTCAATCCCGCTTCTACAGGAAACGTACTTCCATCTTTTCGCGCACCATGTAAGTCACGACCGTGTCCCATTTGACGGCTTTCTTGTTTCTCCATAAAACCAGACACATGCGCATGATGTTCTCCTTTATATTTTTTAGGAATAAGAAGATTCAGTGGTTTTTCTAATAATTCTTCTCTTTCATAGCCAAACATATTGGCTGCAGAAATATTAGCATCAACAATTTGTTGTTGTTCATTTACAATAATAACACCTTCGGAAACAGCATTTAAAAGTATATTAAAAATATCTATGTCTTTTGGAAACATTCTAAAATCACGGTTATGTATGCGGCGCAATAAAACTACAAAAAATATCACTGTTTCACGTGTCAAGCAGCGAGTATTTAAAACACTTTTTTAAGAATTTGTTTGTAGATGTTTTAGAACTGATGAATGTCATGTTTTTTTGTCTTATCAGTACCTACCTTGTGTGCATCAAGTAAATTAGTATATCATGATCAAAACATTAGATAGTACAGAAAACACACAAGTTTTAGAACGAAACTATATAGGGCATTTAGCATATGTTTACAAAGACGAACCTTATATAGCGCCTATTACGTATTATTTTGATAAAGAACGGAATATAATTATTGGATATTCTGCGGAAGGGCATAAAGTTACAGCTATGCGCAAAAAAAACGAAGTTGCTATGGAAGTATCAGAGATTACGTCTGTTAATCATTGGAATTGTGTCGTAGTGCATGGAAAATTTCATGAGTTGAATGGAAGTGAAGCCAAAGCGTATTTGCATGATTTTTCACTAGGTGTTAAAGATTTGATTATACAAAAAGAGCAACGAAAACTAGATTTTATAAACGAATTTTCTAGTAAAATTTATAAAGATGATCTTCCAGTTGTTTTTTTAATTCACGTAGAAGAAGTTACTGGAAGAATGCGAAGAAACTAACTTGACTCAAAGATTCCCGTATCTCAAGAATGGTTCTTATAGTACTTCAAAGCGGGTAATTCCGTAATAGATTTTCAGCGAGATTGAGTATTTTGAAAACATAACCAAAAAATCTTCAAGATCATGAAAAAACAAAATTTACAATCGCTGAAACTTCGCAAACAATTGATTTCTAAAGTACAAGAAATTTCTATAAAAGGAGGCGGACATACACAATTACATACCAATTGTGTAACGCTGTGTATTTCTTGTCACGATCCAAGATAAGTGTATAAAAACAAAAAGCGAACTAAAACAAGTTCGCTTTTTTAATTAGTAAATTGTAAATAATTGAATCTAGCTCCAGCTAGATAAGGTAATATTAAAATTGGTAGGATTCGTAATATCAATCAACGGATTATTTTTACTACATACATCTGCAAATGGAAATGCATAAATTCCTGACTCGTAATTGTCAACAACAGCTTTAGCATATTCATTAGTTACACCATCTACCACTTGATAAAAAGAAGATCGATCACAATTAGGTTGTGTATCATTTGCCTTAGTGCTTAAAGTGGTTCTATTTAATGCTGCTCCTAATATTGCAGCAATTTCACCTAATGGAGTGTCATTTGGCGCAGCAAGTGTACCAACACAACCAAAAATATCAAAAGCTTTTCCAGGACCAGGTTTTTGAATTGTAACATCTGCTTTGTCCGTTTGAGAAAAAACAAATTCATCATTTGCATTTACTTTTCCTGTATATGTTCCAAATTTTGGGCAATGTACGGTAAGTGTATTGGTTTTAAAGTTTTTCCAACAAGCATTTACATAGGAGTCATAAATTGTGTTAGCTAATAAGTTGGGATTTGTGGTTTGTACCCCATGTTGCGGACCTAGAACACGAATATTATTTCCATTACTATCTTTCATGATTAAGTTACTCCATGGTTTTCCTAAAGCATCAATGGCATTAAAAATAGAATCTCTTGTGCTTGTGGATTTCATAATTCCATTCGTTTTGCTATCAGACTTTCCTATAACTTCAATGGAAACCGGAGCAGAGAAATAATCAACAATAGTACAGTCGGCAAAAATTTCAGAACCAATATTGGTAAATTCAACTACGACAAATAACGTGTCAGCATCTGCAGTGCCAGGTGTATATGGAGGTGTTTGTACACCGAGTCCGTTTTGCGCTCCTTTTACAATATTAAATACATTTGGGAGTTTTTTAAATGAAAACAAAAATTGCCCAGACCACATTTCAGGCAATCCTTTAAATGAATTTAACTCATCTACAGTTTTAAAAAGAGAAGCACAATCTTGTCCTTTAGTAAATTTTTTTAAAGAAGCGTTGCCTTTATTATCTACATCTACATAAGACCAATCTGGAGAACTTGTTTGTGGATTACCATTCAATCCAAAACAAATCCAATATACTTCACTTGATTTAATTCCGCTATTATTAGTAATGCTTACTTGTATACTCATGATTAAGAAGGGTTTTTAATGAATCATAAAAATAGAGTATTGAACAATTGGTTCTAACAGTTGAATTACGTGTCTTTAAAAATCACGCAAAAATACTTAGTGGAAATACGTTAATAGAAGTGGCGAAAATTGTTATAAAAATCATAAATATTTAGTTGTAAGGCTTTCAAAGTGAGATTGAGAGCAAACTTTTTGTACATTTGTATTGCATGAAAAATCGATTAAAACATACAATGTCATTATTGTTAGCACTTTTGGTGCTATTCTCTACATGTTCATTTACAATTAATGAACATATTTGTGGAGGAGAATCGATTAGTTATGCAATTGGTGTACAAGCAGACACCTGCGGTATGGAAATGACTACAGCCGATCATGATAAAACCATGTTCGAACAAGTGCCATGTTGTGATGATATAACTTCTTTTGTGCAGGGACAAGATGAGCTTTCTTCTTCTAAAGAAAAACTGATTTCTACACAACAGTTCATCAAAGCATTTGTATATAGTTTTATTTATATTCTTCCTAAAGAAGATCAAGAAAAGGCAGTATACAAACCATATGCGCCACCGCCTTTGATAAAGGATATTCATGTTTTAGACGAAACATACCTCATTTGATATATATTTTTTGAATTGATTTCCTGTGAATTTTTCATTAGGAAACATATCGCTGTAAGCTTTATTTAAATCATTCATTAAATATATCAACAATTATGCTCAATAAAAGCATTCAATTTTTTATACAACACAAACTAGTTTCCGTATTATTACTCGCTACGATTATAGGTTTTGGACTGAGTTATGCCCCTTTTGATTGGAATCTAGGAACTTTTCCTAAAAGTTCAATAGCAGTTGATGCTATTCCAGATATTGGAGAAAATCAACAAATCGTCTTTACAGAGTGGAAAGGGCAATCTCCTAAAGACATTGAAGATCAAATTACATATCCTCTAACAACTACACTCATGGGAATTCCAGGAGTGAAAACGGTACGAAGCTCGTCCATGTTTGGTTTTTCCAGTATTTATATCATTTTTGATGATGCTATTGATTTTTACTGGAGTAGAAGCAGGATATTAGAAAAACTAAATGCTTTACCTAGTACATTATTACCTGAAAATGTGCAGCCAACGCTAGGTCCTGACGCTACTGGATTAGGACAAATATTTTGGTACACTCTAGAAGGAAGAGACGAAAATGGTCAAGTAATAGGTGGTTGGGATTTACAAGAATTACGAAGTATTCAAGATTATTACGTCAAACCAGCGTTGTCAGGAGCTTCAGATGTTTCTGAAGTGTCTTCCATTGGTGGATATGTACAAGAATATCAAATAGATGTTCAACCAGATATTTTACAAAAGTATAATTTGACGCTTTCTCAAGTAGTACAAGCTATTCGTAATACCAATCAAGAAATAGGAGCGAAGACAATCGAGATTAATCGTGCTGAATATGTAGTACGTGGATTGGGATATGTAAAATCAATTTCAGATATAGAAAATACTTCAATTGTTTCTGAAAATTTCACTCCTGTATTAGTAAAAGATGTTGCTAATGTAACACTCGGCCCTGCAGAACGTCGTGGGATATTAGATAAAGAAGGGGCAGAAGTTGTGGGAGGAGTTGTAGTAGCTCGTTATGGAGCCAATCCGATGCAAGTAATTAGTAATGTAAAAGAACAAATACAGACAATTGCTAGTGGACTTCCTTCAAAAACGTTACAAGATGGACGTACATCACAATTAACGATTGTTCCTTTTTATGACCGTACAGAACTCATACAAGAAACAATCCACACGTTAGAAGAAGCACTGTCACTTGAAATTTTGATTACTTTACTTATTATTGTAGTGATGGTTCTAAACCTTAGAGCCTCTTTTCTTATAGCTAGTATTTTACCTGTAGCAGTTTTATTGGTTTTTATCGCAATGAAATTAGGTAAGGTAGATGCTAATATTGTAGCTCTTTCTGGAATAGCTATCGCAATCGGAACAATGGTCGATATGGGAATTGTTCTAATAGAAAATATCACACGGCATATAGAAGAAGATACAGAGAACCTATCAATCAATACCATTGTATATAATGCAACTTCAGAAGTTTCAGGGGCAATCCTAACCGCAGTATTAACAACAATTGTAAGTTTTATTCCTGTATTTATGCTAATTGGTGCCGAAGGGAAATTATTTAGTCCATTAGCGTATACAAAAACAATGGCTTTGGCTTCGGCTATTGTAGTAACACTTTTTATACTTCCTGCGCTAGCCGCGTGGTTATTTGGCTGGAAAAGTAGCAAAAGACAAACAAACTTGATTGTGTACAGCATACTGGTTTTCGTTGGTTTGCTAGCTGTTTTTTATGGAATTTATCTAGGGATTGTATTAATCATTTTTAGTATAATCTCTCTTTTATACCACCTACAAACAATTTCTCAAGCGCAAAAAACACGAGGTCATATCATAATAGCTGTTGCTACATTAATTATACTCTTAACAGTGTACTGGAGACCATTGGGATACACCAATAATATGACAATGAATTTTATATTTGTAAGTATCACATGTGTTGTTGTGTTAGGAACCTTTGCACTGTTCATAAAGTTTTACGAGCAATTACTCCGTTGGGCATTACAAAATAAAATTCTTTTTCTATGTATTCCTTTGCTTATTCTCATAACAGGAATTCAAATTTGGAGACAAACAGGAAAAGAATTCATGCCAGCACTCAATGAAGGTTCTTTCTTATTGATGCCAACGTCATTACCACATGCGGGTATTGAGCAAAATAAAGAAGTCCTACAAAAGCTTGACATGGCGGTAGCTAGTATTCCAGAAATTGAAACGGTTGTTGGAAAAGCGGGACGTGTAGAAAGTGCGCTAGATCCTGCACCGTTGTCTATGTATGAAAATGTAATTCATTACAAATCAGAATATATTTTGGATGAAAGCGGTAATCCAAAACGTTTTCAAGTAACAGATGATGGTTTATTTGTATTAAAAGATGGTTCTAAAATTTCTATGGAAGATAAATTGATTGATGCAAACCAATTAATTCCTGACGAAAATGGAGCATTGTATAGAAATTGGCGTTCTCATATTCAATCGCCTGATGATATTTGGAATGAAATAGTTCAAAAAACAAAACTTCCTAGTGTAACCTCTGCGCCAAAATTACAACCCATTGAAACAAGGCTGATTATGTTGCAAACAGGAATGCGTTCTCCAATGGGAATTAAAGTAAAAGGTCAAGATCTTGCTCAAATCGAAGCATTTGGCTTACAATTAGAAAGCATACTACAAGGAGTTCCTGAAGTAAAAAAAGAAACTGTTTTTGCAGAACGTTTGATTGGTAAGCCGTATTTAATCATGTCAATAAATCGTGAAAAAATTGCTCGCTACGGATTGTCGGTCAAAGCTGTACAAGAAACCTTGGAAGTAGCCATTGGAGGAAAAGTGGTGTCACAAACTATTGAAGGTCGTGAACGATACAATGTGCGAGTTCGATACCCAAGAGCCTTGCGTGGTCATCCAAGTGATCTTGAAAATATATATATTCCACTAGCCAATGGCGCCGAAATCTTACTTAAAGAAGTGGTTGATATTTCCTATGAAAAAGGGCCACAAATGATTAAAAGTGAAGATACGTTTCTAGTAAGTTATGTATTGTTTAACAAACAATCTGATATAGCAGAAGTCACCTTAGTAGAAAAATTACAAAACCTATTACAAAAACGTGTCGCTGATGGTAGTTTAGTTGTGCCAAAAGGAATCAGCTATGAATTTTCAGGAACTTATGAGCAACAAGTACGAGCAGAAAAAACATTGTCAATCATCGTTCCAATTGTATTCTTAATTATATTTCTGATTCTATATTTTCAATTCAAATCCATAGCAACTTCTCTCTTTATATTTGTAGGAATAGCGGTAGCTTTTGCAGGTGGTTTTATCATGATTTGGTTATATGGACAATCGTGGTTTCTTAATTTTTCCATTTTTGGAAGTAACCTTAGAGAACTATTTCAAATAGAGACAGTCAATCTAAGTGTGGCCGTTTGGGTAGGTTTTATTGCTCTTTTTGGTATCGCTACAGATGATGGTGTGATAATGGCAACTTATCTTACTCAGAATTTTAACAAAACACGTCCTAAAAACAAGGAAGCAATTCAAAATGCTGTGATAGAAGCTGGTAAAAAAAGAATTCGTCCTTGTTTAATGACCACAGCTACGACTTTGCTGGCATTATTGCCAATTTTAACCTCAACAGGACGAGGAAGTGATATCATGATTCCAATGGCAATTCCAAGCTTTGGGGGAATGCTTATTGCTTTAATCACACTCTTTGTAGTACCAGTTTTATATTGTTGGAATCAAGAAATTCAACTCAAAAGAAAAGCAAATGAAGCATAATATTATTTACATAGTAAGCATCTGTTGGTTTTCAATAATCAATGGACAAACCTTAGAAAATTATTTGCAAGAAGCAGAACAAAATAGTTCGGAAATTCTAGCCAAACAATTACAATACGAAAGTGCTATTGAAAAGGTAAATGAAGTAGGAAGTCTTCCTAATACTCAACTAGGTGTTGGCGTATTTGCTCAAGCTGTAGAAACTAGAGTTGGTCCGCAACGAATGCGTTTCTCGGCGAGTCAGCAAATTCCTTGGTTTGGAATACTAAAAGCTCGAAAAGAAAATGCACTATCGTTAGCGAATGCTAAAGAGAGTGAAGTAGAATTTGTAAAGCGTCAACTTGCATTAGATGTGAAATTAGCTTACTACGAATTATATCTTTTACAAGAAAAACAAAGTATAACCAAAACACATGTGGATATTTTAGATACGTATGAAAAACTCGCATTGAATGAACTAGAAAACAATCGCAGTACGATGGTAGATGTATTAAGGATAAAAATGAAAAAAAACTCTTTAGTACAGCAATTGCAAACTATACAGGAAAGCATACGCACTAAAAAAACAACATTTAATTTGTTATTAAATAAACCAGTAGAAGCAGAAGTAGTAATTTTAGATTCATTAGCTATAAAAAATACAGTGATTCTTGAATCTCAAGAAACAATTAATAATAATCCGAAATTGCAACAATTGGAATATATGGAAACTGCCTTACAACAGTCTGAAATTGTTGCTCGAAAAGAAGGAAATCCATCCTTAGGTGTAGGATTGGATTATGTATTGGTTGCTGAACGTTCGGGTATTTCTATGCCAGATAATGGAAAAGATGTTCTCATGCCAATGGTTACACTGTCCATTCCGTTGTTTTCAAAGAAACATGTGTCAAAGCAACAACAATTGCGACTTCAGCAAGAAGCTGTTCAACAAAATAAAACAACCGTTAAAAATCAATTATTGATTGCGTTAGAAAATGCAAAAAATACACTAAAAAATGCACAAGAAAGCATAAAAACGCAAGAAGAAAATATAGCACAAGCAAATCAAGCCAAAGAGGTAATTCTTGCAGCATATCAAACCGCAAAAATGGATTTTGAACAATTGTTAGCAATCGATCAATTAAAGTTAGAGTATGAAATGCAAAAGGAAAAGGACATACACGCATACTTTTCAAATGTTGCAATTGTCGAATTTTTATTAAAAAACTAAGATCAAATGAAACAAACATATACAGTAACTGGGATGACCTGTAATGGTTGCCGAACCAGTGTAGAAGATACTTTAAACGCGCTTGCGCAAGTAAAGCATGCGAGTGTAAATTTGGAAACTTCAGAAGCAATTGTGGAGTCTGAAAACAAACTTGACATCAGTGTTTTACAAAAAGCGTTGCCAGAAAAATACACCATTCAACCCAAAACATCCGCTACTATTTTTGAATCGGTTGCAACAGATCAAAAAGAAGAAAGTGAATTGAAACAACTATTTCCTCTATTCCTAATCTTCTTTTATATCACAACAGCTAGCATCTTATTACAATTAAAAAATGGAACAATGGCTGACTTTATGTTAGATTTCATGGGGCTTTTTTATATAGTTTTCAGTTTTTTCAAATTCTTAGATTACAAAGGATTTCCAGAATCATTTCAAATGTATGATCCGCTAGCAAAGCGAGTTCCAATATATGGTTGGGTATATCCATTTATAGAAGTAGGATTAGGGCTCCTGTTTTTATTCCGATTTGAACTTTTGATGGCTCTTATTCTTACCATTGTCATCTTAGGAATTACCACTATAGGCGTTACCCGTGCTTTATTTAGTAAAAAAGCTATACAATGTGCCTGTTTAGGTACAGCACTCAAACTACCAATGACCAAAGCAACATTTATTGAAAACAGTATCATGTTGATTATGGCAATTTGGATGATTACAACCTATATATAAATCGAAAAAGAGTAAAAAATGAAAAAAACTAATATATTTTTTTATATAGGAATACTTATCATAGGTATTCTCATAGGTTGGTTGCTATTTGGAGGCCAACAAGAAGCGCATGTGCATGAACAGGTTACAGAAACAACTAAAAAACCGAAAATGTGGACATGTTCCATGCACCCTCAAATTATGCAACCTGAACCAGGCGATTGTCCTATTTGTGGGATGGATTTAATTCCTGCTCAAGAAAATGGAGAAGCATTAGCTGCTAATGAATTTAAAATGACAGAAAATGCTATGGCTTTAGCTAATATAGAAACGATTAAAGTTTCTGAAGAAGCGAAGAATCATTCTTCGTTAAAATTAACAGGTACAATTGAAGCCAACGAAAAAACAAATGCAATACAAACGGCTCATTTTGGAGGACGAATTGAAAAACTGTTTGTAAATTTTACGGGAGAAGAAGTGCACTACGGACAAAAACTGGCACTCATCTATGCGCCAGAATTAGTAACTACTCAACAAGAGTTACTAACGGCAGCACGCATGAAAACTTCACAGCCAGAATTGTACAAAGCAGTTCGCAACAAGCTAAAGTTATGGAAGCTTAGCGAAGCACAAATTCAGCAAATAGAAAATTCGCAACAAGTTATTACACAGTTTCCAATTTATGCAAACGTTTCAGGAGTTGTGACCGAAAAAATGGTTGAAGAAGGAAATCATGTAAAGGAAGGAGCAGCCTTATTTAAAGTGTCTAATTTGCAAACAGTTTGGGCAAGCTTTGATGCGTATGAAGACCAGCTAACTCAGTTACAAACAGGTGATAAAATTACGATTACAGTCAATGCGTTTCCTAATGAAGAAATACCTGCAAAAATCACTTTTATAGATCCAGTATTAAACGCAAAAACTCGTACAGTCGATGTAAAAGTGGTATTAAATAACAAGAATGACAAACTCAAGCCAGGTATGTTTGTTACAGGTGTTTTAGCGAAAGAAGTAAAGCAAACAGATGTATTAATCATTCCTAAATCGGCTGTTTTATGGACAGGAAAACGTTCGTTAGTCTATGTAAAAACATCTCCAACCTTACCTGTATTTGAAGCCAGAGAAGTAGTATTGGGAGCAATTATGAATGATAGTTATGAAGTAGTTTCTGGTGTATCAGCTTCTGACGAAATTGTAGTAAATGGAACCTTTACTGTAGATGCTGCGGCACAATTACAAGGGAAAAAATCTATGATGAATACAACAGATAAAACACGTAATACACTTGCGCATAGTATTCAAATAGATACAAACGTTGAAAAAGCACTACAACCAGTAATAAGTGCATATTTTGAATTAAAAGACGCTTTGGTAGCAAGTGAAACTTCTTTAGCATTCCAAAAAAATGTAAAACTTCAAAAAGCTTTAGAAAATATGCAGGCACAGCACCGAAAAAAAATTGAAGAATACTGGCTTACCATGCATAAAAGTTCAAAAAGTATTAATGAGAGCACATCTTTAGAGCAACAACGCAAAAGCTTTGAAATAATCTCAGCACATCTCATCGCGTTGGTGCAACAGTTTGAAAAATATCCGCAGACATTTTTTGTTCAATTCTGCCCTATGGCGAATAATGACAAAGGAGCATATTGGTTGAGTACTGAAGCGGAAATTAGAAACCCGTATTTTGGAGAGGCGATGTTAACTTGTGGAAATGTCAGCAAAGTATTAGAGTAAAAACAAATAAATTCAAAACAAATAAGTATTAATTTTTAAAAATGTAAACCGATGAAAAAAATAATCGTAAGCGCATTACTAATAGCTTCTGTTACTTTTGTAAGCTGTAACGGAGAAGCTAAAAAAGAAGAAAAAACAACGACAATAGCTACTACACAATCAAAAGAATTGTCGATGGCAAATTTTGGAGTACGTGGAAACTGTGGTATGTGCAAAACAACAATTGAAAAAGCCGCTACAAGTCTAAATGGAGTTTCTACAGCAACTTGGGACGTAAAGAAAAAAAGCATTGAAGTAGCATATGATGAAAACGTAGTAAATGAAGAAACAATTCATAAAGCTATTGCAGCAGCAGGGTACGATACAGAAAAAGCTACTGGTGACAAAGAAGCTTATAAAAAATTGCCAAAATGCTGTCAGTATGATAATTCTATGGAAATGAACCAAGAGTTATAGATTTAATTACCTTTGCGTCATGAAAACAATAGTACTTATTGCAGCTACTTTTTATGGCGCATCGGGAATTATAGTAGGTGCTTTTGGAGCACATGCTCTCAAAAAAATCTTTTCAGACGATTTACAAAAAAGTTTTGAAACAGGAGTCAAATATCAATTGTATCACGCAATAGTACTGCTTATTTTAGGATTTGAACTTTCTTTTGTAACAGACGTGCAAAAAAGTGTTGCTTGGTGTTTTATTATCGGAACTTTTTTGTTTTCGTTTAGTATTTATGGATTATGTATCAGTAGTGTAAAAGGAAAAAAACTACGCTTTTTAGGTCCAATCACACCTTTAGGAGGTTTGTTACTTGTGGTAGCGTGGATATTATTAGGAATTTCTTTTAGTTAATCGAATATTTACATACTTTACTCAAGAAAAGTTTCGTAACTGTTTTTTAACTCATGAAGAGGTTTCTTTGAAGTAATGAGCCCATTAATCAAGTAGCTCCGTAAATCTTCAATATCATTATGAATAACATATTTTGCCCAACTTGTTTCTGTAGATAAAGTCTTTATTTGACGTAATATTTTCCGTGTTTCGGGGGCAGTTCGAAGAATGAAACGTTCCTCAAAAAAAGGTTCGTCTTTATGAAAGTATTCGTACGCTTCAGAATAGGGATTTTTATCAATAAAATACAGAGGTTCAACGTCATTGTCTGTATAAAATTGAGCCCATTTGGCAAAACCTATTTTCTGCCCGTACTCTGCACTTTCTATGTTTACACGTAATCGCCAACGACAGGTAGCTGCACGTCCCCAATGTGAGGATATGCGAAATACACCTTCGTTTGTATAAAAGTATTGACTGCCAGAGCGACTTGTATAATCAGGAGTTTTTTTAGGTAATAAGGAAGCGTCAACAGCATCAAAAATACAATACGTATTTTTAAAAAAGTTGCGTTTATGAAATATTAGTTTCTTCACCAATTGATATTAATGTATTTTTGTCAAAGCTACAAAAAGTGGTTAAAAAGCTTTATCATTTAAATATAGTTTGGCACAATAAGTGCTTAATTGTACGTTAAGAATAAAGAATCAATAATTAAACAATAGATATTATGAGAAAGATTGTATGTGTACTAGTCGTAGCTTACATGTTTCACTTCACTGCCAATGCACAGCAACGAGTAGCGTTTAAGGATGGTGAAAAACTTACCTATACGGCTTCATACAAAATGTCGGGATTTATGACAGAACTTGCACAAGTAAGCATGGAAACTTCTGAAGTAGAAACTTCTTCAAGCACATTATTACATTTTAAGTGTAGAGCAAACACGTATAGAAAATTCGATTTTTTCTTTAAAATTCGTGATATGTATGAGTCTTACGTAAGTAAAACCTCTTTATTACCTGTGTTATATCGTAGAGATATTCAAGAAGGGAACTATGAGAAAAAAATGAAATATGTGTACAATCAAAGTAAAAGAATAATAAAAAGTACACAAACCAAGCGTAGAGCAAACGGAACAGATTGGGTAGTTAATAAAAACTTCACATTTAGTAATGGTGCTATGGATGTCGTATCTACCATGTATAACTTGCGTAATCTTCCTATTGAGAATGCACGAGTAGGTGATTCAAAAACCTTCTCTATCATTTTTGACAGACAAGAAACTCCTATCACTGTAAAATATGTTGGTAAAGAAACAATTGAAGCCGGAAATTTAGGGCAAAAAGAATGCTACAAACTTGAAATTCTTACTTCAGGAGACTTCTTAAAGTCTGGAACACTTTGGCTTACTGCCGATGGAAACAAAGTGCCAGTTTTGGCACGTTTTACCATTCCTGTAGGGAGTGGAATTTTACAATTGACCAATGCTAGAGGATTAGCCAATTAACTAAAAACGTAATCAAAAAAACATAACATGAGAACCACAAGTATCATTTTAGGAAGTATAGCTGCTGTATTAGGCTTTTTACTATCCTTCTTTTTAGACAGCTTTGCTTTTATTCCTGTAGTTGCAGGACTAATTTTAGGAGTTGTCGCTTTAACAATATCTAAAAGAAATGGACTAAGAGAGAGTGTGCCAAAACTTATCATTGCGCTTTCTTTTTTGGCAGGAGCCATTACCACCATGAATTTATTTGGAGAAAATAAAGTGGCAGAAGATGTTAAGCAAACGGTTGAAGAAAAACAGGAACAAGAGCAAAAAGACATCAAAGAAATTGAAGAACTTGAAAAGGAGATAGAAGGCATTGATGAAGAACTCAAAGGCATATAATCTTTTTTGCTATAGAAAAATTAAAGAAGTCTGTTAAAACCATTTAGCAGACTTTTTTATGCGCATAAATTGACATATTTTATATTTTTTAAGAATTCTATAACAAAAATACGAATGCTATTTCAATACCTTTGTTTCGCTTAGAAAATTCACGATATCGTAACGACCATACATTATACCATATCCTGTACTAAATAGGCAAATAAAAATACTCAACCACAAATGAAGAAAATTGTACTTTTATCCCTTTTAACGCTTGCTGCTTGCGGCACAAAACAAAACACAGCTCAATCCAAAGCGGCTAATTACGATCCTATTCCTTATGGAAATACAATTACAGAAGCAGAACTTAAAACACACTTATATACGTATGCTTCTGATGAATTTGAAGGCAGAAACACAGGAGATGCCGGGCAGAAAAAAGCGGTTGCTTATCTTAGAGATGAATATAAAAATTTGCAAATTCCTGCAGCTCAAAAAGATGGAGACTATTTTCAAAAAGTACCATTACAAAAAGGAAGCAATTTACATTCTGAACTAACAATAAATGAGACAGAATTTACATTTGCTGAAGATTTTGTAACATTTACTTCCAATACAAACGGAACAACAAGCATTGATGAGATTGTATATCTTGGTTATGGGATTGATGATGAAAAATATTCAGATTATCAAGGGAAAGATGTAGATGGGAAAATCGTTTTAATAAAAGTCGGGGAGCCTAAAAATGCAGAAGGAAATTATGTGATTACAGGAAGCGAGGAAAATAGTATGTGGTCAGGAAATATCCGTCAAGAATTTGGAGCTAAATTAACAGCGGCTAAAGAAAACAATGTAAAAGGGATTCTTTTTTATGTAGATGAATACTATCCGCGTTTTAAAATGCAATATGAATTTGTTAAAAAAAGCAGCAGAATATCGTTAAAAGCAGATGAGAGTGAAAGTTTTTTCTATTATATGATTAATGATAAACTTGCAACTGCAATTCTACCAACAATTAAAGATACAGCAGAGAGTAGAATCTTAAATGTTAATGCAACTTTAGTCAACAAAGACAAAAGTAATGATGTAGATTCTGAAAATGTGGTGGCAATTATTAAAGGTTCTGAAAAACCAGAAGAATACGTGGTTATCTCTGCACATTTAGATCATGAAGGAATAAAAAATGGTGAAATATATAACGGAGCAGATGATGATGGCTCAGGAACTGTTGCAATTTTAGAAATTGCAGAGGCTTTTAAAAAAGCACAAGAAGAAGGGAATGGTCCTAAACGTTCCGTTGTATTTTTGCATGTAACTGGAGAAGAGAAAGGCTTATTGGGATCTAAATACTATACAGACAATCCAATTTTTCCTCTAGAGAACACAGTTGCAGATTTGAATATTGATATGATTGGGCGAATTGATCCTAAACGAACAGAAGGCAATCGTAATTATGTATATTTAATTGGTTCGGATAAATTAAGTAGCGAATTACACAATATCTCTGAAGAGGTAAATAAAAAATACAGCAATATTGAGTTAGATTACACTTATAATGATGAAAATGATCCTAATCGTTATTATTATCGCTCTGACCATTACAATTTTGCTAAAAACAATGTCCCTGTCATCTTTTATTTTAATGGTACGCATGATGACTATCACAGACCATCAGATACTCCAGATAAAATCAATTATGATTTGCTTACAAATAGAACACGATTAATTTTCTATACGGCATGGGAACTTGCGAATAGAGATCAACGAATTGCAGTTGATAAAGTAGCAAAATAGATTGAATTTTAAGATATCAATTATTAAAATTCTGTAGAAATAAAAAAGCGAATCATTATGATTCGCTTTTAGTTTTTAATAGCGGTTGCTTTTTTAGCAAATAGGAAGTGTATTCCCGTCAACTTCATTAGTTTTACAACGCTCTCTTGAATTATAAGTACAATCCAATCCGTTGGTCGGGCATCCATAAATAGTCAATGGACCTGTTCCACAAATTGTATAATACGTTCTAATTGCCAATCCTGCTAGGATTTCATCTTTATTCAAATTAGAAATTGTTGATTTTTTTACGCTTAAGCTTTTTAAACTCTTTTTTTTCATGATTATAAGATTTTGATTTTTATAAAGTAATTAACAACTCATATAAGTACCACATGGATAGGTTTTATCAATCCAGCAACAAATAGTACAATCTGTACGCTGTGTATCATTTCCTCCAGAAATTTTTTCATAAGAGAATGAAGAAATGGCTCTTTTATTAAGTATTAGCGTGTCGATTTTTCTTTTTTTCATAATGATTTATTTAAAAAATAAGTTAAAAAGAAACAAGTTGATCAGAGTACGGTTTTACCGTAAAAAATAAGTATACTATAAATGCAACAAAAACAATAGGTTACTGTTGATACTTAAAAAAGTCGTAAAAAAACCGTAAAATTTGTTTTAAGAATAAAAAAAGGTTTCTATATTTGCATCCGCAATCAGGGAAATACCTTGAGGAGACACTTGGAGAAATGGCAGAGTGGTCGAATGCGGCAGTCTTGAAAACTGTTGACTGTAACAGGTCCGGGGGTTCGAATCCCTCTTTCTCCGCTAAAAAAAAGCTTCATCGTACGATGAAGCTTTTTTGTTTTCAGTATTTTTAATCAATAATTTTAATTGGTGTTTTAGAATCATCAATAGCAACAAACGTGAAAAAGCCAGTTACAGCTTTTTTTCGCCCTTCCTCATACATATTTTCCATATAAATATCTACTTGAACCACACAACTTGTTGTGCCTACTTTTACAACTTTAGCAATAAGTTCTACTAATGTCCCTTGTGGAATAGGTTCAGTAAAATCAATCTTGTCTGTAGAAACAGTAACGACTTTTTTTCTGCTAAATCTAGTTGCACAAATAAAAGAAGCTTCATCCATCATATGCAAAGCAGTTCCACCAAATAAGGTGTCGTAGTGATTGGTTGTATTAGGAAAAACAGCTTTAAATATATGTGTTTCTGAATTTTTTATGCGAGTTTGTAATTGAGTATTCATAAAAGGAAATTGAAAATTTTAATAAATAAATAGTATCGTAAATGATTGAAGTTTTTCATAGAATATACTTTACAAGCCATTAATTTAATTTATACAAAAGAGGATTATTTCTTCTTTCGTATTCCGTACTTTTGACTTATAAAGTATAACATCTCAAAGATACACTATATGCAAATATTAGACGCTCTCAAATGGAGATATGCTACGAAAAAATTTGATGCAGCCCGTTTTTTAAGCACAGAAAAGATTGAAGTTTTAAAAGAGGCATTCAATTTGACAGCTACCTCATATGGATTGCAGCCGATACGTTTGGTAGTTATAAAAAACAAAGAACTTCAAGAACAATTATTAAAACATTCATGGAATCAGCGACAAGTAGTTGATGCTTCTCATTTGTTAGTTCTTTGTGTCGATACGACAATCAATAAGGAAACGATAGAAGCCTATTTTACTCGTGTTAAAGACATTCGTGATACTCCAGATGAAATATTGACTCCATTTAAGGACTTTATGATTGAAACATTTTCAAAAAAAAGTGATGAAGAGTTGAAAAATTGGGCAACAAAGCAAGCTTATATAGCCTTAGGAAACCTTCTTACTGTTTGTGGTGCTGAACAAATAGATGCTTGTCCAATGGAAGGGTTTACACCAGAAAAATATGACGAAATTTTAAATTTGTCTGCCCATGGACTTTCTTCTGTATTGGTATTGCCAGTTGGTTACCGAGCGGAAGACGATATGTTTGCTAATTTTAAGAAAGTACGAAAAACTACCTCACAAAGTGTATTGGAATTGTAATATTTTGGCAGGATTATTGTTTTAAAAGTAGAAACTTATATATTTGTTAAGTACCTAATAGTGTATACAGATGAGAAAACTACTTTTTTTAGCCGTTTTTTGTATAGGACTTTCAGCAATTGCGCAAGAAGAAATAACGCTCAATTGGCTAACAGATTTTGAAGAAGCCAAGAAAGTTTCTAAAAAAACAAACAAGCCAATTCTAATCTACTTTACGGGGAGTGATTGGTGTCCTCCTTGTAAAATGTTGAAAGAAGATTTCTTCTATACTGAAAAATTCAAGGAAAAATCAAAAGATTTTGTATTGGTAATGGCTGATTTTCCAAGAAGACAAGACATCATAACCCAAGAGCAATTTGCAGAAAATGTTGCACTCGGAAAAAAATACAATACACAAAATAAATTCCCCAACATTGTAGCTGTTGATTATAAAGGAAAAAAAATTGATAATATTACCTCTTATAACATGTTACGAGATCCTTCAAGACATTATAAGTTTCTTGAAAAAATATTAAAAAACTATTAATACGATTCACATAAACGATACACCTCTTTTCTATACTTTTGTAAGAAGGAAAGAGGTGTTGTTTTTATATAACTACTCAACTTTAATCATCAAAAGACACGAATAAATTATGCCTGGATTTGAACTTTTTAGTGAAGCAGAACGAAAAGAAGTAAATGATGTACTAGCCAGTGGCGTGCTAATGCGTTATGGATTTGACGGAATGCGTAATGGCCATTGGAAAGCTAAGGAACTTGAGCATGCGTTGCAAAAACAATTAAATGTAAAGCATGCACAATTAGTATCTAGCGGAACTGCAGCTGTTTCGGTAGCATTGGCGATTGCTGGAGTAGGAGCCGGTGATGAGGTTATCATGCCAACGTTTACTTTTGTGGCAAGTTTTGAAGCAATAATGATGTTAGGAGCTATTCCTATTCTTGTAGATATTGATGACACACTTACGTTAGATCCTGAAGCGGTTAAAAAAGCCATTACACCAAAAACAAAAGCTGTAATGCCAGTTCACATGTGTGGCAGTATGGCAAATCTTGATGCATTGAAAACTCTCTGTGATGAGCATAAATTATTATTAATAGAAGATGCTTGTCAAGCCATTGGAGGAACCTACAAAGGAAAAGCTTTGGGTACAATAGGTGATGTAGGTTGTTTTTCATTTGACTTTGTAAAAACGATGACTTGTGGTGAAGGTGGCGCAATCATTACGAATAACAGTAACTATGCACTGAATGCAGATCACTACATCGATCACGGTCACGATCATATGGGGAATGACAGAGGAGCTGAAACTCATCCTTTCTTAGGATACAACTTTCGTATTTCTGAACTAAACGCAGCTGTTGGATTGGCACAAGTACGACGATTGCCTGAATTTTTAGCAATCCAAAAAAAGCATTATACAATCTTGCGTAATGCATTAGAAGATATTCCACAAGTTACATTTAGAACTGTACCCGAAGGAGGAGAAGAAAGTTATGCCTTTTTAAACTTTTTCATGCCAAACCTAGAAACAGCACGTAATATAATGCTAGGATTTAAAGAAAATGGAGTTGATGCATGCTTTCATTATTATGACAATAATTGGCATTATGTTCGCAAATGGGCGCATTTGAAAGAACTAAAATCTCTATATCCAATTACAGAAGAAGTAAAAAAAGGCATGCAATACCTGCAAACTCAAACATTTGATCAATCCGATCATTATATTGCGAGAAACATTTCATGTCTAATTAAATTATCATGGACAGAAGAAGAGGTAAATACTAGAGCACAGAAAATGCGAGATGTGATTTTGACAAATGTAAATTAATAATTCTATATTTTTAGTGATTTGGCATGATGTTAAAAAACTTCTGATTTTTTTAATCATCCAATTCGATTCAATTTTGACATAAAAGAATTTTACTATGTAACATGAGTTACATTCTTATGTTGTAAAACCTTTATTTTTAGCATATTAAAATCAGCTAAAAACATGTCAAAACATTATCAA
Organism: Kordia zhangzhouensis; assembly: GCF_001005305.1. Lineage (GTDB taxonomy): Bacteria > Bacteroidota > Bacteroidia > Flavobacteriales > Flavobacteriaceae > Kordia > Kordia zhangzhouensis. The sequence continues at coordinate 482,037 of NZ_LBMH01000004.1, forward strand.
ATTCTCATTATAGGTGGTGGAACTGCAGGAATTATGACTGCTGCTCAACTCTTAAAACAAAAGAAATCTAATAGCATTGCAATCATTGAGCCGGCAGATACACATTATTATCAGCCTGCATGGACACTGGTTGGAGCGGGAACTTATTCATTCAATAAAACCGCTAAACCAATGGCTTCAGTAATACCAGATGGAGTTACTTGGATAAAAGACAAAGCTACTGGATTTGATGCAGATATGAACACTGTGCAAACGGCATCAAATGGTGCTATAAAATATGATTATCTTGTAGTAGCTCCTGGATTAGCGTATGACTTTAGTTTGGTGCCAGGCTTAGGGGAAGCAATGGACAAAGGCGTTGTGTGTAGTAATTATACCAATCCCAACCATACGTGGAATGTTGTCAAGAATTTTAAAGGAGGAACAGCTTTATTCACGCAACCCGCAACACCTATAAAATGTGGTGGTGCGCCTCAAAAAATTATGTATTTAGCTGAAAGTTACTGGAGGAAAAATGGTGTACGAACCAATACAAATGTAGTTTTTGCTACTGCAGGAAGTGTCATTTTTGGGGTAAAAGAAATTGCCAAAACATTAATGGAAGTAGTGGATAGAAAAGACATCAACTTGCGATTCTTTCATAAGTTAGTGGCGGTTGATGCTGAAAAACAAATTGCATGGTACGAACTCACCAAAGATGTAAAGGCAAGTGGTTGTGTAGTGATGTCTGAAGAGAATGACCGAGATGATCTTGATGAAAATTTTCAACATAATTACAAAAACGTACAAGTAACAATAGAAGGAGACCGTTATGGGATTCATTTTGATATGTTGCATACTGCACCACCGTCAGTTGCACCAAAGTTTATACAAGAATCAAATTTGGTCAATGCAGACAAATGGTTAGATGTTGATATCCATACCATGCAGCATAAAAAATACCCTAATATTTTTGGATTGGGTGATGTTGCCGCTTTACCAACTGCCAAAACAGGAGCTGCCATACGAAAACAAGTGCCTGTAGTCGTTGATAATATTGGGAGAATGTTAGAATTTGATGAAATTGGAACAAAATCGTACAATGGCTATTCTTCATGTCCATTAGTAACTGATTATGGTAAAATGGTCCTTGCAGAATTTGATTATGATAAAAAATTCACTCCCGACCCTAAATTAAAACAGTTGTTCATTCAAGACAGCTCAAAAGAACATTGGCGACTTTGGATGCTCAAAAAATATATGCTTCCTTATTTATATTGGAATAAAATGCTAAAAGGAAAAGATGTTTAGTTTAACGTAGTTGTGTAATAGGTTTGGTAATGAGCACAACAAAAAAACTTGCGGTTTTACTGCAAGTTTTTTATTGTTATAAATTTAGTAGGTAACATACTCTACAATTTCTAATCCGTAGCCTATCATACCTACACGCTTTTCTTGGTGAGAATTTGTTACCAAACGAATTTTGCTAATATTGATATCATGTAAGATTTGTGCCCCAATTCCAAAATCCTTGGAATCCATTTTAATTTTTGGCGCTTTGTATTCGCCTTCACTTTGCAAAACTTTTAGTTCTTTGATACGGTGCAAAAGGTTCAACGAACTATTATCTTGATTAATAAAAACTATTGCCCCTTTTCCTTCATCATTGATTAAACGGAACATATCGTCTAATTTTTTATCTGCATTATTAGTCAACGTTCCAAGAATATCATCATTTACTAAAGTAGAATTGATTCGTGTTACTACGGGTTCATTATTTGCCCAGCTTCCTTTTGTGAGGGCAATATGTACTTGATTGTTTGTTGTTTGTAAATAAGCACGCATACGAAATTCTCCAAAACGTGTTTGTACGTTAAAATCTTCTTTCTTTTCAATTAGTGAATCATGTTCCATTCGATAAGCCACCAAATCTTCAATTGAAACGATTTTTAAGTCAAAATTTTTAGCAACTTCAAGTAATTGTGGCAAACGAGCCATCGTACCATCTTCATTCATGATTTCAACAATAACACCTGCAGGTTCTAAACCAGCCAACCGTGCAAAATCAATCGCCGCTTCGGTATGACCTGTTCTACGAAGTACACCGCCTTCTTTAGCTTTTAATGGGAAAATATGTCCTGGTCGCGCCAAGTCAAAAGGTCTTGTGTTTTTGTTAATTAGTGCTTGAATGGTTTTAGAACGATCGGAAGCAGAAATTCCTGTTGTAACTCCGCTTCCTTTTAAGTCTACAGAAATAGTAAACGCTGTTTCCATAGGATCGGTATTGTTACTTACCATCATGCCTAATTGAAGCTCTTTACAACGGTTTTCAGTCAATGGAGCACAGATTAATCCGCGTCCATGAGTGGCCATGAAGTTGATCATTTCAGGAGTAACTTTTTCAGCAGCAGCTAAAAAATCACCTTCATTTTCACGATTTTCATCATCTACTACAATAATTACTTTTCCTTGGCGAATATCTTCAATAGCTTCGTGAATACTATCTAATTGCGTTTGCGTTTTCACTTTTGTTGTTGGAGTCATGTTGTCTGAACAATTTGAGTGCAAAAATAAGGATTCTTATGTAAAAAAGATTCATGAATGAAGGTCAAATTGACATGTAACTAGAATCGCTTATAAAATGCGTTTAATCTCTTGTTTGATACGGTTCTTTTGCAAGAAATAAATTATAAAATAGATTGGAATTCCTAAAATAACTAATAAAGAACCAAAAAGCTTATTTGTGTGTTGATTTGCCGTAACGTCTGTAATATTTTTATAAAAAATTTGGGTGCGAATGTAGTGATATAAAAATAAAGCGCTAAATAGTACTACCATTGTTATGAGCCCTATCTTCATCCAAGATTCCATTTTCATATTATTATTTAAGATAGGTAGGGCAAGTCCTGTAATTAAAAAAGGGATGTAGTAATAGAAAGCTACTTTTGAAGAAGTAGTATAGGCTGCATAATCTTTTTTAGCGGTTTGATATTTTTTATCATCAAATGCGCCTAAAATATGCAAACGTTCTTCGTTAACACCTCTTTCTGCTAGCATTTCTACTAAAAGAGAACGTTCTCCTTCTGTGTAATTATATTTTTGATAATTACGAACAACATCAATTAGTTGTTGCTCGCTGAGAGAACTGAATTTTTCTCTACTTTCACGATCTGTTGCTGTAATTTCAGCTTTTTCATATGTAGAAGCGAACTCATCTTCATTCCTAGGTTTTACAAATAAATTTTTAAGGGTAATGAAGAATCCGTCAAAGCTAAATAACCCTTGATCGGAAGTAGCTCTGCGTGTGAAATAAATACTCAAAGGGAGCATAATCATAGTAGAAAGCCATGTGCCAAGCCATGGTGGAATACTGCCATCTTCAGCACTGTTTTTTCCAAAAATTCCAATAAAGTGATACACTAAGAATAAGCATATAGCGACAACCATTGGTAATCCAATACCACCTTTGCGAATGATAGCTCCTAAAGGTGCCCCCACAAAAAATAGAATAATACACGCAATAGCTACCGCAAATTTGTCATGCATAAATATTTTGTGGTGATTGATCTTTTTTTCCATTCGTTTGAAACGAATTTGAGTGTTTTCAAGTGTAGTGCGTCGTCCTTTTATGTTGGTTATTGAAATGTCTAATGCACGTTTTTTATTTTGAAGAGAAAGAATATCCAATATGCTTTCTTTTCCCGCAACAGAATCTTTGGAAAATTTGTGAGTAGAATCTCTTTCTATGATTACGATACCTGTTCGCTTGTACATGTTTTCACCAAAGCCAACTTTATCTTGTGTATACATGCGTTCATAAACGGCAGTAGTGTCAATTAGCTGCCTGACGTTGAACATTTTGTAAGTTCCGTTGCTCTCGTCGTTAAAATCAACCTTATTTACTTCCCGCAAGTCAACATTCATAATGTATTTTTCAAACGACACTTTGGCGTGTTGCATGCGAAGATAATCTTGTGGGTCACTTGATTTTACATCTTCATAACGATTTCCATCAAATAAAACCATTTGTAAGATATCAGAGTCAGGACTACTTTTCAGTTCTCCCTTTTTTGATTTCATTACAATACGATTCTTTTTATCGTTTGACTTTTGATGAATAATCACTTTGTCTAGCAATTGATCGTTCTCACCATATTTTTTGTCAACTTTAATGTTGATATTTCCAATATCATTAAAAACGCCTTCGCCAATAGCTAATGCAGGTTTTTTCTTCGCTAAATTTTTACGAAGATTAAATTGTTTGAATTCAGCCCACGGAATCACATTGTTATTAAAGAAAAAGGTGCCAATTCCGAGCAAAACAATGAAAACGATTAAGCTTCGCATGGCACGTTGCAATGAAATTCCAGTAGATTTCATAGCTGCAAACTCATAACTTTCGGCAAAACGCCCAAAAGTCATAATTGAAGAAACCAAAATACTTAATGGTAATACTAGCGGAATTAGTTTTGGAGTGGTATATAAAAGAAATTTAAAAATAATTCCTGCATCCAATCCTTTTCCAGCCAATTCTCCTATAAAAAGCCAAACGGTCTGTAATATAAATATGCACATAAATATTACAAAAACCGTTAAAAAAGTAAAGAGATAACTCTTAAGTATGTATCTGTCAAGTATTTTCAAGCAACCTAATTTTTATCTATATAATAGTCCTCGTATTTCGATTCGTCAAATATAAATAAGCTTTTTGATAAAGGCTGATTCGTTTTAAAAGAATTAACAGTTAAGGTCGTGATTGTACCATTTTTTCCTGTTTCTATAAGATTGTAGATGTGCTTTGTTTTTATATCAATACCTAATAGTACACTTTTAATGTCTGAAGACTCACTGGTTGGAGTCAACTTTACATATTGAATTTTTCTACCACGTACATTTTGTAAAATATCCCAAGCATAGGAGTATCCTTTTTTGTAAAATGTAAGCATGTCTGATGGTGACAATGCAGTTTCATCTTCATCAGCATCAGCAATAGTCACTTCTTCATTTGCAGGGACAATTGTATATACTTTTTTAGTATCGTATATTTTCGTGAAACCTAAAAAGTTCAATAAATATTTGTCTCCTTCTAAGGTTACATTTCCTTTAGATTCTTGCTTAGTATTTGCTTCTTTATTATTTAATTGATATTTAAATTCAATTTGAATGTTGTCGTAGCTATTTACTTTTGCAGAAACTTCATCTAATAGTTTTTTTGCCTTATCTGCATTTTGAGCATTTGCTGCAAAAATGGCAAATACACCTAATACCAACACTAAAACTAATTTTTTCATTGTACTCATTGTTTTTCGTTATCTAATAATTGATCTAAAGCTATAATATCTGGAATAAGCACTTGGCGTGCTTTACTTCCTTCAAATGGACCTACAATTCCTGCAGCTTCTAATTGATCTATAATGCGACCTGCGCGGTTATATCCTAATTTTAACTTTCGTTGTAATAAAGATGCCGATCCTTGTTGTGCTGTGACAATAACTTCAGCAGCTTGCCGGAAAAGTTTATCTCGATCCTCTATATCTATATCAAGACTTGTGCCACTTTCTTCACCAACATATTCTGGCAGAATAAATGCTTCAGGATATGCTTTTTGCGCGCCGATATAATCCGTAATTTTTTCAACTTCTGGAGTGTCTACAAACGCACATTGAATACGAATTAAGTCATTTCCTTGTGTGTAGAGCATATCTCCACGACCAATCAATTGATCGGCTCCTGAATTGTCTAAAATTGTTCTAGAGTCAATTTTAGACATTACTCGGAAGGCAACTCTGGCAGGGAAGTTGGCTTTAATCATTCCTGTAATTACATTTACAGAAGGTCTTTGAGTGGCAATAATCAAGTGAATTCCAATGGCACGTGCTAATTGAGCCAAACGAGCAATAGGAGTTTCTACTTCTTTTCCAGCAGTCATAATCAAATCTGCAAATTCATCTACCACTAAGACAATATATGGCAAAAATTTGTGCCCGTCGTTAGGATTCAATTTACGAGCTCTAAACTTTGCATTGTATTCAACAATGTTACGACACATTGCTTCTTTAAGCATGTCATATCGTTGATCCATCTCAATACAAAGTGAGTTCAACGTGTTGATTACTTTGGAGTTATCAGTAATAATTGCATCTTCAGAATCAGGTAGTTTTGCCAAATAGTGACGTTCAATTTTATTAAAAAGAGTCAATTCTACTTTTTTAGGATCTACCAATACAAATTTTACTTCTGAAGGATGCTTCTTGTATAAAATTGAGGTTAAGATACAATTTAGTCCTACCGATTTTCCTTGTCCTGTAGCTCCTGCCATTAACAAGTGAGGCATTTTAGCAAGATCAACCACCAAAGTTTCGTTACTAATGGTTTTTCCAAACGCAATAGGTAATTGCATTTCAGCCTCTTGAAATTTTTTGGAAGCAATTGCCGATCGCATAGAAACAATTGCCGGTTTTTTGTTAGGAACTTCAATACCGATTGTTCCTTTTCCTGGCATAGGAGCGATAATACGAATGCCTAATGCGGCAAGCGAAAGAGCAATGTCATCTTCTAAGTTTTTAATTTTTGAAATCCGAACACCCGCTTCAGGGATAATTTCATAAAGTGTAACTGTTGGGCCAACAGTCGCTTTGATGCTAGCAATTTCGATTTTATAATTTCGTAGAGTCGTAACGATTTGATTTTTATTTTCTTCAAGTTCTTCTTGATTAATCGTAATCGAACTTCCATTAGTATAATCTTTGAGCAATTCAATAGTTGGGAATCGAAAATTGCCGAGTTCCAATCGCGGATCAAACTCTCCATGTTCACGGACTAATTTGTCTGAAAGATTTTCGGTAACGGTTTTTTCTTCAATAATTTTTTCTACTTGAATTTCTGTTTCATCTTCATCTTTGGCAATTTCTACTTCAAAAGAAGTGTCTGGAATATCAGAAACTTCATCTTCTGAAATTGTTCGGTCTGAATAATTTTTAATTGTAGGTTGTAAATTTTCAACAGAAAGCTCAAATTCAGATTTCTGAGTCTTGATTTCTATTTCAGATGTTTCGTTTTCTTCATGGGATTCTTCAGAAGAAGAAATAGGATCTGTAGAAATATCAGTAGAATCAAGAGAAGATTCAATAATAGTTTCCTCTGTATTAAAATCTTCTTTTACTGCTTTTGCTTTTTTATTGAAATATTCTGCGACATTTTCTGGAGTTAGTTTTAAACGAACAACTGCATAAATAATAAATCCAAAAAGCAATACTAAACCAATGCCAATTTTTCCAATATAATCATGTAGAAAGGAATTCAACTCAAAACCTATAGTTCCTCCTAGTAAGGGAAATGAGCTAAAAAAGAAACCAAGAAATATAGAAACCCAGATGACGATAATGCTTCCCCAAAACCATTGTGGGAACATGTTTTTTTGAGTATCCAAAAATAAATGAAGTCCAGAAAGGAATAATAATCCTGTAAATAGGAGCGAAGCAATTCCAAATCCTTGATATATAAAGAAATGACTTATGTTTGCGCCAAAAATTTGCATCCAATTTTTAGTTTCTGTGTCACGAGACAATTGACCTACTTCGCTTTGATCAACCTCCCATGTAAAGAAAAAAGAAATAAACGCTATAAATAAGGCAATAGAAAGAAGCATCAATAAGCTACCCAACACAATACGATGTTGTCTAGTTAATGTAAAGTCAGGCTTTTTGAATTTAGGGACTCTCGGAGTTTTTTTAGTCTTCTTTACGGTTTTTTTCTTTGCCATTCAGGAATTGCTATTTATGCAAAAATACAAATTACGCTTAATCCGCAAGATATTTAAAATAATCTTTCCCCGAAAAGATTTAGCTAAAAATACTTTCCTTGTTTTAAAGGATAAAATGGAGAAGTTGATTAGGTATTATGATGCCTATAAAAAGAAAAAGCGGGAAATCTTTCCCGCTTTGTTTATGACTAACTTTCTTCTTTTGTTAAATTGCAATTAATAATACCACAAGTATGTTGTACAGGACCTACACAACCTGTGTTAGCACAACCGTCAATAGTTTTAATAGCTCCACCAACTACTTTATTTTCAAGGGTGGAAATGCATTTTTTGTTCAGTGCTAAGTTTTTTAATGCTCTTTTTTTCATGATTACTGATTTTGTTGTTAATAATTACAACAAGGTAAGAAAAAAATGAATGTAATTGTTTGCTTTTTTTTAAAAACTACAGATTTTACAGTACTTTATTGTATGATTTTGGGCAAGTAAATAATAAGACCAATAATAATGGCTGCAATCGCAAAAATGAAAACTGCTCCGGCAGCAATATCTTTAATGATGCCAATCTTTTTATGGTGTTCTGGATGAATAAAATCAGCAATTTTTTCTACAGCAGTATTCATTCCTTCCAAACCAATAATCAATCCAATAGTTAGTGTTTGTAGTAACCATTCCGTAACGGAAATTTCAAAATAGAAACCAGCAAATGTTACTAAAATGGCAATAAAAAATTGAGCTTTAGCACTGGCTTCGGTAGTAATGAGTAGATATGCGCCTTTAAACGCATATCCTATAGCTCGTATCCTGCCTGTTATGAATTTAATCATCCATTAATGCTTCTAAAGCAGCTTTATAATTAGGTTCTTCTGCAATTTCGGTGATGTGTTCAGTATACGTTACCGTTCCATTTTCATCAAGAACAACAATTGCACGTGAGTGTAAAGTTTCCATCGGACCTTCTGTCATAGCAACGCCATACGTATTTCCAAAACTACCATCTTTAAAATCAGATAAAGTTTCTACATTTTTTAATCCTTCAGCAGCACAAAAACGAGACTGTGCAAAAGGTAAGTCGCGAGAAATACATAGTACTTTTGTATTGTCTAACTCACTTGCTTCTTCATTGAAAGTTCTTACAGAAGTTGCACATACACCCGTATCAATGCTAGGGAAAATATTCATTATTACTTTTGAACCTTTATAATCGCTTAGTTTTTTCGTGTTTAAATCTGTCGTAGTTAATGTAAAATCAGGAGCTTTTTCACCAATATTAGGTAAATTTCCAGTGGTCTTAAAAGCTGTTCCGTGTAAAGTAACTGTTGCCATTTTTTGTTTTTTTTTGGTTTGTTCAGTAAAATTAAGCAATAATGATATCTATTAAAATATAGTTTGCGAAATTTTATGAAATAATTTTAAATTATACTTTGTGGTAGTTTTTATAATCAAAAACTATTATCAAATAGTAACAATCAATTTGTTAACCTTGAAAATCGCAAATTAATAAGTAATTTTAGTACAACTAAGAAATCCAAAACTAAAAAGATATAGAAATGGAAAACAATTCTCATTCAAATAGTACTCAAGGAGGTAAAAACTTTGACCTTAACGAAAGTACTGCAAAATGCCCATTTTTTAATGGTACTATTAAAAAAACTGCTGGAAGTGGAGTGAAAAACCGCGATTGGTGGCCTAACGAATTAAAATTGAATATTCTAAGGCAACATACAGCCAAGTCTAATCCTATGGGAGAAGATTTTAATTATGCAGAAGCTTTTAATAGTTTAGACTTTGCAGCTTTAAAACAAGATGTAATTAACTTAATGACAGAATCTCAAGATTGGTGGCCTGCTGATTATGGACATTATGGTGGATTTATGATTCGTATGGCATGGCATAGTGCAGGAACGTATAGAGTAGGAGATGGTCGTGGAGGAGCAGGTTCAGGAACACAACGATTTGCACCGTTAAATAGTTGGCCTGATAATGGAAATTTAGATAAAGCTAGATTGTTATTATGGCCAATCAAACAAAAGTATGGAAATAAAATATCGTGGGCAGATTTAATGATTCTTGCAGGAAATTGTGCCTTAGAATCTATGGGGTTTAAAACCTTTGGATTTGCAGGAGGTCGTGAAGATGTTTGGGAACCAGAACAAGATGTATACTGGGGAAGTGAAACTGAATGGGGAGCAAACGATGATCGTTACAAAGAAGGAGATTTGGAAAATCCACTTGCAGCAGTGATGATGGGTTGGATTTATGTGAACCCAGAAGGACCTAATGGAAATCCTGACCCGATGGGATCTGCAGCCGATGTCAGAGAAACTTTTGGGAGAATGGCGATGAATGATGAAGAAACAGTAGCATTAGTTGCTGGAGGACATACATTCGGAAAAGCACACGGTGCCGCCGACCCTAATAAATATGTAGGAGCAGAGCCTCATGGTGCTCCGATAGAAGAAATGAGTATGGGATGGAAAAACTCTTTTGGAACAGGTGTTTTAGATGATACTATTACCAGTGGAATTGAAGGAGCTTGGACGCCTAACCCTACTCGTTGGGATCATGATTATTTTGATGTATTATTAAATTATGATTGGGAATTAACTAAGAGTCCTGCTGGAGCGCATCAATGGACGCCAACAGCAGCATCAAATGCGAGAATGGCGCCAAAGGCAGGAGATCCTAATGGAAAACAAGCGTTGATGATGACAACTGCTGATATCGCTCTAAAAACAGATCCAGAATATTTAAAGATTTCAAAACATTTTCATGAAAATCCTAAAGCGTTTGAAGATGCGTTTGCTCGTGCGTGGTATAAACTAACTCATAGAGATATGGGACCAATGGATCGTTATTTAGGTCCTGAAGTACCACAAGAACAATTATTATGGCAAGATCCAATTCCAAAAGTAAATTATACTTTGAGTAATGCTGATATTGATACTTTAAAACATATGATTTCTAGCACTGGGTTGTCCATTTCACAATTGGTTACTACAGCGTGGGCATCAGCTTCAACCTATAGAGGTTCTGATATGCGTGGAGGAGCAAATGGTGGTCGCTTACGTTTGGAACCACAAAAAAGCTGGGAAGTAAATAATCCTGCAGAGTTGGCAAAAGTATTGAATGTATTGGAAGGCATTCAAAATGATTTTAATGGCGAAGTTTCTATAGCAGACCTTATTGTTTTAGCAGGAAATGTTGGTGTTGAAAAAGCAGCAAAAAATGCAGGACATGAGATAACAGTTCCTTTTAGTCAAGGAAGAGGCGATGCTTCACAAGAACAAACTGATATAGAAGGTTTCAATTATTTAAAGCCTTTAGCAGACGGATTTAGAAATTATATAAAATCTGATTTGGATATTGCAGCAGAAGACTTATTAGTGGATAAAGCTAACTTATTAACTTTAACAGTTCCTGAAATGACTGTATTAGTAGGAGGTTTACGTGTTTTAGGAGCTAATTATGACGGGTCAAAACACGGAGTGTTTACAGATCGCGTAGGAAGTTTGACAAATGATTTCTTTAAAAACTTATTAGATATGACATATACTTGGAAAGCTACTTCTGAGGATGATCGTTATTTTGAAGGAAGAAACCGAAGAACGGGCGAACTTAAATTCACAGGAACACGAGCTGATCTTATTTTTGGTTCTAATACAGAGCTAAGAGCTATTGCAGAAGTGTACGGAAGTAACGATGCGCAAGAAAAGTTTGTGCGTGACTTTGTTGCTGCTTGGGCCAAAGTAATGGATCTTGATAGATTTGATCTCAGATAATTTTACTAACTAAAAAAGGTCACTTAATTTAAGTGACCTTTTTTTATAAAGTTAAAAAAAAACAATTACCTATCAATAGAACCCATAACGCGTCCCATAAAACTATTAAGAGCTTCTTTTCTTGGTGTGCCATCTTTTTCCATCTTATGTACCTCAATAGCTCCGTACATATTAGAGATGAGTTCACCAATAACATCAAGTTCTTCATCTTTCAAAGAAGGAACTTCTGTTAAAGCTTCTAAAGTTTCAATAGTTTCTACTACATAATCTTCGTCATTGTCGGCGATAAACTGTGTTAAATGTTTTATTACAGGTAATTTCATATTTTTTCTTTTTATTAATTAAATAACTTCTTCCACTAATTCTTTTAATACATCGAATTTGTTTGTTTGCACTTGGTTTACAAAAGAACCATTTTTGAAAGTAGCAAACGTTGGCAAGTTATCTACAGTTGCTAATTTTCTTGACTCTGGAAATTTTTCAGCATCAGCAATCACAAAAGTTACATTTGTTAACTCACTTGCTAACTTTTTTACTTTTGGTTTCATGATGCGACAATTTCCACACCAAGTGGCAGAATATTGCACAACAACTGTTTCATTTTCTTTTACAAGTTCTGTTAAATTGTCTTGATTTAATTCTTGAACCATGGTAAAAAATTAATTTACATGTGCTGCTAAATATTCAGCAACACCATTTCTATTTGCGTTCATTGCGTCTTTTCCTTCTTCCCAATTAGCTGGACAAACTTCTCCTTTTTCTTGAACGTGTGTATACGCATCAATCAAACGAAGGTATTCATTTACGTTTCTACCAACAGGCATATGATTGATTCCTTCATGGAAAACAGTTCCTTCCTCATCAATTAAATAAGTAGCTCTGTAAGTAACATTGTCACCTTCTACTTGAACTGTTCCGGTTTCTTCATCATATACTTCGTTAGTTATATCTAAAATTCCTAAGATGCTAGATAAGTTACGGTTGCTATCTGCTAATAGAGGATAGGTTACTCCTTCAATTCCTCCGTTATCTTTTGCTGTATTTAACCATGCAAAGTGAACTTCAGGAGTATCACAAGAAGCACCAATAACGATTGTATTTCTTTTTTCAAACTCAGCTAAAGCAGCTTGGAAAGCATGTAATTCTGTTGGACAAACAAAAGTAAAGTCTTTTGGATACCAAAAAAGCAATACTTTTTTATTGTTTTTTTGAGCTTCTTCTAGAACGTTTACTTTAAAAGTATCGCCCATTTCATTCATTGCGTCTACACTTAAATTCGGAAATTTTTTTCCTACAAATGCCATAATTATATTGTTTTTATGAATTATTTATTTCGGTCGCAAATATAGCTAAGTCATAGATAGTTTTTTGTGAAGAAAATTTTAATTTTTTATTGAATAATAGATAATTCTTATCTCGTATTTTTTAGAAAATAAGATTGAATTATAGCAAAAAAATATGCAATCATAGATTGCATATTTTAAAGATTTTGTATGTAATTGAAAACTAAGCTGTTTTGCTCGTAAGTTGTTTGATTTTAATTTTAAATGCCGCAAAAATCAATGTTGTAAAAGGACTTAAATAATTGAAAAAGGCATATCCCATGTATGATAAAGTATCAACACCCAACACACTTGATTGATACGCTCCGCAAGTATTCCAAGGAACTAAAACCGAAGTAACGGTTCCTGAATCTTCTAGAGTTCTACTTAAATTTTCAGGAGCTAAACCTTTATCTTCAAACGCTTTTTTATACATTCTCCCAGGAATTACAATTGCTAAATATTGATCAGAAGCCAATACATTCAATCCTAAACAACTAATTACGGTACTGGCAAATAATCCAAAAATAGAATCAAATAAATTTAAAACAGATCTACTAATTCTTGATAATGCGCCAATTGCGTCCATCACACCTCCAAAAACCATTGCGCAAATAATCAACCAAATTGTACCCAACATACCATTCATTCCGCCTGAACTAAATAAATCGTTTAAGTCTGCATTAGTGGTTTCTACAGCAGTGTCAACAGTCATCGCATTCATAATACCTTTGTATGCATTGTTGAAGGTTAGGCTTTCACCTCCGCCAATTTTCGTAACAATTTCAGGTTGAAAAATTACTGCAAAAATTCCGCCAAGCAATGTTCCGATTAATAAAGCAACTAAAGGCGGTGTTTTTTTGATAATCAAGAATATAACTACGACTGGCACTAAAAATAGCCAAGGAGATATATTGAATGAACTTTTAATCGCAGCGAGCATTGCGCTCGTATCTGTATTTCCTGTTACATCAATTGATAAACTAATGATGACAAAAATAATTAGGGTAACAATAATTGTAGGAATTGTTGTGTATGTCATGTATTTAATATGTGAAAACAATTCGCCACCAGCCATTGCAGGAGCTAAGTTTGTTGTATCACTTAAGGGAGACATTTTATCTCCAAAATATGCGCCTGAGATAACGGCTCCAGCTGTCATTCCTGTGTGAATTCCCAAGGCATTTCCAATTCCAATCAACGCAATACCAACGGTAGCAGAGGTTGTCCAGCTACTTCCAGTGGCAACAGAAATGATTGCACAAATGATGACGCAGGCAGGTAAAAATATCGTTGGATTTAAGATTTGTAAACCATAATAAATCATGGACGGAATGATACCACTAATAAGCCATGTTCCTGCAAGCGAACCTACAAAAAGTAAAATCAGCAATGCACCTGTGGTAGATTTTACATTTTCGGAAACTTCTTCAATCATTCGTTTGTATGAAACTTTATTGTAAAAACCTACAATTGCAGCTACTGCAGCTCCAAGGAGAAGCACAAATTGATTACTTCCACTTAAAGCGTCATCTCCAAAGGCAAATTTTACATTGTAAAAAAGCATTCCTACTAGCGCAATTACAGGAATCAACGCTTCCCAAATGCTTAATTCTTTATTATTGATGATTTTTTGATTACCGATTTTAGTTTCGGAAATATTATTTTCTTCTTGCATAATTTTGTGGTTAGTTTCCCAGCGTAATGTTACGATTTTGTTAACTTCTATGCAAATCAATTTGGTTGCGTACCTTTACATAATTATTATCAATTGTATATGGATTCACTTACACAAATTGTGCTTGGCGCTGCCTGTGGCGAAATCGCAATGGGCAAAAAAATAGGAAACAAAGCATTATTGTTTGGTGCTATTGGCGGAACTATTCCTGACTTGGATGTGTTTGTTGGCGATTGGATTTATGATAATAATATTGACGCGATGCTGTTTCATAGAGGTTTTATGCATTCCATTACCTTTGCCATTATTGCTTCGCTTTTGTTGGGATTGCTCGTGTATAAATTGTACGATAAAGGAAAACGAAAAGATACGACTATCCAAAAAGATTGGACTTGGCTGTTTTTTCTATCGATATTTACGCATCCTATTTTAGATTGTTTTACAGGTTACGGAACGCAACTCTTTTTACCGTTTAGCGATTATCGTGTTGCTTTTAGTAACATTGCTGTAGTAGATCCTTTATACACAATTCCTTTTTTGTTGTGCTTAATTATTTTAATGTTTTATCATAGAAAAGATACCAAACGAAAAAAATGGTTGTTTCTTGGTTTGGGAATTAGTAGTATGTATATGTTATTTACTGTTGGTAATAAATTATATATAAATTCTGTCTTTACACGTTCATTGAATGCCGAAAAAATTGTGTATACTCGATACAGTACAGAGCCATCCATGTTCAATAATATTTTATGGTATGGTATTGCAGAAACAGAAAATGCATATCATATAGGTTTTTATTCGTTATTTGACACCAAAGATGTATTTATTGAATGGAAAACGTTAGAAAAAAATCATGAATTGATTCCTAAAACGAATCCTAATTTGGCAAAACTTGCATGGTTTAGTGATGACTATTATAACTTATCTTTACAAGAAAAAGGCACCTATTTATACAATGATCTTAGATATCCATTGGTCGATCTTGGAAATGGTAAGCAGCCAGTATTTAGTTTCCAATTATTTAATGAAAAAGGAAAACTCAATATGAAACCTTTTGAACCAAAGTTTGAAAACGGAAATGATATGAAAAAAGTGCTAGCTGTTTTTTGGGAACGTATTAAAGGAATTTAAATAGAATCCATATACAAGTGACTAACACAATTTACACACATTTTTCTACCTACTTTAGCACATTGTGTTCGGGCTCTGTCCTCTGGTTGACAAGCAAATATTGTGCGTGAGTTTTCTTCAATATCCATCTGTCCGCAAATAGATTTTTGCTGTGATCTACATTCGTTTTCGTCTGTTTTGTTTGCTGCAAATAGGTGGAGTTCTCCATTTTCTTTCCGCTCTCTTAATATATAAACATGTTTGCTCATACAGTCTATGTAATGGTTTAGGTTTTATGGGGTTCAATAATACTGAAAATGTAATGGAAGGCTTTACGGAAAACCGTAATTGGTCTTAATTTTATTGTTATTCCGTATTCTCCTTAGGGGTTTTCTATTCTATATGACTGAAAAACAAAAAAGGAGCTTAGTACAAGCTCCTTTTACAATTAAACTAAACATTGCAAATTATACCATTGCAGGCTCAAGTATTTTTAAATCTTCCATACATTGACGCATAATTTGATACGTACGTTGAATGTCATTATCCAATCCAATAGAAAAACGTATTAAGCCATCCGTTAGCCCCATTTCAAGTTGTTCATCCTCTGGAATTTCAGAAGAAGTAGACGTGCCTGGTGCGCTAAAAAGTGTTTTATAAAAACCTAAACTAACAGCTAAGTATCCTAAGTTGCGTTCTTGCATTAATTCCATCAATTGATTTGCTGTATCAATATCTCCAACATCAATAGTAAGCATACCACCAAAACCATATTCAAAATTCATCATGTTTTTAAATAATTCATGTGAAGGATGCGATTCTAACCCAGGGTATACTGTTTTGAGTCCGTCAGCCTCAAATTTTTTGGCTAAATACATAGCATTATGGCTATGTTGTTTCATACGGATATGTAGGGTTCGTAAGTTCTTTAAAACAGAAGCAGAACGTAGACTGTCCATTGTTGATCCAAGTAACATACTAGCTCCATCATTCACATTGCGCAATTGATTAATAAAATCTTGTGTTCCACATACTACTCCGCCAACAGTATCACTTGAGCCATTGATGAATTTTGTTAAACTATGTATCACAATATCAGCTCCTAGTTTGGCAGGGGCAATTGATAATGGCGAAAATGTATTATCTACCACTAATTTGAGTCCATGTTTTTTAGCAATTTTTGACAAGCTTTCAATATCAGCGACTTCAAGTAAAGGATTACTTACGGACTCACAGTATAATACTTTTGTATTTGGAGTAATGGCTGCTTCAACTGCATCTAATTTAGTTATATCAACAAAAGTTGTTTCAATATGAAAACGAGGAGTAAAGTTTTTCAAAAAAGCATATGTCCCACCATAAATTGTTCTACTTGAAACTATATGATCGCCACTTTTACATAATTGTAATAAAACAGGTGTGATGGCACCCATTCCAGAAGCTGAAACATTAGCAGTTTCTGTACCTTCCATAGCAGCAAGCGCTTCGCCTAAGTATAAATTACTTGGAGAAGAATGTCTAGAATATAAATAGCATCCGTCAGCATTTCCTTCAAATGTATCAAACATGGTTTTTGCAGAAAGAAATGTGTAGGTTGATGAATCTGAAATAGAAGGGTTTACACCTCCGAACTCACCAAAATATTGTAAATCTTGAATAGTATTTGCGGGATTAAATTTCATAATTTATCATCTTTTAAAGTATCATCAAAATTCTTTAAAAAATGATTTTAGAACAACTAATACTGTTATTTATAGAAAATAAAACTATTATATGTGTTTATTGATGAATATTTTACATAGTTTTATAATTCAAAATGTTAAATTGTAGATTTTTTTCCATGTCCAAGCTCGATCAAACAGACAAAACATTGTTGATGTTTCTTCAAAAAGATAGCAAGCAAACAACAAAAGAACTCGCTAATAAGTTGCACCTTTCGGTTACGGCAGTATATGAACGTATAAAAAAATTAGAAAAAGAAGGAATTATAAAAAACTATGTGGCTATACTTGATAAAAAACGAATCGCTAAAAATTTCCTAGCGCACTGTCACGTACGACTCACACAACATTCAAAAGATTTTGTCATGAAATTTGAAAAAGAAATTCTTAAACTAGAGGAAGTGTTAGAATGTTATCATGTGAGCGGTGATTATGATTACATTCTTAAAGTTGTTGTAAACGATATGGAAGCCTATCGCGATTTTATGATTACCAAACTTACTGCAATACCTAATATAGGAAATACTCATAGTATTTTTGTAATAGGCGAAGTAAAACATACAACGGCAATTTCGATGTAGTTCTATGTATGTTTTCCTTTCGTATCTTTATTGTAAAAAGTAAAATGCAAAGTGTTATATATAAGTTCACAGAATTATTGCTACTTTTTATCTTATTACCTATTAGTTTGGTATTTAACTATGCATTATATCTTAAAATACTATTTGTTCTTTTGGGATTTGTATATGTTGTGTGGATACTACTCAAAATAGAAAAACAACAATTTTCTATTGGAAAATCACTTCCTTGGAAAGAATTTTGGCGAAATACGTTCATTCTATTAGGCATCATCATGGTATTGACGTCGCTATATGTGTACTTTACGGATGCTACTAAACTGTTTGTCATTGTGAGAACAAAACTGCTTTGGTGGATATGTATAGTTTTTTTATACAGTTTATTTTCTGTTTATCCACAAGAGTTAATCTATCGAACATTCTTCTTTTTACGATACAATACACTAATTAAACAGAAACAGTTATTTCTTTTAGCAAACGCAATACTGTTTAGCCTGGCTCATGTATTTTTTAAAAACACATTGGTACTTATCCTTACGTTTTTAGGAGGGATTTTATTTGCTATAACATTTCAAAAAACACGTTCTACAGTATTAGTTACTATAGAACATGCTATTTATGGAAGCTGGTTGTTTACGGTTGGAATGGGAGAAATGTTAGGATTCCCAAACGAATAATCTACAAGCCAAAACATAATAAAATACGGTACTTTTTTTTGTAAAAAGTAAGGTTTAGCCTTTTCATTTATAGGTAATTAACCCTAAATAAGTATGCTAATAACCTCGCTTTTCATGTAGTAATTAGTTTATATTTAGTTAGTTATCAAAGTGGTAACATCTATAACCAAAACAACAAAACCATGAAAACAAAATTACTTACCTACCTTCTAGTTTTGCTATGTTGGCAACTTAGTGCGCAACTTAGTGAAGGAGGAACGCCTTTTGCGTTAACACAGCAAGGAAAAGATGTATCGATAATGGAAAAAATTCCAGTGATAGATATGCCTTTGGTAGATGTTGAATCGTACAAAAGGGAAGATGAACTTACAAAGGGAGAAGCTAAGCCTTTTCGTTTTGGAGTTGAAATTCCAGTTGAGATTGGGTTCAATGATGGAATCTGGCAAACACTTGCTAATGGAGATCGTATTTGGAGTGTATCAATCGTGTCGCCCAATGCTTTAAGTATTAATTTAATATTTAATAAATACAAAGTGCCAAAAGGAGCAAAACTATTTATTTACAATAAAGAAGGGCATGCGCTTGGAGCATTTACAGACCAAAACAATAGTAAGGACGGAATTTTTGCAACCGAATTACTTCAAGGGGATTTTATAACCATTGAATATCAAGAACCAAAAGAAGTAATTGGGCAAGGTGTTTTAGAACTTAATCAAGTTATACATGGATACCGTACACCTTATGGATTTGGAGATGCTGCAGGTCGTTGGTGTCATAATAATGTAAACTGTTCTGTAGGGGCTCCTTGGACTTGTGAAATAGATGCCAGCATGTTAATCATTGTTGGTGGAGGTTCTTGTTCAGGTTCGGTAATAAATAATACCAATCAAGACAGAAAACCATACGTGCTTACTGCAAACCATTGTTATAATAACAACCCTGGAGCTTGGGTATTTAGATTTAACTGGCAGAGTGCTACCTGCGCCAATCCGAGTAGTTCGCCTTCTTCCCAGTCTTTGTCAGGTTCTACCTTGCGAGCTAGAAATGCTACTACTGACTTTTGTCTGGTAGAAATCAATTCTTCAATTCCTGCGTCTTATAACGCTACTTATGCAGGATGGGATAAAAGTGGAACATTACCTACTGATGTAACAGGAATCCATCATCCGCGGGGCGATATTAAGAAAATTTCGTTTGATAGTAATCCAGCATCTACTACTAATACTTGGTTAATCAACCAATGGGATGACGGTTTGGTAGAACCTGGATCAAGTGGCTCTCCATTATTCAATCAAAACCACCAAATAGTAGGACAATTAATGAATGGAGACTTAAATATAGGATGTACCTCTTCTGGAGGAAGTTTGGTAGACAATAATAATTATGGGAAATTTTCAGGTTCATGGACTGGTGGAGGAACCAATTCGACACGACTTAGTAACTGGCTTGATAGTGGAAATAAGGGCGTGGAAGTATTAAAAACTATGGGTTGTGATTCGGGATATGATTTGGCAGGATTCGACAGTTCGCGCGATGGTGGAGAAGAGCCTAATAATTCAGGACAAAGTATTTGGCAAAGCCCTGATATTTGGAACCGAAGAACAAACTCAGGATTAAATTTAACTCATGAAGATCCTGGATATGTAGGTTCTAATTACAATGTAATGCGCTTCAGAGTACACAACGTTAGTCTTACAACTTCATCTACAAGTTATGCAAAATTATATTGGACACTTGGATCAACAGGAGAAACTTGGCCAGAATCGTGGGATGGAACAACACAGATTAATTCAAATCCTGCAGGTGGCGAACTAACAAATCCATATACAGGTTTTAATGCGTCAAACACATATGTGGCAGGACAAGGTTTCCGAATTCCACCATTAGCACCAGGTCAAGAATATATAATTGATGCAAAGTGGCAACCAAATGACCCAGCAATTTTTGGTTTAAGTAACGGAGCAATGATTTGTTTTTTAGGAAGAATAGTTGATCCAAATGATCCTATGGCAAACGAAAATCCAGGACCTGGAGCTCCAATTGGGCCAAATGTGAGAAATAATAATAACATTGTAACTAGAAATGCAAGTTTGGTAAATTTAGGAGGAAGTTATTCTACAGGTTTTGGAGGTATTTTAGTTGGAAATCATACATTTGAACATGCGTTATTTGATATCAATTTCACATTAGTAGGAAATCCAGAAATTCCATTTCAAGAATTAGGAGAGATTAGATTTCAGTTAAGTCCAGAACTATGGGAGCGTTGGCTTGGTAGCGGAGGTCGTTCGGAAGGAATTGAAATTCGTAATCAAGAACAAAGAGAAGTTGTAATCACAGATCCGAGAAGAGCACAATTATTACAAGTTGAGATTCCTTCTGGTGAATACTACCCATTAAGTGTAGAGTTTAGAATGAATGAAGGAGTGCAACAACAAACAAACTACCATTTTGCCTTTTCTCAAAATTTCTCTGAAAATCCAGAAGAAGAATATGGAAGCGAATGTCATTATTATGTTGAATTCAATGGACGTGGTAATGAAGATAGAGGAGAACCTTTTGAAAGATCGGTAACAAACGACCTAATTTCATTAATTCCAAATCCAAGTAATGGGCAATTTACAGTGCAAATACAGGAAAATATAGTTGAAAGAGGAACGATTCAGGTGTTAGATATCAATACTGGAGAAATTGTTTATGAAAAAGCTTTTACTCAAGGGAAAGAGATTCCTGTAGACTTAAGGAATTTACGTCCAAATGTCTATATTCTAAAGCTTATAACAAATCAAAAAGTGACGACAAAGCGAATCATACTCAATTAATAATTACCTAGTTTTTACAGGAAAGACGGCATTTAATGTCGTCTTTTTTTATTTAAAATATAATTTTAAAAGCTTTTATTAAGAAAATGTGATAGAAACTACAAAAGCATTGTCGAACCCTAAAATAGTTGTACTTTTGTAGTATTGACAAATCAAAAAGTTCAAAATACAAGAATATGAATTCATACGATGTAGCCGTAATTGGCTCAGGTCCTGGAGGATATGTTGCTGCAATTCGTTGCGCACAACTAGGGATGAAAACTACAATCATTGAAAAATACAGTACATTAGGAGGAACTTGCTTAAATGTAGGATGTATTCCGTCAAAAGCATTACTAGATTCTTCACATCATTACGAAGATGCAATCAAACATTTTGAAGAGCACGGAATTGAAATTTCAGGAGATGTAAAAGTTAATCTTGAAAAAATGATTGCGCGTAAACAAGCAGTTGTTGATCAAACGACAGGAGGAATTGATTTCTTGATGAAAAAGAACAATATTGAGGTGTATGAAGGGCTTGGAAGCTTTAAAGATGCAACACATGTTACTATTGCTAAAAATGATGGAACGAACGAGGAAATTGAAGCAAAAAATATCATCATTGCAACAGGAAGCAAGCCATCTAATTTGCCATTTATTACCTTAGATAAAGAACGTATTATTACTTCTACGGAAGCATTAAAACTAAAAGAAGTGCCAAAACACATGTTGGTAATTGGTGGTGGCGTAATCGGTTTGGAACTTGGACAAGTATACCGTCGTTTAGGAGCAGAAGTAACGGTTATCGAGTATATGGATCGAATTATTGCAGGAATGGATGCTGGATTGTCTAAAGAGTTGACGAAAGTATTGAAAAAGCAAAAATTTAAAATCAATACTTCTCACAAAGTAAAATCAGTTGAACGTGTTGGTGATGAGGTTGTGGTGAAAGCAGATAATAAAAAAGGAGAAGAAGTTGAATTTAGAGGAGATTATTGTTTAGTTTCTGTCGGGCGTCGTCCATATACTGATGGATTAAATGCTGAAGTTGCGGGTGTAAAAATAGACGATCGTGGTCGCGTAGAAGTAAACAATCATTTACAAACCAATATCCCAAATATTTATGCTATTGGAGATGTTGTAAAAGGAGCTATGTTAGCTCACAAAGCTTCAGAAGAAGGTTCTATGGTGGCAGAAATCATCGCAGGACAAAAACCTCATATAGATTACAATTTAATACCTGGAGTAGTATATACTTGGCCAGAAGTTGCCGCTGTTGGAAAAACAGAAGAACAACTAAAAGAAGCTGGAGTAGCTTACAAATCAGGGCAATTTCCTATGCGTGCGTTAGGTAGAAGCCGAGCAAGTATGGATTTGGACGGATTTATTAAAATTTTAGCTGATGAAGCTACAGATGAAATCTTAGGAGTACATATGATTGGGGCGAGAGCTGCAGATCTTATAGCAGAAGCGGTAGTAGCAATGGAATACAGAGCTTCGGCGGAAGATATTGCACGTATGTCGCATGCACACCCTACATTTGCGGAAGCAATCAAAGAAGCGGCTTTGGCGGCAACAGATGATAGAGCACTGCACGTATAAAACATTATACGATACATAATATTAAAAAGCTGTTTATTTTTTAAACAGCTTTTTTTATGCTTTACTGTAAGGACACACTTCTTTATGCGACTTCAAAAAATATAGTTTCGATACAGTTTCTAAAAAAAGTAATGATATAAATTATGAATTCGCTTTGGTATTTTAATGATGTCAATCTCTTCCATATCTTGTGTCCACACAAATTCAAGAACTATAAAAAAGCGCACGAGTTCAATTCTTATAAAAAACAGGATTACATCTACTTTGAAGAAGATTCTGCGAATAAAGTATACCTAATAGATAAAGGAAAAGTAAAACTAGGGTACTATACGGATGATGGAGAAGAAGTTGTAAAATCAATTCTATCTAAAGGAGAATTATTTGGAGAAAAAGCTATTTTAGGAGAAGAAAAGCGAAATGAATTTGCACAATCTGTAGACAATTCAACTTCTATATGTCCTATAAGTGTTGACACTATGTATGACTTGATGAGAGACAATCAAACATTTTCATTAAAAATATACAAATTCATAGGATTTCGTATCAAAAAACTAGAACGTAGATTACAACTCTTATTGTTTAAAGATACCAAAACACGTTTGCTAGAATTTTTAAGAGAGTTGTGTGATGAATATGGGTATGAATGTCCACAAACAGGTGAGCATGTTGTAAAACATCCTTACACACAAAAAGACATTGCTAGTTTAATAGGAACTTCTAGACCTACATTAAACATCTTGATGAATGAATTAAAAGAAGCAAAAGTTATCGATTTTAACCGAAAAGAAATTCGTTTTATGAATTAAAAAAGAAGAGCTTTAGCGAAAGGTAATTTTACTAGAATTTATATAAAAAACAAACCCGAAAACAGCATGACATCATGGCAGTTTTCGGGTTTATTTTTGTTTTAAATTTTTAATTTATATAAATAAGATTAAACTATTGATTAGTAGTTAATTGTTTTTCTTATTTATCTGTAATTACTCTTAACTGAGTTGTGTTCTTTTTAAAAAATTGCATATATTTTTTAGAAGTGTTAGCTAGCTAACATTTTGCGTGATTTTAGAGCAATACATTTGTATCATAATCATAAAAAATATTCGCAATGATAAAAAAAATGTTTTTGGGATTGGCGTTAGGATTCTTCGCAATCTCATGTAGTAATGATGACGATGCTACTCCTGCATTGGCTAACTTAAATGTAAATCTGAATGGATTAGAAAACCTAGGAGCTGACTTTGTATATGAAGGTTGGATTATTGTAAATGGAAGTCCAGTATCAACAGGAACGTTTACGGTAAATGATGCAGGAAACTTATCAAGAACTTCATTTGCAGTCAATGCTGATCAATTAGCTGCAGCGACAACTTTTGTACTATCTATCGAACCCGCAGTAGACCCAGATCCAGCACCAGCAGCAACAAAATTATTAGCGGGAGATTTTTCAGGAAACACTGCTACAGTAGGTTTAGGGCCTGTAACAAGTAGTGGAAACTTTGATAATGCTTCTGGAGTATTCTTTTTGAGAACACCTACTGATGAAATTCCAGGAACAGGAAATAACGGAAACGATCAATATGGTGTTTGGTTTGGTACGCCAGGAATGCCGCCAACATCAGGTTTGAACTTGCCTCCTTTAGCCGATGGTTGGAAATATGAAGGTTGGGTTGTGGTAGATGGAGTTGGTCCATTGACAACAGGAACATTTACAGCGTTTGAAATGATGGACGATTC
The DNA here is from genome assembly GCF_001005305.1 of Kordia zhangzhouensis. Classification (GTDB taxonomy): domain Bacteria; phylum Bacteroidota; class Bacteroidia; order Flavobacteriales; family Flavobacteriaceae; genus Kordia; species Kordia zhangzhouensis. The sequence goes on from NZ_LBMH01000004.1 coordinate 506,781, forward strand.
TAACGGGTTTAGTGGAACTGAAAATAATGCAGGACCGCCAATTCCAGGAGAAGACTTTTTCCTCAATGCGCCAACAGGATTTACATTTCCATTGGATGTTCGTGGACGCACGGTTGTAATTTCGGTTGAACCAAACCCTGACAACAGTCCAGCTCCATTCTTACTAAAGCCCCTAGTAGGAACTGCAGGAAATGATACCGCACCAGCAACAAACAACTTTGCACTCAATGCTTCATCATTCCCAACTGGTACAATAGTGCGATAATCTTTATGATTAAGGATCGTTAGTTGAAAACACGTTGCTAGTTGTAGTAGCGTGTTTTTTTAGTAAGAATTAGAGATGTTCTTTTTTTGACAAATTTGTATCTTTCCGTTCTAATTATGTATATGAAATATATTCGAATACAATGGAGCAATTTACTTTTTGTGTTGGTACTCGTGCTACTACTTTTTACGCCTGTAGGAACGTATGTGAAAGTAAAACTCAATCAAGCAAAATTATGGTTTGTTAATCCGTCTACAATTGAAATCGCAAAAAGAGAGTCTATAAGCAACTTTAATTGGAATTTGGTAGATAATGAAGGAAAACAGATAAACTTTCAGCAAATGGAAGGAGAGGTTGTTCTAGTTAACTTTTGGGCAACTTGGTGTCCGCCGTGTATTGCAGAAATGCCAAGTTTGCAAGAGTTGTATGCAGATTACGGAAAAAGGATTAAGTTTTTATTCGTAGCAAATGACCAACCTCAAAAAGTGAGTTCTTTCTTAAAAGAAAATGGATATAACTTGCCTGTTTATTATGCTAAAAGTGAAGTTCCAAAAGAATTATATTCTCGAAGCATACCAGCTACATTTTTAATAGATGATCAAGGTAATATAGTGATGAAAGAAATCGGGTCTAGCAATTGGAACAGTCAAAATGTACGCAAACAAATTGATGAGTTGATTGCTTTTTCGTTGGCAGAGTAGTTACTTGTGCTTAAAATACTTCATCGGAACCCATAACATGCCAAAACATTCGCCATCGTCTTTACCTAAATGTTTGTGATGAATTTTATGTGCTCTTCTGATTCCTCTGGCATACCAATTATTGGCATTGCGAAACATTTTAAAACGTTGGTGGATAAAAATGTCATGCACCATAAAATAGGCAAGGCCATAAGCAAAAATTCCAACTCCGATTGGTAATCCGGCCCAGAAAATATCATATTTCCACAACAAGAAACAGCCAATACTTACAATAGCATAAAAAATAAAGAAAGCATCGTTTCTTTCAAACCAAGAATCATGATCTTTGTGATGGTGATCTTTATGGAGCGACCATAAAAATCCATGCATAACGTATTTGTGTGTAGCCCAAGCCATAAATTCCATCATACAGAAAGTTCCTAAAAATAGAGTAATCCAGAGTAAGGTTGTCATGGTTTGTTTTTAATTTTATATCAAATTTAAACGATAATTTACATACGATCCTGCTAAGAGTGCCATTTTTTGATAGTTTGGCACACGAATTCGTGCATTTTTTATTTTTTTAGAAGGCGTTTTTTTGAGTTTTTTTAATAGTTTATAATAATATTTATATGCTGTAAATACACCAAATTTAGCTTCAATAGGAAGTTTTGAAATGCCTTTTAATCCAAGTGAAAAGTCGTGTTCAATTTCTGTAATAATTTTTTGTTTGGAAGCTTCGTCTAAGTTTTTTAAATCTGCATCAGGAAAATAAGTACGGTCCAATTCTTCAAAATCAGCTTTTAAATCACGTAGAAAATTCACTTTCTGAAAAGCAGAGCCTAATGACATTGCTGACGATTTTAATTCTTCATATTTTTCAACATTTCCTTTTACAAATACTTTTAAGCACATCAAGCCAACAACATCTGCAGAGCCATAAATATATTCTTTATACTCTTCATGTGTCAAATACACTTTTTTATCTAAATCTTGACGCATACTTTTCATAAAAGCATCAATCAAATCCTTTTGAATATCATATTTATGAACAGTGTATTGGAAGGCATTCAATATAGGATTCAAGCTAATTTTATTTTTTAAAGCACAGTCAAGATCCTCTTGAAATTTATACAATAAATATTCTTTATCGTAGTCATGAAAAGAATCGACAATTTCGTCGGCAAAACGAACAAATCCATAAATATTATAAATGTCTTGTCGTATAGAAGGAGACAACATTTTTGTGGCCAATGCAAAAGATGTGCTGTATGATTTGGTAACAATCGTACTACACTTGTATGAAACAGAATCAAATAGTGCTTTCATGAGTGTTCGGTTGATGTTTGGTGATTAATTCGGCTACCAATTTCCCTGAAATCAACGCTGGAGGCACTCCAGGACCAGGAACGGTTAATTGTCCAGTAAAATATAAGTTTGACACTTTTTTACTTTTCAAATTAGGTCGTAAAAATGCAGTTTGTAAGAGCGTATTTGCCATTCCGTATGCATTTCCTTTATATGAATTGTACTCTTTTACAAAATCATTTACACAGAAGGATTCTTTAAAGATAATATGATTTGCGATATTTTGTTGCGTAATTTCTTGAAATCTATTCATAATAATGTCAAAATACTGCTCGCGAAGTTGAGGAGTATCTTCCAAACCAGGCGCAATTGGAATCAAAAAGAAACCAGCTTCTTTTCCTTTAGGAGCAACAGAAGCATCTGTCATAGATGGAAAATTAGCATAAAATAATGGTTCTTTTGGCCAAGAAGCTTGATCATAAATTACCTGTGCGTGCGCATCAAAATCTACATCAAAAAAAAGTGTGTGATGCGATACATTTTCAAGTTTTTTGTCAAATCCGACGTAAAAAAGTAAAGAAGAAGGAGCAAAAGTCTTCTTTTTCCAATAATTTTCGGAATACTGTCTGTACTTTTTATCAATCAATGTTTCTGAGTGGTGATAATCTGCTCCAGAAAGCACAATATCTGCCTCGTATTCGTTATTTTCAGTAATAACTTTAGACGCTTTCTTTTCTTCTACATGTATTTTGGTAACATTTTCATGGGTACATATGCGAACTCCTAAACGTTTTGCTAAGGTTTCCATGGCTTGAATAATACTGTACATACCTCCATCTGGATGCCAAGTGCCTAACCCAAAATCAGCATAATTCATGAAGCTATAAAAGGAAGGCGTATCGCTAGGCTTTGCTCCTAAAAAGAGTACTGGGAATTCTAAAATTTTAACCAATCGGTCGTTTTTAAATTCTCTTCGAACATCTCGTTTGATATTGCTAAAAAACTGCCCTAACTTTTTTAGTGTTTTCATATTCACCAACTCTAGAGGAGAAACACCAGGCTTGTATACTAAATCCTTAATAGCTACATTATAATTATCTTCAGCATTAGCAATAAACTTTCGCAATTTTTGGCTACTACCTCTTTCTTCTTTTTCAAAAGCAATGCATATTTTTTCAAGAGTATCTTCAATACGGATTGAATCGTTTTTACCAAAATATACTTCGTATGCAGGATTTAATTTTTCTAAACGATAAAAATCGGAAGGATGGGTATTAAAATCACTAAAAAAGCGTTCAAAAACATCAGGCATCCAATACCATGAAGGGCCAAGATCAAAAGTAAACCCTTCTCTTTTTAATTGTCTAGCTCTTCCGCCAACAGTAGTATTTTTTTCTAAAACAGTAACGTTATAGCCGGCTTTTGCAAGATAACAAGCGGCAGATAGGGATGAAAATCCTGAACCTATGATGATAGTTTTTAATTTCATTGTTTAACAAATGTAATAAAAAGTTAAACAAAAATAAAAAGGTTTTTAGATTTCTTTAACTAAATCGATAATTGACTTAAACACCTTAAGATTTTTATAATTTTTCTTATTCTTAACATATTTGGCTTGGTAACCGAGTAACCATAAATGATTGGAATCAAAACCGATTAATTCATCAAATTCTTGCAAATAATCTTCAATTTTATCTGTTGTAGGTGCTACTGTAAAATAAGAAATAAAATGCAATTCTGAAAAGAAATTATGAACATTCGTCAAGCTTTCAATAGGGATTGTTTGCCCAAGATAGATAGTGTGATACCCTTTTAATAGCAATTCATAATTAAGATAAAGCAACCCAATTTCGTGAATTTCATTGTCAGGCAAGTATAAAACAAAAGTTTTGGAAGTATTTGTTTTTTCTAAAGACTGAATACGTTCGGTATTTAATATGATTTTTTGTTTGATTAAGCTTGATATAAAATGCTCATGCGCAGGATTGATGGTTTGTGTATGCCATAAAACGCCCAATTCATTCAATAATGGGATAAAAGTTTCGTAAAAAACTTCTCGAAATGACTTTTCTGACAGTAATTTGTTATAGGTACTGTAAAATAGACTGTAATCAAAATTTAACATTGAAAGCTTAAAAGAATTCAATGCTTGATTGTGAATATTTTTTTCTGTAGCGATTTCCCGAACTAGAATATGAATTTGATCTTCAGGAATTTCAGCAATTTTAGATATTTTATAACCGTTTTTGTATAAAAGTGTAATATTTAGTAACTTCTGTAGACTTTTTATATCGTAGGTACGTATATTTGTATCAGTTCTGTCGGGAGCTAATAAGTTATATCGTTTCTCCCATATACGTATTGTGTGTGCCTTCACTCCAGAAAGGTTCTCTAAATCTTTAATGCTAAATTTAGTCTTAACGCAATCCATTCGTCTAATCTTTTTCTTTATAACTTAAACAAAAATAAGCTTTTCAAAGAAATATACACTATATTTTTTTTATTATTGTCTCTAATAAGAATCATTTTAAATAGAAAAAGTCATCAAAAAACGATGACTTTTTTTATAAAATTTTACTAAAAAGGTTAGCATTTAACATCCATAGATTGATTGCACCAAACTTGTACAGAATAGGCAACCGTACAATTGCTAAGAGGTCTTGGTAATGTATTGCAAACTTCTGGTTGTACAGTGAGTGCTACCGTACAGTCACTTACTGGACGAGCACAAGTTACTGTAAAAGGATCTGTTTTATCTTCACCTCCTAAAATGCGTTGTTCTAAAGATGAAATAACTTGCTTTGCAAGGTGTAAATTGGTTAGCTTTCTTTTTTTCATAATTAAATATTTTATATGATTTCTTTTTTAAAAGTACATGGATTATGCTGCACATAAAACGAAAACAGGTCGTCTTTTATAAATGACGACCTATTTACTACTTTTTCATAGCTTTTAGCTATATAATTAGTCAGCTCTAATCAGAGAAATTTTTATATAGAACTTTTAAAAAATCTATGCAGGACTAGACCAAGTATAGGTGTAGTGAGGTCCAAAAGCACATATCCAACCACACGAAGCAGCTCCATTATGAGAAAAACAAGGTGGCGTAGCTACACAACAATCTGTTCCACCAATACAGGGACTTTCGCAAGTTTGAGCAGGACCACCTCCAATTTTTGCTTGTTCTAATTTAGAAATAGAACTTTTGTTGAGTTTTAGTTTTTTAAATTTACTTTTTTTCATGATTATTTAGGTATAAGGTTATTGTGATAAGTTAGTAAAAATCAGTGTGATACAAGTAAGTTAAAACCGTAGTTATTGTAATTAGCTAAAACTAAAAAAAAACACAGTTTTTAATTAAAGAAGTAATGAATGTAAGTATGTAAGTGTTTGATTGTTAGAAAATTAATTTATTTATGGAAAAAAAAACAAAAAAAAGTTTTTTAATTCATTTTTTTACTATGTTTGTTTTGTAAATGAGTTCACTAATCGAACGCATTGCCTACATAAATGAAAACTTTTTTCAGATTCGGGTTCAGGAGAATAAAGAAGTCTACTCCAAAAACAGTCTCACGTATCAGACGCCGGATTATCAGGCTGACTTCTGAAATTGAACATACTTTCAAGTGCTTACTTCAACGCACTTTTACACCAATTACGGTGGAAACTTTTCGTATCTGAGAAAGATTTTTATATTATATAATGCTATTATATACATAGCACCTTTTTTTTATTTATTTTTAATCTAACTCATTACATTTTATTTTCTAAATGAAAACCAAGTACATTGATCTCATTGAGCAAACTTTTGATTTTCCTCAACAAGAATTTACGCTCGATGAAAACAACAAATTACAATTTCATGGTATTGACCTTTCCAAGTTGATAGCACAATATGGTACACCACTTAAATTTACGTATCTGCCAAAGATTTCGGAAAACATTACCAATGCTAAAAATTGGTTCAATACTGCTATTGAAAAACACAAATATGCCGGAAAATACCATTATTGCTATTGTACCAAAAGTTCTCACTTTAATCATGTACTAAATGAAGCATTGACAAATGATATTCATATTGAAACGTCTTCTGCTTTTGATATTGATATTGTTGAAAATTTAAAGGCACAAGGCAAAATTACAGACAATACTTTTGTAATTAGCAACGGCTTTAAACGTGATCAATATGTAAAAAATATAGGACGTTTAATTAATAAGGGACATAAAAACTGTATTCCAATCATAGATAATTATGAAGAAATCAGTCTCTTAAGTGAAGAAATTAAAGGAAACTATAATATAGGAATTCGAATTGCTTCCGAAGAAGAACCAAAGTTTGAATTTTATACGTCACGTTTGGGAATTGGTTACAAGAATATAGTTCCTTTTTATAACAAAGAAATTAAGGACAATCCAAAAGTTACGCTTAAAATGCTACACTTCTTTATCAATACAGGAATTCGTGATACAGCCTATTACTGGAACGAATTGCTAAAATGTATGAGAGTGTATGTAAATCTAAAAAAAGTATGTCCGTCGTTAGATAGTTTGAATATTGGAGGAGGTTTTCCAATTAAAAACTCATTGGCGTTCGAGTACGATTATGAATACATGATTGAAGAAATCATTCTACAAATCCAACAAACCTGTGAAGAAGCTGGAGTGTCTGTTCCTAATATCTTTACTGAATTTGGAAGCTACACAGTCGGTGAAAGTGGAGGAGCAATCTATGAAGTTTTGTATCAAAAACAGCAAAATGATCGTGAAAAGTGGAATATGATTAACTCATCATTCATTACAACAATGCCTGATACGTGGGCAATTAACAAGCGATTTATTATGTTGCCAATTAATGGATGGCAAAAAGAATACGAACGAGTTTTACTTGGAGGATTAACTTGTGATAGCGACGATTATTACAATAGTGAACAACATATGAATGCTATTTATTTGCCAAGATTTAGCAAAGAAAAACCACTATATATAGGTTTTTTCAATACAGGCGCATATCAAGAAACTATTGGTGGATTTGGAGGTTTGCAACACTGTTTAATTCCGCAGCCAAAACATGTACTGATTAATCGTAATGAAGCAGGTGAAATTGAGACAGAAGTATTTTCGGAGCAACAAACTTCTGAAAAATTACTATCCTTGTTAGGATATGATTATGAAATAAACAATGCTTTAAAAAAAGCAAATGAAGAAATTAATATTGAAAAAACATTCAATTAATATAACCAATACATTATTACAACGTAAAAAAAGTAGTATTACAATTTAATTACAATGAAAACCACAAAAACGTATGCTGGCATTCCTGAAGCGTATGCTAGCTTTGAAAAATCAAAGATTGTATTAATTCCTGTTACATATGATGGAACTAGTACTTGGGGAAAAGGAGCAGATAAAGGTCCTGAAGCATTTTTACACGCTTCTGAAAATATGGAGTTATACGATATCGAAACCGATAGCGAAGTTTACAAGCAAGGAATTTACTTGGCAGATACTATTACTGAAGATGCTTCACCAGAAGCAATGGTCAAAGCCGTTCATGATGTTACTAAAACAAATATAAAACGCAACAAATTTGTAACGCTATTTGGAGGCGAACACTCTATCTCTATTGGAGCAATGCGTGCATTTAATGAGTGTTTTGACAACTTAACAGTTTTACAATTAGATGCTCATGCAGATTTGCGTAAAGAATATGAAGGATCAAAGTACAATCACGCATGTGCACTGTATGAAGCAAATCAAAATACAAACTTAGTACAAGTTGGTATTCGAAGCATGGACGCAATTGAGCGCACTATAATGAATGAAGATAATGTCTTTTTTGCTCACGATATGGTCAATGATGATTATTGGATGGACAATGCTATTGAAGCAATGACAGACACTGTATATATTACTTTTGATTTGGATGCGTTTGATTCATCTATCATGCCATCAACAGGAACTCCAGAGCCTGGAGGATTATTTTGGTATGAAACACTGGAGTTTTTAAAACGTGTATTTGAAGAAAAAAATGTTGTCGGATTTGATATAGTAGAATTATGTCCTAACTCAAATGACAAATCATCAGACTTTTTAGCGGCAAAATTATACTATAAAATGTTAAGCTATAAATTCTTTGAGCAAAATGAAGATGACGAAAATGAAAACTTATATTCTAAAGCTAACGAAAACAAAATCAATCGTTTAAAATACGAAGAAGAAGATGAAGACTAAAGGTGCGGTTACGCAATTTATAGAAAAATATTATTTACATTTTAATGCTGCGTCTGTTGTAGACGCAGCGAAAGCTTATGAGGCGAACTTAGCACAAGGGTCAAAAATGCTAGTATCGCTTGCTGGTGCTATGAGCACGGCAGAATTAGGAAAAATATTTGCCGAAATGATTCGTCAAGACAAAGTTCAAATCATTTCTTGTACTGGCGCCAATTTGGAAGAAGATATCATGAATCTAGTAGCGCATTCACATTACAAACGAGTGCCAAACTATCGTGATTTGACTCCACAAGATGAATGGGATTTATTAGAAAAAGGACTCAATCGTGTAACGGATACCTGTATTCCAGAAGAAGAAGCATTCCGACGATTACAAAGCCATATCTATAAAATATGGAAAGATGCCGAAGCTAATGGCGAACGCTATTTGCCACACGAATATATGTACAAAATGTTGCTCTCGGGCGTATTGGAAGAATATTATGAAATTGACTTAAAAGATTCTTGGATGTACGCTGCTGCAGAAAAAAACTTACCAATTGTATGTCCTGGATGGGAAGATAGTACAATGGGGAACATTTTTGCAAGCTATGTGATGAAAGGAGAATTGAAAGCGAGTACTATGAAATCAGGAATAGAGTATATGACGTTTTTAGCAGACTGGTATACTGAAAATTCTGAAAACGGAATTGGTTTCTTCCAAATTGGTGGAGGAATTGCTGGTGATTTCCCAATCTGTGTTGTACCAATGCTTTACCAAGATATGGAACGTACAGATACTCCTTTTTGGAATTACTTCTGTCAAATTAGTGACTCAACTACAAGTTATGGGTCATACTCTGGTGCAGTTCCTAATGAAAAAATAACATGGGGAAAATTAGACATCGATACACCAAAATTTATTATTGAAAGTGATGCAACTATTGTAGCACCCTTAATTTTTGCATATTTATTAAACCTATAATCTTACTAAAAACACATAAAAACACAGTAAAAGTGAAAGCTAAATCAGACAACTTAAAACGTGTAATCGTTGACTTTAAAAAGTTAACACCAGAAATTTTGGCACTCCTAGTGGAAAAATATCCATTTGGTTACGATGAAAATCATATCGTAAAATTTAAAAATGCCAAAGGAGAATCTGTAGAAGCGGTAGAAGTAGTTTCAGGAGACACAAAATATTTGGTAAAAGTCAGCGTGAAACTTGAAATGACTATGGAAAATTATGACGAAGATGATTATGAAGATTTTGACGACAACGATCCAGATGCAATTCAAGACCCGATAGAAGAAGATGATGATGATTTCTAAATGGCGTTTCAAAAATTGAAAGTAAAGATTATTCACAAAACACGCCTATTAGCTGTAAATGGCGAGCAACTTTTAGTTATCGAAAAAGTAGGAGAAACTAAAAAGTTAACATTTCCTGGTGGTGTAAAAAAACGGAAAGAATCTTTTGAAGAAAGCCTAAAACGAGAAACACTTGAAGAAATAGGATTGATGGTAAACAAGCACAAGTTGTCACATGTCATTTCTTCTGCAAGAATTTTACATGCAACGACGGTGTTAAAACATCATTTTGCTTTGACAATTGATACTAATGTGTTCAAAGTATTAGAACCTGAAAAGTTCAAAGATGTGTATTGGACACATTGGAAAGATGCTATTGCTTTTTTAGATAAAGAAGACAAAAAAGCAGTAAAGAAATTTTTTAAAAGTAAACTAAAGAAGAAACGAAAACTATATCGAGATGAAAGCAGCATTCCACCTCGCATTGCCATGTGATGACATTGAAAAAACTAAAAAATTCTATGTAGATACACTAGGCGCAAGTCAAGGACGTTTCACAGATACATGGCTTGATATAAATTTTTATGGAAATCAACTAACGTTTACCAATGCTGGTTCGTTCAATTTTGACTTCAAAAATTATCGTTTGAGTGGTCAAATATTACCTTCCTTTCATTTTGGAATCATTGTCGATGCCGAAACCTGGGGAAAATTGTACACAAAATTATTTTCTATGAATCTAGAAGTTACTACCGAAGTTACTTTTTTAGAAAATAAAGCAGGAGAACATATTTCTTTTTTTGTGACTGATCCAGATGGATATATTGTCGAATTTAAAAGCTTTAAAGAAGCAGGAGAAGTTTTTACGAATGAATAGTACTTTTTTTTCAATTAATTACAGCAAGTGTAATTTTTTAGAATGAACGCAAAAAACATCGAAAATATCGAACTTACATTCTTGAGTTTAAATGACTATCAAGAATTAAAAGCAGCAATGATTCAAGCATATGCCTCTATGCCTGGATCGTATTGGGAAGCCTCACAAATAGCAACATTGATTTCAAAATTCCCAGAGGGGCAAATTGTAATTAAGATTAATGGACAGTTGGCAGGTTGTGCATTATCAATAATTGTAGATTACGAATCTTTTGAAGAATTTCACACATATGGAGATATCATCAAAAAATCGTTTGACGCACATACTAATCAAGGAGATATTTTATACGGAATAGATGTTTTCATCAAACCAGAATTTAGAGGATTGCGTTTGGGAAGACGATTGTATGATTACCGAAAAGAACTATGTGAGAAGCTAAATTTAAAAGGGATTGTATTTGGAGGTCGTATTCCAAACTATCATAATTATGCAGACACATTAAGTCCCAAACAATACATAGAAAAAGTAAAGCAGAAGGAAATAAACGATCCCGTATTAAACTTTCAAATATCAAATGATTTTCACCCTGCAAAAATCTTAAAAGGATATTTAAAAGGTGATAAGGACTCTAATGAATTTGCTGTTTTGATGGAATGGGACAATATTTACTATGAAAAACCCACCAAAAAAGCGACCACACTCAAAAAAGTAGTTCGCTTAGGGTTAATTCAATGGCAAATGCGTCCCTACAGAGATTTAGAAGAACTATTACAGCAAGCAGAATTTTTTATTGATGCAGTAGCTGGATATCGTTCAGACTTTGCTGTTTTTCCTGAATTTTTCAATGCTCCATTAATGGCGGTAAATAATCATATGTCTACACCAGAAGCCATTCGTGAACTAGCAAAACACACAGATGCCATTGTCGAAAAATTTTCTGAATTCTCGATTTCTTACAATATAAACATCATTTCTGGAAGTATGCCAGAAATGCGAAACGGAAAACTTTATAATGTAGGGTATTTATGCAAGCGTGATGGTAGTGTAGAACGTTATGAAAAAATACATGTTACTCCTGATGAAGCTAAAGTTTGGGGAATGCAAGGAGGACATTCGTTGCGCACGTTTGATACCGATTGTGGAAAAATAGGAATACTAATTTGTTATGATTCAGAATTTCCTGAATTGAGTCGCTTGTTAGCCGATGAAGGAATGGATATCTTATTTGTGCCATTTCTCACAGATACGCAAAATGGGTATGCACGCGTTCGAAATTGTGCACGTGCAAGAGCTATAGAAAACGAATGTTATGTAGCTATTGCAGGAAGTGTTGGAAACTTACCAAAAGTACAAAACATGGATATTCAATTTGCGCAATCTACCGTATTTACACCATGTGATTTTTCATTTCCAACCAATGGTATCAAAGCAGAAGCGACGCCAAATACAGAAATGATTCTTATAGCGGATGTAGATATTGACTTGTTACGAGAACTAAATCAATTTGGAGCAGTTCGCAACTTAAGAGATCGCAGAAAAGACATATTCGAGGTGCGACGAAAATAAAAAACCGTGCAATTTTGTAATTCTAGTATAAATTACTTTTATTAAAAGTATAGAAAAATAAATTCAACAGAAAAGTTTAAAAAATTGAGTTCAACATTAAAAATCGTAGGTAGCGAAGAATGGTGTTCATTTCCTTCGTTACAGATTCCAGCAATTAAAGCACGTGTAGATTCAGGTGCAAAAACATCGTCTATTCAAGCCAATAATATAAAACTTCAATACAGAGATAACGAAGAATGGGTAAGTTTTGAAGTGAATCCAATACAAGAAAACCGTAGTATTGCTGTGAAATGTAAAGCAAAAATTCACGACAAGCGTACTGTAAAAAGTTCAAGTGGTATTTCTGAAGAGCGTTATGTAATAAAAGTGCCTCTATCAATTGGAGATGATACGTTTGAAGCTGAAATGACACTCGCCAACCGAGATGCTATGGAATTTAGGATGTTGCTTGGTAGAGAAGCTCTAAATGGAAGATTTATGGTAAACCCTTCGGATGTATTCTTAGAGTCTAACTATACAGAAGAAGATATAGAACGCAAATATAAACACCTGATTAAAGAAAAAACAGGACTCAAAATTGCTTTACTTGCCAGTAATCCAAACTTGTTTAGTAACAAACGAATTATGGAAGCGGGAATTGCCCGAGGTCATGAAATGGTGTTTTTAAATGTAGAGCAGGCGTATATGAAGTTTGATGCAAAAGAACCTCAAATTCGTTACCGTGGAGGAAATGTTGTCGATGCTTTTGACGCAATCATTCCAAGAATTAAACCTGCAGTAACATTTTATGCGTGTGCATTGATTCGTCAATTTGATTCTATGGGAGCGTACTGCTTAAACTCTGCGGAAGCGATTACTCAATCAAGAGACAAATTACAAGCAACTCAATTATTTACAAAACACGATATTCATATTCCGATTACAGGTTTTGCAAACTCTCCGTTAGATACGAAAGATTTGATAAAAATGGTAAACGGAGCACCATTAATCATAAAATTACTTGAAAGTACCCAAGGAAAAGGAGTTGTTTTAGCAGAAACGAATAAAGCAGCAGAAAGTGTTATTAATGCTTTTAAAAGTGTGAAAACAAACATTTTAGTACAAGAGTTCATCAAAGAAGCTAATGGACAGGATATACGTTGTTTTGTGGTAAATGGAAAAGTGGTTGCAGCAATGCAACGACAAGCAGAAAAAGGAGAATTCAGAGCAAATATTCATCAAGGAGGTTCAGCTTCTAAAGTAAAAATTACTGCCGAAGAACGTAAACTTGCGGTTAAAGCCGCAAAAATATTAGGACTGCCAGTTGCCGGTGTAGACATAATCCGTTCTAACAAAGGGCCACTATTGCTTGAGGTAAATTCATCACCAGGATTGGAAGGTATTGAAAATGCAACAGGGTTGGATATTGCTAATATTATGATTGAAGCAGTAGAGAAGAAACTAAAATTTAAGCGTAAGTAAATATATTTTTATTATAACTAACCATACAAAATTGTAACGTGTTTATACATAAACTATGATTTTATACCATTTTTTTGATAAAAAGAGTGATATTAGCTACCAATTATTTAATAAAATAACGAATATGAAACAATTCAAAGCAATACTGTTCGCAGTCGTAATTTTTAGTTTTCTATCTTTTCAAGAAATTAATTCACTTGAAGGAAAATGGGAACTCTTCAAAATGGAAACTCCTGAAGGAGAAGTAAACGAAACAAATGGACGCTGGATGCACTTTATGAAAGATGGCGTGTTAAAAGGAGGAAATACTCTTGATACAACTAATAGAACAGGGAATTGGAGCTATGATTCGAAAACTAAATCGCTCACATTTGGTTCGGAAAAGCAACTATCAGGAGAAGGAACATACACTGTTAATTGGATTGATGCAAAAACCATTAGTCTCACATTAGAAAGAGGCAGAAAGGTGTATTTAAAGCGAATAAAGGAGGAATAATTGTAAGTTTTAAATGTTTTTGCTGTACCAACAAAGAAGAATAGCAGGGTAAGTACGCTCTAAAAATATAAAATATCCCTAAAAGTAGTTTAATACGATAGTAAAATAGAAGTAATGTTGTTAAAAAATAAAAATTTATTGATTTTCAATAAATTTTTATCGTAATTTGCTAAAAATAATTAGTATTATGAAAAACACTTCTGAACTTCTATTAAAGATTATGCGAATTTTAGCATGGTTTGTATTTGTTGCATTATTAATAAAAGCTGGCGCATTTCTTATGTCTTACGGTGTAAGTATCAACAATCCGGAAGCTGCCAACGATTTGTATCGCGGAACAGATTTGTCACGCTATGAGCGTTACAGTTTTGTACAATATTCATTGATTGTATTTTATCATATCATTCTTTACATTTTGCAAGCATATATTGCTTTGTTTGTAGTAAACTTGATTAAAAATATCAATCTTGAAAAACCATTTACAATAATGGTTGCTACGATTTTGCAAAAGATAAGTGTCACTATCTTTGTTGTTTGGATTCTAGCGATGATTCACAACGTACATGTTGCCATTTTAGAACGTTATGCAGGTATTAAAGCGTCTTTTTTTTCAGGAGAATATATATTTTTAGCAGGCGTGATATTTGTATTAGCCTTTATATTCAAAAAAGGGGTTAGGATGCAACATGAAAATGAATTAACAATCTAGACATGGCAATTATTGTAAATTTAGACGTCATGATGGCAAAACGAAAAATGTCACTTAATGAGCTTTCAGAAGCAGTTGGCGTAACCTTATCGAATTTGTCAATCTTAAAAAACGGCAAAGCTAAAGCCATTCGATTTTCGACCTTAGCCGCTATTTGTAATGCGCTTGACTGTCAACCAGGGGATATTTTAGAATATAACCAATCTGCACTCTAAAAAAAATGGTATAATGAGTAATATCAATTTTGGATAGCAAGTATTGTTGGTTGCTTATATGCTTTTCAGCTTTTATTTGGACTATTTATGTAGTTCAAACTATGTATTCTGTTAAACAATATCATAGTTTTGGAACCGTAACAAAACCGCCAAACCAACAATCAAACGTGATCTTTTCACCTCCTTTATATCCTTTATTAAAAATATCAATTTTACTAGGTGCCGATTGTGTATACGTTTCCAATAATCGATTTGCCTCTTTTTTTACATTAAAATCAATATTCATCGCTTTTCTTGCACTTTCTGCGGCTTTCCAATAAATTGCTCTTTTGGTAAATTCATCCGAACCACATTCATTAGCGCTCGAAGCGTATAATCTGGCTAGACTCAAATATACAGCTCCTGCAGTAGGAGACGCATTTAGTGCCTGCTCATAATATGAACGAGCTTTGGATTTTTGTCCTTTTGCAACAGCTTCGTTTCCTGCGCTATGTAAGACTTCCGTTATTTTTAGATTGTCAGTTTCTAGAACTACATATTCTTTCAAGTATTTGTTGGCTTGTAAAGTATTATTTTGCTGTTGGTGCACCTTATAAAGATATAATTTTGTTTGAGCAGTAGGCTCTAATTCATCAATCTCAGTGATTAATTTGAAAAAAAATAACTCATCTTCACAGCTTTTTTGATCTAAAATATTTGCAACTTTTCGTATCCATTCAACATCATTCTTCATAGTGTTAAATTTCTTTTCGTATATAGGAATTAATGTTTTACAGGTAGCTACTTTTTCAATAAGAATATCCATATTGCTTAGAAAAGTGTTAATAGCTGCTTTATTTTTGGCAGATTTTTTTTGAAGAATCAAGAGCTTTTCTCGTATAGTTTCATACTTTTCCATTAGTTTCTCTACTGAAATATTAAGTTCCCCAGATTGGTGCAATTTGTATAATAATTCAAAATATTGATACAATCCTTTGGGGTTTTTAAAATGTATTTCGTCAGTTTGTAATGCTTCGTTAAAAAGAAGATATTGTTCTTTAGTGGTGCCAATATCATGCATAATCATTAATGAAGCTATTTTAGGAAGGAATTTCCCTTTAGGTGTTTTTTTTGGAAAATGTAAAATTCGCTCTTTATATAATTCAATTAAAGAAGTTGCTATTGCTTTTTTACTTGAGGAAATGGTTATTTCATGATTCAACAAAATTTCACCATAAGCATACACAGCATAATTGAGTGCGGCACAATTTTTCCGTAAAAAGGCTAATTGAGGTTTTGCTTCTTCATATCGCTGTGTTTTTACATTCTCGGAAAAAAGAGATAGTGTTTCGTTACAAGAATTTTGTGTAAGTACGTAGTTACTAAATAATACACAGAACGTGGTAATCATTAGTTTGGTAATGTTTTTCATAATGTGAGTTTTAAATCGGTTTAAAAAAAACGCACAAAATGTGTACCGAAATAATAATTAGAATCCGAAAAAATGTAGATATGATATTAGCTTAGTATATGCTAAAGCGAACCGAAGTTCGCTTTTATTTTTAGAAAACAGCTTCAGGAAAATGTTTCCGTTACCAACCAGATGAGCAAGGAGAGTTAATTGGTAAAGAAATCATTTGCCCGCAATAAATAGAAATTCAATTCTTGATTTTGTTTGGCGTAAAACCATAATATTACTGGCATTTACAAGCTTATGTGTCGTGATTTATAAATTTCGATATTAATCATTATGAAGGCGAATTTTAAACTTATATCATTGACAATTATTAATCTTAAAATTCGTAAAAATGAAAAAAAGAAATTTAAAAAATCTGTCACTTAACAAGAGCTTTATTTCTAACTTAGAATCAATAAATGGCGGATTAATTGCAGGAAGTGGAGTAGATTGTGTTACACAAGTTGGTTCTTGTCAAACAACATCATGTGTGTGTACTAACAATCAACATTGTTTAACATGGACTTGTCCAACCAAATAAAAAAGGCTACATAATAAGAAGATAATAGATATCTGTAAAGTGTACAAATCCAGAGGTTTCTCTGGATTTTTTTTATTCTAGAAGAATCTGATTCATTAAGAATTGTTGTTCTCTAAAGTATCAACTAAAAAGAGTAAAGATAATTCCTTTCAAAAATCTTACATATAAAGTAAATATTTAGTTGTTTTATTGAATAATCACTATTTAAAGTAGGAAAAATATAGTTATAACGTACTAATAGTAATGTTTTTATATAGGAAAAAAGGTATATTATTTAATAGCTTTGATTGGATTATTTGTTTAAAAGTAGTATTAATGGCAACTTTTTGGTAGAATCAAAATAGTTTATTTTATGAGATTTACTTGTATGATTTGTTTAATTCTTATGATGATTACTGCTTGTAAAACTAAAAATATTCCATATTCAGAAAAAATGAAAACTGACTTAAAGGTCATGTATAAAAAAGATCAGGACATTCAAAATCTGATTATTAATACAAGCAACGAAAAAGTTGATAAGTCAGAGTTAGAGAGGAAAAAGTATGCCATTTTCAAGACAAACTGTAGTACACTGAAAAATTATTTTGAAGAGTATGGCTATCCGACAATTAATCACAATGGAAAAAAAATATCACATACTTTTTGGTTATTAGTTCAACACTGCGATCACGATATTGATTTTCAAAAATCAGTTTTGAAAGCAATGAAAAGTGAGCTAAAAAACAATAATGTTGCTAAAGTTGATTATGCATATTTATATGATAGAGTTCAAATCAACAATGGAAAAAAGCAATTATACGGAACTCAAGTAGGGTATGACGAAAACTACAATCCGTATATCAAAGAACTTATAAACCCTTCTACGGTAAATAAGAGACGAAAAGCTATGGGACTTAATACTATTGAAGAATATATAGAGGAAATTAGGAAAATACAGACAATGAATTCAAAGTCGTAGACAGAAAGTTTGCATGTCTTAAAATAAAAGCAAACATAACCACAAAATTTTAAGAACATGAAAAAATTAAAATCAATCAGCGAATTTTCGAAGAATGCTAAAATGAAAAAGTTAAACTTTAGCGAGATGATCTACGGTGGTAGAGCTGGAGGGTACACATTAACAGGATGTAAGTCTTCAGGAGGAAACTTACATGACTGTAGTGATACAGATCCAGGAGACACAACAACTCCTGCTGAACCAGCTTCAGATACTCCAGTATCTTAATCACTATAATATATAATACGAGTAAGGCTGCTAATTCAGCAGCCTTACTTATTTAATAAAAACAACATATGATATTGATTGTATCACATGATTCTATTGATGAACCTACCAATGATGTTATAGACTGGTTACAGCTGAACAACGCTAATTTTCAACGTATTAATGGAGATGATTTCTATTACGATAAAGAATTCAACATAAATTATGATGAAGCATATATAGAAACAAAAGAGTTAAAAGTTAAGAGTGACCATGTAAATGTGATTTGGTATCGTAGATGGATCAATCGTTCAGTAAATTCTATTAGAAAGCAATTTGATCGAAATAATTTGGACGAAGAAGAACGTTATTTTCTAGGTGCATACAATGCTTATCTTATGAATGAGGTAAATGGCTTGCCCAGAGGTGTATTTAATTTATTCAGAGATAAAAAATGGATTCCAGATTACGGTTTAGCAAGAGGAGGACTTAATAAATTAGAAACCTTGCAACTTGCTAAAAGTCAAGGGATTTTAGTACCTAAACTCATTATAACAACTTCTAAAAAAGAGGTGACAGCTTTTTATAAGAAAGAAGGTAACTTAATCACAAAAAGCATCATAGATGCTGATTTGTTGTCGTTGCGAGAAGAAAAATTGGATTTACTCACCAAAGTAATTTCTGAAAAAGAAATAGAAGAGTTGCCAGCTACTTTTTTTCCAACTCTATTTCAAAAAAAAATAGAGAAAGCTTTTGAGTTGCGAACTTTTTTTATTGAAGAAGAGTACTATTCAATGGCAATTTTTTCTCAAAATGATGACTCTACTAGTGTTGATTTTAGAAATTACAATTCAAGAAAACCCAATAGATATGTACCGTTTCAATTACCAAAATCAGAAGAGGACAAACTAAGAAAAATGATGAAAGTTTTAGGGTTAACAACAGGATCAATAGATATATTAGTTGAAAAAGGAACTCAAAAATTTTACTTTTTAGAAGTAAATCCGGTGGGACAACTTGGAATGGTTTCCGATAATTGTAACTATTGTTTGGAAAAGATAATTGCTGAAAAACTAATTCATCATGACTAAAAAACAGAAAACAATACCAGAGTTAGCAGAAATTGCTGAAAAACATCTTGGAGTATCATTGCCTTTTTACTTAAAAAAGACAAAAGATATTAACAAACAAATTTCAATTTTTAGATACGACACTTCTACCTTTTATAAATCAAACTTTGTTGTTAGTAAACCATTTTACAAAATGATTCATATGCCTTTTAACAATGAATACTATGAAAATAATCCAGATGAATAAGAAATTTTATGTTTTTGCATCATGTATGATTGTCAAAGGAGCAGCGCAAAGTATAATATACGATTTGCAAAGAAAATCATATGAATATATTCCTAATGTATTGCATGATATTTTGATTGAATACAATGGGAAAACAATCCAGCATATTGTAGACGATTATGGAGAAGAAAACAAAGAAGTAATTGTAGAATATTTTGAGTATCTCTTACAGCACGAGTTTATCTTTTTTAGTGATTTTGGCACTGAAAGTTTTCCAAAAATGGATTTAACATGGTATTCTCCGTTTCAAATATCTACACTTATCATAGATGTTTCAGAAAAAACATTTTCTTTACTAGAAAAAATATACAACGAAGTAGAAGCATTGGGCTGTGGAGCTATTAGTTTTCGTTTTTTAGAGGTTAAAAATTACTCCTTGTATTTTGAAAAGACCATGCAAATTTTTGCAAAATCTCGCTGCCGTTCTTTTGAACTTTTTATTCCTTTTGACTCTACTAAAAATGTAGAGTACTTCAACAAACTGACCATACAAAACAATCGTATTTATAGTATTCATGTATATGATGCACATGAAAGAAAAGTTGAGATTTTAGATGAAATCAAAACACCATTGTTCTATCATACAGAAACTTTAGTCGCAAATAGTCCACATGTATCAAACATGAGTAACTTTCTTGTAAATAAAGACATGTTTATGGAATCTCAACATCATAATACTTTTTTCAACAGGAAAATTTATATAAATCAAGAAGCAGAAATTAAAAACGCTCCTAATTGTGAGGAAGTTTTTGGAAATGCAAACCAGGATGCTCTAGAAAGCATTTTGAAAGAAGCCGAATTTCAAAAATATTGGAATGTTAAAAAAGACATCATTCTTGTTTGTAAAGATTGTGAATATAGATATATGTGTACAAGTGATAAAAAACCTCTTAAAAAGGAAAATGGGCTATGGGAATTAGAAGAAAAATGTGCTTATAACCCTTATGAAGCTGAATGGGCGTAACCTTTTTTTAATCTCTACGTTAGAATAAATGTACCATCATTAACATTTTCTAAATAACGATAAACTTCGAGAAATTAGACATATATTAAGTGGTATCTAATTGATAAAAGCGATCCTAAGATCGCTTTTATGATAAATGAATTAATTCCAAGTACGACAAATATGTCTGCCATCTTCAGTAAGCCATTTTATAGGTTCACAGTCTGCACTATATGGATCAATTGGAACACAATTATACGAAGTAGGAGGCAATCCTCCTTTGACTTGAAAATTTGAAATAGACTTCTTGTTTAACTTTAATGTGTTAAGCTTCTTTTTTTTCATGATATAAAATTTTAATTACTTAATAATACTAAGTAACAACAGCAAAATAAGGAAACCAAACAAAGCAACTGACGGTTTATAAAGTATCACTTAAAGTGTGCTAGCTGAAAGTGTAGAGTTTAATTATTCGATTATGACTGAATTACTTTTAGAGTTAGCTACATTTATTTTAGCCCAAAAGGCGTTTTCTTTAGACTTTTGGCAGAGATAAAACAAAATCATTGGGAATACTAAAAATCTAAACTCGTAACAAAACGCAATCCTAATCGTCGTAATAATTTAAAAACACAATTAGAAATTAAAAAGCTTTGAGAAGAAAATAGTTGTGATAATCTTTCCAGATTAAAATAACAATAAATATAAACGCTGAAAGAAATAATTATTTAATAATTGTAGATTTTAGCAATTTATAAATTGCCAAAGCTAGTAATATTGAACTTACAACTATTGTAGCATCGCTAGCAGTTTCATTTTTAAGTATTGAAGATATCGGAATCAAAGCAACTATAATTAGAGCTATAATAAATGATCCTAAACCAAGGAAAATTTTTTTAATCATAAATCAAATATAGAATATATAACTAATGCCAAATCTATAAAAATAAAAAATCCTAACAGTATTGCTAGGATTCTATTTTTAAAAAAAAATCTTCGTACCCCAAAGGTTTCTAAAATCGAACTTTTTGGTAGAGGATTTGAAGTCTATTGATTGGTTTGTTAGTTTCAACATGTGCCTCCATTGTTTTCATAAAAACCAATTGCATGACTAATCTCTTCATCTAATGGAAACCTAGAAGACTTGGGTATAAGTAATTTTTTTTCTTTCAATATAATGGATATCTCTTATATTTTGACTTATACTTACCACTATTACAGCACTACTGAACATTACTTTCCATTCCTTTTTGTCAGATACCGTTTTTTATTGCAGAAATCCGATTTTAAAATTTGTCAAGCCAAAAATTGCTAGCATATTCCTACAATTATTTTTCCTATATTACAGAATAGAACCAATTTAACTTAAAGCAAGAATCATGAAAAAAATTAAATTTTTACTATGTTTTGGGATATTGATTATATCACAAACTGCTTGTAACACAACAACAGATGATGTTGTAACTGAAGATTTAATCAATCCTAAAATAAATGAAGGGACTGATTACGATTTTACGATTGCTCTTGGTGAAGTAGAGCATGTTGGAGGCGGAAGACATGTTCGTCCAGGAACTCAATTACGTCTCGACACCTATCTAACAAATTTAGGGACTGACGCTTCTCCTGGCCGAACACCGACTAGTACTGGCTATCTTGTTGCTTGGTATTTGTCTACAGATACAGTCATCACAACAGATGATATACGCATAGGATCCTTTTCTGGGAATAGTCTTAATCCCAGAGAAACGTGGCGTTTTTGGAGCGATGTATTAATTCCTGAAAATATAGAAGGTGGATGGTATTATTGGGGAGCCATCATCGATTACACAAATCTTGTAGATGAAACCAATGAATCAAATAACACCGCATCAGGAGACAGGGTAATCATCAATTAAAGTTTTGAACCAAACAAAAAAATCCCAACATCTCTGTTGGGATTTTACTTTTAGAAGAAGTTTTTTAGTACCGAAGATGGGACTCGAACCCACACGCTCTAATGAACACATGGCCCTCAACCATGCCTGTCTACCAATTCCAGCACTTCGGTATATTTTTTGTAAAAATAAAAAAAGTTAAGCAAATGCTTAACTCTTTAGTGACCTGGCTGGGGCTCGAACCCAGGACCCTCTCCTTAAAAGGGAGATGCTCTACCAACTGAGCTACCAGGTCAAAAGACCTTTTTGTCTGTTTAGTGACCTGGCTGGGGCTCGAACCCAGGACCCTCTCCTTAAAAGGGAGATGCTCTACCAACTGAGCTACCAGGTCATTCAAATAAGAAACGATTATTAGTTCCTTGAATGCGGGTGCAAATATAACATCATAATTTTATTTTTCAAGCCTTTTTTAATATAAATTTGTCTTTTTTTTTATGATTTTTGTAAGCCCTTAGAAATAAATAATTTATAAATGAAAGAAACGACGATTATACTTTTAGGATATATGGCCAGTGGAAAAAGTGCTGTTTCTAAATTATTAGGAAAGGAAATAGCTCTGCCAGTAATTGATCTAGATGACTATATTGAAGAAAGTGAAAAAAAATCTATTTCTGAGATTTTTGCGGAAAAAGGAGAGATTTACTTCAGAAAGAAAGAACATGAATATTTACAAGAGATTCTGCAAAAAAACAAACCTTGTGTAGTGTCATTAGGAGGAGGAACACCTTGCTATGCTAATAATATGGAATTGATTGAGCAATACACTACGCAAACTTTCTATTTACAAACTTCCATTGCAGAAATTATAAAACGTGTAAAAGATGAGAAAGAAAAACGTCCATTGATTAAAGATATAGAAACTAAGGATTTGCCAGAATTTATTGGTAAGCACTTATTTGAACGAGCTAACTTTTACCAAAAATCAACCTATAGTATTATAACTGATGGAAAAACAATAAGAGAGATTGTGGTAGAAATACAAAAAAAGTTAAATTAAATAAGCTTTATCATTTCCATCTTCAAAAACGACATCTATATGCTCTTGAATGGAGGTAGAGAGAGAAATCCCTTTAAAATCAGCTTTTACAGGATATTTTTTATGATTTCGATTTACTAATACAGCAGTTTTAAAATTTTTCAAAGGAACTTCTAAAAAGTGTTTTACACCATAAATAAGCGTAGTTCCAGAATTCAATACATCATCTATCAATACAAGCGGTTTATTAATAAACTCAGTAATATCAAGTGAAGTCGAAATTGGGGTTAGAGGATTTAATTTGTCAATAGATACTTTGCAAAGAGTAATAACGGCTGGTGTGATTTTTTCTAATTCTTTTTTGATTTTTTCAGCAAATACAAAACCATTGGATGCAATTCCTGCTAGAATAATTTCATTTTCGTTAACATTCGATTCTAGTATTTGATAAGCGATGCGACGAGTTTTATGCTGAATTTGTTGATGATCTAATATGATATTTCCTGTTACGGTCATGACAAAAAAATTAAAGTCTAAAATTAAGCATTACTTTCATCACGGTCAAAATTATCCTCTAAATATTCATCAATTTCACGACGATCTTTTTTAGTAGGTCTTCCTGTTCCTTGCTTTCTATAATGATCTTTTGCATGTTTCAATAAGTCTAAATGATCATAATTTTCTTTTGGAGTAGTATCAACTCTATAAATATCTACCAATTTTGCACCGACACGATTTGGGGGTATATCTAGTACGGTTAATAACCTATTTACTTGGTCTTTTCGAACTTCTATTTTATCGGTTGGATACACTTCTCGTGAAGGTTTCACCGCAGCACCATTTACACGAACATGCCCTTTTTTACATGCAGTTGTAGCTAAGCTTCGGGTTTTAAAATATCGCACACACCAAAGGTATTTATCTATCCTCATACAAAATCTCTAAAAACTACGTTAAAGAATACACAAAAGTAGGATAAAATTGTATCTTGCAGCCCAAAATTTAATGACAATGATGAAATTTGCAAAAATTACATTGATAGCTATGATGGCATTTGTAGCTGTTTTTTCTTGTAAAAGTGATGATGATATCGCCAGATTTGCTGAATTGAGAGATCGTGGAGAACAACAGGTCGAAGATGACGCAGCTCTTGTAGAGTTTTTAAGTACTCATTTTTACAATTACGATGAATTTGATGCTACAAATCCAGAAAGTGCAGCAAATGATACTTTTACGATGACCTTTGGTAAAATTGAAGGTGTAAATGCTGATAAAACACCACTCATTGACCAAGTAGAAGTGCGCACGACCACATATTTTGATGTAGAATACAAATATTATGTACTTAAGTTGCGTGAAGGTGGTGGAAAAACGTACACTAGTTTTGATCAAGTAAATTTAACATATAGAGGACAAACATTAGATTTAGGAACTTTTGATTTAAGAATTACGGAACAATCAATACCATTAATCAGTGCAACTCAAAGTACAGTGCGAGGTTTTCAATTAGGGCTTCCTGAATTTAAAACAGCCGAGGACATCATTGAAGGTTCTAATGGGTTCTTGCAAGCTCGAAATGGAGGAATAGGAGCTATTTTTATTCCATCTGGATTAGGGTATTTTAGTGTTCCTCAACCTAATATTCCTGAATATTCTCCATTAATTTTTTCATTTAATGTATTTAGTGCCGATTTTCTTGATACTGATGTAGATGGTTTGTTATCATCTATGGAAGATTTAGATGGAGATAATGATGTGTTAAATGATGACTCTGATGGTGATGGAATTCCTAATTTTAGAGATTCTGATGATGATGGAGATGGAACAATTACAGTAAATGAAGTTGTGCAAAAAACGTACGTTGTAAATCCAGGGGATACTGAACCTGTATTGGCTTCAAATGAATTAGAAAAAACAAGAGATACAGATGACGATGGAGTAACTACTATTAGAACAGTAGTATTAACAGATACTGATGGAGACGGAATTCCTGATTACCTTGATGTAAACTAGTAAATTTTAAAGAATTAGATATAAAAAAAGCACTTCCATCGAAGTGCTTTTTTTATATCTAATATTGTGATTACTTTTTAAAGGCGAACAGATAAACTAAAAATAATTTGACTAGGACGCGAATCTAATGTACCTATGCGTACATTATTTGAGTTTAAAATCTCAGCTTCATTTTCTGTAAAACCTCTTTCATAACGAACATCCAATCCGATATTACCAAATTTTACAGCAGCTCCAAAATTAAAACCTACAGTGATTTCATTTTCAACGTCCGAAATCGTTACATTTTCCAAATCATTATCGAGTATATATTGAAAAGAAGGTCCTCCAAAAATACTCAATGGGCCAACTACATTCAGTCCTACTAAAACAGGGACATCGATTTTAGACATATCATAATCACTTGACCCATATTCACTTTTAGTTTTTGTGTATACAATTTCTGGGCGCAAGTATAACCTGCTAAAATTAATATCGTAGTAGGCTCCAAAATGGTAGCCAATTTTCTCGTCTCCACTGTCTTCTACAATATTTTGTCCAGCATTAGCTACGTCTTCAAAACGTAACTCTCCATTTGAATTGTAATTTAATCCTGCTTTTACTCCAAATTGTGCAAATGCAGTTGCTGAAGCAAGCAGAAATACGAAACATAATAGGTTGTTTTTCATAATAATACTGTTTAATGTTATACAGTTAAAAACGCCAGATTTTGTATTCTATTATTTTCTGCTAATCACTTTTTTAGCCGATTTAACAATCGAAGCAGCATTTAAACCATATTTCTCCATTAATTGAGCTGGCGTGCCAGATTCTCCAAAAGTATCATTGGTAGCAACAAATTCTTGTGGAGTAGGTTGGTGTAACGTTAATGTTCTTGCAACGCTTTCTCCTAAACCTCCTAAATAATTGTGCTCTTCTGCTGTTACAATACATCCTGTTTTTGCTACAGAATTCAAAATTGCTTCTTCATCCAATGGTTTGATTGTGTGAATATTGATTACTTCCGCAGAAACTCCTTCAGCTTCTAATGTTTCTGCTGCTTGTAAAGCCTCCCAAACTAAATGTCCGGTTGCTACAATAGTAACATCAGATCCTTCTGTTAATTGAACTGCTTTTCCAATTTCAAACTTCTGATTTTCAGGAGTGAAATTTGCTACTTTCGGTCTTCCAAAACGAAGATATACAGGTCCATGATGTTCTGCAATGGCCAAAGTGGCTGCTTTTGTTTGATTGTAATCACAAGTATTAATTACAGTCATACCTGGCAACATTTTCATTAAGCCGATATCTTCTAAAATTTGATGTGTAGCTCCATCTTCTCCTAAAGTAATTCCTGCATGCGAAGCACAGATTTTTACATTTTTATCAGAATAGGCTACAGATTGACGAATTTGGTCGTACACACGTCCTGTAGAAAAATTGGCAAATGTGCCGGTAAATGGAATTTTTCCTCCAATGGTTAATCCAGCGGCAATTCCAATCATGTTAGCTTCTGCAATTCCTATTTGAAAAAAACGCTCTGGGTGATTTTTCTTAAACTCGTCCATCTTTAGCGAACCTGTCAAATCTGCACAAAGTGCCACCACATTTGGATTTGTTTTCCCAAGTTCTGTCAATCCATCTCCAAAACCTGATCGTGTATCTTTACTTCCTGTGTTTGTATATTTTTTCATCGTATAAGCCCGGGAAATCGGGTATCTTTTTTTTGTTTATTTGACTTAAATTAAAACTCTAATCACTTAATTAGTAATCGCCTAACGTTTCAGGATTTTGCGCAAGGGCACTTTCTAATTGCTCGTCATTAGGTGCTTTTCCATGCCAAGCATGTGTGTGCATCATAAAATCTACACCATTCCCCATTTCAGTATGCAATAATACACAAACAGGTTTTCCGTTACCTGTTCTTGATTTTGCTTCTGCTAAACCATTTTTAATTGCTTGAATATCATTTCCTTCTTTGATTTCTAACACGTCCCAACCAAAAGCTTTAAATTTTTCAGTCAATGAGCCTAATGGTAAAACATCGTCTGTTGCGCCATCAATCTGTTTTTGATTATAGTCAATTGTAGCAATATAATTATCTACTTTATTTCCTGCAGCATACATCGCAGCTTCCCAAATTTGACCTTCTTGTAATTCACCATCACCATGAAGAGAATAAATAAGATGCTCATCACCGTTTAGCTTCTTAGTTAATGCAGCACCAATAGCAACTGACATTCCTTGCCCTAATGAACCTGAGGCAATACGAATTCCTGGCAAACCTTCATGTGTAGTTGGGTGACCTTGTAAGCGAGAATCTAACAAGCGAAAAGTATTTAATTCTTCCACAGGGAAGTATCCTTTTCGAGCTAAAACACTATAAATTACTGGAGAAATATGACCATTTGACAAAAAGAAAAGATCTTCACCTTCTCCATTCATATCAAAACCATCATTAAGTTTCATTACATCATTGTATAATGTAACTAAAAATTCAGCACAACCTAAAGAACCTCCAGGGTGTCCAGAATTTACTTTGTGTACCATTCTCAAGATATCTCTACGTACTTGAGTAACCAAATTTTCTAACGATTTGTTATCTGACATTGTGTATATGTTAGTAGTTTTTTTAAAGCCTCAAAAATAAGCGATAAAATACCGTATACAAAAGAAGTTTGCAGGCTTTTATTAACGAAATAGTGTGAATAAGGTAAAAAGACTGTTTTTGTTTATAATAAATTGATAATGAATGTGTAATGATTTCCTGAATTTGAAAAATTAATTCGTAAAATAGAGGAATATATAGGGAAACTCTAATTTTAATATTTGATTAGTAAAATCATCAACCAAACTTGGTTATATTTGCCAACTGATTATGCCATAGTTTTTTGTTATCATCATTAGTTTTTTGGCTTTTGCCAGAAGAAAACCATTCTCAATAAACGGTAATTGGCACAAGTGAAGCTACAATGAAATTTGATTTAAAAGGAAAAGATCCGCTAAGCAAAGCAAGAGCAGGAACAATTACAACTGACCACGGAACCATTGAAACGCCTATTTTTATGCCTGTGGGAACTGTTGGAACTGTAAAAGGAGTTCACCAACGCGAGTTAAAAGAAGATATCAATCCAGATATTATTTTAGGGAATACATATCATTTATACTTACGTCCACAAACTGAAATTTTAGAAAAAGCAGGTGGATTGCATAAATTCATCAATTGGGATCGCAATATTTTAACCGACTCTGGCGGGTATCAGGTCTATTCACTTTCTGCAAACAGAAAGATTAAAGAGGAAGGCGTAAAGTTTAAATCGCACATTGACGGATCATACCACTTTTTTACTCCAGAAAATGTAATGGAAATTCAGCGAACAATCGGAGCAGATATTATCATGGCGTTTGATGAATGTACACCATACCCATGTGATTATCACTATGCAAAGCGTTCAATGCATATGACGCATCGTTGGCTAGATCGTTGTTTAGCACATTTAGAAAAAGTTCCTTACAAATATGATTATAGCCAGGCATTTTTCCCAATAGTGCAAGGAAGTACTTATAAGGATTTGCGAAAACAATCGGCAGAATTCATTGCTTCTCGTGAAGCAGAAGGAAATGCAATCGGAGGATTATCTGTGGGAGAACCAGCAGAAGAAATGTATGCTATGACCGATGTGGTGTGTGAAATTTTACCAGAAGACAAGCCACGATATTTAATGGGTGTAGGGACACCTATCAATATTCTAGAAAATATCGCTTTGGGTGTAGACATGTTTGATTGTGTAATGCCAACACGTAATGCGCGTAACGGAATGCTATTTACAGCACATGGAACTATCAATATTAAGAATAAAAAGTGGGAAGATGATTTTTCGCCGATTGATGAAATGGGGATAACTTATGTTGATACAGAATATTCAAAAGCGTATTTACGACATTTATTTACGGTAAATGAATTGCTCGGCAAGCAAATAGCAACTATTCATAACCTAGGATTTTATCTATGGTTGGTTAGAGAAGCGAGAAAACATATCTTAGCGGGAGATTTTGATACATGGAAGAATCAAATGGTAAAACAAATGGACAAACGTTTGTAATACAAGACAATAAACAAAAACATCAATGAAGATACTAGATTGGTATATCATTAAAAAATATCTTTTAACATTCTCTGTAATGTTATTACTATTTGTCCCAATTGGGATTATGGTAGATATTTCAGAAAATATTGATAAAATGTTAGCTTCAGAAGCACCAGCAGATAAAATACTAATGTATTACGTGCATTTTGTCATCTATTTTGCCAATCTATTATTTCCTATCTTTCTATTTCTGTCGGTAATTTGGTTTACTTCTAAGTTGGCAAATGATACTGAAATTATTGCAATACTAAGTTCGGGAGTGTCATACATACGTTTCTTAAGACCTTTCTTAATTGGGGCTTCGGTAGTAGCAATTGTAGCTTTTGTTGCGGGAATGTATATTGTTCCTAATGCTAGTAAAGGCTTTAATGAATTTCGTTTTGAATACATTAAAAAAGGACGAAAAAAACTACGGGATAATTCAGAGATATATAAACAAATCACGAATAACGATTTTATTTACCTTAAAGGATTCAACTTTGAAAGTAAGCGTGGTGATAATTTTACCTTGGAACATTTTGAAGATAACGTGCTAAAGTACAAAATGGAGGCACGTTCAATCAAATATAACGAAGAAGATAGCACCTATACATTACGAGGATATAAAAAACGCATTGTTGGAGCTATGAACGATAGTTTAATTAGCGAACGAAAATTAGACACTATTTTTCCATTTGATGTTGAAGATCTTACGCCAGTTACATATATGGCAGAAACATTAAACTATCAAGAGCTTAATAAATTTATTGAAAAAGAAAAACAATCAGGTTCGCCCAATGTCAATAAGCATTTGTTGGTTAAGTATAAACGTTGGAGTTTGCCAATTACTGCGTTTATTCTAACAATCATTGCTGTGGCAGTATCTTCTATGAAACGAAGAGGAGGAATGGGTGTAAATTTAGCCTTTGGAATAGCCATTGCTTTTATCTATATCTTTTTTGATAAAATATTTGGAACGATGGCTGAAAAATCTGGATTTTCTCCAATGTTAGCAGTTTGGGTTCCTAATGTTGTTTTCGGAATCTTAGCGCTCTATTTACTGTACAATGCTAGGCGATAAACTCAAAAATTATTTACACCTACATGTGTTGGTGTTTATAGCAGGTTTTACAGCAATTTTAGGGAAGCTCATCAGTATTAACGCTATTCCTTTAGTATGGTTTCGTATGCTCATTGCGGGAATATTGATGCTTTTATTTATCAAATTTTCCAAAATACGACTTCAAATAACGTTCAAAACTTTTTCAAAATTTGCAATAGCAGGAATAGTAGTTGCTTTGCATTGGATTACGTTTTTTGGCGCCATCGATGTATCTAATGTTTCCATTACATTGGTTATGTTTTCAACAGGTGCTTTTTTTGCATCATTCATAGAACCAATTATTTATAAAAGAAAAATGATTTGGTATGAACTCGTTTTTGGTGTCATTGTAATCCTTGGAGTTTCCATCATTATAAACGCAGAATTTAAGTATATTAATGGTATAGTACTAGGTATCTCTTCTGCCTTTTTTTCGGCCTTATTTGCAGTGTTAAATGGTAAATTTGTTGAAAAACATCATGCAGCAACCATTTCTTTTTATGAATTTATCTGTGGAGTATTATTTATCTCTATATACTTAACTTTTGCAGAAGAAGGTTTTTCAAAACAAAATTTCTTTTTGTTGACACGTAATGACTGGATTTACCTTTTCATTTTAGCATCTGTATGTACAGCATATGCATTTATAGCTTCAACACACATCATGCGATATATAAGTCCTTATACAGTTGTGTTGACTTACAACTTAGAGATTATTTATGGAATTGTACTAGCTTTATTACTATTTCCATTAGATGAAAAAATGGAATCAGGATTTTATTATGGAAGCCTGCTGGTTGTAGGGACAGTCTTAGCAAATGGAATCTTAAAAAATAAGAGAAAAAGAAAATCCGTTAAAGGCATGGAAATTTCCTAAATTAAAATTTTATATTTGTAAACTTAAACCACTAAACACATTCTCAAAAGCATGGAATATTTAGATTTTGAGCTACCTATAAAAGAACTAGAAGAACAATTGACAAAGTGCGTAGCTATTGGTGAAGAAAGCGATATTGATGTTACGGAAACTTGTCAGCAAATTGAAAAAAAGTTAGAAAAAACGAAAAAAGATATCTATAAGAATCTAACTGCTTGGCAACGCGTACAATTATCACGCCACCCAAACAGACCGTATACGTTAGATTATATCAAAGCATTATGCGGAGATACCTTTTTAGAACTACATGGTGATCGTAATGTAAAGGATGACAAAGCGATGATTGGTGGTTTGGGAAAAATTGGGGATCAATCATATATGTTTATTGGTCAACAGAAAGGATACAATACCAAAACCCGACAGTATCGTAACTTTGGTATGGCAAACCCTGAAGGATATCGTAAAGCACTCCGTTTGATGAAATCTGCAGAAAAGTTTGGAATTCCTGTAGTCACATTGATTGACACTCCAGGAGCATACCCAGGATTGGAAGCGGAAGAGCGCGGACAAGGAGAAGCTATTGCAAGAAACATTTTAGAAATGACACGTTTAAAAGTGCCTATTATAACTGTGATAATTGGAGAAGGCGCTTCAGGAGGAGCATTAGGAATAGGAGTAGGAGATAGCGTATTAATGTTAGAAAATTCTTGGTATTCGGTAATCTCTCCTGAAAACTGTTCGTCAATATTATGGCGTAGTTGGGAACACAAAGAAAAAGCAGCTGAAGCACTTAAACTGACAGCAACCGATGCTATGAAAATAAAAGTAATTGATGAAATTGTCAAAGAACCTATTGGAGGAGCACATACAGATAGAGAAGGAGCGTACAATGCCGTTCGTGATGCTATCGTTGCTAATTATAACAAATTAAAAAACTTATCACCAGAAGATTTGGTGACTTCTCGAATGGAAAAATATTCCAAAATGGGAGAGTTTAAAGGATAAGCCTTTATCAAATAAGGAAAAAGAAAAATCCGGAGTTTAGGCTTCGGATTTTTTTTCCGCTTATGAACAATACATCAACAACTTATTAACAATCAGTAGTTAAGATTCAAGAGGAAATTTTAACGGTATAAAGTAAAACAATTATTTACTTTCGCAATCATGGAAAATGTGAACCCTAAACAAACATATAAAACTGATAGAAGTAACTTAATAAGTCTTGAAAAAGGAAAATTACCTCCACAAGCTGTCGATTTAGAAGAAGTAGTGCTTGGCGCTATGATGATTGATAAGAAAGGAGTCGATGAGGTAATTGATATTTTAAGTCCAGACGCTTTCTATAAAGAAGCGCATAAACTTATTTATGAAGCAATTTTTCAATTGTTTGAAAATTCTGAGCCTATTGACTTATTAACAGTTTCGTCCCAATTGCGTAAGAACGCCAAATTAGATCAAGTGGGAGGTGATTTTTATCTAATTTCTCTTACACAAAAAGTATCTTCTTCGGCACATATTGAATTTCACGCTAGAATTATTTTGCAGAAATTCATCCAACGAAGTTTAATTAAGATTTCCAACGAAATCATTGAAGATGCTTACGATGAAACTACAGATGTTTTTTCATTGTTAGATAAGGCAGAAGCACGTTTATATGAAGTAACACAAGGGAACATTAAAAAATCGTCAGAAACGGCGCAAAGTTTAGTAATTCAAGCGAAGAAGAAGATTGAGGAAATTTCCAATAAAGAAGGGTTGAGTGGAATTGCAACAGGTTTTGATAAACTAGATAAACTTACTTCTGGTTGGCAACCTAGTGATTTAATCATTGTAGCTGCACGTCCGGGTATGGGAAAAACGGCCTTAACCTTATCGATGGCGAGAAACATTGCTGTTGACCAAAACATTCCCGTAGCTTTTTTCTCATTAGAGATGGCTTCGGTACAGTTAATCACACGTTTAATTTCTTCTGAAACGGGTCTTTCTTCAGAAAAATTGCGTACAGGGAAATTAGCCAAACATGAGTGGGAACAATTAAATGTAAAAGTAAAAGGATTAGAAAAAGCTCCTTTATTTATTGATGACACACCATCACTTTCAATTTTTGATTTACGTGCAAAAGCACGTCGTTTGGCATCACAACATGGAATCAAGTTGATCATTATTGACTATTTGCAATTAATGACGGCTGGTGGAAGCCAAAAAGGAGGAAACCGTGAACAGGAAATTTCGATGATTTCTAGGAACTTAAAAGCGCTAGCTAAAGAATTATATGTTCCTGTAATTGCCTTATCTCAGCTGTCACGTGCAGTAGAAACACGTGGAGGAAGCAAGCGTCCGTTACTTTCAGATTTACGTGAATCGGGAGCGATTGAGCAGGATGCAGATATTGTATCGTTCATCTACCGTCCAGAATATTACAAAATTGAAGAATGGGATGATGAAGAGCGTTCACCAACAGAAGGTCAGGCGGAATTTATTGTGGCAAAACATAGAAATGGTGGTTTGGACAATATTCGTCTTAAATTCTTAGGGCATTTAGGAAAATTTGACAATTTAGAAACATTCGATTCTCCATTTGAGTTTCATTCTAAAATGAACGATGCTGCCAATGACGATACATTCAAAACAGATCATTTGCCTAGTGCAGACGAAGCATTTGGAAGTTCTATGAATGATGACTTTGATCCAGATGATGGCGATGTTCCTTTCTAAGAAATCCGTATTTTTATAAAGTTATATAGTGTCATTCCTGTAGAGCTTGGAATCGATAGTTTTTCAAATGTGAATTCCGTATTTTGCATGGAATGACATTGAAATTACACACAAAAATAGTTTTAAAAATATAATTCTTTACATGAAATACGACTACATTATTGCTGGTTCAGGTTGTGCAGGATTAAGTTTGTTGTACCGAATACTCAATGATGCTGAATTGAACAAAAAACAAATTTTAGTCGTAGATAAAACACAAAAAAATCAAAACGATCGTACGTGGTGTTTTTGGGAAAAAGAAAGCGGATTATTTGAACCCATTGTCAAACATCGATGGAGTACTTTGGAATTTTTATCTGATGATTTTCAGCGACAGTACAAAATGTTGAACTACCAGTATAAAATGATTGCAGGTATTGACTTTTATAATTTTGTACTAGAAACGGCTTCTAAATTCAAAAATGTCACCTTTCTCTTTGAGGAAATCACAGAATTAAAGTCAACAAAAAGAGGAGCGGAAATAACCACTAAAAAAGGAACATTTTCAGCAAAATATATTTTTAATTCTACGAATCTTTTCTATCCTACTATTTCACCTAAAAATTCACTCTTACAACATTTTGAAGGTTGGGTAATTAAAGCTAAAACGCCTGTTTTTGATGAAAAGATAGGAACATTGATGGACTTTAGGCTCTCGCAAAAACATGGAGCTACTTTTATGTATGTATTGCCCGTTAGTCCTACAGAAGCATTGGTAGAATATACCTTATTCACTGAGCAAA
Source organism: Kordia zhangzhouensis (assembly GCF_001005305.1). Taxonomy (GTDB): domain Bacteria; phylum Bacteroidota; class Bacteroidia; order Flavobacteriales; family Flavobacteriaceae; genus Kordia; species Kordia zhangzhouensis. The sequence goes on from NZ_LBMH01000004.1 coordinate 541,863, forward strand.
TACTGAAAAAAGAACAATATAAAGAAGCGCTTCAAACGTATATAAACGACTATTTGCAAGTAGTTGATTATGAAGTTTTGCATACTGAATTTGGCATTATACCGATGTCTTTGGCTAAATTTCAACGAAAAATTCCTAGCAAAAAAAACATTATCAATATTGGAACTGCGGGCGGATTTACAAAAGCGAGTAGTGGCTATACTTTTCAATTTGTTCAAAAGCACACAGAAAAAATTATCAATTTACTTAAAACAAACACCTATCCAAATCCTGCTATTACATTTCGCGAAAAAATGTTTCAATGGTATGATCGAACTTTAGTAGAAGTAATTCTTTCTAAAAAAATGGAAGGAAAAGAAATTTTTGCAACCATCTTTGAAAATCGCCCTATTGACACAATTCTAGCATTTTTAGGAAATGAAAGTACCATTGCGCAAGATGTTAAAATAATGAGTTGTTTGCCAATTAAGCCTTTTTTAATTTCAGGAATAAAGCAATTACGTTTCTAGAAGCAAAGTTCTGTTAGAGAAACGATAAATCTTTTACAAAGGAACAATTTTTGCGTATCTTTCCGTTGAATAAATATGATGCAATTGAATTTGAAAAATATAATTACACTCACACTAGTTTTCCTATTTTCTGTAAGTAGTTATGCGTCTTATATTTTAATTCCGATGGATGCGGAATCACAAAAAGATCATTTAAAAGCTTATGGAATTACGTATTGGTCGCTAGAAAAAAAAATCAAAGTAAAGTGGTTGCTTAACTATCGAGGCGGTTCTTTTTTATTACCTGCAGCAGAAGCTGTAGAAAAAGAATGTAAAATTCGAGGCGTTTCGTATGAAATTTTATCAGATGCAAAAACAAGTGCTATTTTAGAAGAAATTGCGAGTCCAAGTAAAAATCAAGAAGCTGTTATTTTAGAAAAAGCGCCGAAAGTAGCCGTGTATTCTCCAAAAGGAAATGTGCCTTGGGACGATGCAGTAACGATGGTGTTGACGTATGCAGAAATTCCGTATGATGTGGTGTATGATGAAGAAGTATTAACTGACGAATTGATTCAATACGATTGGTTGCACTTGCATCATGAAGATTTTACCGGGCAGTATGGTAAATTTTATGGGATGTATCGTTCTGCTCCTTGGTACATTCGAGAGAAACAAGAAGCAGAAGCCTTAGCCAAAAAATTAGGATATGCTAAAGTTTCGGAAGCAAAGCGAGACGTTGCTTTAAAAATTAGGGACTATGTAATTGGTGGCGGATTTATGTTTGCTATGTGTAGTGCTACAGATAGTTTTGATATTGCTTTGGCAGCTGAAGGAGTTGATATTTGCGAACCGATGTTTGATGGAGATGTGTCAGATAGAAACTATCAAAGTAAAATAGACTTTGCGAAAACATTTGCTTTTACAGATTTCACGTTAGAACGCAGTCCAACTAAATATGAGTTTTCGTCAATAGATATGACTGCAAAGCGTTATATAGCTAAGGAAGCAGATTATTTTACATTAATGGATTTTTCTGCAAAATGGGATCCAATACCAACCATGTTGTGTCAAAATCATACAGCGTTAGTGAAAGGTTTTATGGGGCAAACTACCAGTTTTGATCGTTCGCAGATCAAACCTTCTGTTTTAATTCTTGGGGAAAATAAAACCAATGGAGAAGGGCGTTATATCCATGGAATCAAAGGAAAAGGGTTCTTTACGTTTTATGGCGGACATGATCCTGAAGATTATCAACATAGAGTAGGAGATCCTAAAACAGAATTAGAATTGCATCCTAACTCACCAGGATATCGATTAATCTTAAATAATATTCTTTTTCCAGCAGCTAAGAAGAAAAAGCAAAAAACGTGATACTTTTAATTGCTACTGGTTAATAAATACAGAATTTCATTAATCGATTTTGCACTAATAGGCTTGGTAATATAATAATTTACGCCTGCTTCTTCTGCCTTTTGTCTAGATTCAGGAAACACGTCTGCAGAACAAGCAACAATGGGAATATCTTTTTTCTCTTTTTCCAACGCTCTGATTGCGGCTGTTGCCTCTAAACCATCCAATACAGGCATTTGAATATCCATAAGTATCAGGTCAAAATCTTTTATTTTAACAGTTTCAACGGCTTCTTGTCCATTGCCCACAATAGTTGTTTCAGCGTCCCATTTGCGTAATAATTGTTTAATAAATAACTGATTCAGTTTATTGTCTTCAGCTACAAGAATCCTTTTATTACGAAGATTATGGTTGATATTTTGAATGTTTTGAAGTTCTAATTCGCTAAGATCACTGATTTTATAATTTAGATCAAAAGCAAACGTAGTGCCTTTATTCACTTCGCTTTCAACAGATAAATTACCTCCCAAAAGAGAAATCAATTCTTTTGTAATACTTAAGCCTAAACCTGTTCCTTCAGGTCTTTCATCACTGTGATATGACTGATAAAAACTTTCAAAAACAGTATCAAGATTTTCTTTTGGAATTCCACAACCAGAATCTTCAATCATAAAACACAGTTTCACCATTTTATCTTCAAGTTCTTTTGCAGAAATCTGTACATTAATAAAGCCTTTTTGTGTGAATTTAATTGCATTTCCAATCAAGTTATTCAGAATTTGGCTCAATCGATATTGATCACCAACCACATATTTTGGAATGGAATTGGTAATATTGATTGTAAAATCTAAGCCTTTTTCATTTGCTTTCAGCTTAAATCCTTTATGTAAATTGGCAATAAGTTCGGTAAAATTGAAATCTACTTTTTGAATATTGAGTTTTCCTGCTTCTATTTTTGAAAAATCAAGAATATCATTTACAATCATTAATAGATTTTCAGTTGAAAAACGAATAGCTTCAAGGTTTTCATATTCATGTTCATTTCCTGTGAAATCCTTTCGGTTAAAGAGTTCTGATAAGCCAAGAATTACATTTAACGGAGTTCGAATTTCATGACTCATGTTTGATAGAAATGTGGTTTTTGCTTTTGCTGACTTTTCTGCGATAAGACGCGCTTCTTCAATACGAATCATATTCCTAATATCTTTCGTGATATCTCGTATTACAGCAAAAAATAACATCTCATTATTAATGTAAATAGGGCTGATTTTTAAGTTGTAATATAAAGTTTCGCCATTTTTTTTAGCTTCAAATTCAAATAGTTCATTTTCTAAACTATTCATGGTTTCAAGTGAAAAATCGTCAATAATTTTTTTCAATTTCAAAGCAAAATCTTTAGGTAAAAACTTATAAAAGTTAAGATGCTTTTTTTGATGACTTACAAATTCGGCTGCTTTTTTGTTAGAACGGATAATGATTCCTTCTTTATTAAAAATAACATTTGCATCTAGCGCATTATGAATAACAGCGGAGTACAACTTTTCATTGTCTTCTAATTCTTTTTGTATTTGAGATTTTTGAAGAATTTCTTTGCTTAATTTTGAGTTGATGTCTTCTAAACTTGAAATCTGAGCTTTCAATAATCGATGCAATTGCCCTTTACTAGGAAGATTGACATTTTCGGTAACCAATAGTTGTTCTGGTACTAAATTGACCGTAATTGTAAAATTTTCAAGTAAGTAATAATCATTAAAATGTCGGTTGTACGCATTGTTATAGATACTCAACATTGCGTTGCTACCGAGTGTTTCCTCAATCTTTTTTTGAATGATATTTGAGTATTCAGACAACTCTCGTAAGGTGGAAGTCGCTTTTTCGTGTGTAATTGTTTCGAAAGATAATGGAGTGTGAACTAAGAGATTTTCTGCTTCAGACAAGAAGTTGTTTGTAAATTTTCCAAGAACCTCTTTAGTTTTGATAATTACTTCACGTAAAAACAATTCGGAAAGCAGAACTTTTTGGGTGTAATCGTCTTCTACAAAAATGGCATGATATTCTTCTTTCTCGTTAAGAAGAGGAAACTTCTGCTGTATATTTTTTCTAAACGATTGCTTGTCTGCTAATGACTGCTCTTGAGATAATAAAAAGTCTTCTACTTCTAAATATAAACTAGGGAAGAGTGCTAGTTTTTCAGTAGTTGATGAACTTGAGAAAGTTTTCAATTTAGCGCTCAATTCATAATGTATTTGATACTTTTTGAGTTGAGATTGAAAATCATCAATTACTTTTTTTATCGTTCGGCTTAATGAAGCATTTGATTTTTTGACATCTTTGGATGAACGCTTCAAAAGTTTATGGAGATAGGACATTTTATAGACTGCTAGCGTAAGTAATAATTCTGGAAAAATCTATTGCTATGTAATTTTGAGCAATGTGCTATTGGTATTGCGGTAAATTGAACAGGAAAAACGTACGCAATTATATATGACAATAGTTGATTATAAAAATGCTTAGCAACCAAAATATTGAGCGTGGGCTTTGCAATAGTAGCTAATAAATTGAAAATAGGCATATAGGGAAAATTTGGTTTTAAAAATAGAGTAAATTGAAAAAAAAACAAAGTTTTAGTTCAATAATTGAACATCTTCTTCTGTTGAATATATATTTTGTGAAAATATTGAATATTTTATGAAAAATGCATTGTATGTCATATTGTGCAATAAGCAAAAAAAAAAGCCGATACAGAATGTACCGGCTTTATAAGCGAAATATATATTGTTTGACGATTTATTTTACTTTATCAACGATTGCTTTGAAAGCTTCAGGGTGATTCATTGCTAAATCAGCTAAAACCTTACGGTTTAATTCGATGTTATTAGCTTTTACTTTCCCCATGAACTGAGAATAAGACATTCCATTCAATCTAGCACCTGCATTAATACGAGTAATCCATAATGCACGGAATGTTCTTTTCTTATTTCTACGGTCTCTGTATGAGTAACTCATCGCTTTATCAACCGCATTCTTTGCAACTGTCCAAACGTTTTTACGTCTACCAAAGTATCCTTTGGCTTGTTTTAATACCTTTTTTCTTCGGGCTCTACGAGCTACCGCGTTTACTGATCTTGGCATATTTTTAAATGTGTTTTTGTAGTAGGCGATTCAATAATTATAAATTCTGAATTCTTTAAAATGGCCTAACTCCAGGGTTTATAAATTGTTTTAACCGAAAGAACGGATTACTTTAAACGTAATTGTTCTTTAATACTGTTAACGTCACTTTCATGTACTAATGTAGAGTGCGTTAACTTTAGCTTACGCTTTTTAGACTTCTTTGTTAAGATGTGACTTTTAAAAGCGTGCTTTCTTTTAATTTTACCAGTACCTGTAAGCTTAAAACGCTTTTTTGCACTGGATTTTGTTTTCATTTTAGGCATAATTCCTAACTTATTTAAAAATATTTCGCTTATTATTTTTAATTGGATTTAACTCAATTAAGTACTATGGCATACTGAATTGAGTCAAAGTATTATTTCTTCTTAGGAGCGATGAACATAGTCATTCGTTTACCTTCTAATTTAGGCATTTGTTCCACTTTTCCATATTCTTCAAGTTCTTGAGCTAATTTCAATAGTAAAATTTGCCCTTGATCTTTATAGATGATAGAACGTCCTTTAAAGAAGACATATGCTTTTAATTTAGCTCCTTCTTTTAGGAATTTGACTGCGTGTTTCTTTTTGAACTCGTAATCATGATCATCAGTTTGTGGACCAAAACGAATTTCTTTAACAGTTACTTTGGATGCTTTTGCCTTTAGAGACTTTTCTCTTTTTTTCTGTTCGTAAAGGAACTTTTTGTAATCCATTACTTTACAAACAGGAGGATCAGCTTTAGGAGATATTTCTACTAAATCTAATTCTTGTTCATCTGCGATGGCAAGTGCTTTCCTTGTAGGATACACACCAACTTCAACATTGTCTCCAACAAGACGTACTTCTGGAGCAGTAATTTTTCTGTTAATTCTGTGTAGATCTTCTTTTTCTTGTCTCCTAGGAGCTCTACTTCTTTTTCTTCGTATTGCTATGGTTCTAAAATTTTAAGTTAAACATTAAATGGTTGTAAACTATTGTTTATTTCTGTCGTAACCATATCAGCAAATGCTTCAATAGTTATCGTTCCAATATCACCTTCGCCGTGTCTTCTAACAGAAACTGTGCCATCTTTCTCTTCTTGTTCACCGATGATTAACATAAAAGGAATCTTGCTCATTTCCGCTTCACGAATCTTTTTTCCGACAGTCTCGTTACGATTGTCTATTTGGGCGCGAATTTCGTTATTTTCTAACAAATTTAAAACTTTTTTCCCGTAATTCTCATATTTTTCACTTACTGGGAGCAGAATTGCTTGCTCATTCATAAGCCATAATGGGAAATTTCCGCCGGTGTGTTCTAACAAAATTGCAATGAAACGTTCCATACTACCAAATGGTGCGCGGTGAATCATTACGGGTCTGTGCAGCTCGTTATCGCTTCCTTTGTAAGTAAGATCAAATCGTTCAGGCAAGTTATAATCTACTTGAATGGTTCCTAATTGCCAACTTCGTCCTAGAGCATCTTTTACCATAAAGTCTAACTTAGGACCATAAAAAGCGGCTTCTCCATATTCGATTACGTAATTTAACTCTTTTTCTTTAGCGGCATTAATGATAGCCGTTTCTGCCTTTTCCCAATTTTCATCAGAACCAATATATTTTTCTGGTTTTTCAGGATCTCGTAAAGAAACTTGAGCTGTGAAATTCTCAAATCCTAATGAACCAAACACGTACATTACTAAGTCAATTACATTTTTAAACTCTTGATCTAATTGATCAGGTGTACAAAAAATATGGGCATCGTCTTGTGTAAATCCACGAACACGTGTCAAACCATGTAGTTCACCACTTTGCTCATAACGGTAAACTGTTCCAAATTCAGCAAAACGCTTAGGAAGATCTTTATAGCTCCAAGGTTTAGTGTTGTATATCTCGCAGTGATGCGGACAGTTCATAGGTTTTAACAAAAACTCTTCGTCTTCTTTTGGAGTAGTAATTGCTTGAAAACTATCTTCTCCATACTTTGCATAATGTCCAGAAGTTATATATAATTCTTTTTGTCCAATATGTGGGGAAATTACCATTTCGTAGCCTGCTTTCTGTTGAGCTTTCTTTAAAAAGCTTTCTAATTGCGAGCGCAAGGCAGCTCCTTTTGGAAGCCATAAAGGCAGTCCTTGACCTACTTTTTGTGAAAATGTAAATAGCTCTAATTCTTTCCCTAGTTTTCTATGATCACGTTTTTTAGCTTCTTCAAGTAACTCTAAATAGTCTTTTAAGTCCTTTTGCTTAGGAAAAGAAATTCCATAAATACGAGTCAGCTGTTTATTGTTTTCATCTCCTTTATAATAAGCTCCTGCAACACTCATCACCTTTACCGCTTTTACAATACTCGTATTTGGAATGTGTCCACCACGACATAAATCGGTAAATGTATCATGATCGCAAAAAGTGATGGTTCCATCTTCTAGTCCTTCAACAAGATCAACTTTATATTCGTTCTTATCTTTATAATAGGCTAAAGCTTCAGCTTTTGTTGCAGAGCGCATCTTAAAATCGTGCTTTCCTCGTGCAATCTCTAGCATTTTATCTTCAATTTTCTTGAAATCTTTGTCAGTGATGGTATCTTCTCCCATATCAATGTCATAGTAAAAACCATTATCGATAGCTGGTCCAACCCATAATTTTGCATCTGGATACAATTCCTGTATTGCTTGTGCTAAAATATGTGCAGAAGAATGCCAAAAAGCTTTTTTTCCTTCGTCATCTTTCCAAGTGTATAAGGTAAGTGCGCCATTTTCTGTAAGAGGTGTTACGGTTTCAACCGTGGTGCCATTAAAATTTGCAGAAATAACATTTCTAGCAAAACCTTCACTAATATTTTTGGCAACATCCATAGGTGTTACTCCTGAATCGAATTCTCTGACTGAGCCATCTGGCAACGTAATTTTTATCATACAAAAATAAATATTAAGCCAACAAAGATAATACGTATCAAAAATCTGTACAATATATATATGTATAATATCAAAAAAATATAATATAGCGTGATTTTTATGATATTTCAATGAATTCTGAAGTCAACTAATATGGTTAGTTGTATAATAAGGTGAGTTAAACAGAAAATAAAAAGTCGGAAGAAAAATCTTCCGACTGTGACTGAACAAAAAAGCTCTTTTATGTAAAAATATGTTTTTAATACTACATGCAGTCATCTGAATAACAAACATCATATGAGCATAAACCTTCGCCGGCAAGAGTAAGTGGCTGATTATCGCTAGGAGGCTTTAAAGTATCCTGGAATCTTCCTCCTTTCGCTTGAGCTTCTCCTAATTTTGAAATTGCAATTTTTTTCAGTTTTAAACTTTTAATACTTTTTTTCTTCATTTTGTATAATTTATAAAATATGAAATGAATATACTAAAAAACACATGAAACTTTAATTCTAATGATGAAAAAAGGAAAAGAAAATAAAAAATATCTAAAAGTGAATGGAGTTACAGTTAGTCTTTCTATTCATTATGAGAAACTTATACTAAAAAGTATGATAAATAAAGTTGTTTAAGGTTAAAAACAAGTTTAAAGTACTTTCATAAGGTTGCAATTATTATAAATGTATTGCTAATGATATTTTTGACTTAAATATTATATATGAAAGATAGTGTAGTGGTGTTAACTACATGGTAGAAGGTTTTAATTGCTCTGATTTATTCAGTAATCGATACTAATAAGTGAGTATGTTATACTATGTTTGATGACTAAATACAAAGAATTTCTAACAGTATTTCAGTTATTAATTAAAATCTATTAATAAAAAATCATATATAAAGCCTTAGTAAATAAAGAGTTGTGATTTTGGGTAAAAAAAACTTCAAAAAAGG
>NZ_LBMH01000040.1 GCF_001005305.1 Kordia zhangzhouensis
GTTACTGTAAGCTATCACGAAACTCCAGAAGATGCAGAAAACAATGTCAATGCCTTGCCTGATACCTATACCAACATCAATGCTTACAATCAAACCATCTATGTTCGTGTAGAAAACGTGCTGACAGGATGTTACAATGTAGTATCACTCGATCTAATTGTGCATGACTCACCAGAAATAGCAGCTTTGGATACAGTAAGTCTATCCGAATGTGATGATATCAGCGCAGATCAAATAGCACAATTCGATCTTACAGAAGCAGAAGTAGACCTTCTCAACGGAGAAGACCCTACCACTCATACGGTACGTTACTACAACACCCAAGCCAATGCGATAGCAGGAACTGCTACAGGAGAAATTAACAATATCAATGCCTATAGCAACAT
>NZ_LBMH01000041.1 GCF_001005305.1 Kordia zhangzhouensis
GCAACCATTGGCGGGATGTTGTCTAGATTAGGAAGTGGATCTACGATTAAGATTGCTTCTACCACATCAAAACATCCTGTTACATTGTCTTCTACACGTGCATAAATTGTCTCCACAGATGGTGTCATATTGGTATACACCGTTGAAAGTGGATTCACATTCGTTTGCGCATCTGCTAGCGAACCGTGATAGCTAACGGTGGCTGTTCCTACCAAGCCTCCTAAAATTTGTGTATCTAACGTAGAAAGATCAAACGTTCCTAATCCGTCTGTGTCATTACCATTGGTATCATCACACACACTATAGCTCGAAGGCATCGTAGCTGTTAT
>NZ_LBMH01000042.1 GCF_001005305.1 Kordia zhangzhouensis
CAACATCCCGCCAATGGTTGCTTGTGATCAAAACATGCCAGGAGATGTGATGGAAGTCTTTGATTTGAATAATCACACAAGCACTGTAGAGAACGGTCAAGTAGGTCTTACTATAAGCTATCACCTTAGTCAAACAGATGCAGAGAATGCAATAGGAGCTGTAACGACCATCACAGGAAATGACGGTCAAACAATATGGGTTAGAGCAGAAAATCCATTAGGCTGTGTTCAAGTGGGAAGTTTCCAGTTGCAAGTATTACCATTACCAGTAATAGCAACTCCGACTCCACTCGAGGCGTGTGATGATGAAACGGCAGAT
>NZ_LBMH01000043.1 GCF_001005305.1 Kordia zhangzhouensis
CAACATCCCGCCAATGGTTGCCTGTGATCAAAATGGAGATGGAACAGAAATGTTCGACCTTACTACTCATACCACTACGGTGGAAAATGGACAAGTAGGACTGACCATTACATATCACCTTACACAAGCAGATGCTGACGCAGGAACGAACGCAATTACGAACTACACAGCAACAAACGGAGGACTAATTTACGTACGCGCAGTCAACTCCCAAAACTGTGCGCAAGTAGGAAGCTTTGAGTTACAAGTTTCTCCACTTCCAGTCTTTGCAGTGCCAACTGATTTAGAAGCCTGTGATGATGAAACGGCAGAT
>NZ_LBMH01000044.1 GCF_001005305.1 Kordia zhangzhouensis
TGTCTGTATCACAGATTTCTAATGGTGTTGGTGGAAATACACCAGGAGTATCATTGATATTCACAGTCATTTGAGTGGTATCATAACATCCCGTATTGATATCTTCTACACGTACAAAGACTGTATAGCTTGTAGGAGTTCCTGTGTTGGTATACGGCATGACAAGTGCGTTAGCATCTGCATCTGCATCGCCTTGAGTTAGGTGATACGATACGTTTAAATCAGGATTTGAAATCGTGATTTCATCATTTTTTACTGTAAGGTCTACAGGAGCTACACCATCTGCCGTTTCATCATCACA
>NZ_LBMH01000005.1 GCF_001005305.1 Kordia zhangzhouensis
AGGAGTCTGAGCGGAGCCGAAGACTCACTTATTACTATAATGTGTCTCATTAATACACTTTGCTAATTCATGCAAACGCTCTGGCATCCCTGTAATCAACGCTTCTTTCTTTTTCCTGCTCCAACCTTGTACTTGCTTTTCTCGGTAAAAAGCAGTGTCAATCCTATCATATTCCTCTACATACACCAGTTTTACAGGCAACCGCTTTTTGGTATGATTGGCACCTTCTCCTCGTGCATGTTGCATAAAACGTTTTGCCAAATACTTAGTACTTCCTGTATAGTAACTTCCGTCACTACACTCTAATATGTACATATATCCTTTGGGCATGGTGTTTTTTAATTTATTTTACAAGAATGAGGATTGAGTATTTCAACTAATCTCAATATAAACTCAAGTAGAAATCCGGGCTACGGATTTCGGACTTCGAGTGCCTCAGCCCTCAATCTTCGTAATAATATTAAGGATTAAAAGTCTGAAGCTCTCGAACCAGTCGCCTGAGTGTTTACACTGACCATAGCCAAAGTGTTTATACTGAGCATAGCCGAAGTGAAGACTACATTATACATCACTTGTACCCGTACTCTCCTCATCCAAAGGAGCTTCCTCATCAGTCTCAGTACCCGAATTTAATCGCAATCCTACGGTTTGGTTATACTGCTTTGCTAGTACACTAAATTCGTTTACCAATTCTTGATGTATAGCATTACTACCTAGTGTGGCATGCGCTTGTACATGTGCTGTTAAACTTTTGTATGCATTTGTAGCTACCTCTCTGATGGAAGTAAAACTCGTGGCAGGATTGGCTGCCGACTCTGAGACACGTGCCAAATACCGTTGATTAAAAGCTTGATTGGCTGTTTTTAGTTCTGCTACCCAATTGGTAAGTCCTACAGTTGTTACGGCACTTATCAAATCGGTTTCAGTTTCCCAATCGGAAATCATGCTATCAATCACGGCAGTTTCCGCTTGGTAATTCATTCGTGGAATGTTCGTACCGTAATTGTTCAAATTAAACAACAAACTGTTTGCCGCCGATTGCAATCGGTCATCATAATGATAGCTATGCGCTTCCAAGTTTGCCTTAATTCCCATAAAGGCTCTATCGCGTCGGGCATCAAGGTTAATCAGCTCTTGCGTAATGCCACTACTCTTTTCTTGTTGAAACAAATCATCTATCTGATTTGTCACGGTTGCTAATGCATCACGTTGTGCCGTGAGCTGCAATACGTCAACATCTTGTGCGTTGACCAATTCTAATACATCTTTCATGTATTGTAAAAATTCGCTATTTCTGTAGCGAGAAAAAACAGGTATTTCCATAATACGCTCATTTTAAAGAATTCATAAATATTTTATCATTTCATGGTTTTTTATTGAAGAATTCGCAATAAAATACCGTTTGAAACAGTCTCGCAGCAATGCAACAAGCTTTCCAACACGTTGGAAACGGTCTCGCAGACCTGAAGGAAGCTTTCAAACGTGTTGGAAAACGTCTCGCAGACGTGCAGGAAGCTTTCAAATGCGTTGGAAAACATCTCGCAGACTTGCAATAGACTTTCCAACAGTAACAAAACCATCTCGCAAGCGTGCAACTCGCTTTTATGTGTCTTGGAAAGCATAAAACATTGCTGTTTGATACTATGAATCTCTAAAAAAAATCAATAGAAACCGATAATTAATGTATAAGCGTCGAAATTAATTAATAAGCGTTCACTTCGATAAACTCAGTGTAAACACTTCGACAGGCTCACTTCGATAAACTCAGTGTAACACTTCGACAGGCTCAGTGTAAAAAAAAAAAAACCGCCTTACAGAAATGCAAAGCGGTTTTGGATATATTATGTATTTACTATCTATTCGTTTAAAAAGATGCTAATGATATACCAAAATAGTAACATTAATGAAGCAAAGAGTCCTAAAGAAGCCGCAACGTATTGCTCTTCTTCATATCTGTGAATCATATTAGACGTTTGGTATAAAATAGAACCAGAAGCCAATACGACCATTCCGACACTAAACCATAATCCTAAGGTAAATCCTCCAAATAGTGTTCCGGCAACCACCAACCCGATGGCTAAGAAACCACCTATTGTTAGGATTGATTTTAAGAAAGAGAAATCTTTATTGGTTATAAATACAACTGCCGACAACCCTGCAAATAACGCCAAGGTCATGACACCAGCTTGTGTAAGTACGTCCGTTTGCGTTGCCTCTGAAAAACGCATTGCAATGAAAATTAACGGGACAAAGATAAACGCTTCTGCAACCACATATAGAAATAGCATGACGTTGTGTACTGTTTTGTCTTTACTACGCAATGCCGTACGCTCGGCATAGTTGGTAATAAGCATAAAACCTCCAAGAACAAGTAACCACGTCCATCCTTGCGTCATTTGCAATCCGATGTTTACGATAAATTCCGATTGAAGAAATAAATATTCTACAACCACAAATAGTAATACAGCAAAGGCTAAATAGGTATATGTTTTTTTGTAAAAGGCTACTCTAGCTTCTTGGTGCAATGCACTTACTGGGAGCGCTTGATTGAATTCTTCCATATTGTTATGTGTTTTTATTATTCTCAAATGTACCATTAAGTTTTTAACTCTGCAATAGTAATGGCTTGCTGTACGCTGTTAATTGTGTGTTAAGGTGATGGAGGCAATATTCAGTATTCAGTATTTAGTATTCAGTATTTAGTGTTCTGTGTTCTGTGTTCTGTGTTCTGTGTTCTGTGTTCAAAAACAACCCTTTAACCCACTTAAATACAACTATTTACTTTATTTTTTTGTATTTTACTGTACAGAAAAACATATATAGTATGGCAACAGCAGGAAGTAAGATACGTAGACAACATCAACGACAAACGAATAAGATTCGAAATTTGGTAAAGGATAGTAAGATTTTGAAACAACACAAGGAACAAACACAACAGATTCGACAACGAGTGAATACTAGTAAAATCCGAAAGCAGCATCAAAAGAATGTTCGCCGAATTAAAAGTTTTTTTAGTAAGATTAGAACGCGCTGAGTAGTTTTTAAAGTATTCGACTGATGGCAAGTAGAGAGATGTTTTCTGAATTATGCAGGATTAAAAACTACTCTTTTTTATTTACCCTTCAGCATTCAACATTCAACATTCAACATTCAGCATTCAGCATTCAACATTCAACATTCAGTATTCAACATTCAACATTCAGTATTCAGCATTCAGCATTCATAATTCCAAGATTCCTTATCTTTACAGTACAAAAAAAAGAAAATATATGCTTACTTGGAAAGATGTGATTCATCATGCAACCCACGGAAATAATACCCCTGACCGTAGAGTTGAAAAAACGGAAGCTGAATGGAAAGCCCTGTTAACACCTGAACAGTTTTATATTACCCGCCAAAAAGGGACAGAACGCCCTTTTTCTGGAGAACATTGCAGTCGTTACGATCCGGGTGTGTATGCTTGTGTATGTTGTAAAACACCGTTGTTTGATTCTAATTTAAAATTTAGTTCGAGTAGTGGTTGGCCTAGCTTTACCGAACCTGTAAAGAACAATGTAATTGATTATATAAAGGATACTTCTCATGGCATGGTACGAGTAGAAGTTACCTGTAGTACCTGCGATGCACATTTGGGACATGTGTTTCCTGACGGACCAGCACCAAGTGGCTTGCGCTTTTGTATCAATTCGGAGTCGTTGGTACTGATAGATGAATAGATGTGTGGAATGCTTTATTTTAAATGTTGAGTGTGGGAATGCTGAAGTAAGGGAGTTTTGACTTAGCGTGGAATTTCTATGACCACAGAGGTGCCTTTGCTCTGAAAGGTGTCAATGTTCATTTTTCCGCCTACGGCAAGAATTCGCTTTTGAATCCCTCTGATGCCCATGCCTTTACTGCTGAGAAGAACGACTTCTGAAATGCCAACTCCGTTGTCTTCCACAATGACAGAGATTATTTTTTGATGTACGGTAATAGATACATTTGCTCGGGTAGCTTGCGCATGTTTGATGACATTGGCAATCAATTCTTGAATGATTCGAAAGATGAAGATTTCACGAGTACTTTCTAAGCGTTCTTCCAATCCATGATGTTGTAGTGAAATCACAATACCGTTGATGCCATTGCTGTTTTGAATGAGGTTTTCAATAGCAGGCAACAAGGCTTTTTTTGCCATGACGCCACTATTTTTTTGGTATGCCATGGCATGCACTTCATCGTACGCATTTTCTAGGAGTTGTTTGGTTTTCCCAAAGAGCGCTTCTATTTTTTGTGGATCGGCAGTGTCTTTCCGTTCATTTAGGTGTTCAAATTGCATTTTGGCGGCAGACAATAGTGCACATACGTTGTCGTGCAAATCGCTCGCAATGGCTTCTCGTTCGCGTTCTTGCCCGAGAATCATCGCATCAATCGCTGCAATTTCTTGTTCGCGTTGTGCTTTTTCCAGCTTTTGCGCTTCTATTTCCAGTTGTTGAGAAATGATGCGCTGTTTCCGCTTGGAGTTTCGGTAGTATAACAAAGCAATGACACTTCCCAAACTTAGTACAATAGCCAGAATGATGATGATGGTGGCTTGGTTTTCTGTTTTTTCTTTTGTGTAACTTAACGCTTTTCGAATAGTATCAACTTGCAACTCACTCTCTAACATCGAGTTTTTAATATTGTTATTGACATAATTCGTTTTTCTTTCTAGTGCTATAGATTTTTCAAGATGATAGTGTGCTTTCTGGCACTCCTCTTTCGCTTTATAAAATACTGCCTTATAATTTTCAATATGTAATTGGCTTTTAAGACTGTCAGACCTGTCAATGTAATTATTAGCTTCTTCAATATGGTTTAATCCTTGATCAAACTCTTTAGAGGGCAAACTTATATACGCTAGTCGTACGTGCGTTCTAAAAAATAAATAGTTGGTATGCGGTGTGAGTTCAGTTTCTGCCAATACTTTTTGATGGTATTCTTTGGCATTGCGATACATATCTTTTGTTTCAAAGAAAACAGCTTTCAACGAGTAAAATAACGGCAAGAATTTATGGGTTGCTGGAAGTTGTTTGGTTGCCTTTTCAAACTCTTCTATGAGTAATGTTACATTTAAGTCTTTGTAGATATTTTCTAATGCCAAATAGGTTTTATATTGCAAGTACCAACAGTTTTCTATCGGAGACGATGCCAGACTATTAAATTCCTCTAAATAACCTACATACTGCTCATGCGTCAACGAATACTGAAAGTGGTAAAACTCTAAAATACCATACAAGCAGAGCTTTTGCAAAGGAATGCTTTCGAGTGTTTTGGATAGTGTGTATGCTTCAAAGAAGGCTTCAAACGAGTCTACTTCATTAGGATGGTGATACAATTGGTCAAATCCTTGGTTGAGCAGTGCGACGCAATAGGTGGTGGTTTTTTGTTTGCTTGCCGTAAGTGTATACGGTATGTAGTTTTCTTCCTGTCCTGCATAGTACATGGTATTTGCCAAGGTTTGCAATTCTAGTCGCAAGTCTGCATCTGTCGCATATGTAGCCAAAGCACCCGCAGCTTTGTATTCGATATTGAATACTTCTGCTACAAATGCTTCGGTTACTTTGTTGTCTTGCGCTTTTAGGGTATGCGTCACACCTAGTACTGCAAGGAATAAAACTATTTTATACATTAAAATATGATTTTACTGTATCCTTTAGGACATACGGCTCCTGGGGATCTTTTTCTTGACTTAAAATCTCCATATTTAGGGTTTCCTTTACAATCTGGAATTAATTCTTCAAATTCATCTATCAATCTTCGTTGCGAATCGACTCTCCTTCCACGTAAATCAATTAAATGTCCATCACTGTTTATATAGTTGTTGTTATCATCTAGAGCTAAATTAAGAAACCTTCCTTGTCTGTAATTTAAATAATCACTCTCAAAAACATAGTTAGGTCTCTCTCCATCACGATAATAAAATTCAGTATCAAATATATCATCTTTCAGTTCATTACAAATATCATTTTCTAAGGGTAATAACTCTCTATCTATTTCTAAATAGATGTCTTTCTTAAAATCATCTTCAGATAGTGTAGGATCAATTTCGAGATCATACGTTTTATTCTCATGTACGCCTTTTAAATTAACTTTTAATGAGATTACTCTAATAATTTTTTTATCAATAGAATTGTCATACACTTCTATTCTCCTTCTGAGTTTTTGAAAATCAGCACTGTGAATACCTAAGTTAATTATACCTTTATAATTAATCAATTTTAACTTAATTGATAATTTCCCATCAACTTCATTGTAAGTAAATTTACCAAAAATACTAAACATAGTTCCGTATAAAGAACTTGTATATACAGTTTGCCACCTATCTTGACAATCTTTCTTGAAGGAAACTGTTCCTGAAATACTTAATTTACCCATTATAAATTTTTTATGTTTGTTAATACATCAAATCTAGCATATACATTCCAAGTTAATAATACCTATACTTAGGTATTTCCTTAAAAACAAAGACTATTACTTTTGAAGAAACTTATTCTTATGAAAAAACTAGCAAAACTATTTTCGGCACAAAACTTCCCTACTGAGGAAATATGGAAATTAGAAGGATGTATTAATGATACCATCATTTGGAGAAAAACACTAGAGAGTTTGGAATTTGAAATATCCGATTCTGATATTTATCATAATGAGAATCGATTTTCTGCTCTAGAAAAAATAGAAGATTTTGTCTGTAAACTAAAAGAAAATGAAACGTGTGTGGGGGTGCTATTCTTCTCAGGACATGGAGTACAAAGGGTAGATAGTTCAACTGGAGGAAAACATGAAGGTATTATGTTTAATTGTGGAGAAATCCTTTATGATTACGAATTTTTAAATGTCATCAAAACTTTAAAAGATAAACCTTCTATACAACTTATTATTATATTAGATTCATGTCATTCTGGAGGTGTACCAGATAAAATATATGTATTAAAAAATTTATCTGAAAAATTATTAAATAATATCAAGGATACTGAAAAAATAGAGTTACAATATGAATATAGTCAAGGTAATATTAAGGAAAATGTTACTCTTATTATTCCCACAAGTCAACTTATAGATAATGAAAAAAACATTCCAAGGAATATTTTTGTCCCTGATTCTGTTCGCAATGAGAATGAGGTGCGAGAGGTTATTCTACAAGAAATAGGAAATTCACTCAAACATAGTTACATAAGTTCCAAAAAAAATAAATCAGTTCAGAAAAATTTATTTGATTCAAATCATATTAAAAACAAAGTCAATAAAAGAGGCTTAAAAGATAGTAGACACATATTCAATGAACCTAAACCTCCTAAGACCGCTCCTATCAAATTATCTGAACTATCTAATGTAACATTTGTCGTGGCTGAAAAAGAATCTGCGAAAAACGCTCATGAAAAGATTTTTGAAATTAATGACAAATTATCATATTACGGTGTATTTAGCTACTATGCAACTCAAAAAATACGTGAAATACCTAACATTACCTATAGAAAACTTCTTGTAAAAGTTAATAATTCATTTAAACATCAAGAAACTGAAGATGATGATATTAAAAAACAACAAATGGCTTTAGCTTCTGGCAATACCAAATGGAACCGCAAACTATTCACCTAAAACAATACACATACCAAAACAAAACCTCAATCTTGTAGTATAGATTGAGGTTTTTTATTTTTATTTATTAGTTATAAAGTTCAAAAGCAAAGCATCTAAACTTCTATATGACAGAGCTTGTCGTGGTGATTGAGCTTGTCGTGGTGATTGAGCTTGTCGTGGTGATTGAGCTTGTCGTGGTGATTGAGCTTGTCGAAATCACGCCATTTCAAATGCTTTTTGGTAAATAGCCTCATATAACGGTACAATTTTGTTGATGTCAAACTGCAATGCTTGTTGCTGGGCAGCTGCTTTAAATTTGTGGAGCTCTTTATCGTCTTTTAATATTTTGATTGCATTCCTCGACATGTCTTGCACATCACCTACTTCACTTAAATACCCTGACACACCGTGCTTGTTTACTTCAGGAATTCCTCCCGTATTACTAGAAATGACCGGTACTGAAGAAATCATAGCTTCCAAAGCTGCCAATCCGAAACTTTCGGTTTCCGACGGAAGCAAAAATAGATCTGAAAAGCATAGAATCTTTTCAATTTCGTTGCTGTTTCCAAAAAAGATAACCTTGTTGGCAATGCCTAGTTGCTCACACAATAGCTCTGCAGGCTCTTTTTCAGGCCCTTCTCCTACCATCATCAACTTAGCTGGGATTTCTTTTTGAATTTCGTAAAAGATTTTTATAACATCACTGATACGCTTTACTTTACGGAAGTTACTGATATGCGTAATGATTTTTTCTTCTTCATGTGCCATCATACTACGTTGGCAATCCGTAAATCCATGATCGTATTTCGTTACATCAATAAAGTTGGGAACTACATCAATGTCTCGTTTGATATCAAACAAACGTAAGGTGTCTTGCTTTAAACTTTCAGATACCGACGTCACTACATCTGATTTGTTGATACTAAAGGTCACTGCCGGTTTGTAGAACGGATGACTTCCTACAAGCGTAATATCTGTTCCGTGTAATGTGGTAACCATAGGAATGGAAATGCCTTCTTCTGCCAACATTTTTTTAGCCATATACCCGGCATAGGCATGCGGAATGGCATAGTGTACATGCAATAAGTCAATTTTGTGAAGCTTTACCATATCTACCAACTTGCTCGACAATGCCAATTCATATGGTTGGTAATGAAACAATGGATATTCAGGCACATTTACTTCATGAAAGTGAATGTTTTCACTTAGCAATGCCAAACGTACAGGTTGTTTGTAGGTGATAAAATGAATTTCATGCCCGCGATTGGCAAGTGCAATTCCAAGTTCGGTAGCTACTACACCACTACCGCCAAAAGTAGGATAACAAACGATGGCTATTTTCAAAATGAGTTGGTTTAGTCTTCAATAGCTTCATAAATAAGCTGTTGAATTTGAGTTCGTATATTTGTTTTGATCAGTTTGCGATTCGTCATAGTTGGAAAGGTTCTATTTGACAGAAATACATACACAATTTCTTCATCTGGATCGGCCCATGTGTAGGTTCCTGTAAATCCTGAATGCCCAAAGCTGTTCATTGATAAGCAACCACAGGTAGGGCCTGCATCTCCTAATTGCGGTTTGTCAAACCCAACACCACGACGATTGTCTTGCTCGCAGAAATAACAATTGTTAAACTTTTCTATAGTTTCTGCAAGTAAGTATTGCTTGTCTCCATAGCGCCCTCCTTGCAGGTACATTTGCATCATTTTTGCTACATCGTTCGCATTGCTAAAAAGTCCCGCATGTCCTCCTATTCCTCCTTGCATCGCCGCGCCCATGTCATGTACATATCCTTGCAACGTCTGATTTCGGTAGTAGTCGTCTTTTTCAGAAGGAACTATCATTTTTTTTGAAAATTTTTCCAACGGGTTGTAGGTAGTGCTATGTGCACCTATAGATTGATAGAAGTATTGCTGTGTAAGTGTGTTTAAGTCTAAGTTATACGTACTTTCTATATAATCTTTTAGTATGTAAAAAGGAAGATCGCTGTAGCGGTATTGATGTTTTTCTAGCAAATCACTGTCAATAATACGTTGCATGATAGAGTCTTTGTATGCCACATTCATATACAATCTGTCTGCTACCTGAATTGCATATTTTTTTGACTTCTTTTTACTGTACCACTCTTTTGCAGGTTTCTTGGTTACACTGTCTAAAGTATTTATATAGAAAGGAATCCAAGGTTTTAAACGCGCATAATGTGATAAAATCTCTTTGATGTTCAACGTGTCTTTGTTGGTGTTTTTGAACTTTTCAGAAAGTTGAGCAAGCTCAGAAGTAAGCGATATTTTTTTACTCTCTTCCAATTTCATGACAATAGGCAATGTTGCCAAGATTTTTGTCATGGAAGCTACATCATATATATCATTGTCTGTTACCTTATGTTTTTTGTCGTATGTATGATACCCAAAATTTTTAGTGTAAATAATTTTTCCTCTGCGAGCTACTAAGAGTTGCACTCCTGGTGCCATTTCTTCAGAAACTACAAGTTGCGCTAATGAATCAATTTTTTGAAGCTTTATTGAATTGATTCCTACCGTTTCTGGAAGATCGTACCCCAAGCGTGGTAGTGTTTGCGTGGAGATTCCTGTTCCTGCAACAAAGTCTTCTTTGATGTGGATAGGTAATTTGCCTTTTGCAGGTAACGCTCCAAAGATGATTTGAGCAGAGATTTCTTGTGCTGCAGGACTGTTTTCATAAGAAACAAGAATTGTATCTATATTGGTAAAACTTTTTACCTTTTGCAAACTTGCCGGATGTGCAAATACATCCAAAATTACATTATTGGTACGCGCAATTTCTTGTAACCAAACAATTTCTCGATCTGTAAATTTATAATCGGCAGTTGGAGAAGCTTCTGATTGGTGAAACCCAATAATGACTGTTGTATAAGGAGCTAATTTTGCAATTAATTGATCGAGATCTTTTTCTTGAATGAACGTTACTGAGGCATAATGACGTAATGTTTGCTCAAATACACTTCCATCTGCATCGCCCATGGCAACATAGGCTATTTTTTGCAATTCTAAGTTTTTGATAGGTAGGTGCTCTTCATTTACTTTAATCGCTGTAATAGCTTGCTTGATAGCTTCTCTGTGTGCTAGTTGTGCTTTGATTGCTCGTGATTGTGAAGCTCGTGGATCTTTGACCGTTGTTTTTGTTTTTTGAGAGTTTACTAGATATTTAACCCCGAGTATTTTTTTAACTGATTGTTCCAAGCGTGCTTCAGTAATGCGACCATCTGCAATAGCTTGTTCAAATTTTTCTATTACTACAGGTACATGTGTTGGCAGTAGCAATACATCATTGCCTGCTAAGAAAGCCGCCAGTTCTGTATCTCCTATTTGTGCTGTTTGATTGCTGCTCTCTATGTCTAGTCGATCAGAAAAAATTAATCCTTGAAAGCCTAGTTCTTGTTGAAGTTTTCGGGTAACTATTGCATGTGATAAGGAAGCCGACAGCCCATCTTCTGTTTGAATGTCTGGTATTTGCACATGAGTAGTTTGCACTGCTTGTATTGCTTGAGTTGCGAGTAATTGTTTTAACGAAGGCAATTGAATACTATCCCATTCGATTGCTGTGAGGTCTGAAACTGGAAATTTGTCGGTAGTTTCCATTGATACCTTTCCTACCGTTGGAAAGTTTTTGAGTGCTACTATGGTTCCTGTATGTTGTACCCCTTGTAGTAATGCATATGCTTTACGCTGTACATTGGACATGTTTGCACCAAAAGAACGATTTCCTACGTGACGATTATCTGTGTCGGTATATATAGTTGATAGTGGCATAAAACTTACGTGTACGCCCAACTGTTTGTAATGTTCACCTATTTGCGTTCCTATTTGTTGTATGATTGTATCATTTTGGACAGCGCCCAACATCATAGGATAGGGATACCTCAAGGTAGAGTCGAGTTTGGTTCCGTATACTTCTTCCGCATCCATTGAGATAAGCAAAGGAATTTCTGATAATCGCTGAAGTTGATTGGTCAATGTGGCTTGATGCGTAGGATGTCCGCCCAAAAACGTTACACCTCCTATTTTATACCGCATCACTAATTGCTTGATACGATTGTCATGCGCTAATCCCTTATCGGAATAAGCTCCCACACTGAATAATTGCCCTATTTTTTCAGACAGCGTCATGTGTGTATATACACTATCAACCCATTTTTGCTGTGCTAAATTTTTAACAGTTGAAAAATTAGGCTGCTTTGCACTAATTATGAGAAGAGAAACAGCAACCAGTATGCTTATAAGATATTTATTCATAGGGTACAATCAACTAACATGACGAGAGTGTTAATGACAAAAAAGATGCCAATTTTAGCTCGTATTCACAATATAGATTAAATGTACAGACTTTATTGCATACAAAAAAGTCTTGCTAAAAATTAACAAGACTTTTGCATTTTGTATGCTATTATAGTTTCTTTTTTGGAACAAATTCTTTTTTGATGTAGTAGTGTGTTATTTTTGTCATACATACCCTAATAGCGCGTTACTCGCATAAAATTGCAGTGTCATGTTGACAGTTTTTCTGCTCTTGATTTTTTTGAAATCATTTCCTAATTTAGACAGTGGAAAATGGTATGCATTTTGCCATTGTACTGTT
Organism: Kordia zhangzhouensis; assembly: GCF_001005305.1. Lineage (GTDB taxonomy): Bacteria > Bacteroidota > Bacteroidia > Flavobacteriales > Flavobacteriaceae > Kordia > Kordia zhangzhouensis. The sequence goes on from NZ_LBMH01000005.1 coordinate 12,211, forward strand.
GCATTTTTATATGGTTTAACTTTTTAATTTTTTGAATTATGGAGAAACAACCTTTAAGAGTTCAAGTGGTAAAAAAGAGAGGGAAAAGTTATCAAATTAAGTTACCTCATTTAGAAATTCCCGTTACTGTAGATAGTGATATCTATCACCGAATGCGCAATGATCCTTATTATCAATTTGGCAACGAACAATTAGCCAATTATAACTAGTTATTTTGAGTTTAATATATGTGTATCCTTTTCTTAGCATCTCTATGTAAAAGGGCAAACTCATAATTAGTTATTAAAAAGCACACAGCAATATAAAAGTGGTTGAGCATACTTTTGTATTTTTTGTGTTGTGTTATCTGCGAGGTCGTTTCATAAGAAAGCCTTGCTATTTGAATAGCAAGGCTTTCACTTTTATAAACTATAGTAAAACATATTGAGGCATGTTGTAAAATAGTACTTTTTACAACCGTACTATATCCAAGTCAACGTATGGTGTCATGGACATAGGATTTTGTTGATTTCGTTTTTTATAGTAAATGTATTTTTGTGTTTTATAGACATGTACCAACCTCTACAATTCTACACATTGTTACCTGTAGAATTCACTCCTTTTTTTACCTACATCAATATTGGGTTGTCATTTTTCTTTTTCATAGCTTTTTTTTAGATTGTAAATATAATTACCTTGAATGTCAACACGTTACGGATTCCCCATAGGAATGGTACGATATTAACAGTTTTTAAGAAAAATGATTGATAAGGAATCATTTTAATGTGGGTATAAAAAAAGAAAGGCAAGCTATTCGCTTACCTTTATACTTTATTTTTTGGTGTTTTTATAAGAATCGTCCGTGCCAACTTTCTTTTGCGGGTACTTCCCAATTTTCTAAAAATTCAGCCTTTGTTGTTACTAAATTGTTGAATACAATTGTATTTCCTGTTACTGCTCTATCCTTAGCCATTTTTCGAAACGCTTTTAAGTCTTTGTAAGCAATGTATTCTCCCTGTTTGTAGGACACATTCATTTTGTCCATTAAATCCACATTGTATTCTTTTTCTAGTTGTTGAATGAAATGAACAGAAGCATCTATAGAACAACCTGTTGCCATTTGCTTGGATTGATCTACAGCAATAATGATAAAACGTTTGTATTTGATTTCAAAAGAAGCTTCTAAATCACTTCCGTGAGCCGCCCATTGCCCAATAAAGTTTGCTAGTTTCGTTTTGATTTCTTGCAACTCTTCATCTGTGAAAGAACGATTTGCTTGATAAATCCAAACGCGAGCTTCGTCCGATAGTTTGTCAAATGCTACGTACATAGATGTTTAGTTTTCTACTTCTATTTTTTGTAAAACTCGGTACGTACGGTAATCTTTTAGTTGCGGATCGTACATTTCCCTATTAGCATACGAGAGCTTTATTTGTTTCTTTTTAAGTGATTTGATGTCTGAAAGCAATTCTTGCCCTTGAAAGTATTCTAACCACAATAGTTTGTAGCTACGTTTGTTTTCATCTTTGAAAGTTACTACATTGAATAGTTCTGCTTGAATATCTGTTATATATCCTGATACAACCGTAACACTTTCGCTTTCTGTAGAAAGTGTTTCTTCCATATCATCGCCAATGTATTCTTGAGCAATCAACATTAATGTTTCTGGACAAACTTCTAGCATTTTCATCCCTATTTCTTCTCCAAAGGCTTCCATTGCTTTTTCATCACTAAATGATATATTGTATGTATCTTTTAATATTTCTTGGTGCTTTGCATAGGCTTTGGCTATACATACACCAAGCTGAATTTCCAATTGGTTTCTACTCATTTTGGAAGTGTCTTGTTCATTGATGCATTTGCACACGTCTTCCGTTACTAATGTGAGTGCTTTATCTTTTTTACTTTGTGCAAACCCTATGCTTATAACACATAATAGGATGAGCGTACTTATTGTTTTTTTCATTGTTATAGATCTTGTGCGTTAGCAATCAATTCAGCGATGTCTTGTACTACGATACTATCTTCCTTTTCTTTGTTCTTGATACCATCTGTCATCATCGTATTACAGAACGGGCAACCTGTTGCAATGATATCTGGTGTTGTTTCCAATGCTTGCTCAGTACGTTCAATGTTTACATCTTTGTTTCCTGGCTCAGGTTCTTTAAACATTTGCGCACCACCTGCACCACAACAAAGACCATTTTTTTTGCATTTGCGCATTTCAACCAATTCTACATCAAGTTTGCGTATCAAATCTCTAGGCGCTTCATACACGTCGTTTGCACGCCCTAAGTAACAAGGATCGTGAAAAGTGATACGCTTCCCTTTAAAGTTACCACCTTCAATGGTAAGACGTCCTTCGTCTAACAACGATTTTAAGAATTGGGTGTGATGCATCACTTCATAATTTCCTCCCAAAGAAGGATATTCATTTTTGATTGTATTGAAGCAGTGCGGACATGCAGTTACTACTTTCTTGATTTCATAGGCATTCATGACTTCGATATTAGTCACTGCTTGCATTTGAAATAGAAACTCGTTTCCAGAACGTTTGGCAGGATCGCCTGTACAGCTTTCTTCTGCACCTAATACTGCAAATTCTACATTTGCATTGTTCAATATTTTTACGAAAGCTTTTGTTATTTTTTTGGCTCTGTCGTCAAAACTTCCAGCACAACCTACCCAAAAGAGTACTTCTGGTTGTTTTCCTTCCGCCATGTATTCTGCCATTGTAGGTACTTTCATCTCTGTATATGTTTTCGTTAAAACGTTAGTTTATTTTGATTAGTTTTCGTCTTTCCAGTTTAATCTATCCATTTGATTATACGGCCAAGGCGCTCCATTGTTTTCAATGTTACCCATCATGACATTTAGCTCTGTAGGAGCTGCCGATTGTTCCATAACTAGGTATTTACGCATTTCCATAATGATGGATAATGGGTCAATGTTTACAGGACACGCTTCCACACAAGCATTACACGAAGTACAAGCCCATAATTCCTCTGGTGTGATGTAGTCATTAAGTAATGATTTGCCATCGTCAACAAAAGTCCCTTTGTTGGCATCAATGTTTTTCCCTACTTCTTCCAAACGATCACGCGTATCCATCATAATTTTACGTGGAGAGAGTTTTTTACCTGTTTGATTGGCAGGACATTCACTTGTACAACGACCGCATTCGGTACAGGTATATGCATTCATTAGCTGAACCCAATTCAAATCTTGCACATCTGAAGCTCCAAATTTTTCTGGTTCGCCTTCTTCATCGGCTTCTGCAGGAGCTGCAAATGGGTCAGCATTTGGATCCATCATCAACATTACTTCTTTGGTTACATTGGCATCATTTTTAAATTGTCCTTTCGGATTTAAGTTTGCATACCATGTATTTGGAAACGCTAACAGAATGTGTAAGTGTTTTGAGAAGTATAAATAGTTTAGAAATACTAAGATTCCTGCAATGTGTAACCACCAAGCGACTCTCTCAATGATATGCAAATGTTCTCCAGAACCGAAAAGTCCCGCAATGTGTTTACTAATGATGTTTCCTGTTTCCATATCTTGGAATTGTACATCAGTAGCATTCATCACTAAAAATAGTGTCATTAACACCACTTCAAAGTACAAAATGATATTTCCGTCACTTTTTGGCCAACCTTTCATTTCAGCACTTAGGAAACGTTTTAATTTGATTACATTTCGTCGCAACCAAAAAACGATGACAGATACTAATACCAAAATTGCCAGTACTTCAAAGGTTCCTATCAAGAAACCATATATACTGTCTGGTAAGATTTTCGAAAATATTCTGTGTGTACCAAATAGACCATCAATAATGATTTCTAATACTTCAATATTGATGATGATGAAACCTATGTATACTACAACGTGTAAAAATCCTGCTATGGGACGACGCACCATTTTGGACTGTCCTAAGGCAATCATCGCCATATTCTTCCAACGTTCGGACGGATTGTCGGAACGATCTACATCTTTTCCTAATTTGATGTTTCTGCGAAGTTTTTTTACATTTTTTGCAAAGTAACCAACACCTGCGATGAGCAGAATGGCAAATAAAATATTAGGAATATATTCCATAAGTAGTGAATCTTTTTGAGGTTGTGCTTAGTTTTTCTTTTCTTCGTTCTCTTTCTCGTTTTCTTTAGGTGGCTCGTATTGTTTCGGACGTTTTCCAAAGAGTGAAAAATGTACGTAACGTTTCGGATTTAACTTCATATCTTCCAACAATTGTTCTAGTTGCAACGAAGCACCACTTAAGTTGTCGTATAGTTCTTCATCTTTTAAGAGCTTGCCAACAGAGCCTTCTCCGTTTTTAATTCCTGCAATGATTTTATCGAAGTCTGATATAGTAGATTGTAATTGTTTGATAGTTTTATTTACCTCAATAGCCGCTAGTGAGTCGGACACTTTGGATAGATTGGCAGAGATATTATCTACATTTGCAAATGTATTGTCTAACTTTTCCTTGTTGGTCGCAATTAATGAATTAAATGTACCTGACGCCTGCTTAAAGTTTGCTACTGTTGTGTTTAAATCGCGAATACTATTTTTGATATTGTTTCGAGACTCTTCATTAAGAATCATGTTCACAGAAGTTAATAAGGAATCTGCACTAACCAACATGCGTTCTATTTTGGATTGAAGCGGAATGAGTTGTTTTTTAAACTCATCAATCATTCCGGGTTGTGTAGCCGCTTGAAGCGTATCACCAGAAACAGCAAAAGAAGCACCATCTTGTTTTACAAGAATCGCTAGTGTTTTAGCACCTATAAATCCGTTTTCTTGAAGCTGGATTGTACTGTTTTTGGAAAACTTAAAATCGTGATTTAACGCTAAGGTTACTACTGATTGTCCCGTAGGTTGTAGTTGAATATCTTGTACTTTTCCAACCTGAAACCCATTAATCATGACTCTCGTTGCAGGAACAATACCACCTACGTTATTGTATTTAGCATAAAAGATTCTATCTGTTGATAGTACCGAACTTGACATCAAGTAGCTTACTCCGAAGTAAAAGAGAACTAACGCTATAATCGCTAGCAATGCGGTTTTAATTTCTCTAGATATTTTCAATTTTTTGGTAATTTATGAACTTGACAAAATTAGCCATTTTTTTACTAAGAATACTTCTAATTTACTATTGTTTTAGCACTTCAGACAAAGATACTTTTTTTCCTTTTTTGTAGGCAACAATGTAACATGTTGTATATCCTTTTTGTTTGGCTTTTTCTTTTAAACGTTTTATTTCTTCATAATCAGAGGTTTCTCCGTAAAAATAACGGTAAATGCTTCCTGATTTTTCTCTGGAAATCTGTTGCAGTCCTTTGAAGTTGTATGCCTTGGTTGCTATCTTTTTAGAGCTTGCCGCCAATTGTACTTTGAAGGTTACGTCTGGAAATACTCTCGATGTTGGCTTTTCTGTTGTTTCTTCTTCAACTATTTGAACATCTTGATGGTTATCAACAGTCTCCATATGTCTGGAAATGTATTTTTTCACAGCATTGTATAAAGACTCTGTCATTACTTTTTTTCCTTTTTTAGAGTTCAGAAAATCTTCTTCTTTTTTATGCGTCAAAAAGCCTAACTCAACTAATACACTAGGCATGTATGTTTTTGAAAGCACCCAAAAACCTGCCTGTTTCACACCTCTATCTTTACGCTTTGCTGTTACTTTGAATTCATTTTGAATATAAGAAGCAATCTCAATACTTTGATTTAAGTATTCTTCTTGTAAAATGATTAAACTGATTAGTGATTCTGGTGAGTTGGGATCAAAACCTTCATATGTTTCTTCATAATTATCTTCCAAATAAATTACCGAGTTTTCTCGTTTGGCAACCTCTAGGTTTGTTTTGTTTTTACTCAAACCTAGCACAAATGTTTCTGAGCCATAAGCCGTTCCTTTGCTTCCTGGTTGCGCATTACAGTGTATAGAGATAAATAAATCTGCTTTTTTCTTATTGGTCATTACAGCACGCTCATTGAGTGTTGGATAAGTATCTTTTGTACGTGTATAAATGACTTTTACATTTGGCAGTTGGCTCAATTTTTTTCCTAAAGCCAACGAAACATCTAAGGCAATGTCCTTCTCGGTTGTTTTGTAACGACCTGTACCCGGTGTTCCTGTATCACTTCCTCCATGTCCTGGGTCAATCATTACTACAAACTCTTTTTTCTTCTTTTTAGGAAGTCCTGTTTCAATAGTTTCAGTAGATGCTGTTAAAAAATGAACCGTTAAGAGGATAATAAATATGGAAAAATATTTTTGCATAAATTCAATTTCTATACGTTTATAAGCACATAATGCGTGTTATGCATTTCTTATTGTGTTAATTATAATTAAATTATCATAAATGTATGATAAAAATACGTGCCATGTTTTGGCACTTCAAATATTGAGCCATACTTTTACGGCTTTCCTATTTGGAACGAAAATATAAAAGTTAGTTGATTATTCATAAAAGAAATCTTTCTTTTGTGGTAGATTAAAGAATATCGGATAGACCATTGCAAACAAATAAATTGTATATAAGTATTCAGCTTTTGCTCATACTCGTGAGTTCTTTCGCATTTTCACAAGAACTTCCCGAAAGGAAAAAGCTACCTTTTAAGCCTGAAAACGGGCAAAAATTGGATACACTGAAGGTCCAACTTAGAGATTCTATCAAGATTGGAACTCGGAAAGTTACTGATTCTATTAAAAATGATTCCATCCGCAAGGATTCTATTCCTGAAAAACCGCCAGTTCTTCTTGATCAAGTAAAATACAAATCAAAGGATTATGTAAAAATCAGCCAACGTACCAAGAAGATTTATTTGTATAATGAGGCCGAATTGTATTATCAAGATACAGAATTAAAGTCTGGAATTATCATTTTAGATTATGAAAAAAATGAAGTGTATGCTGGACGATTAAAGGACTCTGCAGGTGTGTACTCACAGGCTCCTTATTTTAAACAAGGAACTAATATTGTTGAGCCAGATTCCATTCGATTTAATTTTGATACAGAAAAAGCGTTGATTTGGAATTCCAGAACCGAGCAAAATGGTACTAAGATTGCCGGAGAGTTGACAAAAAAAGAAAACGATTCTGTCATCTTTATTAAAAATGCCAAGTTTACAACCTCCAAAGACATTGAAAACCCAGAATACTATTTTTTAGCTCGAAAAATTAAGTTAGTTCCTAATAAAAAGATTGTTTCTGGTGTTACCAATATGTATATCGCCGATGTGCCAACTCCTATTGGATTTCCATTTGCCTATTTCCCGCTAACAGACGACAGAGCGTCAGGATTTATTTTTCCAACTTTTGGGGAAAATAGTAGCCGTGGTTATTTTTTCCAAAATGGTGGATATTATTTTGCCATTAGTGATTACTTTGACCTCGCATTACTTGGTGATTATTACACAAATGGAAGTTATGCGCTTCGGGGAGAATCCAATTATGCTTTACGTTATCGCTTCCGTGGAAATTTAAGCGTACGCTTTGAAGCCGTAATTAATAGTCAACGTGGCTTTCCTGATTATAGCAAATCTAATATTTATAATATTCGTTGGTCACACAATCAAGATCCAAAAGCGAATCCAAATTCGCGATTTTCGGCTTCGGTAAACTTAGGGAGTAGTCAATATTATCAAGCATCTATCAACCAATTGAATACGCCGAATTTTTTGAATAACACATTAAATTCGTCCGTTTCCTATTCCAAAACATTTCCTTCGTATCCTTCTGTGAATGTATCGCTAACTGCTACACACTCACAAAACACCAATACAGAAAGTATCAATTTAACACTTCCTACACTACAAGCCAGCGTAGAACGTATTTATCCTTTTGCTAAGAGAGATGGTACTAAAAAAGGAATTATTGAAAATATCAACTTTCAATATAATTTACGTGGAGAGAATCGTATTAATACAACAGATTCATTGTTTTTTACCAAAGAAATGTTTGATGACGCCAAGATGGGAATTAGACAAAGTATTCCTATCAATACAAACTTTAAATTGTTTAATTATTTAAGTGTAAGTTTGGGTGGAAATTATGATGAAGTTTGGACATTCAAAACAACCAACCGTACAGATGCAGTGTTAGACCCGACTCCAGACGATCCTACACGACAAATTGCATCGGTAAAAGATACCATTAATGGGTTTGACTCGTTTAGACAATATAATTTTAGTGCAAGTATTGGTACAACACTTTACGGTACATTTACACGTGGAGAAGACAAAAAAATCCAGGCAATACGACATACATTACGACCTTCTATAAGTTATAGCTACAATCCGGCATTTGATCAATATTATGATGAATATATTATTGATGCAGAAAATAATACTAAGCGAGAATATACTCGTTTTGAAGATGGATTGTTTGGTGTACCAAGCAGGACGTATGCCAGCTCCATAGGAATCAATGTTGCCAATACGGTTGAAGCAAAAGTACGCTCAAAAGATTCTACACAAACGGAACCTAAAAAAGTTATGTTATTGAATAGCTTGAACTTTTCTACAAGCTATAATATCGCTGCCGATTCTCTTGCGTGGTCACCTGTACGAGTTACTGGAAGCACCCAACTTTTTAATAATAAACTGAGTGTTAACTTTGGCGCAAACCTAGATCCGTACGCAATTGACAATCAAGGGTTACGTATCAACAAATTTAATATTGACAACGGCGGAAGTTTATTCCGCTTAACAAGCGCCAATATCAATATGAACTATTCTTTTTCCAGTAAAAGTTTTGATGGAAAAGGCGGCGGAAATACAGACAATACTCGAAGCGGTGGTCGTGATGATGATTTATTTGGACAGGCACAAGATTTTAGCGATAATAGAACTTTTGACGACGACGATGATGACGAGGAAAAAGAAGATGTAAAAGCATATCGTGCTAAAATTCCGTGGGATTTGCGTGTAGCTTACTCCCTAACTTATGCAAATAACAACCGACAAAGCGAAATTTCGAATAATTCATTGATGTTTTCGGGGAATGTAGAATTAACACCTCAATGGAAGGTTGGTGTTTCGTCAGGATATGATTTTAAGAACAAAGGATTTACTTTTACTCAAATGCGTTTTGAGCGCGACTTGAAGAGTTGGCGAATCAATTTTAATTGGGTTCCTTTCAGCTCAAGAGCGTCTTGGTATTTCTTTATTGGAATTAAAGCTTCTATCTTACGTGATGTGAAATGGGAACAGCGAAGTGAGCCTGATAGACGATTATAGCCAATTGTATTTTTTTCGTTACATAACCAATAAATCAACCATAAAATGGCAAAAAAAATCATTCACACACCTAATGCTCCTGCTCCTATTGGTCCATACAACCAAGCAGTTTTAATTAATGGAACTTTATACACTTCAGGACAAATTGCTATAGATCCTAACACAGGTGATTTAGTACAAGATTCTATAGAAATAGAAACCAAACAAGTCATGGAAAATATGAAAGCAGTATTGGCTGCTGCAAATATGACATTTGACCATGTTGTGAAAACGTCTATTTTTATTAGTGATATGAATAACTTTAGCAAAATTAACGCAGTATATAGCGAATATTTTAATGATGATAATGCGCCTGCTCGTGAAACTGTTGAAGTAGCAAATCTTCCAAAATTTGTCAATGTAGAAATTTCTATGATTGCTATAGAAAATGCAGTATCATAAGTAGCAAAGCTACTTTTACCGATATAAAAACAGTCTCAAAAAATGTTCTCGCTCCTTACGTCTTATTTGACTAGCATATACATTTGTTAAGACTGTTTTTCTTTTTTTTATCTGTGTGATTGCAACAAAACCCTTTTGCGAAAAAACCTACACAAAGTACGGATAACACATAACTTACTGGTGATGAAGTTAACTACCTTTAAAAAGTATTAACCAAAAACCTTTAATCATGTTAAAAAACATTTCAAAATTAGGAAACGTGTTGTCAAAAGCTGAACAACAAAACATTAATGGCGGACGCCCTGTAAGAGGTTGTTACCAACAATCGGGAAATACTTGTTGCCAACCGTACAGTGGCGGTTTTACTTTTTGTGATGCAGGAAGATGTAACAGCAACGGTTACTGCTTCTGGTATTAATAAGTAAAAAGGACTTCCCTAAATCTTTATTGAAACTTAGTTTGTGTATAAAATGATATCTAAAACCATCAAAAAAAATAGATTGAATGTTTTATGACAAATTTCCAATATTCTTCATCAAAATACTTTCTTTGCGCTAAAGTTTGCATAACTTTATCCAAAAGCCAAGAATACTTTTGATTCTAACATTTGCCATATTAGCTTTTATTTTTTCTGTGGTCAGTTATTTTCCGGCTACACCTATTACACATTGGACCTTCAGAGTTTTTGATTATATCCGAATTCAAATACTGGTATTGCAGATTCTTTTAGTAATCGTAAGCTTTTTTTTGTTTGACAAATACCCTTCGATATTACTTGTCTCACAGATTTTTTTAACGGGAACCATCATCTATCAAGCAACCATTATTTTTCCGTACTTACCAACTTTTAACTTATTTAAAAACCCAAAAAATCCTTCCAATGTATTAACAGTGATTAGCGTAAATGTATTACAGAAAAATTCTCAGTACAATCGGTTAATCGAATTGATTAATGAAGTACAACCAGACATTTTGTTGACACTTGAAACCAATAAGGAATGGGAAAATGCATTGCAAGCCATTGAAAAACACTATTCGTACACTCATAAAATTCCACTAGAAAACAGATATGGGCTTCACTTTTACACTAAATTAGAAGTCAAAAAAAGTAAAGAACATTATTTTATTACGGACGACAGACCAGCTATAGAAGCACATTTGTTCGATTACGAAGGAAATGATTTTGTGTTTTTAGGAATCCATCCGCCTCCGCCAAGTCCAACAGAAAAGCCAACTTCCAAACAAAAAGATGCTGAATTCATGAAAGCAGCACAACTTATTCGAAAATTACATTCTCCTAGCTTGGTAACTGGCGACTTTAATAATGTTTGTTGGTCAAGAAGTGCCCGTATGTTTGCAAAAGTTTCTAATTTGCAAGATTCACGAATTGGAAAAGGTATTCACGGAACATTTCCTGTTCGCCCAAGTTTTATGCGCTTTCCGTTAGATCTTTTATTTTCTTCTAAAGAAATTCAAGTACATGAAATTAAAACACTTCGTGATGTGGGTTCTGATCATTTGCCTTTTTTTGCTAAATTTTCTGTTGTAAAATCCAATTATTCCAAACCGACATCATTAAACTCTGAGCTAAAAGAACACGCTAACGACATTATTGAAGAAGGAGAAAAAGCAGCCGAGGAAGAAGAGTAAAAACTTGATTCCTTTACACAGGAAAGAAACTCTCTTTTACGATAAAAAAAGAGGTATACAACTCTGAATAAATTTTTGTAGTTTTAGAAAAACCAATCACGTGAAAAAAGCGCTTAAAATTATAGGTATTCTCCTGCTTCTTATTTTTATTGCAGGGTTTTGGTTTTATAGAACCTTATTACCTACATACAATGGAACTCTTGATATTGATTACTTAAAAGACGACGTTACTGTACATTATGACACGTATGGAATTCCTCATATTTATGCTACTAACGAGGCTGACGCTTTTACAGCATTAGGATATGTACATGCCCAAGATCGTTTATGGCAAATGGAATTAATTCGCCGCATTGCCCCAGCAAGATTATCTGAAGTATTTGGAGAAACAACTATTGATACGGACAAGTTTTTTGCAACTCTTGGAATTGATGAAGCTTCAGAACAAACAATTAAGGAATTGGATCCAAATTCTGAAAGCTATCAATTGGCGCAAGCGTATATTAATGGCATTAATCAATTTGTGGCTACTGGCCCTACTCCTATTGAGTATCATTTGGTCGGTTTAAACAAAACTCCGTTTACAATTAAAGACATTCATAATATTTTTGGATATATGGCTTTTAGCTTTGCTATGGCTCATAAAACCGATCCCTTATTAACGAGCATTCAGGAAAAACTCGGCAAAGAGTATTTAGCAGATTTGGGAATGAAATCCGATCCACATACTACTCTTTTACATAATTATCCTAAAGACACTACTGCTATCAAAAACACTTTAGTTACTGCTGTAGATAAGGCATTGCGTCCACTTCCAATTCCTCAATTTATTGGCAGTAATAGTTGGGTGTTAGCTCCTCAAAAAACAGCTTCTGGAAAAGTGCTTTTTGCGAATGATCCACATATAGGTTTTTCACAACCATCAGTTTGGTATGAAGCACATATACATACTCCAACCTATGAAATATATGGATACCATTTGGCAGGAACACCTTTTCCTTTACTCGCTCACAATAGAAAAATTGCATATGGAATGACCATGTTCCAAAACGACGATTTAGATTTCTACTGGGAACAAGACAATCCGTCCAATTCACAACAATATAAAACTGCGTCTGGATATAAGCCGTATGAGATTGTAACAAAAACAATCAACGTTAAAGGCGCTGATGATATTACTGTAAAAATCAAAAAAACACATCACGGTCCTATCATGAATGGAATTGCAGATGGTATTGACTTTGAGCAACCTGTCGCAATGTCGTGGGTTTATACCCAGCATAAAAATCAACTACTTGAAGCGTGTTACCTCATGTCGCATGCAGAAAATCAGACAATGTTTGAGAAAAGTTTGCCCAAAATACATGCTCCAGGACTTAATTTAATGTATGGAGATGCTAACGATAAAATTGGTTGGTACGCTGTTGGAAAATTATTTGAACGTCCTTCACATGTCAATTCCAAATTAATTTTGAATGGTGTTTCTGGGAAAGATGAACCTATACGATTTTTAGACGCTTCAGAAAATCCTCATGCCACCAATCCGCCATGGCATTATGTGTATTCTGCGAATAATCAGCCCGATTCTATTAACGGCAGTTTGTACCCAGGATATTATTTACCTGAAAATAGAGCAAAGCGAATTGTGAATCTAATTGAATCAAAAGAACAATGGACTAAAGAAGACATGATGCAAATGATTCTAGATGTTACTTCTCATGAAGACGCAGATGCTATTTCGGAAGTTTTTAGCCTGATTGGGAAATTTAATTTTTCACCTAAAGAGCAAGAGGCGATACACATTTTACAAAGTTGGAATGGTGAAAACCGTTTATCTGACGTTGCTCCTACTATTTACCATCGTTTTATTCATCATTATTTAAAAAATACTTTTTCCGATGAATTAGAACCCGAAACCTTTGAAATGCTTACTAAGACACACGTATTAAAGCGTTTTACAATTCCTTTGTTGCAAAAAGAATCTGTATGGTATGACGATAAGCGTACACCAACCTATGAAACTCGAAAAGACATTTTGTTAAAGTCATTTAAAGAAGCTGTAGCTAGTTTGCAAAAACAATTTGGAGATAACTTAAATTTGTGGACATGGAACAATGTTCATATTGTTGAACATCCACATGCTATGGGTAAAAAAGAACTGTTACGTCCCTACTTTAATGTAGGACCTTATGAAATAGCGGGTTCTCGAGAGGTAATTAATAATTTAGGGTTTCATTATAACGAAAATACGAGTACTTATGAAGTATATTTTGGTCCTTCAACCCGTAGAGTTATTGACTTCTCAGATATAGAAAATTGTATGAGTATACTTCCTACTGGACAATCTGGAAATCCTTTTAGTGAACACTATCAAGATCAGGCCGCTATGTATGTAAAAGGGGAATTTAGAAAAATGATGATGAATACGGAAGAAATAAAACGTACCGCAAAAAACACCTTGATTCTTAAATAAAAGCTTTATTTTTTTATAATTTCACTTCTGAAACTTACATATACAAGATGAAGAAAATTACGTTGATACTGAGCTTTTTGCTTATCACATCATGTAAAAGTTACTACACAATGAACAGCTTTTACAATGCACACAAACACGATTCAAATGTAACAGCTATTGAAATACCTCGTTTTATGTTGGGACTTTTGAAAGGGCTTTCTCCAGAAATGAACACCGCACTAAACACTGTATCTAGTTTGCGTTATATTCAGTTGAACCCAGAAAATGCAATAGATCAGTCAAAAATTCAAAATGAGATTAATTTGTTAACAAATGAACGCTTTACTGATATTTACAGACGTAATGTTGGCGTTAACAATACTTTAATCTCTGTTCGGGAACAGCAAAATACAATTCGAGAAATCATCGTTCATTCCAGCACTACTCAAAAACATACAGTTTTGTACTTACAAGGACGTTTTAACCCTCGTCAAATTCGTGATTTTGCCGAACAAGGAAAATTTGATACTTTAATACAATCGATCACACAACAAAACTCATGGAATACAACTACTCCGATATCCTATTAACACAGCGAAGTTTTTTTAAAACCCAAAAGACCTTTTCTTTAAGTTATCGAAAAACTGTTTTGAAAAAGCTTTTGAAAGAGGTAAAAAAACGCGAACAAGATATCATTGATGCGTTGTATGCTGATTTTAAAAAACCAGTCTTTGAATCTGTTAGTACAGAGACTGGTATTGTAATTTCTGAGTTGAAACGTGCCATTAAGAACGTAAAAAAATGGGGGAAACCTAAGCGCGTATTTCCATCAATGCTTAATTTTCCATCTAGTGATTATATTATTTCAGAACCGTATGGAACTGTATTAATCATTGCTCCGTGGAATTACCCATACCAATTGGCCTTAGCGCCTTTAGTTGGAGCAATAGCTGCTGGAAACACAGTCGTTTTAAAACCTTCAGAGTTAACACCAAATACATCCCAAATTGTTGAAGAAATTGTTTCTTTAGTATTTGATGAAAATCATGTAAAAGTTATGCAAGGTGGTGTTGAAGTTTCTCAAAATTTACTTGCACAACGATGGGACTATATCTTTTTTACAGGAAGTGTGCACGTTGGTAAAATTGTAGCAAAAGCGGCAGCTCCCAATTTGACTCCAGTCACTTTGGAACTAGGCGGAAAAAATCCTTGCATCGTTGATTTGCACTCAAATTATCAATTAGCTGCCAAACGAATTGTTTGGGGAAAATTTATCAATGCTGGTCAAACGTGCATTGCTCCAGATTATATTATAGTTCACGCACAAGCAAAGTTTGACTTTACCAAAGCTCTAATCTCCGAAATAGAAAGTGCCTACGGTAGTAATCCGCAAGAATCCCCTGATTATGCACGAATCATTAATGGTAAAAATTTTGACCGACTAGCACAAATGCTCGAAGATGAAGAAATTTTGCATGGAGGAACTGTTGACAAGAGTGATTTATTTATAGCACCTACACTTTTGGACGAACCTGCTCTTGAAAGCGAAGTAATGCAAGAAGAAATTTTTGGCCCTATTCTACCGATTCAGATATATAGTAGCTTAGATGATATCACACAAATGATAGAACGATATGAAAAACCGTTGGCCTTATATGTTTTTTCAAACGATCGAAAATTTGCAAATCGTATGATTCAACGTTATTCATTTGGCGGCGGAGCAATTAATGATACGGTTACTCACTTTATAAATCATCGTATGCCTTTTGGTGGTGTAGGACATAGTGGAATTGGAGCCTATCACGGAAAACATTCATTCGATACATTTTCACACCAAAAATCTATAACCAATAAAAAAACATGGTTAGACATTCCTATTCGATATGCACCATACAAGGGAAAACTCAAGTGGTTGAAAATTTTCCTAAAATGGTTTTAGCCTAAATAACAATCTATGAGCATAGAAAAATCCGTTACCGAAGCAATTCAATACAGACGCTCTGTTCGCGTTTTTGATGAGAACATTGCTATTGATACCGAGAAAGTGAAAGACTGTATTAAAAATGCAGTATTAGCGCCCACAAGCAGCAATTTACAACTTTGGGAGTTTTATCATGTTACTGACGACCAGACTTTAAAGCAACTAACCAAAGCTTGCTTGGGACAAAATGCTGCCAAAACTGCCAAACAATTGGTAGTCGTTGTTGCTAGAAAAGATTTATGGAGACAACGAGCCAAAGCCAATGTTTCATTTTTAAAAAGTGTGTACGGAGACAAACCTAAGAGTGAATATTCTCGTAGAGAAAAATTTGCTTTAAATTATTATCAAAAATTAATTCCTACTGTATATTTTGAACTGCTTGGTCTATATGGTTGGTTGCAATATGCTATTTTTAATATCATTGGACTCTTTCGTCCTGTGTACAGGCAAGTACGAAAAAGCGACCTTCGTATTGTTGCACATAAAAGTGCCGGTTTGGCAGCGCAAAATTTTATGATTAGTATGGCTGCCATTGGGTATGATACATGTCCTATGGAAGGAAGCGATACCTTACAAGTTAAAAAAATACTTAATTTACCCAGAGGAGCCGAAATTAATATGGTCATTGGCTGCGGAGTACGAAGTGAAAACGGAATCTACGGTCCGCAGTTTCGCGTTCCTTTTGAAACTACCTACCATAAAATTTAACAGCGAATTGTAGCATGTGAAGCTATTTACTATTGACCAAATTATTTCGAATAGCGTATAGAACTAATCCGATTCTGCTCTTAACTTTGAAATGTTTAAATAAGGCTTCTCTGTAACCATCAATAGTTTTAGGACTTAAACACATTTCTTGCGCAATTTCCTTATAAGTCATTTCAGTACAAGCCAATTTTAAAAAGGTAAGTTCTGTATCTTTTAGCTGTTTTCCACTATTTGAGTCTTTTTCATCATTTCCATGAAGCGAATTCAGTAAAGTGGTTGCAACACGCTCTGAATAGTAAATTCCATTAGAAATCACTTCATTCAGTGCCTTGTAAAAGCTTTCTGGATGAATATCTTTTAACAAATACCCTTTAGCTCCTAAACGTAGCATTTTTATAATTGTTTCTTCATGATCATCCATAGATAATGCCAACACTTGAATGCTTGGACGATTTTCTTTAATCCATTCCATTGTTTCAAAGCCATTCATTACAGGCATATTGATATCTAACAGAATTATATCAGGGACATTTTCAGATTCTAATAATTTTTTTATCAGTTCACTTCCATTCTTTACATGGTACAAAACCTCAAACTCATCAAATGCATTGACCAACCCTTGCAACGATTGTGCAAAAAGTAAATGATCATCTACAATTACAACGGAATGCTTTTTCATTATGATTATTTATAGGGATAGGATAAAGTTAAGGAAACTCCTTTATTTTTTGCAGATTTCATACTAAATTCTGCATTTATGATTGCTGCACGGCTTTTCATATTGATTAATCCTGAACCTTTTTCTATGGTTTCTTCATCAAACCCAACTCCATCATCTTCTGCTGTTACCAATAAACGATTTTCTTCATAATGAAGTGTTACTGATAAATTTTTGGCTTTGGAATGTTTGATAGCATTAGAGAAAAACTCTTGTAAAATTCGAAATAAGATAATTTCTTCTTTAATATCTAATTCTTGCTCCTCTCCTAACACTTGTAAACTAGCTGCTAAAAAGTTGAGTTTATTAAAACGCTCCAACTCTACTTCAATTGATTTGACCAATCCCATGTTTTGAATAATCTCGGTGTTCATGGTTTTAGAAAGTAGGCGAATTTCTTGCAGACTTTTACCAACAATTTCACTTATATCTCCTAGTTTCTCTTTATTTTCTGCTGGCAATTGTGTCCCCAAAATATTAATATGCATACGGGCTACCGATAACAACTGTCCAATATTATCGTGCAATTCCCAACTCATATTTTGCAACGCTTGTTCTTGTATTTCTATTTGTGATTTAGCAATCTCTTCCATGTAACGTTTCTCTGCTTCCTTTTTTTCAAGGATAAATTTTAGCTTTCGCTTTTGAAAGAAAACGAACAAAATAATGACGGTTACTAACAAAATAAGCAACACCATTGATGTTGCTGCTACTAACATTTGTATTTCTTGATCGTTCATATTTTTTCTTCAAATAATGAGTATTAAGGAAACGTTTTCAATTGAGATTCTAATTGAATGTATTTTTTCTTCTTTTTGTGCAAAAACACGAAAGTAATCACTACTAATATTCCTACAACAAAAATCGTTGAAGCGCAAATAAATGCTAATGTACGTACCTCTGTTGCAGTCATTTGTTATATTTTTTGACCTTTTATTTTGTAACTCTTATAAATACCAATGGTAAAACAAACATACATGATGGCATTTAGCATAAATGTTACCAAACTAAATATACGCTGATCTCCTTTCAAAAAAACTTGAAAGGCAAACATAAAGGGCATAAAGGTGCCGTAAAAAAGTAATACTCCTAAAATGAACCAGAATTTGATAGAATCAGTAACATTAAAAATAGTTTCTTTATTAAAAGATTCTATGAAATAAAAACTAATAGTAATTAATAAGAAGATTACGCCTATAGCGTATGTATTAGTTTGTAAACCAGTCATAAAAACTTGAATATACGCTAGGTTAAAAGCCGCAAAAACAAGATACAATATGATAAAAGCACTAACAATTCGCTTTCTATTCTTTGAATTTAAAATTAATCGAATCCACCATAAGTAAAATGTTATTTGGACTATGATAAAAATATTAGCTATTGGATAGTTCGTTTTTCCAAAAATATTAGAATATAGAGTTCCAAAAGATTCAAAATACAAGCTTGTAAATTCTGTTACAACAGAAATAATAATGCTATAAATAAAATATTTGGCATTAGTTGTAGCATAATTTTTATAAGCTATAATAGCAAAAATTAAGGTAGCTAACGCCAAATATCCTGTAAAAGTTCTTAGTTCTTCTAATGCTATCATTATGTTCTATTCTCCATAGTCATTCTGTGGC
The DNA here is from genome assembly GCF_001005305.1 of Kordia zhangzhouensis. Lineage (GTDB taxonomy): Bacteria > Bacteroidota > Bacteroidia > Flavobacteriales > Flavobacteriaceae > Kordia > Kordia zhangzhouensis. The sequence continues at coordinate 31,020 of NZ_LBMH01000005.1, forward strand.
GGATTGCCTGTACTGCCAAAATTCATTGCACTAATAGAAGTTACATCTTTACTGCAATTTTCGACAGATGGGCTTGTAGGGCACAAAAACATAGTATTTTGTCCTGCTTTAGTTTTATCGTTCGTGTTTTCTGGATACACGCCAAAATAAAATCGAATTCCATCCACATTGATCTTTTTTTGTAATGCTTGTTGTTTTACATAGTTTATGTAACCTTCCAAGTCTTCTAATGAGTACCAGCTTGAACATGAAAAATTACTGTCATTTTCTGCTCCAAAACTATTTTGTTTTGCCTTGTAGCATTCGTTTAATTCCAGTGCTTGTTCACTACTGATAAGTTTTTCTTTAGGGGTTTTGTAGTCACTCATACTTACTAATATTATTAATTATGTCTACCAAGGTATTCATAAAGTATTAGATTTAAAAATTTGAGAAACCTACATAATCACCTTCTGTATTATTAAAAACTGAAAACCAGCATATTACAACCATTCACATCTTTAAATATCAGGACTTTTCCTTCTGTTAAGGGGAAAAATCCCCTTTTTTTAAGGCACTTTCCTCTTGTAAGCTATTTTTCAACATAGTACTTTCGTTCTTATTAATTATTAGCAACCTCCACATGACTTCCTTACATAAACATCATGATGCAGCACGTTTGATTATTCAATCGCACATCAATAAAGCACTTTCTGAAAAATTGGTACAGTGGAACGATGGATTAAATTATACAGAATTTATCCAAGCTCTGTGGCGTTTGTTTTTGAATAATGACCGTTTTAAGTTAGAAACACAGACTATTTTAGAACAACTCAGCCATGATGAGGCATTGCAATTACTTGCCGATGAAATTGATATTACAAAACTGAAAGCTTCGTAAATCGAACGGCATTTTTTGCGTGTTTTTGAGAAAGTACTGAAATACTTTTGTCGCTCAATTGTAAAATTCGCGGATAACCTCCCGTCGTTTGGCAATCTTTCATGAGAATAATTAGCTTTCCTGATGGGGTTAATTGAATGGTTCCAGGCAATACAGCAGAAGTTATAATTGATGGAATAGCATTCTCGATGGTTTCCTCTAGTTGATACGCCATACGATTGTTTAAGCCAATGGTAAACTCTGTATTGAATAGTTTTTGCTGTTGTTTTTTAGTTAACAATTCAAACTCTGGACCTTCATAAACTTCTATCGCTATTTCTTTAAAAATATCTGAACGAATAGCTACATGTGTTAATGTATGGATATGTTTGGTTTCTTCTAAATACGAGAGAGTATCTCCTTTTTCAATCACTCCTTTTTGAGTGATTCCTTCATAAAAACTTCTACTTTGTAAAACTTCTTCTGTTTGAAAACCTCCTTTAACAGCTATGTAAGCTCGAACTCCATACGTTGGTTTACCAAATTGTAAAACATCATTTTCTGTAACTGAAATAACAGAATTTAAACGAACCAAATGATTGTTGAGTAAAGGAGATAATCCTGCGCCTGTTATCGCAATTTGAGTGGGTTTATGAAAACGAAAACTTCCTCCTTGCAACGTCAGTTCTAGAACTGCTTTATTTTCATCATTTCCCAACAACCTATTTGCTAATTTGCCGTGAAATTCATCCATTACACCCGAGACAGGCACACCAATATTTCGAAAACTATATCTTCCCAAATCTTGAATGGAAGAATACAATCCTGGATGTATCACTTCCATCATATTTTTGTATAATTTAATTGGTAATTTCCTTTGAAAATGCGGGCAGCTATTTCATTATAATCTTCTATTGAAATAGCTTTAAATTGAATCAAATCACCTGCGCTAGCAAAGCATGGTTTTTGAGCCGTTACATCAAAAAAATTGATGGGCGAATTTCCCAAAATTTGCCAACCTCCAGGACTTGTTTTTGGATAGATTCCTGTTTGCATTCCTCCAATACCTACCGCTCCTTTTTTTACTTCCAATCTCGGTGTCGATTTTCGTTCAATATGGAGCCTTTTGTCAAGTCCGCCTAAGTACAAAAAACCAGGTAAAAAACCTATGGAAAAAACACGATAAATAGACGTTGTATGAATGGAAATGATTTCGGTAATAGATATCCCTTTTTTTTGAGCAATTTCTTCTAAATCAATTCCAAAATGAAGATCATAACATACCGGAATTTCCCAACAGGTACTTTTTGGAATTTTTATTTTCTTATATTTTATCGAAAATAGACGTTCCAACAAATGTTGGAGTGCTTTATAAGTAATTTTATTTTTATTATAAATAACTAATATCGAGTTGTTTGATTGAATTACATCAAGTATAACTTTAACATTAAAATATTTAATAATTTTATAGAATTCCAACACACAAAAGAGGATTTCATCTGTCATTTTTGCCTCCCATGTGAGTAATATCCCCTGATCTCCATAAGCTTTGTAAGATGGAAAACTAGTTGGTTGAATACTTTTTTTTTCGTTAAAACATGTATGTAATTTTTGAACTATTTCAACAGCTTTTAAGGTGTCAGAATGCACACAAAATGTATCACACTTTAAAGGTATTTTTTTACCCGAAATCGTTTGTACTTTTTGCTCATTTTTTAAGGTAAAAACATGCGATAAAACTTCCTCTTCTTTTGTGAGAACAGCATTGCTTTTTTGACGTGAAACTAATGTTGAATTATCCTCATAATTTCGATCAGCAAACGCTTCATATATTACTTTAAATTGTTGTTGAATTGCTTCTTTTTCTATTGTCGAATTGTAAGGAACATATAGTGTATATTTTTGTTTGTATTTTGAAATTGCTTGTAAAAAAAGTTGTGCTTTATTTTTGTTTTTGGCAATATCATTATACAAGGCTCCATGTGGTTTAATGTGAGTAATTTTTACTTTGTGAAACGCAGCAATTTTTTCCAAATTTGAAATCTGTTCTTGAATCGTTTGAATAAGTTTTTCTGGAGATATATCCATCGATAAGCGACCAAAATTTTCACGATCTGGATACGACGGATGCGCTCCAATTTCAACAGCATGCTTTTTTGCTAAGCGAACTACATAATCCATGATTTCTGCATTGCCTGCATGTCCTCCGCAAGCAATATTACAAGCATTGATATAAGGCATGAGTATTTCCTCATTCCCTACTCCTTCTCCGACATCACAATTGATATGAATCATTTTTCTAAATTCTATTCAAAAAACTTAAAGTATTGGAGCAATTTAAAATACACTAAAGATTCCTTTTACTCCCAAGATTACTGTTATAACAATGATACAGATTGCCAATATGTTTTGAAACAACGTATTTTTATGAACCCCTAAAATATTGGCTTTATTTACAATCCATACGAGAAATATTGCTACGATAGGCAATACCAAACCGTTTGCCACTTGCGCAAAGGTGATTACTTCTACTGGTTTGAATTGCATCGAAGAGAAGAGAACTCCTAATGCTAAAATTAACATCCAAACAAGTCTAAAACGCTTATCTTTTAAAGTGCCTTCCCAGCCAAAACAACTTTTTGCTACGTAAGCTGCTGCGAGTGGAGCTGTAATTGCAGACGTTATCCCAGCAGCAAATAAGCCAATTCCTAGTAGATAAGATGCATATTCTCCATATAATGGTTCTAACCCTTTGGCTAAGTCAAATGCATTGGTCACATCGTTACTTGTACTTGCGGCAGCCGTTATGATGATTGCCATAGATACGATTCCTCCCAAAATAATAGATATGAAGGTATCTTTCCGCACTGCCGACAAATCCATTGCTGATTTCCATTTTTCTTTAACTAAAGAAGCGTGTAGAAATAAGTTATAAGGAACTACCGTTGTTCCTATTAGCCCAATGATAATCAAGATTGTATTTTTAGGCATTGACGGAATAAGAGTTCCTTTTACTATTTCGCCAATAGCAGGTTTAGTCATCACTGCTGTGATTAAGAATGATAGACTCATGAGCAACACTAAAGCTACCAAACTTCGTTCTAATATTTTATAATTACCTATAAAAAGAATACTAAAAGCAATGCAACCAATCAAAATTGGATAAAAGATATGATTTGCTTCTCCAAAAACCTGCATGCCCAACGCTGCTCCACTAATGTTTCCAGCTTCATACGCTGCATTTCCTATTACAATTGCTCCTAAGATGAGAAAAATGGAGAGATTTCGTAATAACTGACTCGTAATTTCGCCTTTGATAACTTCTGCCAATCCTTTCTGAGTTATAATTCCTGTGCGAGCTGCCATTTCTTGTAAAACAAGTGTAGCTATGATAGACAGTAGCATTGCCCAAAGCAAACTATACCCAAATTGCACACCTGCTTTGGTACACACTGTGACTGTTCCTGGCCCTATAAATGCTGCTGCCACTAGTGTTCCTGGTCCGATGTGCTTAATCCACTTGAACATTTGCTGCAGTATTTAAAGCGTAAATTGCAAAAGAACCCAACCAATGCGTTCCTTCATAGTTATCATCTACGATACTAGGTAAAGAATAATTTATATGTTTGTTGGCAACATTCTTTAAGTGAGCATATGCAGGAAATTCATTAGCAATTCCATACAAACACCAGGCTCTACTAAAGTTAACTCCGTCTAAGTGTACTAATTTGCCATCGGTACGATCAGAGACCTTTCCTGTAGCTAGCTCAAAATGTGTATCTGCTAATTGTGGTAAAAAGTTATTCAACCAATTTTTAAATTCTGTTTTTGATAAGACTCTTCGCATAATGTCTGCTTCTTCCAAACACGGCGATAGAAAGTCAAAACCACTCGGTTCCCATGATATTGGGCAATTTTTATCGTTCATGTAAAAATCTTTGGCACGTGCTTTAATGAGATTTTCCAATGATTCATTTTTAACAGTTTGGGCATAATCATATGCAAACGTGAGTCCAAATGCTGTGTTTGTATGTTCTCCTACTCGTATCGGATAATTCAGCTTTGGAAGAAACTCCATATACCCTTGTACAATGACATCTGTTAATGGTTGTAGATTTTCTTCTAATTTACGAGCTAGAGGATTATCCCAAGTATGTAGCTCTTCGGCAAGCTTCAATAACCAAGCCCAACCATAAGTACGTTCAAAAGATTTGTTATATTTTCCTTTAAAATAGGCAATTTCAATTGCTATATGTTCTTGAGATATATTCTCTGTGAGTTTGTTTATGATTTCTTCTTTTTTATCCAGATTTGGAAATTGTTTCAATAAACTTACCAATGACCAATGTCCATGAACAGATGAATGCCAATCAAAACAACCATAAAACGCTGGATGCAGTTTTTTAGGTGATTGCAAATCACTATCACTTCCTATGGTTTGATTGAGTTTGTTAGGATATTCTTCTTGCATGCAATGCAGTGGCAATGCTGCTAATCGATTCGCTTCTTCTAATGATAATGTCGTAATCTCTGTTGAAATTGCTTCCTGCTGCTCCGTAACAACGTTTTTTTCATCTGTAGTAGATGATGATTCTTTGTTTTTATTAGGTTGACATTGAATAAATACAAAAATAATCAGCAGATATAGTGTCTTTTTCAAATATAGTTAGGTTTTGGTTGGAGGTTCAATATAGGAATTTCTTATGTAATTCTAACTAGTTTGACGCTCTTGAAATATTCATTTACCTCAACAAAAAAAGCGAGCTCACGCTCGCTTTCAATGTAAATCGTTAAACTTGGTTAACAAATGAAGCAAGAAACATTACACCAAACATATACGCTACTTGCACATTGGTTATTTTGAGTGGCACAATTATTATTTGTTAATGGTGCACAAACTGGGCAACCTGAAGCAACATTCGTTCCAACAGGCACTGGATTTCCCCCATTTACTTTTTCAAGGTTAGACACAGCACTTTTGTTCAGCGCTAATTTGCTAATTTTCTTTTTTTTCATGATTGAAAATTTTAAGTGGTTATTGATTAATTATTGAGTTTATTTCATACCAGCACTAAGTAAGGTCTGGTTGAAAAACACGTTCAATATTAGCCTGTTTTCAAGTGATTTGAAAAAAAATGTGACGAATGTATATGCTTTTGTGACGAATGAGTTAGGAGTATTTTTCATCATTTTTTAAATAGGAAAGAATGGCTTTTGCATAGCTTTTACTTACTGGTATTTTTTCATCAACCAACTGTAAATGAAGTAATAAACGCTGAGAATTTCCATGATATTTTTGAACCTTAGAAAGGTTTACATAGTATTTACGATGGCATTTTTTGATAAAATCATACTTTTTTAAACAATGAGCGATGTAACTTAAAGACGCTCTTAGTAATTGGGCTTTATGAATACCTTCTATGTAAACTTCAACATAGTTTCCTGAAGCCTTAATGTATTGAATTTTTGAAATTTCAGTTTCTATGGTTTGATTAATCACAGGAGATTTTAAAACAATTGTTGAAGGCAATTTTTGCTGAACAATTTCTGTTTTCTTTGAGACATGGGATACTGATTTACTTTGGACAGACTGATATACATACCGTTCATCTAATAGAATAGTGATTATAAATAAAGGAATAGCAATGCTTATAGACCTAGGAATTGTAATTAGAACATAATAACTGGTTTCAACTTCTCCAACATCCATCAGTAATCGATGATAAACCGTTCCCGTAAAACCCGCAATGCTTAAGATAGCAATTAGTAACAGCCAATGATGATAATTTTGCCATGGACGCTTTTTACTTGCAAATCCTAACTTTTTGAATAATAACCAATACAATGAGTAAATTACCACTGCCGTATTTATTCCGTACCCTAATTGAATAATCCGAATAGGAATGTTATATTTTGGAGTTGCTAAATAATTATCATACGGATCAAAAATGTACACAAAAATTGTCAATGCTATACCAATAACCATTGATAGTTTTAAGTAATACTTTTGATCATTAATAAGTATGTATTTTTTTTGAAAGTAGGTTTTTAAGTTTTCCAGTATCACATTTCTTACGTAAAAGGCGACATTAATGTACAAATTTGTTTCTTTTTACACCAAATTAATCTCAATTTTTATCCTTTTACCTTTATGAAAATGATATTTTAACCCAACCAACCTTCTCTGTCCAAGCTTCGATACTGAATAGCTTCTGCGATGTGATTGGGTGAAATGTCTGTTTCTTGAGCTAAATCGGCAATAGTTCTGGCAACTTTTAAAATTCTGTCGTACGCTCTTGCGGATAAACTCAATCGTTCCATAGCATTTTTCAGTAAATTCAAAGCTTCTTTGTCTAATTTACAATACTCCCGAATTTGCTTCGTGTTCATTTGTGCATTGTAATGTAAGATTTCTGAGTTTTTGAAACGATATGTTTGAATTTCTCTAGCTTTTATAACTCGCTCACGAATAATTGCACTTGTTTCGCCTTTGCGCTCTTCCGAAAGTTTTTCAAAAGGAACAGGTGTGACTTCTATATGAATGTCAATTCTATCTAGCAAAGGTCCTGAAATTTTTCCCATATACCGTTGCATTTCCATTGGAGAAGACGATATGGGCGAATTTGGATCATTGAAAAAACCGCTTGGACTCGGATTCATACTAGCAACCAACATGAAACTGCTTGGATACGTTATGGTAAATCGCGCTCTGGAAATCGTTACTTCTCGGTCTTCTAAAGGTTGTCGCATGACTTCTAAGACACTGCGCTTGAATTCTGGCAATTCATCCAAAAATAATACGCCATTATGTGCTAAGGATATTTCTCCTGGTTGCGGATAACTGCCGCCACCAACTAAAGCAACGTCAGAAATGGTATGATGTGGATTTCGAAAAGGTCTCTCTGCAATCAATCCAGATTTTTCTTTTATGTTTCCAACTACCGAATGAATTTTAGTAGTTTCTAATGCTTCATGAAGTGTTAATGGAGGAAGAATTGAAGGTAGGCGCTTGGCTAACATTGTTTTTCCTGAACCTGGTGGTCCAATTAAAATAATATTATGTCCGCCAGCTGCTGCAATTTCCATACAACGTTTGATGCTTTCTTGTCCTTTTACATCAGAAAAATCAAATTCTGGTGAGGAAGCACTTTTTAAGAACTCTGCACGTGTGTCAATAATTGTGGGTTCTAGTGGTTCATTTTTGTCAAAAAAATCAATGACTTGCTTGATATTATTTACTCCATAAACTTCTAAATTATTAACAACCGCCGCTTCTTTTGCATTTTGTTCTGGTAATATGAATCCAGTAAAACCTTCTTCGCGTGCTTTTATAGCAATTGGAAGAACTCCATTGATAGGTTGTAATCCTCCATCTAAAGAAAGTTCGCCCATTATTAAATACTTTTCGATATTTTCTGATTGAATTTGATTGGAAGCTGCCAAAATTCCCAAAGCTAATGTCAAATCATATGCACTGCCTTCTTTTCGTAAATCGGCAGGAGCCATATTAATCGTAATTTTTTTTCCTGGAATTTTGTAACCATTATTTTGCAAGGCAGAAGCAATACGATAGTTGCTTTCACGAATGGCATTATCGGGCAAACCTACCAAATGATACCCAATTCCTTTGGCAATGTTTACTTCTACAGTAATGGTAGTTGCTTCAATTCCAAATACGGCACTTCCATAGACTTTTTTGAGCATATCAGTATGACTTTTTCATAAAGCTATGCTATTATTCTAAAAATTAGCTGAATTATTTAATAAGCGTCAAAATTATTGTGTAAGCGTTGTGATTTTTTTGTGAGTGATGGTTTTCAACAAAAAAACCTCAATTTTAGATGAAAATTGAGGTTTAAATTACTTCTTATTTATTTTTTAATGTTTAATGAGTTTTTGTGTCAATGTACCTGAACTCGTTTCTATTTTGACAAAATACATACCTGTTGAGAGATTATTTATATCTAATTGATATTCAGTTGAAGAACTAGATAGCAATTGAGTTTTTAATTCTCTACCGTTCATATCAACTATCATTATATTTTGAATAGAAAACTTACTTTTTATAATTACTTTTTCTTTTGCAGGATTTGGATACATTGAAATAGCATTTTTATCGAATTCTGTGACAGATAATGTTTCAACGATTTCTGTACTCGCAGTATTTGTTATTATTGCTGGATTAAAATCGAAATAGATTTCTGCAACAGCATCGACAATATCCCCAATAGCAACTGTGTTTTTGGGTTTTATTTTAAATGTGATATATCCGTGAGAGTTTGGTTCGTCATTGGTACTATCTGGTAAGTTGATATTTTTGAATATAAAGCTTACGTTATTCCCATCTATTATTTCAACTCTTCCTTGATGACTAAGGCTTTCTAGTTGTATTGTTGTCCAATCTAGCTTATTGTCTAACACATGATCCACACGAACATTGGTGGCACTTGCTGTTCCTGTATTTTGAAAGCGAATAATGTAGTGCAAATATTTGTCAATATCATCAATTAAAATTCTATCGCCTTCTAAAACTGCAATATCATTTGGATCATAGGAACCTATTACAGTTTGATTAAGCGTAAATATATTGTCTTCTGGAGTTGCGTCTGCTGTTGTTGGATTAATAGTAACAGTAGTAGTCAGAGTATCATCTATATTAGTTACAGGTGGAGTAAATACGTTGAAATTCAAGTCTATGGTTCTGATTTCAAAAGGATTCAAATTTGAATAATTAAATGTAAGCGTGTTGGCTGTTTGTGCCGCTACTGTTTGACTCGCATTTAAGAATTGAATTTTACTGTTGTCGAATTGAAAGGTAACATCTCCGCTCAATTGTGTAGTTCCTATATTTCTGTAAACTATTTGATATGTTGTATCAAAACCTGGTCTCGGGTCTTCAATTGATGGATATACCGTAATGACTAAATCATTAACACTTGTTGATGTTGTTAAACAAAAGTCAACAGTATCTGTATTTCCTTGTCCAGTAAAGCTAGTTGTATGTGTAACAGGAGTGGAAGTATAGTAACTAGGCAGTGACATAATTGTAGTTGTGAAAGCTCCGTCATTTACCGGAATTTGAAAAGAACCATTTGTTGTAAAAGTCGAGAATTCATTGATTCCATTTGTTGAGCCTACCAACACGTTAGATACGAATATATCATTTGTATCACAGCCATCAGCATTTTCATCTAAAATAACTGTTCCGTTGATTTCATTTCCAAGTTCTCCTAAATTGTTGAACCAAACTAGTTTTTTGCTTCCAGTCAAAGCTCCTAAAACATCTAAATCGTTGTCATTATCGATATCTGCACATATTACTGAACTTACAGAATTAGCTGTTGATGAGATGATTTGTCCTGAACTAAAACTCCCAAGTCCATTTAGATTTTCGTATAAAACAATTTGATTACTTCCAAAACAAGCAGATAATACATCAATGTCCCCATCGCTGTCTACATCTGCTGTGTAAACATTTGTCGCTTCACTTGCCGTTGTAGAAATAATTTGTTGTGGTCCAAAAGCACCTTGTCCATCTGTATTTTCGTACCATGCAATTTTATCATCATTTGATGACGAAGAAACTACATCTAAATCACCATCATTATCAAAGTCGGCAGCACGAGCAGCAGTAGCTATTGTCGCCTGCGTAGTAATTATTTGTCTTGGACCAAAGGTTCCTTGTCCATCTATATTTTCAAACCATGCCACCATATTGTTAAATCTCGATATTGAAATGATGTCTTTATCTCCATCATTATCAATATCTCCCGAATGGATTGACAATACATAGTTTATAGTTGTACTAATAACTTGAGAAGTGCCAAAATTTCCTAAACCATCTACGTTTTCATACCAAACTAGTCTGTTATATCTTCCAACAAAAACATCTTTATCTCCGTCATTATCAATATCATCTGCATACACAGTAAATGTATTTGCTCCAATTCCTATTGTTTGTGGAGCACCAAAAGTTCCTAGTCCATCTATATTTTCAAACCAACGAGTAACTCCGTCTGTTACTGAGGCTGATAATATATCCATGTCTCCGTCTCCATCTAAATCATCTGCAAAAACACTGTAAGCACCAGGAGCACTCATTGTTAATGCGCGTTGTAGATTAAAGCTTCCATTTTCGTTCTCAAACCAAGCTATTTTTCCATCTGCCGAAGAGGCGGATATAACATCCATATCGCCATCACCATCTAAATCAGCACTAAAGATTGATCTTGGTTCATCTACATCTAGCGGCATTACAATTCCAGATGCAAAACTTCCCTGTCCATCAATATTTCGGTAAAAGATTACTTCGTCTCTATTAATATTAGCTGCAACGATATCTATATTTCCATCATTATCAATATCTTCTGCGACAACACTTCTAAAACCTTGTATGTTTGAAATTGATATTGCACTACTAAAAGATCCTTGTCCATCCGTATTTTTCGCCCAACCAACATTATTAGTAAAAGTTTGATTGGTCCACGTAACATCTAAATCTCCATCACTATCAATATCTTTTACAGCTACTGAATAGGCAAAATTAGAGGAAGCAATAACTTGTGCTGAGCCAAAGTTGCCATTACCATCTAGGTTTTCATACCAAACAATATCATTGTAGCGAGATGCTGCAATCATGTCATTATCTCCATCACCATCTATATCCCCAGATACTACAGCATAAGCAAAACTCAATGTATCAATTACTTGTTCTGGTCCGAAACTTCCTTGTCCGTCCATATTTTTATACCATGCTATTTTGTCATCATTTGGAGAAGCAGATAAAACGTCTATAAATCCGTCACCATCAACATCCGCTGCATAAACCGAATTGGCATAATCTGCATTTGTACTTATAATTTGCTGGACACCAAATAATCCCTGTCCATCTATATTTTCATACCATGCTATTTTATCATCAAACCAAGACGCCGATAATACGTCCATGTCTCCATCGTTATCAATATCTGCAGAAAATACAGCACTTGCCCCATAAACATTTGTAGAGATAATTTGTTGCGCTCCAAAATTTCCTTGTCCATCAATATTTTCATACCAAGCAATTTTATCATCGCCAGAAGAAGCTGAAATTACATCTATATCGCCATCGCCGTCAATGTCAGTTGCAAATATTGTTGATGAATGATATGTTCCTTCATTTAGATTTGTTATTTCTGTAGTAATAATTCGAAGGGAAGAAAAACTATCTACATTTCCTAAATTTTCATGCCATCCAATTTCATTTCGGTTATTGGAAATGATATCCATATCACCATCGCCATCCAAATCAGCTACGAATGTGGATTGTATTTGATGTAAACTTACATCAGAAATAAAATTTTCTTCAAATCCAATTTGAGCGATACTGTACTTTGCAATAAATAATAAAAAGATTAAGGGTAATTTTTTTGTCATTAAATATGATTTTTTCTATTTGAATAGTAATTGACTACTTAATAAATTATTTTCATACAAGTATACTAAAATCAGAGTATTTTAGATAGCGTCAGTAAGTTATTTTATAAAAAATCGAAGTTATCACAAAAACCAATCATTGATTTAGTGACTTTAATAGTAGAATATTTTCGTATTAGTAAGTAGATTTTATGTGATTCTTATACCATTCTTCCTTCTTTGATGAATTCTCTCTGAATGGATTGAGTTAGAATGTCATTAGTGAGTTGTGTCCCGCCTTCCGCTAAGACTTGCAAACAGGCATATTGCACAATGTTGACAATGTTTGCGCCTGTAACTTCGTGTGTTTCTGCAATTTTCTGAATATCTAGTTCTTCACTCATAAAGGCAGCAGGAATGTTTTTTTGCCATAATTCAATGCGTTCTGGCACTCCAGGATTTTCAAAGTCAATAATGGATTGAAACCTTCTGGTAAAGGCTTTGTCAATATTACTTCGATAGTTAGAAGCCAAAATCACTAATCCAGAGTGAGATTCTATTCGTTGTAGTAAAAAGGATACTTCTTGATTGGCATATTTGTCATGTGCATCCCGTACGCCAGTACGTTTTCCAAAAATGGCGTCTGCTTCATCAAAGAAAAGAATCCAATCTTTGTTTTTGGCTTTGTTGAAGAGTTGTGAAAGGTTTTTTTCGGTTTCTCCAATGTATTTTGAGATTACGAGTGAAAGATCAATTCGATACACATCTTTTCCTGTATGTTTTCCCATTAAGCTTGCAGTGAGTGTTTTTCCAACACCTGGCGCACCAAAAAACATGACTTTATAACCAGGTTTGATTTTTCCACTCATATTGAATTCATTTAGCAATCGATTGTTATGTTCCATCCATACCAACACATTGTTGATTTCTTTTTGTGTTTTTTCATTCAATACCAGATCGTCCCATTCTAATTCGGTTTCTAACAGTTCTGCTGGAAAATCTTGGCTAAGTTTGGGTTTGGAAACTGCACCGTATACAAAGAGTTCTACATATTCTATATCTAATAATAAAGCGCCACTAATTTTCGGTTCGCCTTCAGGCACATTTCCTAAACTAAGAATAGAGTTTTTGTAAAAAACATGTTCTTTATTAAAAATTGAAATGATGTGATTTCGTGCACGATAATTATCGCCCACTACAATGAAAATTGCAGTTTCGCCTGTAGGAATGATGCCGCGATATTGTTTTCCTTTTACACCACCAAATTCTGGAAAATCGCTTCCATCTGGAAAGAACTCAGAAAGAATATTCGTTAAAAAGCCAGGCGCAATATAAGGAAGCATGGATATCAATAAAATTAATATCTCAAAGATTTGAAAATTGTTTTCAGTCACAAATTTTGAGAATTCTGAGTCGTCATTGGCAAAGTCAAAGGTTGGGAATTGAATTTCTTCATCACTTCCAGAGATATTTACCAAACGGAATCGTACGGCTTGTTTGATGTATGCTATAAGTTCGGTTGTCATTTTTTAGTAATTTTTGCTTTTGCAATCATTGTTTTCCATAAAATAAACGGATTTGTGTGTTTTATAAAAGAGTGTTTTTCCTTTTTAATGTTCTGTTTTTAAATTCAATCCATACGCATCGTATGTGTTAATTCTGGTTCTTTTCTAAAAACTGTTAGGTACTCTTTTTGTACATGATTTAAAGAGTCTAAAGAAGGAAAATCATTTTTATGTGTATAATAATATTGCCAATGTTTAATTCCTTTTATCTCAAAAAGCGTTTGTATATATTCTTCAAAACTCAGCTCAATGCGCATAGGATCATCATATTGACATAAGTATAAATTATACGATTCATGAACTTTGTCAAATTTTACGCATAAAAAAAGAGTCGGTGTAATGTATTCTAGCACTTTCAAGTTTTGCACTGCTTCCACATACGACGGATCTTCCACTACGAAATTGGACTGCCATACCAAATTTTCACCTGAATGTTCTCCCCAAGTTCTTCGGTATGTTCCGTGTAAACCACCCATTAATTCTTCCAACTTCAATATTCGTGCGTTTCCTTCTATATAGGTTTCTTCATCAAAAAAGTAGGAGAATTCAAATCCATTCATTGTTAAATAGAGTTCTTTTATCTCTTTCGGCAAACTAAAACCTATAACTTGTTCAGATTTTAATAATGATAATATCCCTATGGGTGGATTTTTTTCGATATGTGGAATCATGATGTTTTCATTGTTCACCAATGTGCTTTGAAGCTCATCCCATAACTCTGTATATTTTTCTTCGCTTCTTTTTAATTCTTTTTCTGTTTGCTTATAATTAGAAATTTTTACCTCCTTATTAATCGTTTGGAGTTGGCTTATAAAGAATGTATTGTAAAAGTCTAACGTGTGCTCACTTGTATTTTCTTTGATGAAGTGTGTCCACATATTAAGTCCATAATTATCAAGTACGTAATCCATGTATTGATAAATATCAAGCTTCAAAGGGGTAATTTCACCATTGGGTTCAAATAAGTGTAGACTGTAACTATTGTTTTGCACTGTGAAAAGTGTAAAATATCCTAACCCTAAATCGTCAAAAGGAAAATAGTTGTTTAGTTTTTGTATCGTTTCTTCATTCAAGTTTTCTGGCCAAAAAAAATCTAAATCTTCTTCTCCATGAGCATTTTTAAAATACGTTTTTTTCGCTAATGCATTCTCAATATCTAAAGTTTCAAAATGACCTTTTGCTACCATGTTTTGTCCATCAACTACAAGTTCTTTTGACCAAATTACTCGTTGATGATTGAAGTAATAGTAATACTCTTTTAAGTCTTTGGGCAAGGTAATATTAAACTCTTTTTCATACTTTTCAATGTATTCCATATTTATCCCTTCTCCAGATAGTATGTCAATATCATCTTCTAGGACAAGATTATAAATAGTATTATGCATTGCTTCAAACTTCTCAATATATACTTCCATATTGCATGTAAATTTATATTCTTACTAAAAATACGCTACAAAAATCAAATAGAGATATTGTCATCACCTTTTAGATCGTTTATGATTGTTTCGATTAGTGAATCCGTGAGTAGCGCTGTTCTAGCTCTTCCATTTTTTTCTTTTAATTTTTGCTCTAATTGATCCCAAGTAGTAAATGGTTTAACAGCTTTTATATATTCCATTAACCTTTGTCCATAGGTTGAATTTTTAAAATGACTATTCCCTGATTTAAGCATTTCTGTTCTACCTACAGCTTTCGAGCTGATTTTTATACCACTCGTTGTTGTTGGAGGCGGATCTACTTCAACATATTGTGTTGATAATGCTTTTGGCACTTTAGTCCACTTTGTAGCTCCTGGTTGCGGCGGAATATATACTCCAAATTTGAATAATATTTTATGTGCAAACTCTGTCAAGTTATCATATTCTGGTTTTGGCGGATGGTTTGTGACTACTCTTACATCAACCCAAATTACATTGGGCTGTTTATCTCTAGGCGGTTTATATCGAACTCCTGCTGATTTAGGTATTTCTTTAGCTCTTACCAAATCTTCCGATGATTTCTCAAAACTATGTAGAATAGCGTCTCCTGAATTGATTGAAATAGGCGCTGGCACCCAATTTGCAATTTTTCCTTTACCTCCTATTGAATTGGCAATTAAATGCATTCGTACCCAAGGTTGCCCTTTTACGAATGTCATTTCTGGCGTATCACCAGCGGCGGCTCCACCACCTGTAGCTGTTTTGTGGCTTAATTGGTCTACTTGAGCTCTTTTCTTGCCTCCTGATTTTGTAAATTTCCAATCTGCAGTAGCAGGCGTATCAGCAGCAGATAACCCAACCAAATCAACTAAAAGAACACTAATATCTGTCATTTTTTGAGTGATCTCTCTTTCTACTTTTGAATCTGTATTTTCTGCTTTCCCTGAAACTCCTTGAGTTCTTGTGATTAGTTTGAGTTCACTAACCAATTGTAAAACGCGAGTTTCTTTTGCTTTACGCGGATCGTCGTCTGCCAATTTTAACGAAGCTAAGAAATCTGTCAGTTCTTTAGGATTGCTACTTGCACGCATGAGTTTAGCATTCTTACCTTTTCCTTTAAAGTATAACGTATGTTTCTTTCCGTCGGAAGTTTTGAATTTTTTCTTCTTTTTCCACCATTCTAATACTTTTGAAATAGCGCCTTTTGCTTTTGCTTTTCCTTTTTTCACCAAGCCTTTGAACGCTTTTTTTGCTTTCTTGATGACTTTGTTAATGGCTTTATCAATGCGTTTGCGGATACGCTTGATAATCTTCTGTACTTTGCCTGTAAGGCCAGTGATTCCAACTAAAGCGGCTAAGAAACCGATGAGTATTGGTAGTGTTTTTGCCAAAGCTTTTTCAATAGATTTTGCTAGGGTTTCAATACCACCAGAAGCCAATGCCTTGATTCCATTGATGAAAGCTGTAACAAGTTCAAATATTTGTGCAGCACGTTCTACAAAAAATCGAATAACGTCTATTATGAGCATTGCTGCTTTGACAAAAGCTCCTGCAGGACTTAATAGTCCCATAATCCACTTGATTCCTGCTTCTACTACTTTGGTAATGACCATGTCACGAATGGCATCCATGACCACTTCTTTGAGATCGTTGAATTGTTCTTTGACATGTTCCCACAAGCCTTCTACTCCTTTTTCTTTGACAATTGTAAATACTTCTACAGCTTTTTCCATACCAGCAACCATTGGTTCTCCAAGGAGTTTGACTGCTTTACTTCTAAAGTAATCCCATGTAAGTCCAAGAATTTGCATCACAAGATTAAAAATACCTTTGAGGCTGAATAAATTGTCTGGAATGGTGATACCAACGCCGCCAAGCGAACCTGTCAACCATTCTATTAATCCTGTGATTAAATGTGTTTTGATGTTGGTAAAGAAATATTCAAACCCAAGTTTGATTCCCATGAATAAGTTTTTCAAGAAACCTATCGGATCTGTGATAATTGCGGTAATTGCATCAACTAACGCAGCTATTAACGAGAACAACATATCTTTAATCTTCAAGATTGTTTCTACAATTCCTTTTAAGAAATTGAATGCTGCTTCTAGCCACGACGAACTTACACGTTCTTTGATTTCATCAAACGTTTCACGCAAGCTGTCAACGTTTTCCTTGTATTTACTCGCTAAATCTTGTGCTAATTCCTGCTCTTTAGAAGCTACAGTTTCTTCAAGGTCTGCATATTTGTCATTAAACGTATCCAACGAATCTTTGGCAAGCTCTTTTTGTTTGCTGTCTAAACTTTCATAGAAAACGTTCATTTCTTTTCTACCGTTTTCAATTAAGGTCATTGATTCGTTTAACCCTTTTGCTATGACTCCTGAAATCTTATCAAAGATTTTATCTAACTTGTCGATAAATACTTTTTTCTCCGTTTGGAATACACCTTCCACAGCACCTGCGTTGACATCTTCTCCAGCAAAGAAACTCGCAATACTATCATCAATCGTTGTCCAACCGTAAATGTCGCTCAATTTCTTTTCTACTCGTTTTTCGAATGATTTTTTAGCTTTATCCACTTCGCCACCTTCATCAAAATACGCATCTACATCTGTTGATATTTTGTCCAAACGTTTTCCTACAGCTTCTTTGGTTTTATCATAAATCTTCGTAAACTCTTTGTTGATGCGTTTCTGTTCTTGTTTATCGGCACTTTCATTGGAATTTTGTGCAGACATAACGTCATTGAAGTTGGTTTTACGCGTATTGAACATTGCTCCAAGCTTGTCTTGTCCTCCTTGTTCTGCTTGTGTTCGCGCATCTCCGAGAATAACATTTTCTTTTTTACGATAGGTTTGCGGTGCTTTTTTAGCTTCTTCCTTTGCTTTGTTTTTAGAGTCGAGTGCTTCGGTAAATTTAGGTTCGTTTGCTTTTTGAAGTTGTGTATCTGTAACTTTATTATCTTCCATGTAATCGTCGAGCGAATCGCTTTCTTTTTGCATGGAAATTTCCGTTTTGTGCTTTGGTTTTACCGTTGCAGCCTTTTTATTGATTGGTTTGGGTGTTTTTCCAATATTTTCTGCTGGAATTGGCTTTGCTTCTACCGTTTTTGCTGTACTTTTTGGCGGATTTGGGTCTTTTGCATTGGCTGCTAATGGTCCAGCAAGTTTGTCTTTTTCTTCAGAAACATTACTGTTTACATTATTTTTTACCTTATCAAGTGGTTTTTTCTTTTCAAATTCCTTAGCACTTGCTTCATCTGTTGGCAAATTAGATTCTAAAGTATCTAATTCTTTTTTGAGTGCTTCTTTAAAAGTTTCTTTCGTAAATTTCTTTTTGCTAGCTTCTTTGGAAGTCGCTTCCATGCTTCCATAATGTGCTGCTCTATCGTTTACTTGTTGCTGATCTTGTGCAGGTAACACAGCCGCAGCTTTTACCTCTTCTGCTTTTGTTTCTGATTTTGGGTGTGTTTCCTGTTCTTCTTTGACATTTTTAACATGCTTTATGGTATCTTTAAATGCCTTGTCATTTTCAGGTTTTGTAGGTGTTTTGATTACCTTATACTCTTTTTTTGCAGCTTCTTTGCCTTCTGGAGTTTTTCCTTTTTTGTCTTTACCCTTTTTGTGCTCGTCTTTTTTCTTTTTTCCTGCAACAACATTTTGCTTTCCTTTTGTTGCGATAGTCAAAGGTGTTTTTGATTGTTTTTCCTTAATTTCTGTTCCAGCAGATTTTTTCCCTTTGGATTGTACTGCATCATTTGTTTTGGAAGTCGTTGCAGGTGTTGTTGCTTTTCCAACGATAAACATGTCTGCTTTTTTATCGTCAGTTGCTTTTTGTTCTTTTTTTTGCTTTTTCTTAGGCGCAATGAACGTTCCGGAAGTAGTAGATTTTCCCGAATTTGTATTATTTTTCTTTTGAGCGCGCGCCGTATTCATGTATTTTAGAGAGTATTAGTAGGGTTTGTTACCATTCGATGTGCATAATTTTTTCCATCCATTTGAGTCGGATGAGGCTAATATTCCAAGGTATTTTTTCGAGTAAAATATCTTGCGCAGCGCGTTCAACTTTTAGGTGTATATCATCTTTTGTATACTTTAGCTCACCTTCGCGTTTTAAAAACATATCGCGCAATGTATTGATTGTACTTTTTTTCAAAACCACCCAATGTTGCAATACAGCTTCAAGCAATTCTACACATAGTTTTTTGTCTTGGTCAGATAGCGCTCCTTCATAGTTAATGACTGTTTCTACAGGAATCCCCAACATGATTTTTTCAAGAGAAAGTTCTACATCGGTTACTTCTTCATTTTCGGTTGCCAAATAATGTAACAACACACAAGCCTTTTCTATATGAGTAATTTTGTTTTCTTCTGATACTAATTCAGCTCCTTTCAAGAAAGTAACAAGAAAAGGATGCAATAGAATAAGTCCTGATTTTTCGGTAGTTAACAAAGTATTTGTCATACTTCTAGTTGATTGATATTTTTTTATTTGTTTATTTTCCTCTAGTGATTTTATGGTTTTGTTAGCATGGGAATCAGAAGTGTTGCGTATTTCTTTTAATGAAGATATGCTAGTTGTTTTTTTCTTAATAGAGTTTGATGATTCCGTATTTTTTTGAGTCGCATTTTCCTCTTTTTGCTTTGTTTCATCCTCTATTTTGTCTTTTGCTAATTTTGAGACAATTTCTTCAGATGATACTGCTTTTGTAATAATTTTATCTTCTTTTTTGCTCAATGGCGAGCTAATATCATGAATCGTGATCCCAATAGATGTATTAGATATTTGGATGCTTTTTTTAACCTCATAGCAAATTATTGACTGTACCAATACTTTTAGAATTTGACTCGTGTTTTTTTGTACTATTTGTTTATTCTCTACTTGTACTTTAGAAGTAAGTAACTGAACCCATGTGTTTACAAACTGTTTTAGAGAAGAGCTTTTACCTAATGATATATACCAAATTTTTGCTTCCTCATAAGAATAAGATATTTGGAGAACTTTACACATGGTTTGCATAAATGTTAGGAAGAAACTTTCTTGCAATTGCACATATTGTGAATTGATTTGTTGTGCTGTTTTTACTACTTTAAAAAGTTTTTCATAATCATTTCGCAGTAATGATAGTAACCTCAATGTAGCTTGCGAATCATCTGCTAATAATTCTGTTAGCTTCGTTTTTTCTTCCGCCGAAAATTCATTAATTGTTTGTAACCACTCTTTGAATTTTTTTACAGAGATGTGTTTTGGCAAAATTCCACTAGAAAGATAACTTAGTAAGGCCTCAAAAGGAGAATCTTTGCGAGTAAATTCAGCGATAAGCGTCCCATCAAATGAGCGCCCATCTAACTGAATTTCTTGTAATTGCTGAGTAATTTGTTGAACGATTTCTTTTTGTAGTTCTTCCAAATTCAAACTATTGGTTTCAACAGCTATGTCCAACGTGTCAATAGAACAATCCATATTAGAGAATTTGGCACTCCATTGATCAAATATAACTTCAACTCGAGGCAATAATTGATCCTGAAAAAAGTCAACATAGTATTTTTCCCATGAATTCATGTGGTTATTTGCCTGAATATCAACTTCAAATACGATGTCGTGGATTGTATGCATCTACATTTTTATTTGTTAAAACTCAATAAGAATCTATCACTTACAAATGAAGAACCTGAAGTATAATTTTCAATATATACATCATTTATTTTGCTTCGACTGTTGGTATCATAGGCGCCATTGATTTCTAAAGAGGCGTCAAAAAATTCATTAATTAATCCGATATTATTATCGGTAACGGCATCCGTGCATCGCAGCATTTCTAAGGTTAATAATTCCATTAATTCATCTAATAATAAAAATTGCTTTCTGAAACTAATTAACTCAGGTTTAGATAGGAATTCTCCTTGTAATCGTCTACGCATTTCATTAATTGCAGAGATTGCATTGTCTATATCTGCGTCCAAGTTGCTTGATTTCGTTAATAAGTTTTTAAGATTATTAAATGGATCGATGATATCTCTTCTGAGTTGACCTTCAAAAGCTGTACTTTTAATCTTTTGTTCAATGTTGGTCAATGCTAAAGATATTTCTAAAATATCAAGTCGATCTTGGTATGTTTTAGTACAATCCAAACGTTCTTGAGGAGTTGTTGGATCTGTTACTGGTTCGTCTGTATTTCTAGCATCTTCAATTGGTACAAGAATTGAATCTGTACTACACTCACCTTCTACAAATACCCTCACTTTTACTGATTCGTTGATACTTGTATCTGCTGGAATTATAAATCTTCCATTTACGTCTTGCTCTAGTGGTTCTCCTGTTTCATTACGAATCACTTCATAGCTCAAATAGTTTTCTGAACTATATGTATGCTTCAATCGTATCAAGTATACACCATTTCCCCATAGCGAATTTTCTCGATCATGTTGAATTGAGTTTTCAGTAGGAATTTTATAAACTCTAGTTGTGCCTACAACAGTTACACTTCCTTCAATTCTAAATTCAATTGGATCACCTGCTAAATTATCAGGTACATTATGCCCTAAGAATGTGTATGATTGTGCATTTTCTTGAATAAACACACTTCCTTGAGGAGATACGATCCTAGATTGACTTGGAACTACAGGAATGGTAACATTTATTTCTCCATTTTGCCAGCAATAACTCTCTCGTAAACCAAGATTTGGTGGTATTGTAACAGGTACATCTTCATTGATAGTCACAGGAATCATATCTGTTTCACAAGGATTTTGTATGCCTAAGTCTGCTCGTACACTCACTTTTACCATATATGTTCGCTGTACATTTCCATTGGTAGAAGGAATTCGGTGTTCATTAATTGTAGATAGTTGATTTCCTGATTCATTCAACCATATGATCTCTAGATAATTTTCAGGATTACTTACGTTTGGCAATTCGTAATTTGCCACAAGATTAACAATTAAATCTGTTCCTTCCCATCCTACGACTTCTGCGTCAGCAGTTACCGTTTCTGGTATTTTATATACAATCGTTGTTGCTACAGATACATTATCTATGAAAATTTCTATAGGTTGCCCGATTAATTCATCTGGTACTAGTGTAGACACAAAAGTGATAGTTCCAGATATATTTTCGAAGAAATCTCCTTGTTCAGACGTAATATTAGTATCGGTACTTACGTCTAGGCTTATGGATCTTCCAAAACATATTGCCGTCGGAATATCTAGCGTTGGACGAGGAATGGTAAAGTTTACTGAAAAAGATGCTGTACATGAATCTTCCAATCCAATGACACGCATTTGTAGCTCTAAGTTTGCTGTCGCTATTTCTTCTGCTGGAATGATAATATCTGAAATAAATCGTGTATTCCCTATAACTTCTCCAGTATCAGTGTTTGTCCATCGATATTCAATATATGTTTTGTCTTGAAATTGATGAGCTGCTCTGATACTAACCTTTACACCAGTATCATCCCAACCTTGAACTAGATATGGTTGTAATGGCGCCCCTTGCTCATCAATATTTATAACTACAGGCAATTTTGCCACACGAGTAGAAACTCCAGATACATTGGTTCCGTTAACAGCAAATGTAATTTCTTCTCCAGCTAATTCATTAGGTACTCTGGCAGGATCAATAAAATATTCTCCGTTTTGATTTTGGAGAATAAAGCTTTGTCCTTGTACGGTTTCTTGTGGAGAAGTTAGTATTCCATTAGAAGGAGTAATAAGTACTTGCGTCCATTCTGGTGATGTTTCCATCAAATTGTGACAAATAATTTCTGGTACCGACACACTAATTTCTATAGGTCTTGCTTCTTCTACCGTGGTTGTATCGAATACAGAACATGCATCTGGTTCACCTTCAATACCAATAGTTACTTTGAATGTTTCAACAAAAGTTTCGTCAACCGTTTCAAAGAAAAGTTCTGAAATATGAGTTCCAAAACCTATTTCAGAGTCATCTTCACGCTGCCAATAATAGGTAAAATTATACGGGTATGCCAAAGCCTCATGAGCTACTGATAAATCCAGTTTAATCCCAGTATCTGTCCAACTTAAGAGTGTATAGGTAGCATCAATATCCGACGGAAATCTATATACATATATTTCTACAGGTGTAACAGGTGTTTTGCCATCAACTAAAAAGGTTAGTGCTATTCCTGTAAGTTCTGCTGGAACTGCGGCAGGATTAAAAGCGTACCCATTTTCAGTTTCAACGATGAATGCATCTCCTTGTGGAGAAGTTACGACACCATCACCTGAAGATTGTATTATAAAATCTATTTGACCTTCGTCTAAAGGTAAACAATACTTTGTTTTTGCAATTGTAAGTGTAGTTTCGGGCTCTAGATTGTATACAATTGTTTCGGGCGGGCAATCTGAGCAACACATGTAAGGTAACGCAAAGTCAAATTGTACAATTCCATTAAATTGACGTAGGATACTATCATCTTCCAATAGTTCTTCTGTTCCTCCCAAGTACACCATTAAAAAGGTTCCTCCTTTTGGTACTCCTGCCATGTGTTCGGCTCCTGGATGTTTTTCTATTAGTCGAGATAGAATTAATTCTTTGTAAATATCATAACGAATAGCATCAATTTGAGTTTTTAACCACGCAAATTTGTCTTTTAAACAACATAATTTAGAAAGGTCATAAATAAAATATTCATACATTTTATCATGCGTTCTGCTTCCAAAAGTTGAGTTTTCTCCAGCTTCAGAGATTGCAAATAATACTTGGTCAACATCGGCACATAATACATCGATTGCATTGTTAAGTGCGGTCCATTTTTCTGTGATGTAAATTTCATCTAACGATTGTAAAAAGAGTCGTTTGATTTCAGATAATCCTGCTACAATTTTTACGGCAGATTCTGTATAGAAAAAATAGTCATCGTCACGATTTACATTCCCTAAAATTTCATCAATAATGCCCAAAGCAACTCCCGAAACGTATCCTGCTGGTACATTTTGGTTTCCAATATATTGGTATGCTTGATCCATCGCATATTGTATAGACGATTCATACCTAGCTTCTACTTGCGCTTCTGCAGACGCTACATTTGTGTTTATTGTTCTAGCTGCAAGTTTGTCAATATTTGTAGTTTCTTCGGTTGCGTTTGCTTTCTTTTTTCTTTTGTTCAATAATTCAAGTACATACATTGGTTGGTAATTTGCATATCCATAGTATACAGATGTACTTGTATCATTATCACCTAAATTGTCGTATTGATATTTTTGAAAAAATTCTGTTGCGCTTTCTGCAGTACAGTTAAATTCTTGCTCCCAAGTTTTTAGTAAGATGGAATAGTCTTTCGTTTCACATTTATCATCGTCTAAAGTAACTTTGTTTACAGGAAAACCGATACTAACCGCTTTTACATCAAACGCTAAGTTATATTTTGATTTTAAACTGTTTATTTTTCGCAATGCCAAGCGAAAGTCTTTTCCTAAATGACCTTCTATTCGATAGAAATCTTTCCCTAAATGATTATATTCTAAAGGTTTTTGTACACATGGAATATTTGCCAAGTTAGATACATGATACCCTAATTGATGTTTTGATTTGCGTTGTTGTATAGCGATTGGGTTCCAATTGGAAATTAGCGAATTTTTAGTTTCGTAATAATAAGGAATGCTTCGTTCACTAAGTTTGAATTCGTAGCTTCTTGACGGTGTAACTTTGATTGCTGCAGTACTTACATTTGGTATTTTGTATTCTTTTAATTGATTAAAAAAACGAATACACAATGCTCTGATTGCCAATAGATTTTCTTCATTTTCAGAAACTGTTGGTGATGGATAGAAATTGTGGCGCGTTTGTAAGCGTGTTTGAGATTCGAGCGTTC
Organism: Kordia zhangzhouensis; assembly: GCF_001005305.1. Classification (GTDB taxonomy): domain Bacteria; phylum Bacteroidota; class Bacteroidia; order Flavobacteriales; family Flavobacteriaceae; genus Kordia; species Kordia zhangzhouensis. Next base: position 56,088 of record NZ_LBMH01000005.1, read on the forward strand.
CTAAAAGTAAGTGTTTGGGAAATGCATTGATGTTGGCAACACATTCAAATCGTGTATGCAAAACCAAATCTCTGATTTCTTGATAGGTATCAATTAAATCTTTTAAGAGATCGTATTTGTATTGGATAAATTGTTCTTCTCCAACAGTAAAGATATCGTCTAAATAGTTGGCTATTTGGGCAATAGTAACACCAAATTTTGCAAAGTTGATACGATGCTGAAATTTATTGATAATGGTACTAATTCCGTTGTAGAGATCGGCTTTGAGGAAGAAACTATCTTTGAATTGATTATGAATGGATATTCCGGAAGTCGTATTATCTTTTGTAAGTAATAAGCGTGGCAAACACAATTCTGGTAACGAATCGTAATACGCCAATACATCATGACTTCTATAAATCGTGTCTTCAGAGATGAGATCGTTGTAATTATTTTTGTGAATGAGAAGGAATTTTAGATTGCTATACACTTTATTTCCTGTTTCATCACAACCAGATCCGCCACACAACCCTTCATCTTCTGTGTAATTTTCAACATATGCTACCAAAATATACTCTTTGAGTGATCCTGGTTCTGTACTAGTAAAAGAGGAAAGCGGAAGCTCGTCTGTTAGACGCCCCGCTTCCTCTTGTTCGTAGACCTCATACACCTGTTTCCCTTCAAATAATGCGTAGTTCGCTCTATCCGTTAGTTCGCCATAATATTGAAATCTACGTGTTTCTGTTTTTATAATATCGCCGTCGGTGGTAATACCAACGCCTTGTCCAATTACAATTTCGCTTTCAGAATATGAAACAATATCAATTCCGCAACCAATCCCCACTCCAATTAAATACACACGACTTAACCGGTCTTGATCTTCGAAGTAATTTACAACTTTATTTAGATTTTTGTGTGTTAATACTTGATCTGGCAAAAATTCTTCATAAATATTGCCTTGTGTATTCAACGTATGTAAAAACGGTTCTTTTTTTTCTATTGTTTTCATCTGTATGCTATTTTTTGGATGCTATTGTTAGATATGCTCTGTTTTGTGGCTCAAGCAAGCTCGATATGGGAATTCCATGCTTCTTTTCTTGATTTACTATTTATTCCTTTTGAAAGCTTCTAACTTTTTCATTCTATGTGTTCGTTCAATGATTCTTCATAATTTTTATACATGTTTCCTGTTAAAGTGAGCCTAACGCACTTCTATTCAGTATGATTCTATTTTTATTTTCGCCGTCATCATCATTACAATCATGTAGTGTTCCGGTAGCGTAAATTGTATTCATTTGGTTCATAGCACAAAGCAATTCTTTCGTTGCTGTATGTGAAGCCATATATTTGTTTGCTTTTCTTTTTTTAGATTCTAAAAATTGTTTCCACACTTTTTGAATTTGTTTCATGTCATAATCTGCATCATTATCTACAATTATGTATGAATCTTCTGCTTTGAGTTCTTCAATAGTTTTTTTACTTCCTTTACTCTTTACTGATTTTTCTTTTTCCTCAGCCGCCATATCTACTACAACATCACTGATGGCAACATCTGTTACAGATACATCCATATTGATATTATCATTTACTAATACAGTATCTTCTTCAATACGAGATAGCGCACCATCAATATGTCCAACCCAACAAATTCTAGGTAAAATGTGTGCTGGTAATTCTCTTCGAATTAAATTTTCCATAAAAATGCGAAAATCGATATTGGAGAATCGCGATGTATATCCAGGAAATATGATGGTTACCTGATAAGAGAAAGGATCCATTTTGAGGCAAGTATTACATCCTTCATCAATACATAATGGCAGGCAATCGTTTAAATCGTCCAATTTTTGTGTATGATATGGAAGTGTTAATATATTTTCAATCAAATAAAAACCTTCATCAAATAATAATTTGTCAATAAATGCAATTGTTTCCAATCGTTTTTGCTCTGCAGTAGCTTGAGAAGCGTAGTAATGATTGTATTGACGACCTATTACTGTTCCTTCTTCATTGACCAAAGCAACATAATAGCGTTGTGATTCTGTTTCTGTTTGACGCAATACGTAGTTTTCTTGATTTGTTGCCAGTTTTAAGACCTGTAACAATTCATTGATTGCTTTTTGTTTGGAAATGAAATCTTTTTGTGAGGATAAGTATACTTTTGAGTCGTCTTTGATTTTCCAACGATATTCAAAATAAATCCCATCTTCAACCGAAACTCGTTTGAGCGTGTCAATACTAATATGATCATTGAACAAGTTGCGGCGTGAATAATCGTCTAACCCTGCTAAGAGAGCAATTCGTTTTTGAAAACCAGAAACATTATTGGTGTTCCATTGTTTTGACTCTCTATAATTAAAGGCTAGTCCTCGCTCTGAACTGATTGTATCGTATGCTTTTATGAATTTATTTTTGGTGGTAATGATGTTCTTTTCAACACTGTCTTTCTCTTTCCCGAACAACTTATACATTGTGTTGGTATAATTTTCAAATACTTCCGCAAATCGAGCAATTAAGTGGTCTAAAAGTTCATTTCTACGCTCATTGAAATCTTCCAACTTGTCAATAATGTTTTCAACATTTTCTTTGTAATCTGAAAAATTGTCGAGTAAATTTTCTATACCGTTAATTCCTTCTACTGCCTTAAAAAAATAGGTTTGTTGTAAGTTCTCATCAGCAGAAAGTAACGTTTTCGTATGCTCTAAATGAGAAAAATAGGTGCTTAATACTTGATCAAAGAATAGTAAATATCCTTGCAATTGTTTTGCTTTTACTTTTCGTTCGTCAGAAACTGTATTAGACAAGCCATATTTTGAAATTCCGTAGTTTTCTGGTAAATGATGTTGTACTGTGTCATATTTAATTTTGCTGTATACACCTAGCGGCATTGGCAAATCATCAAACGATTTTTCCTGACTAGCTTTGTCAGCAGCTTCTAATTCTGCCGTAAATTCATTTACCATTTCTTGGTTTAAGCCAACTGGTAAGAATCCTTTTTTGTAGCTAAATGTGCTTTGGTCACATAAAATTGGCAAGTGATTTTCTTCAACACAAATGAGCCATGCATCACTTTTTGCGGTAATACCTTCATTGCAATCAGAGCCTTCTTCTTTTTTTGGCGGACAGTTATCAATGCTAATGTCTTCAATCAGTTTTACACCATCAATTTTCATAATGATATTCATGATATCTGATAAACGAACTTGTGTACGTAATTCAGATTTTTCGAGTGCTTCTGGCGTTAAGAAACCATTTTCTAAAATAGGTCCTTGAAAGATTTCATCTGACGAAAGTCCCATGTCTAACATTTCAGTAAGTGAATTGGCGCGAACGCTTGGTGATAAGTATTGAGCAATTTCCCATTGAATTGTTGCATGTACTTTTTCTTCATTCGCATCATTTTCTAACTGTACTTCGGCACATACACGAATACATTGTTTCGGAACTTTTTTTACCTCAACCAAGTCTTCACAAAGATTTCTGTTTTCATGATATTTAGTAAAAATCGCAGCAATGATATCTTCTTCTACGTATGCTTCGTCATCATCAAAATCGACTAAAATGGTGTATAAGCCTTTTATATTGAATGTTTCTGATTTGTACTCAGATTCATCAAATGGTGTAAAACTCAGTTTGGGATCTGACACATTACATTCAGCATACAATGGTAATTTATGAATTGTCAACCAACAGTTTTTTACTCCTTTTATATCGATAAAGAGTTTTCTATAGTCCAATGCAGTTACAGGTCGACACGTCAGTATATTTTTTGCCGATTTGAACTGCTCGTGCATTTTTTCAAAGTTATTTTCTGCGGAAGCGACCAAATTTTCAATCGGTTGATCAATGCGCAACCCAAGATCGGTAATGGCATAGCATAGCAATTCCATGATGGTAATTCCTGGATCGTGAATATTGTAATCTGTCCACAATTTGCGACTAAGTTGTTCAATATATGTTTGTCCCGCGTCTCTTAAATGTTGAAAATCGAGATCGTTTTCATAGCTTACATTGCTCGGTATGGTGATATGTTCGTCTAGATTTAGCATGCGGTTCCTGTTAATGCGGTCACGTCGTGTGTTTCGGGTACAACCGTGGTTAATATACTTTTTTGATCTGTTGGGATGATTTCATCTTTTTCTTCACCTTCGTGCAACATTTTGAAGTCTTTGATATAATCAACATAGTTTAGATTTTCTATGTAATAAATTACTTCACTTGCATAGAGTGCATTTCCAAATGATATTGGTTGGTTTTTATCAAAAGCCCAAGGAGCTAAGTATTGCGCCAAATCATTTTTAAGTTGTTTTTTATAATAGTTTGCATCCAAACCTTCATAAAAACGAGCACTTACTGTAATTTTCACAGGTTCATAAACGGGAGATGTTACTTTAGCTTCTACATGAAGTGTATTGAGTTTATTCACATAGTTTTCAATTGCATTAAGCTTTGTTTGACTTAGTTTTGGCTTATAAATATCATACACATTTTGATCGATAATATTTGGAATCGCAACCAATACTACTTCTCCTGGCGCTTTAAAACTGGTGCTTGTGCTGTGATTTAGACATTTAATTTTGTGTAGATAGTTGAATTCTTGTAGTACGAGATGTTCATAATCCCACAGCGTTATGGCTCTGTTCTTATGACGTAATCGTTCGCTAACTCTTCTATAAAAATTCACATCACTTTCTTTGGGAGCACCACCAAAAGAAGCATACGGTTGCATTACTTTTTTTACGGTTGCCAAGCGATCTTCTAGTTTGGTAATAGTTTCTGCTGGCATTCCATTGTCTAAATGTTCAAGTGTATTATTGTCATTTTGAAATACGACTTCTACAGCTTGTGCATGAATGTTTGTAAACTTTGAAACTGTGTCAAATGGAGTTGCTATTGTTGCGCGTATCCACAAATAGTTTTCTGCAAAAAGTGTGGTATCACCAAATGTTTTGGGCACCGTAAAGGCTACCAATCCTGCTTTTAAAAAGTCGTCGGTTTGGTCTTTGAGTAAGTATGTTGGTTTGAGATTATTCCACGTATTTTTATATAGATATTGCCATGTAACCGTTGCCTTTCCATACATTTCGATTGCATCTGGGTTTTCAGAACCTTCTTCTATTTGACATAGTAATTGGATATTTTGATCTGAAACTACCTGATCAATTCCTATAAACAATTGTCCTCCTATTTCTGGTGTAGGTACAAGTGCCAAGTTAGAACGTGTTATTTTTTCAATTCCAAAAGGTGATTCGTGATATATAGCAAGTTGGTTTTTACTTGCTGATATGGTTTCTTTTGTGGTAATCGTAACTTTTAAGTCTTCTGCAAACGGTGCATATGCATTGTTTGGTAAAGCTAGTTCGTTAATCGCATAGTACGTGTAAAGCTTGGCAAAAGCATCGTGAAGAAAATTATTTTGTAAAGAAAGTTGAATAAAATATTCATCAGATGTTTTTGGAACATACGTTGTGTTTGGTGGTAAAAAATGTTGGAATTGAACATTTTCAGAACCCGTAAACATTTGTTGATCTGCAGGAATAGAACCCGGCATAATATCTGATGCTTCAGTAGTTTCGCTTTTTGCCGCTGCGGATGCTGCTTTGCGTTCTCTCTCTTCATGCACGTGTCGCATTGCTTGCATTTCTTCTTTTGTATGCTCACGTCTTTCCATTTTTTTGCTTCCAAACTTCCTTTTATCGGTTGTTCTTTTTATATCTTCTTTTGGAAATTGGTCTGCTAATTCTTTTTCCTTAGCGGCTTTGTTTTCTTTTGCGGCAATAGCTTCTGCTGTTTCTGCACTTGCAACGCTTTCAGTAATCGATTTAAAATTGCCTATATAACTCGCTAATACTCTAAAACGCTTAGCACCATTGATTCCTTCTACTATTGGTGTTTTGGTAGCGCTGTTGTCTTGGTAGATTGATTTGAACGTATTTGGCGGTTGTATGTTCAGGTATTCTTTGATGTAATGTTGGTAGTACTCTTCAAAGTTTTCTGGATACTCTTTCCAATTAAGAGAAACAGATACATCTTGAATCCGTTTCCCAATCCATTCATCTGCAGCTATTTTAAGCTTGGCATGCTTTTTTGCCAAAGGGCCAAATGGATAAAATGGATTATCGGTTTTGATTTTTCCTAAATCATTCTTTACTGTAAGTCCTTCCGAATATTCGCCAGTAGTTACAATATCTACACTTATAAGTGTTGCTTCTGCAATGTTTACATAAGTTTTGTAGGCTGCCAACGAAGTTTCATCTGGAGAAAATAATACACGAATGATTGGATTGGTTGTGTCATAAGCTCCTTCATGTATTGTTGCATTGTAATTGGTTATTTTGTCATCATCTTCAGAAAGCTCAAGTTCTATAAAAAGTTTTTTATTTTTTATTTCTGCATTTTTGATTGCTGTTGATGCTAAAGTTACCCATCCTTTTTCACCTGAATGCTCAATGTTTAATAAGGAAAGTAAGTTTTCTTGTCCGTTAAGATTATTAAATGTAGCTGTGATATGGATAGTTCGTTTTCCTTCTGTTAATAGCAATGATGGCGAACTTACAGAAAACCCTTTTTTTGCCAACGTGCGATCTGTATTGCCGAATGGCAACCAAGAAGTTCCGCCGTTTTCATCTGTTCCTCCTTCTCCATCGGCAGAGTTTGCTATGGAAGATGCGTACCAGTTGGTTTCATCTGGAGTAACATAGGTATTTCGTATTGCCGCAACTTTTGCTTTGTTGATAACGATTTCTTCATCTATTTTGTAGTGAATTGTATTTCCTTCACCATCTTTTCCTGCTTTTAGTAATGTTTCATCATTTAGAAACTGTTCATTAGCATTTTTAGCGAGTTCAAAAACGACGTAGGCATGATCGGCAGTTTCATCGTTTTTATCAAACTGTAATACTTCTTTGTAATAAAAATCTAGATGACGTTTGGTAATTTGATTGAACCGTTCTTTGCTTTTGTTTAAGAGTTTTAAAAACGTAATAAATAGTGCTAATTGCGGCGTAATGTCGCCTTCAGCATAAGTTTCAATAACTTCTTTTATTTCTGCGGAAGCGTTGTGAAAAGGCTCCCAGGTTCCAGTAGCCGTTGTATAGTTTTTCCCTGAAAATAATTGTACATGCTTTGAAAACTCTTCAGCAAAGCGCATCCAATCTTTTACATCAAATCCCATAAGTTGTACATTCTCAGGGTTGAGTAAAGTCTTGTAACGTTCTTGCTGTGTAGTGCCTTCGCGTGACTTAATGAGTGTATTTTCTGTACAATCGTTTTGCATGATTATATGTCTGTTGCTTCAGTTATGTAATACGGAAATACAATATTTCTTCTTGTATTTGTTGCGCGTATCAAATAGTCAATTTTTATTAAAAACTTTCCTTCTAAAAAGTTTTGGGTATCTAATGCTATTTTGAGTACTTCAATTCTTGGTTCATACAACACAATGGCTTCTTTTATTTGATTTTTCATGATTGTAGTTTGTGTTGCACTGAGGTTTTCAAAGATTTTATCTGTCAAGTCACATCCAAATTTTGGGCGCATCAAGCGTTCTCCTTGTCTTGTTGTGATAATGATATGTAGGCTTTTTTCAATATCTTCTATGTCAGATATAATTTTTACTTCCCCTTGTTTTTCGAGAAATGTTGGCGGAAAATCCCACCCTTTTCCTAAGTATGTTGCTATTGATGAATCCATAGTTTTATCCTCCTATTAGTACGGTTGGACATCCTAGTACAATACTACCTCCATGTGCGGTAGAATCCCCCATTCGTGCAGCTGGCATACCTTCAATCATCACCGTTCCTGAACCTGCTATAATGGTATCTGGTGGTCCTGTACATACACACATATCTCCTACTTTTGCAGCAGGTTGCCCTCCTATTAATACTGTTGGTGCGCCTGGTGGTAAAATTGGTCCGCCTACATGTGGAACCACTCCCGTTACCATGGGGCAAACATGCATATCTGTAATTCTTGCTGCTAATGACATTGCTTTCTTTTTTTAATTGATTTGAACCATTCCTCCTTTTATGGTTGTTGTAGCAGAACCTTCTACCGTTGCCGTAGCACCTTCGGCTTTAAATTCTGCGGAAGCGGCAATTTCAACATTGATACCTTCCATTTTTATATCGCCCGTTGCTTTCATAATGATATCTTTTCCTGATTCTATCGTAATTCCATCACTATTGAGTGTAAGCGTATTGCTGTTTTCATCTTTTAGAGTGATGACACCTTCATCGTCATCAATCGTGATGATTTTTTCTGCTGGTGTTTCAAGCGTAATGCTTTTCAGTTCATCATTCATTGTGATCTTAATTTCACTTTTGGTTTTGATGACTTTTTCATAATTATCATCTGAATATTCCACAGGAGAAACATTTGTATTACTGAATAAAGAACCTAGTACAATTGCTTGATTGGGATCGTCATTTAAAAAGCCTACTAAGACTTCATTACCAATTTCAGGCAAAAAGTGTACGCCATATTCTTCACCTGCATGCATCGTTAGCACGCGCGCCCAAACGCCTTCTTCTTCAGCACTAATAATAGGCAACTTCACTTGTATTCTATGTTCTTCTTTTGGATCGCCTTCTAAGGCAGAAACGACACCTATTTGTAATCCGCTAATCGCAGGGAGCATTCCTGAAGCTGGCAATTGACTTACTTCATATGTTTCGGCAAACCATTCTGGATTAAGTCCGAATTGTATGGTTGTTACCCAATTTCCATCGGTAATGGTGTGATGCACTGCGCAAACAAAAACATCTCCATTAAAGCGATCACTCATTCCTGCTAGTGTAATCATAGTTCCCGGCAACACAACTTCACTTCCTTGAACTTTGACTGTTCCGCATATTTTTGCCAGCTGCTGATACATGCTTTTTGACTCTACCCAAGAGGTTAGAATTTCGTCTGGAATATCTCCTGTATGTGATAGTGTGATACTATTATTTCCTGCTGCTTGTGCCAACGTTGCTGCATCGAGGTTACCCGCAGTATTTAGATTTCTATTTTCTGCTGTTTTGGTAACTATTTCTTGATTGGAATAGTTCCAAGCAGAGGCTTCAAATGTTTCATATTGACTGCGAGCATCAATTTCAGCATCAAAACTGAAAATGTTGTCTCCAAATGTGGCTGTTAATACACTTGCGCCAAATTCAGGAGCTTTGATGTCAAGTGAGCCATCTTCTATAAAGCACAACATATTGTTGATTTGTGCGCGACATTGAATAAAATCCCAGTCAGTAGCCTGATACTGTACAATTTCATGATGTGTATGAGACGTTGTTGTCATAGCCCCTTTTAACCCATTTTCTTTAATGATATCATCAACTACATCACTTTCGGTTACTTCATAGAAAATTTTATTTTTTCGTGCTTGTGTCATTTTGAATGCTTCATCTTTGCATTCAATGATTAAATAGTTTGTATTCCCTGATGATTTAATAGCATGTTTGGTAATAATTCCTTTAAAAATGGTTTTATTTTCAAAGTCATATCCTGTTTTTATATGAATTTTTTCTCCAGGTGCAAATGATGCTGCATTGCTAGCTTCAAATTCTTGTGTAACACCATTACCATCTACAATAACTAAGGTTGCCGTTGGAATTCGGTTACATGTGCGTTCTACAGTAATGGTTTTAACACCATAGGTAGCACTTACTTCTTCTTCTGCATCACCAATGAGTACCGTAAATGTGACTAAGTTTTGTTGTTCTGTCGATATGTCTCCGACTAAACTCATACTGTTTGTGTTTTGTTTAATGGTGGAAAAAATAATTCTGTTCCCGGCTCTAGTGTTCTGAAATTAAGCAAGTTGTTTACTCTAGCTACTTCCAAATAGTATTTTGAATCACCATAAATGCGGTATGTCATGAGCGGTAACGTATCTCCTTCTTTTACACGTCGAATGTGAGTTAAGTCTGGAGATTGTTTGTTGACTTCAGCTTCTCGTAATTTATCGGCAGTACTATCTTTACACGTTAGTGTTGCAACGGCGCGAATTGGATATCCTTTTGAGTTAAAAAGTTTGTAATCAATGTCAAGTTTAATTAAGAAGCATTTTAAGTTTAGTGATCCCCAAGCGATTTCCAATTCATACGGCATGTGCATTTCACCTTTGTAGGTCACTAGTTCTTTTATCTTATTAATTTCATCCACAATGTTACTTTCGTCGGCTTCATCATCTTTAAAAGGATTAAAACCTGCAATATCAGCTGCTATACTATCGAGTGTTTCTGAAATATCTAACCCTACAATATCAAAAATGCCTGTACTATCAAATAATAATTTAAAGGTAAAATCACCAGGTTTTACTTTAACAAATTTGGGTTTCGTTCCACTAGAATTTGTAGGTTGATCTTGGTTATATTCAACCGCAAACGTTTCTTTATACCCTTCAGGATTAATGGTTACTGTAATTGGTTCGCCACTTCTATTCCCTTTATCATCTAACTTATAGATGAGCATTTTTTCCAATTCACCCAGTATAGACATAATCAGCGTTCTTTTTTGTTTTTCATCATGTTAGATACAGCTGTTAAGATTTCTTGAGATGACCAATTGCTTCGTTTTTCTTCAACTAGTGATACCTCTTCTTCTTTTTGAGCATTTACATTGACTTTGATACGCAAGTTTTTTATTTCAATTCCCATTATAATAAGAGTTTAAAATAGTCATACTTGAGTTCTAAGGTTTCGATAAGAATACTTTGCGTTTCTGCATTAAATTCTCCCAATTCGTATTTGATAGGATAGGCGCCGACTACGTTCCAAGTTTTGATAGGAATATGGTTTTCACTTAATAATACCACGATTAAGTTAAGCCGCTTGAATTTGAATTTTTCGTAAGCATCTTCACACCATTTGGCTACAGAAGATGGAACACTTTTTAATCCTCTTTTGAGTGTTAGCGTACTAAATTTAAGTCCTTTAGGTATTTCATGAACAAACCGATTTTCTCCACCTTCTGCATAACTTTCTGTTTCTACGGTTACACTTAGACCAGATACTGACTGAAAACTCATGTCAACTGGATTGGGTAAGAGTCCGTTAAAATAGACTACAAAGTGAAAGCCTGAAACAGGATATTTAAAACTATCAAAAAGCGCCATGTTTTTTATCCTTCGTTAACAACTGTTAAACCTTCGTGAGCAAGTGTGATTGATTCTACTGCTACTTCATTTGCTTCAGCTTTTAAATCGGTCGATTGGATCTTTTTTGCCCAAGCATTTAATACTTTCCAAACAACTACTGGTGCGTGTGTTTCATCTAACAGACTAATGGTAATATCACGACGTTCTGCTGTATTTAATTTGTTGGATTTCATCCACTCAAAGAATTCGTTATCTCCTTTAAATACACCACGTTTTAATACGATGTCGGTATATTTTACCATTCCAGGCATGTTTATTTTGCTATATTCTGGACTTGATCCTTCTCTATATTCTAGCATTTCGAATTCTTTATCGAGTCCGGTAACTTCTTGAAAGCCAATCTTAGTTCCTCCCCATTCTACTTGAAAATGAAACTTTGGCAATGGATATACTGCTGACATAATTTTATTTTTTTAAATGATTTTGTTTCAATTATTTTTTATGATTCTTGCATTTTGTGAGAGAATTTCAACACAATAAATTCTGCTGGACGCACAACTGCCATTCCAATTTCAATATTCATAATTCCGTTCAAAATATCGTCTGCGGTCATTGTTTGATTTAGTCCTACTTTTACATAGTAAGCTTCATCAGTAGTAGCTCCTGCTAAAGCTCCTGCTTTCCATTGATTGGTTAAGAAATTTTCAATCATAGAGCGTATTCTTACCCAAGTATTGGCATCATTAGCTTCAAATACAAACTGATCACTTGCTTTTTTAACAGACTCTTCTACCATATTAAAGAAACGTCTTACCGAAACATAACGCCATTCGTTATCGTTTCCAGCTAATGTTCTTGCTCCCCAAACCATTACTCCTTTTCCTGTAAATGAACGAATTGCATTGATAGATTTTCCTGCAGTAGTGTCTACATTTAGTCCATCTTGAATGTCGTTTGTAACTCGCACTGTAGGCTTTATTACATAGCTAAGTGACACATTTGCTGGAGCTTTCCAAACTCCTCTTGTACTGTCAATACGAGCATATACTCCTGCAATTGCACTACTAGGAGGCAATTCCATTGGCAAGTTGTTAATTGCTACTTTTATTAAATTATATGTACTGTTATCTTCAGCTTCAAGTGTGCTTAAGCTTCTTCCATGCATTGACCCATTATTGGTGTCTTTTATGATTTGCGCATTAATGTTATCTCTTAAAGTTTCCCAGTTAGTAATGATGTCATCAAAAGAAGTAGGAAGTGCATCTGCAGGTGTTTCATAGTCAAAAGCTGCATCCAAAAACCCTTCTAAAGCGTCTAAAATATTAGAATCATTGTCTTCTATAATATCTTTTAAGCCTTCTGCATCTGTTCCATCAGCAATAGCTTTTTTTAGAGAATTCGTTAGTTTAGATAATGCTTCAATCTTATCTTCTATTTTGTCATCTCCTTCAAATAGATTTACTAAGGCATCAATATTTGTTTGAATCGTGGTTAATTCTCCTACGGTTAGTTCTCCAACTAAAGCAGATTTTGTAGCATTCCCTTCAACTTTCGCTTTATCTTTTAGAGTAACTAAATCTTCTAAACCATCTAATAAGTCTTCTAATTTTTCAACTAATGTAGCTGGTCTTGGTGCGTCAAAATTTTTGTTATTATCATCTGCATCTCCAATATTGAAACCTTCATTGGCTGGAACTGAATCGTCATTATATAGGTAGTCTAATACATCTGCTAATAAACCTGTAAAGCCATCTGTAGCAAATGTTCCCAAGTTAGCTACTACATCATCTACTTTTCCACTAAAACTTGTGTCAATACTTGTTACATTTCCAGTAATTGTATCTGCAGCTTCAGGAGAACTTCCATTGTCTACGTGTGTAATTATGATTCTTTCAGGGTCAATTGTATAGTTTAAGATTGTTTCTAAATGAGGATAGTATGCCGCTCCATATTTTACAACATCTTTTTCAGAGCTTATTTTTTCTCTTAAGTCAATAACATTTTGATCAACACTAGATGTTCCGTCATAGCTTAATGTATCAATAATAGTGAATCGATCTTGAAGTTTTTGACATTGTTTTAATGCCTGATCATAAAGAGCGTAAAATGTGTCTCTTGTAACTCCACTAGCCCTTGTCGCATCTGGAAATAAGATAAGCGTCGGTTCATCAACTTTTGCAACCTCATCTAAACCATCTTCCAGCACGTCTAAACTTACAATGCCACTGTAATCTCCTACAGAAGTAATATAGCACGGACCTCCACCATTTGCAAAGTATAATTGCATGGAATAATACATTAAAAATGGCTCTTTGCTTTTTGGTTGTGAAACTACAATCGATTGATTGCCATCTTTATCATCCGTTACAGTTACTTCTATTGTAGTTTCTGCTCTGGCTCCTCCGAAGAAAGTTTCATACTCTAATAATGATGTAATTCGAGTAGGAACCATACTTAGGTCTCCATCAATTTTTTTAGTAGCTTTTTCTGTGTATCCAATAAATGCAGGTATCGCCGTTTCAACTTGCGCTACGGAAGGTGGAAATTTAACAATTTCCTCTACGTAAACTCCTGGTGTTTTTAATGTACTAGGCATAATATGTATGATTTAAAAAGTTTTGTTAGTGTTTGTTTTTTATATTTTGTTCATACGCTGCTTTGTAAAGTAACCGGTTAGGTATTTAGATTTACTTCAAATGTGAGCGTTACTGGTGTCGTTATATTAGCTTCTTGTATGTTGAGTTGAAAAATAGCGTCTGGTTGTGTCCGTTCGCGTATGTTGGTGTTTTGAGAGACTGTTCCTTCTAGATCTCCTGCGTTGTATACAACAAATTCGTCTAATGCTAAATCATTCCAAGCAGTGTTTTCTCGATATTTTTGAGTTGCTTTAGCATAAAACTCCAAATCAATATCAATCACTTGTGGCAACCAATTGGAAAATGTTCGATCAGGCAAAGTAGACGCATATCCAACAATACGCTTATCTGTTACTTCTACACCATCAATTACCAATACTTCATCTACGGTTTCTGCAACAAATTCTTCTTGTTTTTTGAACAATACCACAAATCCTTCTGGAATGATTTTTACCACTAACTTGTGTTTTTCAATTAATTGTGCTGTTTTCTCATTAGGATATATGGTTACATATTTTGCTGCTTCCAATTCGCTTTCGTGTTGCAATTTTACAATGATCAATGGAGCGTATGTGTAACTAAATCTACTCATAATGTGTATTTTCAGATCCTATTGTAGTAATTACAGCTGCTAACTTTTCAATGTCTCTTTCTAAAGCTGAAACTCTCGCTTTATACAATACACTTGGCACTTGTTTTCCTCCAAGCATTCCCCATATATTGTTGAGTTGTTCAAAACTTGGAGAGCAGAGCTCCATATTGAGTTCTATATCGTCTTCATCTGCCGTAAAGGCAAATTTTCGTTGATGTTGAAAAAACTTAATCGTTTTATAGATTACCGCTACTGCTTTATCATATTGAAGTGTGCAGGAAAAAAGCAAATAATAGTTGAGATGAATTTTGGGAAACCGTTTGTCTAACTTGAAAGTTCCTGCATTTTCAACAAGTCGCTGATTAGGAAAGTTTTTCAGAGTACTTTCTTCTTCAATTCGCACAATTGTAACCAATAGACTGTCTCCATCTATATCATTTTCTTCCGATTGAATATCTGCTACATTTTGCGCACCAATTTTTACCGTAATTCCTGCTAAGGTATTAATGTAAGTTGCCAATCCGTCAGCATTCAATTTATCTACAAACTTGTTGATCATGTTGTTTTATTCAATTGCTTTTATTCAATACAAAACAAAACTATGGATCATACAAGCCTTTTAATAGAGTCAATTAGCTAATTTGATATGGGAAAAACACTTTTTATAGATTAGGAGAAAAACACTTTTTTTCAGGAAAAACACTCTTTTTGTCTCTTTTTTCTGAATGATATAATTAATTGGAAACTACGTATACTCTTATGAAAAAAAATCTCTTCGTATAGAAGAGATTGATAATCAAATATTTGTGTATGTACTAAGATTGTAGTGTCGATTGAATTACTTGCCAGAGAGCCTCGGTTACATCTGTTGGTGTATTATTACCATTGATTGATATAATATTTTCTGTTTCTTTTAATTTTTCAAAGGCTTCAAAATATTTAGATTGAACCGCTTTTAAATTATCTAATGTTTCATAAATTTCAACATGTTCCCTGTTAGCATTGATTCGTTTCATCGCAACTTCGGGAGATACATCAACAAAAATATTTACCGAAGGTTTTAAAATTGTAGCTGCCATTTTGTTTGAATCAATTACCCAATCCAAATCACAATGTACTCCATGATATGCATAAGAAGAAAAATAATATCTATCAGTAATTACCGTGTATCCTTCTTCAAGTTTTTTAAGAATCCCGTTCGTTTCATGAAGAATATGATCTAGTCTATCGGCAGCAAACAGTGCTGCAATTACTTTTTCATCTGCAGTTTCTTTTCCTCCCAATATGTTTCTAATCATTTTACCAATACGCATATCAGTAGGTTCAAATGTAAGGTATACTTTGTGCCCTTCAGCTTCTAGGCGTTTTGCTATGTTTTTGGCTTGTGTGCTTTTTCCACTTCCGTCTATTCCTTCTATGGCAATGAAAAGATTTTTCTTCATGTATGTGTGATTATCTCCGCCAAAAGTAAAGATAATATTTAGTAAACTAAAAAAGCCCAGAAATTAATTCTGAGCCTTTGCATTTTTAGTTTTAACAACCATTTAAAGAAAGATTGATGGGTTCTTGTGGTGAACAGTCAATATCTTTATCCGATAATAAACAATATTTAATTGGCTTTGTCCAACAATATGCTGAATCGGCTCCTCCTTTCAATTCGTTAATATTAGTAAACTTTGCTAAGTTGATTTTATTAAGTTTTAGCTTTTTATGTTTTTTCATAATATTGGGTTTTAGTTTTTTAAATTAATTTTTAAAGCAATCTACTAGCTGATGTTACATTTCCACGAGTGGCAATTGTCACAAGAAGACCATTGACATGTATTTTTAGCTTGCCCAGAACCTGCTGCTGCTGCTGCATCTGCATCAGCGTCACTAGTAGCACCACCTTTAATATTGGCAACCGCTTTTTTGTTAAGTTTCAATGCGAATCTTTGATTTTCTTTTTTCTTCATGTTTAAAAAGAGTTTAAGTCCTACTCTGTTATTAATTGGTTTTTCGGATACCACCATTGAATGCGCAATTCAATGATAGAGTTCGGACAATCAAAATTCGTTACCCAATATTTTTTTAAAAAAAAGTTTTATTTAGAAATCAGGAGAAAGTTCAATCAATTTTTTCTGAATTCCATATATGACCAATCCTGCCACGTTTTTAGACTCTGTCTTAAGCAGCAAATTGTTTCGATGTCCTTCTACAGTTCGAGGACTGATAAAAAGTTTTTCTGCAATTTCATTGGTCGTATATTGATTGCAAATAAGTTCTAAAATCTCTTTTTCACGTTTGGTAAGTAAATTATTATCTAAATCACTTTTAATACGCTTACTTTTAGCAGAAAGAAGGTTTTCATGAATAATTTGTAATACGCGTTCATCATAGTAAAACCCTTTATCATATACTTCATTGATTGTATGGACTACAACTTTTGGCGAAGTATTTTTTAATAAGTAGGAAGAAGCTCCTACATCAATCATATTTGTAATGAATGACTTTCCGTCGTAACTTGTTACTGCGATTACTTTGATATCAGGATAGTCTTTTTGTAGAATTTTTGTGCTTTCAACACCATTTAATAAAGGCATTTTTAAATCCATCAATACCACATCTGGTTTTTCCGGTGCTTTTTTTAATTTATCAATAAGATCGGAACCATTTTCGGCTTCAAAAACGATTTCAAAATTTTTGACTCGTGTAAGGATGAATGACATACCGGCTCTGAAAAGCGCTTCATCATCCGCGATTGCTATTTTAATGATTGGTGTTTCCATGGTAAGTTCGTTTTATATGGTAATTTCTACGTTGACTCCTTTTGATGGTTCACTTGTATAAGCAATGGTCCCTTTAAGGAGAGAAACCCTACTTTCTATATTTCGTAACCCTAATCCCTTTTGAGTGCCAATTTCATTGACATCAAACCCTTTTCCATTGTCTCTGTAAGATAAGGATAAGTTTTTGTTTTGTGCCTTAAAATTCAATTCAATGCTCTTTGCTTTGCCATGACGCAGAGAATTATTCATAAGTTCTTGTACAATTCTGAATACATGCAACTCATTATCTTGTGTGAGTGCTCCAACATTATATTCTATATGAGAAGTTACATTTACTTTTTTACTATTGCTAAATTCATCACACAATTCTTCTAAGGCAGCTCCGAGTCCAAATTTTTCTAAAATTGGAGGCAATAAATTATGAGCAATTTTTCGAGAACTTTCAATCGTTTTATTCGTTACACGCAACATGTGCGTTATGATTTCTTCAGTTTCTTTGGATGAAATGTTTTCTTCTTCCAATAAAAAATTAGCACTAAGTGATACTACATTAAGTTTAGCGCTAATTGCATCATGTAAGTCCTGCGCTATTCGATTGCGTTCTGCTTCTTGTGCTACAATTGTAGCCTCAAGCATTTCCTTTTGGTGATTTAGTTCTAATGTTTTCTTTTCTAATTCTTTTTGAATAATCTTTTTTCGCGACAGATAAAAAAATAAAATAAGTGTTAGTGCCATTACTAACAACAGTATTACGCCAAAAATAACCACTGTGATGACACCATTATCTTCAATTAAAAGTGAATTCATACTGTGTTATTTTGAGTTTATCTTTTTACGATCGTATATCCATTGAATGAGAATAGTGATTTGGAATACAAGAAAAATAAAAGCATTCAATATCCACAAGGCAATTTCTATATTAGCTTCAATTTCTAATCCTGCTTTTGCTATTGAAAACAACAATATAGTACCTAATAAGTAGAACAAAATACCACTATTAACTAAGTATAATTTCAATTCTTTGTCTCCAATATGATGAAAAAAATAAGTAATTGAATAAAATATAAGTATTGAAGACGTGGTAATAATTCCTATGGTATTGTAATTAAAAAATAAACTAGGAGTCCATGCATACTGAACCCCTAGTAATATTGAGACTATAGTTAAGACCATTAGAATATATTTTCGTAAACTCTTGGTTTTGAAAATAGCATAATAAAACAAGCTTAGCATTACAAATTGTGCTATCATGTATGTATTTGCTAGGAATGTATTATCAATTACCAATTCGAAAAACACAGTCACTAAAATTTGATTGATTGCCATCAAAATCAGGTATATTGAAAAATATCGATATGCTAAATCCTTCGATGTACTATGCTTTGCGTATAAAACAGCATTTACAATCAAAACAACTGTGGAAGAGTCAGAAAAAATATCTAATAATGACATTAACCTTATTAGCTATTTAACACATTTTTATTTCCACACTGTTGAGGACATGGTTTTGTATAATCATATACGAATTGACCACTAGCTTCATCAATCATATCATTTCCTTTACTATCAACACCTACAATAAGCATATGGACAGTTCCGTTTTCATCAATTCCTAAATATCCTCTAATATTTTCAATTCCTTTTTCAACCATAACTTCATTAATATCTGTCATAGGTATAAAAAAACCATTGATTTGTTCTTCTCCTGTTCTATTCCTCCAAGCTTCTGTCCAACCTGAAGCTACTGATACGGGAATTGTGTTAGGTGGATAAACAATTTTACCGTTAACTTCTCCAAATTTTGAATCCATAATAATAATAAATTTTCTAGTTAGTATGGCTTAAAAATAGTAAATATATCAACCTATTTTCTACAATTCTTACTCAAAAAAACTTTTTCATTTAGAATTACGTACTTCTACGTGTTTTTAATTTTACGTGAATAACACAGTAAAACTCTTATATAATGCATCTATTTTTGATGTTATATCATTTGTCATAAAAATGTTATATTTATTCTTTTAACCTTATAAACTATATTATTATGGATCCATTTATCGGAGAAATTGTTATGTTCGGAGGGAATTTTGCACCAAGAGGTTGGGCATTTTGCCAAGGACAATTATTAGCTATCTCGCAAAACACTGCGTTGTTTTCCATTTTAGGAACAACGTACGGAGGTGATGGTAGAACTACTTTTGCTTTGCCTGACTTACGAGGAAGAAGCGCTATTCACCCAGGAACTGGTCCAGGTTTATCTACTATTAAACTTGGTCAACGAGGTGGTGCAGAATATCATACATTGAATGTATTGGAAATGCCAAATCACTCGCATACTGTTTCTTTTAGTGGCGGTGGTGTTAATGCTGCTGTAAGCTTGCCTGCTGTTGCGGACGAAGGTACTTCTGACGAAGCTTCAGGAAATATTTTAGCAAGTGGGATTACAAATTTATATGCTTCTCCTAGTGCTGCTGATGCCACTTTAGCACCAGCAAATGCTGCAATTTCAGGAAGTGTTAATACATTAGCTACGGGAGGAAATCAATCTTTTTATATCAGAAATCCATTTGAAGGAGTGAATTTTATCATCGCAATGGTAGGAGTATATCCATCTAGAAGCTAAAATTAGTCATTAGCTTTACTTAAATCGATTTAATTAATTAAAAAAATATATTATGAATCCATTTTTAGCGCAAATAGTCATGTTTGCAGGAAACTTTGCTCCTAGGGGTTGGGCTCTTTGTGACGGACAATTATTGCCAATTAACCAAAACCAAGCACTGTTTTCGCTTTTAGGAACCACTTATGGTGGTGATGGCAGAACAACCTTTGCTTTACCTGACCTAAGAGGAAGAAGTCCTATACAACAAGGTCATGGACCAGGTCTATCAGACATCAAATTAGGACAAAGAGGTGGTATGGAAACCAAAACACTAACTATTACTGAATTACCAAATCACTTTCATACGGTATCCTTCGGAGGATCTTCTGTAAGTGCATCGGTAAGTCTTCCAGCTGTAGCTGATGAAGGTACTACAGATGAAGCTTCTGGTAATATCTTAGCAAGTGGTATAGACAAGCTTTACGCTACTCCTAGTGCAGCGGATACAAATCTTGCTCCTTCACCTGCTGCCTTAAGCGGAAGTGTAAATTCTCTACCAACAGGAAATCAGCAACCATTCAATATTAGAAATCCATTTTTGGGTATTAACTATATTATAGCTTTACAAGGAGTTTTTCCTTCTAGAAGTTAATTTTAAATGCATTAAGATATTGTAAACAGTATCTTAATGCAAACTTTTTTTCGTATTTTGCACGAAAATAAACTACACAATTATGAATAAAAAACTACTTTTTATAGCCTTTTTAATGGCTTTTTCTACTCAAATATCTTTCGCGCAGTGGTCACTTGGAGATATTGCCTTTACTGGATATCAATCTGATAGTACTGGCAATCCTAGTGGAGAAAATGATCAATTTACTTTTGTATTGTTAAGAGATGTAACTGCAGGAGAGCAAATCAGTTTTACTGAAAATGGTTGGTTTGCTGCTGGCGGGTTTAGAACAGGAGAAAATACTGTTACTTTAGAATTTACTTCTGCATTAAATTGTGGAACTCAAATTTCAATTTCTGCTACTCCTTTTGTAGCTATTGAAGATGGAGGTGGTATGAGTGCTGGAAATTTAACTGGAACTGCATTAGCTTTATCTGTAAGTGGAGATCAAATTTTTGCTTACGATCCTAGCAACACACCTAGTACTGGAAATGAATCTGGATTTATTGCTGCTATTCAAATGAACGGTGGATGGGATGCAGATGCTATAGATTCTACAACTTCTGCTCATCCAGCTATTTTTTCAACGTTAGCAAACTCTTCTATTGCAATTACTACTGAGATTGATAACGCTATTTACGATTGTTCTACTACAGAAAGTGATGATGTAAGTGTGCTAAGAGCTGCTTTCCATAATGAGGCTAATTGGCTAGTTGACAATGCAACTCCTTTTGATCAACCTGCTCCTTGTACATTATCATGTACTACTTTATCGACTATAGTATTTGGATCAGAAGAGCCATTTGCAATTTATCCAAATCCCTCAAATGGAAATATAACCATTAAAAATACAGGCATACCACTACAAGAAATTATTATTTCTGATGTAAACGGTCGTATTTTAAAAACTTTAGATATGGAGGGTATTACTCAGAATAAGGATATAAATTTACACCTTAGAGCTGGAGTTTATTTTATGCAAATGAATTCTGATAATGCTTCTGTAACTAAGAAAGTGGTTATTGAATAAAAATATTAGTATTTTAAAATTTATATAAATTAAAAGCGAATCACCTCTTATGATTCGCTTTTTTATATCTATATGATTTCATTAATATTTCTTGCAACTTACTTCCTTTTATCCTCCTATTAAGGAATTAGATAAAAAACTCAATTTGTAGCTGCTTTAAGGATTTGAATTCTCAATATCTATGTACAGTACTCACTTTGAGGTTTTAATAAATTTATGAAATTATTGTTTACTGTCAATCCATTCGTCTACCAAATTGCTTAAAACATTGAGAGGCACAGCACCATTGCTTAATACAACTTCATGAAATTCACGAATATCAAACTTGTTACCTAGTTTTTCATTAGCATACTTTCTCAATTCAATAATTTTATTCATTCCTACTTTATAGGCTGTTGCTTGACTTGGCATTACAATGTGTCTTTCCACCATTTTTATAGCGTCTGACTTCGCATTTGGCGTATTGTTTACATAATAATCAATTCCTTGTTGACGCGTCCATTTTTTAGCATGAATTCCAGTATCAACCACTAATCGGCAAGCACGCCAAAGTTCCATTGCTAAACGACCAAAATCTGAATATGGATCACCGTAAAAGCCCATTTCTTTTGGAATCAATTCAGAATATAGTCCCCAACCTTCTACATAGGCTGTGTAACGTCCAAATTTTCTAAACATAGGAACATTTTGAAGTTCTTGCGCAATAGCAATTTGCATATGATGTCCCGGAATTCCCTCATGATATGCCAATGCTTCCATTTGGTAGCTAGGCATTGCTTCCATTGCGTACATATTTGCATAATAGGTTCCCGGTCTTGAGCCATCTAATGCAGGTTGTTGATAAAATGCTTTTCCTGCAGATTTTTCGCGAAACGCTTCTACTGCTTTAACTTGAATATCAGCTCTAGGTTTTGTAATAAATAACTCGTTTAAACGAGATTTCATACTATCAATAATTGCTGTAGCTTTATCCATGTATGCTTTTTTCCCTTCAAGAGTTGCAGGATAGTAAAACTGTGAATCCTTTTTCATGAAAGCAAAAAACTCTTTCAATGAACCTTTAAATCCAACCTTATTTTTTATGAGATCCATTTCATGATGAATACGCTCTACTTCACGCAGTCCTAATTGGTGAATTTCTTCGGCGGTCATGTCAGTGGTTGTTGTACGCTGCAACGCTGTTTCATAAAATGCCGCTCCGTTTGGAAACTTCCATACACCATCATCCATTGTAGCTCTCTTTTTTTGCTCTTCTAGTAATGAAATTAAAGCGCTATAGGCTGGTTGTACTGACTGTAATAATGCGCTTTTAGCTTTTTCTTTAAGCTGTTCTTTTTCTATAGCATTCACATCTAAGTTGGCTACTTTAGTGGTGAAATCTTCCCAAAGCGTACTGTTCTTCGAACTTGTATCGAAAGGCTTTCCTTGAATGATATTTCTTGAATCATTAATTACATGTTCAAATACAAATTTAGGAGGCATAATCCCTGCTTCTTCACGTGCTTTTAAGTTTTGTTCTAATTGAGCAAACAGTTCTTTTAATCCATTTAAACGAGAAATATACGCTTCTGCATCACTTTTACTATTGATTTGATGCATATTGATTAAAAAAGCAGGAATTTCAGCTTGCATTCCATGCATTTGATTCAAAGGATAATTGTATAATCTGTAGTTATCATCTTCAATGTGGTTTTGTAATTGCTGCTTATATAATTGCAAACTTAACACTGAAGATTCATCTAATTTAGCAGTATTGATATTTGCATCAAGCCACTTTAATCGTTCTTTTGCCTTTTGCAAATGTTTTTCTGCTGCTTCAGGAGAAATATCATCCCATTTACCATAGTCAGTCCTATCACCTATTCTGGTTTGCATCTCAGGAGAGTCTTTTAGGTCTTCTTTAAATTGCTCATGAAACCAATTATTGAGAAATGCAGAATGTTGTGCAATTTCATCATTTGTGTTTGTATCCTGAACTGTTTTTACTTTTTTTTCGCAAGAAGCCAAACCTATCAACACAAACCATACAACTATGCCTTTTATTATATTTTTCATAGAATTGAAGCTTCGTTATTTTTTCTTTTCAAAATTCTCAATACCCTTTTCTAACCAGTTTTTATATTTTTCACTATCTGGCGTGTATCCTACAGGTTTTTGCAACATTTCCATATTTGGTGATAGTAATACATAATAGGGTTGTGAGTTGTTATTAAAGTTTAATGTTTGTAATGTAGACAGTTTATCTCCATATGTTTTAATCTTTTTGATATTTCCGTTTCCTTTATCAAACTTGAATTTTTTATCTTCAGGCAATGGTTTTCTATCATCTACATAAAGAGAAATTAATATATAGTCTTCATTTAAAATATTGAATACGTCTGGCTGACTCCAAACTTGTTCTTCCATTTTACGACAGTTCACACATGCCCAACCTGTAAAATCAAGCATAATAGGCTTGTTCTCTTTTTTTGCTACTGCAATTCCTTCGTCTAAATCTTTATAGCATGGCAATCCTAACGGACAATCGCCATGTTCAGTGTTTTCAACTCCTGCTTGTTGATCGTATAAGCTATAGAATAACGGAGGAGGAAATCCGCTAAGCAATTTTAAGTTAGCATACTTTGTATTGGTCAACCCAGGAATTAGATATAGTACTAATGCTACTACCAAAATTCCAAACGAAATTCTTCCAAAGCTTAACTTTTTGAGAGGACTATCATGTGGGAATTTAAGTTTTCCAAAAATGTATAATACTAAGCCAATGCCTAATACAACCCAAATTCCTATAAATATTTCTCTTTTTAAAATTCCCCAATGCGATACTAAATCTGCATTAGATAAGAATTTCATCGCCAACGCCAATTCAATAAACCCTAATACTACTTTTACCGAATTCAACCAACCTCCAGAACGCGGTAGAGAATTTAACCATTTAGGAAACATAGCAAATAGCGTAAAAGGTAATGCTAAAGCCAAACCAAATCCACTCATTCCCATAGTCAATTTCATAGCTGGATCTCCTGCTGCAAGCGTTGTACTTCCTAATAAAGCTCCCAAAATTGGCCCTGTACATGAAAATGAAACAATAACCAATACCAAAGCCATTAAGAAAATTCCAATTGCGCCACCAATTGTATTTGCTTTAGAGTCTAATGAGTTACTCCACGAAGCTGGCAATGTAAGTTCAAAGTATCCAAAGAAGGAAAATGCAAAAACTACAAAAACCACGAAGAATACGACATTTAGTGTCGCATTTGTCGATACGTTATTCAAAATTTCCGGATCTAAAGAATCTAATACGTGAAATGGTAAACTTAATAAAAAGTAAATCAAGAAGATAAAGAAACCATACAACATTGAATTGAATAGTCCTTTTTGTGTATTGGCTCCACTTTTTGTAAAAAATGAAACCGTTAAAGGAATCATTGGGAATACACATGGCGTCAATAAAGCAATTAACCCTCCTAAAAATCCTAAGAAGAAAATTGTCAAATTACTCTTTTCTCCTATTTCAGATTCATCTTTAAAATCTTCTTTCCCTGTTACACCTAAGTCTAACTCATTAGATAACTGAATGTCTTTTTCTGTAAGTTCTACATGTTGTTTAGCAACAACTGTAGAGTTGTCTAAAGGAATTGAAAACTCAACTCCTGTAGGAGGTAAACACTTTTCGTCATCACATACCATGTAAACAACTTCTGCGTTAATTACCTTTGTATTGGCATCATTTAGCTTAATTTTTTGAGTAAATGTAGCTTCCTTTTCATAAAAAGAAATATTCATTTGAAAAACCTTGTCAAATACATCTTTGGTAGGAGATTCCTGAACAGTATCCACTAACTCATATGCTTCTCCTGTATTTTCAAAAGTAAACTCTGTAGGAAAAGGACCTAAGTCTCCATAATTGCGTTGTGAATATAAGTGCCATTTATCTTCTATAGAAGCTTTAAAAACAACCTCATATTCAGTATCTGATAATTTCTTTACCGATGTTTTCCACTGTACAGGGTCAAATACTTTGGATTTTTCATTTTGAAAAAGTCCTTTGCTCTCCTCTACGCGTCCTGGTAGTTGAAATGTAAATTCTTTATCTCCAAGTACACATTTTTCGTCATCACAAGATTGATAAATTACCTCTGAAGTAATACTGGCTAATTTAGGATTTAACACTTCTATTTTTTGAGTAAACGTGGCTGTTCCTTTAAAATAAGTTAGCTCTGCTTGAAAAACCTTATCAAACTTAGTAATACCTTTACTTTCTTGAGATTTCCCTATTAATTTAAAGTCATTAATTTGCTGAATAGAATCGTACATAAATTCAGTTGGAAACCCACTATTCTCTTCCAAATATTGTGAGTACAACCTCCATTTTTCATCTATTTCAGCTTTGTAAATAAGATTAAATTCTGTGTCTGAGAGTTGTTCAATTTCTGTAGTCCACTTTACAGGATCAATTTCTTGTGCTTTAACTGTAAAAGTTATGACACATAAAAGTAAAAGTGTGAGTAATTTTTTCATCTGGTGATACTTTTTTTTCTAATTGTCAGATGGAATTTGTCAATCGTCATGTTTCTTATTTTTTAACATCTTTTTGACTCATTTCATTGCAATGTTAGCTTAATAATAGTGTTAGTTGGTTGGGTTATTTTATATCGATTATCTGAGCGTTTCCCGATAATCCATACAATATCATTTTCGTTACAAAGCAGCCATTGTTGTTCTTTTTCAATCAGTGAATACTTTTCATCTTTAAAGTACTTGCTCAATTTCTTTTTTCCCTTCATTCCCACTGGATAAAAATAGTCTCCTTTTTGCCATTTTCTTACGATTAAAGGAAATTTTAACATCTCTTTATCCAAATAAAGAACGGTGTTTGAAGTGTTAGTAATCTGAGTTACTTCTTCAATGTGTAACTGAATAGGTTTTTGTATGCTTGATATTAAATTTGGAATTAAAAATTCCGTCGATTGTTCATTTTCTGATTGTCTTTGTAACAGTAAATACTCTCTATTTTTGATTAAACGAAATTCTTTTGAAAATATTTGCTTCCCTGTTTGTCCTTCTAATAAATCTATAACATCAGTCCAAGAAGTAAATCCATACACTTTTAACAACTCGTATAAATACGCTTTAGGATGCGATAAATTATGGATTGTAGCAATCTTTATTTGATATATATCTTCAGATATTTTTTTTACGAGTTTTTCTCTGAGTTTTGTAATTGTATCCTTTATAATAAATTCACTTTCACGCAGATGCTCTTGAGTTTTCTCAAAATTAGCCAAAAATGATGGATGCAATTCTTTTAATTTCGGAACAATTTCATGACGAATTTTATTACGAACATATTTAGTGGAAGCATTACTACTATCTTCCCTCCATGATAACTGCTTCGCTTCTGCAAATTTCTGAATTTCGCTTCGAGAAAAAGCTAATAACGGACGTATTATATTTCCATTTTGCTCAGGAATTCCTGTCAACCCTTCTATTCCGGTTCCTCTTGACAAATTGATTAAAAAAGTCTCTAGCATATCATCTTTATGATGTGCTGTAAGAATAAAATCATAATTAAATTCTTTGATAAGCTCTTGAAACCAATCGTAACGCAATTTTCGAGCTGCCATTTGGATAGATATTTTATGCTCATTCGCATACATTTCTGTATTGAATCTTTGTATATGTGTCAACACTTTCAGTTCGTTCGCTAAAGTCGCAACGAATACTTCGTCTTGATCACTTTCGGCATCTCTCAATTGAAAGTTACAATGAGCTATCGCAAAAGAAAAAGTAGCTTCAGAACATATTTTTGCCAATACAACACTATCCAATCCACCACTCACAGCGACTAGCAATTTTTTCTGTGTTAAAAAAGGAAAGTGTGTTGTAATATGTTTTGTAAAATTCTCTAGCAAACGAATAGGCTTAACAGAGTAAATCCCTTATTATACTTAGTTTCCCAAAGATAATTAAATAGCCGAATTTTCAAATAAAACGACTTAGAAATGTTAGTTTTCTAATGCTTCACGCATCGCTTTTGCTTTTAACAAACATTCCTCATATTCTTTCTCTGGAATAGACTTTGCTGTAATTGCTCCACCAACCGAATAGGAAACATATTTTTTAATTTTGTCATATAAAATTGTACGAATTACTACATTGAAGTCAAAATCATTATTTGGAGTAAAATATCCTATTGCACCTGAGTAAATTCCTCGTTTGGTTTCCTCTAAGTTTTCAATAATCTGCATAGCAGAAATTTTTGGCGCACCTGTCATACTTCCCATTGGAAAAGTAGTTTTCAGAATCTCTATTGGATTTTGTGTTTCTGCTACTTCAGATACTACGGTAGATATCATTTGATGAACTTGCGGAAAAGAGTATATTTTACAAAGTTCTTCTACTTTTACGCTTCCTTTCATTGCCGTTTTAGAAAGATCATTTCGTACCAAATCAACAATCATGATATTTTCCGCACGTTCTTTCTCATCTGTCTGCAATTGGGTTGCAATTTTTTGATCCTCCATAGGGTTTTTCAATCGTTTTGCGGTTCCTTTAATGGGTTGAGAAATGACTTTGGTTCCTTTTTTTTGAATATACCGTTCTGGAGAAGCTGATAAAATGAATTGATTATTTAAACGTATGTATGTAGCAAATGGAGGCTTTGAGATTGAATTTAAGTGAATATAGGTTGAAAGTGGATCAATTTCAGCGTTTTCAGCATAAAACTCTTGACAGAAATTAGCTTCATAAATATCCCCTCGATGAATATGTGCTAACATTTGCGTCACTTTCTCATAGTATTCATCTTTATGAATACGAAGTTTTATTTTAGGACGCTCTTCTTTATTGGAAGCAGAATGTGAAAATAAAGACTGGTCAATTTCACTTGAAAGAATAGTTTTTAAATCATCTTCCAATTCATCATCAACCATTGGTAAATACTGAACTTCTAATGTATTATTTTTTAAGAGAAATAATTTTTTAGGTTGAAAAAAGTACAATTCTGGAAATTCAAGTCCGTCATAATTTTGAGACACTAAATTCTTTTCTACATCATTTTTCAAGTCATATGATAAGTAGCCAAAAATCCAATCATTGGTCAACTGTTGATACTCTTGTAATTTTTGAAAAGCGTTTACATAATCTGTTTGCAAAAGTGTAAGCGCTTCTACTGCTAAGATTGCATCATAGTTACTGTTTTTTGAATGATAATCGTTAGAATCAAGCCAAATTATTTCATCAAATTGCTGACTCCAAAGCAGTAACTGCTGCTTTATTTTTTGAGGATTCTGAAGGGAAATTGTTTTAGTAACTCTCAAGTATGCACATTTAAAATGCAAATTTCTTAATTAATGTCCGTACTGCCAAATGTTTGTTTGCAAGTTAATTTTTATAGATGTAATCTTTATAATAGGCGATACAACATATCATTAAAAAAAAATAATAATTGATTTTCAATATTTTAAAAACAGCCCTTATTTTTCATTGAGTATTAAAATCCCGAAGAAAAGTACTCTTTTTAAAAGCACCGTATGCAAGTAAAGCTTTAGTAACTGTTCCAGTTTGAATAGAAAACTAGAAAAAATTCACAAAATGATACAAAACCCTATGCAACAGTGTAAGAATACTGTACTGCGGTGAAGAAAAGTATAAAAAAGCTCTGAATTTTCATTCAGAGCTTTTTTTATATAGTGTTTTGTTAGTTACGAAGCGTTTTGTTCTTTAATTAAGTTTAATGCAGAACCTGCTTTGTACCAATCAATTTGACTTTGATTGTACGTATGATTAGCCTTAATCATATCTTTACTACCATCTGCATGTACCACTTCAATGGTTAATGGTGTATCAGGAGCAAATTTATTTAGATCTAAGAAGTTAAAAGTATCATCTTCTTGAATAAGGTTATAATCATTTTCATTAACAAATGTAAGTGCCAACATTCCTTGTTTTTTCAAGTTTGTTTCGTGAATACGAGCAAACGATTTTACAAGTACAGCAGCTACTCCTAAATGTCTTGGTTGCATTGCAGCATGCTCACGAGAAGATCCCTCTCCATAGTTGTGATCTCCAACTACTATGGTTTTGATTCCTGCAGCTTTGTAAGCACGTTGCACATCTGGAACACCTCCGTATTCTCCGTCTAATTGACTTTTTACAAAGTTTGTCTTTTTATTGAATGCATTTACTGCCCCAATTAACGTGTTATTTGCAATGTTATCTAAATGCCCACGGAAACGCAACCAAGGTCCTGCCATTGAAATATGGTCAGTCGTACATTTCCCAAACGCCTTAATCAATAATTTAGCGCCTGTAATATCATTGCCAATTGGTTCAAAAGGAGTTAGCAATTGTAGACGTTCAGAATCATCAGCTACTGAAACTACTACATTACTTCCGTCTTCAACTGGGGCAAGGTATCCATTATCTTCCACATCAAAACCTTTTGGAGGTAATTCCCAACCTGTTGGTTCATCTAACATTACTTCTTCTCCGTTTTCGTTGATTAGCTTATCTGTAATTGGATTAAAATCTAATCGTCCCGCAATTGCAATTGCAGCTGTGATTTCTGGAGAAGCTACGAATGCATGTGTATTTGGGTTTCCATCAGCACGTTTTGCAAAGTTTCTGTTGAACGAGTGCACAATACTGTTTTTTGGAGCATTTTTCGGATCACTGTAACGTGCCCATTGTCCAATACATGGTCCACAAGCATTGGTAAATATTTTTGCATCTAATTTTTCAAACACATCTAAAATTCCATCACGCTCGGCAGTATATCTAACTTGCTCAGAACCAGGGTTTATACCAAATTCTGCTTTTGTTTTTAGTCCTTTATCTAATGCTTGTTGTGCAATAGAAGCTGCTCTAGACAAATCTTCATAAGAAGAGTTTGTACAAGAGCCTATTAATCCCCATTCTACTTGCAATGGCCAATCATTTTTGATAGCCTTATCAGTCATTGTTCCTACTGGTGTAGCCAAATCTGGAGTAAATGGTCCGTTTAAGTGAGGTAATAATTCCGATAAGTTAATTTCTATTACTTGGTCAAAATATTGCTCTGGGTTTGCATATACTTCAGTATCTCCTGTTAAATAGTCTTTTACCTCATTTGCAGCATCAGCGACTTCTGCTCTATCAGTAGCACGCAAGTAACGCTCCATAGACGCATCGTATCCAAAAGTAGAAGTAGTTGCTCCAATTTCAGCCCCCATATTACAGATTGTTCCTTTCCCTGTACATGACATAGAAACGGCTCCTGGTCCAAAATATTCAACAATAGCTCCTGTTCCTCCTTTTGCAGAAACAATACCTGCTACTTTTAAAATTACATCTTTCGGTGCAGTCCACCCCGAAAGTTTTCCTGTTAACTTTACACCTATCAATTTAGGAAACTTTAATTCCCAAGGCATTCCAGCCATTACATCCACTGCATCTGCACCACCAACTCCAACAGCTACCATTCCTAATCCACCAGCATTTACGGTGTGTGAATCGGTTCCTATCATCATTCCACCAGGAAAAGCATAGTTTTCTAAAACTACTTGGTGAATGATTCCTGCACCTGGCTTCCAGAATCCTATTCCATATTTGTTTGATACTGACTCTAAGAAATTGAATACTTCACTGCTATTGTTCATGGCAGACTGTAAATCAGCACTTGCACCAACTTTTGCTTGAATCAAGTGATCACAATGCACCGTAGTAGGCACTGCTACTTTGTTTTTTCCAGCTTGCATAAATTGCAATAACGCCATTTGCGCAGTTGCATCTTGACATGCAATACGGTCTGGAGCAAAATCTACATAATCTTTTCCTCGTACAAATGCCTTGTTTGGCATTCCATCCCACAAGTGAGCGTATAATATTTTTTCTGAAAGAGTTAATGGTTTACCAGTAATTTCACGCGCTTTATCTACACGCTCTACTATTGTTTCGTAAACCTTTTTTATCATATCAATATCAAAGGCCATATATTTCTTTTTTAGTGTTTAGAAAGTCCTGCGAAATTACAAAATTATCTTTGTTTTTAAAAATCAACAATATACCATTATTTTAAGCTTATAATTTTTATTGATTTTTAGATTTTATTGAATTTTATTTAAAATAAAACAAAAAAAAAGCTTCAAATTACGAAATTGATAATTTGAAGCTTTTTTTTGATGCAATTGATTTTAAATAAACATTGTACATCAATATTTATAAAACATTATTTTAAAATAAACTCGTAATAATCTTTTCAATCGTGATGCCTTCTGCTTCGGCTTTGTAATTTCTAATGACTCTGTGTGATAAGATTCCGATAGCAACCGCTTGCACATCTTCAATGTCTGGAGAAAACTTCCCATTGATTGCCGCATGCGCTTTTGCCGCTAAAATGAGGTTTTGTGAAGCTCTTGGTCCTGCTCCCCAATCTACATATTGTTTTACAACATCAGTTGCTGCACTTTCTTTAGGACGTGTTTTCGATACCAAACGAACTGCATATTCAATTACATTATCCGCCACAGGAATTTTACGAATGAGTTTTTGAATTGTAATGATTTCTTGCGCGCTGAATAGTGCTTTTACAGAAGCTTCTACATCAGTAGTCGTGGCTTTTACTACTTGTACTTCTTCGTCAAACGTTGGATATGTTAAGTGAATGGCAAACATAAAACGGTCTAATTGCGCTTCTGGTAACGGATACGTGCCTTCTTGCTCAATTGGGTTTTGCGTTGCTAATACAAAGTATGGTAAGTCTAGTTTGTAATGATGTCCAGCAACAGTTACCGCACGTTCTTGCATGGCCTCTAGTAAAGCTGCCTGCGTTTTTGGTGGTGTACGATTGATTTCATCTGCCAAAATAATATTAGCAAAGATAGGTCCTTTGATGAACTTGAAATTGCGCGATTCATCTAAAATTTCACTTCCTAGAATATCACTAGGCATTAAATCTGGTGTAAACTGAATACGTTTAAAGTCTAGTCCTAAGGTTGTTGCAATAGTATTTACCATTAATGTTTTTGCTAATCCTGGAACACCAATTAAAAGAGCATGACCTCCTGAAAATATAGAGAGTAATATTTGGTCTATTACTGTTTCTTGCCCTACAATTATTTTGGAGATTTCGTTTTTGAGTTCCTTGTGTTTCATTACAAGGTTTTCAATAGCAGCAACATCAGACATAGGAAATCTTTATTTTTTTAGCCAGTTATTTTGGAATTCGCAATCGCGATTTCCTGAGTTTACATTAATGTATGTATCTTTTATTTTTTGAGTAATCCATTTTTCTACTTCTTTTAACTGCTTTTCTTTTAGTGCCAAGCTTTTAATTTTGATGTAGTCTTTGGAATAATCCGCCACATGTTCATCATAACGATTTGTTACTTTGAGTAGCTTGAATCGTTTTTGTCCTGTGCGAGTTTCATCCAATAACGGAATAGAAACCTCATCTCCTTTAAGTGGCTCAATTTGTGCATACTGCTCCGGATCCATTTTTGTCAATTCAAAATGCGTATCGAATGTTGCAGGATTGATTAGTTTTCCTCCATTGTTTCGTGTTTCTTTGTCGTCAGAGAAAGAACGCGCCGCTTCTTCAAATGTAAGTTCTCCCGCTACAATTCGTTGGCGCAGCGTATCGATTTCCTTACGAGCTGCTTCTAAACGATCATTTGTAATTTCTGGAATTAGTAAAATATGACGTACATCTCTTTCTTGTCCACGAACTTTGTCTACCATCACGATGTGCCATCCAAAATCAGTCTCAAACGGATCAGAGATTTCGCCTTGTTGCAAAGAGAAAGCCATATCTTTAAATTCTTTTGCCAAAGGCATCCTTTTATTGATTGGCATCAATCCTCCTTGTCGTCCAGACGCTCTATCTTTTGAATATAAAATTGCTTTCGTTCCAAAACTAGAACCAGCTTCAACATCAGCTTTAATTTCTTTTAATTTATTGACTACCTTATCAACTGCTTCTTGAGAAGGTTCTGGTGCTATAATAATTTGCGATACTTCCAACTCTACACCAATTACTGGACGTTGATCTTCAGGAATTTTTTCAAAAAACTGACGCACTTCTTCTGGTGTAATTTCTACATCTTCCACAACTCTAGACTGCATACGCTGTGTTAAGATATTTATTTTAGTAATTTCTGTTAAACGTTCACGTAAGGTAGCCTCATCTTCCATTGCATAGAATTTCAGTAGCTCTTCCATACCTCCTGTTTGTTGTTTAAAATATTCAATGTTTTGATTTACACGATCTTGTACTTCTCCTGGAGATACCTCAATACTATCCTGAATAGCTTGGTGTGCATATAATTTATCTTCCATGAGTTTTCCTAGAAGTTTACAACGTGTCAATCCTTCAATAGAAAGACCTTGTTGTCGTAAGTCTAAGAATGTCTTATCAACATCTGATTCTAAAATGATAAAATCACCAACTACTGCTGCTACTCCATCAATTTTGATGCGTTGAGAAGTTGGTTGAGTAGAATCTTTTACTTGCGTTTTCACTTCCTCCATGGTAGTTGTTACCATTGATTCATCTGCCATTTCTTGCGCTTGCATTCCCAATGTAACAAGCAGCACAAGTACATAAATACTTAGCTTCATTGTATTATTTATATATTTCAAACTGTTTTTGCTTAATTGCATCTTTTGTGATGTCTTTTTCTAATTTTCTGATATATTCTAACTTTCGTTTGTTGAGAATAATCTGCCGTACTGTAGGACGTACATATGCAAGTGGTGCAATATCATTTCTACCTACTTTATCCTCAATTTGCACCAAATATACTTCTAATGAATCTTCTATTTGAGAAAATTGTGATTTTTTTAAGTATTTCTCTTTGTTTTCGCTGGTAATGACTGGAATTTTATTGAACACTTGAGTTTCTTTTACCCATATTGAATCATTTAATGAGTAGTTTTTAAATTGAATCGCTAGGGAATCTAATGCTGTTTTATCTTCAGTATTGAAACGCTTAAAGTGTTCTGTAATATTTTTGATATTTGAGTTGTCTTTACCTATATTGATATAACGCAATTTTAATAACTCTTCATTTAGTTTGAAGTTTTCTTTGTTTGCCTCATAAAACGCTTTTTCATCTGCGGCAGTGACAGTTGTATCAATATTTTTTTTAACAATCGCTTCTTTATACGCTTCAATGTATAAATCGCGGCGGTATTCTTCTACCAATTCTTCGAAAGCATCTTGCTTTTCTGGAGGTAAATTGATTTTTGCACCTTGAATGAATAGTTCTTGGCTTGCCCAACGATTGATATAGTTATTTACAACAACTGCGCTATCTTCTGGCGACATATTATCTGAAAGAAATGGTTCTAAATCGCTTTTATACAAATAACTTTCTCCCACTCTAGCAATTGCTTCCCCCGTATTTGAAGGTTGAAAGTATTCGCACGAAACACATAAGAATACAGCAAGTATGATACTTATTTTTTTCAATTTGACTTTACTTAACTAATTTTTCTAGTTTGCGATATGTTTTTTTATTTATCTTGATTTTATAGTTTTTCTTTAAGTTTTTTATCCATTCCTTTTCAAGATAAACCTGATAGTCGCTGATTACTTTCCCTTTTACTTCAGAAAGTTCCTTGTAACTTGCAGGAATGATGTTATTCACTTTAACAATCGTTAAACCATCTTGACCGTCTTTAAATATACTAGAAATCCCCATGTTGAATTGAAAATCTTCTGGAAGATTTCTATGCCCTTCTTCATAAACTCCTGGAGAAAAGATAACATTGACTTGCCCATTTTTATTTACTTCTTTCTTGATTTCGTCTAATGATTTCCCTTCTTTTAATAATTGTTGCACTTTTTTTGCAGCAGTCTCTTGCGTACAAGACGCAATCACAGCTTCAACTCGCTTGTTCCACTTATAATCTTCTTTATGTGCATTAAAGAATTTTTCTAAGCCAATCGTATCCGTTTTTGCTTTATTCCATATTTGATCTTCCATCAAATCAAATAGTAAAAGTCCGTCACGATATTCACCATAAATAGCTGCAAATTCTTCGTTTACGTTTTCCAAATCGTTTTCATAAAATGCTAATAATCGAGCATCCATAAATTCTTTGTAGTGATGATTGATAAAGCTTTTTGCATCAGGATTTTTAGCTGTCATTCGACCACTTAGCTTTAACAGGTATGTTATAAATTCGTCATAATTGATCGCCGTATCCTTAACCGAAAATGCTGTTTTTTGTAAAAAAGACGTATCCGAAGGTTTTTGCCAATTTCTTGTAAAAAAAGAGGGGTCAGAAGCTAATTGGTAAAAATCACTTCTAGCGGTTACTCCTTCATTTATTGTATAGAGTTTTTTTATTTTTTTAAGTATGGATGAATTGATAACATTTGAACGTTTATCATTTTTAATTTTTCGTTCTAGCACTGGTTTTTCTTCCTCATAACTTTTCATCGGATGTTTAGAAACCAACTGAACAATATGCCATCCAAATTCAGACTTAAACGGTTTAGAGATTTCATTAGGCTCTTTAAGCGAAAAAGCTATATCTTCAAACACTTTAGAACGCAAACGTCCTCGCCCAAATTTTGGCAAACGCCCATTATTAACTCCTGAACTTCTATCTTCAGAGAAGCGTTTGGCCAATGTTCCAAAATCGCTTCCGTTTTGAATTTGACTATATATATCTTTGATTTTTTGCTCAGGATTTTCTGAGTTTTCTTCTTCTTTTTTGTCTAATAACAAAATATGTGCTACTGTAACTTCGCCTACATTTTCACGAACATCTTCTACTTTAATTAAATGATATCCAAATTGTGTACGCACTGGCATAGAAACATCACCGATTTTGGTATTGAAAGCTGCAGATTCGAAAGGATATACCATTCTAAAGGCCGAAAAATATCCAAGATTTCCTTTATTTCCTGACATTCGTGTATTGCCTTTAGCCGAAGGATCATCAGAATAGCTTACAGCCAATTCTCCAAAATCACCTCCATTTACAACCTTTTTACGAATGTCCATTATTTTTTCATAGGCTGCTATGGTATCTTTTGGAGCCGCATCCAAAGTGACTTTTATCAATATGTGACTTGCTTTTACCTCTTTTTGCATACGGTTGTATGCTTCTTTCACTAATTTTTCTGTAGCATTATCATCTGTTAAGTAATTATGTGCTAATTGTTTTCTGTAGCCCGCCAACTCCTTTTTGTAAGCGTCTTTTTCATCTAGTTGAAGATTTCTAGCTTCTTTTAGCTTTAATTTATATTCAACAAACAGATCAAAGTATTCTTCAATCTCTTTTTGATCTTTTTCATCAATAATGTCTAGATTTTTTTTGTACACACGAGAAAACTCAGACACATAGGTTGGCTCATCTTCTATTGTAAATAATACTTTATCTTTTTTAGATTGAGCAAAACAAGTCAATGTGCTTACTAATAAAATGAGAAATTGAATGCTATTTTTCATTGATCATTTTTTTTTTTATGCTTTTGAATAAAAGTTTATCAATATTGTTGTTATCAACTCTATTTTTTGAGATAACTTTTTTTAATCTCTTTTTTTTGAGATTCACAAAAATAAGAATTCATCAATATTTCACAACTTATAACGAAGTTGATTATTGTATGTTAATGAATTTTTGGCTTGATTGTTGGTATTTTATACTTAATAAAGAATTGTATAAAAAATAAGTGTAACCTTTGTAAACCCATGCAGATGAAACAAATGTACTTTTTTTTGTTGCTATTGTGTACTTCTACAGGAATGATTGCTTCCTCAAGGATAAATCATCAAATGGATGCAATTCAATACTCTTTAGAAACTTATTTTCAAGAGAAAAACACTCTAAAAGTGAGTTATACAAATGAGCAATTAATCGTTATAGGGCAAAAAAATAAAGCCACTATTGAAATTTATAATTTGTTAGGAAAACAAGTAGTCAATCTAACAAATGTGACTATTAATGGTTCTTTTTCTAAATATATTTCGCTGCCGAAAAATAATATTTATATCGTAAAAATTTCTACGAAAGCATTGACAAAGGCATTTAAAATTGTTGCTAAATAGCAAAAGTTATATTTTTGCTCAAATTTTATCATATCATGTCCAAAGTTAAGCTCATTTGGGACTTTAGAGGTCCTGCAGCACAACGCACAGCAGCTCATCATTGTATCCATTTGAAAGAGTTTATAACCATTGAACAAATTCATGGAGAATCGATTTCTGTAGAAGAATTATCTGAAATGCATGTGTGCGCAACAATGATTATTCATGAAGAAGATGTTACTTTTATGCGTGAAAAACTGAAGCCGCATCGCGGACAACGTGTCATATAATTTTGTGATAAAAACTTTTTTTTGAGAAATTTCGTTTTTTGGTATGATGTTTTCATTACATTAGCCAACTTTTGAAAATAAAAAATTAATTCGATGAAAATTAAACATTTACTTTACACACTCGCTATTGTATGTTGTGCTTTTACAGCTTCTGCTCAATCAAAAGTAGGAACTGTAAACGTAAACGTTCTTGTGTCAAAATTGCCTGAAATTGCTGACGTTCAAAAAGGAATGCAAGCATATGAAAAAGAATTGCAAGATGATTTAAAAGCAAAATTGGAAGCCTATGGAAAAGAAGTAGAAGCTGCGAACAAGGCTTTTAAAGATATGACAGAGGATGACAAGAAGAAAAAACAGCAAGAAATCTATGAATTAGAAGCTGATATTCAAAAATTCAGACAAAATGCAGTGCAATTAGTTCAAATTAAACAAGACGAATTAATGCGTCCATTGTATCAAAAAGTAAGTAATGCTGTAGCTGAAGTTGCAAAACAAGAGCAATATACACAAGTATTTACACTTGATGGAAATGAGCTAGCCTATGTAAATCCTCAATATGACATTACACTTAAAGTTGCTACTAAGCTTGGATTGAACATAGAAACAAAAAAGTAAAAAAACTATATTTTAAGATATAAAGGCCTTGTATTGATTGTCAATACAAGGCTTTTTTTATTGATCAACACAGTCACAAATTAAATAATTTGAGGTGTTTTTTTTATGCTTTTGAGGTTATAGTACTTCATTGGAAATAAGGCGTTTAATATCTTTAAATAAGAATCAAAACTTAAATGATTATGAAAAAAAGAGAGTTACAACAATCGCTGAAATTGAAAAAAACAACTATTTCCACGCTTTCTGAGAAAGCTATCAAAGGAGGAACACTTTCAGACATTTACACAAGTCGCTTTGTTGACTTATGTTATGGTGTTCAAACAAGTTATCAAGGCGTTTGTGCAATTCAATGTGCTCCAACTGAGCCATAGAAAATTGCGTAAAGAAAAAGGCTGTTGTATAAATTACAACAGCCTTTTTATATTTAAAAAATCGCTGATTTTATTATCTTCTTGAATAATTTGGCGCTTCTTTGGTAATAGCCACATCATGTGGATGACTTTCATTAATTCCACTTGCTGTAATGCGCACAAATTGTCCGTTTTCTTTAAGTGTTTCAATATCTTTTGCTCCACAGTATCCCATTCCTGCACGTAATCCGCCAATGAATTGATGAATACTCTCATCTAAGTTTCCTTTGTAAGGAACACGACCTACAATCCCTTCTGGTACTAATTTTTTAATATCTGCCTCTACATCTTGGAAATAACGGTCTTTAGACCCTTGTTTCATAGCTTCTACAGAACCCATCCCGCGATACGTTTTGAATTTTCTTCCTTCATAAATAATGGTTTCTCCTGGAGATTCTTTAGTTCCTGCCAATAAAGAACCTAACATTACAGAATCGGCTCCGGCAGCAATTGCTTTTGGAATATCACCTGTATAACGAATTCCTCCATCAGCAATTACAGGAACTCCGCTTCCTTTGATTGCCGCTGCAACTTCCAATACTGCAGAAAATTGAGGAAATCCTACACCTGCTACAACTCTTGTTGTACAGATAGACCCAGGACCTATTCCTACTTTTACAGCATCTGCTCCAGCTTCTACTAGGTATTTTGCCGCCGATCCAGTAGCAATGTTCCCTACAATTACTTCAAGAGTTGGGAATTTTGCTTTCACTGCTTTTAATACTTCCACAACACCTTTGGTATGTCCATGCGCTGTATCAATTACAACTGCATCTACACCAGCTTTTACTAATGCTTCTGCTCTATCAACAGCGTCAAAGGTAACTCCTAATGCCGCAGCAACACGCAAACGCCCATACGAATCTTTATTTGCAATTGGTTTTTGTGTTACTTTTGTTATATCTCGAAATGTGATGAGCCCTTTCAGTTTATACTGATCGTTAACGATTAATAATTTTTCAATTTTATTTTTTTGTAAGATTGCTTCCGCATCTTTTAAAGATGTTCCTTCTGATGAAGTTACCAGATTTTTACTCGTCATTACTTCTACAATCGGACGCTGATTATTGTGCTCAAAACGTAAATCTCTATTGGTAACAATTCCTTTAAGCGTTCCATCTTCCGAAACTATTGGAATTCCTCCAATACTATGTTCTTGCATATTAGCTTTGGCATCAGCTACTGTTGCCGTAAGTGGTAATGTAACTGGATCAATGATCATTCCGCTTTCAGCACGTTTTACTTTTCTAACTTTTTGCGCCTGACGCTCAATCGTCATGTTTTTATGCAATACACCTATTCCGCCTTCTCTTGCCATTGCAATTGCCATTGCAGATTCGGTAACCGTATCCATCGCTGCAGAGATGATTGGAACGTTTATTGTTATGTTTCTTGTAAATTTTGTTTGGATATTTACTTCTCTAGGAAGTACTTCAGAATACGCAGGCACTAAGAGGACATCGTCATACGTTAATCCTTCGCCTAAAATTTTGTTGTTGTGTGCTGTCATGGTGCAATTAAAATATAATTGCATGCGAATATACTACTTTTTGTCCAATTAACAGTTAAAACAATTACAGATAACAATTTATTAATAATTATCCTTGTCTTAGTTGTTTTGAGAACTTATGCGCCTGTTATTTCTAGTGATAGTGATGAAAAATTTTAGAAGCTTCATTGAAGGAAGATTCAAAACTCATGGCTTGAATTCCTGAATCGGCTTTTACAGCTGTAAAATAAGAAACCATCTTTTCGGTTGGCATGTTTCCTGTTAATTCGTCTTTTGCCATTGGACAACCTCCAAATCCTTGAATAGCTCCGTCAAAACGTCTACAACCCGCTTTGTACGCTGCATCAATTTTTTCATGCCATGAACTTGGAGTTGTGTGTAAATGTGCTCCAAACTCAATTGTTGGATATTTCGGAATTAAATTTGAGTACAAGTAATCAATTACTTCTGGTGTAGAAGTTCCTACAGTATCTGATAGTGATAGTATCCTTACTCCTAATTTGGAAAGTTTTTCTGTCCACTCTCCTACAATTTCAACATTCCAAGGATCTCCATAAGGATTTCCAAATCCCATTGATAAATAAGCTACAACTTCTTTGTGGGTTTTATCTGCAATGTTGAGGATTTCTTGTAATGTTTCTATGGATTGCGCAATCGTTTTATGTGTGTTGCGCATTTGAAAGTTTTCTGAGATAGAAAAAGGATACCCTAAGTATTGAATTTCGGGATGATTACTAGCATCTTGAGCTCCTCTAACATTCGCTACAATTGCTAATAATTTACTCTTTGTGTTTGATAAATCCAATCGAGCCAATACATCTGCCGTATCTACCATTTGTGGTATTGCCTTTGGTGATACAAAGCTACCAAAATCAATAGTATCAAAGCCTACACGCAATAATGATTGAATGTATTGTACCTTTTTTTCTGTAGGAATAAACATTTTGATGCCTTGCATGGCATCTCGAGGACATTCTATTAATTTAATGTTTTCCATAGACTGCCAAAGATAAACAACGAAAACGTTTTAGGAAACGTTTTTTAGAAGATTTCGTGTGTCTTTTTTTCAAAAAAACAGTTCACCAAATAATTGATGAACTGCTATCAGTATAGAATTGTGTTTCTATGATTCGAAAAAGATATGTTTATCTAGGACAGTAGTAAGACTGACATCCTCCAAATCTAGAGTCGCACCAATTTACACGTGTATCTGCGCAACCTGTTTGTCCTAATTGTGTCACTGGTTCTGGATCTGCAGGCTTACATGACAGAAATCCAGATTGTTCAGCTCCACCTACTAGTCTTTGATTAAAACCACTAATTGTTTTTTTCGTTAATCGTAAGTTTTTTAAATCCTTTTTTTTCATTGGTTAGGTATTTTAGTTAATAAAAACAAAAGATAGGGATTATTTGTATTAAAAAAAAGACTCTCCAATTTGTGTGAAAAATTTTCACTGTTAAAATGCTGTTTTTGTTAAAAAAGGATTCTTAATCCTTATTATCCACAATAATAGCTTTGACATCCTCCAAAACGAGAATCACACCAGTTGTATTTAGTGTCTTTACATCCTGCCTGGTTTGCCATTGTTACTGGTTCTGCTGGCGGCTTACATGATAAGTATCCTGAATTAGCTCCTCCGTTTAATGATAACTCTTTTAAGTTACTTACTGTTTTTTTCGTAAGCGTTAACGCTTTTAGATTTTTTTTCTTCATAATTATATGTTTAATTGATGTAGCGAACTAACACTTTAATTTGCAGAAAAAAAATTGTTTTGTGTGAGTTTTTATAAAATATCACTTCTTTTAATTACTTCATAAAAAACTAATAATCTGAATTTTACCTACTAAAAAAACCATTTATTCATCAACAATAGCAATTTAGAATTCATTTGATTCTGTCGCGAAATAAGAGCTCGTTTCTTATGTAATAACCAACTGAAATTAGCTTAAATAGATGCTTATTTTTTTAATAATTATATCCAAAAAGTATTCATAAAAAAACAGCTTATCAATTTTTGATAAGCTGTCATCATATGTGAATTATAAATGAATCTAGTTTGGACAGTAATAGGTATTACACCCTCCAAACCTCGAATCACACCAATTGTTTACAGTATCGTTGCATCCAGCATAAGGTTTTGTAACTGGCGGCGGTGGCGGTGGTAAACAAGATAAAATCTCAGATTGTGCATCTTGCAATCCTCCTTGGAGCGATTTCTGTAAATTACTTATTCTCTTTTTAGATAACTTCAGACTCTTTAAGGTTTTTTTCTTCATAATTTCTAATAGTATTAATAAATTTTGTGTTATTGAAATTATTAAGAAATAGAAATTTTTAAAAGAAGAGCTACTCTATATTTATGAATTGTAAGAAGTCAAATGCAATGAAGAGAGTACGTTTTGAAAGGAGTTAAACAACTATATTCATGTAATCATAATGAAAATAGCTATTCCTATAAAAACAATAATTTGCAACCATTTCATGTAGATACCTACATTTCTGTTTTTCTTTATTTTATCTGCAATAGATCCTGCCAATACAGCAATTGTACTGAATATTATGAATGAAACAAGTATAAATAGAAGCCCTAAAATATAAAATTGGACTACTTCATTCATAGTGTTACTAAATAGGAAACCTGGAAATAACGCTAAAAAAAATAAGGTTACTTTCGGATTTAATACATTCATAATAAATCCTTGCTTGAAAAGCTCAAAAACTGTTTTCTGTGGCACTGCATCATTTTTAAGCTCAATAGTTCCTGAAC
Source organism: Kordia zhangzhouensis (assembly GCF_001005305.1). Classification (GTDB taxonomy): domain Bacteria; phylum Bacteroidota; class Bacteroidia; order Flavobacteriales; family Flavobacteriaceae; genus Kordia; species Kordia zhangzhouensis. The sequence goes on from NZ_LBMH01000005.1 coordinate 99,073, forward strand.
TCTTATAAACACTGTAAGCTAAATACAATAAATACAAAGCTCCAAATAGTTTAATGATAAAAAATAATGTGGGATTTTGCTGTAAGGCAGTCGAAGCTCCAAAAGCAACAATTGAGGTGTGAATAATACAGCCTGTCATAAGCCCTAAAACGGTAGCAATCCCATATTTTTTTCCATTTACAATACTTTGCATTAATACATAAATATTGTCTGGTCCGGGAGAAATAGCCAGTAAAGACGTTGCCGTTATAAATCCTATGATTTTTTCTGGATCCAAATTTACATTTGTTTAAGAAGTTCTTTATTGATGCTCTTTACCAATTGTGGCCCTTCATAAATAAAGCCTGTATATAATTGAACAAGGTCAGCTCCTGCTTCTAATTTTTCTAAGGCATCTTTTGCTGAATGAATTCCGCCAACACCTATAATTGGAAAAGCTTTGTTGCTCTTTTCCGCCAAAAATCGAATAACTTCCGTCGAGCGATTTGTGAGTGGTTTTCCACTTAATCCTCCAACCTCTTCTTTATCATCAGATTCTAAACCTTCACGAGAAATTGTGGTATTTGTAGCAATCACTCCTGCTATTTTTGTTTCTGCAACAATCGCAATGATATCTTCCAATTGTTCATTAGTCAAATCAGGAGCAATTTTTAACAAGATTGGTTTGCCCGTTTCCTTTTTGGCATTTAGTTTTTGTAAAGTGCTTAACAACTTCGTCAAAGGTTCTCTATCTTGCAAAGCGCGTAAATTAGGCGTGTTTGGAGAACTTACATTAACTACAAAGTAATCAACATAAGGAAATAATGCTTCAAAACATAGTTTATAATCTTCAACAGCCTCTTCATTGGGAGTGACTTTATTTTTTCCAATATTTCCACCAATCAATACGCCTTTATTCTTTTTTAAACGTTTTACTGCTTCTTCAACGCCTCCATTATTAAACCCCATACGATTGATGATTGCTTCATCTTTTTGTAAACGAAACAATCGCTTTTTTGGGTTTCCTGCTTGCGGTTTGGGTGTTAACGTTCCAATTTCAATAAATCCAAATCCAAAATTAGAAAGTTCATTATACAATTTGGCATCTTTGTCGAATCCTGCCGCTAATCCAACAGGGTTTTTAAATGTCAGACCGAAAACTTTTCGTTCTAATCGTTTATCATTTACCACATATAGACTTCTGAAAAGATTAGGCAGTAAAGGAATTTTACAAAGTGTACGGATGAGGGAAAAAGTAAAATGATGTACTTTTTCTGGATCAAACAAAAAAAGTATAGGCTTTACAATCAATTGATACATGTTGTGTAGTTTGTGCAAAAATAGTGGATTTTTTAAAAGCTAAAATATTTTAGTACAGTAATTTTAAAGAATCATTGGTTGTTGTAAAAGAAAGATTTGAAGTATTAAAAAAAAGATTTTCATCGATCAATATATTTTTTAAGAAAGAGTTATTTTTGAAAAAAAGATACAAAATGCAACAACATATTATAGATAGATTTATTAGTTATGTAACTATTGATACGGAATCTGATCCAACTTCCAACACTACTCCAAGTACTGAAAAACAATGGAATCTTGCTAATTTGTTAGTCGACGAATTGAAACGAATTGGAATGCAAGAGGTTACAATTGACGACAATGCGTATATTATGGCAACATTACCTAGCAATGTAGATCATGAAGTACCTACTATTGGATTTGTATCACATTTTGACACATCTCCAGATTTTACAGGAGCCAATGTAAAACCACAAATTATTCCAAATTACGATGGAAAAGATATCGTATTGAATGCTGAACAAGATATTGTTCTTTCTCCTGATTATTTTGAAGATTTGTTACTCTATAAAGGACAAACACTGATTACAACTGATGGAACTACATTATTAGGTGCCGACGACAAAGCTGGTATTTGCGAAATTGTGTCTGCAATGGAGTATTTAATTCAGCATCCAGAAATAAAACATGGTAAAATTCGTGTCGGATTTACTCCTGATGAAGAAATTGGTCGTGGTGCACACAAGTTCAATGTAGAAAAGTTTGGTGCTGATTGGGCATATACAATGGACGGAAGTCAGATTGGTGAGCTTGAATATGAAAACTTTAATGCCGCTAGTGCAAAAATTACAATCAAAGGTAAAATTGTACATCCTGGATATGCTAAAGGAAAAATGATTAATTCTATTTTGATTGCCAATGAGATTATAAATGCATTACCACAACACGAAATCCCTCAAGAAACAACTGGTCGTGAAGGGTTTTATCATTTACATACTATAAAAGGACGTGTAGAAGAATCTACTTTAGAATATATTATTCGCGATCACGATAGAGACAAATTTGAAGCTCGAAAAGAATTACTCGGAAAAATTGCCGACGATATTAATAGTCGCTATACATATGATCCTGTAACACTTACTCTTAAAGATCAATATTACAACATGAAAGAGAAAGTAGAACCTGTTTTTCATATTGTAGAAATTGCAGAAGAGGCAATGAAAGATTTAGGAATTACACCAATTATCAAGCCTATTCGTGGTGGAACTGATGGGTCTCAACTTTCGTTCATGGGCTTACCTTGCCCAAATATTTTTGCAGGTGGGCATAATTTTCATGGTCGTTATGAATACGTTCCTGTAGAAAGTATTTTAAGCGCTATTGAAGTAATTGTGAAAATAGCAGAACTTACAGCAAAAAAATACAAGAAAGAAGTGTAAAAGCTACTTTTTATCGATTTTTCACAATCCTATATCGATAGTTTTAACTTAATAGTTTTGTGAAAATTGAACTTGTGTTCTAGTAGTTAATTTTAAGGAAATAACCTTAAAATACATACTAACTATGGGAAACACAATTACAGATTCGTTGGGTAAATTTTATGACACTATTGCAGCAGGTGTTGGTGATTGGGGATTGAAGCTAATTGGAGCATTAGCTGCATTAATTATTGGTTTTTGGATCATCCGAATGATCATGAAAGCTGTGGCTAAAACTTTTGAAACACGTCATATTGATGAAACACTACGTCCGTTTCTGCTAACACTTATAGGGTTTATTCTTAAGCTCGTACTACTAATTTCAATTGCCGGGATTGTTGGAATTCCAACAGCTTCTTTTGCGGCTTTGATTGCTGGAATCGGGATAGCTATTGGAGCCGCTTTCAATGGATCATTAGGTCATTTGGCTTCAGGAATTATGTTGCTTATTTTTAGACCTTTCAAAGTAGGCGATTTAATCAAATCGAACGATGCTTTTGGTTTTGTAAAAGAAATTTCTGTATTTGTAACTGTGATTGAGACTTTTCAAAATGAAACCGTTATTATTCCAAATGGAGCAATTACAGCAAATAAAATTATAAATCTGACAAAAGTAGGAAACTTACGTATAGATATGCCTTTTGGAATTCAATATGGTACAGATATAGAAAAAGCTAAAGAAATTGTTTATACTGTTTTAAAAAGCGATAAAAATGTACTCTCTGAGCCTGCCCCAAGAGTTGCAGTAAACAATTTAGGCGCAAATGGTGTTGAGTTACTAGCCATGCCATATGTAGATTGTAACAACTATTGGGATGTGTATTGGGATACACGTCAAAAGATTGTAGAAGCTTTAGGAGCTGCTAATTACGACGCTCCATATGCGCAACGAATTGTAACTATGAAACAATCGTAACATACAGTAAAATAAATTTGCTATATAAAATATAAAAGAGCCCAAACTTTAGAATACTCTAAAAAGGTTGGGCTCTTTTTATGATAGCACACAAACGCATCTAAACAAAATCATAACTAGTGTATTTTCAAAAAAATAATTTGTACAAGATTTTCGAGTGAACGTAAAATTGATACCAACATTTTAATTGAAAGTATTTAAATATAGCGATACACTTGAGGAATCTCTTAGCATAAGCCTTTTTTACATTAATTTCATATTTTAGCTGAAATTGAATGGAATGAAAAAAAATACTACTGTTGAAGCATTTATTGAAAACTTTCCTGAATGGAAATCACAATTGCAAACATTACGCGCATTGATTTTACAAAATACTGCTGTAAAAGAAACCATTAAATGGGGAGCACCAGTATATACTGTAAATGGTAAAAATGTAATAGGTTTGGGAGCTTTTAAATCCTACGCAGGTTTATGGTTTTTTCAAGGAGCTTTATTAAGTGACCAAGCCAATGTATTAATTAATGCGCAAGAAGGAAAAACACAAGCATTACGACAATGGCGCTTTAGTGCTGAAGAAACAATTCCTCAAAAATTAGTTACTGATTACATTAATAGAGCTGTACAAAATCAACTAGAAAACAAAACTGTTTTACTTACAAAAAAGAAACCCTTACCTATTCCTAATGAATTGACTTCTGCTTTTGAAGCAGACAAGATTTTAGAGCAAAAGTTTAAAGAACTACCCAATTATAAACAAAAAGAATACATTGAATATATTGCAACTGCCAAAAGAGTCGCTACCAAGCACAATCGTCTAGAAAAAATTATTCCGATGATTATGGAAGGAAAAGGCTTAAGTGATCAGTATCGTTAATTTCTAAGATTTACTCCATAAAAAAAGCATCGTTATTCACGATGCTTTTTACTTAAACTAAGTATTTTATACTGTTTTGCTGAGTCTCGCAGACGCTTCTGCTGAAAGTGCGGCACGTTCAAATTTAATTTTTCCTGCACCAGTTTCAATCACACAAGTATTGTCTTTATCGTTCAGCTCAACAATCTTTCCATGCATTCCACTTTTTGTGATCACTCGATCTCCTTTTTTGATAGATTGCATAAAATTCTTTTCTTTTTTTTGTCGTTTAATGCTAGGCGCTAGTATAAAGAAATATACAACTACCAACATTAACAACAATGGTAAAAACTGTTCCAATCTTTAGCTTTTATATGATTAATGATTGTGTCCTTCGTGACCTGTTTGTGTAGATCCTGTATTGTTAGCAGCCGCTTTTTTCTGAGCTTCTTGTTGAGCTTTCATACGTGCTTCTCTTTCTTCTCTAGCCTTTACTCTTTTTGCTTCCAACTCTGGATTTGGAGTAGCAAAAGCTTTGATACGAACCATTTCTCTTCCTTTTTCAGTGTTGGCAGTAATAGTTACAGTATTCGTTTTTAAGTTAGGCTTGTTTGTAGAGTTATATTTTACAGTAAACTCTCCACTATCTCCAGGAGCAATTGGTTCTTTTGGCCAATCGTTTGGAACAGTACATCCACAACTTCCTTTTATACCTGAGATTAATAAAGGCACTTTTCCTGTGTTTGTAAATTTGAATGTAGTTTCTACTTGGTCTCCTTCATTGATAGTTCCAAAATCATGTTCTGTTTTATCAAAAGTCATTTCAGCAAAATTAGTTGCCACTGCATCTCTTTCTTGTGCTTGTGCAACATTTTCACTTTTCACTTTTTTTGTTGCGTCGTCTTTACATGAAGTAAACATTACTAGCGACATAGCTCCTAATAAAATTAATCCTTTTCTGATCATAGTATTTAAAATTTGAGTGGTAAATTTAATAATTGTTTTCGTTACATCAAACCGCGACCGATTTTATTTAACTTATTTTCTTGTTTATATTCTTTAATGAGTTTATCTAAAATTCCATTGATGAACATACTACTTTTAGAAGTAGAATACTCTTTTGCGAGCTCAATATATTCATTAATTGTGACTTTTACAGGTATTGAAGGAAATTTTAAGAATTCACATATCGCCATTTTTAAAAGAATAAGGTCTAAATTTGCGATACGATCTTTATCCCAGTTCGGTGTTTTTCCTTGAATTTCCTTAGTTAGCATTTCATCATTCAATACAGTTTTTGTGAATAATTCTTTGACAAATGCTTTATCTTCATCGTCTTTGTATAATTCAGAAAGAAAGATTCGTTCTTTTCCTTGTTTTGCCTGTTTGATAGATTTAAGAATTAATGTGTTTACCACAGGAAGGTCATCTATCCAAGTTAGTTTTTTGTCTTCAAAATACTCATACAACTTTTCATTTGGCGCAATAATCTCTGAAAATAATTTTGCCGCAAATGAACGATCATTTTCATAGCTCATTTCAGTGTCTGCCATATATTTTTTATACAAATTACTGGCAAGCATCTCCTCAAAAATGACACGAATATATTCATCATTCAATTCCCAGTCGTCCAATTTTCGATCTTGAAGTGCTTCTTTTAACGCTTCATTTTCCGACAAATGGCGAATAATCGCATTCTGTATAAATTTTTTATTCGGATTTTTTTCCTCAGAAGTCGCCAGGTATTTTTTTTGCGACAATTCTAATTGATTTTGAGCGTATTCGCTCAATTTTACAAACAAATCGAGAGTAAGGATATACAAATCGTGCATATTCGCAATACTCATGTTGATGAATTTCAATTCTTTATCAACTTGATCACTTTGTGACTGAGACAATGCGTAAATTGATTGCATTACTTTAACTCGAATGTGTCTTCTTGTTAGCATCTGAAATAAGAACTTTAATATAAAAAATATGAAAGGCGAAAAGAATCTTTCCTTTCGCCCCGCAAAAATATAATTATTTTAAAAGAATGCTACTATTTGTTCGCTTCTTTTTTTCTTGCTTCAATTCTATCAACAGCAATACGCAATGCTGAGTAATGAGACGTAAGATCATTCTCATCAGAGTGCTTGAAAATTTCTAATGTCGTATTATAGATATTTTCTGTTTTACGCATAATCTCAGCCTTTCCATATCCTTCTAATTCGGCGTATACATTGATGATTCCTCCTGCGTTGATTAGGAAATCTGGTGCATAAGCAATACCTCTATCTCGTAACATCGCTCCATGCTTAATCTCATCCTTCAATTGATTGTTTGCAGCTCCTGCAATAACTTGTGCTTTTAACTTTGAAATACTATCGTCATTGATTGTAGCTCCTAGTGCACATGGCGCATATATATCCATTTCTTCAGCATAAATATCTGAACCTCTATAAATTGTTGCCCCATACGCCTTACTTACGGCTTGTAAACGCTCTTCGTTGATGTCTGCAATTACAACATTCGCTCCTTCATTTGATAAATGTTCAACTAATGCTTCCCCTACATGACCGATTCCTTGTACATAAACCGTTTTGTCCTCTAATACATCCGAACCAAACTTATATCTAGCAGCAGCTTTCATTCCCATAAAAACGCCATACGCTGTAATAGGAGAAGGATTTCCTGCGCCACCTCTAGACTCAGAAATTCCAGTTACGTAAGGAGTCACATCACGAACAATATCCATATCACTCGTTTCCATTCCTACATCTTCAGCAGTAATATAGCGTCCACTAAGAGAATGTACAAACTCTCCAAACTTACGCATTAATGCTGGTGTTTTTTGTGTTTTTGCATCACCAATAATTACGGCTTTTCCACCTCCAAGATTCAAACCAGTAATTGCTGACTTGAATGTCATACCACGAGACAAGCGCAATACATCATTTAGTGCTTCCCATTCATTTGTATACTGCCACATTCGCGTTCCTCCTAAAGCAGGTCCTAAAACTGTGTTATGGATTCCTATTATTGCTTTTAATCCTGTATCTTTGTCGTTACAAAAAACAACTTGTTCGTGATTATCAAATGATAGTTGACCAAAAACTGGATCTATCTTATGCAATTCGCTGGTGTTGATGACATCTGAAACCATATAATATGTTATGTTACTTTTATATAATATATAAAAAATTGAGTGCAAAAATAGTGATAATTCAAATGTATGCAATAAACTTGTTGTTAAAATGAAGATTTTTCAAAATAGAGACTTAAAAAATAGCTAGGAATTACCGTTACATGAAAGAATTACAACATTTAAATAAATACTTCATAAAGTATAAAGGAAAGTTACTTTTAGGAGTTATTATTACTATTATCGCACAAATATTTGCCCTTTTTACCCCAAAACTGATTGGAAATTCACTTACAGAAGTCGAAAAGTATATTTCTGGAGAAATTACAGACCTTGCAATTGTAAAAAATGAACTATTAATTAACATATTGATTATTGTAGGTGCTTCTGCTCTAGCAGGATTTTTTACTTTTTTGATGCGACAAACAATTATCAATATTTCACGTTATATTGAATTTGATCTCAAAAATGAGGTCTATCAACAATATCAAAATCTTTCTACAAATTTTTATAAGCAAAATCGAACTGGTGATTTGATGAATCGAATCAGCGAAGATGTTGGAAAAGTACGTATGTATGCCGGACCTGCCATTATGTACAGTATTCGTACCATTACACTTTTTGCGTGTTTAGTACCATTAATGTTTATTACAGCTCCCAAAGTTGCTATTTATACTTTAGTCCCGCTTCCTATTTTATCATTTCTAATCTATAAATTGAGCCGTGCTATCCAAAAAAGAAGCGCAATTGTTCAACAATTTTTATCAAAACTTTCCACATTTACACAAGAATCGTTTTCTGGAGTTTCTGTGATTAAAGCCTATGGAATTGAACCACAAACTAAAGAAGCGTTTGATGAAATGGTTGTAGAAGGAAAAAACAAAAACATGGATTTGGCTAAAGTTCAAGCATGGTTTTTCCCAATGATGATTTTACTCATTGGAGCGAGTAATATTTTGGTAATTTATATTGGCGGCAGACAATTTATTAATGGAGATATTGAATTTGGTGTATTGGCTGAGTTTATTATGTATGTAAATATGCTTACATGGCCTGTCGCAACTATTGGATGGGTTACATCTATTGTACAACAAGCTGAAGTGTCACAACAACGTATCAATGAATTTTTAAAAGTGAAACCAGAAATTCGAAATGAAGTAAAAGAAATTACACCTATTAAAGGTGACATTGAATTCAAAAATGTGTCGTTTACCTACGATGACACTAACATAACTGCTTTAAAAAATGTATCATTTTCTCTCTCTTCTGGAGAAACGTTGGCAATTGTTGGAAAAACAGGTTCTGGAAAAACAACAATATTAGACTTGATTAGCAGAATGTACGACACCAATCAAGGAAGTGTCGAAATTGACCAAACTCCTATCAAACAACTTAATTTAAATAGTTTACGACAAGCTATCAGTATAGTACCGCAAGACGCTTTCTTGTTCTCTGAAAGTATCAAAGAAAATATAAAATTTGGCAAAGAAGATGCTACTGATGATGAAGTAATAGAAGCTGCCAAATTTGCCTCTGTCCACAATAATATCATCGGATTTAAAAAAGGATACGAAACAATTCTTGGCGAACGAGGAATTACACTGAGTGGCGGACAAAAACAACGCGTGTCAATTGCAAGAGCCATTATTAAAAATCCTAATATTCTTTTATTGGACGATTGTTTATCTGCAGTAGATACAGAAACAGAAGAAGAAATCCTTTCTAATATTGAACGTATTACAAAAAACAAAACAACTATCATTGTAAGTCACCGAATTTCCTCTGCTAAAAATGCAGACAAAATTCTGGTCCTAGACAACGGAAAAATTATTCAAAATGGAACTTATGATGAGCTTATTGAGCAAGAAGGTTACTTTAAAGAGCTTTATTTAAAACAGCTTTCCGAAAAAGATTTGTAAAATTTTGTTGTTCAGTTAATTTTTTTTTTACATTTTTGAGGGAGATTAACAAACAACTAAAATTTTTAGAAAAAGGGATTATGAGTGAAAAAGAATTACTAGAGAAAGAAGAAATTTTCTCTAAGGTATTGAGGGCAGGAAGGAGAACTTATTTCTTTGATGTCAGAGCTACCAAAGCTGGCGATTATTACCTAACCATTACAGAAAGCAAAAAATTCACAAACGACGACGGGTCTTTCCACTACAAAAAACACAAAATTTATCTTTATAAAGAAGATTTCTCAGCATTTACGGAAATTTTGGACGAAATGACTGGTTATATTGTTGATGAAAAAGGGGAAGAAGTAATTTCTGAACGTCACCAAAAAGATTTTAAAAGAGAATATAGTTTAGATGAATCATCTGATCAAGACTCCAATATTGAAAGTTTTACAGATGTGAATTTTGAAGATATTTAATCATACCACAACCAACCCAAAACCCAAAAAAGCCACTTTACATTATCGTAAGTGGCTTTTTACTTATGTACTAAATGTCAAAAATTAGTATTATTCTTTATGTCGTTATACTAACATTAAAAAAAGCTACGGTTGCGTAGCTTTTCAATATTTTTATTTAAGAAAATTATTAATCTAAAAACAACATAACATTAGTCTTCTGGATGCATAAATGCTTGTTTAGATAACAATTCTTCTTCTGTTTCTACAACATCTTCATCTGGCACACAACAATCAACTGGGCAAACAGCTGCACATTGTGGTTCCTCATGAAATCCTTTACATTCTGTACATTTATCAGGAACAATGTAATAAATTTCATCTGAAATAGGTTCTTGTGCTTCTTCTGCATCTACAGCTTTTCCATTAGGTAATACCACTTTTCCTTCAAGAGAAGTTCCATCAGCATAACGCCAATCATCTGCTCCTTCATAAATTGCAGTATTAGGGCATTCTGGTTCACATGCGCCACAGTTGATACATTCGTCGGTTATAATTATTGCCATTTTTTCTTCGTTTCGTTTACAATCTTATTACAATCTACCACGTATGCGGTAAAAGTTTCATAAATTCGCCAAAAATTAATTATTGGCTGATACTTTTACAAAAATAACGCCAAAACTATTCATAAACAAATTCAGATGACTTTAGCAGAAAGAATTAACGCTTTTGTAAAACTTAGTGATTTTTTAAGGCAATTTTCAACTGAAAATTTAATTCCGCAAGCAGAAATTGCATACAATGATCTTTTTTTTGAAGGTATGAGACATCAACTCAAACTTGCTGAAGAGCATAATAGTTGGTTTACCAAAGAAAATCTACGCTTTGCTATTGCAAATTGGGCAAATGCATTGCAAAAAGAATCGCTAGAATCATGGACACAAAATTATGATATACATGCTATTACTTCTAAAAAAGTAGCAATTATCATGGCAGGAAATATTCCATTGGTAGGATTTCACGATTTTTTATCTGTATTAATTGCAGGTCATGAAGTATTAGTTAAGCAGTCATCAAATGATAAGCATCTTCTTCCCTATTTAGCTAAGTATTTAGAATATGTTGAACCAAAATTTAAAGGAAAAATTTCTTTTACAGAAGAAAAACTAACTGATTTTGAAGCAGTAATTGCTACTGGAAGCAACAATACTGCACGTTATTTTGAATACTATTTTAAAGACAAGCCAAGTATCATTCGAAAAAACAGAAACTCTGTTGCCATCCTAACAGGAAACGAAACCACTGAACAACTAGAAGGATTAAGTGATGATATTTTCACATACTTTGGCTTAGGCTGTCGCAGTGTTTCCAAACTTTTTGTTCCAAGAGATTATAATTTTGATGCCTTTTTTCAAGCAATGTACTCCAAAAGTAATATTATGGACAATGCGAAATACGCTAATAACTACGATTACAACAAAGCAGTCTATTTAATGAGTTTATTCGATATTTTAGAAAATGGTTTTTTGATGATTAAAGAAGATACGCAATATGCGTCACCAATAGCCACCGTTTTTTATGAATATTACGACAATCTTGATTCATTACAAGAAAAATTAACCTTAGAAGAAGAATCTATTCAATGTGTTGTTGCAGATTTAAACCTTACAAATGAGGTTAAATTTGGACAAACTCAACATCCACAATTATATGATTACGCTGATGGTGTAGATACTTTACAATTTCTCACAAATTTGTGACAAAATATTTAGCACTTTCATAACAACAATTCGTTCATAATTTAGCAACTTTGTATATCAAAACAACACACGACAAACCTTAAAAGATGAAAAAACATAACTTTAGCGCTGGTCCTTGTATACTACCACAAGAAGTTCTTCAAAAAGCTTCTGAAGCAATTATAAATTTTAATAATGATAATCTCTCTTTAATTGAAATATCACACCGAAGCAAACCATTTGTCAATGTAATGGAAAAAGCTCGTAGTTTGGCTTTGGAATTGCTCGGTTTGGAAGGAAAAGGATATCAAGCATTATTTTTACAAGGTGGGGCAAGTACTCAATTTTTGATGAGTGCTTATAATCTACTAGAAACGAAAGCTGCATATTTAAATACAGGAACTTGGAGTGATAAAGCCATTAAAGAAGCTAAATTATTTGGTGAAATTGTAGAAGTTGCTTCTTCAAAAGATAAAAACTTTACATACATTCCTAAAGACTATACGATTCCTTCAGATGCTGATTACTTTCACTGCACTAGTAACAATACTATTTTTGGAACACAAATGAAGCATTTTCCAAAAACAAATGTTCCTGTAGTTTGTGATATGAGTTCTGATATTTTCTCGCGTCAGCTTGATTTTTCAAAATTCGATTTAATTTATGCTGGTGCTCAAAAAAATATGGGCCCTGCTGGTGCTACATTAGTTGTTGTAAAGGAAGAAACCTTAGGAAAAGTAAGCAGAACAATACCTTCTATGCTTAATTATCAAGTACACATAAGTAAAGATAGTATGTTTAATACACCTCCCGTTTTTCCTGTATATGTATCGATGCTAACGTTAGAATGGCTAAAAAACTTAGGAGGAATTGCGGCTATCGAAAAGATAAACGAACAAAAAGCTGCTTTACTATACGGAGAAATTGATCGAAATCCGTTATTTAATGGAGTTGTTGCCACAGAAGACCGAAGTCATATGAATGCTACATTTACTTTAGCAACAGATGAACTAAAAGATACATTTGACACAATGTGGAAAGAAGCTGGTGTCAATGGGCTTAATGGACACCGAAGTGTTGGAGGTTATAGAGCTTCTATGTACAATGCGCTTCCACTAGAAAGTGTACAAGTACTAGTTGACGTAATGCAACAACTCGAAAAGAGAGCCTAAAAAACTATCAATCATTCAAATTTTAAATTTTCCATTATCCATGAAAATATTAGCAAACGACGGAATTTCTCAAAGTGGAATTGACGCGTTAGAAAAAGACGGTTTCGAAGTAATAACTACAAAAGTTGCGCAAGAACAACTTATCAAGTATATAAACGAACATAAAATCAACGTACTCTTAGTACGCAGCGCTACAAAAGTTCGTAAAGACATTATAGATGCTTGTGAAAGCTTAAAAATTATTGGCCGTGGTGGTGTTGGAATGGATAATATTGATGTTGAGTACGCTCGTTCCAAAGGAATTCATGTAATTAACACACCTGCAGCTTCATCGAGTTCTGTGGCCGAATTGGTTTTTGGTCACTTATTTAATGGAGTTCGATTTTTACATGACGCAAACAGAAATATGCCTTTAGAAGGTGATTCACGTTTTAAAGAACTCAAAAAAGCATATGCTAAAGGAACTGAATTACGAGGAAAAACTCTCGGAATTATCGGTTTTGGCCGTATTGGTCGTGAAGTAGCTAAAATTGCCCTAGGGTTAGGAATGAAGGTAATTGCTTCAGATAAATTCATTGGAAAAGCAACGGTAAAAGTAGATTTTTACAACGGACAATATATCAACGTCGAAATTGAAACAGAACCGGTAGAAGACGTTTTACAACATGCGGATTTTATTACGTTACATGTTCCTGCTCAAAAAGAATACATTATCGGTAAAAAAGAAATAGAACGCATGAAAGACGGTGCAGGAATTGTCAATGCTGCACGAGGAGGAATCATTGATGAAGTTGCTCTAATTGATGCATTGGATAGTGGAAAATTGAGTTTTGCTGGTTTGGATGTGTTTGAAAACGAGCCAACACCTGCTATCAAAGTATTAATGAATCCTAATGTTTCTTTAACGCCACATATTGGTGCTGCTACAAATGAAGCACAAGATAGAATTGGATTGGAATTAGCTGATCAAATCAGTTCGCTCCTAAAAACAGAAAAATAAGAGCTCATTAAAAGAGTCTTTTTAAAAAAGAGATTATCTGAAAAACAAGTTTTTACAAAGATTAGATTAACACTAATCATATGTCTAATGAAGACAGAGATATTGTAAAAATTAATTCAGATACCCTCTTTTTTTAGTTTTTATTTGTTAAAAAAATCCGTTTAACAGATATTTTTGCATTTCGTAAGAATCTTAAAAAAAATGCAAACACTGTTTTACTTCCTTGTAGAATATTCCTATCTTGTTTTCAGATTATTAACAATAAATACCATTTAGAAAAATGTCTGGAATTTTAGATTTATTAAATAGCGACTTAGGACAGCAAATTATTGGAGGAGTCAGCAATGAAGTTGGAGAAGATAAAAGCAAAACAGCTTCTGTTCTTAGTATGGCTTTGCCTGTACTTATGGGCGCTATGAAAAGAAACGCAAGTTCTCCTGAAGGAGCTGAAGGATTGAACAGAGCGTTAGAGAACAAACACGACGGAAGTATTTTAGATAACCTAGGAAGTTTATTCGGTGGTGGTGTAAACCAAGAAGTAAAAGATGATGGTGATGGAATTTTACGTCACGTATTGGGAGATCGTAGACAAAATGTAGAAAATGCAATTAGTAAGCAATCTGGAATGGATACGTCTTCTATTACTAACATTTTAAAAGTAGCTGCTCCAATATTAATGGGAGTTTTAGGAAAACAAAAACGTCAACAAAATGTACAAAGTTCAAATGGTCTTGGAGACCTTCTTGGTGGATTACTTGGCGGAGGATCTAATCAAGCTCCTCAACAACAAAGTTTTATCGAGTCAATTTTAGATGCTGACAATGATGGAAGCGTAATTGATGATATTGCGGGTATGTTTTTTAAAGGAAATGACAAAAACAGCGGTAGCGGTAAAAGTGGCGGACTTGGAGGTTTGCTAGGTGGATTATTTGGAGGTAAATAATCCTCTAAAAAATATACAAACTAAAAAAGCATTGACGAAAGTTGATGCTTTTTTTTTATGGTTTTTTACAACGTTTATAAAATCTCGCTAATTGAGGTATAACAGTTCCTCATTGTTACGCATAGTTCACCCAACTTCACTAGACAACTCTTTAAAATATCGTATCTTTATATCAAATGATTTTATATGAAAAAAGTTCTCTTTCTATTGGTCTTAACAGGAAGTATCGTCTATTCTTGTACGGGGCAAAGAAAAACAATCACTAAAAAATCAGACGATATCACAAAAATATCTGATACGATTCGCATAGTAAATGAAGAGTTAGAATACGAAATTATCATTTTTGAGCCTGGTTTCAGCGCTTGGATGCAAAGTTATGCACGACCAAGACAATATTACTCTCAAAACTTTTTAGAAACAAGAAATCGTGTGTATGTCACTGAATGGAATCAGCGTGTCATTCAACCTTCACGCTACAATAATTCACTGTACCAACAAGAAATCAATTATCAGCCAAATGTAGATTACGGATATGAAGTAAACTATCAACTGTATTACTATTTTGTATTCTTTCAACAGAAATACGATCAAAAACTTGCGGTATTTCCTGTTCGGATTTAAAAAGTAAGTTGTGTATCTTTGCTCCGAAAATTTAGCAAATGAACACATTTAAAGAACGTTGGGAAATAAAAAACAACTGGCAACTAATCTTTCCTTTTTTAGGAATCACAGCGTTACTTTATACTGCATACCTTTTTTCAAAAAAAATCATTCGTACTTTCATTGATCGACAAGAATACAAACTACTTTATTATATCGTAGTCCTATTGGCGGTCATTATATTCTTTTATGGTATGCTACGTTTCTTTCTCTGGTGTTTTAAGAAACTAGAACACAAATGGGTAACCAATTATCGTTGGGAAATGATTGCAATTTTTCTTGTATTTGCACTTACAGGAACAAGTTCTGTACGAATTGCTAAACCTTTGTTAGAATGGATTGGATTTACACGAATTATCTTTCCTGAAGGCTTTTTAGGTGGTTTTTTATATTGGATGATTCGCATCATTATCATCCTTCCATTATACCAAATATTGTTAATTATTTTTGGAACCTTGTTTGGACAATTCAAATTTTTCTGGGAATTTGAAAAGAAAATGCTCCGACGCATGAAACTTATCAAATAATTAATACTTTTTCACTGTATTTGTTTCTTCTTCTGAACGGATTACATACGTGTACAACCACATTAATGTAAATGATGGCACTATATCTGTAAACGGCAAAATTTCTTCAACAAAAGCAATCGCAGCACCAACCTTCCCTGGTACTCCTTTATACATTTTAGTCATTAACCAAGCAGAAACTGGAGCCCAAATAATATCCGAAACTTCTGCAAAACCAGGAAGTATATACGAAACGTATCCTATCAAATCAAAAATAACGCTGAGTATTAATTTGATTTTTTTATTCTTCGTAGCAAGTATAGTCATACATGTCAGTCTTTTTTTTTAATAAAGCAATAAAAGTGCCAAGATTAAAAGAAAACAATGAATCGCTCAATAGTAATAAAAACAGCGTTTCTTCCCTTAAAAAAATACCTTTCTAACTAACAATATAAATTTTGACAGTTAAACAACTGCATGACAATTCTTTAAAAAACCAAACCATTTTTTAAGGCTAAAAAGCAGTAAAAAAATTTATTATTATTTAGACTGAATTAAAATAAAAAGTATATTTGCGTTCAAATTAAATATAATGAGTCTAAATAAAAATAATATTCTACTAGTTTTTTGGGTTTTAGTTAGCTCCTATATCAACGCACAAAACAATCAAAACATAAAGAAAGATTCGATTACTGTTGAGTTATTAGAAGATGTCATTATCACAGCAACACGTACAAAACGTCAACTTTCTTCCCTTCCATTACCAGCATCGATAGTTTTAAAAAAAGACTTAGAAGCAATTAATGCTGTACGGTTGAGTGACATTTTGAATGAGCAAAGCGGCTTGATTACTGTTCCAGATTTTGGTGGTGGCGAAGGAATTCAAATGCAAGGCTTGGATGCTGCTTATACACTTATTTTAATAGACGGTGTACCACTTATTGGACGTTCAGCTGGAACGTTAGACCTAGACAGAATTACAGTTGGCAACATCAAACAAATTGAAATTATAAAAGGAGCTTCTTCATCTTTATATGGAAATGAAGCGCTCGGAGGAGTGATTAATATCATCACAGAAACACCTAAATATGGAATCAACGGAAGTTTACAACAACGTACAGCCTCTTTTGAAACGTATGACACACGTGCAGATATAGGTTACAAAAATGATCAATTCAGCATTTCAGGTTTTATAAACAGGTATAGCAGCGGCGGATATGATTTGAACAACAATAGTGTGGGAAATACTGTTGAACCCTTTGAAAATTATACCATTTCATCAAAAGCAACTTATCACTTCTCTGATAAAACCGATGTGTTTTTTTCTGGAAGATTTTTCACACAACAGCAAGATTACATTGCCTCTGAAAGTTTACAAGGAGAAAGTGATATTAATGAGTGGAATATGCATTCAAAATTGACTCACACATTTAATGATAAGTGGGAAAGTTCTTTGGAGTTTTATGTTACTAATTACAGAGCTTCTGAATTTTTGGACGACACTTCAAATAATACTCGTTTTAGTGAAGCAACTTTCAATCAAACCATGATTCGACCTGAGTTTCGAACAGTTTATAAAGCTTCTGAAAAAACCTCGTATATCGCAGGAATTGGTTACACATACGAAACTCTTGATCGTACATACTTCAATGAAAAGCCTCAGTTCAAAGCTCCATATGTATATGCGCAATATGATGGAAATCCTCTAGAAAGACTGAATGTTATCATTGGAGCTCGTTTTGACAATCACAATGTCTACGCTTCACAATTCAGTCCGAAATTAGCACTTCGCTATGAAATTTCACCAAAATTAGCTGTAAAAGGTGCGGTAGGTTATGGTTTTAAAGCACCCGATTTTAGGCAACTCTACTTCAATTTCACCAATGCAACCGTAGGCTATACGGTAGTGGGATATGACGTTGTTTCCGAAGTCATTGCACAGTTAGCAGCAGAAGGACAAATAGCCAATCAAGTAGTTCCCGTAAGTACTTTTTCAAGCGAATTAAAACCTGAAAGTTCTTTAGCCATCAATATTGGATTTGATTACCAACCGACTAAAACACTTTCACTACAAGCAAATCTATTTCGAAATTCAATTGACAACCTCATCGATACACGAGTGATTGCCAATAAAACCAACGGGCAAAATGTATTTAGTTACACCAATGTACATGAAGTTTACACGCAAGGTGTAGAATTTTCAACGACTTGGAAAATCATCAAGAATCTTCAATTCTCAGCAGGATATCAATTATTATTCGCCAAAGACAAAGCCGCTGAAAAAGCCTTTGACAACGAACAAGTATTTGCCAGAGAAAACCCAAGTGCGCCATCATTTCAGCTAGAATCGTCAGATTATTTTGGACTATTTAATCGCTCACGACACATGGCAAATGGCAAGCTTTTCCTCCACATTCCAAAGTGGAACATAAACACAAACATTCGAGCAGTATATCGCAGTAAATATGGCATAGCTGATTCTAACGGAAATGGCTACTTAGACCACTATGACAATTTTGTAAGTGGCTATACGATTTGGGATTTAGCCATCAACAAAACCATGTATAAACATTACACTTTTGGTTTTGGTATTGACAATCTTTTTGGCTTTACCGATGCGCAAAACATCAGCAATATCGCTGGACGAATTATATACGGAAACCTAACAATTCAATTTTAACTATTATTAAATACTAAATTAACATGAAAACTATCAAATTTTTAGCAATCGCCTTACTATTCGTAGGATTCATTTCTTGTAACAATGACGATGATGCAACCCCTGAATTGCTTCCAGTAAACTCTGAAACTATTAGCAACTTACACGCTCCGCAAAATGGCGGTCAAGGACAACCTGTTTCAGGTGCTTTTGCAAAATTTAACTTTGCTACAGGAGAAACAACTACTAGTGATACAGAATGGGATATTGCCTTTAGAGGAACTTCTATCATTGTAAATGGTGGTACTTCTTTAGGAACTACTGATGAGCCAGAACGTACTGGAAATGCCGCAGTATACATCGCTAACGGAAGCATGAGCTCTATTACAGAAGTAGCAACTGAACACTTAATGCAAGATAGCGCAACTAGTTATGCCATTGCAACAGGAAGTGGAAACGGTTGGTATACATATGCAGGTCCTCCATCACACGTAATCAATCCAACACCTGGAAAAATATTAGTAATCAGAACACATGATGGAAAATATGCAAAAGTTGAAATTTTAAGTTACTATAAAGATGCGCCTGCTAATCCTGATGCATTTGTTGATGAAAGCCGCTACTTTACCTTCAACTTTGTGTATCAACCAAATGACAATGTGACCAATTTTTAAACATCCATATAAAAATATACAGATTAATTCAATCTATTAGACAATAATTCAAATGAAAAAAATCGCAACACTATTCGCTTTTTCTCTACTAATCATAGGAATTACCAATGCACAAAGCAAAAAGAAAAAAGATCGAAACGCCATCAAAGAAATGTGTGGCTGTTTTGAAGTAACCTTCAACTTTGCAGAAACATTCAATTATAGCAATGATTCATTATACAAACCTTCTGAAAATAAAGTTGCAAAAGGTTTGGAATGGGCACAATTAGTGGTGGATGAAAACAATAAAATTTCGATACAACATTTACTTCAAGTTGGAAATCCTGCAAAACCGCATATCGTAAAACACTGGCGACAAGATTGGCTATATGAAAACACTGATTTTTACATGTACAACGGAAACAATAACTGGGTTTATGAGAAAAAGTCTAAAACTGATGTAAAAAAACAATGGACGCAAAAAGTATATCAAGTAGACGACAGTCCTCGTTATGAAGGCTCAGCAACTTGGGTACATGTAGATGGAAAAAGTTTCTGGGAAAATACTACAGATGCTCCGTTACCAAGACGCGAATACACAAAACGTAGCGATTATAATGTAACGGTTCGTGGAAATAGACATGAAATCACAACCGAAGGTTGGGTTCACGATCAAGACAATCTAAAAGTAGTTCGAGAAGAAGAAAAAAATGATATCATCATCGCTAGCGAAAAAGGATACAATGTGTACAAACGTGTAGATGATAGTCGTTGCAAGGCTGCTGCAGACTGGTGGAAAGAACACCAAGAAAAATGGGCAAAAGTTCGTGACAAGTGGGACGAAGTATTCAGCCGAAACACGAACCTATCTTTAGAAGCAAAAGTAGATAATAAAGTGCTATACAAACATTTATTTGCTGATAACATAACCAAAGAAAATGACATCAACGAAGTCATTGAATCTTTTGTAAAAAAATAAAACATGAAACAACTCCAACTAATCGTAGCTAGTATTTTATTATGTGCGATAGGGTACAGCAATGCACAAGAAACCAATGCTTTTTTAAGTAGAGCGTACTGGAAAACCAATCCTAGTATTGCAGATATTGACAAAAAAATAGCGGAAGGAAACGATATTGCACAACTAGATCACAATATGTTTGATGCCGTTTCTATGGCGTTGATTGAAAAAACAGACAATAAAACCATTAAATATTTGCTTTCCAAAAAAGGAAACGACGTCAACAAACTCACACATGATGGACGAACCTACATTTTTTGGGCAGCATATAGAAACAATCTGGAAATGATGCGATTTTTAGTTGAAAAAGGTGCGAACACAAACATTACAGACAGTCACGGATATTCTATTGTAAATTTTGCAGCCGTCACAGGTCAGGTAAACCCTGAACTGTACGATCTCTGTTTAATGTATGGCGCAAATTTCAAAAAAGATACCAATCACGATGGCGCAAACGTACTGCTGTTAGTAACACCTTTTGCTAAAAATTACGACATTATTCAATACTTTCTCTCAAAAGGAGTTTCGCTTGAAGATACAGATGCAAATGGTAACGGAATTTTCAGTTATGCCGCAAAAGCAGGAAATATTCCAATCATGAAGCGTTTACTCAAAGAAGGTATTGATCCAAAACGTACGAGTACAAAAGGAGAAAACGCAATTATATTTGCAAGTCGTGGTTTGCGTAGAAAAACCAATACTCTTGAAACGTTCAAATACTTAGTATCATTAGGAATTACGCCAAATGTGACCACTACAGAAGGAGAAACCCCTTTACACTCACTTGCAAGTAAATCGGAAGACATTGCTGTATTCAAATATTTTGTGGGAGAAGGTGTAAATGTAAACCAAGTAGATAAAGACGGAAATACAGCACTGTTAAATGCCTCTTATAGAAATAATGAAGATGTAATTCGTTACCTAGCAGAGTATACAAAAAACATCAACTCTCAAAACAAAGAAGGTCATTCTGCTTTGACAAATGCGATATACAGAAACTCTCCAGAAGTAGTTGCATTTTTATTGGAAAAAGGAGCTAATATCAATGTTGTAGATAAGGAACAACATAACCTTGCGTTTTACCTGTTGAAAAACTACCATACAAAGAACATGAACAACTTTGCGCAAAAGCTTGCCTTATTAAAGGCCAAAGGTTTTAATTTTTTAAAGCCGCAAACTAATGGAAATACTCTATTTCACTTAGCATTAGACGCAGAAAATATAGAACTTCTCAAATATGTACACTCGTTAGGTATAAACGTTAATCAACAAAATAACGACGGAATTGCTCCACTACATATAGCAGCGATGAAAGCAAAGAGTACAAAAATTCTTAAATACTTACTTTCTATGGGTGCTGATAAATCGCAAAAAACAGACTTTGAAGAAAGTGCGTACGATCTTGCCAAAGAAAATGAGTTGTTACAGCAACAAAAAATAGACATTTCATTTCTTCAATAAAAAATAAAAAGCATGAAAAAATCAATAATTAACACGCTCACTGTACTCAGTCTAGTTACAGCATTTGTCATGATGGGCTTTACCTCTATCGGTTCAAGTTCAAAATACAAATGCATGATTCAAATGAAAAACTATACAGGTGAAGGCGCATATGTGGTAATCTCTTTACTAGATGCTAACGGAAAATATGTAGAAACACTATATGTACAAGGAAATGATGACGAATGGTACTCCGACATTACTGAGTGGTGGAAATTTTACGGAAAAAGACGTCCCAATATTGATTCGATTACTGGAGAAACTATCAGTGGCGGCGAACGAAAGATAAGTGTGATTGAAATTCCGGATGATAAAATTGACACAGGTTATAAAATTCGTTTTGAAACTGCTGTAGAAGATCAAGAATATCATGTTGAAGACGTTCAATTTGAACTAACCTCACAAACGGTAAAAAGTAAAGTTGAAGGAAACGGATTCATTCGCTACGTTCGTATGATTCCTCAAAAATAACCATTGATTCATGACAATTTCTATATGGAGATATAGCCATTTACTCTTGGCTATATCTTCTTCGCTATTTATCACACTTGCTTCTATCACAGGAATCATCCTAGCCTTTGAACCTGTTTCCAATCAGTTAGAAACCTACGCTATTCACAACTTAGATAACGTTTCTGTGGCAACAACCATTACTGCGCTTCAACACACCTATAAAGAAGTTATAGAACTACAAGTAACGAATGATAATTTTGTAACTGCTTCCGTGATTACCCACATGGGCGACAGCGAAACGTTTTACATTAATCCCATTACTGGAAAAAAGCTCGGCGAACTCAAAGAAAAAGCAACTCTCTTTAAATTTGCCACCAATCTACATCGTTCATTATTCTTAAAAAGTACTGGGCGTTTCATTGTTGGTATTGTATCTCTTCTACTCTTCTTACTACTCTTCTCGGGAATCATACTCATTGCCAAACGTCAAGGTGGCGTCAAACGATTCTTTTCCAACGTTGTAAAAGAGAATTTTTTACAATACTATCACATTCAACTCGGAAAACTATTCTTCATTCCGCTTGCAATCATTACACTTACAGGAATATATCTTTCTATAGAAAAATTTTCGCTGCTGCCAAATCATCAAATTACACATACAACAGCTTTTATAAATAACTACACTACCAAAGCACCCAAAGATTTTCCTATTTTTCAACAAACAACTTTAAGTGATGTAAAAAGTATAACGTTTCCTTTTTCAAAAGATGTAGAAGATTACTTTTTAGTCAAACTCAAAAATAAAGAGCTACAAATACATCAATACGCAGGTGAAGTACTTAGTTCTTACGAATATCCTTGGGTTGCTATTACATCGTATTGGAGTTTGTTGCTGCATACAGGACAAGGTTCTATACTTTGGGCTATCGTATTAGGATTAGCATGCATCACATTAATATTCTTTATGTACTCGGGCTTTCAAATGACACTAAAGCGAACCAAAAAACAACTAATTCTAAAAAATAAATTTACTAAAGACGAAGCCGAATTTATCATTTTAGTGGGTTCAGAAACAGGAAGCACCTATCGTTTTGCACATCTCTTTTTTGAAGCGTTACTATCTACAAAGAACAAAGCTTTCATTGCTCAACTCAATGATTATAACTCATTCGCTGTTGCTAAACAATTGATTGTTTTTACAGCAACATACGGCGATGGAGATGCTCCAACTAACGCAAAAAAGTTTCAGGAGTTACTTGCTTCAATTCCGCAGCAAAATTCTATTAAATACAGTGTTATCGGTTTTGGCTCATTAATGTATCCACAGTATTGTAAATATGCAGTAGATGTTGAAAATCGATTAGCCCAACATCCTAATTTTGAAGCATTCATGCCACTTTTCAAGATTAACAACCAATCTTTTACAGCATTTCAAAGTTGGGCAAATCAATGGATAGCACATACGGGAATTCCATTGACAATTAAACAGCCTAAAGCAAGTATCGATCTAAAAAAATTACGCTCATTCACAGTATTAAAACGTTCTGAACTCAATACTGATGCAACTTTCTTAATTCAATTACAACCTCATAAAAAACAAAAATTTCAATCGGGAGATTTGTTAACGTTTTATCCTGAAAATGATTTAATCCCACGCAAATACTCCATTGGAAAAATAAATAACACTATTGTGTTAAGTATCAAAAGACACGAATTTGGCATCTGTTCGCGCTATTTAAGTCAACAATCAACGCAAGATATTGTAAAGGCGAAAATTGAACGAAATCACGAATTTCATTTTCCTAAATACGCTAAAGAAATTGTCATGATTGCAAACGGTACAGGAATTGGCCCTTTTTTAGGAATGATTGATGAAAACAAACAACGCAAAAAAGTACACCTATTTTGGGGAACTCGGACAAAAGCTTCCACAGAAATCTATAAAGACATTTTGAATGAAGGATTGCAAAACAAGCAACTTACTAGTTTACATATTGCATATTCACAAGAAACAGGCATCAAACAATACGTTCAAGAGTTGATTGCAGTGCAAGCAGAAAAAATTGCGTCCTTATTAAAAAATGAAGGTGTCATCATGATTTGTGGATCTGTTGCCATGCAAAATCAAGTATTACAAACACTTGAAAAAATAACGACAATGCAGCTTGCACAACCTTTGAGTGATTTTGAGCATGCTGAACAATTAAAAATGGATTGTTATTAACATCCTATAAAAACAAAGTAACATACATCAATTCAATCGATTGGAAGCTTGCATGTTTCAATAGCTAGTATAAATTGTTCTGAAATTTTACCTAACCGATTGACAAAAAAGGTACTAAATCTGTCTCTAATTAAGCTGAATAACTTACCGTTTAGTGTACGTTTTTATTAAAAAATACTATATTTAATTCTTTAATTAACGGGAATACAAACCCGTTATGTATCACTTATAAATTTTAAAAATTACTCTATCTAAATAAAGAAGATTCATTTAATCTTACTATTATAAACAATATTATCATCGCAAATGAAATTTATTTACAACGGAAAATTCAATGCAACACTATTCTTTTTTGCTCTAATTATTTTTTGTTTTTCTTGTTCAAAACAAAAAAAGCAAAGCAAAGCAGGTGAAATTGCTATTAAAAATAAATCAGAAAAAAGAATTGATAACCTTACACTAAAATACACCTCTGGTATCCGTTCTATTTTAGAAGATAGTAAAGGAAACATTTGGTTTGGCAGTCACCTAGAAGGTTTGGCTAAATTAGATACTAATGGTTTGACTTATTATACGAAAGAAAATGGATTATCTGACATGCAAATCAGAACAATTTATGAGGACATGAACGGCGCAATTTGGTTTGAAGGCGGTAAAGGATTGAGCGTATTTGTCGAAAACAAAATAAGTGAACATACAAAAAGAAATTTTGACTCAATCAATACATGGAAACCCATCAACAATAGTCTTTGGTTTAAAGGAGACAAAGCTACTGGGTATAATGAATTAGAAAAAGGACCTGGAGTTTATCAATATAACGGGCAAGAAATATCATTTCGTGCTTTCCCAATAAGTCCAAAAGAAGGGGAAGAAAACTACTACTCAATAACAACGCCATTTGTGAAAAGTAAAACAGGAACTTTTTGGTTTGGAACGTACGGAGCAGCCATAGCATATACTGGTACTGAATTCAAAATTATTGACAATGATTTTATTGGACTCAATAAGGAAACGGGGTTTCTACATATTCGTAGTTTAATAGAAGATAGCAAAGGAAATATTTGGATTGGTAATAATGGAATTGGTGTTTTTAAATATGACGGAAAAGAATTGATAAACTTTACTGAGCAACATACATTGAAGCAAAAAAACACCAAAGGAAATTCCCTTGATAGAGTATTTGCCATAAAAGAAGATACCTTAGGAAATATTTGGTTTGGAACGGCAGAATCTGGTGTATGGAAATATGACGGAAATAGTTTTACCAATTACTCAAAAGAAAATGGTCTTGAAAGCAATCAAATTTGGACTATCTATCTAGCTACTAATGGAGAGTTATGGTTTGGCGGTGCAAACCCAAGTGGTGTATATGTTTTTAATGGAACATCGTTTGAAAGAAAGTTTTAGTAACAACGAAACTCCTCCAAACACATACAACTCTATAGCATTTGAAAAGTGTAAAAAGTACTAAAAATTCACAATTGCTATTTATCTACGTTACACCTTATTTCTTTAATGTGTAAACTTTAATATTTTATATACTTCCGCTCCTGCTAACAAAATAGCACCTGAAGTCTCAGTGTTTACAGTTGCGGTATAATCTTTTTCTAATAGTTCTTTTTGTAAAAGTTTCCATTGTTTCAATACTTCTTTACTATACTTTTCATCAAAATAACCTGTACGAATACCTGTTGCTAATGCATAAATAGCAAGCGCTCGCGTGCGATATGTTTTTCCAACATAATTTGCTGTGAGCAATTCTAAAAATGTATCGGATGATTTTTTAAGATATTCTTTTAGTTCTTCTATGGTAGTAAGTTGCGATTCGTAAGTATCCATCGCATGAATCCAAGAAGCCAGTGCAATATCTGCATCTTCATTGGGTAAATCCTTTACGTTCAAGGATTCTATTTTTTGCAAATACGATCGCTCATTCGGTGTTTGGTACGACCAAATAATATCGGTAATTGATAATTCATCTTCGCTAGTTTCTTCCGTTGTATATTGCTGAATATTATCCAACTCGTTTTGATAGCGCTGTTCACCAGTAATCTCAGCAAACGCTTTAATACCTGCATAATTCAAGCCAAAACGCCAATCAGTTGGTAATAATGCATGATTTGGATTTTCTAGTGAACGTTCTGCTATTACACGTAAAAAGCTCAATACATTTTTAGTACTCAACTGACTATGTAACGCAGGTTTGGGAATGTTAATTTTTACGGCAGTATGATAACGATCTTTAAAATCTAATTCATCCGTTTTTCCGCGTGTTTGGTGTGCATAATACACATAATTAGTATTTTGCAACCAAGCAATTTGTAACGGATTCTCTTTTTTTGCTCCGCGAATGGCAAACGGTCGGATATTGTCTTTTGTAGAACCGTTCGTAATTAGTTTTACATTCCACGATTTACCTAAATCATGCGTTGTCCACTGCTCTATTTCAAATACAGAATCGCGCTTTACAGACATATATACAGTGTTTGGGTTTTCATGATCAATTACAATTCCACCAGAATAATGAGGAGACGTTTCTTTCGTATTCTTACGAGTTTTAGGAAACCATCCGCCAGCATCAATCAACTCATAGCTTTTCCAAACACCATTGGTAAATGTTGCATAGCAATACACATGTTCATCTTCGTTTGGAAACTTTACGTAGGTAATAATCGGATTGTCTTTCGCATCTTGAGCAATGTCCCAATTCCACACTTTAATCGTTTCAGAAGTATATACAATGTCCAATTCGTCTGCCTGTACAGGTAAATTTGAAAGTTCTCTAATCTTAGTCCCATTGGCTTTATAGAAGGCACCTTTTTCGTAATACATGTAATACAAACTGTTTTTTTCATCTTTCGCAGGATGACCGTCTGTAAATACAAAATGAATTCTTGACTTGCCATCCGAATATACTTTCGTGTACGGCGTTTTTAAGTCATAAGTTTCTTTGGGTTGAAATAAAATTTCTCCAGCTGACCAAGTTTCTCCGTTATCTGCTGACACCGAAAATGAAGGCTTTAAATCTACACCACGCCAAAACACATAGATTTTTCCATCTTCTTCCGATAATCGCACTGGATTGGTATAGGTATGACGTAAAATGCGTGCTTTTCTGTATTTTTCATCATCATTCAAGTACAATTCTTGTACGGGAGACCAAGCGTTAATCGTTTCTGGCTGAAGCGATTTTCGTAAAAATAACGGGCGTTCATCTTGTAAATGTGTATTGAAAAAAACTAACAATTTCCCGTCATCATCAAACAAAATCGTAGGATTGTCATGATCGTCAATTTCTAAGTTATCATAAATAACCTCTGAAGCGACTTGTTGCGTGTCGTGATCGTAATAGCCAATATGTACATCGCCATAATTATCAATCCAACCGATATAAGTTCTTTTAAATTTTCCTTCATAATACACAGCCCTTGGATCTGAAAACCAACACCAAACACCATTAAAGGTAATTGATTGATATTGCTCGGATGAAGTCGCCTTGGAAGAAGTCACAGCATGTTTTACAAAATTTTGCGCCATACTGAATTTTCCTGTTGCTAATAAAATTCCTAGTATGACCGAAAAAAACCTCATTAAGTTACTGTAATTGTATTTGTTTTTAAAAGAGCAATGTATCCATTATAGAAAAAGGCAATGCTCCATATTGCAATATTTTTGTATGAAATTCAAGCCACGGAAATGGTTCGCCATCGGCAAGTTTTGCTTCTATGATACGCTTCCATTCTAAAATCTTGTTGGCTCCATATTTGTATGTAATTACTTGTGCAGGCCATTGTTTTATTCGGTTGATTTCTCGCATTGCAATAGCGTCTTGTCCTTTGATGTGTTGTTTCCAAAATGCCAACGCTTTTTCATCACTCCAATCATAATAATTTAATCCTACATCCATTGCTACGCGTACGGAACGAATGATATCCCATTCCCACTTTCCATATTCATCATAAATAGTGGTATATGCATTGAAATCATTTCCAATTTCTTCTACATACGCTGCCCAACTTTCTCGATATCCGTTATATGAAAACAGCTCTTTGATGGTTGATCGCTTTAATTGATTTTCAAATTTTATTTGATAATGATGCCCTGGAATAGCCTCATGTAAATAAATCCAAGCTATTTGTCGTGTATTGAATGGTGTATTGAAATAATTGTAATAAAATGTATTGTCATACTCTGCATAATAGGCAGGTACTTGTCCATAGGCTTCATTACGTCCACGTTCAATTTTTACATCTTGTAATTCATTTACTTTGGGAAATGCTCCAATAAGTTTAGGTACTATTTCTTTTTTGTAAGTCTCAAATTGATGCTGAATGGTATCTACATCATTGTAATAAAAATGATTTCCCTGTAAATACTTTTGAAAAGTCAAACTATCCATCCCAGAAGCTACTTGAATAGCTTTCATTGCTTTTTTAGCACGTTCAATTTCAGAAAGTCCAAATTGATATAATTCTTTAGGTGTAACAGTCACATCAATCCAGCGTTTTAGAAAATAGGCATACCATTCTTTTCCTAGAGGTACATGCTGCAAACCTTCTTGTGAAATATGTTTTGGTTTCACAGTATGCCACTTTTTTTCAAGGGCAATACGTAGCAAGTTCATGTCAATCTCATAAGCAACCAATGCATAATCTAATGCTTGTACTTGTGATAATTTTGTTTGATCTATTGTTTGTAAAGCATATTTATATTTCAAAAACACAATTTCTTGCCTATCGATTGTACGTTTATTTTGAATCAACTCTAAATTGTCCAAGTAGCTAATACTCAAATTTGGCAAATGCAAGCGTCTGTACTCTTTCGCAAATTCTTTTTCAAATTCATTCCAATCTGTCAAAGTTACTTCTTGTGAAAGTAGTATGGAACTCCAACAAAAAAGCAAACACCATATGTGTGTATGTGTTTTCAAAAAATATTTATGATAAGTCTGAACTAATTAATTTTAAAAACTCTGTACGAGTTTCAATATTTTCAAAAGCTCCTCTAAAGCCAGAAGTAGTCGTTACAGAATTTTGTTTTTGTACACCTCGCATCATCATACACATGTGCGATGCTTCAATTACAACGGCAACTCCTTTAGGCTGTAATGTATTATTGATACATTCTAAAATATCATGTGTTAATCGTTCTTGCACCTGTAACCTTCGAGCAAATACATCTACAATACGTGGTAGTTTGCTCAATCCGACAATATATCCATTGGGAATATATGCAATATGTGCCTTTCCAAAAAAAGGCAATATATGGTGCTCACACAACGAGTACAATTCAATATCCTTTACAATCACCATTTCGTTATAATCTTCTGCAAACATGGCTCCTTTTAAGATTTCTGCGGCATCCATATCATATCCTTGCGTTAAAAACTGCATTGCCTTTGCAGCACGCTCAGGAGTTTTTACCAATCCTTCTCTAGTTACATCTTCGCCAAGTTCTTCTATAATAGTTTTGTAACGATCTTTTACTTCATTGGTAACTTTGGTAGTATATTCTTCAAATTGTTTGTATGGCATAATGTCCTTTTTACCTTTTCTAAGTGGCTAAAGATACTCAAAAAAAATGCAAGCAAAAGTTTGTGTATGTACATAAGTGTTAAAAATTTAAGTAACATTTAACTTTTTTTTAGGACAAAAAAGAGGCGTATGCCGCTAGTTTTGTGAAGTCTTACTGTAACAAAAGAAAAATCCAGAGTTCTTTAAGACATCATCAATCACCAAAATTTATTATTAATGAACCGATTTTTAGTATTCCCCTTTGTACTATTTTTTGTGTTGATGTCCTATGGACAAGACAGTATTCCCAAAAAAATGTACCAAATAAAACGTACGGTTCAACCACCAAAAATTGATGGAAATCTAGATGATGAAGTTTGGAAACATGCTGAGATTGCTACAGATTTTATTCAATTTCGTCCTTCTATTGGCAACAAACTTCCTGAACATCAAAAAACTATTGTAAAGATGGCTTATGACGACGAAGCCATTTATATTGCTGCATATTTATATGACAAGCCTGAAAATATCATGCGTCAGTTTACAAGTCGTGATAATTTTGGGCAGAATGATTTTTTTGCCGTATTTATTAATCCTAACAATGATGGACAAAACGATACTGGCTTTTTTGTGTTCCCCAATGGAAACCAAGCTGATGCTATTGCCAATCCGAGTGTAGGTGAAGATTTTAGTTGGAATGCCGTTTGGCAAAATGCTACAACTATGCGCAATGATGGTTGGACTGCTGAGATGAAGATTCCATACAGAACCTTACGATTTACCAATCAAGAAGACCCAACGTGGGGAATTCAATTTCACAGACATTTTAGAAAAACTCGAAATCAATACACATGGAATCCATTAGATCCTACCAAAGGTTATATTGGGTTGTATTCGGGTGAAATGCGAGGATTGCGTAATATCAAACCTCCTACTCGATTGAGCTTGTATCCATTTGCTTCTACAGTAGTGCGTACAAAAGCAGGAGAAACTACCGATGAATATAATTTTGGAATGGATGTGAAGTATGGAATTACTGAAAATTTCACACTCGATGCGACATTGGTTCCTGATTTTAGTCAAGCAGGATTTGATAATCTACAACTAAATTTAGGCCCTTTTGAGCAAACTTTTTCAGAACAACGACAATTCTTTACCGAAGGTGTTGATTTATTCAACAAAGGAAATTTGTTCTTTTCTCGCCGTGTTGGAAATGCTCCTATTGGTGAACCTGAAACGGCAAACAATGAAGAAGTGGTTGATCTTCCTAATGAAGTGAAGCTTATCAATGCAGTGAAAGTTTCAGGAAGAACAAAAAACGGGTTGGGAATTGGTTTTTTTAATGCTGTAACTGAAAAAACAGAAGCTACAATTCGTAACAACGATACAGGTGAATTCCGTAAAGAAGTGGTAGAACCGTTGGCGAATTACAATATTATGGTGGTTGATCAACAATTCAATCAAAACTCGTCTATTAGTTTAATCAACACGAATGTGACTAGAAATGGTCATTTTCGCGATGCCAATGTTACTGCATTGGTTGCAGATCTTGTTAACAAAAGAAATACCGTTAATGTAGATGCTCAATTGCGTATGAGCAATCGAAACTTAGTTACAGGTACTGAAACAGGATTCAACTCTTTCTTTGCCATTCGTAAAATTCATGGAAAATTCCGTTACAGTTTTGACCATAGTTTTTCCAACACAAAATTTGACATTAATGACCTTGGATTGAATTTCCGAAACAATTTCAACAATTTTGGTGTAGATGCATCCTATCAAATATTTGAACCTACTGAAAAACTGAACAACTTTCGTGTAAATACTTGGGTAAATTATCGTCGTTTATACAGCCCTAATGTATTTACAGGCACTAATTTTGGCATGAATGTATTTGGTGTTGTTAAAAAGTCATTGATGGCATTTGGGGGCGATTTTAGCTTTGCTCCAGGCAAACAATTTGACTATTTTGAACCTCGTGACTTCGAAAATAAACGCTTTTTCATTACCGAAAATGAATTCTATACAGGTGCTTGGATTTCTACCGATTATAACAAAACCTTTGCGCTAGATTCTAGAATTGGTTTTTCGACATTCTTTGAAAATCATCAAGGATTTACAAGTTATCGTTTTCGCTTCGAACCAAGAGTTCGAATTAGTGAAAAATTTATTGTGAGTCACTCTTTTTCTTTGAATGTAGAAAATAATCGTCGTGGATATGCAAACAATTCTAATGAGGTAGAAAATGAAATTATTTTTGGGCAACGCGATCAAGTAACTATTGTCAACCGAGTATCTGCAAACTACAATTTCAACTCTTTTCACGGATTGAATTTAACTTTTCGAAACTATTGGGCTACTGTCGATTATGATACTAATCCTTACTTCTTAAGAACAGATGGGCGTTTGATTCGCTCTCAAAGTTCGTTTGAAGATTTAGGATTAAGCAACTCAAATATTAATTTTAGTACATGGAATTTAGATTTTAGTTATACTTGGCAATTTGCTCCTGGAAGTTTTTTAACAGCTTTGTATAGAAACCAAATTTTCAATGAAAGTGACGCATCTAACGAAACTTATTTCAACAGTTTAAATCGATTATTTGATGAGCCAATTGACCATACTGTATCGATTCGCTTGGTCTATTTTATTGATTATAACAATGTAAAAAGGCTCTTTGCAGGCAAAAAAAGAATGAGCAAAATTAATTCTTAATTGTACATCCAATTTGAATGTAGTAACTTGGTAGTTTTATTCCGACTTGCATGATTATAGCTAAAAATATTCGTAAACAATACGGAGACTTAGAAGTTTTAAAAGGGATTGACCTTACTATAAATAAAGGAGAAATTGTATCTATTATTGGTGCGTCTGGTGCTGGAAAAACAACTTTACTTCAAATATTAGGAACGCTTGATAAAATGAAGCCACACCCTGAAAGCTCATTGGTTATTAATAACACTGCCGTAGAAAAGCTATCAGAAAAAGAACTTGCTAAATTTCGCAATCATCATATTGGATTCATTTTTCAATTTCATCAATTATTACCTGAATTTACCGCAATTGAAAATGTATGTATTCCCGCATATATTCAAAATACCGACAAAACGACTGCCGAACAACGTGCTAAAGAATTATTGGACTTTTTAGGGCTAAAAAATCGCTACCATCACAAACCCAATGAATTATCGGGAGGAGAACAACAACGTGTCGCCGTAGCACGCGCTTTAATGAATAAACCTGCTATCATTTTTGCAGACGAGCCAAGCGGAAACTTAGATTCTGAATCAGCAGAAAACTTACATAATTTATTTTTTAAGCTCCGCGACGAATTTGGACAAACCTTTGTCATCGTAACACACAACAAAGAATTAGCAAACATGGCCGATCGTACTATTGAAATGCGCGATGGGAATATTGTGAAGTAACTACTCTATATGCTTCATATTAAGTATTTTAAAAAGGTAGGTTTTAAAAAGATTTTAGAAAGTTTATGAATAGTATCTATATTCATGATTGATATCTAGCCTGTTTACTTATAAATTTCACTAATTTAGTCCCATAAGTAATTGATTAGCCTTCATTATAAACACCTATTACATCATCACAATGAGTAGATTAACCTTATTCTTTTCCTGTCTATTTCTCTTTATTGGTAGCTATTCTACAAATGCTCAAGTAGAAAAACAAAAACAGTTTTTGACACATATTGGTGTGCAAGATAGTATCTATTCTAAAGTATTGAATGAATATAGAACTCTCTATATCCAAGTTCCTGCAGACTATCATCCAGAAAGAGGCAAAAAATATCCTGTCGCTTATCTTATTGATGGCGAAGTTTTTCTTCCCACACTGAGTGATGTACAAAAGTACTATAGTGGAGGATTTACGCCAGAAATGATTCTTATTGGAATTTCCAATGCAAAACACCGAACGCGTGATCTTACAATTTCAAAAGTTACCGAAATGTATGGTATGCCTTTTACTCAAGAAACTGGAGGAGCTAACAATTTCCTTGATTTTATCGCAACAGAATTAATCCCGTATGTGGAAACTAAATTTCCTGTAACAAATTATAGAACGTTAATTGGACATTCGTATGGTGGTTTGTTTACCATATATACTTTTCTTCATAAACCCACTTTATTTGCCAACTATTTAGCCATTGATCCAAGTCTTGATTGGAATGAACAAGAGTTAGTATCAACCGCTAAGCGTAAACTTCTTTCTAACGAGTATACAGGAAAGTCATTATTTATGTCATTAAGCGGTCAGTTGCACATGCAGAATTCTAAAATCACTATTGATAATGTAATGCAGGATACCTCAGATTTTACACTGTTTGCTCGATCAAATCTTAGCTTTAGAGATACAATCCAAAAGCAGCAACCTAGCGGATTGAATTTTAATTGGAAGTTTTATCCAAATGACATTCATGGAACTGTCACTTTCCCTTCACTCATGGATGGCTTAATCAGCATATTCAGGTGGTATCAAATGGAAAACACCGATAAGATTAATGCGTTTGATACTTCAAAAGATGAACTCTACAATATTATAACGTATAGAGAAAAAAAACTCAAAGAACACTTTGGATATATGGAACCTCCGTACCCTGAAGAACTGCTCAACATGTCAGGCTATATGAATATGGATATGAAGCAACTCGAGAAAGCAAAAATGTACTTTGAACTTGCTATTGCGTATTATCCACAAAGTGCCAATGCACACGACTCTATTGCAGATTTTTATGAAGCGCAAGGCGATATTTCCAATGCAATCAAACATTTACAAAAAGCTACGGAACTAAGCGATAATGTGTATTATAAAGATAGATTAGCTACTTTGAAAAAGAAGTGATAAGAGAGAATAATGCGTGTATGGAATTGTTTCCAAAATGGTTGTATATATTTAAAAAAAATGAGGCAAACAATCACCAAAAGTCAAAAAAACAAACAGATTCTCAATAAGTTAATTATCGATGGATATTACAACGGTTCAATTAGTCCTGAAAGGTTTGAATTGACTCGAAACCATTTCCCGAATAACCACAGAATCATTGGAATATTGAATGATGATGGAAACTATGATTTGAAATTTGATTTCACATACCCATTGAGCATTTTAGTCTATTTTTTACTTGGATTTGTTTTTTTAATTTCTATCATTTTTTTAATCAAAGGAGTATGGGGATTGCCAGTTATATTGATTATTTTGGGATTAATCATATTCATAGACTTTAAACTAAAAGAGAGAAAAGAAATCACTCTTTTTACAGATACGATATTAGAGCTTCACAAAAATGAATTTGATTAAAAAAAACAATTAGAGAAGCGTTTAAAGAACAATTAATTGTATCTTTTTCTTACTAATTACTATATTTTGTAAATATTTTCTTTTTATTTAGGGAGATATTTTTTTATATTTTATTCTAAATTGCGGAATTCCGTAAGAATAGTTGTAATCTAAAATTTACTTTTACATTATAAAACCTCTTAAATAAGATCAAAAATGACAAAAAAAGTAAATTGTATTGCTACAATTATGTGCATCTTTCTTTTGTTTGGGTGCTCAAAGGAAGAACCGATAGTTACTGTGAATGCAGATAGCTTTGTAACTGAACACTTATTACTTTCGCAAAAGTTTAGCGATGTAATTCGTTCAAATAAAAGTTTTGATATTCAAAAGTTTAATACTTTTTTTGAGGAAAGTGGGAATTCTGAAATTTTATTTTTAAATCAAAACAAGGATGCTGAAACTGAATTTTACACTAATCTTGTAATCATAAATGAGCAGATTCAAGATAATATTGTAAACTTTTTAAATTCAAATCCTCAACTTTTGAATTTAACTTATGATGAAATAATGGAGATTATTACTGTTGAAATTGACAACCAACTAAATTCTAATACTTTTGATAATAAGAGTTATGAAAGTTGCTTAGAAAAATATAATGAAGCCACTGACAGATGCACAAGAAACTATGCTATATCAATGGCAGGTGCTGGTGTTGCGGCTTTTATTACAGGAGGAACTGCCTTCCCGATAGCCTTTGCAACAGCTACGGCTGTCGCCGCATTGTGTCAAAGTGATGCTACTGATGATTATAACGAATGTCTTGCCAATGAATCCTAAAGCCTTCATATCGTTTATATTACTAGGAATTATATTCTTAGTACAAATCTTTGATACCAACGACCGCTTGCTGTTTGTGCAAATCATTGCATTGATCGGACTCGTGCTACTTGCTGTGGTGAAAATCGTGAGTGATCGCAAAAAGCTGTGATATTTTTTTTAAAACAAGGTTGTTAGAAAAGACTCAAAAATCACCTAACAACCTCGCTTTCTATTTTTTATGTATACTTCTTAAAACACACGTACAATATTGAATCCGAAAAATACATCACCATCGCCCCAATCGCCTTCTGCATAACTGATAAAGCCTGGCTCGTTGGTCGACTGTGCGTTGGAGAATAACAACTGAAAAACGTGTCCGCCCGTTTCAATGTCTACTCCCACAGTAAACGGATTGCGGAATGCGGTGTTGTCTGCTCTGCTAAAATTATACACATAATCCATGTTGATAGACATACGCTTGCTGATTTTTAAACGTCCGCCCGCACCCATCGCAAACTGATCGTGTTTTTGATTGGCTTCTAACGTGAGATTGTGTCGTACGTAGGTTGGTGCCAATTCAAACGAAAAGTTATTGTTGAAGCGTCGTGAAATCAATAGTTGCGACGCATAACTGAGTCGGTCTTCAAATAGTAAGAACGGAAAACGTTCTTTGCGTACTTGTGTATTGATATTAGCCGTTGCATACCCTACAATATTGAATGGAAAGCTCTCTGACTGTCCCTTTATTTTCATTTTGGTGTGCAACGCATATGTTTTTCGCAACGATTCCCTACTGATTCCAAATTGCCACCCTTCAAAAAGTCCATAGACTAATTGAATTTTTGTGTTGGCATTGTCAAACCCAAAAAAGGTTGACAATCCATCTTCTAAGGTTCCAAATCGGTGGGAAACATATAGATAAAAATCTCCTTTGGCAGCTACTTTTGTAGATTGTAAATTTCCAATCTTCATAGCTTTGAACGCTGGTGACTCAAACATTTCTGGTGTTGCTTCTTCCTCTAGCTCATCTAAAAGATCATCTTGTGCGTGCATGTGTATGCTCCACAAACATACAAACGCGAGTATATAGTAATATTTCATGTACTTATATATTATTTTTTGATAATGACAGCCTTATCGAGTTTTACTTCTTCAAGAAGATCATCATACCCAATAATTCTTCCTTTTACTTGTACTTTTTGCCCTTCAGAGAAGGTTTCTGTTGCTGTTCCTTCTTCCAATTGAAAATAGATACTTTCATTAATGGTAATTCCTTTTTGGTCTTTTGCAGTAATCTCCCCTGTTAAAGTCACTACTTTTTCTCCTTTTGTCCAAGCATCGGCATTGTCTTTTATTTTCTCTAAAAATGCTTGAGAATTGCCCGTAAATGCAACTTCCATATCGTTAATTGATGTATGTGGCTTGTATGCATAACTATAAGCCACATAAGCTAATATGGCTAATATAAATACGGCAGCCAATGCTATTTTACTTTTTCTTGATAAGCTCATAATTCAATGTTAGGTTAATTTCTTTTGCTATTTTTTCTCGTACAATACTCGGAATATCAATATCAAAGTCTTGAGGTTTTACCGAAAAAAATGATTCAATCATAATTTTGTCTCCTTCAAGATATACATTTGCTTTGGTACTAATCTCTTTGGTTTTTCCTCGAACAGTTATGGTTCCTTCCAAAGTATATTCTTTAGGCGAACTAGAAAGTGCAGACATATCAAAGTTGGCCAGTTTTCCTTTAAAAGTTGCTTTCGGATATTTATCAGAATCCATATAATTTTCATTAAAATGTTCTTCCATTAAAGCTACTTTAAAATGAAAGGATTTTATAAATAATAATGCCGCAAGATCCCCATTTTCAGTATTTAAGATTACTGTTGTACTATTGCTTGTTGCTTCTACAGGTTCAAAAGCTTCCACAGAAGCTTTAAAGTTGGTTGTCCCTGTTTTGGTATAATATTTTTGTGCTGAAGTTATTCCAAAAACGAATAACATACACCATAGAATTAATTTTTTCATGAGTGAGAGTTTAGGTTAGTTTTCAAGAAAACCATCTGCAACCCACTGATCAATTATTTGACGTGTTTCTGGTGGAAGTTGTCCTGATGGCGGCATCGGGTTGGATGCGTTATTAATACGATTTACTAAATTTCCTTGTTCTGCTGCTGCACGAACATTGGCATATCCGTCAAGTTGGAGTCCTGCATTTGCACTTGGTCCGCTATGGCAACCTACACAATTGGTATTGATAATTGGTGCCACATCATCATCGTAAGTTACCGCTTCTACTATAGGAGGAAGATCTGTTACATCGCCTTCATCTAAAGTGTTGGTAGTACAATTGGCATATAATACCAACGCACATAAGCAGATGAGATAGGTATAAGGTGTTTTATTCATGTGGTAAAGGTTTAATTGTATTTCTTTTTTTATCAATTTTTTTAAAGCTTTTTTACACTTCTGTCGGACGAATACCAAATTCCTTTTTAAAGCATTTAGAAAAGTATGAAGGACTAGAAAAGCCAAACTTAAATGCTATTTCAGAAACCGAGTATTTATGGGATATCAATGCTTTTTTTGAGTGATCCAATCGAACAAACATAATCAGCTGTGTAGGAGATTTTCCTGTACTGTCTTTTATTTTTCGTTGTAATTTTCGCTCACTCATGTTCATTACCTGCGTAAGTTTTTCAACGCCAAATGAGCTATCATCTATATGTTGATCAATAACTTGTAAGACCTCCTCCAAAAATGAATCATATCTAGTAAATCCATACGGATTCATATCTGATTCATTCGTCTCCGTTTTTTTTGTTACCGTATACAATGTACATAAATCATTGGTTTTATAGCTAAGAATAGAAGCATCTTTTATAAAATTATAATCTACACCCGACAATAAATGTTTGATTGCTTGAGTAACTAGAATTTTATTCGGTCTTATTAATGACAATATTGAAGTCATCATATAACTGTCTCTTGGCAATACAGAATCGGAATAGTTTATGTCACTTTCTCGCATGTAAATACCTGCAGAAAAAGCTGCATTTT
The DNA here is from genome assembly GCF_001005305.1 of Kordia zhangzhouensis. Classification (GTDB taxonomy): domain Bacteria; phylum Bacteroidota; class Bacteroidia; order Flavobacteriales; family Flavobacteriaceae; genus Kordia; species Kordia zhangzhouensis. Next base: position 138,304 of record NZ_LBMH01000005.1, read on the forward strand.
GTGTTTTTACTTCTGTTAACACTTTCATTCCGAAGTGAATGGCTTTACTAGGAATATCAAAAGCGATTCTACAGATTTTTTTATCTTTTTCAAGAACAACACCTCCGTACTGATTGATAAGTTCGTCTATTTTTTGTGTTCGTAAACTTCCCGTAGAAGCTGTCATAATCTGTCCAAAGAACAATGTTGAAAGTCGTTGTTTATGACATCCATCGCAAGGAGGCAATTCTTGAATAAACTCTTGAATTTCATCCAGCACTTCAATTGTATTTCCTGCCCAAAATAAATGATCTTCTCCCGCAAATTCAACAAACTTAGCCCCTTCAATACGTTCCGCAATAAACTTTCCTTCTTCTATTTTTACATCAATATCATTGGTACGCTGCATTAGTAATGTAGGGACTTTGATATATTTTAAAATATCGATAATGTTTACCTGCGTGTTCATTTTAGTGAGTTTCAAAGCAGCTCTCGGACTGGCACCTGATCTGAAATAACTTGCCAACCAACTCATAAACTTATAATCATTGGCTTTGGAAGGCACTAAAGTTTCAAGGTTCATTTCTCCTCCGCCCCAACTATTTTCTATCATATCATATACCTTTTGCCGTTCTTCATCAGTTGGTGCCCAAGGATAATCTGGAGAATAACGTCTTTTTGCAAAGATTCCAAATGTAATTAATGCTATGACACGATTTGGATAAGTAGCACTAAATAAAGCAGATACACTTCCTCCTTCAGAGTGTCCAAAAAGTATTGCTCTTTCCGAATTGGTTGCGTCCATAACAGCTTTAATATCTTCCATTCGCTCTTCTAAAGTAGATAGCTCTACGATACGATCTGACAAACCAGTGCCTCTTTTGTCAAACAAAATAATGCGTACTATTTTTCCTAGTTCGTGAAAAAAATGAACCAATTCTGGACACGCCCACATCCAATCAATATTAGAAATCCAACCTGGAATATACACTAAATCAATGGGGCCTGAGCCGAATACTTGATAGGCTATGCTAAGATTTCCACTTTTGGTATATTGTATTTTTGGAATCATATTTTCTATTTTCGTAAAGAAACCATAGCATTAGCTTTGTTGTGACTTGATATTCAAAATTAGTTAATCAACTTCCTTTTTTAGAATTAAAAATTACATAAAAAAATGATATTCAACTTTATCTGTCAACTAAATATTTTTTTGATATAAAATAGCACATGGTCTATCGGGTATATTTTTTGAAATCTATACAAAAGTTATAATGTTATTATTGACGAACAAACTTGACACTTTTACTTCCTTTTGCCGTATCAATTTTTAAAATATAAATACCACTATGAATATCTCTGATATCCATTTTTTCTAATGGTTGTGTTTCTGATTTTATCAACTGTCCATTCATTGAATAAATTGTGATACGTTCAATATTTTGTTGTTGATTTTTGATGAATACAAATGAAGATGCTGGATTTGGATAAATAGAAACATTTGCCAGTGCTATTTCTTTTACCGTTAGTGTGGCAAAGTCAAACGAACTTGTTCCTGATAATCCTGATCCATTAGAATCTACAGTGTTTGAAAAATTGGCAGATCCATCATCGGTTGTGTCTGCGGTCAAAAAGCTTTTAAGAGGCGTAACCGTTGTGGCTAATGAAGAATCGTTCGCTAGTATTTCCAAAATTCCACTTGTAGGAGCTCCATTGATTTGAATGGTTACCATTGGGGAAGTTGTTCCTGCTGATGGTGCTGGCAACGCAATTGGCGTTCCTAAAGTTTCTGTGATAAGATATCCATCAATGCTTGGATTGCCTACATTGGTTCCGTCAAAGAAAGTAGCGCCTGCTCCATTCCCTAATGACGATATTACTGTAGCTGTAACACCATCTGGGACAATAATCGTAAATCCATAACTCTGTACTGAAGTAGGAAAGTTGGATGCACTAGGATCAGGCACTACTGCTATCGTAAAACTATAACTTCCATTGTCAATAAGTGTGTACGTGTAGTTTTCTTGTGCGTTTATCTGTAAGCTAAAAAAGCAATAGATTGCCATACATAAATTTGTAATAGTAATTTTGTTCATGATGTTTAGTTTTCTGGTAATTGTTCTTGTATTTGAAATGTGCTAAAGTTTAAAAAGTTCCCTGGATGTGCGAGTACATTTTGCAATATGAAAGGCGCATCTGGATTGACACCTTCGTATTGTATACTTCCATCCATCGTAAGATCGTTGGTATTATATCCACTTACAATAAAGGTTGAAAAGTTTAAGAAGTTTCCTGGATCATTGAGTACTAACGAAAGAATTTCTGGTGCATCAGGTGTAGTTCCTGAGTATTGGACAATCGTATCTCCGTTTACATTTCCTGCCCACATTCCTAGCGTTCCTACTGGCATAGCTGCTATGGTTTGCGCATTGCTTCCAAAAGTAATAGGATTTGTTGCATTTGTAAAGTCAAGCACTACCCTATTTCCTGTTAACAACTGTACATTTGCTGTCATCACTCCTAAATGATTTCTATGACGAATTGCGACAAAGTAATTACTTGTTGGCGAGGCAAATTGAAGAATTCCCAAACCATTCACGTCTACTACATCTCCATCGCGTTGTAGCAATGCAGATCTTCCTTCCACAATAGTGGTATTATCAACAGCATCACGCAATTCCACAAAAACCCAATCTACAATAGCATTGTTTCCTGTTGCGTTGAATACATTGCTATTACACGTAAGTGCGTCATTGTATGGAGATGTGGTCGGAATGAGTCCCGCAACGCGGAGATTGTCACGCATGAGAGTTTCTTCACCCGAAGTCGGATTGAAAAATGCGCCTTGTAAGTACACTTTAGGTTCTAAAATGGTCGTTCCTTGTTCTATTAATGATTTGTATCCTATCCAACCTGCATTTTCATAGGCTTGTGTGGTTCCTGACGGTATGAAAACATCTACGTTTGTGCGTGATCCGAACGAACTATTAGAAATACTTGCTGGCGTACTTCCTTCCGAGATGACCTCTCGTAAACCTCCCCCAAAAAAAGCTTCTCCACCAATAGTTGTGATGTTTTCTGGAATGGTAACGCTGAGTAAATTATTATTATCTCTAAACGCTCTAAACTCTATCGTAGTCAATGTACTTGGAAAGCTTACCGTACGTACACCTCTGTTTCGGTATGCGGAGTTTCCAATGATAGTAATCGTAAAATCAATTCCGCCTTTGGAAACGAGCTCTGGAAAGATGAAATCTCCGTTAGGAACGTCACCATCTCTACCAATTGCTTTGAGCGTGTTTGGTGACAATGAGAGAATTTCATAGCGAATAGCGTTGAACGTAAATTGATTTCCAACGGTGATGCCATTTCCATTGATAGAGAAAAACCCTGTCCAACCTGCATTTTCGTACGCTGTTTCAGCACCCGTCGGAACCCTTAATGCGATGTTTTCTCGCGTTCCAAAAGAAGTAACATCAATCGTTGCAGGTGTGTTTCCCAACGCTTCTACAGTAGCCAATGAACTGGTTGCGAAAGCATTGACACCAATAGTTGATATGTTACTTCCTATAAGTACATCCGTAATATCTGTATTTTGAAACGCATTGTTGTCAATCGCGGTGATTGCAAAAGTTGTTGAAGTAGTTGTTTCTAGAATTGTATTTGGAATCGTAATATTTTGTGTTGTTGTAACTCGATTGATAATCTTCACCGTTTCTGGCGCAATAGAAGTCACTTCATAAGTAAAATCGCCTTCAATAAACTGCCCGCCTACATTAAATGTACCATTGATTGAAGCAAAACCTGTCCAACCATTGTTGAGATAATCATTAATAACAGTAGCTTGATCTGGAATAATCGTTAACGGAAGCATAGTACGTGTACCAAAACTTGAACTATCAACCGTTGCTGGCGTGGCACTAGTTGCTGTAACCGATGTTAATGGATTTCCTATGAATGCGTTCGCTCCAATAGAAGTAATGTTTGATGGAATAGTGATTGAAGTGAGTAAGTTTCCGTCAAATGTATTCGATTCAATCACAGTAATGCTACTCGGAATAGTTATGCTTGTTAATGCATTCGATTGAAAAGCAAAAGCTCCTAAAGTTGTCAAGCTCGCCGGAAAACTAACATTTCCTATCTGGTTTTCACGAAATGCATTGACGCCAATAGTTTCTATGTTAGATGGCAACGTAATGCTAGTCAGATTGTTATTCCTAAAAGCTCTTGTACTAATCGTTGTAATGGTATTGCTCATAACTACACTTGATAGATTGGCATTTTCAAACGCAGCAGTTCCAATAGATACAATCGTAAATGTTTCATTATTACCAATAGAACTCGTTACTGTGGTAGGAATGACTATATTTTGAGCTCCTGTTAATTGTCCTAATAACTCAACTGTGTTGGGATTTTTTGAAAGTACTTGATACTGAAAGTTACCTTCTTCAAACACGTTCCCTTCAAACAAATTACCATTAATTGTTCTAAAACCAGTCCAACCTGCTGCAATATATGTGTTTTCCAAACCATTAGGCACCGCAAGATCAATAAGGTTACGATCTTCTATACTTGAATTTTCTACACTTGGCGGCGTTATAGCAAGTACTTCTACAAAAGTTAGCGGATTTCCTCTAAAAGCTCTGGCATTAATAGTAGTAAGCGTAGAAGGCAAGGTAATGGTAGTTAAATTATTTCCTTGAAAAGCTTCTGCTTCGATAGTTTCTACTAAATTAGGTAAAACTACACTATTCAAATTATCAAATCGATACGCCCTTTCCTTTATAACCGTTGTAGTTAAGGTTATTCCATTTTTTGTCACTGTGGATGGAATCACTAAATCTGTATTACTAGCATTTCCACTATTTAAGCGTGCTTCATTAGGAGATACATTTAGTGTCGTGTAATTGAATCCATCTACTGAATAATTAACACCTATTTCTGGCGTTCCATTCACACTAAAAAAACCAGTCCAATTTGCTGAAACATAATTTGCTTCTGAACCATTTGGAATTGTTAGTGAGATATCATTACGATTTTCTATACCAGAATTTACGATTGTCGGTGCATTAACAGCTTGTGAGATGACTTCTGTCAATAAATTGGTTCTAAATGCTTTGTCATTAATCTCTGTGAGTGAAGCTGGAAATGTAACAGTTGTCAAGTTGTTGTTTTCAAACGCCTCTACTCCTATAATTTTTAATGTGTTTGGAAAAACTACACTAGTCAAAGAAGCATTTTTAAAAGCCCTAATGTTTACCTCTTCAACTGTGTAGTTATCACTAAACACTGGTTCTTGAACGACTGCTGGAATGGCAATTGTTTGTGCAGTATTTGTGCGTCCAAGTACCGAAACTCTATTTGGGTTTTTCCCTATCACTTTATATTGTAAATCGCCTGCTGTAAAGTCACCTCCAAGCGGAAATTCACCATTCACCGTTTTGAAACCTGTCCAACCTGCGTTGAAATAATCTTCTTCTGAACCATTAGGTACGGTTAAATCAATAGTGCTACGATTACTAAATGAACTATTACTTATAGAAGCTGGCACAGTTCCTAAAGCAATAATTTCAACCAAACCGCCAAAAGCAAAAGCTTCTCCTTCAATAGTTGTAACACTTGCTGGAAGCGTAATTGTGGTTAATCCACCATTATTTCTAAATGCACGAAACTTAATGGTGGTAATTGTATTGGGTAGTATTACACTGCTTGTCCCATTTCTATACGCAGAGTTTCCTATAGTAGTAACAGTATACGTTATTCCATTGTCTGTTACTGTACTCGGAATGGTCAATGGCGAGCTACCATCACTTCCTCCTGTAACTTCTACTTCATTTGGATTGGTTGATAATACATTAAAATTAAACCCATTCACTGTAAATGTTTGTGATATTCCAATAGATAAACTAAAACTTGTAAGTATAATAGTTAAAATAATTTTTAATAGCCTTCCTCTTTTCATGGTCTTGAAGTTGTATGTTGTTATTATTTTGGTATATTCCTACGAAACATTGGTTCATTTCTTTATTTAAAAATTAATTTTAGTTTGAGGCAAGACTAAAATTGAATATTACATGACAAAAGTAGTTTCAAAGAGTTTTTATAGCTGTAACAATCCCGCATAATGCTGTTACATTTCCGACAAAATTGATTTATTTGAACAGAAGAGAGCATTTAAAAAGAATCTGATAATAAACACATTACACTAAAAAACAGCATAAACTCATGTAGTAACAAGTAACATTCTCTATTGTTATTTAGTTAGGAAGTAAAACACTTGATTTTTTTTTTGTAATCCAATGAAAGAAGGCTATAAAATATAAATATCTATACACAAAATGACGCCCATTTTTTGATTTCATACAAATTTAAACTCGAAACGTTCTCTTAATACACAGATAAACGTAAAACAATATTTCGCTAAAATTTCACTAACACAGCATTGATAGTTTTGTGCAACTAAAATTTGCAAACTAACAAATCGATGAAAACTATTTCAAAATTTTTGGCACTTACCGGATTAATTGCGTTCGTGTCATGTGACAGTGATGATAATAATACTGTGACAAACCCAAATTCTAATAACGCTGTGATTGAACTAAAAAATCACTCTACAACTCCTGCTTTTGTAACTCCTCAAGCAGAATTTAATACTATTGAAGTATATAGTATTTTAAGCTCTGAAGATACATTGCCACAATCACCAAACTTTGTGTACGGAAGTATGGCAGATGGTTGTGGATTGTTAAGAAATAGCGATGGAACATTTACATTAATCAATAATATTGAGGCCGATTATTCAATTGCTCGCATTACTCTTGATGAAACTTTTAAACCCATCAAAGGAGAATATATTTTAAATTCTGATGCAACTGGAAACACAGCGCAATGTTCAGGTAGTTTGGCTACGCCAGAAGAACATGGTTTTGGTCCTTTATATTTAAGCGGTGGCGAATGGGGAGCAATGCCTACCAACAATGTTTTTGTAGTTGATCCTTACAAATCTGCCAATGATGCAGGTGTTGCAGAGGTGTTGCCTGCTATGGGACAATGGACTATTGAAAATGCAGTTCCGCTACACAAAGATGCGTATGCTGGAAAAACTATCGTGATGATTGGTGACGATAGCCGCGGTGACGCTGGAGGACAGTTAGCCATGTATGTATCAAACACTGTTGGTGACTTACATGGAGGAAGCTTATACGGAATGAAGGTTGGTGACGGAACGGTTACTGATAAAGATTTACTTACAGGAACAGAATATACAGTAGAATTTGTTCAGTTAGAACAAACTACTTACAACGAATTAAACACAGAGAGTATTGCTAAAGGAGTAATGGCGTTTAACCGTGTAGAAGATATTGATTACAGAAAAGGTTCGCCTGCTGCGAATAGAGAAATCTATTTCAACGCAACAGGACATTCTTCAAACTCAGATACTCGTACAAAATACGGTCGTACTTACAAATTAGTATTAGACGAAAACAATCCATTAACAGGGAAATTAACCTTAGTGCTTGACGGTGATGACCTTGCAGGAACTGCAAAAACATTTCACAGTCCTGATAATATCTTGGTAACTGAAAACTATGCGTACATTCAAGAAGATCCAAACGGATACGTAGATGATATGGTAAAACAGCACGATGCATATTTATATCAATACAATTTAAATACAGGAGAGTTGAAAGTAGTATTAGAATCTGCTCATAGAACTGTAGAAGCTGTTGATAATGGCTATGCTAGTTTTGACGATCGTTGGGGAAGATGGGAATTAACAGGGATGATTGATATTTCTGATGTAATTGGAGAACCTGATACATTTTTACTCATCCAACAAGCACACTCGTGGAAAAATGATGCATTTCTAAATCCTGATGGTGCTGGAACAGATGCAAACAGCAACAATGAAGGCAGTATTTTATTAGTCATAAAAGGATTAGCTAGATAACTATGCAATATAAACTCAATCTAGGGAAAGAGGCTTCAATTGTAAGCCTCTTTCTGATATATATAACGTGCCTGTTTTCTTGTAAAAACACCGTAGAAACTACACCAGTTCCAACAAATACAAGTGAAACAGTTATTACCGCAATCAAAGCACAATTTGCGAACGATTTGGAATTGTGTATTCAAAATGTGGCATCATTACAAAAAGCTATTTCAATAGACAGTATTGAATACTATTTTAAAAAATCTCGTTTAACTTTTAAACGATTGGAACCTATTTTGTCTTTTTATAATAGTGCTAATTATTATGGACTAAATAAGGCTAACTTACCTAAAATTGACGAAGGTGATAATGCAGAAAAAGTGATTGAAGCTTCGGGTTTTCAAGCGCTAGAAGAAGCTATCACAGCTACAAAAATTGATACTACCATTGTACATTCGTATGCAAATGATATTTATCGAAAATTGCGATTGGAACAAAAGCACAATTCAATCTTAAAACATACCGACTATAAATTTTTATGGTTAACACGACAAGCTTTGGTTCGTGTAATGTCTTTAGGAATTTCAGGATTTGATTCGCCTGTATTATTACATTCTATTCCTGAAAACAGAGAAGTTTTTGTGAGTTTGGAAACATATTTTAAGCTCTATGCATCACACTTTAAAAATCAAAAGTTATATCAAGATTGGATTCATGCGTTGCAAGCTGCACAAAATGCTTTTGATGAAGCAGAAGATTTTGATTCGTTTGATCGGTATACATTTATCAAAGATCATTTGCATCCAATGCTTTCATTATGGAATCAAACTGTGACCGATTGGCAAGTAGAATTTCCTTTACAACAAAAATTGAATTATGGAATTGATTCATTTTTTGCAGAAGAAACATTCAACGCCAATGCATTCAAACCAAGTTACAGTCCAAAAATAACACCTGAAATTGCACAATTAGGAAAAGACTTGTTCTTTGATGCTTCACTTTCAGAATCAGGAACTATGAGTTGCGCAACCTGTCACCAACCCGAAAAAGCATTTACAGATGGATTACGCTTTTCAGTCGATAATCAAGGAAATATGGTACAACGCAACTCTCCTACACTATTATATGCGAGTTTACAGCAAGCACAATTTTACGATGCACGTGTTACAAACTTGGAAAATCAGATTTTAGATGTAATCAACAATGAAAAAGAATTTCATGCCAATACCGAAATGATTATTGGCAAATTAATGAACAATTTAGCATATACAGAACGTTTTAAAAAGTTGTACAAACAAGGAATTGATCATAAATCTGTTCGGAATGCAATTGCAACGTACATACGAACATTGACTCCGTTCAATTCTAAATTTGATAGAAATATTTCTAGAAAAGAAACCTCGCTTACTGCAGAAGAAGTACTGGGTTTTAATTTATTTATGGGAAAAGCAAAATGTGCGACGTGTCACTTTGCTCCTATTTTCAATGGAACAGTTCCTCCGTATTTTGCTGAAAGTGAATTGGAAGTATTAGGAGTTCCCAATACAAAAATCTGGGAAAATGCAACTATTGATGACGACCTAGGGCGTTATCATTATGCAAAAGTAGCATTAAAAAAATATGCATTTAAAACACCAACTGTGAGAAATAGTTCCCAAACAGCTCCTTATATGCACAATGGTGTTTACGATACACTTGAAGAAGTATTGAAATTTTACAATCTTGGCGGTGGCGCAGGCATCGGAATTAAACTAGAAAATCAAACACTTCCTGCCGATTCATTACATCTTTCTAATCAAGAAATACAAGCAATTATTTCTTTTATGTATACACTAGAAGATCAATTGGAAAAAAGTTTATAAATTATAATCCAATGGCAATGTATTTGCTATACGTTTATTTCCCAACACACCTCCAAAAGAGACTCTTTTTGGAGGTGAATAGTTGCCATATTTATTAATCGTAAATTCTTTGTTTTCATCTAAAATAGTCATGAATGATTTTTGAAAACGATTGTACACGATTACTAAACGTTCTGCCTCAAGTTTTACATGGGTATTTTCGCCTTCTTTTTTAATGTCAAAATATTTATAAGGAGGCACAATAAAACCTTTGTGAAAGACTTGAAAACCATTTTCTTTCAATTGTCTATTTGCCAACGATCGCATAAAATATAACACAGATTGTCCGTATTCTTTTTCTCGTGCTTTTCTATGTTTTCTACGTAGTTTTTTATGTAATTCACTATAAAAACTGGACCCTTCTACATATACACTTTTGGTAAGTACAATACCTGAAAAAGTTTCCTGTAATTGCGCGGAAAACTCTTCTATATTGTATGATACATGATACCCTAAATACTTGTTTCGAATACGTATTGGTTTATCTGCGTAGGCATTCAAGGTTTGCGTCGCAGGATTGTAGACCAATTTGATATCATCTTCATTTAAAATTTCACATTCTTTAGGATCAATCGTTTTTCCGATAAATTCACGTTTAAAAATCTCTAATTTCTGTTTGCGCGACCACGGATCATTTTCTATATACACTGTTTCCAATGATTGTGGCTTTTGAATTAGATAAATAGTCACATCATTTTCCAGCTTCCGCACGTCAAACAATTGGGTTTCATATCCTAAATAACTAACAATAAGAGGTGATTTGGTAGATGGTTGATAGTGAATCGAAAATTTTCCGTTCATATCAGTTGCAGTTCCATTGGTAGTTCCATCAAAATAGATAGAAACACCATATAAAGGTTCTTTTGATTTATGGTCTACAATAGTTCCCTGTAAAGTTTGTGCTTGTAGATATCCGCAAAAAAAGAAAATAGTGCTGAATATGAATTGTATAGGGTTTTTATACATAGTTATGGTTGATTGGAGATAAAAATAATAATTATTTTTGCTCAACAATAAATATGCCATATTAGATGAATCTAACTGAGCTACAATCTTTTCTCGACGAAAAAGTAATTGAATTCAATCAGCCTAAATTTGTGGGAAGTGATCCTATTCAAATTCCACATCAATTTCAACAAAAAGAAGACATCGAGATTGCAGGTTTTTTAACAGCTACTATTGCCTGGGGAAATCGTACGATGATTATTAATAATTCCAACAAAATGATGGTGCTACTCGGTAATTCTCCCTATGATTTTGTAATGAATCATACCGAAGACGACTTGGAAAAATTGAAAATGTTTGTACATAGAACTTTCAACGGAACTGATTTGATTTTTTTTATCAAGTCTTTGCAAAATATTTATCAAAATTACGGTGGACTGGAAGCGGTTTTTGCCAATGCAAAAGCAGAGAATTTGCAAGACTCTATTTCAGAATTTAAAGAAGTTTTTTTTAGCATTCCGCATCCTGAACGAACTCGCAAACATGTGTCTGACCCAAAAAAAGGAAGTGCTGCTAAACGAATCAATATGTTTTTACGTTGGATGGTGCGTAATGACAACACCGGCGTTGATCTTGGTATATGGAAATCGTTATCTCCTTCTCAATTATCATGTCCGTTAGATGTACATTCTGGAAATGTAGCTAGAAAGCTTGGTCTTTTAAAACGAAAGCAAAATGACGCCAAAGCATTACTAGAGTTAGATACTACTTTACGAAAACTTGACCCAAATGATCCTGTAAAATATGATTTTGCACTGTTTGGCTTAGGAGTCTTTGAAAAGTTTTAAACATTTTTTTATAAAAAAACCTCATCTAGCGACGAGGTTTTCTATTTATTATATGAAATTAAAAATTATTTTACACGATTAAAAACAATTGCATCTACTGAAAAATCTGTAGGTCTGCCTGCACCTCCTCCAAATCGTAATGCCATTTGCATTTCATTTCTTGATTTCATGTTGATAATACCTTTTAAACGTCCCATTTCCTCGTTGTCTTTGTTATCTACAATAATAAAATCAATAGAAGCTGGTGAAGTTCCATAATTTACAGTGTATTTCATTGCCGCATTAACTCCTTGATGATTGTATGATTTTCCTCCCATTGTTTGACCATTAAACTCAAATGTGGCATAACCTTCACTGGTCAATGTAAGGTATCCTATATCTCCTTTGTCCTTTCCTTTCCATCTTCCTACATGTTCTCCTTCTGGTGCTGTAAATGAGAATAAGAAAAATAAAGTAGCAAGAGCAAAACACAGTTTTTTCAAAATTTTCATAATTAGATTTTTAATACATTTTATGAGAACAAGATAAACTAATATTTTTGAAAAGACTAATGATATTGATGAATCAAATTTTTCAACTTAGTATATTCTGCCACTCCAATAGAATCCTGAGTTATGTAATGAATTGTTGCTTGCTGTAGTTGTCCTACTACGCTACAATCAAATGATTGATTGATATTTTGTGGTAACATGGGCTGAATTCGAACACCATCTTTTATAGCACTTGTTTGAATCATATTTTCCAGTTGACTATCGGCTGTAAATTGATTTGCAAACATTAATAATTCAATCAAGCGACCACGACCTGCATCATCTTCAGCAAGATTGTACAAATCTTCTACAATCCAATTGGTGGAATTCCAAAATCCATACTTCTGTCCATAAGGTTGGTAATTTACCGCTTGATTAGTTACTCCTACACCTCCATTAAACGGGTTAATTCCACAACCTAATGAAATTGCCACCACATTGTCCAAAGTACCTTGTCGCTTTCGGATAAACTCTAGTCCCGTAATTACAGGATTATTTGTGACCACTCCTCCATCAATTACCCATTTTTCATCTGCAGACGATCTTTTGTGTTTTCCTCCTCCAACATTAGCAATTGGAAAAAATATTGGTGCCGCACTCGTTCCTCTAGCAGCTTCCCAAACATAGTAGTTTTCATTAATAGATGAATTAATTGCTTTACTCCATGTAAATTGATATGGTCCATAATCTACTCCTTTGGTTACACTTGTATGCTTACCTCCATTACTATTTACAATGTAACAAGTAGTAAATACTTCACGAACTCTACTATTTGGTAGGTTTACCATATTATCGTGAGCCTGTTTCATTGTATAAGATTGCCCTACTAGTCCTTGTAAAAATGGTTCAATTCCAACTGAAGGAGAGCCGCCACTTTCCGCATAATAATATGGTCCTGTTTGGTATTTATTTGGATAAAGAATTTCTCCGCAGTTTTGCAAATATATTTGTTGAATTTCCGCAGCAGTTCTTGGTACTGTGGCACGTGTACTACTTGGAAGTTTTGGAGTAGTTAACCCAATAGAGATTATTCCTCCCGTAGAAGTTCCTCCTATTACATCAAATAGTTCATAAATTGGTTTCCCTAAATCTTTTTCTAGTTGTGCTAAAATGGTTGCAGGAACAATTCCCTTCACACCTCCACCATCAATAGATAAAAACAATGTATATTTCCTTACCGCTTCCTCTCCTACTAAAGTGTCTGTTTGCTCTGAGTCTTCTTTCGTGGTGTTACAGCATAAAAGTAACATAGTAAAACCCAACAAAAAAAGTGCTTTTAACGTTGATTTCATATTGGTTAATTTTTTAGTTGATTAAATGTAACACTCTATTTTTTAACACACTAGCGTAGTTATACGTAGTTTTGAAAGTAAACAAATGCACTCTCCTAACACAACATAATGAATTGTACATATAGTAAAAGCTATATCACTTACAATATGCAGTTAATTTTTATTAAAAAAGTAATCTTTTATAATTTAAAAACAACTTAAAAACTTACAAATTAATTATTAAATTAAGAATCTATATAGTATATTTATGTATGTGAATCTATTTAAAAACCACATGCTATATCTACAAAAAATAACCTACAAAAACGGGCTGATATACCCAAAAAAAATGCACTTGATGAGAATGAAGTAAGTCATCATAACCAACGTATCTTCCGCGCTTAAAAATGTCTAGAATGCGTTAGTTTAGTGGACAAATTAATCAACAAAAAGCCTCATAATCTGGCTATTATAAAAACTTAATACCATGAAAAAAAACTTTTTTAAGTCTTTATTTGCTTTATTATTAGTATCGTTTATTGCATTTTATGCTTGTAGCGAAGACACCATCAATAATGATGCGCAGCAAACCGAAATTGTTAAAAATGCTTATATCAATCCTTTAGAGTATATTGGAGTTGAGCATAATAACTTCATGTTAGATTTTACACGGAAGTTAGAAGATAGCTTTCTCAATGGCGAATGGGATCGTGCCGCATTTTTGAGTGATGATTACAAAAGAATTTTTGCAAATACCATGAACAATGCATATCATAGTCGATACACACAAACCAATTCAACCGTATCTTATCAAAAACAAGTATATGACCAGTTAGATCTTTCAGAATGGTTTGACAGAGATAATGTTACAAGTCTTGACCTAGCTGCGGCAGTTTTAAATGACAGAGCTACAAGTAGAGATCGAGAATATACTTTAAACTTGCTTCATGACTTGTTCAACGCAGCCAATAATGCAGCTACCAACGCAGAGATTTTTGATGCAATAAAAGCTGTAGTGACTGCACATGAGCAACGTATTTTGTCTCAACATTGGAATGATAATGAAGAATATGCTTTAGGCGCTCTTGCAGTTGCTAAATACTCGGCAGAATTTTGGAAAAATTACGACTTTGCTGTATTTACTAGAGGTGCAGAAAGAGATCCTCGAAGTGGTATCATTGTAGGTGCCGATGTAGCTGGCTATGTTGTTGGCGGTGTCGTTGGTGGGACTGCTGGATCATTTGCTGGACCTGCTGGAACAGTTGGCGGTGTATTAGGAGGAAAAGCTGCAGGTGCTTGGGCTGGTTCTGCTGCTGCGGCTACAGCTATAGCTATTTATGACGCGTGGTGTGACTTTTTCAGTTAAAAAAAGAATAGAATAATGTTTAAAGAACAAACATTTTCGACAATACCAAAAAAAGCCCGTATACTCATTATTTTGTATTTTATAGCTGTCTTGGGTATCATCTCAATATATCTATTTGAACAAGAGCATACGATTTTATTTCACACGTTATTATTCGTAATAGTATTGTTCATAAATAGATTGTCTGTTGACTTTTATATTCACAAAAAACAGATCATGAACTATATATATTTTACTGAACTTTGTTTTTTGATTTATTTGTTTTGTGTTTTTTTCTATGAGAACAACTATTTTACCATGTATAAATTGCTTATTGTTCCATCAATTGTACTCAGTATTGTACAGCTATTTAAGTCTAAACAAATAAAAAACTAATTCAGTAAAAATAACAACTACATACATATATTTGCGACTAGCTTAATGGCTAGTCGCTTTATTTTCTACCAGCTCAAATTCAAAAAAGCAAAACAATATTAAAAAACTCCTTTAACACTTCTTTATCAAATAGAAATAATGAAAAAATAGAATTAAACGTTTATATTTGACAAATGTTTTTTTAGGAATGCAATTCAAACACCCAGAAGTACTTTACGCGTTATTTTTACTACTCATTCCTATTCTTGTTCATCTTTTCCAATTGCGTAGATTTGAAAAGACCGCTTTTACAAATGTAAAGTTCTTAAAGAATGTTATTCTTCAAACGCGAAAAAGTTCGCAACTCAAAAAATGGTTAATTCTCTGTACGCGATTATTTGTCATAGCTGCATTGGTTGTCGCTTTTGCTCAACCGTATTTTGCTAATAGAGACATCGTAAAAACCGAGCAAGAAACAGTGATTTATTTAGATAATTCGTTCAGTATGCAGGCAAAAGGTGAAAAAGGGGCACTGCTTAAACGAGCTGTTCAAGAGTTACTAAATACAGTTCCTGAAGATGAGCCTATTTCTTTATTTACAAATTCAGAAACCTTTAAGAATACAACCATAAAAAGTATTCGTAACGAACTGTTACAACTGGATTACATAAACCATCAAGAAGCATTGCCAGCTGTTTTTTTAAAAGGAAGAAAGTTGTTTTCTAAACAAGCCAATTCCATCAAAAAATTGATTCTAATTTCCGACTTTCAACAAAAAGAAGCTTTAAATATTGTAAAAGATAGTACTTTCTCTACCCATTTTGTACAAATAACGCCTGTCAATACAAACAATATTTCATTAGATAGTTTATATATTTCGTCACAAGATGCAAGTGCCATCGAATTAAATGTACTACTAAAAAATTCAGGAGTTCCAACCCAAAATGTACCCGTTTCTCTTTACAACGGAGAAAATTTGATTGCAAAATCCTCTGCTGATTTTAATACAGAAAACACAACAGAAGTTACCTTTACAGTTCCACCCAATACCATTATTGACGGACATATTCTTATTGATGACGCTTCCTTACAGTTTGATAATCAACTATTTTTTAATATAAACAAAGCTGAAAAAATTAATGTCCTTGCCATTAATGAAGCAAATGACAATTTTTTGCAGAAATTATATACTGAGGATGAATTTAGGCTAACCTCTACTCCACTAAGTCAGTTGAATTATAATGTGATTTCTTCACAACAATTAATTATTCTTAACGAATTAAAAAATATTTCAATTCCGTTAGTAAACGCACTCAAAAGCTTTAAACAAAACGGAGGTTCACTTGTAATTATTCCTTCTAAAGAGAGTAATTTGACTAGCTATAACGAATTATTACGAACTCATACTCCTTGGTCACTTCAAAAACTACCAAATGCTACCGAAAAACGAATAACACAAATTAGCTTTTCACACCCATTATTTACAAACGTTTTTGAAAAGAAAGTTACCAATTTTCAATATCCTAAAGTAACCGTTCCTTTTTATGTAGAAAAAGAAACTGCTACTATTTTAACTTTTGAAAATAATGCGCAGTTTTTAATCGAACGTAATAACACTTATCTTTTTACAGCTCCAATAAATACAGAAACTTCAAACTTCCAAAATTCACCTTTGATTGTTCCTGTGTTTTATAATATTGCTAAAAAAAGTTTACAATTATCTGAATTGTACTTCACATTAGGAAGGGAAAACGCATTCGACGTACAAACTTCTCTTGGTCAAGATGCCGTATTGACTCTTTCTAACGAAAAAGAAGAATTTATTCCGCTTCAACAAACAACTGCCAACAAAGTACGTCTTACAACGAATGAATTTCCTAAAAAAGCAGGAATATATCAGGTAATGAATAAAGATATTGAATTGCAAAAAGTAAGTTTTAATTTTGATCGATCTGAAAGCAATCTGCAATATCACAATTTGCAAAACTTATATCCTACACAAACACATACAACCGTAGCGCAGTTTTTTGAAGAGCTAAAAAATGAACAGTCTGTTGCTTCGCTTTGGAAATGGTTTGTTATTTTTGCATTGCTATGTTTATGCATTGAAATTTTGATTTTAAAATTCATCAAATGAACCTCATCATATCATCCGCTACCATCGTAGATTCTTCAAGTAAATACCATCAAAAAACGGTGGATATTCAGATTGAAAATGGAATCATTACTAAAATTGCTGCTACGATTGACAATACAAACGACTACGAAACTATCTCGTATGAAAATTTACACGTTTCGCAAGGTTGGTTTGACAGCAGTGTAAGTTTTGGAGAACCTGGTTATGAAGAGCGCGAAACCATTGAGAATGGATTAAATACTGCTGCTCAAAGTGGTTTTACAGCCGTAGCAGTCAATCCAAATGCGTATCCTATTGCCGACACTAAAGCAGACATTTCCTTCTTAAAAACTAAAGCTTTGGGAAATGCCGTAGAATTACATCCAATAGGTGCTTTGACAAAAAATAGTGAAAGCGTGGATTTGGCAGAATTGTTTGATATGAAAAATGCAGGTGCCATAGCTTTTGGCGATTACCAAAAAGCAATCAAAAATCCTAACTTACTCAAAATTGCCCTATTGTATGCTGATAACTTTGACGGTTTGATTCTTTCTTTTCCGCAAGAAAATCAAATTGTTGGGAAAGGAATTGTAAATGAAGGGTATAACAGTACACGATTAGGATTAAAAGGAATTCCTTCTTTAGCAGAAGAATTACAGGTAGCACGTGATTTATTTTTGTTAGAATACACGAAAGGGAAACTACATATCCCTACAATTTCTACGGCAAAATCTGTAGAATTACTTCGAAATGCTAAGCAAAAAGGACTCAATGTTAGCTGCTCTGTTGCCATTCATAATTTAGTCTTATCTGATGATGAATTGGAAGGTTTTGATACACATTACAAAGTATTGCCTCCATTGCGTACTCATAATGATCAAAAAGCTTTAATAGAGGCCGTAAAAGATGGTACAATTGACATGGTTACCAGCGATCATAATCCAATTGATATAGAGCATAAAAAAGTAGAATTTGACAATGCCATGTATGGAACAATTGGATTGGAAAGTGCTTTTGGAGCCTTACAAACGTTGTTTTCTACTGAAAAAACCATTCAAATGTTGACTGCAGGAAAGGAACGATTTGGTATCGAAAAAACCAGTATTAAAGAAGGACAAAAGGCAAACTTTACACTGTTCAATCCGAATAAAACTTATACATTCTCCGAAGCACACATACAGAGTAGTTCACACAATAGCGCTTTTTTAGGCAAAGAACTCAAAGGAATTGTTTACGGAATTATACGTCACGACCAAAAAGTGTTATCTTAAAATGAACTCACAAACTATTGAAGAAGGAAAGCAAACGGCGATTATCTCTTACATTACTCTAATAGGATTGGTTATTGCTTACTCTATGAATGTAGAATCTAAAAATGAATATGCTCGATTTCATATTCGCCAATCGTTGGGATTGAATATTCTATTTTACACAATTTCTTTTTTTATTGGATACTTTAATAGTTGGATGATTTCTGGCTCATTTTATGTATTTTTTATCGTCTTATGGGTTTTTGGTCTTGTAAATGCCATTCAAGGAGAATACAAACCCATTCCTTTATTAGGCGATTATTTTCAAGAATGGTTTAAATCTTTATAAAAAACGACCCACATGCAAGCTAAAAACTTATCCCTTTACCATATCATCAGAGTTCCTGAAACTTCAGAAGCAAAAGCTCCAGTAATTATATTATTTCATGGATACGGAAGTAATGAAGAAGACTTATTTTCTTTTGCTGCTGAATTGCCAAAGCATTTGTTTGTCATTTCTGTAAGAGCTCCTAGAAATTTACCTCCGTATGGATATTCTTGGTATGATATTCACTATACAGCCACAGAAAAAATCAGTAATGATGAACAAGCGATTGAATCAAGAGATATGATTGCTTCTTTTATTGATGAAGTTGTAGAAAATTATCCTGTAGATGTCAACAATGTAACCCTGTTAGGTTTTAGTCAAGGAACTATTTTAAGCTATGCCGTTGCTTTTACATATCCTGAAAAAATCAAAAATGTAATTGCTCTAAGTGGATATTTAAATCATAACTTATTTGATATAAGTGACAATCAAAAATACAAACACCTAGATTTTTATTGCTCTCACGGAAGTGTTGATCAGGTAATTCCGGTTGAAGCTGCTCGCGAAATCACTCCTTTTATGGAATTGCACTCTATACAACATGTGTATGAAGAATATCCTGTAGGACATGGTGTTGCGCCTCAAAACTTTTATTCATTCAAAGCCTGGCTAGAAAAAAGGACATAGTTAATATGCACTCATGATTAATCAGGTGTCTATATGCTTATAAGTTTATATCTAAAGAAAAAACACCTGTTAAAAACCGTATTCAAAATAAAAAAACTACTGCACTTACCAAGAAATGCCGTAAATGTAGAAATGCTATAAAACTAAAAATCGTCCGAAGATATTTCTTTTGACGATTCTTTCATATTCTTTTCTTTAGAATTTTACAAACTACCCTTCATATTTTGCATATAATACTTCCGTAACCAATTCGAAACGTAGATTCTTAGTATTGTCAAACTCATATCTCAAAATCATTTCTCCCCAATAATCGCCATCGGTAAAACTACACAAAACCCATTTATGGTTGATAACTTTTACTTTATCAACCGACATAAAATTTCCGCTAGTACCATCAAATGGGACTAAAGGATTGTTTGCTGTTGCCGAATTCTTATCATATATAGCATCTACAATAAGTTGTGTTGGATCACCATTCTCAAAGTTATATTCATCAAAATATGCCAACGCTTCTCCATTATGTTTTAAAGCAAAATAACTGAGGTCTAGATTTTCATTGATGAGGACATTTGTAGTGTCTTTATAAGCTTCTATAGACTGCTGTAAAGTTGTTGTTTGTTCACGTAATTCTTCAATTTTAGCATTTTGTTTCTCATACATTTTGTTCATACTTACATATTGATATATCGCTAGTAATACTAAAAATATTAGTGAGTACAATAAAATTCTCTTTGTCATAAGGTGTATTGTATTTTAAATAGTAATTGTCAATGTATCGTACGCCAAAAATACATTTTCTGGAAGCTTTTTAGAAACTTCTTCATGAAAACCTAACAAATGACTTATATGTGTTAAATAGGCTCTCTCAGGCTTTAATTCTTCAATAAATTCCAATGCTTCTTGTAATGAAAAATGTGAAACATGCTCTTCAATGCGTAAAGCATTTACTACCAGCACTTTTAGTCCTTTCAGTTTTTCACGCTCTTCATGAGCAACAGTTTTTACATCGGTCAAATAAGCAAAGTCATTAAAACGATATCCAAACACTTGCAATTTATAATGAAAAGCATTAATTGGTGTAACGGTAACTCCTTTTAGCTGAAACGGTTCGTTATTTTTTACTTCATATTGTATAACGCCAGGAGCTCCAGGATATTTGTTTTCAGTCGTAAAAATATAATCAAATCGTCTTTCCAACTCTCCAAAAACCCGTTTATGAGCATACATTGGAATATCTCCTTGGCGAAAATAAAACGGTCTAATATCATCCAGCCCTGCCGTATGATCTGCATGTTCATGTGTAAATAAAATTCCATCAATCTGATGACATTTGGCACGTAACATTTGTTGACGAAAATCTGGTCCACAATCTATTACATATGTAGCTTTTTCCCAAGTAATCATTACCGACACACGCAAGCGTTTGTCACGAAAATCATTACTCAAACATACAGGATGCGTACTCCCTATAATAGGAATTCCTTGTGAAGTACCAGTTCCCAAAAAAGTTACTTTCATCGGTGTGTTAGATAATTTGTTAAGAATTAGATAGTTTTAAATACAAACACAGGTATTTTAACGACTTTTTGTCAAATTTAACTGATTATTTAACAAAAAACCTCAAATATTTAGTTCAAAAAAAATTATGATTGATTATTTTTGTACTAAACAAATTTATACTACGCATGGCTATTGTCTACAAAGGTGACACCAATATTGAAAATGTACCTTCCATCAAAGCAAAATCATTACGAATTAACCTAAATAGTCAAATTTACGGAACCTTTGCTGAAATTGGTGCAGGGCAAGAAACTGTACGACATTTTTTTAGGTCTGGAGGTGCTTCAGGAACTATAGCTAAAGCAATGAGTGCGTATGATAAAGATTTTAGTGATGCAATATATGGTGAAGAGCATGACCGTCGTTATGTAACAGAATCTCGCCTTAAAAAAATGCTGTCGCATGAAATGGCGTTGTTAGAAGATCGTATTTCACGTGATAAGCATCCTGATAAAATGTTTTTCTGCTTTGCAAATACCGTCGCTACGATTGATTTTGCAAAAAAATACAAAGGTCATGGTTGGATGGGAATCAAATATCAAATAGATCCTACACAAGAATATAACGAAATCATTCTACACGTACGTTTCCATGAAAATGATGCAAAATTACAGCAAGAAACGTTGGGTATTATGGGTGTAAACTTAATTCACGGTGCGTTCTATAAGTACAACAATCCAAAAAACTTGTTGCGCTATTTGTATGATCATATTGATAAAGATAAAATTGAAATAGACACCATCAATTTCTCAGGACCGCAATTTGATCAAGTAGACAATCGCTTGATGAGTTTACAATTATTGAAAAATGGCATGACAGAAGCCGTAATTTTTGGTCCTGACGGAAATAATATTTTACCCGCACGTTTATTGTACAAAAAGAACGTGTTGGCACTTCGCGGAAGTTTTCGTCCAGTAACAAAAGTTAATATGGACATGTTCAAAAAATCGTATGATATTTTTATTCGTGAAAATAAAGTAGAGGAAGAAAAAACAGTTGTTCTTTTTGAAATTACACTTTCTAATTTGCGTGCCGAAGGAGAAATTGATGAGCAAGATTTTATGGATAGAGCTCAATTACTTGGCTCACTTGGGCAAACTGTTATGATTTCTAACTTTAAAGAATACTACCGCTTGGTTGAATACTTCTCAAACTATACCAAAGAACGTATGGCATTGACTATGGGTGTAAATAATTTGGTAGATATTTTTGATGAAAAATATTATCGTCATGTAAGTGGAGGAATTCTCGAAGCATTTGGCAAACTTTTCTACAAAGATTTAAAAGTGTACTTATACCCAATGGAGCGCAGAGAGACTGGAGAGTTAATTAACAGTAATAACCTAAAAGTACACCCACGAATGAAAGAGTTGTATAAATTCTTTAAATACAACGGAAAAGTGATTGATATTTTTGACTTTGAACAGGATATTTTACAGATTTTCTCTCGAAAAGTTTTGAAAATGATTGCTAATAATGAAGAAGGTTGGGAAGAAATGCTCCCTGATGGCGTTGCGGAGATTATTAAAGAGCAGAATTTGTTTGGATATACTCAACAAAACCTAAATGAACTAATAGAAAATAAATAATAATAAAGCTCCTTTTGAGGAGCTTTTTTTATAGATAAACGCAAATAACTTCTATCTAAATTTTATGACACTGCTTGATTTTACCTCCACAAACAATATTTCTAATTGGTATGTGCTTACTGATAATGTTATGGGGGGAATTTCGGAAAGCAGTTTTTACATAAATGATGATAAAATTGGAGTTTTTAAAGGTAAGGTGCGATTGGAAAACAATGGAGGTTTTTCTTCTCTTCGTTTCCGTTGTGGAAAAACAGTTCTTGAAGGCAAAGAAAAAGTATGTATTCACCTTAAAGGAGATGGAAAAACGTATCAATTTCGATTGAAAAAAGAAAGCAGTGATAAGCACTCTTATATTACAAAATTTGACACTTCTGGAAAATGGGAAACCATTGAGATTTCTCTAAAAAACTTATATCCAAGTTTTCGAGGAAAAAAACGTAACCTTGCTCCTTTTCTAGGCAATCAATTAGAAGAATTTGGCTTCTTGATTGGTAATAAAAAAGAAGAAACATTTCAATTGCTTCTTAAGCGCATTGAATTAAAATAAAAAAACAGACTTTACAAGTTTAAATTGGTAAAGTCTGTTAATATCATTTCAGACAATATTTCAAAATGATTAGAACATACTGATTTTGAATTCGCTGAACCTGACAAAATTTCTAATTAATCTACCAAATCTAAAATTTGTGCAGCGTGCTCTTTGGTTTTAACCTTGTCAATCACATGCTCTACGACTCCATTTTCGTTGATTAAGAAAGTTTTACGGTGAATTCCGTCATAGACTCTTCCCATGAATTTCTTTTCGCCCCAAACACCAAAAGCTTCAATCACTTCTTTATTTTCATCTGCTAACAAAGGAAACGGAAAATCATATTTATTCTTAAAATTGGTTTGTCTTTTTTCAGAGTCAGCACTTACTCCTAACAATTCAAAACCTTTGTTCTTCAATTCGGTATAATTATCTCTTAAATTACAAGCTTCTGCTGTGCAACCTGGCGTACTTGCTTTTGGATAAAAGAAAACGATTAGTTTTTTTCCTTTATAATCTGACAAAGAAACTGGGTTTCCATCTTGATCATTTACGGTAAAATCAGGTACTTTATCGCCTGTTTTTAATGTATTCATAGCGTCGCGTATTTTTATTAGTTATTTTTGTTTAAAAATACTGAAAAATGACCAAACAAGAAAAAGTTCAATTCGTAATTGATACTCTTGAAACTTTATATCCTGAAATTCCTGTTCCTCTAGATCATAAAGACCCTTACACCCTTTTAATAGCCGTTTTGATGTCTGCACAAAGTACCGATGTTCGTGTGAATCAAATTACTCCATTACTATTTGAACGCGCTGATAATCCGTATGATATGGTAAAACTATCTGTTGAAGAAATCAGAGAAATTATTAAGCCTGTAGGTTTATCTCCAATGAAATCAAAAGGTATTCATGGACTGTCGCAAATCTTGATAGATAAACACAACGGGCAAGTTCCTAAAACTTTAGAAGAACTTGAAGAATTGCCTGCGGTTGGACACAAAACTGCAAGTGTGGTAATTAGTCAAGCATTTGGAATTCCTGCATTTCCTGTTGATACACACATTCATAGATTGATGTATCGCTGGAACTTATCCAACGGAAAAAATGTAGTCCAAACAGAAAAAGATGCTAAGCGTTTATTTCCCAAAGAAAAATGGAACGATTTGCATTTACAAATCATTTGGTACGGAAGAGATTATAGTCCTGCGCGTGGTTGGAATTTAGATAACGATATCATTACGAAAACGATTGGAAGAAAATCTGTAATTAATGAATACCTACTAAAAATGAAAAAGACTCGCAGCTAACGAGTCTTTTTGCCAAAGTTTAGTTGAGAAGTGTTTCAAACTTCATCCTTTTGTAATTAATAACACTTAAAGCTTTCGAATAGTTCAACAAGAAACTAATCGTTTCCTTTTTCGGCAACATTTTTTTCATTTCTGATGAACTCTTAGTGTAGTTTTTTGCCATACGTCAGTTTTTATATTTAAAACAACAACGTACATATCTACACTTTATTGTATTAGTTCGTTAAAATTATATTATGTTTATCGATTACCTTTCGTAAATTGATTAATGCATAGCGCATTCTTCCTAATGCAGTATTGATGCTCACCCCTGTTTTTTCTGAGATTTCTTTAAAGCTCAAATCTTGGTACATACGCATTAATAACACTTGTTTTTGATCTTCTGGTAGTTCTTCAACCAATCGTCGCACATCATTTTCTACCTGTGTTTTTATAATCTTACTTTCTGCATTCAAATTTGAATCGCTTAACACCGAGAAAATGTTAAAATCGCCACTATTATCATATTTAGGCATTCTATTATTCTTTCTAAAATGATCAATTACCAAATTATGAGCAATTCGCATTACCCACGGAAGAAATTTACCTTCTTCATTGTAATTTCCTTTTTTCAACGTGTTTATCACCTTGATAAAAGTATCTTGAAAAATATCTTCTGTGATATCTCTATCAAGGACTTTAGAATAAATAAAGCTATAAATACGTTGTTTATGACGTTCAATCAATATGCCCAATGCACATTCATCGCCATTAATGTAGTTAGATACTAATACTGAATCTTGCAGAATCTGTTCCATAGCAATACTTTTTTACATAGTAATTATCGAGGCTGATAATTTTATTTCCAAGTTTTAAAAAAGTATTTTTATACTATAGGCTGCTATTTTTGTAGTGTTTGTAATTGTTCCAAATATAATGAGATTCGTTAAAAAAAAGCAAATAAAAATTGTTTTTTTAACATTTTCATCTTGTTTATTCGTTGAAAAACGGTATTTCTTTAGACGAATTGTCAGTAAAACCAACATTTTGTAGCACATTCTTTAAATTGAATTGATTTTATTACCAAACGTAAAAGCAGTATCTTTGCACATATTTTTTTCCAATGACACAAGATCTTGCTACTATAAATCCAAAAGAAAACATCATTATTAAAGGTGCAAAACTACACAACCTTAAAAACATTGATGTCGTAATTCCCCGAAACAAATTAGTTGTGATTACAGGGCTATCGGGCTCAGGAAAATCTAGTTTGGCTTTTGATACTTTGTATGCCGAAGGACAACGCAGGTATGTAGAAAGTTTATCCTCATATGCACGTCAGTTCTTAGGGCGTTTGCATAAACCAAAGGTTGAGTATATAAAAGGAATTGCTCCTGCGATTGCCATTGAACAGAAAGTAAACTCTACCAATCCAAGATCGTCAGTAGGAACTACAACCGAAATTTATGATTATTTAAAGTTATTGTATGCTCGAATTGGAAAAACCTTCTCGCCTATCTCTGGAGAGGAAGTAAAAAAACATACCGTAACCGATGTCATTGAATATGTAAAAACATTTGAGGAACGAAGTAAACTCCTTTTATTAGCTCCAATTACTATTCCGCAAGATCGCAGTGCTTTTCACACTATTAAGGTTTTGGCTCAACAAGGATATGCTAGAATTAAAAAAAATGGTGAAGTTTTTCGCATTGATGATATTACTGAAAATTTTGATGACGAGTTTTCACTTGTAATTGATCGTATTGTCGTATCACATGATGACGATTTTTACAATCGACTAGCTGATGCAGTACAAACGGCGTTCTTTGAAGGAAAAGGAGAATGTTATGTTGAATCTTTAAGTGACCAAAAAGCTGTACATTTTAGTAATAAATTTGAGTTGGATGGAATGAAATTCCTTGAACCAAATGTGCATCTTTTTAGCTTTAATAATCCTTATGGTGCCTGTCCAAAATGTGAAGGATATGGAGATGTAATAGGCATTGATGAAGATTTGGTGATTCCAAATACTGGGCTTTCTGTGTATGAAAATGCAATATTTCCATGGCGTGGTGAAAGTATGGGTTGGTATAGAGATCAATTGGTTAATAATGCTTATAAATTTGATTTCCCTATTCATAAACCGTGGTTTGAACTGACGGAAGAGCAAAAACAATTAGTTTGGGAAGGAAACGACTATTTTGAAGGATTGCATCAGTTTTTCGCTTTTTTAGAAGAAAAAAGTTATAAAATTCAAAATCGTGTGATGCTTTCTCGTTACCGTGGAAAAACGAAATGTGCTGTCTGTGGAGGAAAACGTTTACGACAAGAAGCTAATTATGTGAAAGTTGGAGGTAAAACGATAACCGATCTCGTAGTAATGCCGCTCAATGAGCTTTCTGTGTTTTTTGAAGAATTGCACTTGAATGAACACGACAAGCAAATTGCACAACGTTTATTAAAAGAAATTAATAATCGTTTGCTATTCTTAACCAATGTTGGTTTGGATTATTTAACGCTCAATCGTAAATCAAATTCATTATCTGGAGGTGAATCACAACGTATTAATTTGGCAACTTCTTTAGGAAGCAGCTTAGTTGGCTCTATGTATATTTTAGATGAACCGAGCATCGGATTACATCCTAAAGACAGTGAACGCTTAATAAAAGTGCTTGAATCACTTCGCGATTTAGGTAATACAGTCATTGTTGTAGAACATGATGAAGACATCATGCAAGCTGCAGATGAAATTATTGATATTGGACCAGAAGCTGGGACACATGGAGGAAATGTAGTTGCATTTGGTAATTATGATACAATTTTGAAAGCAGATTCTTTGACTGCAAAATACCTCAACAAGACTATGCAAATTGAAGTTCCGAAAAAAAGAAGAACTTCTCCTCAATTTGTAAAAATTGTTGGTGCCCGTGAAAACAATCTCAAGAATATTGATGTTACATTTCCTCTAAATGTCCTTACTGTAGTAACTGGTGTTTCTGGAAGTGGGAAAAGCTCCTTAGTCAAAAAGATTTTGTATCCATCTCTTTTAAAAGAAATTGGTGGTTATGGAGAAAAAGCGGGACAGTTCTCCAAATTAGAAGGAAAGTATAGTCATATAAAACATATTGAATTTGTTGATCAAAACCCTATTGGACGCTCCTCTCGTTCCAATCCTGTGACATATATTAAAGCATATGATGATATCAGGAGCTTGTTTGCAAATCAGAAATTATCAAAAATACGCAATTATAAAACGAAACATTTCTCATTCAACGTTGATGGAGGTCGTTGCGAAACCTGTAAAGGTGAAGGACAAGTGACTATTGAGATGCAATTTATGGCAGATGTACATTTAGAATGCGAAACATGTGGAGGAAAACGTTTTAAAAAAGAAGTACTAGAGGTCACTTTTCAAGATAAAAATATTGATGATATTTTGAATATGACGATTGATGATGCCATGGACTTTTTTACAGAGCATAATGAAACAAAAATTCACAAAAAATTAAAACCTTTACAAGATGTAGGTTTAGGATATGTTACATTAGGACAAAGTTCATCAACCCTTTCTGGTGGAGAAGCACAACGAATTAAATTGGCTTCATTTTTAGTAAAAGGAAATACCAAAGAAAAAGCATTATTTATATTTGACGAACCAACAACAGGACTCCATTTTCACGATATCAAAAAACTACTCAAATCCTTTGATGCATTAATCGACAAAGGACATTCTATTATTGTAGTTGAACACAACATTGAACTAATTAAGTGTGCCGATTACATTATCGATTTAGGGCCTGAAGGCGGAAAAAATGGAGGGACTCTTGTAGCTTCAGGAACACCTGAAGAAGTTGCTCGCAACAAGAATTCATTTACTGGTAATTATTTACAAGAAAAACTTTCTCTCTAGTTATACTACTAATACAAAAAGAAAGAAACTACCCATAGCATTACAAATGTTAATGGCACTACAAAGAGTAAGTACACAAAAGACAATATACACGTTTTGAAAAATGTCTTTATATAACCTTGTTCGTAAAAACGTTTTAAACTAATGACCAAATAAAAGAAGGTTGATAAAATGATGAAGAAGTCAATACTATTAGGTATATCAACAATATAATTGGTTAATATTAACAAACTAGAGGTTAAAAACATAAATGCAAAATAGTAAAAACTAAACACCATATGATGAGCAAATCGACCTCGCTTTCGGTATAATATTTTTAGTAAAAATGCAAAAATTGGAATCAAAAAGAACATTGAGATTGGAATTGTGTCCAAGAAAGCTTTAAAAAAACCAACACCTCTATTCTCTCTAAATTTAAGCACTTGTTTTCCCATAAATTTAGAAAACCAACCATCCGATTCTTTATACCCAATTGCACGTAGTTTTTCTTCAGTACTTGCATTGGCTTTTTGTAAAGAATCTAGCATATTTGCATCGTATTTAAACCCTAAAAAAGAACCTTTTACATTCCTTCCTTCTTTTTTACCTGTAGAATCTATTTTTTGATTCTTACTATTTGTTTTCTTGAGATCACTTGCTAATTTCTGAATGGTTACACTGTCTTTTCCGTTCATATTGGCTGCTTGTTCTTCTAATACTTCTTGAATAGAATCTCGCACTCTTTCGGCTTCAGAAACTATTTCACGTTCATTTCCAAAAGAACGTTGCAAATTCCGATCAAAACTTTGCTGCGATGAACGTGTCGAAACTGAAAATAAAAAGAAAAAAACAATCGATGCAAAAAGGTAAAATTGAGCAGGATGTAAATACATGAGCCGCTTTCCGCCTACATATTGCTTTGCCAAAAAACCAGGCTTGATTAATAATGGAATAAAACTTCTAAAAAAACGTGCATCTACCGAAAAATAATTCATGATTGTATTATGAAACAATACACGCATACTCAATTTATCATCTACTTTTTGCCCACAGTTTGGACAAAAATTATGATAAGGCGTTAACTGGTAATCACAATTCGGACAGATTTTCTTAATATCAGACATACAGTTTTTTGGCTAGTTGTGATACAAATATGCTAAAATCTATTTACAAATGTTAAGCGCATCATCAATAAATTTGTAATAATCAAACAATCACTTTTGAGGAATCATTAATGCTTTCCAAAGATTATTCATATTGTTTTTCCTTTTATGAGCATATCACGCTAATTGGTTAAAAAAAAGATACAAATTTTACATAAATAGCATTTACAGAATAAATTTACTCAAATTAAAACAATATAAAATACTGATAATTAAATCATTACATTTTTGGCACGCAAATTGGTTTTATCTATAACAAATAGCGCACGCCGAAAAGCTAAAGAGTAGGCATAACCCTAAAAGTAGAACTTATGAAAAACTTTTATTTTTTATTAGTAGGAATGTTATTAAGTGTAACGACTACGCAAGCAAATGTAATAAGTGACCAATCAACAGGAAGTGAAAACGGGTTAACCAATCGCTATCGTTATGCACAACCAATTCAGTTTGTAGAGCGAGGTGTTGAATTTTTTGTTTTCTTAAATGGAGAATTTGATTTTAACACACATCCTATTACGTATCAAAGAACACGTAGAGGATCTGTAAACGCAACTTATGGTGCTCCTAGAGTCAGAATTAGTGGTAATCGTTATCATACCTCAAATATTGGCGTTCGTGTAGAACATGACATCAATGGTAGAGTTCGTAGAATTGGAAATCTATTTATCAACTATGATAGATTGGGAAGAGTAAAAAGAATTGGATCAATTTACATGCAATATCATAACCGTCATGGAAAACTAAAACAAATTGGTGGTTTGCACCTTAAATATAATGGTTGGGGACGATTGATTAGACAGTATGGAAATATCAAACCAATTGTAGATTGTGGAATTTGTGGCACTGCTAGTTGTGGAATTGATCATGGAAGTGTTCACATAGACAACATCAATAATGGACATGATTATCCATCTCATGACGATGATTTATATTATTACAGAAATAACAGTACTACTAGAAAGTTGAAAAAGGATAAGTAATTATTCTTGATACTTTATCATCAAAAATAAAACCTCGTGTGTCTGTATTGGATCACACGAGGTTATTTTTTTATAGTATAAAGAAACCGCTCCAATTATTTCTTCGCTGTTTTCGCATGATCCCTAAAAACATAAAGAGTCAACTAAACTACAAAAATTTATGTTGTATCAAACGATTATAACTATTTTCTTTATGTGTTCACAATACGAACGCAGCACTACTATAACGACGCCTAAAGTAATTAATTAGTAATACTTTATAGTATGGAAAAACCATACTTTCTTGCAGTTATTTTGCTTATCACAGATCGCCGCTTAAATGTTATTTTATTTTTGGCACGTTGTTTGGTTAGTGTAATATGAATCATTAAAACCGTTCGTTATGAAGAAATTTATTATCGCACTTACAGGATTGTTTTTCCTAGTGTCACATACCGCAGAAGCTAAACGGGTTGATACGTCAGCAACGAATTCCGTACGATTTCAAGAATCTATTAGTTTTATAGAAAATGGAATTACGTTTTCAGTATATAATGATGGAGAGTTTGACTTCTTTATCAATCGCTTACATCCAGGAGTTAGTGTAAATGCAAATGTAGCTGGACTCCATATTACATTCAATTCTGGGTACAATTACAATCCATTTGTTCAATATGATGATTATGGAGCAATTATTCAGATTGAAAATACACCTATTTTTTATGATTATTACGGAAGAGTTTACCAAATAGGTAATATTCATCTAAATTATGATGGATTTGGAAACTTAGTTCAAGTTGGAGGGCTATTTGTGTATTATGATGATTACTACAGATTTTCTCACACAAGAGGTTATATCAATACATTTAACAGATACCCAGGAAGATCAGTATTTTACAGTAATCTATTCTTTCGTCCAACGGTAAATTTATGTATTGTAAGTATTCGCCCTTACAGAAGATTTTACACGCCAATTCGTTACACGTATTGTGCTCCATATAGAAATAACTATCGTCACAGATATACTAGAGCTAGAATTGGTCATGTATATCACAGTAACGCTCGAGTGAATACAAATCGAAGAAGTATATACAGAAACGATCGTCGTGTGGCTCGTAGAAACGATACAGCAGTATATAACACACGAAGAACAGTAACACGCACCAATACAAATACTAGAAATACGCGTGCAGCAGCCACCACAAGAAATCAAAACGTACGTACTACTCGTGGTACTAATACACGAAATGACAATTCTGTAAGAAGTACAACTCGTAATACAAGGAATAATTCTTCTATTGGAAATGTTCGCAGTAGTAATTCAAGAGTTGATAGAGGAAATACCCGTTCTCAAAGTAATGACCGAGTTCGTACCAACAATACAGACAGAACACCTACTAGAGCGACACGCGGTTCTTCTACTAGAAATAATAACTCTGTAAGAAGTAGTAGAAATTCAGATAGAAGAGCTGTTCGTTCTTCATCGCAAAGATCAAATTCTTCAAGAGCTACCCGATCACAACAACGCTCTTCGCAACGAAATTCTACAACTCAACGCTCTAATAGAGCTCAGCGTAGCGGAAGATCTAGAAATTAAAAATTTAGTTGTTTGGTTATAAAATGAACCTTACTTGGTATAAAAACTAGGTAAGGTTTTTTAGTGAAGTGCGTGCAACAGTTCTGCTAATTTTTTTGTGAGTGCTTTACGAGAATATTTTTGCAAGCCTATAGGAAACACTTGTAGTGATTGTTTTTTATATGCTTCATAATACGAGAGAATTTGCATTTTCAACTTCTCCTTTTCAGTATATAAAAAATAGGTCCCTGTGTTGGTTTCTTGAATAATTTTAGCAATATCAGCATCTTTAGGTCCTAGTCCTAGTATTGGACGTTCTGCTGCCATATATTCAAACAATTTTCCTGCGATAATTCCTTTTGTTTTTTCTGCATTAATTTCAATTACCAATAACAATTGAGAACCACGTTGCAACTGCAATGCTTTTTGATGAGATACATATCCAAAATATGTTGTATACTTTTCCAAACCTGCGTTTTGTATATGTCGTTGAATACGATCACTTACTACTCCCGCAAACTGAAGTTGCACATCTTTTGAAAAATCTTCATGTTCTTCAATCAACTCAGCCAATACTTCCCAAAGGATTTCTGGATTTCGTTCAGAAAGCAACGAACCAATATGTGAAATTGTAAACTTTTTATCGAGAGAACTCGAGGAAAATTTCTCAACATCATATCCATTGGTAATTACCTCAATTGGTTTCGAAGTAAGTTGCGAAAACTCTGTACGTGTTGTAAAACTCGTTGTTACAATCTGATCCGCAGTTTGCAATACAGTCGACTCAAGCCTACGATGAATCTCTTGTGATTTTTTTGTCAATTTTAACTCGTCATGATAACCAATTGTTGTCCAAGGATCTCTAAAATCTGCTAACCATTGAATTTGCAATTCTTTTCGAAGTTTCAAACCTATTAAGTGCATGCTATGCGGCGGACCAGTAGTAACAATAGTTTCAATTGAATGTTCTAAAAGGTACTTCTTTAAAAATTTTACGGAAGGTTTAATCCAATACTTTCTCGCATCTGGTATAAAGAAGTTACCACGAATGTACAATAGCAGTTTTTCTACAAAAGTTTGCTTTTCTTTAGCAATAATCCCTTTACTAATTTTATTGGTTTTTTTCTTAGAAAATAAATTTGCAATTGCATACGGTTCAAAAATCGGCTGCTTTAAAATCGTTATATCCTTAGGGATTTCAGCAGAAAATGTTTCATCTGTTATAGGATAATTTGGATTTTTGGGAACAAACAAAATTGGTTCAATCTCAAAATCTCTCAAATATTTAACAAACTTCAACCAACGTTGCACACCTGGTCCTCCTGCTGGTGGCCAATAATATGAAACGATGACTACTTTTTTTGCCATATTCCTACACTCAATTACGCTTGTGTTGAATTTGAGTTTTTACGTTTAAACTCATAATAAAACCCACCAATAATTAATACTGCAAGAATTAAGTAACTTATCAATGAAATTGTAGTTCCTCTTTCTACAACAGTTGGTTCAAACTTAAAATCGATTGTATGTGCTCCTGCAGGAATTTCTAATGCTCTTAGCACATAATTGACACGGTAGTGTGGTACTAATTTACCGTCAATGTATGCATTCCAACCATGTGGATAATGAATTTCAGAAAACACAGCAAATCCATTAGTAGAGTTTTCAGATTTGTATTGTAAAGCATCAGGTTTATAAGAAACCAATTCAATGGTTGCTAATGAATCTTTTGTATACGTTTCCTCTAAATGTTGAGCATCTTCTTGTCCTTTACGAATAACAGCTTCATTTTTTGTATCCAATCCAAAAATAGATAACATTTCTTCATCTGCTGTTTCTACAGTTTTTACTTTTTCTACAAACCAAGCATTCCCATTGGGATATGGATTTTTTAATGCAATTGCACCTGCACCTGCTTGATCTTCTGAACCTTCTAAATCTTTAATGATATATCGAACATTCAACATATTGATTACATTGATGTTTCGCTCGTTCACTTCAAATTTTTCATTTCCATGATCTAGATAAAAATCATATAATTCTTGAAACTGTCTTGGTTTTGCAGCATGATATCCACCAAGCGTGTTATGGAAAAATGCTGTACGTGAATTTGCCAAGCGTAATCGTGGTTCAAATACACGATAATGTCCTTTATCTTGAAGAATTTGCTTATCTACTTCTAATGTTCTGTACGGACGTGCAAATTGAGCTTTCGACACAAAGTTTTCGGTAGCTACATAGTTTCTAGCAATCCCTACCAAATCAAAAAGTAACAATCCAGCTATCACTATAATGAGTATGTTTTCATTGAGTTTTTTTCGTAAAAAGGCAATTAAAACTCCTGCGGTAAGAAGAATCAGTACCAACGATCGAATTGAATCATTGACAAGCATTCCAGCACGATCTTCACGAATAATTTCCATCAATTCTGGTCCGAAAAACTGTTCGTAATATGCGTCGTTCAATCCTATAAAGTCAAATAGTGACGACTTAAATACCATAAAGAATAGAAGAATCGCTCCAATAATACCCACACTCATAAAAATAGCACGTTGCTTGGTTTTCTGAGAGCTTGTTTGTGCTATTTCTGATTCTTTTTCTTTTTTGAAAAATGCCACTAATGCGAGAATTCCTAAAATTGGCACACATAGCTCAAGGACCACTTGAATGGATGAAACTGCTCTAAATTTGCCGTATAGCGGAAAATAATCAAGCATAAAATCAGTAAGAATACTGAAATTTTTTCCCCATGACAATAGAATTGACATAACAATCCCTCCTACTAGCCACCATTTTGCTTTATTTTTCACTAAAAATAATCCCAACAATGCCAAAAATATAATGACTGCTCCTACATATGCTGGCGCAGCAATGATAGGTTGGTCTCCCCAATAACCAGGAATATTCCTTACAATTTCTCGAGCCTGACCAGCAGGTACATTTCGTTGCAATAAGAACTTATACGTTTTTGAGTTTGTTCCAAAATCCTCTGAACCAGCTCCTCCCATAAAACGTGGGACTAACAAATTAAAGGTTTCAGCTTTCCCATAACTGTACTCCGTTATGTACTCTTTGGAGAGTCCTTGTCGTTCTTTCTGCGAGCCATCAGGGTTAATTGTTAATTCACTCTTCCCACGAATACTCCAATCAGCATATTGTTTAGTGGTCAACAAATTGGTACCATTAACACCTATACCAAGTAAAACTGCTGCAAATAATAATCCAACACTTTTAAGAAAATGTGGTAATTCCTTATTTTGAAAAGCATTGATGAAATATACCAATCCCATTACTGCGACTAGCAACATCAAATAATAAGTCATTTGCGGATGCGATGTCATAATTTCGAGTGACATAGCAATGGCTGTTAGCAAAAATCCCCATACATATTTTCGTTGAAATGTCAGTAAAATTCCTGCTAGCACCAACGGAAAATAAGCTATTGCATGTGCTTTGGCGTTGTGACCAACGCCTAAAATGACTATAAAGTAAGTAGAAAATCCAAAGGAAATGGCTCCAAGAATCGCCAACTTCCAATTGACCTTCATCACTAACAAAAGAATATAGATTCCTAAAAAGTATAAAAACAAATAATCTGCTGGTCTTGGTAAAAATCGTAGCGTTCTATCTAAAGTTTTAATATAGCTATGAGGATAACGTGCTCCTAAAAGGTATGTGGGCATTCCTCCATACGCATTATCTGTCCAATACAACTCTTCTCCTGTCGTTTCACGATAATCATTCTGTTTCTTTGCCATTCCAGCATATTGAACGATATCGGTTTGTTGTATTTTTTTTCCTTGTAATACTGGATAAAAATAAGCCAATGACATTCCTACAAATAGCAGTAACGCTATTAAGTGAGGAACTATTTTTTTAAAATCTAACTGCACGTAATGATTATTTTTATGATAGATGAAAGCAATATACTAAACCTTTTCGGAAAGACGGGAAAAGTAACACAAATCGTTAATCAACTTCTTCATAATCGATGTATTCTCCAACATTATTGGAAGAACTTTTCCTGTTAGGCACCTTATCAATTATAGTTTCGCCTTCTTTTCTTCCTTGTTGTTGTCTTGCTTGTTGATTGAATTGTTCTGCAAAGCGTTTTTCTGCTTTTTTAGCCACATAACGTATCAACATTGGCGCAAATAATCTAGAAAGAAATTTTACGATATAATATACGGCGATGATGATTAGTATTGTTCTGAGTAATCCCATATTTTAATTGATGTAACCTATATTTTTTCAAAAATACAACTTATGCAGATTTATATGGCTTTTACTAGATAAAAAAGTATATTTTTATGTAGATTTGGATGCAACCAATTGAAAAAACATTTAGATTTCATAAAGGTTTCTGTTTCATTTTGAGATTTCTTTTCACAAAATAATATGAAAACCTATTGAAAATTAATATGCTATATTATATGAAAACAAAATTTACCTTAACCGTTCTCAGTTTTTTATTTATAACTACATACACGTTTGCTCAATATACAGATGTTATTAACTCTAATCGCCCAGGAGCTTCTATCAGCGCCTATTCTGTTGGTAAAAATGTTTTACAGCTTGAAGGTGGTATGTTTGTTGAAAAGTTAGAACATAAGAAATTAAATACCGAAGTAAAAGCTTTTGGACTTGATTTTGCAATTCGTTACGGATTGTTTAAAGAACAATTAGAAATTAGCTGGGAAGGAGCTTATCAATTTGACACATTTACTAACAATGCTACCAGTCCTGCATTTGAATTTAATCGAAATGGTTTTTTAACACATACGCTTGGTGCTAAATACATGATTTATGATCCGTATCTAAAATCTTCGTTAGAAAAACCAAATCTTTATAGTTGGAAAGCTAATAATTCTTTCCGTTGGAAAGACCTTATTCCTGCTATTGGTGTATATGTTGGGGCAAACTTTGTATTCTCAGACAATCCATATTTCCCAATTACAGAACCTTCTGTAAGCCCTAAAGTTACAGTAGCCACACAAAGTCACTTTGCAGGACGATGGGTTTTTGTAACCAATATTACGTATGATCGTATTACTTCAGAAGATTCAAAAGAGTTAAGCTATATATTAACGCTTACACATGCATTCGATAACCCAAAATGGTCTGCTTTTATTGAACATCAAGGAATTGATAGTGATCGATATGCTGACGCTTTGTTTAGAGCAGGTGGAGCTTATTTATTGGGTGAAGATTTTCAGTTAGATGCATATATTGGCGCTGGTATAAAAAACACTCCTACTCGTATTTTTGCTGGCTTAGGACTCTCCTATCGATTTGATGACTGGCATGAAGATGAAATTATTCCAATTGACGAGCAAGATCCTAAAGGAGAAGATCAAAAAAAGAAGAAGAAAAAAGATGAAAAAGAACTGGAAAAGTTCGAAGATGACGGAAACTAATCAATTCCTTTTTTTGATAATTTAATCTTCCTATTTTATGATCACAGTTCGCGAAGTCGCTAATAAAAAAGAGTTAAAAGATTTTATTAAATTTCCTTTTAGTCTTTACAAAGGTTCCAAATATTGGGTACCTCCAATCATCAAAGATGAATTAGAAACATTTGACAAAGATAAAAATCCTGCCTTTCTAGATGCTGACGCACAATTTTTCTTAGCTTTTAAAGATGGAAAAATAGTAGGACGTATAGCCGCCATTATTAATTGGATTGAGGTAAAGGAACAAAAATTGGCCAAAATGCGTTTTGGCTGGTTTGATATGATTGATGATTTTGAAGTTTCGGGCGCATTACTAGATAAGGTTGCCGAGATTGGAAAAGCGCACGGACTTGCATACATGGAAGGACCCGTTGGTTTTTCTAACTTGGATAAAGTGGGAGTTTTAACCGAAGGGTTTGATCATATTGGAACTATGATTACTTGGTATAATCATCCGTATTATGAACAACATTTGATTCATCATGGATTGATTAAAGAAAAAGAATATTTAGAAAATAAATTTGATTTTAGCAACGTTCACCCAGAAACTTTCGAACGAGCGCAAGAGTTAATTAAAAAACGGTTTCAATTGCGTCCGTTAAATTTTACCCGAACAAAAGATATCATGCCTTATGTTGATCAAATGTTCGATTTATTTAATGCCTCATATGCCTCATTGTCTTCTTTTGTTCCAATTAATGATATCCAAAAGGAATACTTTAAAAAACGCTACATAGGTTTCATTAATCCTGAATTCATCAAATTTGTTGTTGATAAAGATGATAAGTTAGTGGCTTTTGCAATTGTAATGCCTTCATTCGCTCAGGCTCTCCAAAAAATGAATGGAAAATTATTCCCTTTTGGTATCTTCCATTTACTGAAAGCTAGAAAACATAGCAAACGTATTACTTTTTACCTTATTGGCATTCATCCAGAATATCAAAACAAAGGATTAACAGCCATCATTTTTATGGAATATTATTTAACCTTTAAGTCTAAAGGTGTACAAGAGTGTATTCGTACTCCAGAATTGATTGAAAACACGGCAATTCATCAAATATGGAAACATTTTAACCCTGTAACTCATAAAAGACGTAAAACTTACAAAAAGGACTTGTAGCGGAATGTTTTTTATAAAATTTAGCTATTAAAAAGCGTCTTTAAACATGCATTCTTTTTTGAGTTCTTTTTAAAAAGCTGTTAAAACTTCATCAAACGGAACTTCTAATTGTGTGCCGCTTTTCATGTTTTTCACAATACAAGTACTGTTTTTCAACTCGTTTCCGCCAATAATAATTACATATGGAATATCACGCTTATTAGCATAATTCATCTGTTTTTTCATGTTTTTATTATCAGGGTACAACTCAGCACTTTTGCCTGCTTCTCGTAACTTCTTAATCAATCGTAAAGATGCTAATGCTTCTTGGTCTCCAAAATTCACACATAATACATCAACTTTGTCCGAAACAGCCTCTGGAAATAAATTTAATTCTTCCAATACGAGGTAAATTCGATCCAATCCAAACGAAATTCCAACTCCACTCACATCTTTTAATCCAAAAATTCCGGTTAAATCATCATAACGACCTCCGCCACCAATAGAACCCATTTTAACTCCATCTGGTGCAGCTACTTCAAAAATTGCTCCTGTATAATAATTTAAGCCACGTGCTAGCGTGATATCTAAAGCGAGTGTAGCTGTTTCCAAACCAAGAACTTCAATGGCTTCAAATACAAATTCTAGTTCTTCAACGCCTTCCATTCCTTCTTTAGAAGCAGAAAGTAACTCCTTGAGTTTGTCTAATTTTTCATCTAATGTTCCTGAAAACTGGAACAAAGGCTGTATTTTTTCGATCGCTTCCGCAGAAATTCCTTTCGAGCGCATTTCGTTTTTGACACCATCTTCACCGATTTTATCCAATTTGTCTAATGCGACTGTAAAATCAATCAATTTGTCTTTCGCTCCAATCACTTCGGCTATTCCAGAAAGAATTTTTCGGTTGTTTATTTTTATAGTGACACCGTTTAATCCTAAATCAGTAAAAACTTTATCATACAATTGTACAAACTCCACTTCTTGCCACAAAGACGTCGAACCAACTACATCTGCATCACATTGATAAAATTCTTGAAATCTCCCATGCTGTGGTCTGTCTGCACGCCAAACAGGTTGTATTTGATAACGCTTAAATGGAAACGTAATATCGTTTTGATGTTGTACGACATAACGAGCAAAAGGAACGGTTAAATCATACCGCAAGGCTTTTTCTGACAGTGAATTTGAAAAACGTGCAAAATTTTCTTCTTCTAACGCTTTTAAGTCTGCTTTGCGAACTTTTTCTCCTGAGTTTAATATTTTAAAAATCAAACGATCTCCTTCTTCACCATATTTTCCCAATAGCGTTTCCGATTTTTCAAAAGAAGGCGTTTCAATTGGCTGAAATCCAAACATTTGAAAAGCCGATTTTATAATGTCAAAAATATAATTTCTTTTTGTTACTTCAATAGGAGAAAAATCTCTTGTTCCTTTAGGTATGCTAGGTTTTTGTGCCATGTCTTAGTATTGTTGCGCAAATATAAGTCTATTTTTTAGGGATTGAAAAAATGTACAGATTGAATACTTCCAAAATACATAGATTAGCTTTTCTCAACTTCTTGTTGATGTAAAAAACGATTTCATTTGACAGTTTAACTGCAAAATAAACACAGAGTAAAATACTTTTTCTTACAAACAAGTATTAATACTCTTACGAATAGCCATGTTAAAATGTAACTTCATTTAACTTATTAACCTTTAAAAAATTAATATTATGGGAAACGCAATGGGAGCTACTTCCTGGCTTGACGGAAGTGGACAAATTCACTTAAGAATTTACAGTTTACAACAATCTAATGGCAAATTACTAGAAAGATGTTGGGATTCCAATAAATGGTATGATGGAGCTTTGACAAATCAGTTTTCTGCAATTTCAGGTGCAGGCGCTACTTCTTGGCTCGATTCAAGTGGGCAAATACATATACGTGTGTATGCTATTGGAACCGATGGAAAAATTATAGAGCTTTGCTGGGACAAAGACAAATGGTATTCCGGTGCTTTGACTGGACAATTTTACGGAGCTTCTACTCCAGATGCAACTTCTTGGTTAGATAAAAATGGGCAAATACACATAAGAGTGTATGCATATAATCAAGATAATGTCCAAAAGGAATATTGCTGGGATGGATCGAAATGGTATGTGGGTGCATACACAGAATAAAACATCTGCTATTTAACTACAAAGTGTCTCTTATTGAGGCACTTTGTTCGTATTTACAAAAGACCTTCTCCTTTTTTAAGATATAGTAATTATCTGATTAGGAGACTTTTGAGTGATTTTTACTTATATTTTTTTAGATTGTATATTCTACGGAATACAAATTAAGCCATCATAGCTTCAAACCATTGATACAATTGCCCTTTGGTAATGTTTGATCCTTGTTGAATGAGAGCAAATTTATCCGCATTTCGATCAGATGAATATTCTTTATTCGCTGTTAAAATTTCTACTTCTTCCGAAGTATAGTTTTCACGTAACCACTGAAAACCTTCTTTCGTGGTAATATCAACATCATTACGAAGAATTTTTACTGCAATGAGCTTCATTTCGCTTTCATGCAAGTGAAATAAATACATATGCTGTGGAGAAATATTTTCTAGATATGTTGCTTGAGTTAATACTCCTTCCCAAACTAGATCACTAAATACATCAATCTCTTCTTCGGCAACTTTTGGTTTTTCTTCTTTTAGTTGCTTCCACTCTTCTGCCGTAATAGATTGTGTCGCCAGAAAATTGATAAATTCTTGATGTAATTCTTCTAACTGTTCTTTAGTAAGACGTGTATATTTCATAGTTCCTCGTTCTCTGAAAGAGTGCAAATTTACAAGGATATTTTAAGATTTTCTGTCCAAATACACTTTAATTTCCCAGAAAGTTTTAGTCTTCATAACGTTCTG
Organism: Kordia zhangzhouensis; assembly: GCF_001005305.1. Lineage (GTDB taxonomy): Bacteria > Bacteroidota > Bacteroidia > Flavobacteriales > Flavobacteriaceae > Kordia > Kordia zhangzhouensis. Next base: position 179,818 of record NZ_LBMH01000005.1, read on the forward strand.
TATTCATTACTATGTTTTCTGTTATATTGGTTTCTCCAACTTGGATTCGAATCATTCTTTCTACTGTTTGAAATCCAGACATCGACACTGTGAGTTCATATTCATTAAAAGACAATCCCACAAATGTACTTTTTCCTTTTGCATTGGTTACTTGAGTTAGCGGCACTGCATTACTCTTACTTTTATTTTTGAGAAGAAGAGTTACTCCTGGTAAAGGCTCGCCAATTGTATCAGTTACTAAACAGTGTAAAGAAGCTTTTTCCATCGTTTTAATGTTATTTTTTACATATAAAAATAAAGATAAAAAAAAGTCACTCAGTTTGAGTGACTTTTTTATGAACGTTACAAACGTTTTTTTATGCTTCTGCAATAACTTCAAATGGAAGATCAACAACAACATCTCTGTGTAATCTGATCTTTGCATCATACTTACCAGTTCTTTTTACAGTTCCACCGATAACTTTGATATATTTTTTATCGATTGAATGCCCTTCTTTTTCAAGAGCTTCTGCTAAGTTGATATTACTTACTGATCCAAATAATTTTGTTCCAACACCTGTTTTTGCAGTAATCTTAATTTCTAAGCCTAATAACGCCTTTTCAGCCGCTTTTGCCTCATCAACTAATTTTTGTTCTTTATATGCTTTTTGTTTCAAGTTCTCTGCTAAAACTTTTTTAGCTGAACTAGTTGCTAGTTTTGCGAATCCTTGAGGAATTAAATAGTTTCTTCCGTAACCATTTTTTACTGTTACGATATCATCTTTAAATCCTAAATTCTCAACGTCTTGTTTTAAAATAAGTTCCATAATCTGTCTCTCTTTTATTTTAACATATCTGCTACATATGGCATTAATGCTAAGTGACGCGCTCTTTTCACAGCTACAGACACTTTTCGTTGATATTTTAATGAAGTTCCTGTTAAACGACGTGGTAATAATTTACCTTGCTCATTTACGAATTTTAATAAGAAATCTGCGTCTTTATAGTCTACATACTTAATTCCCGACTTCTTAAAACGACAATATTTCTTGTTTTTTTGCGTCTCTATATTCAAAGGAGTTAAATATCTGATTTCTCCTTCTTTTTTTCCTTTTGCTTGTTGTTCTATTGAAGACATAATTTCTTAAGATTTAGCGGTTTGTCTGTTTCTTCTTTTCTCTGCCCAAGCAATTGCATGTTTATCTAACTTTACAGTTAAATAACGCATTACACGCTCGTCACGTCTAAACTCTAACTCATAAGGAGTAATTACTTCTCCTGGCGCTTGGAATTCAAATAAGTGATAAAAACCACTTTTCTTGTGCTGAATTGGGTATGCTAACTTCTTTAGCCCCCAATTTTCTTTTGAAATCATTTTGCCACCTCTAGAAACAATGAAATCCTCGAATTTCGCTACTGTTTCCTTTATCTGTGTTTCAGATAAAACGGGATTTAAAATGAAAACAGTTTCATAATGATTCATAAATACTATTTTTTGATTAAAAATTGGGCGCAAATGTACTGTTTATTTATTTTATAACAAATAAAATTGCTTCTTTTTTTTCTGTCTTTTTTGGAATAAATACTTGATTTTGTTGTGTCTTTGATTTATTTTTTTTAACATTGCATGTACCCAAATTTGATAAAATCGCTTTTCGCATATGAAGCTTAACTGTATTATTGTAGATGATTCTTCCATACAACGCATGGCAGTAGCCAAGCTTACGTTGAATCATCCCTCCCTAAACTTAATCGCAGAGTACAGCAATGCAATAGAAGCTAAGAATGGACTTAAAACAAACAATGTCGATCTCATCTTCTTAGACATAGAAATGCCTGTGCTCAACGGATTCGACTTGCTTGAATCTTTAAAAAATCCACCTCAAGTTATCATGGTTACCGGTAAAACTGAGTACGCTTTTAAAGCTTTCAATTATGATGTTACCGATTTTCTACACAAGCCATTAACAAAAGAACGTTTTGACAAAGCCATTACTAGAGCACTTGAAAAATCTAGTTATAGCACAAAGAGTAGTGATGATGACGATCATATTTTTGTGAAGAGCAATTTGAAAAAACGTAAAGTTATCCTTAGTACAATTAAATGGATTGAAGCTTTAGGTGATTATGTTAAATTAGTTACCGATGATAGTAATATTGTTGTCTTATCTACTATGAAAGCTTTTGAAAAACAATTGCCTGAGAACAAATTTTTACGAATTCATAAATCATATATTGTGAATTTGGACAAAGTAGATCGTTTTAATAGTAAAAACGTTGAAATTGCAGGTCAGTTGATTCCTTTAAGTAGAAACAAGAAAGTTGAACTTTCAGAAGCTCTTTCTAATATTTAGTACGTGTACTTGTTACACTAACACTTGATTATTATCAAATTTATTTCTCTATTTTTCTTTAGATACAAATTCTCTTTCATATAGTATCATATTGTATCTACATCAATAATAATGCGTACACTTCTGTATTCTGAAATAGACAAGAACGTCGTTTTAATACGAGTGATAATTTCTTTGGTTTTTGGTAAGGACTGTTGCTTCGGTATTTTTAGTAATATATTTTTTAAGTATAAGTTACGAATACGAGCTACAGGAGGAAATTCAGGCCCTAACACATGTTCTCCAAAATTATTTCGCAACGATTTGGCAAGCCAAGCAGCACTTTCATTTACACGATTGTATTCTTTATGTTTAAGTGTAATTTTAATCAATCTATAAAATGGAGGATATTTAAATTGACGTCGATCATTTAATTGATCTGTAAACATACTTTCGTAGTCACCCATAGAAACCTGCTGAAGTATTTGATGATACGGGTTATACGTTTGCACGATTACTTTACCTCTCTTTTGAGTTCTTCCAGCACGTCCTGCTACTTGTTGAATGAGTTGAAAACTTCGTTCATACGCTCTAAAATCAGGGAAATTTAGCATGCTATCTGCATTCATAATACCTACTAAATTTACATTTCTAAAATCCAATCCTTTTGTAAGCATTTGTGTACCGACCAAAATTTGAATTTCTTGCTGTTCAAACGCGGTTATAATTTTTTGATACCCATATTTTCCACGAGTCGTGTCTAAATCCATTCGCCCAACTTTTACATTGGGAAAAAGTTCTTTTAACTCTTCTTCTATTTGCTGTGTCCCAAATCCTTTTGTGTCTAGCTCATGACTTCCACAAGCCAAACATTGTAATTGCATTGCTATATGATGACTACAGTAATGACAACGCAACTGATTTTTGTATTGATGATAGGTTAAACTTACATCACAATTAGGACACTGAGGCGAATGCCCGCACACATTACATTCAATTATTGGTGCATATCCACGACGATTTTGAAACAAAATGACTTGCTCTTTATTTCCTAGGGTTTCTTCAATTTCTTCTAATAAACGATCAGAAAAATGCCCATTCATGCGTTTTTTTCGATGTTTTTCTTTAATGTCAACCAACTCCATATCTGGTAGCAAAACATCTCCGTAACGTCTTGTTATAGTTGCTAAAGCATATTTATTGGCTTTAGCATTGTAATAACTTTCAACACTTGGAGTAGCTGAGCCCAATACAACTTTACCACGATGAATCTTTGCTAAAACAATTGCCGCATCTCGTGCGTGATATCGAGGAGCCGGATCAAATTGTTTAAATGACGTTTCATGTTCTTCATCAACTATAATTAATCCTAAATTAGAAAAAGGCAAGAGTAAGGATGAGCGAGCGCCTATTACAATTTGCGCCTTTGCTTTATTGGCCAATACGTTATTCCATACTTCTACTCGTTCATGTACAGAATATTTTGAATGGTACACAGATACTTTGTCTCCAAAATAATACTGCAAACGATCAATTAATTGAGTTGTCAAGGCTATTTCTGGCAACAAATACAATACTTGTTTACCTGTTTCAATAAGCTCTTCTATGAGTTTTACATAAACTTCTGTTTTTCCTGAAGAAGTAATTCCATACAGCAAACACACGTCTTGATTGTCAAATGATTCTTTGATTGTTTTATACGCTTCTTCTTGATAGGAATTGAGCTTTTTAGAATCTTCCGTTTCCGCTCCTTCATATTCTATTCTATCTTGTTGAATATAGTATTCTTCAAGAATTTCTTTCTCAATCAATGTTTTTATTACAGTAGAACTTCCTCCACTTTTTTGAGTTAATTCTTTAACTGTAATAGGTTTTTTAATGCTCGCTGAAAGGGAAAATAAATGAAGAACAACTTCGCGTTGTTTTTTTGCTCTATTGAGTGAATCCAATAGATGTTGTAAATTTTCTTCGTTAGCGTATTTTGTATGCAGTTTTACATAACGTACTAGTTTAGGCTTGTATTGCTCGTAAATCTCTTCATGAACTTGAATAATTTGCTTTTCTATTAAGCGTGTTAAAAGAGGTAATACATTTTTTTTCTCTACAATACTACTGATTTCTTGAATTTTTAATAAGGATTGATGCTGCAATGCTTCAACTATTAAAAATTCATCATCTTTGAGTAGCGTTTCGTCAAACTCCTTGTTTTCAGTTCTAGAAATTATTGTTTCACTTTCCAGTAAAAAAGCACTTGGAATTGCCGATCGAAATACTTCTCCCAAACTTGCCATGTAATAGGACGCAATCCATTCCCAATGCGTAAGTTGTCGCTTAGTAATAATTGGCTCTTCGTCTAAAATTTGTTGTATTTCCTTAGCTTCATATACTTCAGGTGCCTGCTGATGAATTGTATACACTAAAGCCGTATATACTTTACTTTTTCCGAAAGGAACAGCGACTCGCATTCCTGGTTTAAGAAAGCTAGCTTCAGTTTCTGAAATGCTGTATGTAAACAGTTTTTCAAGTGGAATTGGTAATATGACATCAATAAAATAAGCCATTATTCAAAGGTACTATTTTGGTCACATAAAATTATGCCTTAGAGGAAGAGTTTTTTACGCTTTTACAAACACCAACCTATGGTAAGGTTTTTCCCTATCAAAGAGTCAATTCGTTTTTGTAATTTATTTGAATACTAAAAAATTAATCATGAAGAAACAAAATTTTAAATCATTAGCATTACACAAAAGATTAATTTCAACTTTTGAAGTAAAAAAACTAATTGGAGGAAATGAACCAACCGACCAGCAAGGCTGGACAACTTGTGTAGTCACGCGCTGTCATCATCATTAATAAACATAAAAAAACCACTCAAGTTGAGTGGTTTTTTTTATGAATTTACATCATTTTATTAGTTGACACGATACCAATTTTGAGTTCTGTAAAAAAAGGCAACATACCCTCTAACGTAGAGTTTATCTTTATTTTCGTCGTCAAGCCAAATTTTACATTTATATTCTTTTCCTTTTTCAGGATCTAATATTTTTCCTCCTTCATATTCATCATCATCTTTTTCTAATCCATTAATGATAACCATTCCTAAAACTGGTTGATCTTTACGAGTGTCGTTGCATTTTTCGCAAATAGCATTACGTCTTTCAGTATTGATGATATCAACCACTTTTCCATAGATTTTACCGTCAGTTTCATAAATTTCTACGATTGATTTGGCTTCGCCTGTTTCATCATCAATCGTTTTCCATTTTCCAACAACGGTTTGTCCAAAATGGTTTTGAAGTCCGAACGCTATCAAAAGAACACAAATGATATATTTTTTCATTCTCAAGTATGTTTAGTTACCTAACATTCCTTCTTTCAATCTATTGTCTGCTGGCTTGTTAGACAACCAGATTCCGAACAATGCTTTTTTAAATTCTAATCCAGCAATTGTTCCTTTTTTTGTTCCGTTTTTGTATACAACTACACCTTTATCTTTAATATATACAATATCAAAAATATCTCCATCATTAATCTCATCACTAAAGAATCCTTTAAATGTTTCTATTTTATTTGCAATTGCCGCTGTATTTCCATTGGTAGAATTCTCAAAACCTTCATCAACCGCATTGATCATTTTTTTACTAGAAATTAGTCGAGAGGTAATGTGCAATTTGATTGCCATTGTTTCATCGGCATTCATGATACTATACGCATCACTAGACTTTTGTTGTAGGTACAATCCACCAGAATACAACTTAAACCATGCTTTTTTACGAACTCCTGCTCCATTGTAGATAAGTTTTTGACTTTCAAATGTAACAGACTCAGGAAGTGTAGCAGATCCAACTTCAATTTGAGCAGATACACTACTCACTCCTACGATTAAAAAAGCGATGAACGCAAAAATTGTCTTTTTCATTTTAATTGGGTTTATTTATAATTTTACGCTTGTAAGATACTACTTTTTATTATGCTAACATAATATTTTAAGCGGTCTCTCTTTTGATTTTTAACATATCGATTGAAGCATTTAATTCAAATCCTAAAAGTAATATATTAGCATTCAGCCATATATACAACATCAAAATCAGCAACGCTCCAATAGAGCCATACAACTCATTGTATTGAGAAAAGTTTGCTATATATATCCCGAACAAGTAGGAAGTCAACAAAACTAAAATAGTAGTTAGCAATGCTCCGGGAGAAAAAAATCGAGCTCTTCTTCCTTGATGCGTCCCGAAATAATATAAAATAGCAGTTCCTACATATACCATTATTACTAAAAATAGAAATTTTGCTATTTCAATTCCAGTTTCTCCTGCAGTGGTATCTACTACTGAATTTCTCCTGCCAAAACTACTGATATACGGCATATAAATTTCAACATATCCTAATACTGCTATTGTAGAAATCAACAACAATGCCAAAAGTAATCCAACACTTAAAGCATATAAATATTGTTTAAAAAAGTTTCGCTTTTTGAGTATATAATACGAGTTTTCAAAACCAGCAAAGATAGCACTCACACCATTCGCCATTAAAAAAATAGATAGTAAAAAAGTAGAGGAAAGCAATCCGCTTCGTTTATTTTTAACAATATCTACAATAATTTCATTTAGATAGTTTCCAGATTCAGAAGGAAGAAATGAAGTAATGGTTCCTATAAAATTTGCTTGAAAGTCTTGAATTGGTATGAATGGTAATAAATTTAAGAAAAAAAGTAACGAAGGAAATATCGCCATAAAAAAGCTAAATGCTACTGCGCCTGCACGAGAAGTTACTGCTCCATTTACAATACCTACAATATACATTTCTAACAAGTCGTAAAGCGATAGTCCTTCCAACCCAGGAAGTTTAATTTTCTTGAGAAATCTAACTATTATATTTAATAGCGGAATTTTAGCTAGCTTTTCTTCAATTTCTTTTGACATTAATCCACTGCTTTTAGACTCAAATCTAAATTGTATACTGAATGCGTCAATGCTCCAGAAGAAATATAGTTGACACCACATAGAGCATACTCTCGAATTGTATTTTCATTAATTCCTCCTGAAGATTCTGTCAAGCACTTATCTCCAATCATTTTTACCGCTTTTCTAGTATCTTCATAATTAAAGTTATCGATTAGAATTCGATATACGCCTTCATTTTGTAAGATTTCCTTGATTTCTTCTAGGTCACGCGCTTCTACTATGATTTTAAGATCCAAGTTTTGCTCTTTTAAATAGTTCTTGGTTTGTGTAATCGCAGGTGTAATTCCTCCACAAAAGTCTATATGATTATCTTTTAACATAATCATATCGTATAATGCAAAGCGATGATTTACTCCACCTCCTATTTTGACCGCCCATTTTTCAAGAGCACGAATTCCAGGAGTTGTTTTACGAGTATCTAGTATTTTTGTTCCTGTACCTTCTAATAGTTGTACAAATTTATTTGTTTTGGTAGCAATCGCACTCATACGTTGCATTGCATTTAATACCAAACGTTCAGCTTTTAGAATGGATTGCGACCTTCCAGTTACATAAAAAACAATATCTCCATATTGAACTTTACTTCCATCTTCAATTAATGTTTCTACTTTCATTTCTGCATCTACATAAGCAAACACCATTTTAGCAAACTCAACACCCGCAATGATTCCTTCATCTTTTACCAACAACTTTGCTTTTCCAATTGCATCAGCAGGTATACAAGCTAAAGAGCTATGGTCGCCATCACCAACATCTTCTCGGATAGCATTTGAAATGATAAGTTCTAATTCTTTTTGAAATTGTGTTTCTGAAATCATTGTTTTAAGAATAAAAGTATTTATTTCAAAATTGCAAAGTTTATGTTGCATATCAAAATAGAAACTCAATAATTATTCTTAAATAAAAAAGCATCACTCTCGAAAGAATAATGCTTTTTCATATCAAATTATGACTTTTTTAACAGTGAAAGCTATCATCTGATGAGCACCAACATTCTGATGCAATATCTCTTGATTGTGTCCAGCAAACTGTTTCTATCGTAATTGGTGCTGGTTCATAAGGCACACAATTATAACTTCCTGGAGGTCTACCTCCATTTAGCTTTGATAAGTTCCCAATTGTGTTTTTTGATAATTTTAATTTTCCTAATTGCTTCTTTTTTTTCATGATTGTATAATTTATTATGGTTCGTAAAATATGTGTTTTTAAACTGACTTACCTCTAATGTGGTTAATCAATAACCTGCTTAAGTTATTGAAATAGATACCTATCTACTACAAATACAGGAAAAATCGTAAGATTCTTTGACAAGCTGTATGAGGAACTGAACGTGGCGGACATCCAATAGAATCTAGCAATGGTTCTGCTGGTTGACAAGCTCCTTCCTTGTATGGCAGAAACTTTAAAATTCTATACTCTCTTTTTACTCAACGATAGTTTTCTTACATTTCTTTTTTTCATTTTATAAAGATTTTAAGTTATTAATTGAATCTTAAATTAGTAACCTTTTTGCTCAACTTCAAACAATAATGGTGGCGCTTTATAAAATATCAGCTCAAAATAAGTTACTTTTATCGCATGAATATAAAATTGCTTGCCATAGGAAGAACAGACGACAAACAACTGCTACAGTTAATAGAGATGTATGCTAAACGCTTGTCTCACTATGTCAAATTTGATTTAGAAATTATTCCTGATATTAAAAACACAAAGAATCTCAATGAAGCGCAACAAAAAGAGAGAGAAGGTGATTTGATTCTAAAAAAAATAACTCCTACTGATGTGTTAATTTTACTGGATGAAAATGGAAAACAATTTTCTTCTGTAGATTTTTCAAATTATTTGCAAAAAAAAATGAATGCAGGAATTAAAACGTTGGTATTTATTATTGGCGGACCTTATGGTTTTTCCCCACAAGTATATGCTAAAGCACAAGGAAAAGTATCATTGTCAAAAATGACCTTTTCACACCAAATGGTTCGTCTGTTTGTAGTTGAACAAATTTATAGAGCCTTTACTATTTTAAGAAATGAGCCTTATCATCATCAATAAAAAAGCACCCTGATTATGAAACTCGTATTTGCCACTAACAATCAAAATAAGGTTAAAGAAGTTCAATCGCTTTTACCAAGCCATATTACTATTTTAAGTCTCAAAGACATAGGCTGCGATGAAGATGTCCCTGAAACACAACCTACCATTGAAGGAAACGCCATTCAAAAAGCTCAATATATAAAAAAGCATTATGGGTACGATTGTTTTGCCGATGACACCGGATTAGAAGTAAAATCATTGAATGGAGAACCTGGAGTTTTTTCTGCTCGTTATGCCGGCACGCAACGAAATGCTGATGACAACATGAATAAGTTACTCCACAATTTAAAAGATAAAAAAGATCGTTCTGCACATTTTAAAACAGTCATCGCTTTGATTTTAAATGGCAAACAACACACATTTACAGGAATTTGTGAAGGAACTATCATCAAAGAAAAACGTGGTGAACAAGGATTTGGCTACGATCCTATTTTTGTAGCAGAAGGTTTTACAGAAACCTTTGCTGAAATCTCCCTTGAAGAAAAAAATCGTGTCAGCCATCGTGGAAAAGCGGTACAAAAATTGATACACTTTTTGAGTACCAAAAACTAATCAATCTTGAAAATATACCAACTTTCATTCGTTTTTCTTGTATTACTAACTGCTTCCTGCACCAAAACAGTCACTGAAACTGTTACAAAAACTGTTGTTGAAAAAGAAATTGTCTATCTTCAAAAGAAAAATGATACACTCTTAAAAGTAAATCTACCCACAAACGATAGAGATTTTTATCAATTCAGAATTTTAAAAAATGATACTATTTTTTATGCAGGTAAAGACACTATTAGCCGAAAACCATCTTTTGATAAACTTGATAGCATTTACAACATAAAAGCGACTTTCGAAAATATAAAAGTAAGCATTGGAGGATATTACGAATACATTCAAAAGGCAGCTATTCATAACGTGACCAAAACGAACGACGCAGGATTAAAATTTGACTATATAGTTAAAAAACTCACACAAGTGTATCGAGATTCTGTAGCATCCGGAATAGCAAGAACAAAACATCATTTACAATTTTTTCGTCCAACAAATACTTCCAAACCTGCGTACGAACTTAACTTTTACACTGATGCTCTTCAGGTTTATGAAGACGAAAGCCTACTGTTGACAACTATTTTTGGCTGCTGTACAAGCTTACCTGAATATGAATTGTTTGACTTAAGAGGAAATTTTATTTTCAAATCGAATAATTTAATTAAACGAATTAAAACTGAATATGGTTCGTTTTTAATTAGCCTACTAAAAAATCAAGTATTTGATGCTATGACTATTGTTATTCAAGATAAACATAAAGAAAAACAATATGTAAGCCTTTCACATGAAATCCATAATTATTACTTTGGGCAAAATTTTCAGTTAAAAATTAAAAATAATAAAAAAACTGAAAAAGGAGATTATGACAAACCCTTGGAAAGCTATCATCTTAAATCCTTAGACGATATTGAAATCTGGATTCCATTTGGCAACAAAGACACCTTAAAAATTCCTTTCAAAAATGAAAAAGCGTTTGGTATAGATTATCCACAAATCAAAGTGATGTTAAATGGCAAAAAATAACCATCTGATTTTCAATATCATAAAATTCTATCAACTGCAAAATAATCTATTTTAGATAATCTACTGAAATTCAAAATAAAACACTACCTTTGCCGCTTGAAATCTCAGAGCGAGATGAAGTTATGCAGCGTCAAGGTATTTTAGTAAGGTCGTAACGCTCCAATGTAACTTCAAAAGACAGCATAAAAAAGCTGCACGAACCTTTTAAAATTACAGTATGACAAAATTTGAAGAATTAGGTCTTCAAGATTCGCTATTGCGCGCAATTCAAGACATGGGCTTTGAAACGCCGAGCGAAGTACAAGAAAAAGCAATCCCAATTTTATTAAGCGAAGAAACTGATATTGTGGCACTTGCCCAAACAGGAACTGGTAAAACAGCTGCTTTTGGCTTTCCATTGATTCAAAAAATAAACGCAGACAGTCGAACCACACAAGGATTGATTTTATCTCCTACACGAGAACTATGTTTGCAGATTGCCAACGAATTAAAAAACTACGCTAAATATGAAAACATTAACGTAGTAGCAATTTATGGAGGTGCGAGTATTACAGATCAAGCTAAGCAGGTAAAAAAAGGAGCTCAAATTGTTGTAGCTACGCCAGGTCGTATGCAAGATATGATCAATCGTCAAATGGTAGATATTTCGAAAATTGAATACTGCGTACTTGATGAAGCTGATGAGATGTTAAACATGGGATTTTATGAAGACATCACGTCTATTCTATCACATACACCTAACGATAAAAGTACATGGCTTTTCTCTGCAACCATGCCAAAAGAAGTGGCAACTATTGCAAAAGAATTCATGTACAATCCAAAAGAAATTACTGTTGGATCTCGAAATTCTGGTTCTGATAGCGTGCAACATGAGTATTATGCCGTAAGTGGTAGAGATCGTTACTTAGCTTTAAAACGATTGGCAGATGCTAACCCTGATATTTTTTCTGTTGTTTTTTGTAGAACCAAAAGAGACACACAAAGTGTTGCTGAAAAATTAATTGAAGATGGATACAATGCAGCTGCCTTACATGGAGATTTAAGTCAAAATCAGCGAGATCTTGTGATGAAATCTTTCCGTACTCGTCAAATACAAATGTTAGTTGCCACCGATGTCGCAGCACGTGGTATTGATGTTGATGATGTAACACATGTTATTAATTATCAACTTCCGGACGAAATTGAAACCTATACTCACCGAAGTGGTCGTACAGGAAGAGCTGGAAAAACAGGTGTTTCTATGGTAATTATTACCAAAAGTGAAATGCGCAAAATCAAATCGATTGAGCGAAAAATACAAAAGAAATTCGAACAAAAATCCATCCCTACTGGTATGGAAATATGTGAAATTCAGTTGTTTCACCTCGCAAATAAAATTCACAATACCGAATCCAATAATCAAGTCGAAGATTACCTTCCTAAAATCATGGAAATTTTTGAAGATACATCTAAAGAAGAATTGATTAAACGTATGGTTTCTGTAGAATTCAACCGATTCTATAATTATTACAAAAATAAACGTGACTTAAATCAGCCAAAAGATTCTAGCGAAGAACAATCATCACGAAGAGGAAGTAATGAACACAGTACGCGTTACTTTATTAATGTAGGTTCAAAAGATGGTTATGATTGGATGCGTTTGAAAGATTTCTTGAAAGAAACTCTAAGCTTAGGTCGTGATGATGTGTACAAAGTAGATGTAAAGGAAAGTTTTTCTTTCTTTAATACTGATACCGATAAAAAATCATTGGTATTAGCTCATTTTACTGACTTTAAAGTAGATGGACGCTTTGTCAATGTGGAAGAATCTACCAATACTGGCGGTAGCGGTGGCGGAAAACGTCGTAAAGATGGAGGACGCAAACGTCGCACCAAAGATCGAGACACTAATAATGATAATAGCAGACGTAGAAACCGTAGAAGTGAACCTGCAGAAGCTTCTAACGGACGAAAAAAACGCAGAAGCGAAGGCGGCGAACGATTTAGAGGTCGTTCTCGAAGAAAGTAAACTCAAAATTTGTTAATATTTAGTAAAAAGTGTGCTTTGGCACACTTTTTCTCGTTTTGTTTAGTACTTTTATAGTCCAATTAGTCGAAAAGACTCTATTTCAAACAATTGCATGCATGAAAAAGGTGTATACTTTTTTACTTCTATTTTTAACTATTACTACAATTTCTGCCCAAACTGAAGAAAAATTGTACGCAAGGGTGATTAATGACGCTGATGAAAAGCCAATGGCTAGTGTACACGTAGTGAATCTTACAACTATCAAAGGAGTAATAACCAATGAAAAAGGTGAATTTGAAATTACCGCAAAACCTGACGATGTATTATTCTTTTCATTTCTTGGTTTTAAATCAATCAAAGTGCGTGTTACCAATGACATGTTGAAATATAAAAACTCTTCCACAATTCGATTAACGGAATTAGCATATGCTTTGGAAAAAGTAATATTGACACCCTATCAACTTACAGGATATTTAGAAATTGATGCTAAAAACGTACCTATTCGTCCAAATTATCGTTACCGAATTGCTGGACTTTCTACGGGTTATGAAGCAGGAGAAAAAGCTCCTGGAGCAATCTCAACAGTATTAGGCGCTATTTTTAATCCCGCAGATTTTTTACAAAAACTTTTTGGTAAAAAACCACAACAAATGCGCAAATTGCGCCAAATGAAAGAAGACGATAAGATTAGAGAATTATTAGCTTCTAAATTTGACCGACAAATGCTTCGCGAACTCTTACAAGTAGAACGTGTTGATATTGATGAAATTCTTTCACTCTGTAACTATTCAAAAACATTTATTACCGAAGCTAATGATTTGCAAATTCTAGACGCAATCAATGATTGTTATGAAGAATATCGCGTTCTAAGTCGTCAAAATAAAGATAAATAGTTTTTAGCTTGCATTTTGCTACTTAAAAACACTCTTTTTTTTTGTAAAATACCACTTCATTTTACACATATACACATACGCAATCGTTATCGTTATTATTTTTTATAAGGATTCTGTGTTTGACAATATGAAAAGAACTTTGTATCTACTATATTGCAAAGAATCAACCATAACAAACACGAACACATGAAGCGTTTATTCATACTCATTTTCTGTATAATTTTCATCATTGCATGCAAAACCAATTCATCAGAGAATAACAAATCTGTCAACAAATCTCAACCGTTTGTTTGGGAAGCTGCCAATGTATATTTTATGCTGACTGATCGTTTTTACAACGGAAATGAATCAAATGACGTTAATTATGACAGAACCAAACAACCGGCTAAACTTAGAGGTTTTATGGGCGGTGATGTAGCAGGAATAACACAAAAAATCAAAGAAGGATATTTTGATGACCTTGGTGTAAATGCTATTTGGTTTTCTCCTGTACTAGAACAAATCCATGATAGTACTGATGAAGGAACCGGAAATACGTATGCTTTTCATGGATATTGGACAAAAGATTGGACTAGCTTCGATGCAAATTTTTGTACCCAAAATGAATTTAAAGAATTAATTGAAACGGCTCATCAACATGGCATTCGTATATTAATGGATGTTGTAATGAATCACACTGGTCCTGTAACCCAAAAAGATTCTGTTTGGGAGACAGATTGGGTGCGAACTGAACCGAGTTGTACCTACAAAAATTATGATACAGCAGTCAATTGTACATTAGTCAAAAATCTTCCTGATGTATTAACCAATAGTGAAGAAGAAGTCTCTTTACCTGCTACATTAGTAACCAAGTGGAAAGCAGAAGGTCGTTACGAACAAGAAACAAAAGAATTAACTGCTTTTTTTGAACGTACTGGCTTAAAAAAAACACCTAGAAACTACCTCATTAAATGGTTGACAGATTATGTTCGTGAATACGGAATTGACGGGTATCGTGTAGACACTGTAAAGCATGTTGAAGAAGAAGCTTGGAATGCATTAAGTAAAGAAGCTAGAGCTGCCTTTCAAGCGTGGAAAAAAGCCAATCCTGAAGCAGTATTGGATAATCAAGACTTTTTTATGTTAGGAGAATTGTATGGCTATGGAATTGATGGACATCGCTATTATGATTTTGGCGATCAAAAAGTTGATTATTACACTCATGGCTTTGACAATTTAATCAATTTTCAATTCAAATATGATGCGCAAAAAGACTATGAAGCTATCTTTTCAAAATATGATAGCATTCTTCATAACGAGTTAAAAGGCAAGAGCGTTATGAATTACATCAGTTCGCATGATGATGGTGACCCTTTTGACAAAACACGAGAAAAACCATATGAATCTGCAACTAAATTGCTCCTAGCTCCAGGAATTTCACAAATTTATTATGGAGATGAAACGCAGCGTTCTTTAATCATTGAAGGTACAAATGGAGATGCCACTTTGCGCTCGTTTATGAATTGGGAAGCAATCAACAATCCTGAAATAAAAAAAATACTCACGCATTGGCAAAAATTGGGGCAATTCCGAAAAGCGCATCCAGCAATTGGTGCAGGAAAACATACAATGATTTCTCAAAGTCCGTATGTATTTTCGAGAACTTTCAACACTGATAAAGTGGTGATTGGATTGAATCTTCCGAAAGGTGTAAAAGAAATCTCCCTAGGAAATCAATTTGAAGACGGAATTGAAATAACCGATCAGTATTCTGGAAAAACAGCAGTAGTAATTGATGGAAAAGTAACAATCGATTCCGAATTTTCGATAGTGTTATTGCATTAACACTACTCAAAATAGCCAAAAGAATACTAAAATAGTATACATCATCCAATACTGTACAATAGTATCTTTTTAAGGTTATTTAAGGTTGTATTCTTGAAAAGTATCATCCTAAATGGATACTTTTCTTTTATTTATTCAAACCTAGTCTTAAAAATCCTTTATTCCCAAGATGAGAGAATAACTAAAAAAATTAGTACTTTTAATTTCATAAAAATACTCCTATGAAATACACAGCAAATTCAATTGAAGCATACATCGAACAACTTCCTGAAGAACGCAAAGAACCTATTACAAGACTTAGAAATATACTTTTGGAAAATTTACCTGATGGTTTTTCTGAACAGGTTAACTACAACATGCCTTCATTTGTAGTTTCACATGCTATTTATCCAGGCGGTTATCATTGCGATCCGAAACTTCCTTTGCCTTTTATTAGTTATGCTTCTCAAAAAAACTTTGTGGCACTATATCACATGGGAATTTATGCAAAAAAAGAGTTATTAGACTGGTTTGTTGCAGAATATCCTAAGCATTGTAAGTACAAGTTAGACATGGGGAAAAGTTGCATCCGCTTTAAAAAAATGAACGATATTCCTTATGAATTGATTGCTGAATTGGCAAAAAAAATGTCTCCAAATGATTGGATTGAACTTTACGAAAAAAATGTAAAAGGAGATACAAAACAACCCAAATAACTCCGGCTAAGAATGAACCTCATGGTAACGTCGTAAAACATCTTCTACACTACGGATGGATTTTTTACACCAATCGAGACGTTTTTCCATTATTTCAGTTTCACTCAAACGCCAAGAAATTGTAGAATTTCTAAGTTTTGCAGTAACATGTTGCATTGTAATTGCGGCAGAAACAGAAATATTTAAACTTTCAGTAAAACCTACCATGGGGATTTTTAAAAATTCATCTGCTTGCGACAAAACCTCTTCACTCAACCCTTCTCGTTCTTTTCCAAAAAAGAAAGCAGCCTTTTCAGTGATGTCAAAATCATGTAAATATTGAGAGTCTCCATGCGGTGTCGTAGCAACAATCCGATATCCTTGTGCTTTCAGTGAATCAATACAAACCTTAGTCTCAGAATAACGGTGAATATCAACCCATTTTTGTGCGCCCATAGCAATTTCTCTGTCCATTTTTTTACCTAAGCGCGCTTCAATCACATGCACATCTTGAATTCCAAATACGTCACAGCTTCGCAGTACCGCACTTGTGTTATGCAATTGATACACATCTTCAACCGCAACAGTAAAATGACGCGTACGTTCTTTTAATACCTTTGAAAATAATTCTTTTCTTCTATCGGTCAAATATCCCTCTAAATGTTCTAACAACTTCTTGTCTATCATACCACAAATCTATTATTAAAAACACTTTTCACCAAAATGAAGAGATGTTTTACAAAAACGTTTTGTTCCTGCATAATTTCCCTATTTTAGTAAATTCTAATACGAATGCAATGAGATTCTTTTTTTCAATACTATTTTCTTTTTTCACTTTTACAATGTGGACACAAGAATCCAATGAAGTGTTTGCTGAAAATAATTATGAAAACAACCTAAAAGTAGTTGCATTCGCCAAAAAACTATTGAACTCTTTTCATGAGTATGATACTCGTTTTTTTTATACACATTTTCATAAGGAAGCATTTGTTTCAACAGTGATAGACACTCAAAAAGAACCTTTTGAAAAGAATTTACAGACATTTCAAAAAACTTTTGAAAAAGGATTTTTACAAGAATATTTCAAAATTCCAGAAAACATTCATACGTTAATTAAAAATGGCGCTTCGTTTGATATTGTAAACTACTATTACCATTTAGATGAAAAAAAATACCATTTACTTTTTCGGTTATTTACCGAAGAAGATCATATTGATTACTACGATTTTCAACTCGATTATGTAGATGATGATTTTTTGGTGGAAGACTTATACAGATACAAAGCAGGTGAATATCTCAGTGAAACATTAAAAAATATTCACACTATTGTACATTCCAATTTTTCTGGAGATACTCAAGAAAACAGAAAACGGCAACAAGTTTACTTCTTTTTAGTTCGCTACAGTACTCTATTTTCCAACAATTATGAACGAGCGTTTACAGCAATACAAAATCTAAAAGGAGACTTTACTAATAGTAAGCTATATCACACTGCAAAAATAGAGATTGCTTCTCAGATTAATGATGTATTTTACATGGAAGCCATTGATGAATTTCTAAAAAAGTTTCCTTATGATACGTCTACAAGTTTGTATGCGTTAGACTATTATTGTCTTCTCAAAAATTACAATGCGTCAATGAGCATCTTAGATGATCTTGCTGAAGTTACAGAAGATGATTTTCTAGAGTTTTTACGGGCAAATGTAGCAATGCAATTTGACGACTACCAAACTGCCGAAAAAGGATACGCGTATATTGTTAATCAATATCCTTACTTTAATAGCGGATTTATCAGTTTGATTTTATTATATGATGAACTACAAAAACATGAGGATAATATTGTGTTATTAAGTAGAATCATTGAAAATACAGAATATACCAAACAAGATTTAATCAATTTTATTGATGACAAAACCAATGAATTAAAACATTTACCTAACGCCCAAATATATAAACGATGGAAAAGAAAAAAATAGTTATCCTTACGGGTGCTGGTATTAGTGCCGAAAGCGGTATAAAAACATTTCGTGATGCAGATGGTTTATGGGAAGGGCATGATGTAATGGAAGTCGCTTCGCCAGTTGGCTTTAAAAAAAATCCTGCATTGGTTCTTGATTTTTACAATCAACGAAGAAAACAGTTAAAGGAAGTTGTGCCCAATCAAGGACATATCTCTTTGGTAGCATTGGAAACACAATACAATGTAACTATTATCACTCAAAATGTGGATGATCTTCACGAACGCGCAGGTAGTTCACATATTATACATTTACATGGAGAATTAACGAAAGTCAGAAGCACTCTAGCACCTTACAAAGTTTATCATCATACCGAAGATATCACACTAGGAGATTTATGTGAAAAAGGGGGGCAATTACGTCCTCATATTGTTTGGTTTGGTGAACAAGTACCTATGATTGAAACGGCTATTTCTGAATGTGTACAAGCCGATATTTTACTTATCATTGGAACTTCAATGCAAGTATATCCTGCTGCAAGTTTGATTGATTTTGTGCCACAACACACTGATATCTACTTTATTGACCCTAAACCAGCATTACCTCAAAAATCATATCAAAATTTGACTGTTGTGGCCGAAAATGCTTCAACAGGAGTTCCCAAAGTTGTTCAGTCACTACTTGAAAAGATGACTAACTAAAAAATTGAAGACCTACTGAGGCTGTCCCTCTTTTATTTTTAACATTGCCCGAGAAGTATTTACCCAATCTTCAATTTCTTTCACTTGTGCATCTGTTAATTTTGCATCGCTATGTGTCCATAAATAAGAAGCTATAGGCATATGTCCTTCTTTAATTTCTTCAATAACTTCTTCCAATTTATGATCCTTTCTCTTGGTAGAATATGAACTCCATTCGGAAAAATTCAATTCTTCTTTTCCATGATCTACATGCCCTTTCATCCAATAAGAAATAGGCTCTATTTTTCCATACCAAGGATATCGTGTGTTATTAGAATGACAGTCATAACAAGCTACTTGAAGTGTTTTTTGTACTGAAGCTGGCGGATTGGTTTCTGCAATAAACGGATTAAGATCTGCAGGATCACTCTCATTCAATTCTGGACCAAAAAATTGTAAAATTACCAAAGCAATCAATGCTACTACTGCTATTTTTTTGACTATCTTCATTTCTTTATTTTTATAGAGGTCTAAAATATAAAAAAATGACATTCGAGCAACTGTATTCAGAACTTAATTATGTGAATCATTCTCGCGAAAAGCGAAATTATTATGCCAATATAGTACTAAATCATCCTGAACTTCTACCTACACTTTTAAAAGTTGTTTTTACTGTTGATGATAAAATCTCTGCCAGAGCTGCTTGGTTGTTCGAATTTGTAGCTAGAGAACAATTGGACGCTATACTTCCGTATATTGACCTATACATAGAAAATATGCAAAAAGTATATTTAGATCCTGCTGTTCGACCAATGGCAAAAGTAGCTGAATACCTTATAGAAGCTTATTATCACAAAACCCCTAATTTGACAAAGGAAAAACTGACTAAAAAACATCGTGAAAAAATTACAGAAACTTGTTTTGATTGGATGATTAGCAATCAAAAAGTAGCTGTAAAAGCGTACTCTATGCGTTCTTTATATTTACTAGGAAAAGAATTTGATTGGATTCACGATGAGTTGATTGTTATTTTAGAACGTGATTTTGCCTCACAAAGCGCCGCTTTTAAAGCTAGAGCTAGGCAACTAATCCAACGAATGAAAAAAGCGAGAAAATGAACGTTTAAAATTTTATTACCAGCATTGTAAAAAGTATATTTGTGTCTTCTAAACTACAACACAACAACAATGACGCTTACAACGCTTAACGCCATTTCTCCTATTGATGGAAGGTATCGTTCAAAAACCATCGCTTTAGCAGATTATTTTAGTGAAGAATCTCTAATTAAATATCGAGTACTCGTAGAGATTGAGTATTTTATTGCTCTTTGTAATATTCCATTACCTCAACTTGAAAATTTTGATGCTTCTTTATATGACGATTTGCGAAATATTTACGAAAATTTTTCAACTGCTGATGCTGAAGCAATCAAGGATATTGAAAAAGTAACCAATCATGATGTAAAAGCGGTAGAATACTTTATCAAGCAAAAATTTGATGAATTATCTATTTCTACTTACAAAGAGTTTATTCACTTTGGTTTGACTTCTCAAGATATTAACAACACTGCAATACCTCTTTCTATCAAAGAAGCTTTGCAAAATGTGTATCTTCCTGAATTGACTAGTGTTTTAATAAAATTAAAAGAATTGGCCAACGAGTGGTCTGAAGTTTCCATGCTGGCAAGAACCCATGGACAACCAGCTTCTCCTACTCGCTTAGGAAAGGAAATTGAAGTTTTTATTACCAGAATAGAAGCTCAAGTTGAATCTATTGCCGGAATTCCGCATGCAGCCAAATTTGGTGGAGCCACTGGAAATTTTAATGCTCACAAAGTAGCCTATCCAACTATTGATTGGAAAGCGTTTGGTTCTGACTTTGTAGAACGTGTATTAGGATTGCATCATTCTTTTCCAACAACTCAAATAGAACACTACGATCATGTAGCTGGAATTTTTGATGGCTTGAAACGCATCAATACGATATTAATTGATTTAGATAGAGATTTTTGGACGTATATTTCGATGGATTATTTTAAGCAAAAAATCAAAGCTGGTGAAGTTGGTTCTTCTGCTATGCCACATAAAGTAAATCCAATTGATTTTGAAAATAGCGAAGGAAATTTAGGTATTGCAAATGCTATTTTTTCACATTTAGCTGCCAAATTACCTATTTCAAGATTGCAACGAGATCTTACCGATTCAACAGTTCTTAGAAATGTAGGTGTTCCTTTTGGACATACGGTAATTGGTTTTCAATCTACATTAAAAGGGTTGAACAAATTATTACTTAATCAAGACAAATTTGACGAAGATTTAGAAAATAATTGGGCAGTTGTTGCAGAAGCAATACAAACAATTTTACGAAGAGAAAATTACCCAAATCCTTACGAGGCTTTAAAAGGATTGACACGTACTAATGAAAAAATTACAGAGACTTCTATCTCAAATTTCATAGACACTTTGTCGGTTTCTGATGCCATAAAATCTGAATTAAAAAATATAAATCCAACGAATTACACAGGAATTTAACTTGAACTGTAATTTAAGATATTTTTTTTATTAATTTAGCGACGCCAAGAACTAACAAAAATAAATCTTTGTGGGTATAAAAATCACAAATTCTAAAGTGGATCCCAAATTGAATCCATCCCATACGAATGGTAGATTGCAAATCAAGAAAGCAATCTATAATAAAGCGTTAAAATCTTTTATTAAAGATGCTTATGGTTCAGGAGTTCACTTTGGTAATATGGACAATAATTTAAAGGAAATTTTAATAAAACTTTCTTTAAATGATGTGATGGAAGGTACTGTAAAACTTCCTTCTATTGATGTAAACACATTGACTGCTGTGAATGATCAGCAAAATGAATTCTCTGATTTTAATTTATACGATAATTTTGTGTGTACTTTTTATGCCAAAGAAGGTGTTTCGTATGATGAGTTCATGAAAGGAATCGAAAAATTAAAAGCTAAATTGTTAGATACCTATAACAAAGAAGTACATCAAGAAATTTTAGAGAAAGATCACGAGACAAGGCTGATGATGAAAAAGAGAGAGATTAAAGAGATTATCTTTTTTGTTTTACTGGCTATTCTTGCATTGATTTTTATCTACTTTTTTTCTAAAAAGTAGTAACTGTATACTATCAAAATAGAAAAGCTGTTCTTTGTTAAAGGAACAGCTTTTCTATTTTTTTATTTAAAATAAGAGCTTAAACCTCCCAAATCTAACTGCATTTGATCGCTTTGAGAAACTAATTGGTATAATTCCATAAACTTGGTAAGTGTCATATCATCTCCTACTATTCGTGTAATAGCAAAACCAAGTTCTTTATTGGAAACAAAAATAATAATCTCATCAATTTCCTCCTCTTCACCTATATATTTAATTGTCCCCTTGTTTCCAAGATCAATTAACTCTTCGTACTTTTTTTGCTTTAGGATAGAAGCTATCTTCTTTTTCTCTACCGAATATTCTTCTTCTTTGTTCGGATCATATTTATACAGTAAAACATTTACTCGTTGAATGGCATCAAATGCTTCTTGTTGTTTTTCGGTAAGTTGTAAACTTTCTCCTTTTAAGCTTCCTATAGGAATTGTGCTAGATGAGAAACCAATTTTTTCAGCATTGTTCAAAATATAATTATGTAAACTATTTTTATCAGAACAACTGGTCATTCCTAAAAAGAGAAAAAGTACTACGACAATAGATTGTAGTGTTTTCATATTAATGATTGTTTTTGATTGATGAATATACAAAAAGCGCGTCAACAGTAAATACACTGCTGACGCGCTATGATGTTATGAATGCTCTAGTTTTTTTTCTTTTTCTCTACGTCTTTTAAGTGTTCTCCACCTGGAATATCCATTTTGCTTGTCAGCTTAGATATTTGTGTTAAATCAATATCTCCTGTTAAAGATACAACTACAGTATTGATATTTCTTTCTTTCATTTTTACTTTATCTTCAATACCAGTAATGTACATCAACAATTCTTTCACATGTGTTTCATCTTTTCCTTCTTTTACGTAAAACTTCATGCGAGTATCTCCATCTCTTACTTCCATCAACTCTTCCAATTCGGAAGCGCGTCCGTTAACCCAACGTTGTAACTCTGCAGAAATGTTAGCATTATCAGTTGCCAACGTTTTTAAGCTTTTCATGCTATTTACCATTTTAAGAAAGTCTTGAGCATCAGGATCATTACTATCAACGCCCATAGTGGCAAGCATTTTAAACATTTTCGGTTTAATAGATACGTAGGTAACATCGTCACTATCTGCGTATTTATCAAAAATATTTTGTCCAAATGTAAGTACTGGCACTGCCAATAACATTACTACTAATACTATTTTCTTCATTTTTTAATTGTTTTCTGTTATAAAAATTTTGTTTGTTGTTTCTTCAAATTGTGCTAAATGATTGATGTGACTAGCTCCAGTGTTGAAACTCTCAGACACAAGAGACATGGTCATTTTAAAATCTTCGAAAGCCTTATCGACTTGTCGTTGTTTGTGCCATTTATTAACGAATAGCCCAGTGGTCAGAACAAATACGGCGGCAACAGAAATCCACTTTAAATAGTTTTTTCTAGGTTGTAATGGAACGTTGCGAGTAAATTGCTCTTCTCGTAAGTTAGAAAAGTGTTGAAACATGGGTTTGTATTCTTCCAAATGCGGCGCCACATTTTGTTGTGAAAAATACGCGTGTAACTTTTGCTCTTCTTGAACCGAAGTTTCCGCTTCAAAATACTTCTCTACTAATTTTTCTATGTTAGCTAACTCCATAGTTGTGTTTTTTTATAAGTTCTTGTCTTATGTACTTTCTTGCTCTTGATAATGCTACTCGAATGGCCGTTGGGTTCATGTTCACTACTTTCGCAATTTCATCAAAATCATACTGTTCAACATCTCTTAACTGTATAATAATTTTTTGTTGCTCAGGCAGCTCTTCCATGATTTCATGCACAAAACTGACACTATCTTTCAATTCTACTTCTCTTTGTAAAGAAGTATGCTCGTCTTTATAATTACTATGTACTAGTTTTAAATTGCCCGATTGTTTCGATTTCAATTTATCCAAACAGTAATTTTTTGTCATTGTCATCGCAAATGCTTCCACATTCGAGTATGTCCCTACTTTATTTTTTTTAGACCACAAACGCAATAATACTTCTTGGGTTGCATCTTCAGCTTCTTCACTAGAAACAAGCAAACGCTTTGCCAATCTGTACAATTTGTCTTTAAAAGGCATAATCATCTGTAAAAAATCTGCCTGTTTCATGTGTATGGTTGTTTTTTTTTGGTTTGTTATAAGGAAGACGAACGAGTTAGGAATTTGTTACAAATAATTTTTATTTTACAATAATGTCGCTATTTTTAGTGTTTATAAAACAAAATAAAGTAACATACTGCTATGATAAATAAATTTATGAAGATAAAAAAATGGCTCTTTCTGTTTGTTGCAGCTTCTGCACTTACAATTAGTTGTACAGATCAAGATGACAATCTGTTTAGTGTTTCTTCAGATCTAGAGATTCAAGACTTTGTGTGGAAAGGCATGAACTTATGGTATTTTTGGCAAGGAGAAGTAGCTGACTTAGCAGATAGCAAGTTAGACAACAGCGAAAACTATATTTCTTTTTTGAGTAGTTATCCTAATCCTGCCAACTTATTTGATCATGTATTACATCCAGATGATCGCTTTAGCGTCATCGTTAGTGATTATGAAATATTACAAAACTCCCAACAAGGTAATGCACTTTCCAATGGTGTTGATATTCGGTATATATATCTAAATAGCGGAAGCTCAGAAGTGATTGGTTATGTTCGTTATATTATTCCAAATTCTGATGCTGATGGGAAAGACATTCGTCGTGGAGATATTGTATATGCAGTAAATGGACAAAGTTTATATTACAATTCGGCTACCGATAATAATTTGGATTTGTTAGATCCTACTTCGTATACATTTAACTTGGCAGATTTGACCGTAAATAACGGAGTACGTTCTATTACTCCTAATGGTAGAAATATTGATCTTACTAAAACAGCTTTAACTGAAAACCCAATTCTTATCAACTCTGTTATCAATGTAGGAAGCAAAAAAGTAGGTTATATAATGTACAATCAATTTATTTCTAATTTTGATACCCAACTAAATACTGTGTTTGCTGATTTTCAAGCACAAGGTGTAACAGATTTGGTTTTAGATTTTCGCTACAATCCAGGTGGTTTTGTTAGTAGTGCAATTAATCTGGGAAGTATGGTTACTGGACAATTTGAAGGTCAATTATTCACAAAGTTCAGATACAATGCTAAGATTCAACCAATTTTAACTGACGAACAAGAAAATCGTTATTTCAGAGGCTCGTTAAGTAATGGAGCGGCGATTAACAGCTTAGGATTATCAAAAGTATATGTATTAACTACAGGAAGTACTGCATCAGCTAGTGAATTGGTAATTAACTCTCTTGAACCTTATATAGATGTTGTACAAGTAGGAACCACAACCACAGGAAAAAATGAAGCTTCTGTTTCATTATACGATTCCCCTTCTTGGACATTTGGTGATGAACAATTAAATCCTAATCATAAATGGGCTATGCAACCGTTAATTTCTCGTTTGGAGAATAGCGCTGGTTTTTCTAACTACACTAATGGATTAAACCCTGATATTGTTTTGGCAGAAGACCTAACTAATATGGGAGTGTTAGGTGATGAAACAGAGCCTTTATTGGCTGCGGCTTTGAATAATATTGCGGCTGCTGGAAGAGCATTAAATGCTGATCCTAACAAGATTGTTCCTATTGAGGCGATTACCGATAGTAAATTACAAAGAATTACAGGTAATCGTATGTATATTGAACTAAATGTGGGCGATAGCGACGATGCTTTGAGATATCATAAATTGGTATTACCGCAAGAATAAGTTTAAGTATTCTTCAAGACATATTGTTAAGATAAAATATATAAAAATGGCATTCTGAACTTAATTCAGAATGGTCTCAAACAAAAAACGCTTCTAAAAAATTAGAAGCGTTTTTTTATTGTTTATGGTAAGAATTACAAATTTAAAGAAAATCCAATTCGAACATTGGTTCCTCTAGTGGTAAACCCTGTAATCTCTGTATACTTTTCATTAAAGATATTAGACAC
The DNA here is from genome assembly GCF_001005305.1 of Kordia zhangzhouensis. GTDB lineage: Bacteria > Bacteroidota > Bacteroidia > Flavobacteriales > Flavobacteriaceae > Kordia > Kordia zhangzhouensis. The sequence continues at coordinate 205,959 of NZ_LBMH01000005.1, forward strand.
ATTTACAAAACCCTTAAAACGCTTAGTAAATGTATGATTCAAATTCACACCAAATAAATTGAAAGAATTCAATGTTACTGTTTGAAAGGTTGCAAAATTTGTATCTAAACGATCTGAAACGTATTGGTATGACACTCCTGCATTGGTTTTTTCTGAAAAAGCATAGGCTACATTCAAATTTGCCTTATGCTTTGGAATGCGTAATGCTTCAACATCTTTTTTTTCTGTAAAAGTATAATTTGCATTTACAGTTAAATTGTCAACCGGCATCGCAGTTACTTCAAGTTCTACTCCGTTTACTGTAAAGTCGGTTTGTACATTTTGGTATTCACCCGCAAACGTCACAAAATCAGTTACTACATAATCTATGAAATTCTTTTCTTTTCTATTAAAATATACTGCACTTGTACGCAATTTTTCAGAAAGCTTTACCTCTATTCCTCCTTCTATCGTTGTATTTTCTTCAGGTTCTAAATTAGGATTCGCTCCAAAGTTTCCAAATAATTGTGATAACGTTGGTGCAATAAATGATGTGCTATACGAACCAAATACTTTTGCATACCCAGAACCTAATCCCATACGATACGACGGATTTAAGTTATATGTAAAATGTGTTCCGTATTCACTATGATTATTCAAACGTACACCAGCGTTTACATTCAAACCTACATCTGACACATATACTACATTTACATATGGATCAATAATTGATGAAGATGCTTCTTCTGTAAAAACAGTCTGGTTATCAATATAATTTACTCCAACAACTGTATAAAATTTGTTGTTAAAATTGTACTTATTAAATACATCCAATGCAATGGTTTCTGCTTCAAAAGCAGATGGAAAAATTGATTTAAACTCACGGTCGATGGTAGTATAAGCTGCATTCAACGTTACGCTTCCGTTCGCATAAGTGTATTTGGGAGCAATTCCAAAACGGAATTGTTCACTCTTCGACACAAAATCAGCATCACTTATAGGGAATGAATTATCGTATTCACTTTTAAAAGTATCCATAGTTCCAAAAATACGTGCCTCAAATGTTTCAGAAAATTTATAACCTACACTTACATTCGAATTTACACGAGAAAAACGGTCACTTTCTTCTCCGATAACTGCAGACAAACCATCTGTACTTTGGTGTCCGAAACCAACAACATATGTCAAATCATCTATAGTTCCGTCAACACGTACACTATTTGAAAAGTCATTAACATTGTACTCAGAATCTTCTTGCGATTGATTGGTTCCAAATGAGCTATTTACACGCAATGCTACAGAATCCTTAGACGCTTTTTTAGTAGTGATACTAATAACTGCGGTAGCTGCGCCACTTCCGTAGAGTGTACTAGAAGCGCCTTTAATAATTTCAATTGACTCAATTTGATCCAATGCCAACAATCGTAAATCAAAATCGTTTGCAATAGAGGAAGGATCATTCACTTGTACACCATCAATCATAATTAATACTTGGCGATTGTTTCCTCCTCGTACAAAATAGCTTAAATTTTGTCCGGCATTACTTCTACTACCCAAAATTTCAATACCACTTTTAGTATTGATTACTTCGGCTACCGTTTTTCCTTGATTTTTTTTTATTTCTTCACTAGAAATTGTGATGACCGTTTTTCCTGAATTTTCACGTTTTAAGGCATGACGTGAATCAGAAATAACCACTTCATCAAGCTGTTCACTTTCGTCTTGTTGCTGCGCAAACAACGCTGTACTTACCAACAACAAAGCACTAACAGATAGTACTGTTTTTTTCATGTAATTTTAGTTTTTTTGGGAATAAAGCATGGTGTTCCATACGCAAACTTTTATCCCGAAAGTTTGACATTAATTATGAAATTTGGCAGGTCTCCTGACTTACAATTTGCTATATACCTTCCCGAAAATTCAGTGGTCATGTAGTTATAGCAACTCGTTATTGAAATGAGGTGCTGAAAAGTCTCAGCACATGCTTACAGTTGCGGGAACAGTTCAAGAATGAAGGTTTTTACTCCTTTTCACTTGATTCCCTTTTAATCCAAATATGTTTGTACATATTCAGAACCAAAATTCGGCGCAAACATAAACATTCTTTTAGAATCTTTCTATATAAAAGATGAAATAATAGTACTTTTGAAAAAAGTAGCCATGAACTTTATGAAACACCTCTCTTTTATATGTATCCTATGTTTTTTCTTTTTTTCCTGTAAAAATGAAAAGAAAAAAACTCATGATCCGCTTATACCAACAGTAGAACAAACAGATTCTTTAGAAGATTCGTTGATGTATGCTGAAAAATTTTCGATAAAAAAAACAGGAGACATTACAGTGATAACCGTTTTTTCACCTTGGCCAAATGCCGAAAAAGATTTTACCTATGCGCTACTTCCAAGAGAAAAAGCGGCTACAATTACACTTGATAGAAATGCGTATGATGCAATTGTTTTAACACCTGTAGAACGATTAATCGTTACGTCTACAACCCATATTCCTATGTTAGAAATGCTTGGCGCTGAAACAAAACTCGTCGGATTTCCAGAAACCAATTATGTTTCATCAGAAAAAACACGCACCTTGATTGAAGCAGGTACAATTAAAGATATTGGTCAAAATGAGCACATAAATTTAGAACTCTTAATTGATTTAGAACCTGAAGTTGTTATTGGCTTTTCAATAAATGCAACAAATGCCACCTACAAGAGCATTCAAAAAGCTAATATTCCAGTAGTTTATAATGCAGATTGGACAGAAAAAACTCCTTTAGGTAGAGCACAATGGATTCAGTTTTTTGCTCCTTTCTTTCAAAAAGAATTAGAAGCTAAAGAAATTTTTCAAAAAATTGAAAATGAATATAATGAAGTGAAAGCTTTAGCTCAAAAAGCAACAAAAATTCCAACGGTCATGGCGGGAGCTATGTATAAAGATATTTGGTATTTACCAGCAGGTAATAGTTTTCAGGCACAGTTTTTAACAGATGCCAATACTCATTATCTATGGGCTGATTCAGAAGGTACTGGCAGTTTATCATTGAACATTGAAAGTGTACTTGATAAAGCTGCTAATGCTGATATTTGGATTGGCCCTGGAGGTTTCAAATCTTATGAAGATCTTAAAAAAGCCAATGAGTTATATAGTCAGTTTGCCCCTTTTCAACATAAAAAAATATACAGTACAGCAAATACCATTGGAGCAACTGGAGGAACTATATATTACGAACTAGCGCCTACACGTCCTGATATGGTGTTAAAAGACATTATCAAAGCTGCACATCCTGAGATTTTACCTGATTATAATCCTTATTTTTTTAAGCAATTACAATAATTCATATTGTCTGACCAACCTACATATCGCGTTACCTTTTTAGTATTGAGTTTAGTACTTATCGCTGCTTTTCTTCTCAATATTAGTCTTGGGTCTGTTGCAATTCCTTTAAAAGGTATTTTTGCTGCTTTTACTGGTGGAGAAATTGAAAAAGAAACGTGGCGAATCACTATTTTAGAAATTCGTCTGCCCAAAGCAATAACTGCAATTTTGGTTGGTTGCGGACTTTCCCTCAGCGGGTTACTAATGCAAACTCTATTTAGGAACCCTCTTTCTGGTCCTTTTGTTTTAGGATTGAGTTCTGGAGCTAGCTTAGGTGTTGCAATGCTAATTATGGGAGCTTCAGTATTTGGAGGTGTAGCTAGCTTAGTGCTTACTTCTAGCTACAGTCTAGTTATTGCGGCTAGTTTGGGAAGTTTTTTAGTTTTATTGACGGTTATGGTCGTTTCTTTTCGAATAAAAGATACCATGTCAATCCTTATTATTGGATTAATGTTTGGTAGCATTACAGCAGCAATTGTAAGTGTTCTCACGTACTTTAGTGATGCCGAACAACTCAAACAATATATGATGTGGACTTTAGGTTCTTTAGGAAGTTTACATGCTGAAGAGTTAAGTATTTTGAGTATTTTAAGTATTGTGGGAATCATACTGAGTATTGTTGCTATTAAACCCTTAAATGCTTTTTTACTAGGTGAAAATTATGCTCGAAGCCTTGGTATTAATATTCAAAAATCACGCTACATTATCATTATTGCAACAAGTATTATGGCGGGAAGCTGTACTGCTTTTGTAGGTCCGATAGCTTTTATTGGACTGGCTATTCCACATATTACCCGTTTATTTTTTCAAACGACCAACCATAAAGTTTTAGTCCCTAGTGTATGTTTGGTAGGTGCTATTTTACTTTTAATTTGTGATAGTATTGCACAAGTGCCTTTTTATGATATTACCTTACCTATTAATGCTATTACTTCTATAATTGGTGCTCCGGTGGTTATTTGGTTATTGGTACGAAAGCGAAAAATGATCTTTTAAGTATAAACTTCATTAATCATAATGACTTCTTAAACTTGTAAACTAAAAAAAATGTATTTTAGTCAACAAAAAAGCTATCGTAACAACAATTACATATCCCGTTTTAGAAGCTGTATCGCTTTGCATTGGTTATCAGGAAAAAACGCAAACAAAAGTAATTGCTGATGCTATTAATTTCAAAATCTCTCAAGGAAAGTTAGTTGCTTTGGTTGGTGCAAATGGAATTGGAAAATCTACCCTATTGCGGACTTTAGCAAATATTCAGTTGCCACTTTCAGGAGAAATTAAATTGCAGAACAAGTCTCTATTTTCGTATTCTAATACTGAATTGGCAAAAGAAATTAGCTTGGTATTAACAGAACAAATTCCTTCAAAAAATTTAACGGTTATTGAATTGATTGCTTTAGGTCGTCAACCTTACACCAACTGGATTGGAAATCTCTCTAAAAACGATTACGAAATTATAGAAAATGCCTTGCTAAAAACCAATCTACTCGAACTTAAGCATAGAAAATGTTATACTTTAAGTGACGGACAGTTACAAAAGGTAATGATTGCACGTGCGTTGGCACAAGATACGTCCATGATTATTTTGGACGAACCCACCACACATTTAGACATGTATCACAAAGCATATGTTTTGAATTTGCTCAAAACGCTCGCTCATGAAACTCATAAAACCATGTTATTTTCTACACACGAAATTGATCTTGCAATTCAATTGTGTGATGAAATGATTGTGATGAACAATGGTTGTGTATTTTCGGGAACACCTTGCGAACTTATTGAACAAGGTATTTTTGAAAAACTCTTCCCTACGGATCTTATTACTTTTGATGCGAGTTCTGGTAGTTTTAAAGTAAAACGTACACACTAAAAAAAAACGCCCTATCCGAAAATAGAGCGTTCTTATAAAAACTAACCAACCAAAAATATATTACGACTCTCTTTACGCAAGTAACCAACTCTTTGTACTGTCATCATCGCAATACATTACTTATAAGACAATTTCTGTGCCAAAATGTTACGGCATGCCTTAAAATCTTGTAAAATAATTTTTCTTTTTTCAAAAAAAACACCTCACAAGCGTGAGGTGTTTCTTAAACTAAACTAACCAACCAAAAAATATATTATGACTCTCTTTACGCAAGTAACCAACTCTCTGTACTGTCATCATCATAATACATCTTACATAAACCAATATCCATGCCAAAGTATTTATTAAAGAAATAAATATTAACTGTTACGCTTTTTGAAAATAATGTTGGTTTATGAATTGGTTTGTATAGTGACTAACTAATTTAACTTAGCTTGTGCATTGAATAACAGACAATGTACACGTTCTTACATCTGTAAGTTGGCAAGTGTGTACAACAGTTTGTGGGCAAGTATAGGTATTTACACAAGCACCGCCTGTTCTTCCCCCTTTTACTTCCTGCAATTGCAAGTTAGAAATTGAACCCTTATTCAATGTTAAAGATTTCATTTGTTGTTTTTTCATAATAGTTATAGTTTTTGTTATGAATCAAATGTACATACACATAAAATCAAAACCATTGACTTTAAAGGCTTTGTGACGATACCCTAGAAAAATAGTGATGAGTCAAGTTTGATATGGGATGAATTAAATCGTTTTTGGGACGAAACTTTTGATTAAAAAATCAATTTGGAAAGCTCAGCAGCATACGAATTACTTACTGGTATTTTTTCTCCGTTAATAATCACTTCTTTCGAGTTCTTTTCAGCAACTTTATCAATGCGAATGATGTAGGAACGATGTATGCGTAAGTATTCTAACGGATCAGGTGTAAGGCTGATGAATTCTCCGATTTTTTTACGAATTGTATATTTTTTATGCTCTGTACACAACTCAATATAATTTCCTGCTGATTTGACGTACAGAATGGTGTTTGTTTTGATTCGTATTTCTTTCCCCGCTTCTTTGAATGTAAAATATTTTTCTTTTCGCTTGATTTTTTTCATCCACAAACGCAACAATTCACGAATGATGTGTTGGTTATATGACAAAATCCTGTATTTAAAGAATAAGTATAACAGCAGTATTATAGAAGCTATGATAGAAATATGAAACCAGGCACGTCGCCAAAACGGCGGTTGTATATAAATCGGAATTTCAATCATACGTGCGCTTTCATACTCTGGAGAAGTAGTTGTTACTTTAAATGTATATGTTCCATATGGCAATACAGGGTAGGAAATGCGTCTATTTTTGGTAAAATACCACTTATGGTCCAATCCCTCCATTTGGTACTTATATACAATGTCTTGAGAGCTTTTAAAAGAAATCGCCTCTACTACAAACTCTACTCTATTTTCTTTATATGAGAGTTGTTGTAGTTTGCTAAGTTGCTGTACAGAATCATTAACATAACAAGCTTTTACATTCAAATAATCAACAGCAATCTTTTTGGAACGATGAAACCATTTTTTAGGTACATACGTAAGTCCTTTGATGGAAGCAATCCAAACTGTATCATTAATAACTTCTACATCATTAATTCCATCATTCAACAAGCCATTCGAGCTTTTTAGTCCTGAAATATGAAAAGTACCATCTGTAGCAAATGTTACTTTATCTATTCCTGAGTTGGTACATACCCAAAGCTCATCTTTGTTTTCAATATATAGCTCGTTGACTATATTGCTAGATAATCCATCTTCTGCTTTTATTGTTTGAACTTTTTCTGTTTTCGGATTATAGATTATCACTCCTGATCCTAAAGTTGCAAAATATACTTCTTTTCGTTGTTCGTTTATATCAATATCGTCAATTCTATATTTAAACACCGGATGCGTAGTAACCATTGGTGTAGTTACTCCTTCTTTGTATGTATACGCTCCTAAAGGTGTTCCTACATAATATACATAATCCAAACCAATAACATCTTGAACTCTATAAGGCATTTCAACTTTATCAAACAAACCTTCTTTAGCAATAATAAACCCGTTTTGATTTGAAATACACATTTCACGATTTAACGGTTCTGATAACTTTGTAAAATAAGTTCTCGCAATGGAATCAAAATATACCTTTTTATTGTTCTTATCTTTTGTATAAAAAGTATGTCCTGATTTTACATACAAGATTTCTTGCGCTTCATCAAACTCTACAAAAGCTTTTCTATTTGTTTTCAAAATAGCTTCTGATGTAATAGAACGATCTTCAGCAATTTTCAACACATCTCCTGTGCGATACCCTACATATAATTCGTTTTTTCGAGTCTTTGCAAGTGTTTCTACAGGACTTTTTAAACCTGTTTCAAAGATTTTTATACTTGAATCTTTTACATAAAAAATACCAGAATGTAATGTTGCAAACCAATAACCTCCTTCATGATCAATCAAAAAATCTGTAATGGATTCATTTGGAAAAAAACGATCAATAATTTTTCCTTGAATGTCCATAATAACACCGCCACCAAATTCAAATCCTACAAAAAAAGTAGTACTGCTTAGTGCTTTTAATACTATAGGCGGCATTGTCGTAGCAATACAATTGAGTTGCTCACCATTAGTATCTAAAATTACCAAACTATTATCGTCTGCATATACAATATTTTTAGCCTCTTTTAAAAATATAACGTTTGTATCTGCAGCATACTTAACCTTAGAGACAATGGTATTTTTATCTTTCTCTAAAGAATCATTTTCAAATGAAAAGAATAATGTAGAACTATTAATTTTCTGTAAATTCATCCAAATATCATGCTTTGCCTCTACTTTCTTTTTACTTGGCATTTTTAGAATCTTTCCGTCTTTTGAAATAACTAACTTCCCAATCATATACTCGCAAGCAATATGTAGGTTTTCTTCAGAATCTACATATACACTCATTATATGCTGTTTGAATTCTAATAGTTCGGATAACAACTGATTATATGGATAAGGTTGAAATCCTTGAAACGACTCGTGAAAGTAAAACAATTGATTATTGAAGGTCGCTGCATATATGACGCCATTATGTTGCGGAAATAAATCTAAAACTACTGCATTAGACACACTATCTTCAAGACTAAAACTTTTAATCTCATAGCCATTATAGTTTGCCAATCCTCTATCAGTAGCAAACCAGATTAAACCATTTATATCTTGATATATTCCATGAACTTCCAAACTTGGCAAACCATCATTGATTCCAAATTCTCGATAAATACTTTTCTGCGCAAATAAGCAATGACATGACATGCAAAGAAAAAAAATGATAGGGCGTAAATTCATAGTATATGCAACAACTGAAGGTGTTGCTAATATATTAAAATAGAAGAATCCTTAAAAAAGGTTTGGCTTTTATTTAATGATATAAAAAAAACACTTTACAAACGCAAAGTGTTTTTTTAAACTAAACTAACCAACCAAAAATGTAACACGACTCTCTTTATTTCGAGTAACCAGCTCTTATAATGTCCTCACCGAGTTACATTATTATTTCTTTCAACTATTGTGCCAAAAATATTTTTAAATGTTTTTTCCTTTAGATTAAATTCGATATTTTTAAGTACCAAAAATTTATAACCATTGAAAACAATACTAGAAACCAAACGCTTACTTTTGCGTGAATTTACTGTGAATGATGCAGAATTCATCTTAGAACTCGTCAATACACCTTTATGGCTCGAATTTATTGGCGATAAAAACATTAGAAATAAAGAAAATGCAATTGATTATATAGAAAATCGTTTGCAAAAAAGCTACATCAACAACGGTTATGGCCTATGGCTAATGCAATTAAAAGTTGATGCTACGCCTATCGGAATGTGTGGACTCCTTAATAGAGAGTCTTTGGAAGATATTGATATTGGTTTTGCGTTATTGCCCGAACACGAACGCAAAGGTTATACTTATGAAGCTGCCAAAGCAACACTAACATATGCCGAAAAAGTACTACAAATTCCGAAAGTGGTTGCAATTACCAATACAAATAACATTGCTTCCATACGATTGCTGAATAAATTAGGATTACAATTTGATCAGGAATTGCTTCTTTCAGAAGATGATCCTGTGTTATTATTTTCTTAATTGAGTTAAAAATGTGTCTTTTTGTTTGCTATAAACTAAGAGACTATAAGTGAATTTGTGTATAAGTGATTGTGAATTTTCAATTCCGAATACTTGCAAAATAGTATCTTTACGCAAAATTCAAATTCATGTCAGAAATCGTTATTTATATCATCCTTATTGTGGTGTTTTCGGCTATTGGTATTTTCTTAGGAATGTATATCGGGAATTTAAAAACCAAAGCACAGCAAGAAGGACTACTCGAACGTAATCGTCAATTAGAATCTCAATTTGACACATTCAAAATATCTGTTGACAATGAGAAACAACAATTAATCGATTCCTTTCAACAACAGTTACATACGTTCAAAGAGAATTTATCCAAAACAGCACAAGAACGAGAAGAAATTAGACGTGATAAAGACAATCTTAATATTGAATTAGCCAGAAAAAACTCTGAATTTGAAAGCTTGCATCAAAAATTCAAAGAAAGAGACGAGTCTATCAAAATACAACAAGAACAATTACGAAAGGACTTTGAATTGCTTGCAAATAAAATTTTAGAGGAAAAGTCTACCAAATTTACTGAGCAGAATAAAGAAAATATTAAAAACATCTTGTCGCCGCTTCAAGAGAAAATTCAACATTTTGAAAAAAAAGTGGAAGACAGTCAAAAAGAAAATATCAGTATTCATTCTGCATTACGTGAAAAGTTAGCCGAGTTAAGCAAAGCCAACATTCAAATCAGTCAAGAAGCTATCAATTTAACTAAAGCTTTAAAAGGAGATAGTAAGATGCAAGGAAATTGGGGAGAGTTGGTGCTGGAACGTGTTTTAGAAAAAAGTGGCTTGGAAAAAGACCGCGAATACGTTGTACAACAACACTTTACTCGCGAAGACGGTTCTCGTGTTTTACCCGATGTAATCATCAACTTACCAAATGACAAAAAAATGGTAATCGATGCAAAGGTATCTCTAACAGCATATGAACGATATGCAAATAGTGAGGAAGAAGAAAGAAGTTTGCATTTAAAAGAACATATTGGCTCAATTAAACGTCATATTGAGCAACTTTCAGCAAAAAAATATGAAGATTTGTATGAGATCGAAAGTCCTGATTTTGTATTGATGTTCATCCCAATAGAACCTGCTTTTGCCATTGCAATTAATGAAGATAATACTTTATACAACAAGGCTTTCGAGAAAAATATTGTCATAGTTACACCTACTACGCTACTAGCAACTCTGCGTACTATTGATACTATGTGGAATAATGAAAAGCAACAACGAAATGCTATTGAAATTGCCCGTCAAGCAGGAGCTTTATATGATAAATTTGAAGGGTTTATGAGCGACCTTATAGGAATTGGAAAAAAGATTGACGCTACGAAGTCTGATTATTCTGCAGCAATGAATAAACTGTTTGAAGGTCGCGGTAATATCATCAAAAGCATTGAAAAGATTAAAAAAATGGGGGCAAAAGCCAAAAAATCTTTACCTGAAGCCATCATTAAACGAGCTCAAAATGCTGCTTCGGAAACTGAAGAACTGCCAGAAAATGAAGAACCAAGAAAATTGTTTTAAAGTACCAAGTTGTAAAAAATACCAAAAACTCTTTTCTTCCAAAATTATAAAAGCCTTATCAGTACTATTGATAAGGCTTTTTTATGACGTTCTTGTTCCTTGACTAAGTTACTGGCATGCATTCTAAACACTTTTTACGGTAATCGCTACAGCCCTTCCATTTGCAATATTATTACTTACTTTTACTTTTTGTAATGCATCCATTAATACCTCATCTGTTTTCCATTCTCCGTTTACAAATAATGAAACATCATAAATTGTCCCTTCTGTTGTCATTTTTACTCGCAATCCATCAAATTTTGTTTGATGTGCTTTCACTACACTTCCATAATTAGTTTGAAACCACAACTCTGCTTCCTTAGCTCTCTTAGCCAACATTTCAGGAGTAGACTCTCTTTTTCTTTTGGCTGCTTCTGCTTTGGCTAAAGCTTCTTTCAATTCCAATTCAGCTGCTGCAATACTATCGGTTATTCGAGCTGTTTCAGCAGCTTCAAGCAGTTTTAACTCATTCATTGTTTCAGAATATGCTATACAATCTTCTAAAGCTTGCGTTTCAAATTGTGTTGTAGTAGTAACTACCTCATCTTGTTTATCTTTTATTACAGTGTGTTGTTCTTCTTTCTTTACAGAAGTAGTACATGCGATAAATGTGATTGCTGCAAATCCTAATGTGATAAATACGGTACGTTTCATAATTGTTTGTTTTAATTGTTATACTTGATTTCTATGTCAAATATCTGATGAAAATCATCTACAAGTAAGACTGTTTTAGTATTCGTAACAGGTTAATTAGAATTCGTTTTATTTATTGAAAGACAAGTAGAAAAAATAAATCTTTTAGTACTTTTAAACGAGCAAAAAACAATAATTATGAGTATTCAATACAAAACCGTCAGTGAATCCCGTGTAGCCATTTCAGAATTGATGCTTCCTTCCTATTCCAATTTTAATGGAAAAATTCATGGAGGTTATATTCTGTCCTTATTAGATCAAATTGCTTTTGCTTGCGCTTCCAAACACTCCCGAACCTATTGTGTAACTGCTTCTGTAGATACGGTCGATTTTTTGAATCCAATCGAAGTAGGCGAATTGGTTACAATGCGTGCTTCTGTGAACTATGTAGGTCGTACTTCTATGGTTGTGGGAATTCGAGTTGAAGCAGAGAATATTCAAACCGGACAAGTAAAGCATTGTAATTCTTCATATTTTACAATGGTTGCCAGAGATGATACAGGCAATGGCGTTGAAGTAGCTGGTTTAATTTTAGAAAACACAACAGAAATCAAACGTTTTTTAAAAGCGTTGAAACGTATAGAAATGAAAAATAGTCGTAAAGATGAATTTGATCGAGAAGATTTTTCTCCAGAAAACTATCTCAACGAATTACAAAGTCATAAAGTAAAAATAAATTGTGAATGGTAATTATTTGTAATCCTTTAAAAAGGAGCTGAAATAAGAAAAATTATTTTTTTACAAAGCGCTTGGTAATAGATTTTTTATCTGTAACTACTTTTACCAAATAAATACCTGATTTCCAAGAAGTAATATCAATAGAACTGTGTAGTGTTGTCAATTTTCCAGCATAAATTTTTCTTCCCAAAAGGTTATACACCTCAACAGTTGCATCCGATTTTTGTGTTAATCGAATATTCAATTCATTCACTCCTGGATTAGGTGATATCGTAAAAACAGTTTCTGTTGTAGTTATAGCAGACACGTTTGTAGAACGCTGTGCAAAAACAGCCGTACTACAAGAAAAAAGTAACATCATAAAAAGTAGTTTTAACTTCACGCGTATCTGATTTGGTATATACAATACAAAAGTATTAATTATTTACAATAATACTCTTTTTTTAACATTCTATATACATCTTTTTCAAAATTTATCAGTAAAACTACGTGGTTCTATTTTCAAGTATAAGTCGTCTATGAAGGATTTTTTATTCCCTGTTAATTTGTAGGTACTAGTATCAATAGCTTAAAAATGAATGTATGAATCCAACCACGAAACAATTACAACAAATCTACAGTTTATCCTTCTCAGTCAATGCAGCTTCAGGGCTCTCATGGAAACAATCTGATTGTACCAGTGGTATGAAAGAAATGCAAGCATATGTTACCAAAGTATCTGAACAAGTTTTAGCAAATACCCAATCCCTTATTGGCCATTGGGAATCTATATGGGGACCCATTGTTTTTGCTAATGATTCGACCTCTGTTTCAGTACATGCTGACAATACGATGGGAATGTACTACAATGCTGAAGAAAATTTAATTGTAATTGCTATTGCTGGTACTAATGTAAATTCACCTTATGGTTGGTTTGTTGAAGATTTTTCTGTGAATAAAACCCATGCATGGGAATTAATTACAGGAGTTCCTAATTCAGGAAATATTGCAAATGGCACTTATACAGGACTAACCATTTTACGAGAAATGGTCAATGAAAAAAAAGAAACATTAATCGATACACTACAACAATTTTTGCAATCAAATTCCGAACTTAAAAATGTAGCTATTGCTGTTGCTGGACATAGTTTGGGAGGTGCTTTATCTCCAACTCTTGCATTATTTTTAGCCGATACGAAAGAGCAATGGGATCCAAAAAAGCAAACGCTCATAGGTGCTTTTCCTACAGCTGGACCAACACCAGGCGATGAAGCTTTTGCTGCCTATTATGAAAAACAAATTAAAGCAAAAAATATTTACTATTTAAGTCAACACAATGCGTTAGATATTGTTCCGCATGCATGGGCTAAAGCAGATTTAGCAAAAATACCAACAATTTACAATGCTTATATAAAACCTCCTAGCGATGCGAATCCGTCAGAAACACTTACTGGAACAATGGCTACCGTAGCAGCACTCAATGCTTTATCTGCCAAAAATATTGCTGGTGTGCCTGTAAATCGCTATAAGCAAATCGTTCCTTCTACAGTATTACAAGGAACATTTAACACTTCCGTAGATGATAAAGTGATTAAGAAGTTAAAATACATTCGATTGGTATTACCATTGGCTTTAGGAAAATATGCAGCTTATTTACGAAACTTAGTTCGCTTTGCCGCGCAAGCTGGTTACCAACATGTTTCTGCATATTACCCAATGCTTCATATTGAAGATTTCATGAACGTTTTCAAAAAAATACTTGATGAAAACAAACCTTCCGATCAAGTAGTGTTACAACCATATGAATATGCTGTACGTGACATCGCTAAAGTAGATTTGCAAAAAATTGATGAAACAGCTCTTGAGCTTGCCAACGACACTCACTAACCTTTCAAGAGTAGTGAATAACCAACCATTTTATTTATTATTAATTGTTCTAAAAGAAAGTGCTTCTTGGAAATCATGTGATGGAAAGGAAGCATTTTTAACTAAAAAAATGCTTTCCAAACCCTGCTGAGTCAATCGTAAAGGTTGAACTGTTCTCAGAGCGATCTAATTTTCGATGAATTGTAAGTGCCCATAAAATCAATTCTTTACAAAAGTTTTGATCTTCTATAGAAAGATTCGATGCATATTCTTTAATGATTGCGTCCAAGGGTTTTATAGAATTCAAACTTGTATAAAATTCTTCATCTGTATCTGTATAGTTCAGTTCGATAAAATTATCTTCAAACCAGTTTACTACATCTGTATAAGTGGTTTTTACACCTTCTTTTTCTAATTTGGGCACACGTGGAAATATATTCTCAAATTGTGCCATTACCGCATCATCTATCAATATTTTTGCGACCTCATCAGCTCCTTCTTGTTCCCCTTCATACACCAATTCAATTTTTCCTGTAATAGATGGTATGATTGATATAAAATCCACCAAACGTATCGTGGTTGTTTCTGCTCCAGTTTCGATTAATCGTAATTGGGCAGCTGCCATCAAGTTTTCCATAGCACTAATCGTTAAACGTGCACTTACTCCACTTTTGGCGTCGACATATTCACTTGTACGTGCCGCAAATGCTACTTCTTCCAATAAATCTTTTGCTAGATTTGGAACAATGATAGCCGATTGATCTTGTGAAGAAATATTGGCTTCTTGCTCTGTAATTTGGCGTGCCAACTGAATAGTTTTTGGGTAATGTGTAAAAATTTGCGATCCAATTCGATCTTTCAGAGGAGTTACAATACTTCCTCTATTTGTGTAATCTTCCGGGTTTGCAGTAAATACAAACTGAATGTCAAGTGGCATTCGCAACTGGAAACCACGTATTTGCACGTCACCTTCTTGTAGAATATTAAATAAAGATACTTGAATACGCGCTTGTAAATCAGGCAATTCATTGATAACAAATATAGACCGATTTGCACGCGGAATCATTCCGTAATGCAACACTCGCTCGTCAGAATATGGCAATTTAAGCGTCGCAGCTTTGATTGGATCAATATCACCTATTAGATCTGAAACATTTACATCTGGCGTTGCCAGTTTTTCATAAAAACGTTCCGAGCGATGTACCCAAGAAATAGGTGTCTCGTCTCCTTTTTCTGCTATTAAATCTTTGGCATATTTTGATATAGGCTGAAAAGGGCTGTCGTTAATTTCAGAACCTTTTACTACAGGCATATATTCATCTAGTAGGTCAACCATACTACGTGCTATACGTGTTTTTGCTTGTCCCCGTAATCCTAGTAAATTAATATGATGCCCTGCCAATAACGCTTTTTTTAGTTGAGGAATCACTGTATCTTCATACCCAAGAAGCCCTTTAAATATCGGCTCTTTTGCTTTGATTCGAGCAATTAAGTTTTTTTGAATTTCTTCCTTAATCGTTTTGTGGATATATCCAGAATCTTTTAGTTCTTTAAGTGTGATCTCTTTTTTCATATTTTTTTATAAACTGATTCTTTTTTAACTTTTCTTAATCATGGAAGCTCTGTTTAATGAAAATCATATTTTATAGCATACAGAGCACTATTGAAATTGTACATTATCGAATTCTTCGGATGCGATTCTTCTCATAATCTTCAAAAATCATTTGTCCTAAGTTGGATAATCCTGTTAGGAAGGCTTTTCCTCTATTTTGTTGGGTAAAAAGATCTACAAACTGCCGTAAATACGGATCTTGGGCAATCATGAATGTTGTAATCGGAATTTGCAATTTTCGTGCCTGTGCTGCCTTGTTCAGACATTGTGTTACAATACGTTCATCCAGTCCGAAACTATTTTTATAAAATTCTCCATTAGGTAAAGTCAAACAACTAGGTTTTCCATCTGTAATCATAAAGATTTGCTTATTGGTGTTTCGTTTACGTCGAAGTATATCCATTGCCAACTCCAATCCAGCCACAGTATTTGTATGATATGGTCCGACTTTTAAATAGGGAAGCTCTTTAATCGCAATAGGCCATGCTTCATTTCCAAAAACAATCACATCAATAGAATCTTTTGGGTATTTTCGATGGATAAGTTCAACCAATGCCATAGCTACCTTTTTTGCAGGTGTAATACGATCTTCTCCATACAGAATCATTGAATGACTAATATCAATCATCAAAACGGTACTCATTTGCGCTCTGTGTTTGGTTTCCTCTACAATAAGATCGTTTTCCGTAATACGCAAATCACCTATTCCGTTATTGACTTGTGCATTTTTAATGCTTTCGGTCATGTTAATCATAGACAAGTCGTCTCCAAATTGAAACGCACGATGTTCCCCAATACGTTCGTCACCAGTTCCTTGTTTGTTGGTCCGATGATTTCCCAAACCGCTTTTTTTCAGTTTTCCAAAAATCTGTTCTAATGCGTAGGAACGTAAAGCAGCCTCCAGTTTTGCCGTAAGTAGCTTTTTCCCTTTTCCTGGTTCATTGCCTGTATTTCCTTGTTTGGGATCAATTTCTTCTTTAATGTAACCTTGCTTTTTTAAATCGTCTTCAAAATCTTGCAGTGTGTAGTCGTCCGTGAAGATGTTGTATTCTTTATCCAGCGTTTCGAGCCAATCGAATGCTTCTTCAATATCGCCTGACGTATGAGTGAGAATATCTTTAAAAATATCAAACACACGTTCAAAATGGGAGGTTTCCTCTGGAATATGTTTACTAAATGTAAAACCTTTTCCGTAGTTAAAATTCATTGTTTGCATGAATTATTCCTTTCTTTTTCGGGTTGTTCGTGAATTAAGAAGATATTCACTAGATTTTCTTTTTCTATAAAAATACGGAAAAGATAGGAGAATGTTGGTGTGAATAATTTTAAAAAGATTTTTTAGAATCTTGTGAAAAACCATCTTTTTTTGACTCCTTTTATCATATATGTTGGCAAGTTTTTCCTAAAGAAAACTAACTGTCCTTTTTACAGGGTGTTCAACAGCCGATTAGGCCTACTTTTTATCAATTGTCCTTTTTGCTCTTTTTATGATTTTTTCGGTTTCTTTGGTAGGTGATTCTTTTTCCCATTTTTTGCAGAGATTAATTACAAAACTAGGTTGAGATTTGCTCGCGTCATTTAACCAATTACCAACGCTATCTTGCACATATTTTGAAGAATCTGACTTTAAATTTTCTAAAATCGGCAAAACCATCTCAGGATGTTCTTTTAGTTTGTCAATATGCTTACACCAAACACCTCTCGGCCTTGTAGATTCTGTGGTAAATCGTCTTATATTTTCATCTTCACTCTTACTCCACTTCGTTAATATTGTAATTGCTTCTGTAAGATTTTTTTCTATTTCTGGACGCAGAGCCATCCAAACTACTTCACGAACTCCAAAATGCGTATCAGCAACTAAAGGTTTGACTAGTTCTAATTTTTCTTCTATGTTGATATTTCTATTTAACGAAATTAAATAGGGAGCATAACAACGAATAGTATCTGAAAGGTGTTTTTTTAGGTTTTCAAAAATAGCAGAAATCAAATCGTTATCTCCTAGTTGTGTATAAAGTGATTCGCCAACAACTTTAATGGTATTCATTGTTGAAGGTTTTTTCTGCTCTTGAATACTTTCTAAAACAGTTTGAGTTATTTTTTTGGGAATACTCAAACGTGAAAAATTATTTTCAATCAGTTGGAAATGATTTATAGCCAACCATTCCGTTAGGTTTACGGTTTCAATTTTTCCAAGGTTAAGTAATTCCAAAACATTAGTAGGAATGTCTTGTGCTTTTCTAGCTCCTTTTCTATGAAGTACATCCTGTTTAACCATATTTTTAGTTGCTCTCAGAGTCGTTTCTTAAACGTTTTTAAATGCTTCAAGTATAGTAATTCTGCTCCAATATTTTGAGTTTCTATATTGATAGAATTGCCTTTTAAAATTTTTAAAAGATACAAGAATAGAAGTTTTAAATAAAAGTAATGATTTTGCTTTTCAGTCCTATAACGAGTTTGTATAACTTCCTATTTACTTTATATTCATTTTATTTAATCTTTGTTAAGGTCTAACTATATTCACTTCTTTCTTTATCCATTGAATGGCAATATCAAAAGGTTCTGTAGAAGCTGAATATCCTGTATTATGTCCTAGTTTTGGAAATAGCGCATATTCAAAAGATTTCCCTTGAACTTTTAAAACATTTAAGTTTTCTATACATAATTTTACTGGAATTTGGATGTCTTGCTCTCCAAAAAGCCAGAGACCTGGAATTGACAGCGTACTTAACGCATCTTTAGGATCAGTAGCTTTAAATTGATATCGGTCAGGATCGTTTTTGGTATGCAGCTGCGCATCTTCATCTGTATGAGTTTCCCAAAAATCAGAATCACCATTAGTATAAAACTGAAATCTAAGTTGTTCAAGCGTTGTAATGGTAGGACAACTAAAAAGAACCATGAATTCTATTAATGGATTGTTTGCTGCTGCAATTGGAATTATCCATCCAGCTTGACTAAAACCTACCAAGCCTATTGCTAGGTTTTTATTTTCTTGTCGAATAACATTTACAGCTGCGTTTGCGTCTTTTGCTAGTAGGTTAAGGTTATCAACACTAATATTATTTGTTCCAACTTCAGGGCCTGCATATATTCCTTCCGATTCTCCAACACCACGTTTGTCATAAGTCAATACCAAAATATTGTTCTTTGCTAGCAATTCAGCAAACTTATTCATTCGAGGAACACTGTCAGATCCGTGAACAACTACTACCGCAGCATGTGGATGCTTGGGTTGATAGATTGTACCAGCCAGTTTTACTCCTTCACTTTCAAATGTTACATCTTTAGTTTCTATAGAGTTTATGTCAGCGTTAACTTGAGTAAGGGATTCACTTTTTTGTTCTTTCGATTTATGACAACTTATTAAAGTAGTTAATAACGAGAATAATAAAATGTAGTTGATTCGTTTCATGTGTTGATATTGCAATCGATTTTTTTCTTAAGTTTTGGTTGTACTATTAGCCCTGAGTACGAAAGTCTAATTATTATATTTATTCTCTCTAATTAATAGTAGAAACATTTTTAGAAAAGACTTCCTTTTATTTTTTTCTAAATGTAAAACAAAGATCATATATACACAATGCCATTTTTTATAAAATCGAACTTTCAAGCAAACTTAAGTTCCTACTTTTCTTTTATTCCATTCTTTATAGCTAAGCATTCCATAAAGTAATACACTCCTAAAAATAATTTTAGAGGAACATACTTTCTTTTTTATACGATTTACACATTTTTAAATACTAAAAACCCAGAGAAACCAAACTCATTATTAACGCTTTCTGTAAAAAACTTTTTCTTCAAGAGGCACCAAAAAAACGCTTCCGAAAAACTGTGTTTTGAAAGCGTTTTTAAATTATTTTATGAGATTCCGTATACCTTTCAACCTTGTACAAGGTCTTTACGAAATAGCATATATGTTGTATCGAACGTAGTTGTTATTTTACTACTTGCTCAAATACATTTTTCTTCTAGAGTATAAGTTATAAAACTCATCATCTTTCAGACTATCAATGAATAAGATACTTTCTCCTGTACTCTTCATTTCTGGCCCTAAACGTTTGTTTACATTAGGGAATTTGTTAAAAGAGAATACTGGTTGTTTGATGGCATAACCTTCTAGCTGTGGATTGAAGTCAAAATCTGTTACTTTCTTTTCTCCTAACATCACTTTTGTTGCATAGTTTACATAAGGTTCTTTGTAAGCTTTTGCAATGAAAGGAACCGTACGAGATGCTCTTGGATTGGCCTCAATGATGTATACCATATCATCTTTAATTGCAAACTGAATGTTAATTAATCCAACAGTATTCAAGGCTAAAGCAATCTTTTTAGTATGATCTTTAATCTGCTGCATAACAAATTCGCCCAAGTTAAATGGCGGTAATGTAGCATTTGAATCTCCTGAGTGAATTCCACATGGTTCAATATGCTCCATGATTCCAATGATGTATACATTTTCTCCATCACAGATAGCATCTGCTTCAGCTTCAATTGCACCATCCAAATAATGATCTAGCAACAGCTTATTATTAGGAATTTTACGGAGCAAATCTACCACATGTTCTTCCAATTCTTGTTTGTTAATCACAATCTTCATTCCTTGTCCTCCCAATACATACGAAGGACGAACTAAGATTGGAAAGTTCAGTTCATCTGCCAGTGCTAATGCTTCATCTGCATTTTCTGCCACACCAAATTGTGGGTATGGAATATTGTTTTCTTTTAACAACGTAGAGAAACTCCCTCGGTCTTCTGCTAGATCTAACGATTGATAGGTTGTTCCTAATATCTTAATCCCATAACGATCTAGTTTTTCTGCAAGTTTCAAGGCTGTTTGTCCTCCTAACTGTACAATAACTCCTTCAGGGTTTTCATGTCGGATGATATCGTAAATATGTTCCCAAAATACAGGTTCAAAGTAAAGTTTATCTGCCGTATCAAAATCGGTAGAAACCGTTTCAGGATTACAGTTAATCATGATCGTTTCATACCCACATTCTGCAGCAGCTAATACACCATGCACGCAGCAGTAATCAAATTCAATTCCTTGTCCAATACGATTTGGACCAGAACCTAATACAACTATCTTTTTGCGGTCAGTTACGACGCTTTCATTGTGCACATAACGTTCACCATCAGCTGTTTCTATTTCTTCTTCAAAAGTAGAATAGTAATAAGGCGTTTTAGCGGTAAATTCAGCCGCACAAGTATCTACCAACTTGTACACACGTTTTACCCCTAACTCTTCACGCTTGTTGTATACCTCACTTTCCCAACATCCCAGCATGTGTGCAATTTGTCGGTCTGCAAATCCTTTTTGCTTAGCTTCTAATAGTAATTCTTTAGAAATTGTATTGATGGTATTGTGCGAAGAGATTTCCTTTTCGAGATTGTATAATTCCTCATATTGCTTTAAGAACCACATATCAATTTTTGTGATTTCATAGATTCTACTTAAAGGAATTCCCATCTGAATTGCGTCGTAAATCACAAATACACGATCCCAAGAGGCATTGCGTAATTTACTAATGATTTGGTCATAATCTTTATACCCTTTTCCATCTGCTCCAAGGCCATTACGTTTAATTTCTAATGATTGTGTTGCTTTGTGCAATGCTTCTTGGAATGAGCGTCCAATTCCCATAACCTCTCCTACGGCCTTCATTTGTAAGCCAAGAGTTCTGTCAGAACCTTCAAATTTATCAAAGTTCCAACGAGGAATTTTAACAATTACATAATCAAGTGTTGGCTCAAATAATGCTGACGTTGATTTTGTGATTTGGTTGTCTAATTCGTCTAATGAGTACCCGATAGCTAGTTTTGCAGCAATTTTTGCAATTGGATATCCCGTAGCTTTACTCGCCAAGGCAGACGAACGTGATACACGCGGGTTGATTTCAATAGCAATGATTTCTTCTTTTTCATCTGGACTTACAGCAAATTGCACATTACATCCACCTTCAAAATCACCGATACTACGCATCATCTTAATCGCCATATCGCGCATTTTTTGATACGTTCGGTCAGATAGTGTCATCGCTGGTGCTACCGTGATAGAATCTCCAGTATGAATTCCCATCGGATCCATATTCTCTATTGAACAGATAATTACTACGTTATCGTTCTTATCACGAAGTAATTCCAATTCGTATTCTTTCCAGCCCATCATGGCTTTATCAATCATTACCTCGTGAATTGGAGAAATTTCAAGTCCGCGACGTAACAACTCATCAAAATCTTTTGGATCGTATACAATTGAAGCTCCAGCTCCTCCTAAAGTATAGGAAGCTCTAATTACTAGTGGAAAACCAAACTCTTGTGCTATTTCTTTTCCTTTTAAAAACGATGTTGCGGTAGCTTGTGGAGCCATAGCAACCCCTATTTTCCCCATGAGTTCTCTAAATTTCTCACGGTCTTCTGTAATGTTAATTGCCTCAATATCAACTCCAATCAGTTTGACACCGAAATCTTCCCAGATTCCTTTTTCATCTGCTTCAATACAAAGGTTTAAAGCAGTTTGACCTCCCATTGTTGGTAATACCGCATCGATTTGAGGATGTGCTTTTAATACCTCAATAATCGATTTGGTAGTAAGTGGCTTTAAGTAAACATGATCCGCCATAGATGGGTCGGTCATGATGGTTGCTGGGTTAGAATTGATTAAGATTGTTTCGATTCCATCTTCTCTTAATGAGCGTAGTGCTTGCGAACCTGAGTAGTCAAATTCACATGCTTGACCAATAACAATTGGTCCTGATCCGATAATTAAAATTGAGTTTAAATCTTCTCTTTTTGGCATTGATTCTCTGTGTGTTGTGTTGTTGCGTAAAAATAAAAAAACGTTTGGGTACAAAAAAGGTGTTGCTTTAAAAAAACAACACCTTTATTATTATGATATCAACATCATTACTTTTTATGTCTCATTTCTGATGATACTGATAATTTTTTTCTTCCTTTTGCTCTTCTACGAGCTAGCACCTTTCTACCGTTTGCAGAAGCCATTCTTTCTCTGAAACCGTGCTTGTTTCTTCTTTTTCTTTTCGATGGTTGAAATGTTCTTTTCATTACTGTAAATATCTTTAGTTTCTCTTGAAAATAATTATTAATGCACGCGAGATTCCTTTCTAAAAGTGCGGCGCAAATATACAAAGAGTTTTTACTTTAGCAAACACATTTTAAAAAATATTTTCGTTTGTTTTTTATACATTTGCAACCTCTATAAATATACACATTTTATGTTCAATAAAAATTTTAAACTAATCATAGCGGCAGGAATTTTTACCTACGCCATTTATCAATTCTACGAAACAAACATCGGAAATGGAATTTTCTTAATCTTATTAGCAGCTATTTTTGTGCTTTTTTATTTTAAGAATGAATTTATTCTACTATCGTTTTTAAAGCTACGAAAGCAGGATTTTGATGGAGCTAAACGTTTGTTGGCAAAGATAAAAGACCCAAAAAAGGCATTGACTAAGAAACAACAGGGATATTATTATTATTTGCATGGAATTATGGCATCTCAAAATAATTTGACACAAGCAGAAAAACATTTGCGGAAAGCTGAAAAGTTAGGTTTGAGTATGGATCATGATATGGCCATGGTAAAAATGACTTTAGCCGGAATTGCGGCTCAAAAAAATCGTAAGAACGAAGCTAAAAGCTTAATGAAAGAAGCCAAAGATTTGGACAAACGCGGGTTACTTTCAGAACAAATTAAAATGATGGAGCAACAAATGAAGCGAGCTGCAAGTGCACCAAAGCAACATTATGGAAACCGCCAGCAAATGCGCAGACGTTAATTCTCTATTCACATATAGTTTATACGTAAAGTCGAAAGAAATAATCTTTCGGCTTTTTTTATTTCTTCATTTGCGTTTTTTAGCAATATCTCTAGTGAAAAAATTCTATGAATGAGTATGTATAGTGATTTACTTAGAATCTCTGCGAAATCGCATGATATCTTTGTTAAGTTGCGAATCATCATTCACAAAACTTGACAACATACTTATAATCATATCATTGTGGTGATGCTTAGATATGAGTTGGTACGCCATGTCTTGTATCGTCTCTTTAGGCGCAATTTCTCGTTTGTATTCTAATTGGAGTACTTTTAAGAAGTTTTCTTCATTTGAAACATTTACCATATCTTTTTTAAAGTTGATGATTGCATTGTTCAATTGAGCTGTATCTTTATAGTTAGCAAAGAGATTATTAGCACAGTTTACCGCATCTTTGTTAGTTTCCCATCCATTTAAAAGTAAGTTATTTGCTGCCTGAACGTTATTCATTTTTTTACGATACAAAAGAGCTGCTTGTACGTATTGATAGTTCTTTTTATAATCATCAACAACTATTTGATAGTGATGAAATGCTTTTTTAGTATCTTTTAGTTGTGTGTGTATATCTCCTACTTCTTCATTCATTTCCAACTCTTTATAGAGCTGTACGGCTTTGGTATATGAGCGAGCATGTGCATAGCATTCAGCTGCTTCTATTTTATTTTTACATTTTTTAAGAAAAATTACAGCAGCTTCATTGTATAAATGCCCTTCTTTTAATATATGCGCTGCGCGATATGGGTTGCGTAAGAGTTTTAACTGAATGTACGCTGCCTTTTTGTATTGTTTTTTTTCGATGTACTCTTCACAAAGGTTTTCATAACGATCTACCAAGCTTTGAAATTGACTGTCGCCTATTGTAGATGTTCCTCCTCCATAGCCATTTTCTAAAGACACTGCTCCAAATAATGAACGCAATAAAGCAAATATTGCAAAAAAGATACACACAATAATCATGAGTGTAGTAATGAAACTCGTAAAGCTTCCTTGTATGATGGACATGACAAGTGTATAAATTGCCTTAAAGAACAAGAGTAAGAAGACAAAAAAGATCAACTTCTCCTGAAATTCTGTTTCTTTTGTATCAGTCATCTACTAATTTTTCGTCCTTTCGAACCAGTTTATATAATAATTTCAATACGGTAAACCCTAAAATTAGTGCAAAAATAATTCCAACGCCATTAGAGGTTACTAAAGGATAAAATAGGTATATCAATAACCCAATAATAATACATAAAACAATAAGTTTTGACACCCATGTCAGTTCATCTCCTCCAAAATAAAATTCACCACTTTTAGTTGAATTTTCTTTAAATGAGAAAAAATCACTGTCTTCTGATAATTCTAACCAAGAAGGAGTTTTTTTCTGTATTTGCTTTTCTTTCTTTTTTAAAACAAAATACAATATAATTACAATAATTAATAAAAGTGGTATAAGGATTTGTTGATATTGTAAGCTATCATTGGTTAGTGTTGAATCAGAGGTATTGTTAGGAATAAAATCTTTATTTTCCTTCATGTTTTGTTCCGACTGATTTTTCGTGAGCCTTACATCTTCTGAAATTGTTTTTTTATTGGCTTGAGATTGATCAAAAATAGCATATCCTATTCCTATCATACATATAATCGCTATAATTCCTAAAAGAATTTTCATTCCTTTTTGACTTCCTTCACCTGTCATTCCTATAGATTGCCACAAACCACTTTTAAATTTATACTTTGCCAAAGCTTTTCCTCGGGCTGTCCCCAACATGTCAAGAGGAACTGCCATTTTTAAAGCTGCTTCTGGATTTTTTTCTAAGTATTTTAAATACTTTTCAATTTCTATATTGTTCCCTTTGAGTACTTTTTCCATATCAAAAGGCAACTTTTTTAAATCAACCACTTCCTCTCCCACAAAAGGATTTCCC
This sequence comes from Kordia zhangzhouensis, assembly GCF_001005305.1. Taxonomy (GTDB): domain Bacteria; phylum Bacteroidota; class Bacteroidia; order Flavobacteriales; family Flavobacteriaceae; genus Kordia; species Kordia zhangzhouensis. The sequence continues at coordinate 231,526 of NZ_LBMH01000005.1, forward strand.
ATTGTTGTTTCTTCTTCTGTTTCTGAGATTTCCACACTAAATGTAGAAACTTGAGTAGGGACTCTAACGCCTTTAGAAGGAACTTGTATATTGACTGCTTGCGGTTCAAACGCCTCCAATATGTTTTCCCAAGATAGTTTTTCTTTAAGTTCTATCAATCCTAACGTATGATGCAAAAAGTGTGGTACTCCATGAGTAATCCTAGCAAATTCTTCAGCTATCAATGCCATATTAAGCATTGTAAACTCTGGAATATAGAACTGAGGCGCTACTTTTTGAATGAATTTATTTTTTTCAACCGCCAAATGTTTTGGCATTTTCTTGATAATTAACAGAATACCTGCAATACTATTAGCATTAATTCCTGGGCATGGGTACACATCACAATCTGAAAGAGACAAGCGCATTCGAGTAATCTCTTGCAACCATATTGCTGGCGAAGAATTTTCAATAAAGATACCCGCTTTTTCATAAACGTTCTCCTTGGTATGTTGCAAGGTTATTTCCATGGATGTAATATGTGTTTCAGAAAAGGAATTAGATATTTTCTTTCAAAAGATTCTGCACTTATTTTATGCGCCTTGCTTTTTTCTGGGTAAAAATACATATCTCCTGCAAATTCTTTGGTTGTGGCTAATGCAAGCTGAATACCAATATAAGAGGACAGGTAAAAAATAGGAATCACGTCATTACTACTTTTAAAGATGAGCACTCCGTTTTTGTCAATTTCTATAGTACTTCCATCTTCAAAATGAATCATAAGTTCTCGCTTGTACACGTAAGTCGTTAGCCCTACATTTTTATTATCTAATTTTTCCCTTAATAATTGTAATTGAATTGAATTTCCTGATATGTTAAGTTTGTGTTTTTCATTAAAAATAAGCTCCAATTCATTGGTAATAGTTATGGTTCGTATTTTGCTAAATACAGAACCCTCCGCATACGAAACATAATTGGACAAATGATTTCGGTAACAACGCAATAACGAAAGCTTCGGTTGAACTATTTTTTCATATGTAAGCTCATGAATATGAAATCGTGTGTATACAGGATCGTCATTATAGTATTGTTTGGTAACCAAGTAAAGTTCGCCTTCAAGTACCATTAAATGTTTAAGGTAGTTTTTTTGAAATTCTCGATGATCGCCTTTATACTTTATAGTATAACTAGCGGTTTTAAAAATCATTTCATGATCTGCACTCCAATATAGGATTAACAATTCACCTTCAAATAAGGTTGCTAATTTTTGTTGTTGAATCCCCGTTACAAAACGCATTTCTTTCTGAATCATTTCAAACCCTTTTTGGCGTGTATACGTTTTGAAAAGATCTCCATTTTTTTGGAGTACATACGAAAAATACTCATCAGTAAAGTTGATAATACTTCTGACAGGATAGCCATACAATACGGGATAATTAACAATATTTGTATTTTGTTTTTTTTCGGGGTTAACCGCTGCTCTTCTTTTTCTAGGTGGTTTAGCCCAAAGTTCTTCCAAAGGAAGTACGATGTGCTTTGCTAATCGTTTAGAACCATTTTTTAGTGTATACACTTTTATATTTCCTCCAGCATCGGCTGTAATAATACTTCCAAAACTAGCATTATGTTTATTAAAAATGCTACGAATAGCAGCATGTTCCAACGTTTTGGGTGTTGTGAAAAATGTAATTTCTATATTTTCTTCCTCACATTCGTTCAAAAATAAGCTAAGCGCATTTGCAGCATCTAAAGAAGCTGACGTAAGCTGTAAATTTTCAATTATATTTTCTTTGGTATCAAAATGAATATTCTTGTATTTTTCTCCTAGAACAAATGACAAAAAATTCATTTCGTTCTTTGGATGATGTATTAACGAAAAAGCAGTTGCAAATGAAAGAATTTTGGGAGTTCCCCAATTTTTAATAGTCGTATCTATCAAGAAAATACGAGTTCGCAAATCTTCTTCAGGTGTTGTTTCGCGTCGTACAAATAATGCCTCTTTGTTTGCAATTCGATGTAAAAAAATCAAATCATCATTAGCAAACTCTGATAAGAGAATATTGTCAAATGTCCCTTTGTTGGTAATATCCGAAATACCTCCTAACGGCATTTCTCCAGGATGTACATAATGCATAGGTAATTGGATTCCCGACCAGATTCGTTTGACCAAACTTCCCATAAAAAAGGTTTTGGGATCTTCTAGTAGTTGCTGTAACAAGTCAGGATTGTCACTAAAGTTATGTATTTCAGTATCTTCTAGCTCAACAGGAACCGTTTCAATTTTTAACCAAGCTTTGAGTAATGCTTCTTTTGTTGGATATAAAAAATACAAATAAGCTAAGGCATTAATATCCTTACTAAACGCTGTTATGGTAAGTTGTCTTTTTTCTCCACATTCATTCAGTTCAAATTCTTTATTTTTTATCAATGTAAGAACCTCATCTGCATGCTTTGATGATAAAGTATAATTTTTATTCTCAAATAGAAAAGCAAAAAGATCCATTCGTCTTTTCCCTTTTTTATAGCTTTCAGGAAGCATAATTAATATATCCAAGAATTTTCTAGCGTCTTCTAAGTTTATCGTTTCAGTAGAAAACTCGCTTCTATTTACTAAAATTTCTTGAAGATTTTCATTGAAAATTTGATTAATAGCAAACCGAACTTCTCCTGGATTGGTAGCTAAAAACGCCAAAATTAAACTTCCGAACGGAGGAATTCCATTAGGAGTAATTATTTTTAATACTTGCTCAATTTGTTCTTTGTAAGCAATCGTCATACCATCTGGAATACTGATACAGTTTATCCCTCCTTGATAGTCTTGTACTACATTTATCACACTTCCGTAGAACATATAATCAATCTCCCATTGCCAAAAATAATCTTGATAGGATTGAAAGTACCTGCTTGCTATGGATTGTGCGTTATTCATAATTTACTGTGATAATCGAAAACTACTGATAGATAACGATTGAAAATCAGTAGTTGATATGGTAAAATACGTACTATTATTGTTGATTATTATTAGTTCATTGTCGCTTTGAGTCATTTTTTTTTGAAAGTATGTACTCAATTCTGGATATTCAAAATCAAATCCCGCAGGTAATAAAAAGTTTTGGTGTTTCCATAATGTGGTTCCTGGTAAAGCCAACAAAGGAATTCCTATGAGTAGTGCCTTTTTATTGACTATAGTCCATTGTACAGGTTGTAATCGGACAGCAGGTGTTTTGAGTATACTATTTTTTAAAACGTCCATATCTACCCATTGGGCAGCAGCTTCCCGTTCTACTGTAGAAGGTACTATACGAAATATGATTTTTTCTTTAATTCCGAAAAAGTTAAAGTTATAATCGGGTAGTGTAACCGGTAAAAAAGTATGAATGGGCGACCATACCCAAGAAGTTTTTAATCGTTCCTCAGGCAAATTCCCTTCGAGAAAAAATAATGCATTTTCTCGCTGAAAATAGATTTTTTTAAACGGAATGCTTCGTATTTCTGGACTGTGTAATTGTGCCGGAGCAATTCCTCGTATCCAAATATCGTCATTGTCAACCGCTACACGAAGCGATTGCCACACACGAATCTGAGCAAGTTTGTCTTTATACTTGATTGGTAAACGCAGCCAATATTCTGTTATGTTTTGTGTAAGATCTTTTTCCACAATTGATCTATTTCACTATTGATATATTCTTTTTTCTGTTGGTCTTTTATCCAATCTGTTCTATTTTGCAGGTATCGCAATTTGTCTTTGATGACATTTAATTCCTGTAAAGAAACTGTTTGTTCCTCAAATTTTTCTTTTAGATTTTCCACTTCATTCATCAACTCTTTAGGATTGGGCGCTTTGTTAAAAAATGCTTGCGGATGAACCGTAGCTTCCGTTTCTTCTTTTTCGATCATCGCATTTACGGTAGCTTGTAGTGTTTCTATTTGTTCTTCTGTACTCCAAATGTATTTTAATACCCATAAATCAGACAAAATAGCTTCGGTACGATTGCACAAAATTGCGCTTGCAGCGATTAGGTTTTGCATTTTTACAGCTCGTCGGTCAGAGACTTCTATTCCCGTATTTCGCAAACTGTGAATTAGCTCAATGTATGAACTTCTTATCGAGCTCAAATCCACACTTTTTACTTTGTTTTGTAAGTCTTTGATTTCTTCAGGAGAAATTTGTGTTTGTTTCGTAGTTTCATTCCGTTCAAGTTTCCAACCTGCATGCAAAACTTCTTCCAGCAACTCTGGTTTTACATTATCTACTTTCAGTCGGATTAAAAAACGATCTAATAAAGCTGCTAAGGCTTCATCTTCAGGCAACTGATTACTCGCACTAATAAACATTAAAGCAGGCAACTTCTTAGTTTCTTTTCCTCTGCGGAAAATCTTTTCATTTAGCGCCATTAATAAACTATTTAGGATGGCAGAATTCGCATTAAATATTTCGTCTAAAAATACCAATGAAGCTTCTGGTAACATTCCTTCTGTATTCGTCACTAATTCACCTTCCTTTAATAAGCGTATGTCCAATGGACCAAAAATTTCGTTCGGTTCGGTAAATCGCGTGAGTAAGTAATCAAAATTAATTCCGCCAATTACGTGACTGGACAATTGTTTAACAATGGCACTTTTGGCTGTTCCAGGAGGTCCTAATAAAAACACATTTTCTTTTGCCAATAGTCCAATTCCTAATAAATCAATTACTTCGTCTTTCCCAACAAAAACTTGTTTGATTTCTTCAAGGATTGCTCGTATTTTTTTTGTTTCGTTCATTTTTTATACTTCGGTAACAAATGCACTCCAAAAAGAATGAGCATGCTCACCTAAATGGATTGACACATTGTTTTGTATGATTTTATGTTTGGTCATATTGATATCTTTTGCGGCAATTACTCTGTCAGTAAACATCATTCGAAAGCAATCATTAGAAAAATCTGAAATAAGCTGTTCTTCATTGACTTTAAGTTCAATGTCGTGCCCTATGGCAGCATATGGAAAACTTTGTAGTATTTGCTGAAGTGTCTTTACCAACCAATCATCAAAGTCTATGTGCTCTAATTCTTTGAAAATATAAGGTAGAAAACGCAACGACAAATCAGCAGAAAGTTGTGTTGCAGGTGTTATTTTCCCTGCGTAAGGCTTGAAGAACTTCTCTAAATCTTTAGGTTCTTCCAAACGATGTGCTAAAAATTGCGCCGCATAATATATGGTTTTTGCTGCCCATATTGCGGCTTCTTTGTCAAAATCTGGTGCTTGATAAGGATAGTTTAAGCTTTCATTTTCATACTCCTGTGCTAAAAAATCGCCAACATCTGCCAATTCATCTAACGTAACTTTTGGTTGCTTGGTATAAAGTACAAAGTGTCCTGATGTTCGTAAATGATGAATGGTTTGTAGTATGTTATTTTGTAAACTCAAGAGAATTAAACATAAAAGCGTTTGCCTGACAGTAAGCGTCATCCAAAAGAACGAAATTTATATGTAAGAAGCAATTTTTAGATGTTAGAGTTTTCTCTATATAAGTTCTTTATATGATAGATTTATCAATATCTAAAAATGATATGTAAAAAGTATTTGAATATGACTCAAAATCGTGTAATAATTATACGAAGCGCTCTTTTGAATTTTTCGCTTTTTAATTAAATCATATACTTTTCGAAGACGAATTTCTAAAATCATTTTTACAACTAAGTAGTTCAAATCTATCTAAGTTGCGCTCTATAAGTTTTTCTAAAATACAAAATCTCCCAATGGGTTTAACACAACTCATGGGGAGATTTTATTTTGTTTGTAAATCTGCTCTGATTAAAGAATTACTTTGAATAAAATCCTTTCTGCGGAATTTCAATTTCGTATAGCTTACGTGATTTGTTATTCAATTTGTTTTCACGCAACCACGGATTGTGAATTTTTAAAATTTTATAGTTGATATTAAATTTTTTCGCAAATTCAGCAATATTAGTAATAGCGGTATCAACCTCTACTTTATAAGTAGGAATGTTAGTATATAAATCTTCTTTCTTAAAATTGAATCCGTATTTTTTAGGATCTTTAAAAATTTCCTTCAATGCAATAATTCTGAAAATATAACGCCCGGTTTCTTGACCAAGTAATAAATCATAATACGAATCTACTTGCTGGTCTTCCATACGACGTAAAATTCCTGTATTTCCTGCATTATATGCTGCTGCTGCTGCTGTCCAGTTTCCAAAACGCTCTTTAGATTCTAAGAGATACTTACAAGCTACATGTGTTGCTTTTTCTAAGTGATAACGCTCATCTACATTTGAATTGATTTCTAAGCCATTTTCCTTTCCAGTAGTTTTCATAATTTGCCAAAAACCTGTAGCTCCTGCAGGCGAAACTACATTTTGCAAACCGCTTTCTATCAATGCTAAATATTTAAAATCACTTGGAATTCCATGTTCTTTAAGAATTGGTTCTATGATTGGAAAATATTTGTTTGCTCTTTTAAACAATAACAATCCATTGGATTGCCAATACGTGTTGACTAGTAGCTCTCTATCCATTCGCTCCTTAATATCTGGCAGATATAACGGCACTTCTTCTCCTGCAAAATCTAATGTATTAGGCATTTCTAGCGCATATACATTGTAGTCGTTTTCATCATTTTCTATCATTCTTGACGACACTCCAGTCGTTTCTGTCTCCAGTTCAGCAGTCATCACTTTATCTTTTTGTACGGCATTCATCAATAATATTCCTAGAAAAATCAATCCCAAGAAAGCAAATCCATTTTTAATCTTACGCATTGTCTAATTTTTTTAAAGTTTTTCTTAATCGTCTTTAAGTTAGCTATTTTATTTGAATTGAAAAAGTGTTGGGTAGGTCTTACAAAAATAACAAACTGTTTCAGAATGAAGAAAACATTTTTCAGTTGTTTTTGAACGGTTTAGAAGTTTTTATTCGTTAATTAATTTAGGAAGATTTTTATTGAACCATTTGTATTTATTGATAATCATTATGTGTGTTCCTCCTTTTACAACAATACAATTTTCAATATGTTGCATAGGAAACACCATATCTTTATCTCCGTGAATATGAATTGTATTTGGCAAAGGTTCTTCTTGTGTCCAATTAATGATTTGTTCTATCGACCAATCCAAATAAAATTTGTCTCTCATAGAAAGATACTGTTCATAGAGCTCTAATCGTTTGGTTGCCAAATCGCCAAAAGCAAATTTACTCAACACTTCTATATTGTTTACCAAACTAGTTGGAAGCAGTTTATATAGCTTAGTAGCCTTAGCAAGTTTCATACGTCGTGGCAATTCAAAACGTGTTTTTACACTAGAGATTACGAACAATTTACGCACACTAATGATTTTTGCCATTTCTTGAACCAAAATTCCGCCAAAAGAAACACCTATTAATACAATGTTGTCATGTTTAATTTTTTTCGTCATGCGCATGGCATATGCCGCTAATGTTTCTTCTTTTTCAGGAACAAACCATTCTAAAAAGAACATCTCAAATTCATCTTCTGGCAGTTTAATATATTGAAATATGGAAGGATTTGCAGCCATTCCTGGCATACAGTATACAGGTATTTTATTCGCTTTCATACAGATAGTCGTACTAAAAACTCGGAAATCTACTGTAAATTTTGTATCTTTGCAAAGTTAATTTGACATTTCTCCTAAAATACACCTTTTAAATTAATTTAAATTCTACCGCTATGAATAATGAAATTGTTATCAATGATAACGAATTTTTGCGTCAATTTGAATACAAAACTGAACATGGGATTGCTAAGATTGAGTATTCACTACAAGAACGCAAAATATTTTTGACAAAATTGATTGTGCCAGAAGAACTAGATGATCCAGAATTTAAGAATGCCTTTATTAAGATTGTTCTAGATACAATTCAAGAACGAAATTTAAGAGTTGTGCCAACTAGTCCGAGAATTGCTAGTTTTTTGAGAAAACACAAAGAGTACAAAGATCTACTTCCTGTAGGTGTACGCATTTAAAAAACTCTCGTAAAAAAAATTAAAAAAGGGAATCGCAACGATTCCCTTTTTCTTTTGTTACTAGTTTTATTTTTTAAGTTGTTGTAATACTTGCTCTGCCTCTTTTTCTACAATCATTAACAATTCTTGTAATTTTTGAGGAGCATTCGGTTTAAAGCGAATTTGTATTTTCTTTCCTTGATAGGTTAAATACGTATTTTGAAGATCCATGATACGATTATTATCATATACTTCGTTAAAACCATGATAGTTTTCAGTTTGAAAAGAAGTAAACATTGTTGCTATACTCTCTTTTGCTAGTTGTAAAGTGCGGACTCCTTGAATTTTTGCATTGAATTTTCCTTCGTACAGAACAACACCATTTTCATAAAAAGTCATTGTATACTCTTCACAATTTCCTTTACAGGGTGACTTATATAGCACGATAAACTCCCCAGTTCCTTGAATCTTCTCTTTTTCAATTTGTTGATTAGGATTTTCAATTTTGCCAATATTTGTAGTCTCTTCTGATGGAATTTTTTCTTTTTTTTCTACAATAGGTTTGTCTTTATGCATCATCTGAATTCTATTTTTAGCTTCTAGATGTTTTTTAAATGTAATGGAAACGTCTTTTCCCTCCAAAGTTACTACGTCTTTTTTCATCTTGATTGACGAAACTTTATACAAAGCTTGAGTTACTTCTGAAGAAAACTCAGAGTCACAACACAATTCTGTACACCCTAATGTTTTTAATTGAATTTCGTTAGTATTGGTAATAACATACGTTCCAAAACAATTATTCTTATCCAATGCTAAAGCAAATTCAGAATCTGACTTTACCGTCAAAATAACTTCGTTGGCAACTGCAATTGCTTTTCCTTCCATTTCTAAGCTAGTTACACGCCATGAACTTCCAATAAATTCTTTGGTTTGCGCATCACAAGCTATTAAAGTAAGAGTGAGTATTAGTAGTAAAAGTTTTTTCATGCTATTCATTCATTTATTTGTTAAATATACATATCTAATCGCAATTTGCGATAAGCTGTATTGAATGAATTACATGAATCGTACCAATTTAGAAAAATTACAGGTCAGAAATCGCTAGTTCATTTACAAAGTCAAAACGTACCATACCATCATCATCTATTTTAGTGAGTGTTACTTCATGCAACGTATTGACTAATACTGGATTCCAAGGTGCTTTTACTTTTACATAATTTTCCGTAAAACCGTGAATATATCCTTCTTTATTTTCTCCTTCAAATAATACAGTTTTGGTTTTTCCTAACTGATTTTCATAAAATGCTCTACGTTTTTTTGCAGATAGTCCTCGTAACATTTTACTACGCTTTTTTCGAACATTTTGAGGAACTACTCCTTCCATTTCGGCTGCAATTGTATTTTCACGCTCCGAATAGGTAAATACATGCAAATATGAAATATCCAATTCAGTCAAAAAATTGTAGGTTTCTATAAATAGCTCGTCTGTTTCTCCAGGAAATCCAACAATAACATCAACACCAATACAAGCATCTGGCATCACTTCTTTAATTTTTGCGACACGATCTACATACAATTCACGCATGTAGCGACGACGCATTAAACGCAATAATGTATTGCTCCCACTTTGCAGTGGAATGTGAAAATGCGGCACAAAAGTTTTACTTTTAGAAACAAAATCAATTGTTTCATTTTTCAGCAAATTAGGCTCAATAGAAGAAATTCGCAAACGTTCAATTCCTTCAACAGTATCTAGTGCTTGAACCAATTCTAAAAAGGTGTGTTCATGTTTTTTATTACCGAACTCTCCTTTTCCGTAATCACCTATATTTACACCTGTTAATACAATTTCTTTAATGTCTTGCTCAGATATTTCTTTAGCATTTTTTAGTACATTTTCAAGAGTATCGCTACGTGAAATTCCCCTAGCTAGCGGAATCGTGCAATAGGTACATTTGTAATCACAACCATCTTGTACTTTTAAGAATGCGCGTGTACGATCGCCAATAGAATAACTTCCCACATAAAAATCAGCTTCTTCAATTTCGCAAGAATGTACTTCTCCCATCCCACGATTGCGCTCTGGACGACTTAGTAAATCATTAATATAGGAAGTAAGTTTAAATTTTTCCGTTGCCCCCAACACTAAATCAACACCATCCACCGCTGCCAATTCTTCGGGCTGTAATTGTGCATAACATCCAACAGCTGCTACAAATGCATCAGGATTGACTTTTTGTGCCTGCTTTACAATCGTTTTAAAACGCTTATCTGCATTTTCAGTTACACTACAAGTATTAATCACATAGATATCAGCAACTTCCGAAAAATCTACTTTATCAAATCCTTCGTCTTTAAAACCTCTGGCAATCGTAGACGTTTCTGAAAAATTCAGTTTGCAACCAAGCGTATAAAAAGCAACTTTCTTTTGATCGTTCATTCCTCTATTTTTCCACCTATTTGGTAGTATTTTGTGTTTTTTATTATGTACTTTTAAACTTTCCAATCAACACAAAAATGTGTTTTCTTTAGCATAAAGCCTGCAAATTTACAATTAATTCGGAAGATGATAAAATTAATACCGCAACATTTCAGATTGATAAATACTTATGTATCAATTATTTGCTTATTCACTCTATTCTCTTCTTGTATACAAGAAAAAGCAACTAATCGAGCACATTTGGTTTTTCGTTATAACGAGCATGCTAATATCACTTCGTTAGACCCTGCTTTTGCAAAAGATCAACGGAATATTTGGGCAGTTCATCAATTGTTTAATGGATTGGTGGAAATGGACGAAAATTTGAATGTTATTCCTTCTATTGCAAAATCTTGGAAGGTTTCTGAAGACGCTTTAACGTATACATTTACGTTGCGAAATGATGTATATTTTCATGAACATGCATTATTTGGCGAAAAAAAAACACGTACTGTCAATGCGTATGATTTTGAATATAGTTTTGGACGAATTTTAGATGATAAATTAGCGTCTAGCGGACGATGGATTTTTAAAAGTGTAGAAAGTTTTAACGCAATTGATACGACTACATTTCAAATTCGATTAAAACAACCTTTTCCTGCTTTTTTGAGCTTGCTAACCATGAAGTATTGCTCCGTAGTTCCTAAAGAAATTGTAACACATTATGGAAATGATTTTAGAGCAAACCCAATCGGAACAGGTCCTTTTCAATTCAAAATATGGGAAGAGAATACCAAATTGGTTTTTCGTAAAAATCCGCATTATTTTGAAAAAGATGACAACGGAATTCGCTTACCGTATTTAGAAGCTATTGCAATTACATTCTTACCCGATAAGCAAAGTGAGTTTTTACAGTTTGTTCAAGGAAATTTAGATTTTTTAAATTCACTGGATCCTTCATATCAAGATGAAATCTTAAATGCTTCTGGAAGGCTTCAAGAAAAATATCGCAACGATTTTCAAATGATTTCTGGCCCGTATTTAAACACTGAATATTTAGGAATTTATATGGGTGATAGCACAAATGTTTCGAGTCATCATTTGCTGCGAAAAGCCATGAATTATAGTTTTGACCGTCAAAAAATGATTACTTATTTGCGAAGCGGAATAGGCACACCTGCTACGCATGGGTTTATTCCAAAAGGGCTGCCGGGATTTGCAAATATTCAAGGGTTTGAGTATCAACCTGAAAAAGCAAAAGACTTAGTCGTTCAATACAAAAAAGAAACAGGGAATTTAACTCCTGAAGTTGCCATCACTACAAATGGGCAATATTTAAATTTCTGTGAATACATTCAGCGAGAACTTGAAAAGATTGGAATCAAAGCTAGTGTAAATGTGATTCCAGCTTCCACTCTGCGAGAGTTACGATCAAAAGGTGAATTACCCATTTTTAGAGCAAGTTGGATTGCTGATTATCCAGATGCAGAAAATTATTTATCTCTATTTTACAGTAAAAATTTCACTCCAAACGGACCAAATTATACTCATTTTAAAAATACACAATTTGACACTTGGTACGAAGCTGCATTACGTGAAACAGACGCTTCAACTCGGATAGATTTGTACACTAAAATGGATTCTTTACTTATTTCGGAAGCTCCTTTGATTCCTCTGTATTATGATCAAGTCGTACGATTTACCCAAAAAAACGTACAAGGCTTAGGCAATAACGCACTAAATTTATTGGAGTTGAAACGTGTTAAAAAAAATAAATAATCATCAATATTGTAACATTTTTCTTCTTTTTTATACTGATATAGTGCATGTTAACTATTAAAACTGAAGATCATGGGACAAGGAGTAGGCTTTTACGTATTTGACGATATACGAAGAACTAAGAAAAGACGCGAAAAACGCAAAGTGTTTGATGCGAATACACAATTTTATCAAGACGACGGAATCAACAATACATTCCCTAAACTTACTTCTCAAATGCGTCAACAAATCAGAGTTCAAATTTCAGAAGAACAGAAAGTGTATAGAAAAAAACTACTTGTTAGATTGGGCATTGCTACCGTAATTTTTGGCTTTATCTTGTATTACTTACTTTTTAAGATAGAAATCTCGGAGAGTTTTTCGAATCTATTTTCTTATAGTTGATAAAAAATGGTGAATTCCTAGAAACGGAATCCATCATTTTTTTCTGGAGTTTCGCCTTCTATATTTGTATTTCTTGGTAATAAGTTTTGTGTTGGATATAAATCTTCTTCTTTTTTTCCAATATCAGAGATTTTTGGCTTATTCCGTTCTTTTTCAGCAAATTCCTTTTCCCACTTTACTTTTAAAATTTGGTAAAATCCCCAACAACACAATATTCCAACTGGAATGGTTAATAATCCTAAGAATAATTCACTTGAACTTTCTATGAATTCTGGATATAAAAGTCCTAAAATAATTCCTAGTAAAACGCCTCCTAGCACAAGGCCAGCATAATACGATAACACACCTAGTATGGCGTACAACCAACCCGATTGTTCGTGTTTTTTTGCCATGTTGTAAAACGCCTTTCCGACGAAATACATGAGAACAAATCCTAACATATTTTTTATAGATTTTATTTAGTCTTTACGCCATTTTTTGGTTTCCTCAAACACATGCGTGAGAATGGCTTCGTCCTGTGAAGTGAATTCTACATTTCGTCTTGACATCACAACTTTGGCCACTTCAAATGCTTTATTGGTCAAATAGGTAGTAAATCCACTTGCGCCACCCCAACTGTAGCTGGGTACAAAATTTCTTGGGAAACCTGAGCCAAAAATGTTTGCATTGACACCAACAACAGTTCCTGTATTAAACATCGTATTGATTCCACATTTACTGTGATCGCCCATCATGAGTCCACAGAATTGTAAGCCTGTTTTAGCAAAATTTTCAGTTTCATAACTCCACAAACGCACTGGCGCATAATTATTCTTTAAGTTAGAATTGTTACTATCTGCACCAATATTGCACCATTCTCCTAAGACAGAATTCCCTAAAAATCCATCATGTCCTTTGTTAGAATATCCCATTAAAACCGAGTTATTTACTTCGCCTCCAACTTTACAATATGGCCCGAGGGTAGTTGCTCCGTAAATTTTTGTAGAAAGTTTCAACACGGAGCTTTCACACATTGCCAATGCGCCACGCACCACACTTCCTTCCATAATCTCAGCATTTTCACCAATATAGATAGGTCCTGAACTTGCGTTGAGTGTACAAAAATTAAGCTTTGCCCCTTCTTCAATAAAAATATTTTCTGGAGCAATTACATTTACCGTTGCTGGGATGGGTTGAGATGTTCTATCTCTAGTAATCAATTCAAAATCAGCTTGAATTGCATCTGCATTTTTAGAAAAAATATCCCATGTATTCTCTATTCGTATGTGCTCTTGATCGTACGTAATTATCTCATATGTATCAAAGTCAACCTCATCTTGCTCATCTGTGCTATGAAAAGCAATGATTTCATCTCCACAAAAAATAGCTTGCTTACTCGTTAGCTCCTGAATCATAGCTACTAAATCGGCATTGGGAAAAAAAGAAGCATTAATCATTACATTTTCCTCCAATTCCACCATAGGCCATTTATCGGAGAGATACTCTTCTGTTATTGTAGTGGTAGTTCCGCCAAGGTACAATTCCCACTTTTCTCTTATCGTTAAAATTCCGACTCTAATATCAGCTACTGGTCGAGTAAATGTAAATGGCAATAAGGCATTTCGTACGGTTCCATCAAAGAGGATATAGTTCATAAGAGCTTAATTTTTGTTAAAGATAGTCTGTTTGTAAATATAAAAACTATAATGTTTTCAAAAAAAAATGTCTCTCAGTTTCCTGAAAGACATTTTGCATGTGTTGTGAGAAATTCTTATTTCTTGAATTTCGCATATTTGTTTTTGAACTTATCGATACGTCCAGCTGTATCTACCAATTTAGACTTACCAGTATAATATGGATGTGAAGTTCTTGAAATTTCTAATTTATATAATGGATACTCAGTACCATCAACTTCGATAGTCTCTTTAGTATCTACAGTAGACTTTGTAAGAAATACATCATCATTAGACATATCTTTAAAAGCTACCATTCTGTAATTTTCTGGATGTATACCTTGTTTCATCTTTGTATGCTTTAATATAACTTTCTCAATTTTCGAGGTGCAAATTTAATTATTATTTCTGAATAAGCAACTTTTAAATAAAAATATTTTGACATTTTCTACGCACGAATTTCTATATTTGTGACTTGTTTTAAAATTACCTGTATGTTTTCAAAAACAGCACACTTTGGCATTGCCCTCGGAATTTTGAATATTGTTTTTTTTCTATTGCAATATCAGCAAAATATTCACACAGATTCTAAAAATATTTTTGCGATTGTAATGCTACCAATTACTGCCATTATGATTATCTTATCTATTGTGATTGCTAGTAAAAAATCTACTGGTGAATTGTTCAGTATTCGTAAAGGTTTACAAACAGGAATTGGTGTAATATTAATTGGCGGGATTATGTTTTGGATTTATCAAATCATACACGCAAATTTTATTGAGCCTAGTTATATTGGTAACTTAGCCGAAGTTGCTCAAAAAGATTTGAAACTAGATTCTCAATTCAAACCTGAAGAAGTTGCGGAAAAAGTCGCCTTTTTTAAAGAAAATTATAAGTTTAGCTTGTTTATTGATATTGTTTTAAAAAGTTTATTTACAGGATTTTTTGTTTCTTTGATTACTTCATTGGTCATTAATGCTTTTTATAAACCGCAATAAATATTATTCATGAATATATCTGTAGTTATACCACTTCTAAACGAAGAAGAATCCTTACGAGAATTGCATCAGTGGATTGCCAATGTAATGCAAGTACATTCTTTTTCGTATGAGATTTTATTTATTGACGATGGTAGTACAGATCATTCATGGGATATAATTGAAACACTAAGCGAGCAATATTTAGAGGTAAAAGGCATTCGTTTTTTACGAAATTACGGGAAGTCGCAAGCATTGCATGCTGGTTTTGAAAAAGCTACTGGAGATGTAGTCATTACGATGGATGCCGATTTACAAGACAGTCCTGATGAGATTCCTGAATTATATAAATTGATTACAGAACAAAATTTTGATCTCATTTCTGGTTGGAAAAAGAAACGATACGACTCTGTCATTGCAAAAAATATTCCCTCCAAATTATTCAATTGGGCTGCGCGGCGTACTTCTGGGTTAAAACTACACGATTTTAACTGCGGACTAAAAGCTTATAAGAATATAGTAATAAAGAATGTAGATGTATATGGAGAAATGCACCGATACATTCCCGTATTAGCTAAAAATGCAGGCTTTCAGAATATTGATGAAAAAGTAGTTAAACACCAAGCCAGAAAGTATGGAAAAACTAAGTTTGGATATGATCGTTTCATCAACGGCTTCTTAGATTTAATCACTATTTGGTTTTTGTCAAAATTCGGAAAACGCCCAATGCATTTATTTGGCGCATTAGGTGTGTTGATGTTTTTTATAGGATTTACCTCTGCTGGATATATTGGCGTGATGAAATTGTATAAATTGGCCTATGACCTACCTGCAATTTTAGTAACACAAAATCCATGGTTCTATATATCTCTAACGACTATGATTATTGGTACTCAATTTTTCTTAGCTGGATTTTTGGGAGAGATTGTTTTGCGTAGCAGACGTGATAAAGAACGTTACAAGATTAGTGATACAAAAAACTTTTAACGTTTCAACGTGACATTTCCTTTGACAATTCTACCATTTTCAAGTATTAACTTATACCAGTAATCTCCCGAAGGTAATAGCACACCTTTATAAGTTCCGTCCCATTCACTACTTGCTTTGATTACATTTAAGTTTTTCCCGTAACGATCATATAACTCAATAGTGGCGTTGGGATAGTATTCTTTTTGATACAATTGCCACGTATCATTAATATGATCGCCGTTTGGCGTGAAAAATTTTGGAAATCCTCCCACTAAAATCGTTTCTGTAGCTGCATCACATTCGCCACGACGTACAATAATATCATACAATCCTGGAGAAACATTCACAAACTCGTTCGATTCAGAAAATAAATTTCCTCCATTGATTGAATACGTTATATTTTCGGCGTCATCAGTTGAAGCTATCACAATCTTGATTGTATTTACCTCTTGAAAATCTTGCACTTCAATTCGATCAATCGTCACAGATGGTTCTTCTTCAACGATATAGAAAACCTGCTTTTCGCAACCTGCACTATTCGTCACAATGACAGAATATATTCCTGTTTCTGTTACGGTAATTGAAGGTGTAGTTTCATTAGTAGACCATACATAGCTTGTAAAAGTTTCTTCAAATGAAAGTTCTACAGACGCATTTTCATCTCTACATAAAAAAGCTTGTTGATCTTCTATTTCTGGCTGTCCAACAATAGTTATTGCTACACTTCCTATAAAAGCACATTCATTAGCATACGAAACTCTAAAAAACAATTCATTTATCAAATCAACATTAATAGGTGTCGTATCAGTTAGCTGATTATCTTGCAATAAAGCATCGTTCCTTGTATTAAATACACCAATCATAGCTCCTGGAAAATCAGCCTCCAGAGTATCTTCCACTTGAGAAATAGAAATATTAATTCCGTTAATCTCACATACTTCAATAGTATCATATACTCCTAAATTTGTCCCTGAATTTACATTTAGCTGTATTTGTGTAATTGTGTAACAATCTACATACGAAAAGACTCGTGCGTATAGAATTTGATTATTTGTTGAATTGGCATAAAAATAACTCGCTAATGTATTTTGATTCGCTTGAGCGTCGCTTAAA
This sequence comes from Kordia zhangzhouensis, assembly GCF_001005305.1. Taxonomy (GTDB): domain Bacteria; phylum Bacteroidota; class Bacteroidia; order Flavobacteriales; family Flavobacteriaceae; genus Kordia; species Kordia zhangzhouensis. The sequence continues at coordinate 248,764 of NZ_LBMH01000005.1, forward strand.
CTTTCAAAAAATGAAACTTCTATGTTACTATTTCCATTATCTTCTTCAATCACTGTAATCGCCTCTTGTAAATTGAAAATTGATAATCCGTCATTACTATTGTCGTCCGCATCACATTGTTCAAGCACAAACAAAGGAGCTATAGTTGGTGATTCTTGAACTACAACAATTTCAGTAAAGGTTTGAGCAGGAGCATTGGAAAATGTCACAGTCGCTGTGACCGTATAAGTCCCTACCGATGAAAACGTATGTGCTGTTGATATCTCATTAGATGTATTCAAACTTCCTGAAGCGGGATCTCCAAAATTCCAATCAATTCCAATGATAGTGTTTAAGGAGTTTACTGTAAAGGTCGTTTGCTCTCCAAAACAAAAATTTTCAATCGTCGCAATGCTTTCATAATAAGACTGTACCGAAGCTGGCAATCCGAATCGTGCAAAATTGAGTCCTAAATCAACACTTTCAAAGTCAAAATCGCAAGCTGCTCCTAATAAATTGGGTGTGTTAATTGTAGATATCTTTGAACCTGGTAGCGCATGATAAATACGTTTGTCTAACCCTAATTGTAAACTTCCAGCTAATGAAGGAACTATTTGACCTTGAAAATAATTATGAACAATATATTTGGTGGAAGAAACAGTACTTGCCGTCACGTCATATTGTTGTAATTGAATATTTTCTAAACTAGTATCTGAGATGAATTTCCCGGAAGCATATAATCGTGTAGAATTTGAAGAAAATTCTACACCATAAAACACCAAATCATCCGCTAAAAAAGTACCATTGCTTACCAACCCTGTATTTGCATCAAAATCATACAAATAAAGAGAACCAGCTTGGTCAGGCTCAAAAAGTGTATGTGCAATTGCTAATTTTCTACTATCAGGTGATACTTTGATATTTCCACGAATATTTCTATAATCAGCAATAGACAGTGGCGTGTTGGATACTACTGGAATGGTAGTAACTCCCATAGGAGTCACTTTAAAAGAAAAAAATTGATTATTGCGATGTGTAATTACCCAGAAATTACCATCTGCACTTAATGCTGCTGTAACCTTTTCTGATGTATTGGGCAATAAATTAACATTCTTAGTAACAACTGCTCCTAAACCACCTACTTGCGACATATCAACTACAGAATAGTTGAAACCATTACTATTTCCGTTTCCGTTTTGCGCATACGCATCTACAACATCTGTAGTAAATATATAATAAATTGTTTCACTTCCAGGATTGGGAACAATAATACATGACTGTGTACTGGATAAACTTCCTGCCAAATTCGTACCATTGGCCATAATTTCATGCATCCTATTCCACACGGTCACTCCGTCTGTGTAAAATAGTAAAGAACCATTGGCGTCAGAAATAGTAGAACAGCCCTCTAAAGTATTAACCTGTCCAGGATCTATTGAGATTGGAATTCCTGTATTAAAATTCAAACCAGCATTAACACCAAAAAACCAATGACTAGCTTCAAGTTGTGCTAAAGCTGAAAATGAAAAAAACAGAAATATGCATAAAAGTTTTAGGGTATTTTTTTTCATTTGATCATAGCAATACCCTAAAGTTATCTAAAATATGCCAACTACCAAAATACAAACCAAATGATTTCATTATTTTTGTTGCTTAAAATAACTACAAATGACAAAGATTGATGCTCAAATCTTGAAAAAAGCAACAAGTTGGCTTAGTCCTTTTTTTGATGCTAAAACTCAAGAAGAAATACAGCAACTTATAGATAATAACCCGAAAGAACTTACTGAAAGCTTTTATACAAATCTTGCCTTTGGCACAGGTGGAATGCGTGGTATTATGGGACCTGGCACTAATAGAATTAACAAATATACCTTAGGTAAAAACACTCAAGGACTCAGTAATTATCTTAAAAAAGTATATCCTAATGAATCTTTGAAAGTTGCCATTGCATACGATTGCAGACATAACAGCAAATCTTTGGCGCAAACCGTAGCCGATGTATTTTCAGCAAACGGAATTCATGTATATCTATTTTCTGATTTGCGCCCTACACCAGAATTGTCATTTGCTGTTAAATATTTGAATTGTCACTGCGGAATTGTGCTTACAGCTTCTCATAATCCGCCAGAATATAATGGATATAAAGTATATTGGACTGATGGTGGACAAATTGTTCCACCACAAGACACTGATATTATACAAGAAATCAATCAGCTAAGTTTTGAGCAAATAGTATTTGATGCGAATGCGGAACTCATTAAAAAAATTGACACAGAAGTAGATGAAGCTTTTGTAAAGGCAAGTGTATTAAATGGTAGTTTTAATGCTCCAAAAAAACACAATCTTACAATTGCGTTTACTTCGTTGCATGGAACATCTATTACAATGATTCCAACTGTTTTAAAAGAAGCGGGATACACAAGTGTTCATGTAGTAGAAGCACAAGCCAAACCTGATGGAGATTTCCCTACAGTCGTTTCTCCAAATCCTGAAGAACCAGAAGCCTTAGAAATGGCACTACATCTAGCAAATGATGTAAATGCAGATATTGTGATTGGAACTGATCCTGATAGTGACCGACTTGGAATAGCCGTACGTGATTTGAATGGAGACATGATTCTCTTGAATGGAAATCAAACTATGGTTGTAATGACTGACTTTTTACTTAAAAAATGGCAAGAAAACCATAAAATTAACGGTCAACAATTCATCGGCTCTACAATTGTTTCTACTCCTATGATGGAACAATTAGCAACAGCCTACAATGTAGAATGTAAAATTGGCCTGACAGGTTTTAAGTGGATTGCTAAAATGATTAAGGATTTCCCTGAATTAGAATTTATTGGTGGTGGTGAAGAAAGTTTTGGATTCATGACAGGAGATTTTGTACGTGACAAAGATGCCGTTACCGCTTCTCTCCTAGCCTGTGAAATTGCAGCAACTGCAAAAGCGAATGGAAGCTCTATCTATGAAACATTGATTGATTTGTATGTTACACACGGTTTTTACAAAGAAAAATTGATTTCACTCGTACGCAAAGGCATAGATGGTGCTGCAGAAATCAAACAAACAATGATTGATCTTCGAGAAAATCCCTTGAAAACCATTGATGGATCGCCTGTAATTCGCATTGAAGACTACCAAACTTCAATTGCTTTAAACATGCAAAATGGCAGTACTTCTGACATAACTGTACCAAAATCAAACGTATTAATTTACTACACCGCAGATGGCACTAAAATTGCAGCCCGACCAAGTGGTACAGAACCAAAAATTAAATTCTACTTTAGTGTAAATCTGCCTTTAGAGAATAAAGCAGACTTTTATACGGTAGAACAAAAGCTTGATGCCAAAATTGAGCGCATCGTACACGAAATGAAACTCAATTAGATGAATTACATAAAAAAATTATCGCATTACATTATTCCATATAAAAAGTATGCGTATCTAAATATATTTTTCAATATTTTGTATGCGTTATTTGGTACACTTTCCTTTGTATCGCTTATGCCAATGTTGAAAGTATTATTAAAAACGGCAGAGCGCATTACAGTTGAACCAATAAGAAAAAATTATGTAGGACTTCAAGGTTATGGTGATTACCTAAATGACTATTTAAACTTTTTTATCACACAAAAAATAGAAAAAAATGGTCAATATGAAGTATTAATTTTCATGATTTGTATTGTCATATCTACGTTTTTACTAAAAAATGTCGCAGGATATTTTTCTAACTTCTTTTTGGCATATTTGCGAAATGGTATTTTAAAGGATATTCGCAATAAACTATATCATAAAGTAACCACTTTACCTATTTCATATTTTTCTGAAAAGAGAAAAGGAGATATCATCGCCCGAATTTCTGGTGATGTAAATGAGATACAAAACTCGTTATTAGCGATTCTTGAGCTGTTGGTACGTGAGCCATTGACAATCATTTTTACAATTCTCTTTATGTTTTCCATCAGTTCAAAATTGACAATATTTGTTTTTGTTTTTATTCCCATCTCAGGATTTATCATCTCTAGAGTAGGTAAAAGTCTAAAAAAACATTCTGACCGAGTTCAAAAAGAAAATGGTGTATTTTTATCTATTTTAGATGAAACACTGAATGGATTAAAAGTGATTAAAGGATTTAATGCTGAAAAACATTTCAATAAAGCCTTTAGTAATTCTACTTCTCAATTGTACAAATACTCTAATAATTTGGCACATCGACAAAACCTTGCGTCTCCAACCAGTGAATTTTTAGGTATTGTCGTAATTGCTGTTATTTTATTATATGGTGGAAAATTAGTGCTGATAGATAAAACGCTTTCTCCAGATCAATTTATCACCTATATGGCATTGGCATATAATATCCTAACACCTGCAAAAGCAATCAGCAAAGCGAGTTATAAAGTAAAAGCAGGAAATGCATCCGCAGATCGTGTTTTGGAAGTTTTAAATACCGAATCAACGATTCAAGATGCTATAGATGCGAAAGCAAAAACTGAATTTACTGCTGGAATTACCCTAGAAGATGTATCTTTTAAATATGAAGAAGAGTTAGTCCTCAAAAACTTTTCACTAAACGTTCCTAAAGGAAAAACAGTGGCGCTCGTGGGGCAATCTGGAAGTGGAAAAAGTACAATTGCAAACTTGGTGACACGCTTTTACGATGTAAATGAAGGAAGTATTGACATAGATGGAGAAAATATCAAAACGCTCACAAAAGCTTCTCTTCGAGGTTTGATGGGTATTGTAACGCAAGATTCAATTCTATTTAATGATACCATTCGCAACAACGTAAAACTTGGAAAACAAGATGCAACTGATGAAGAAGTAATTGATGCATTAAAAATTGCAAACGCTTGGGAATTTGTCAAAGACTTGCCTGAATTACTCGATCATAATGTTGGTGATTCTGGAGGAAAACTCTCGGGCGGACAAAAACAACGATTAAGTATTGCTAGAGCTGTTCTTAAAAATCCACCAATCATGATTTTGGATGAAGCGACTTCTGCCCTTGATACAGAAAGTGAACGTTTGGTACAAGTAGCATTAGAAAATATGATGAAAAATAGAACTTCAATAGTAATTGCTCATCGATTGTCTACCATTCAAAATGCAGACCTGATTGTGGTTATGCAAAAAGGAGAAATTGTTGAACAAGGAACTCATGAAGAATTGATTCGTAACAATAAAGTATATACTAAGTTGGTACAAATGCAATCTATTTAGTAGCTAGTAAAAAACAACACAAATGTCATTCTTACATTTTTAGTAGAATGACATTTTTTTTATCTTTAATTAAACCTTTTCCTTCGGTAAGAGTCCAAAGATAAAATGCATACCCTTGAATAGTGTAGAGATAAGTCTTATTGATGAGTTGAAGAATCCGAAAACGCAAGAAAAAGCGTTTCGTCAGTTGGTATCTACCTATAAAGAACGCTTGTATTGGCATATTCGTAGAATAGTTACCAGTCACGACGATGCAGATGATGTATTGCAAAATACTTTTATCAAAATTTTTAAAAGTATTCACAATTTTAAAGGTGATAGCAAATTATATTCATGGATGTATCGTATTGCTACCAATGAAGCCATTACATTTATCAATCAACGAGCTAAAAAAGCAGGAATTTCTTCTGAAGAAGTCCAAGAACAATTGATTAACAATCTTACAGCTGACGTATTTTTTGAAGGTGATGAAATTCAATTAAAATTACAAAAAGCCATTGCTTCGTTGCCACAAAAACAACAAATTGTATTCAACATGAAGTATTTTGATGATATAACATACAATGAAATGAGTGAGATTTTAGATACATCCATTGGCGCTTTGAAAGCATCTTATCATCACGCAGTAAAAAAGATAGAAGTTTTTTTAACCCATTAAACCTTTTCTTATATTTAGAGTCAAACTATTGTGAAAAAGAACGAATTACATACAAATCAAACAGGTTTTAAAACGCCTAAAGAATACTTTGAGAACTTCGAAGATCGTTTTTTTGAGCGATTAACAACCGAATCTACGATTCCTGAAACATCTGGTTTCAAGGCTCCAGAAATGTATTTTAATCGTTTGGAAGACACACTCTCAGAAAAATTATTTTCAAATGAATCTGAAACGAAGGTAATTTCACTACAGTTTAAGAAAAACTACCAAAAATATATTCGTTATGCTGTCGCAGCATGCTTGGTATTAGTTTCTTCTGTAGCAATATATCAAAATACAAAAGAAATTATCAGTATCGAAACAGTAGAAAATAGTGAGATTAATACATTTATAGAAAATGATTTGATTGCGCTCAATAATTATGAGTTAGTCAATGTTTATGAAGAAGAAAATGTAGATATTACAGCCGTTTTCGAGGTAGAACTGGACGAATCGGAAACTTTAGATTATTTAGAAAAAACAACAGATCCATACGAGTTATTAATTGAATAACCTATTGAACATGAAAATATACACTACAATACTTTTTGTCCTATTTGGCGTTCTGATTGGGAATGCACAAGACAGGCATATTAAAGAAAAAATTAAAAAATTAAAAATTGCTTATTTTACAGAAAACCTAGACTTGACCGAAAAAGAGGCTCAGCAATTTTGGCCAATTTACAATGCCTATGATGATAAGCATCACGAGTTACGTATTCGTGAAATGTCAAAAATTAAGCGAGAAGTGAAAGATATGGAAAACTTATCAGAAGCAGAAGCTTCTCAAATTCTCGATCGCCTAGAAGTAATTGAACGTCAATTGTATGAAAATGAACGTGATATGATGCAAAAGCTGAGAAAAATTTTACCAGCAATTAAGATTATACGTTTAAAAAAAGCAGAGCGCGATTTTAATAAAAAGCTAATGAAACAATTCCGTGATAAGCATGGTAAACGAAAATCAATGCCCTAAAAAACCTAGAGTACATTGTATTCTAACCTAGCATTGATGAGAAAAGAGCATTTCTAGTTAAGAAATGCTCTTTTTGATTTAAACCTTTTGTAAAAAGTAAAGTCCAATATATAGTGTAGTAAGAAGTGATTCGTCACAGTTTACAATTTGGTGATTGGTATTAAGGAGTGCTGTATAGGCACTCCTTTTTCGTAAGTATATGACAGATTTCAAAATACCTTTATGTAAGTATTTTATTTTACAAATTTCATTTGTAGCTTTAGTCAAATTACCAACTCATGAAAAAAACTGAACTACCCAAAAAAACACCTAAGACAGATAGCAGCTGTAAAAAAGTTTCAAAAACAACTATCATCATCTTTATCATACTTACTGTTTTAATGCTTATCTGCGGAAAAAGCTTTTCTATTCTTGATTGGATATCGCACCCACAATTCACAGAAAAGTTGGTCACTAAAGAGTGGTTATATAATCATACAGACACTTTTGATCAAACCATTTTCACTTTCTTCTTTTTACTCGATTTTGCTTGGGCATTTATACTTCTCTATATCCTTGGGAATTATGTGTGTAGAAAGACCAAAACACATAAAAAAGTATGGATATTTTATCTATTTATTGCTTTAGCCTGTATTGCATATAGTTTTGATTGCACTGAGAATTTTTATTATCTTATTTATAAAAAATACCCCCAAACCATTGTTACTATTAAGAATAGTGCATATGCTTTAACTTTTATTACGACGCTGCTAATTTGGGTTCGCTACTCGTTAAAAAATCGATTGGTCATTTTTAAAGAGTTTTTTGCTTCCTCTTGGATTAGTTTTTTATTTCTTTTCATTATTGGAATGACGCTGCCTAAAACTACACAGATGAATTCGATTGTTGTAGATTTGTACTATCATCCATTTTGGTTTGTATTTGTATTACTTCTATTCTTTGCGCCTATTTATTGTATTGTACTTTCACATTATCCTAATTATTTTTTGTTTTCAAGATCTAACAGAAAGTTCAAGGATAAAAAATGGCACATGACCAGAGTATTTTCCATATTTGGAATCATTTGGTATCGAAATGGCGACCAAAACACAGAAAATGAAATTGCCTTTGAAAATTACATTAGTTTTTTACGGAGAGTTATTGGAGTTTTCTTTTATGGAGCCCTTTTTTATATGATTTCTTATACGGCAGATACCAATTTTGACACAGGTTTCCGGTTAAGTAGTCTTACCTTGGTATTAATGGCTGGTTTGATATGGTGGTTGTATGTATTAAAAACAAAAAAAAGTGCATGGAAAGATCATTTTTTTGATGAAGATCTCTTAAATGATGATATTGTCGATATATATGTAGTAAAACCTGAAGAAAAACGGTTAAATCGGCCAATCCGGAATTATTTACTTTTTTTATCACTTACCATCATTGCGCACATTATTTTATTCATTTTACTAGTTCAATCTGAACATCCGTATAATTATATCACAGTTATTCTAAGCCTATTTTGCATCACATTACAAGCAATTACTTATACCTACTATCGTACATTTAGAACGCTTTTTAAGTATGTTTTTTTTAACGAAGATATCAACGCTGTTATCAACGCTTTTTCAATTATACACAATCCAAAAGACGAACGCAGTTACGAGCAAAAGAAAGTAGAAATTACACAAATGGTCGAAGACAAAATGTATTTTGGACAAACACGATTCTTTAGCCAACTATCTAAACTACGAATTGGAGATCTATGTTTAGGCTCTATGAGTAACAACATCGTTTTTTTAAGAATCATTGCTTATTTTGGATTAGCAAACATGCTAATTTTACTTGTCATCAACTTCTTTCCTATCATTGCTTTAAAAGTAAATGTGATTATTTTGATTCTGTCTACTTTTTTCCTTTTTTATGGAATTATAGTCATCATTCTTAAACACTTTATTTATTACAATCTCTCCAAAGAAAAGTTTGCCACACAAAAAAGAACTACTTTTTTCTTTACTGTATATACGACTGTGTTGGTATTAGTTCTGTTAAACTTTTTAGCTAGGCATAATGAAAGTACTGCCAATAATCTATTTGAACTAACTCGAATTAAAGACACAACAGAAAATATTGTTACACTCGATACATATGTACAGAATTTACCTGAAAAACGCTACTATATAGGTTGTTATGGAGGTGGTATGAAAGCTAATGCTTGGACTATGACAGTGCTAAACGCTTTAGATAAAAACAATACATTGTATGACAACACCGTATGTTTATCTGGTGCTTCTGGAGGAACTATTGGATTGATTAATTATTCTGTGATTAAGCACGAATACGAATTACAAACAGAACGTGATTCAATTATTCGAGAAATTAGCACAGAGAATATTTTATCTATGGATGTAGCCCATTTGTTAGGACGCGATTGGATTACACACTTATTTGTACCTACCAGTCTTGACGGAATGGATCGCTCAACAGCAGCAATGCGTGTGTATGCAAAATTTGGTAACCCTGAATTTTGTGAAGACGAATTTAGAAACAAAACTTACAGACAATATTGGAACGAAATGTATCAAAAACGAAACAAACAGTTTCCTATTCTAATAAGTAATTCTACCAATATCAAAGGACGGCAAGGCATGGCGGTTTCAATTGCTTCCAAAGGCATTGCAAACAGAATATTGTATTTAGGAGCTAATGATATTTTAGAATTACCTGAAAGTAATACACTCAGTTTTTATAATGCAGCTTCCACCACCAACCGTTTTCCTTTAATTAGTCCTGCCGCTACCATTGAAACCGAGGGACAATATAATGATGGCGGAATTTTTGAAAATTCAGGGTTGCTTTCTGCTTACAAAATGTATGAAGCCATCAATTCTATCGATTCAAGTGCAGCGAGTAAAGAAACCGTTTTTATCAATATTGTTAATGATAAAGTTCCGTATATTAAGCATTGTATGGATTCTATTATGAATGAATGTAATGGAGGTATCATCAACAAATCTACCGAGATTTCTGCAATCTTGAATTCTGTAGCAGCTACAGAAATGTTTCCTGGATACATCAAAGAAAAATTACAATTGCTCGATGATTTAAACCCTAACTTTTCTTTTGAAACTATTTATTTGCCACATACATTCACCATGGAAGATATAAAAGCTATTTATGGAGAAAAATTAAAGAATCTAGACTGTATTGAAACAGTATACACGCTTATTGAAAAGAATAATAAATCCATAAAAGAACATTTAAAAGGTGCTTCTGCAGCAACAGGAACTATTATTGAACCCGCAATGAGTCGTGTAATGGCGATTCCAGCCTACGAATTTATGGAATCAATGCTTGCACATGATAGCGTTAAAAAAGTTTTAGACAAACTCCGTTAAAAAGTTCTTTTAATGAAACAATAACTTAGCGATTCTATTTTTTCCTGCTGCATACGCTATAGAGTCATTTACAAATTGAATGGTATAAAACCCTTCGTCGGATAAATGTGTCCATGTGTTTCCACCATCATTGGAATAATCAATTCCTTTAAAACCAACGGCTACCAAATTAGCTGCTTCACCATTAGGAATGTATTGCACACAGCTACGATAACCTGGTCCAGAATTTTTGGCAACCAGCTCCCATGTTTTTCCGCCATCAGCTGTTCTGATTTTATTTGCTTCATTGATAGTAGGTTGAGTATAATCTCCTCCAATAGCAAATCCATTGTTAGCATCATAAAAGTCCACAGAATACATCCCTGTTGTCTCAATACCTTGTATAATAGGCGTATTAAAAACTTGCCACGTTTTTCCTTTATCTTTTGAGTACAGAATTCTACTTGCTTTTCCTCCAGTAGCTACCCACACTTTATCTCCTACAATGGAAATATTTGTATTACTAGCGGCAAAAGCAGCTTCACCCTCAAGAGCTTTTGGCAGTGCTTCACAAGATACTTTTTCCCATGTATTACCACCATTACGTGTAATAATGATACTGATACAACTCTCTGTAGGATCACCAATAGCAATGCCTTCTTGTTCATTCCAAAAAGCAATTGCATCATAAAATACTTTTTCGTGCGATTCTTTGTATACTAATGTCACTGTTCCTTGTTTGGAAATTTTATAGAGCAATGCAGGATTTACAATACTAATTCCAAAAGTAGTCTCATTAACATGCGCAACAGCTCGAAAGCTTACGTTTATAGAATCAGAAATTGCACCTTTGAGCAAGTTTGTATGTAGATTACTTTTTGCATCATAGTATCCAATTGTAGTTTTGTTTCCTCCATATACTAAATTACCCTCGGAAGTAACCGCAAGAGCCCTAATACTGATTGAATCTGTAAAAATTGAATCAATAGTTACTGATGTATATGTTTTTATATTTTTTGTATTCCTTTTTTTTTCTGAACAAGAAAAAAATAATATACTGAGTATTAAAAGAAAGACTATTCGCATGCTAACTTTTGTTTGAATTAAAAATAGATTGTCCAATGCCTCTAATCGAAATTACATTTAAAGGAAACTCCATAAGTACGTGGACAAAACTTAAAAATAGTAATAAGGTAAACCCTATTTTATAGTTATAAAAATAAAGAGCTACTGAAGTAATCCACATAAGTATGATTGTCATAGAACGTTTTTGGGTTAGTTTATGATGCCAACCAATTACTGTAGTTTTGGAAAACCAATTCAAATAATGATAAGTATACGCAAAAGCTATGAATATTTGAATCTTAATAAATAACACACCTTCAAAGGAAAATATACTTCCGTCTGTCAATCCAATCGCTTGAGATATTTTTGCATTGAGAATATAAAAAGCATTGTCTTCATAAATTGCACGAGTATTATAACTTAACACATAATCAAACGGTTTTACAGAAAGTAGTATAATAAAAATTGGCACCAAACACATTAATACAACATTCAGGTATCCTATTTTATAATGATTCTTTAGGTTGCCGTACCACATAAAAAGTATTGTGAAAATGTATACATGAATAATAGTAGGAAGAAATATACCTACTATTAAATGATAAATAGATAAAAAATGAAATATAACTGCAAGTAAAACTCCCATGGCTAAGAGTACGTATTGATTCCTTTTTTTTTGAAATACAGTAAAAGCAACTGCACCTACAATAGTCAAAAACAAACAGGCATTAAGATATGGAGAAAGTGTGTTGGTTATAAATAAAACAATTTTAGAATCATTAGAAAATACGGTTGGAAAAGCAAGAAGTAATGGCGGAATTGATATTAATAATGCTGCTCCTATTACTAAATATATCCAAAACTTACTTGCTATGAAATAGTTTTTATCACGGATCCAATTAATCTCAGTGAAATAATGCAAAGGACCTAACACTGCATATGCAAAGAGGAAAAGTTCAAATGGTAACCAATAAGCCAATACAAACGAAATCAGTATGAGTACAGTATTGAGCAGATCTATTTGTTGCGTTTTCATGTTCTTAAAAATAGAAAAAGCTTCGTAATATTACGAAGCTTTTCATGATATTTATGTGTTAGATTGTAGAAATTATTCAACAATCATCTTTTTAGTATCAATCTTTTTTCCTCCTACATACAAAGTGTAGTAATACATTCCAGAAGATAAAGTTCTAGTATTGATATTTAATTCTTGATCCCCTTTTTGTGGCAAATCCACTCTAGAAATAATTTGTCCAGCAGTATTTACAAAAACAATAGTTGCTTCTCCTGTCATATCTTGAGGTACAAAATAACGGATAGCAGAAGTATCGTTGAAAGGATTTGGAATGTTTTGATATAAAATAGCTCCACTTCTTGATGCAGGTGTTCCTCCTGGTAAAGATAAAGTTCCACTACAAGCACAAGCTTCAATAGCTTCTACTCTAGTAATTAAATCATCAATTTGAGCTTGCTGCGCTACATTTTCAGCTTCCAGTGGGTCTAGTATTGGAGAAAGGTCAACGTTTACTGAAGTTCCTCCTTCAATAGCAACTGTTAAAGTATTCCCTGACAATGTTGCTGAAGTTAAGTTTTGATCGTCTGTTCCTGTTCCATCTTGAATCACTGCCAAGTCAACACCTGTTCCACCAGAAATATTTAAAGTAGTTCCTGATAATGATAAGTTTTGACTATCTGTATTATCCAAATATGGTGAAAGATCGATTGTTGTTGCTCCTCCAGAAATACTTAATACGTTAGCCGCAATTGATAACTCTTGATTATCTGTATTGTCTAAATAGGAAGATAAATCAATTGTTGTTGCACCGCCAGAAATACTTAATACGTTTGCCGCAATTGATAATTCTTGATTATCTGTATTATCTAAGTAAGGAGACAAGTCTACAGAACCTCCATCCGTTAAGCTTAAAATGTCAGACGCTAAGGATAAATCTTGTGTATCCGTATCGGTGTCCATCATTCCTTTCCAAGCAGAACCGCTCCAATAATAAGAGTTGTTATCATCGGTATCATACACTACCATTCCTTGATCTGACACTGCTAATGAACTACCAAACGAAGTACGTTCAGCTGTTGTCATACGGTTTAATTGCAACCCTTTAGTTGCTCCTGTTAAATCTAAAGAAGCGTTTGCGTTAGGCGTATCCGTTCCAATACCTACACTTAAAGGATTGGTAGCTCCACCAAGAACCATTGTATTATCATTTACTGCAGTTGCAGCATTACCAATGGCAACTGAGTTAGTTCCCTGTACGTTTGCAGCTACCCCGATAGCAATATTATTTGTTGGAAGTAAAGCACCCGGATCAGTTGAAGAAGCTTGATATCCAATTACAATAGCTCCATCACTTTGCGCTACTGAAGTAGATCCAATTGCTACTGCAAATTGATTGTCAATATCAACAGAGCGTCCAATACCTACTACATCATTTTCTTCAATATCAACAGCGTTACCAATACCAACAGAGTAATCTGCTAATGCTTGCATATTCCCTTGATATCCCATCATTACAGAGTAATCACCACGAACATCATGGTTCATACCCAAAGAAATTGAGTATTGTCCGTCTATAAATGAGTTGTTACCAAATCCCATTACGTTGTTATTACTTGCTGTGATATTGTATCCAAAGAACATCGTATTTGAACGGTTTGTATTGTCAAAATCTGCCAATGATCCCATTCCGACATTGTACTGTCCTTCACGGTTTGTAAAACCTGCTGAAAATCCCACATATGTGTTGTGGTTTGCATTGGTTAAACTATTAGTACGGTTGTTATCCCAACCTGCCTGTGCTCCAATAAACGTGTTGTAATCAGCATATTCAGTTGCTACACCAGAAGCAGCTCCCACCATAGTGTTGTAAATACCATCCCCAATATCAATAGCAGCTGAGTCTCCAACTCCTGTATTGTGGTGACCATCATCTACATCACTCATAGACTCACTACCAATACCTGTGTTACGGTATCCAACATTTGAAGAAATACCTACTTCATTACCAACGAATGTCTGTTTGTATCCTGTTGTATTACTAAATCCAGCATCTTCACCGATAAAGGTATTTTCATAACCTGTAGTATTGTTCGCTCCAGATTCTTCCCCTACGAATGTGTTATCATATCCTGTAGTATTGTTCTCTCCGGATTCAGCTCCAATAAAAGTATTATCTCCACCAGTAGTTGTTAAACGACCAGCTTCATACCCTATAAAAGTGTTATCAAATCCTGTAGTATTGGAATATCCCGCTAAGTATCCAATTGCTACCAATTCACTGGTAGTTACGCTTCGTCCTGCTGAATATCCAAACAAGGTGTTTCTTGAACCTGAAGTTGTGAAACTACCTGTACTATCTCCATAATAGGTGTTGAAGTCACCAGAAGTAATACTTACTCCTGATCCTGTACCCATAGTTTCATTCAATGTTTGTGCTTGTAATGTAGTAATTCCCAATAAGCAAAATACAAACACCACAATGAGGGGTAATTGTTTTTTCATAATAGAATGTTGTTAGTTTATTTTAAAATGGTTTATCAAATATATAAAATATATCTTTTTAAGCCTTTGCCAAATATAATAATCGGCGCTCAAAACCTTATGGGAGAATATACCTGTTTTACATAATTTTGTATAAGTTGACCACTTTTATTCATGAATGGTACATTCAAGATTGAATAATTCTACTATATTGCATCTCAAAATTTAATGCCGCTCTAATGCCAAAAGCTGAAAAAATTTGTAGCTGGATTCTATTTTTAGGTGTATTTGTAATTTATGCCATTTGTTCACCAAACACTATCTCTTTCTGGGATAGTCCTGAGTTTATCAATAGTAATTATACCTTGCAAGCCTCGCATCCGCCAGGTGCACCTTTTTATACTATTTTATGTAAAACCATTTTAACATGGTTTCCTGCTAGTAAAGCAGCATTGGTTTCCAACTTAATTTCAAGCTTTTTTGGAGCACTCACAATTACCCTGTTATTTAGAATCACTATAAATATCAGTAAAAAAGTATTCATTTTACCTGAAAGTAATCTTAATCGTACAGTTTCTTTTGTTGCTGGAATAGTTGCTGCTTTGTCTTTAGCTTTTTCTGATAGTTTTTGGACGGCATCAACAGAAGCAGAAGTATACACTTTATCTTTTTCTTTATTGACAGGAATGATTTACACAATGCTTTTATGGGAACAAACGCCAAATAAAGTAAAAGAAGTAAAATATGCTTTATTAATTGCTTTTTTATTAGGAATTTCTACAGGTGTCCATTTAATTACCATAGCAATTATTATCCCTTTTTCAATTCTTATAGCTCATAAAAAGTTTGGACTCAATCTAAAAAATTTCTGCATTGCGCTTTTAGCAGGAAGTGCCTCATTTTTTTTACTATATGGATTTGTGGTACAAGGCAGTATTAAATTAGCAAACTCATTAGATATTTGGTTGGTAAACTCTGTAAAAATGCCTCTTAATAGTGGAATTATTGTTGTTATTATACTAATCTCAATTATCAGTAGTTTTTTATTGATTTTTTCCAAAAAAAGAAACAAAAAAACAATTCATCATTGTACACTTGGCATTGTATTTTTTCTCATAGGAATGAGTTCTTTCTTAATGCCTTTACAACGTTCTGATGTGCAAATGTTGATTGCCGATCGTATGCTAAATAGTAACAAAATGCTACAATATGTTCGGGCAGAACAATTTGGCGTTGGTGCTATTCCTCTTTTAAAAGGCCCTGTTTATAATGCTCCGTTAAACAAAGACGTTTCTTTTGTAGATGGAACCCCTGAATTTAGGTATGTTCCTTCTGAAGAAAAGTATTTAATAACACACGATGGAAAGTTCAAAGAAGTACAATATGCTAAAGAATTTACTATGTTTTTTCCGCGTATGTTTGATCGTGGAGATGCAGAAAAATATAAAGCTTGGACACCCATTTTTGGCGAACCTATTGAATATCCTGTGCAAGGTGAAACGGTAACAATTTACAAACCTACTTTTGGTGAAAATCTACGATTTTTCTTCAATTATCAAGTAATCTGGCTAAATGCACGTTATCTGTTTTGGAATTTTATTGGACGACAAAACGATTACCACGGATTAGGTTACATTAAAGAGGGTAACTGGATGAGTGGTGTCAACGTATTGGACAAACATCGAATTGGCGACAAACAAGTAATTCCTCATCATTATCAGCATCACAAAGGAAATGATGCCTATTACTTTTTGCCTTTTTTACTAGGCATACTAGGAATTTTTGCTTTAAGAAAACACAAACAATATCTTTGGACTACTATTTTAGTTTTTCTTACATTCGGTATTGGAATTACGATTTATGTAAATCCGGTTCCTTCTAGTATTTTAATTCGAGAACGTGATTATATTTTTATAGGATCCTTCATAATTTTCGCCCTCTGGATTGGACTCTCGGTTGTTTTTTTGATACAAACCTTCTCTTTTATCAAAAACAAAAAAATACGTATCTCAATCATCACTGGCTTTGTGTTCCTCGCGTCACCAATACAATTATTTGCAAAAGGTTGGGACAATCATCAGCGTGCACATGATACTTTTGCTTATGATTTTGGAAAAGCATATTTAGACGCGTGTCCAGAGCAAGCTATTTTAATTACCGATGGCGACAATATGACTTTTCCGTTATGGTATTTACAACAAGTAGAAGGCTATCGTACAGATGTTCGTGTCATTAATTTTGATCAGTTAAATATTGATTCACATGTTGATAATTTAACAAAAAAACTATACGAGTCCAAACCTGTAAAAATTAGCCTAGACAAAAAACTATACATTAGTGGTGTAGAAAAATTATTCCCATTACAGGAAGAAACTGAAAAAGCAGCCGTATTACCAATTTTATTTGAATTCTTAAATAACGACAACACAAAAATCAATTGGAATGGTAGAATGCGACATTATATTCCTTCCTCTACATTTTCTATCCCAATAGATACAACCAAAATGCAAAAACAATTCAGTCCTGAAAAATTAAATGCTTCTTATACTTCTGAAATTACTTGGAAGCATCCAAAAAAGTTTTACGGACTCAATGAAATTGTGTTGATGAACGTATTAATGGAAAATATTAATGATCGACCGATTTGCTTTGTTTCTAATGGAAAAAAGAGACATCTCATCAACCTTGAGCCGTATTTAATTCAACACGGAATGGTTAGCATTCTTGCTCCTATTCAACGAAAAAATGCTGAATTGAATCCAAAAATAGTTGACACAGAAATGATGTTTCCCTATGTAATGAATCAATTGCAATTCAAAAAAATGGATTCTTCTGAAAATTTTGTACGCAATGAAAATGTATCTTATGCTAGAGAAATTTTACGTCAAAATTATTACTTTTTAGCGCAAGCACTATTAGAAGAAGGTAAAACAAGCGAAGCTATCCGTGTGTTAGATACTTGCATAACGCTGTTTCCAGATAAAACAGTCCCTTTCAAGCAATTTGCATATGCCATTGGGAAACTATATGTTCGCGCAGGAAATACTCCTAAAGGCACTGAAATTTGCAGAACTGCCATGCAAAATATTTGGGAAGAATTGCAATGGATGACTTCCTTTGATCCTCCATATCCTATTATTAATTTACGACATGCCTATCGCTTAAAAAATATGTATGCACAAATGATGCAACAATTTCCTAATGGTGTAGAAAATTCACCTGTAAGTCCGAAATCATTTCAACAATTTGACGCTGCATTTCAAACATGGCAACAACGTAATTGGCCTTATTAATTCCTCTAAACATGCTATTCTCTACAGAAGTAACTTCTTCAAAAATTCAATCAGATAATCCACTATTTCAGCGCACACTAAAAGCGTATCACATTGTAGCTCCATTAATTCACGGCAATGTATTAGAAATTGGTTGTGGAGAAGGCTACGGAGTAGAATTATTGTATAAAAATGCCAGCCAATTAACACTGATTGATAAGTCGCCCTACACGGCTGAGTTTATCAACAATAAATACCCTAACACGGTTATTATTCAAGAAAAAATTCCGCCATTAACAACCTTAGCATCCAATAGTTTTGATGTGGTAGTTTCGTTTCAAGTAATTGAACATATCAAAGAAGCTTCCTTATACATTGAGGAAATTCATCGTGTACTCAAACCTGGAGGAAAAGCGTATATTTCTACTCCCAATGCATTAAAAACCATTGCTAGAAATCCGTGGCATTACAAAGAATATACCTATCAAGATCTAACCAATCTTTTTGACCATACATTCTCAAAATACACCATTCAAGCCATTAAAGGGAATCAAAAAACAGATACCTATTATGAAAAAAATAAAAAATCTGTAGCCCGATTTTTACGTTATGATATTTTTAATCTTGAACATAAAATTCCTGCTTGGATGCTTCAAATTCCGTATGAAATTGCAAATCGGATGAATCGTAAAAAACTTCTTCACAAACACCCTGAACTGGTTAATGATATTACATTGGACGATTATTCACTGGCTCCACATTCAGAAGCTAGCTTAGATTTCTTTTGTACACTGGAGAAATAGTTTTCCATGTGCAGGTATCGTAAAAATTCTTCGTTTCTTGTTTATAGGTCGATTATAAAAGTAGTTTCACCCATCGATTTTCTTCTATTATAGAAAATAACTAAAAAGTCTGAACATAAAATAATACCTTTGCGCTTTAATTTAAATTGAATGCGATTACATAGAAATTTAGTTTTTTCCGTGATTGACGGATTAAACTTGATATTTAATGAAGAGGCTTATGCTGATAAAGTAGTTGAAAAATTACTCAAACGAGATGCCCGATGGGGAAGTCGTGATCGTAAGTTTGTAGCAGAGACTACGTATGAAATTGTACGTTGGAAACGTTTATATGCTGAAATAGCGGAGATTAAAGAAAATTATTCTCGAGAAAATTTATGGCGTATGTTTGCTGTTTGGGCAACACTTCGAGGAATCGACTTACCAGATTGGAATCAACTTAAAGGGACTCCTACACGTAGAATAAAAGGTCGTTTTGACGAACTCTCTAAAATAAGAAAAATCAAAGAATCTATTCCTGATTGGCTGGATGAATTGGGTGTACAAGAACTTGGAGAAAGTGTTTGGACAAAAGAAATTCATGCTTTGAACGAACAAGCAGACGTGATTTTGCGCACCAACACCTTACGAACAACTAAGAAAAAACTCCAAGAAGTCTTAGCATCAGAAAGCATTGAAACAGAAACTATTAAAGGTTATTCGGATGCGTTACGTTTAAAAGAACGTGCCAACATCTTTAAAAATGATGCTTTCAAAAATGGATTATTTGAAGTGCAAGATGCATCCTCTCAACTCGTAGCAGCTTTACTAGATGTTAAACCTGGTATGAAAGTCGTAGATGCGTGTGCAGGCGCTGGAGGAAAATCATTGCATATCGCAGCTCTAATGGAAAACAAAGGACAAGTCATTTCATTAGATATTTACGAAGGAAAATTGCGTGAATTAAAACGTAGAGCCAAACGAAATGGGGCACATAATATTGAAACTCGAGCCATTACTTCTTCAAAAATAATCAAGAAGTTATATGACAAAGCTGATCGTGTATTAATCGATGCTCCTTGCTCAGGATTGGGTGTTCTTCGAAGAAATCCAGACGCTAAATGGAAAATTGAACCTGAATTCTTAGAAAAAGTTAAGGCAACCCAACAAGATATTTTACAACGCTATTCGCGAATGGTCAAATCTGGAGGAAAACTTGTATATGCAACTTGTTCAATTCTTCCTTCAGAAAATCAAGAGCAAGTTGAGAAGTTTTTAGCTTCTAATGATGATTTCTCTTTGATAGAAGATAAGAAAGTGCTTGCGCATGAATCTGGTTTTGATGGATTTTATATGGCACTTTTACAAAAAAAATAAACCCTAAATTATTTGAATTATATTATTACGATGAAAAGAACACTACTTTTTTTAATTGGATTACTATCATTAAGTGCGATTGCTCAACAATCATATTACAATGATGTTAATCTTACCCTAACAGGAATTCAATTACGTGACGAGTTGGCTACCAAAGTAATCAACACACACTCAAATTCACTTTCCTATTCTGAAATTTGGACAGCTACTATGATTACAGATGTTGATCCGAACAATGCAAACAATGTATTACTTATTTATGGTTGGGAAAATGGAAGCGATGGTGATGTAACCAACGATTTATCAAGAGATAAAAACAGTAATGGTGGTAACGTAGGAGATTGGAACAGAGAACACACTTTTGCCAATTCATTAGCAAATCCTTCATTAGATGCTAGTACGACCAATGGACCTCCTTATAGCGATGCACATAACTTACGTTCAAGTGATGTACAACGCAATGGACAACGTGGAAATCGTTTATTTGCTGCGGGTTCTGGAAACTCTGGAACTGTTGGAGCTTTTTGGTATCCTGGAGATGCTTCTTTAGGAGGAACTGACTGGCGTGGTGATGTAGCAAGAATTGTTATGTATATGTACATTCGTTATGGGAATCAGTGTGCTCCTAATTTGGTAGCAGACGGAACTACTAACAGTGTAGATGCGAACATGATTGATTTGTTATTAGAGTGGAATGCTGCAGATCCTGTTTCTCCATATGAAGATGCTCGTAATAACTATCATGAAAATATTGTAAATGCTACCGCACAAGGAAATCGCAATCCTTTTATTGACAATCCACGCTTAGCAACACAAATTTGGGGAGGAACTCCTGCCGAAGATCGTTGGGGAATTTACAGTTCTGACGCTCAAGCACCAACTGTTCCTACCAATGTAATGGTAAGTAACGAAACTAGCAGTAGCATTCAAGTTTCTTGGACCGCTTCAACTGATAATGTTGGAGTAACTGCCTATGATGTGTATGTTGATGGTATGTTTGATCAAACTGTAACAACAACTTCTGCAACCGTAAGTGGGTTATCTGCATTAACTACTTATACTTTTACTGTTCTAGCCAAAGATGCTGCTGGAAATAGCTCAGCACAATCTACAGGTGTTGATGGAACTACACTTGATGGAGGAGCTCCTGGTGCAACATGTGCTAGCGAAACTTTTGAAAATATCGGGGCAAACTCTAGTGCTTACCAAACAAGAAATTGGACAGGCGATAATGGATTACAATGGCAAGCAACTGATGCTCGTACCGACCAACCTATTGCTAATGGAAAAGCAATCACCGTAAGAAATGGAGCAATTACAGCTCCTACTGTTCCTGATGGTATTGGAGAACTAACTGTAACAACACAATTAGTCTTCTCTGGGTCAAGCGGTACATTTGATGTAGTTGTGAATGGAAGTGTAGTAGGTACAATTCCTTACAGTAGTACGGTAACTACAACAACTATCCCTAATATTAATGTTGCTAGTGATATTTCTTTAGTAATTAATAATAATTCAACTGGTTCCAATAGAGTTCGTTTTGATGACTTAACTTGGACCTGCTATTCGACTCCTTTAAGTGTTGAAGAGGAAAACTTAGAAACTTTCCGTATGTATCCAAATCCTTCTAACGGAGATATTGTTTATGTACAGACGCAAAATAATGTAACTATACACACTATTCGAGTTTATGACATTTCAGGAAAACAAGTACTGTATAATACCAACTCTACGAACGAAATCAATGTTCAAAGTTTACAACGCGGATTGTATCTTGTTCAGCTAGAAACAGCTAATCAAACAATTAACAAGAAACTGATTAAACAGTAAAAAATATCTTAATCATATAAAAAAGGCGATAGTTCTATTATACAGAGGTATCGCCTTTTTAATTATTCAACGCAAAATCCATAGCAGCACACGCATGAATTTTTGTTGTGTCAAATACAGGAATAGAAACATCTGCTTGCTGAATTAACAACGGAATTTCTGTACATCCCAAAATAACTCCTTCTGCACCTTCTCCTTGAAGTCGTTCTATGACTCTACAATAGGCTTCTTTAGAATTTGGACTGAGAATCCCTTTTGACAACTCGTCATAAATGACATTATGTATTACAGCGCGTTCATCTTCATTAGGAATCACTGTTTGTATTCCATACGAAGTCAATATTTTTTTATAAAAATCTTTTTCCATAGTATACTTTGTTCCTAATAGAGCTATAGTTTTCAATTCTTGTTCCTGAATTTTTTGAGCAGTTGCTTCAGCAATATGTATAACTGGAATAGAAACACTTTTGCGCACAGCTTCAATTGTTAAATGCATGGTATTCGCACAAATAATCACACAAGATGCTCCTGATCTCTCCAAACTCAATGCTGCATTACTCATCAGTTGATCCAGCACATCCCAGCGATTTTCAGTTTGCAAATGATGAATTTCTCCAAAATCAACCGAATGAATAATACATTTTGCTGTATGCGAATCTCCTATATGTTGAGCTGCCAAAGCATTCAGTATTTGATAATATAGTATGGTAGACTGTGGTGTAATACCTCCTATAAGTCCAATAGTTTTCATATCTCAAAGAATTTACAGCATTAAAATTAGGGATTTATTCACTTTGCTTCTACTTTTGTATATATATTTTTAGCACATGACTACATTACTCATCAACATTAAAGAATTACTTCAAGTTCGTAAAACCAACGTTTCTAAAGTCGCAGGAAATGAAATGAAACATCTTCCTACTTTACAAAATGCTTACCTATATATTGTTGATGGAACCATTTCAAGTTTTGGTGTTATGGCTGATATAGAAATTGCTTCCGCAGATACAATCATAGATTGTACTGATAAAATTGTATTACCAACTTGGTGCGATAGTCATACTCATATAGTTTATGCTGGGAATCGCGCACAAGAATTTGTAGATAGAATTAACGGACTGAGCTATGAGGAAATAGCTAATAGAGGCGGTGGCATCTTAAATTCTGCAAAGAAACTACAAGAAACTTCTGAAGAAGAACTATTTACGCAATCTGCAAAACGTCTTGAAGAAGTGATACAACTAGGAACTGGTGCAATTGAGATTAAATCTGGTTATGGACTCACTACAGATGCCGAAGTTAAGATGTTACGAGTAGCCAAACGCTTAAAGGAACACTATAATTTCCCTGTTAAAACTACTTTCTTGGGTGCACATGCAATTCCTGCTGAATATAAAAACAACAAAGATGGCTACATGGATTTAGTAATCCATGAAATGTTACCTAAAGTGGCTAATGAACAACTCGCAGAATATGTAGATATTTTTTGTGAAAAAGGATATTTCAGCTTACAAGACACTGAACGTTTACTCAAAGCGGCTCAATCATTCAATCTTATACCAAAAATTCATGTAAACCAGTTCAATGCCTTTGGCGGAGTTGCGTTAGGCGTTCAATACAAAGCTCTTTCTGTGGATCATTTAGAAGAACTAAATCAAGAAGATATTACAGCTTTACAAGGAAGTGATACAATGCCTGTAGCATTGCCTTCATGCTCTTATTTTTTAAGTATTCCCTACACTCCTGCCCGAAAATTGATTGACGCCGGACTACCCGTAGCATTAGCAACCGATTACAACCCAGGATCTACACCTTCTGGAAATATGAATTTTGTTATCAGTACTGCCTGTATCAAAATGAAAATGACCCCAGAAGAAGCCATCAATGCTGCAACAATTAATGGAGCATATGCTATGGGACTTTCGGAAACTCATGGAAGTATTACACAAGGAAAAGCAGCTAATTTAATTATTACCAAAAAAATAGACTCTTATCACGTACTTCCTTATGCTTTTGGAAATAACCATATTGACCAAGTACTTATCAATGGAAGAGTAATGTAACTTTCTTCCTTTTTTATAACAAATTTTGCCATGCTCAATTTTTCGCTTCTTCCAAATGGTTTGCTTTCTCAATTGTTACTACAAAAAGGGATTGTCAATTTTAACGACGCGGTTACCTATATTCACCAGTTACCGTATGGAAGAAACACTGACCGTAGCAACTATCAATCTATCATCCCAGAAAACAAAGGAACTTGCGCTACAAAGCATGCATTTTTAAAACAGCTTGCGATTGAAAACCAACAAGATGATGTTCAGTTATTTATGGGAATTTATAAAATGAATGCACAAAACACATCTGGTATAGGCAAAATTCTAACAAAGTATCAACTTCCTTATATACCCGAAGCACATACGTATTTAAAAATTAACGGTAACCTTCTCGACATTACACGTATTACCCAAAATGACACCTCTTTTGTAACAAGTCTACTAGTAGAAGAAGAAATTCTCCCATATCAAATTGGGGCATATAAAATAACTTGGCATCAACAGTTTCTAAAACAATGGATTGATTCAGCGCACCTCTCCTATTCTTTTGAAGAAATCTGGAAAATTAGAGAAGAGTGTATTTTAGCTCTTTCTGAAGCATTGTAAGGCTATATAAATACTAAAGTTCCCTCCTTTCTTAATTTCAGGAAACTTTTCTTTTTTCATTTTTCTTCAAAACATAAAAAACGTACTTTAGCTATACGCAACCGACACAGAACTTATGCTACAATTGTACACCAGTACCACTCTTGAAACCTTGATTCATAAAAGAGACGGAGAAACCAAATTTGGAGAAAAAGTTGAAACACTTTCTTCACAGGAAGATTTAGGTGAGCAACTACTTAAAAGTAATGCCAAATACGTATTATTTGGAATTCCTGAAGATATTGGTATTCGAGCTAATCGTGGAAAAAAAGGAGCTACTACCGCATGGAATGCCGGACTTGCCTCATTGCTAAATACGCAAGACAATGCCTATAACAAAGGAAAGCATGTACTGGTATTGGGTCATTTTGACTTTTCGGAGTTACAAGAAACTGCTGAGAATTTTTCTAAGAATGATCCTAATTATTATCAACAACTCGCCAATCTTGTTCGTAAAATTGATGACGAAGTGAGTTATTTGGTATTTCAAATTGTAAGTGCAGGAAAAAAACCTATCATTATTGGTGGAGGACATAACAATGCCTATGGAAATATAAAAGGAGCTGCATTGGGGAAAAGCAAAGCTATTAATGTAGTAAATTTTGATGCGCATACCGATTTTAGAAGTCTAGAAGGCAGACATAGTGGTAACGGCTTTAGTTATGCCTTTAAAGAAGGCTTTTTAGACAGATATTTTATGTTTGGTTTACACGAAAATTATTCGTCAAAAAAAGTATTTAAAACCATCAATGCAACTCCAGATCGCTTGCGTTACAACACTTTTGAAAGTGTCATGATACGACAAGAACAAGGTTTTTCATTTCAACTACACAATGCGTTAAACTTCATTAACAACCGTCCATATGGTATAGAGATAGATTGCGATGTAATTGAAAATATTCCCAGTAGTGCTATGACTCCTAGCGGATTTTCCGCAAATCAAGCACGCGCTTTTGTTTCTTTTTTTGGCAAACAAAAAAATGCAGCCTATTTACATCTTTGTGAGGCTGCGCCAAATCCAAATGATGCCAAAGAAATGTATTTAGTGGGTAAACTATTAAGCTATTTGATAACCGATTTTATTCGTAAATAAAATATGGAAAAAGTGTCCATCATACCTTTTGAAGAACAATATTCTAAATATTTCTACCAATTGAATCGCGAATGGCTTGAAGCGTTCTTTTATGTTGAACCTTATGACGAAAAAGTATTGAGTCAACCTCAAAAATATATTATTGACCAAGGTGGATATATCTTTTTTGCCAAAATCAACAATCAAATTGTGGGTACTGTAGCGCTAATGAAAATTATTGATACTGTATATGAGCTTAGTAAAATGGCAGTTTCTCCAGAACGTAGAGGGCAAAAGATTGGACACGAACTGTTACAGCATTGTATCAATTTTTCAAAAGAAAATCATATAGAAAAACTGCTGTTGTATTCCAATCGGAAACTTGAAAACGCTATTTATTTATATAAAAAGTATGGATTCAAAGAAATTCCATTAGAACTTGATAATCCATATGCACGTGGAGATATCAAAATGGAATTAATTATAGATGAATTCACTTCTTAAATTATCATAAAAAATACAACAACCGTAACATTTGTACAATTGAAGCGTCTTGTTTACATACTGAACTAATTTTTAATGAAAGAAAGTTATATCACGTTTTTTAGGCGTTTTTGGATTGTCCTCATCATCGGTTTTATTCTGTACAATTGTTTTTTTCCTGAGACTTTTTCGAGAGAAAGTATTGCAATGCAAATAGAAGCTTGTGGAGCTTATGGACTAATTGTTTTCTTTTTGTGTCACATTATCCGAGGATTTGTAATGCTTCCTAGTACTGCCTTAATTTTTGCCGGTGTTTATCTGTTTCCAAACGATTTATTTTTGGTGTTGTTACTTTCTGTAATCGGAATTGTTATTTCTTCAATGATTGTATATTATTTTTCAGATAAATTAGGCTTTGCTAAAATATTTGATAAGAATACTAAAACAACTAATCTTGTAAAAGAAAAATTGTCTGGAAAATACGGCCCGCTTTTTATCATATTTTGGGCATTTTTCCCATTAGTGCCTACCGATTTAATATGCTACACTGCCGGTGCTATGAAAATTAATCCTATCGTTTTTGCGCTAAGTATCTTTATTGGCGAGTTGATATTATGTAGTATCTATGTGTATGGAAGTGCCTATTTTATATAACCTTTGTGTAAAGGTTTTTTAATATGATTTGATGAAACTCAGCCATATCATAAGGTTTTATAATAAAATCATTCATTCCAGCTTCTTGAATTCTATCTTTTATTTGTGCTTCTTCTACAGCTGTTAATGCGATAATAGGAGTACGTTTGTCAATTTTACGAATATGTTTGGTTGTTTCTACACCGTCTAGGTTTGGCATGTTAATATCCATCAAAATCAAGTCAAACGAATTCGTTCTCAATATATCTAGAGCTTCTATTCCATCTTCGGCAACTTCACATTCATATCCTTTTCCTTGCAAAATTCGTTTCGTTACAACTCTATTAATCTTATTATCATCTACAATTAAAATACGTTTTTCGATTACTTCCGTAGCTTTACTTTGAGCAGTAGTTTCTTTCAATACTAACTCTGCACTTTCCTCAAAAGTAATTTCAAAAGAAAACTCTGTGCCTTGACCTTCTTCACTTTTTAACTCTATGTCACTTTCAAAAAGTAACAGTAGTCGTTTTACAATCGATAGTCCCAAACCAGTTCCTTGATAATTTTTTTCAATAGGACGCAATTGTATGAACTTATCAAAAACCGAAGTTTGTTTATCTTTAGGAATTCCTATTCCATCATCTTCAATCCTAAATTTTAAAGTATGTTTTGCTCCTTTTTTAGCAACTGATTCTATACGAATCCAAATATTACCAGATTCAGTAAATTTAATCGCATTCCCAATAAGATTCATCAAAATTTGAGATAAACGAACCGAATCTCCAATGAGAATTTGCGGAATTTCTTCATCAATTTCCTTATGAACTTGATTCTCATTTTGACTTATAGCAAAGCTAAATGAATTGACTACCTCATTAATTAAGTTTCTGATGTTAAACGGAATGCTTTCCAGTTTGACACCTTGCGACTCAATTTTATTCATCTGTAACACATTATTAATCAATGACAATAAGTATTTACTAGAAAATTTGAGTGATTTGAAATTTTCATTTTCTCTCAAATGAGGAAAATCTTCAGATAGTAATGAAGTAAGCCCTACAACTCCGTATAAAGGTGTGCGCAATTCGTGGCTTACTGTAGAAAAAAATTGAGCCTTAAGATTGGCTTGTTGTTCAGCTTCTTCTTTGGCCTCTTGCAATTCAGAATTTTTTAAGCGCAGTTTCGATATTGCTCTATTTCTAAACTTATAATTCTTAAACATATTGATAAGTAACAAGATCAGAATAAAGCCTGCCACCATTAAAACATATGAAACTTGTTTAGATTTTCTAATAATTGTTTCTTGATTTCGCTTCTCTGCTTCAATTCGCTTGAGATCTCTTTTTATATCATCTACCGAAAATTTTGCCAAAGCAGCTTGGTTCTCTCTAATTTTTTTCTCGTCTAATAAAGAGTCCTTTAATTGTAAATGCTTATTCAAACGTTCATATGCCAACGTATAATTTTCTTGCTTTTCAGCTAGTGTAGCGTAATATTGATAAATCTCAGTCAATTCTTCCAACAATTTTGCTTTGTTTGCATACTCAATAGACATTCTAAAATAATTGTCGGCTAATGGCAGTTTTTCTTTGTGCATATAATACCTGCCAAACAAATAATTGATTTGAGCTTTTGCTGAATCATCTCCGTATTTTGTAAAAATCATGTTTTCAGATTGTACTATATACGGTAAAGCCATATCGTATTTTTCCTTGTCTATATAAGTCCACCCAATATTCATAATTGGAGTTAGTATCTCGAAGGTATCTTTTATTTTTCTGGCGAGTTGTAAAGATTTTTTGTAGTAATACAACGCAGTATCCGTTTTTTGAAGACCTTCCGAATACAAATTTCCCATATTGTTATACACCCAATTTTGGATGGTATCATTTTTTATCTCTTCAGAATATCGCAAAGACTCTAAGAACTTTTCTCTCGACTTGTCAAATTCAGAAATTCCTTCGTACGCCAAACCTAGTTCGTTATAAAATAAAGCCAAATTGTATTTATCATCAATCTCATTGGCATAAATAATCCCTCTATTGCATGCTTCAATAACTTCTTTATATTCATATTTGGAGAAACTATAAAAAGATTGATCTAAATATTTATTAATACTATCTTTAATACGCTTTTTGACAATGTTCTGACTCGAAACAGTGAGAATCCCTAGAAGGAGTACTAATATGGTAGGTAAAATTCTTTTCAAAAAATTCGGGTTTTAAGACTTTTCAAAATACAAAAAAATAACATACTAAACGGTTTTTGTGCAATTCTTCTCAAGAAGTAAATGCTTCACTACATTTTTAAATTCAAACCCCTGTCATCGTTACTTTTAAACTATCTTTGAAAGATTGGCTAATATACAGATAAATAAAAACCCTACATTTATGAATGCTTTTCATTATGCTTTTAAGATTAAAAACATTGAATCAACACGTGCCTTTTATGTAGACATAGTAGGCTGTAAAGAAGGTAGATCAACAGAAAATTGGATTGATTTTGATTTTTTTGGTCATCAACTTTCTGGACATGTAAGTACTCAGTTCCCTGCGTTGGATTATTGTGGAAAAGTTGATGGAGTTAGCGTTCCCATTCCTCATTTTGGCTGCTTACTAACCCTCAGTCAATTTGAAGCGTTACAAAAAAGATTGGAAGCAAACTCAATAGAATTTATAGTAAAACCACAAATACGCTACGAAGGTCAAAAAGGAGAACAACGTACGATGTTTGTATTTGATTTTAGTGGAAACCCATTAGAGTTTAAAGCTTTTTCAAACGAAAATGAAGTGTTTGCTCAGTGATAAAAAAGCTCTTTGCATTATTAAAACTCAAAAACCTCACAAGTGAGGTTTTTGAGTTTATATATTATATTAGGCTAGTCTTGTTAGACTAAACAAAGTAGAAACTTAACGAATCAATTTTTTGTACTTGATACGTTTTGGTATCAAATCGCCTCCTAAGCGTTTCTTTTTATTTTCTTCATAATCAGAGAAACTACCCTCAAAGAAATATACTTGTGAATCTCCTTCAAAAGACAAGATATGTGTACATATACGATCTAAAAACCATCTATCATGCGAAATCACTACAGCACAACCTGCAAAGTTTTCCAAACCTTCTTCCAATGCTCGTAACGTATTTACGTCCAAGTCGTTAGTTGGCTCATCCAATAATAGTACATTTCCTTCTTCTTTTAAAGTCATTGCCAAGTGCAAACGGTTGCGTTCTCCACCAGAAAGCGTACTTACTTTTTTGTTTTGTTCACTTCCAGAGAAATTGAATCGACTTAAATACGCTCTAGAATTTACCTGTTTTCCTCCCATCATAATCAATTCTTGTTCGTCTGAAAAGTTTGACCAGATTGATTTTTCAGGATCAATATTAGCGTGTGATTGAT
The DNA here is from genome assembly GCF_001005305.1 of Kordia zhangzhouensis. Lineage (GTDB taxonomy): Bacteria > Bacteroidota > Bacteroidia > Flavobacteriales > Flavobacteriaceae > Kordia > Kordia zhangzhouensis. The sequence goes on from NZ_LBMH01000005.1 coordinate 279,110, forward strand.
CTACATAAGCAATCTTCGCTGTTTCTCCTACAGTAAATGTTCCTTTATCTGGTGTTTCTTCACCCATAATCATTTTGAAAATAGTGGTCTTTCCAGCTCCATTCGGCCCAATAATTCCCACGATTCCCGCTTGCGGCAGATTGAAATTTAAATCTTCATACAGTAATTTATCGCCAAATGCTTTAGAAACTCCCTTCGCTTCAATTACATTGGTTCCTAATCTTGGACCATTCGGAATGTAGATTTCTAGTTTTTCTTCCGTTTGTTTTTGATCTTGATTTAAGAGCTTATCATAGTTCTTTAAACGTGCTTTTTGTTTGGTTTGACGTCCTTTTGCTCCTTGACGTACCCAATCCAACTCTCGTTCGAGTGTTTTCTGTCTTTTCGAAGCTGTTTTACTTTCTTGTGCCAAACGTTTAGACTTTTGATCTAACCAAGAAGAATAATTACCTTCCCATGGAATACCTTCTCCTCTATCTAATTCTAAAATCCAACCAGCAACATTATCTAAGAAATAACGGTCGTGTGTTACTGCGATTACAGTTCCTTTATATTGTGCCAAATGTTGCTCTAACCAATGTACAGATTCTGCATCCAAGTGGTTCGTAGGCTCATCAAGTAATAATATTTCTGGTTCTTGTAATAACAAACGACACAATGCTACTCTACGACGCTCTCCTCCCGAAAGTACACCAATCTTTTTATCAGGTTCTGGTGTGCGAAGTGCGTCCATTGCAATTTCTAACTTCGTATCAAGCTCCCATGCATTGCTAGCATCTATTTTATCTTGTAATTCGGCTTGGCGAGCCATCAGTTTATCCATTTTATCTGGATCTGAGTATACTTCTTCCAAACCAAACATATCGTTGATTTTATTATACTCATCTAAAACAGCTACCGTTTCTGCTACACCTTCCTTTACGACATCTAATACCGTTTTTTCATCGTCTAATTGTGGTTCTTGCTCTAAATAACCAACATTGTAACCTGGCGCAAATGTAACCTCTCCTTGATAGTTTTTTTCTACACCAGCAATGATTTTTAATAAAGTAGATTTACCAGAACCATTCAATCCGAGAATTCCGATCTTGGCTCCATAGAAAAAACTGAGATATATATCTTTTAAAACTTGCTTGTTAGTACTTTGATAGGTTTTAGAAACCCTATTCATGGAAAAGATAACTTTCTTATCGTCTGACATAATGAATCTTTATTTAATTGCTTTGAGCAAATATACACAATTGTCGTAGCTTTCACATATATAATTTCGCTTAGAAATAGAGAAAATAGATACGTGTCATTGTCTGTTTATTCCGCATGTTTTTTCCTTTTCCTTAAGAGCAATGAAATCGCTACAAAGGAGATTTTATTATTTTACTACCTAGCAAATCAATCATTTACACATGCTCACTTTTTAATTTCAAACTTTTTAAGCACAAAAAAAGACCTTTCGATAAAGGTCTTTTTTATTTTTTTCAGTATGTACTGTTTATACTCTTCCTTTTAATGCATTGAATACCCAAGCAATTGCAAAAAAGCCGACTCCAACAGCTGCAAATCCATATCCTGCTACATCGTCGTATCTAAATGCTCCTAAGGCAATCAATCCAATTCCTACTAAAACCATTATTAAAGTTGCCCAGCCTAATACTGTATTTTTGTTCATTCCCATAGTATATAATTTTGACGCATCTTTCAATTACACGAAAGTCAGTTTCGGCAGTCGCTCTCTTCATTTTCATTGCGAGGAGCTTTAACAAATGCCTCTATCTTTTGCGCTTTTGTGAATTACAAATATCTAATTTTTAATTCTAAATCTAAAAGATAAAGCCATACAATTATACTACAATCTATTTTTCCTCGTCTCAAAAACCTATATTTTTTAGTATCTTTCTCCAAAAAATTACACTTACAATTCATGCGTAAACTATTCTTTTTATTCGTATTCAGTGTGTTAACATTTTTATATAGTTGCCACACCACAAAATCTGTTACTAATACAAAGCAACCTGAAAAATTGGCCAATTCTCTCCTTTGGAAAATTTCTGGAAATGGCCTTGAAAAACCTTCGTATTTGTACGGAACTATTCACTTGACTTGTGATTATCAATTGACAGATAAACTCAAAAAAGCATTCGATGAAACTGATAAATTAGTCCTGGAAGTAGATTTGTCCGATCCCAACATGCAAACCGATATGATGAAAATGATTTTTATGGAAGATGGAAAGACTATCAAAGGGTTGCTGAACGAAAAAGATTATGCAACCTTAAACGCTTTTTTCAAAAAACAAGTAGGTATGGATCTTACATTATTTAACTCTATGAAACCCATTGCAATTACGTCTACACTAACGTCCAAAATGGCTCTTTGTGAGAACGGAACTGCGTATGAAACTGAATTTATGAAAGTTGCTAAATCTCAAAATGAAGAAGTTATTGGTTTGGAAACAATTGCAGATCAAATGCAAGTTTTTGAAAAAATACCCTACGAAGAACAACTAAAAACGCTAGTAGAAATGGCAGAAAACGGTATGGAAGAAAGCAGAAAGAGCTTTGAAGAAATGACAAAGTACTACAATGCTGAAAATTTAGAAGGTTTAGTAAAAATCATGGGCGAACAAGGTTTGGAAGCCGATTTCCAAGAAAGTTTAGTAGATCAGCGTAATCGTAATTGGATTCCGTTAATTACAAAGATTACTAAAGAATCGCCTGCATTTATTGGTGTTGGCGCCTTGCATTTACCTGGGGAGCAAGGAGTAATCAATTTATTACGCAAAGAAGGTTTTACAGTAGAGCCAGTGATGTAACTTATGTTTTAAATCAATTTTAAACAAAAAAACCGCAATAAGTATATGACTATTGCGGTTTTTTTGAGTTCTATGTATAGTTTACAATTTTGCTGCTAGACGACTCCCTTGATCTATTGCACGCTTCGCATCCAATTCGGCTGCAACATCAGCTCCTCCAATCACATGCACTGTCATTCCTTTAGCTTGTAACGGTGCTAGTAACTCTTTTAAAGGTGTTTGTCCTGCACAAATAACTATGTTATCTACATGCAACACGTGAGTTTCTTCATTTTGCGTATAGTGTAAACCTTCATCATCTATTTTTGTGTATTGAACTTCTCCAATAAAATTTACTTTTTTCTTTTTCAGGTTAGCTCGATGAATCCAACCTGTCGTTTTCCCTAAATTTCCTCCAAATTTTCCTTTACTACGCTTAAACATAAAAATTTCTCTAGATGATTCATGAAAGTTAGGTTTCATATTTTCAATACCTCCGCGTGCTTTGAGAGATTTGTCAATTCCCCATTCTTCCAACCAAGCATCTATATTTTGTGATGTAGACTCTCCTTCATGCGATAGGTATTCTGACACATCAAATCCTATGCCTCCAGCTCCAATGACAGCTACGCGATTTCCAACAGGCTTTTTGTGTTTTAGTACATCTATATAACTTAATACTTTTTTGTGTTCAATACCTTCTATTTTTGGAGTTCTAGGTTTAATTCCTGTTGCCAAAATTACTTCTGCAAAATCGTCTCTTAAGAGTTCATCTGCATTAACACGTTTCCCTAGTTTTAAGGTAACATTGTGTAATTCTATTTGTTTATTAAAGTAGCGAATAGTTTCGTAAAACTCTTCTTTACCTGGTATTTGCTTAGCGATATTAAATTGTCCTCCAATTTCTTGATGATCATCAAACAAAGTTACATCATGCCCGCGTTGCGCTGAAATTGTAGCTGCAGCCAAACCTGCTGGTCCAGCTCCTATTACTGCAATTTTCTTTTTTATTTTTGCAGGGCTGTAATCAAATTCTGTTTCATGACAAGCACGTGGATTGACTAAACAACTCGCCACTTTTTGTTTAAAAATATGATCTAAACACGCTTGGTTACATGCTATACAGGTATTGATTTCGTCTTCTTTTGCAGCAGCAGCTTTATTAACCCAATCGGCATCTGCCAAAAATGGTCGTGCCATAGAAATCATATCTGCATGACCTTCTGCTAATATTTTTTCAGCCACACTAGGCATGTTAATTCTGTTAGAAGTTACCAAAGGAATGTTCACTTCTTTCTTCATTCGTTCGGTAATCCATGTAAAAGCTGCTCTTGGAACAGAAGTTGCAATAGTTGGAATACGTGCTTCATGCCAACCTATACCAGTATTGATAATGGTTGCGCCAGCTTTTTCAATTGCTTTTGCCAATAAAACGACTTCTTCCCATGTACTGCCTTTTTCTATAAGATCGAGCATGGACAAACGGTAAATAATGATGAATTTAGTACCAACGGCCTCTCTAACTGCTTTTACAGTTTGTACTGCAAATTTCATTCGATTTGCATAATTTCCGCCCCATTCATCTGCTCGTTTATTGGTATGTTCTACAACAAATTGATTTATTAAATACCCTTCCGAGCCCATGATTTCTACGCCATCATAGCCTGCCAATTTTGCTAAAGAAGCTGAGTTTGCAAAACTTTTGATTGTTCTTCGAATGCCGCCATCGCTTAGTTTGGAAGGTTTAAATGGTGTTATTGGAGATTTTATTGCAGATGGAGCTACATTCAACGGATGGTGTCCATAACGACCTGCATGAAGAATTTGCATGCATATTTTACCACCATTTTTATGAACAGCTTCGGTTATTACTCTGTGTTTTTTGGCATGCCTTTTAGTACTCATTCGTGAAGAAAATGGAGTTAACCAACCACGAACACTTGGAGCCATTCCGCCAGTAACGATTAGACCAACTCCTCCTTTGGCACGTTCGGCATAAAAAGCTGCTAGTCGTTCAAAACCATGCTTCTCTTCTTCTAGCCCAGTATGCATAGACCCCATTAATACTCTATTTTTCAATTGTGTAAACCCTAAGTCTAAAGGTTCAAATATATGTGGATATTTCATTTCGTATGAACGATTTTTCTGATTGTATTTAAAGATACTATTATTCTTTTAAAAAAGAATCAACTATTTATTATGCACGCATAATAGTATGCAATATACTTATTTTTTAAAAAGAAAAGAATATTATTCGTTCATTGTCTTGCAATCTGAGTTGTAAAAAAAAGACTGTTTGAAATTTATAAATCTATCAAACAGTCTTTTTAAACTATATTAGAAGTCATTTAGTTCATAGGAACTTCAATTGTTAGTATTTTAGAATTTTCTTTAATGCTGATTTCTACCTGTTGTGTTTCCCAAATACCTATAGCATCTCTAGTAGAGAGCGTATGATTATCAATCACGATTTCTCCTTCTAAAAGAAATATGTATACACCGTGCTGCGTACTGTTTAGTGAAAAATCAACAGTTTGCGCAGCTTCAAAATTTCCTATGGAAATGTATGCATCTTGATGAATCCATAATGCTTCATCAATTTTATTATTTTTGGGCGCTACCAACGTTTGAAATTGATTTTCACGCTTGCTTTGATCAAATTGTTTTTGTTCATAACGTGGTGTTACTCCCATCTCTTGAGGCAGAATCCATAATTGTAAAAAATTTACCTCATCCGTTTTGCTATCGTTAAACTCAGAATGTTGCAAACCTGTTCCTGCAGACATTACTTGTACTTCTCCAACAGTTATTGCTCGTTTATTGTCCATACTATCTTTGTGAGACAATGCACCACTTAAAGGAATCGAAATGATTTCCATGTTTTGATGCGGATGTGTTCCAAAGCCCATTTTTGGCTGTACGATATCATCATTAAGAACACGTAATTGCCCAAACCCCATACGAGAAGGCTCATAATAGTTTGCAAAACTAAAACTATGGTAACTTTTGAGCCAGCCATGATCTGCTTTTCCTCTTGAGTTTGCTTTATGATATATTGTTTTCATTTTTTTGTGTTGTTTTTTATGCACTATTTGTGTTTTGTCTTGCCTCTTGGTTTTTTGCCGATTCGTCTTTTTGTTTCTGTCTAATACTAAAAAATCAATACCTAACACCCAACAGCGTCAGCGATTGAAAGATGTGTTGAAGCTCCTCGTAGAGAGCGACTCTTGAAAGCGCGACTCCCATTTTTGGGAGCGACGCCCTACAAATTGTCCCTTTAAAAGAGATTCATTTTATTCAGAATTTCATTGAGATTTTAGTTTCGGAGGAATGGCAAAATTTAGTATAAATGTCCCATTTTTCCTTGCTGATAGTCACGCATCGCTTCCATGATTTCCGTTTGCGTATTCATTACGTACGGTCCCCAAGAAGTGACTTTTTCATTGATAGGTTCGCCTGAAAGAACGAGTAAGATACTGTCTTGAAGTCCTTCAAGCTTAATTGCTTCCCCATCTTTTTGAAAATTAAGCAATTGTATTTTACCTAGTTTTAAATTTTGGGAATCATTGACATAAACCTCTCCTTCTAACAAGTATACTAAAGCTTCATGGTGATTTGGAATAGGGATTACTATTTCGCCTGAAGTTTTTATATTTACTATAAATGCGTTAATCTGTGTAAAGGTACTGGCGACTCCTTTTTGTCCATTAAGTTCTCCTGCCACAATTTTTACTGTTCCTTTATCATCATTTATGGCCACTATTGGCATTTGATTAGCTTTGACATCTTGATATTTAGGAGTTGTCATTTTGTATTTTTTTGGAAGATTTATCCAAAGCTGAATTCCTTCCATCGTTCCCACAAAATTTTTGCTTGGTCCTTCGTCATGAATTACTCCACTACCAGCTGTCATCCATTGTACATCACCAGCATTTAATACACCTTCGTTTCCTAGTGAATCTCTGTGTAATTGTTCTCCTTTTAAGAGAAATGTTACAGGTTCAAAACCGCGATGTGGATGCGGAGATAGAGATAATCCTGGGCTGTATGGACCTACGTCATATTTGTAATGGTGTAATAATAAAAACGGATCTACTTGCTCTAATTGTTGTGTTGGCAATGGTTGACGAATTAAGTTTCCTCCCATATTTACAAAGTCACTTGTTCCTTTGTATGCAATACTTCGTAATGTTTTCATTTGTTTTCTCCTTTCTTAATTGTTATTGCATTGTAATATTTTCCATGGAAAATATTTTGTCAAATTTTTATCTTACCTTATCTAATAAATAGCTGAGTTGTGCCGCTTCTTCCTCTGTTAGGTTTCCCAACCAATCGTTCTTGGGCATATTTTTGGCAATTTCTGCTAATAGTTGTAATCCTTCGTTAGTTATCGCAATGTGAACAACTCTTCTATCCTCAGGACATGGAATCCGTTCAATAAGTTCTTTTCCGCACAGTTTGTCCATTAAGCGTGTTGCATTTGGAGCTCTTTCAATCATGCGATTTTTTATGTCTTGTACTTTGATGGCTTTACCAGCTCCTTTTAATATCCTCAGTATATTAAATTGCTGTGGAGAGATCCCAAAAGGTTTAAAAAATTCATTTTCTTTACTATTAAGCCAATTTGCGGTATACTTAATATTGATAAAAGCTTTTACTTTTTCTGATGGAAATTTAGATTGTATGTCTTTCGAAATATCTCCCATAAATTTGAATGCTGTTAATTTGCTTTAAAATCTACTTTTGCATGTGAACCATCACAAAGTGGTTTGTTACTCGAAGCTCCACATCTACATAAAGCCGTTTTATTAGAGTGTGTTACTGTATTTCCTTTAGTATCCTTAATTTCTAGATTTCCATGAACAATCAGTGGTCCATTTTCTTTCATATCAATCAAAGTTACATGATTTCCTTCTGCTAGCTTACCATTTGTTGTAGTTGAGTTTTTCTCTTTATCTTCATGTTTGTTTACATAGATCAATGCTCCTGAAGGGCAAGCGTCTACTTGTTTTTTGATACGGGCAGTACTAGCTCCATCCATATTAACCCAAGGTCTATTTTGAGGATTAAAGACTTGTAATAAACCTTTCCAACACTTTTTGGAATGAATGCATGTTTTAGGTTTCCAAATGACTGTAATATCTTCATTACTATATTCTTTTACAATTTGTTTTCGCTCCATAAGATTTTGATTTTACAGTGATTGGATTTCCTCTTAAAGATACAAAAAACGAATTTATGCCTGGTCAATGGCTTTGTTTAGTTTTTTAACTTCTTCCTCCAACTTTTCTCTAAAAGTTTCATTTGTAATTTTTCCTGATTGAAAATTATCATTAAAGCTAGGTAAAGAATAAGCGGCCACAATGTTTCCTCCCATAAAAGGAAATCTTCCTTTAGCAATCTCCAAAACTGTTCCTCCACCACGAACTCCTGGTGAGGTTGCCATTAATAACATCGGAATATCTGCCCAGAGTTTGCCATCAATACGTGACATCCAATCAAATACGTTTTTAAATGCGGTTGAATACACTCCATTGTGTTCTGCTAATGACAATATGATTCCATCTGCTGATTGAACTTCTTTTAAAAATGCATGTGCGTTTTCAGGAATTCCAATTTCAGCTTCTTTATTTACACTATATAAAGGCAATTCATAATCGTTCAAATCTAAAATTGTGATATCTGCATTTTTTACCAAACTTGCGGCATAAGTGGCTAATTGCTTGTTAATAGATGTTTTACTATCACTTCCGGCAAAGGCTACAATTTTTTTCATCTTTATTATTTTTTGTTGATTGTTTTACATTAATGGTACAAATGTACAAAGAATAATTTTATTTTCCAAGGAATATAATTCCATGAAATATATAAGCTCTACATTTTAAGAAAATTTTCAAACTTCGTTGTTTTTATGAGCCGCATTAGTTTCGTATTTTAGCACAGGAAAAAATAACAACCATGGACATTAACTTCAACAAAAACGAAGATCACAACAAACTTTTAGTATCAGAATTACGCCAACGCTTAGCCAAAGTACATGTTGGCGGTGGACAAAAACGAATAGAAAAATTACATAGTAAGGGAAAAATGACAGCACGCGAACGCATTGATTTTCTCTTAGATGACAAAAAACCTTCTATTGAAATTGGTGCTTTTGCTGCTGATGAGATGTATGAAGAACATGGCGGTTGTCCTTCTGCTGGAGTAGTTGTAAAAATTGGCTATGTTGAAGGAAAACAATGTATCGTAGTTGCCAACGATGCCACTGTAAAAGCTGGTGCATGGTTTCCTATGACTGCTAAAAAGAATCTTAGAGCTCAAGAAATATCCATTGAAAACAGACTGCCTATTATTTATTTAGTTGATAGCGCAGGTGTATATTTACCAATGCAAGATGAAATTTTTCCAGATAAGGAACATTTCGGGCGTATTTTTAGAAATAATGCTGTTATGAGTAGCATGGGAATTACCCAAATTGCTGCCGTAATGGGAAGCTGCGTAGCAGGCGGTGCTTACTTACCTATTATGAGTGATGAAGCGTTGATTGTAGATAAAACAGGGAGTATCTTTTTAGCCGGAAGTTACTTGGTAAAAGCTGCTATTGGTGAAAGTATTGATAATGAAACTCTAGGCGGAGCTACAACTCACTGTGAAATTTCAGGTGTTACCGATTATAAATCAAAAGATGACAAAGATGCGTTGACAACAATCAAAAGTATTGTTAGTAAAATTGGCGATTATACACCAACTGGTTTTAATCGTGTAAAAGCTCTTAAACCAAAAGAAAACCCTGACGAAATTTTTGGTATCCTTCCTAAAGCACGTCATGAACAATATGATATGAAAGAAATCATCAAACGCTTGGTTGATAATTCTGAATTTGATGAATATAAAGAAGGGTATGGACAAAGCATTATTACAGCTTATGCTAGAATTGATGGTTGGGCTGTTGGTATTGTTGCTAATCAACGAAAACTAGTAAAAAACAAAAAAGGAGAGATGCAATTTGGCGGTGTCATTTATTCTGACTCTGCTGATAAAGCTACACGTTTCATTGCCAATTGTAACCAAAAAAAGATTCCGTTGGTTTTCTTGCAAGATGTTACAGGTTTTATGGTAGGGAGCAAATCTGAACATGGAGGAATTATTAAAGATGGAGCAAAAATGGTAAACGCTGTAAGCAATAGTGTTGTTCCTAAATTTACTGTAGTAATTGGAAATTCCTATGGTGCAGGAAACTATGCTATGTGTGGAAAAGCATATGATCCTCGATTAATTTTTGCTTGGCCAAGTGCTGAATTGGCGGTAATGAGTGGAAATTCGGCGGCAAAAGTATTATTGCAGATTGAGACAGCTTCTTTGAAAAAACAAGGAGAAGAGATTACTAAAGAAAAAGAAGAAAAACTGTATGATGAAATTAAATCTCGTTATGACAAACAGATTTCTCCTTATTACGCAGCTGCTCGCTTATGGACAGATGCCATTATCAATCCATTAGATACTCGCACATGGATTTCTATGGGAATTGAAGCTGCCAATCAAGCTCCAATTGAAAAACCATTCAACTTAGGAGTCATTCAAGTGTAAACATACTTCTTTATTTACAGAATAAGAAAAGGCCTAGCAACTAAACGCTAGACCTTTTCTCCCTAAAAAACCTAAAATAACCTAATCTTTATTCTTTCTGAAAAAGCAAAGATATATTTTAAATAAGTCACAAACTTTGTGCCAATCTTTGCATTTTTTATGATTTTTTTAACAAAAAGAAAAACCTAATAAATGTGAATTCTACTAGGTTTTTCATGAAACAACTAAACAACCAACCTTTCGTTAATTCTATCTTAAAAGTACAGTAGTTATATTGATTGTAAAATGGAAAGTGAGTCAACTAGCAATTTCAATGAGTAAACTGAGTAAAATCCCTGTTTTTGCGTTACATTATAGTTTTAAAGACGCTAGTGTTTGAAATCTTTGGACTTTACCTGTATTGGTTTCTTTGAATTTTGGAAGTGTATAGATTTGTTTAGGAATCTCATATTTAGAAAACTTTTTTGACGCTTCTATATTTTCTTGTAACTGAGCGATATCAATACTTGCTTCTGTATCTTCGACAACTAAAATTAATTTCTCTCCTAGTTTTTTATCACTTACAGATGAAACAAAATAACGATTCGTAATTAACGAACTTAGCTTCTCCTCTATTTGTTCTGGATGCAATTTTATACCACCACTATTGATTACATTATCAATTCTTCCCAGCCATTCAAACTCTTTTTCAGAAAGAATTTCAACCACATCATTGGTTATAATTTGTTCCTCAGAAATTCGTGGAGCATTAACTACCAAACAGTTTCTGTCATCTTTTGTAATATATACATCTGGCAAAACAGTGTATACTGCTCTTTTTCCTTTTGGAAGATGGTTTAATGGTTTTACAGCAATATGAGTAATTGTCTCTGTCATTCCGTAAGTTGCAAAAACTTTTGTTGAAACTGATTGTATTTTTTGTATCAACGCAGCAGAACTTGGCGCTCCTCCAACAATTAATGTATGTATTTTTGATAAATATTCTATTGATGCTTCAACTTGTAACGGAACCATTGCACAAAAATCGTAGTGCTTTTGATTAGTTGCTAACGGATTGGCTATAGGTTCTGCAATATCAAGTGAAAGTCCCAACACCACAGCACGCACCAACATCATTTTTCCTGCAATAAAGTTTGAAGGCAAACACTGTAATGCTGTATTTCCTGGCTCTAGTCCAAAAATATCTCCGGTAGCTATAGCAGAATTGACCATTGCCTGTTTTTGCAAACGAATCAATTTTGGAACTCCCGTAGAACCTGAAGTATATACATCTACATGAGTTTTATCATCCAACCAATCCATTAAAAAATTTCCTAAGGTTTGCTCATACGGTTTTCCTTCTTTTACAAAACTATATGCCACTTCTTTCAATGCTTCTCGGTTAAAATAGGTACCTTCTAATTGAAACTTTTGATGGATGTCTTTAAAACTTGGAATCATTTTTGTTAATTGTTCTATAAAATTAAAGATTCACGTGAAAAAATCAATAATTTCTTAACTCCTTTTTAGTAATTTAGTGCGTACTCTTTTTATAGTGTGGCACATTTTGAAATGAGTTTATGATACTATTGTACCTTACAGCAATTTATTTTTTATGACTATAATACATTCAAAATTCCCTTTCGCATTTTTTCTAATATTCATTTCTTTTGCCTTTGGGCAGAATGACTCTTCCGAAGATTTTCAGTTTTTAGAACGTACCGAAAACATTAAAATCAATTTTAATAAAGGTGATTTTAAAATCGTAAAGAGTATTCACGAAAAAGCTGAATACTTGACTGCAAACAAATTGTATTTTGCAAACGAAACGCTTCGTTTTGATAGTTTTACCAAACTAGAAGATATTGAAGCAACTACTTATTTACCTGCTTCCGACAAAACACTAAAAGTAGATTATTTTGAAACTAAGCACGAGTTTGATGATGGAATTTTTTATAGCGATCAACAAACAAAAAACTTTACTTTTCCTGCTGTTACAAAAGGAGCAATTACAAATTTAAAATATAAAGAAGTTATCACTGAACCTCACTTTTTGGGCATGTTTCGTTTTGGAACTTATGCGCCTACAAAAAAAGCGGTTCTTCGAATTGAATTTCCTAAAAATGTAGAAATTGGATATAAAGAATTTCATACAGAAAATATTAGTGTCAATTTTACCAAACAAGAAACTAAAAACGGTCATATTTATACATGGACAACGGAAAATGTTGAAAAATATAGTGGTGAAGACGATGCAGAAGCTGCGTTGTATCATTTACCTCACATCATTCTTCATATTAAAAATTATACCGAAAACGGAAAAACATTTCCAATTCTCAACAATGTAAACGATTTGTATAGTTGGTATGCTTCTCTAGCAAAACAAGTAGATGATAATGAGCTAGATAAAGTGTATAAGATTGCAGAAGACATTACAAAAAAGTTGACTAGCAAACGAGAAAAAGCAGAAGCTATCTATAATTGGGTACAAGAAAATATTACCTATGTAGCTTTTGAAGATGGTTTAGGCGGGTTTATTCCTAGAGGAGCTGCAAGTGTTTGCAACAATCGATATGGAGATTGTAAAGACATGGCAAATGTACTATATGTAATGCTAAATCACGTAGGGATTCCTTCATATAGAACGTGGATTGGAACACGGGATCGGCCATATTTATATGCCGAAGTTCCTACGCCTATTGTTGACAATCATATGATTACAGCAACTGTGATTGATAATGATACTATTTTTATTGATGGAACAGATAGCTATGTAAATTTTGGTATGCCAAGTTCATTCACGCAAACAAAAGAAGCTTTAATTGGAATTTCGCCAGAACGATTTGTATTGAAAAAAGTACCAGCGCAAGCAGCCGAGAAAAGTAAAACAGTTATTGAAACCGAAATTAATTTTGAAAACGGCACGATAAAAGCAGGCGAAAAACGTATTATGACAGGATATGAACGTGTTGACTTTATCACAGAGTATCTATACAAGAAAAAGAATAATACTGAAGAAGAATTTCTTAATACAACCTTAGCGCTAGGTAATAATAAAACAAAATATCAAAATATTCAAGTATCTCCCGTAGAGTCAAAACACAAAACACTGACACTATCTTTTGATTTATTAATAGAGAATTATGCAAAAACCATTGGTTCAAAAACAATTCTTAACCTTAACATAGATCGTGCTCTATCAAAGCAAAAAATTGATATTGAAAACCGAAAATATGCTAAAAAAATTGATCATCAATTCTTAAAAGAATATACAACCACTTTTGTTATTCCTGACGGATACACAGTGACTTCGATACCTAAACGAATTACATATGATGGAAAAGCGTATGGTTTTGATATTTCATATGAACAAAAAGAAGGAAAAATTATTCAACACAAAACGCTTTATATTAAAACTTTACGCATCGAAAAAGAAGATTTTGAAGATTGGAACACGTTCATCAAAAAATTAATTAAAGCCTATAAAAAAAGCATTATCATTGAAAAGTAAACGCAATATCTATATGAAAAAAATTATCGTTTTTATGTTGTGTTTGTGTACTTCACAAGCATTTTCGCAATATTATAAAGAATATAATTGGGCAAAAAAACCAACACTTCATAAACTCTCTGAAAAAGAAGCTAAAGAGTCTTCTGTAGGAATTTTAGAGAAATACATCGTAGAATACAAAGTTCCTACATTTGGCAATCAGGTTCAGAAATTTGAAACCACACACACCATTGCTCGTGTATTGGATGAAAAAGGAATTAAAACTCATAATACAGTGTACATTTCTATGTATGATGTAATTGACATTATTGATATAAAAGCACGAACCATTACTCCTGATGGAAAAATTACTTTATTAAATAAAGATAACATCAAAGAAGTAAAGAATGTGGAAGAATATGGCGATTTTAAAATATTTGCGATTGAAGGTGCAGAAAAAGGAGCTGAAATTGAAGTTTTATATACGCTCGAAAAAGAGTATTCTGCTTTTGGTCGCGATGTTTTGCAAAAAAGTTATCCTATACGTAAAGTAGAATATAATTTTATATACGGCGAAATGCCAGGTCGTATCAAAGCCTACAATGCAAAAGGTGAGTTTGTCGAGAAGTCATACAACAAAAAAACAGGAAAACAACTCGTTCTTGAAAATATAGTTCCTATGATTGAAGAAGAATACGCTACTCCAGACGCTAATAAAACCTATGTCGCTTTTCAATGCTTTGGCCCTGGAACTAATGTAACTGATAGTATGCTTTGGAACAATGTGGTTACTAATATTACGCAAGGTCTATTTCCAGAAACAGCCAATACTGATGTTGCTAGCATTGTAGAAACAATCTTAAAAGAACAAAAAACAGACGATTATACCAAAGCATATTTAGTCGATGATTATATAAAGAAAAACTACACCATTGTTAAAAATAACAATGCGCAACTCTCTGATATTGATTATATTTTAAAAAATAAATCAGCAAGTGAGCTTGGAATTATTCAAGTATATGCTCATTTTTTAAAAGCTGCCAATGTTGAATATATGCCTGTTATCACGTCTAATGTTTACGAACATAAATTTGATTCAGCATTTTTTAATCCTGGAGCTTTACGCGAATTTTTGATTTACATTCCTAAAGCATATAACTATATCGCTCCCAATAGAATTGATTATCGTTTGAGTGAAATTCCTCCTAGTATCTTAGGAAATACAGGAATTTTTGTAAACAATAAGAAGCAATATAACTTTTATAAAATTACCCAAAAAGATCCTGATTATAGTCGCATAGTTCGCAATATGAATATTTCTTTTAAAGAAGACATGGAATATGTACAAATTAATCAAGAGCAAGAATATTATGGGCATTGGGCAATGAGCAATCGTGCGTTTTTAAACTTAGCTCCCGAACAATCTATTAAAGAGTTTGAAGATTATTTAACAAGTTCTGGAATTGAAGACAAAGTGGTAAAAAAATATGAAACAAAAAACCAAGAAATGAAACAATTGGAATACAATATTCCTTTTTTGGTAAGTACTTCAATTACCTCTGAATCTTTATTGGAAGAAGCTGGTGACAGTTATATTTTTCAAGTAGGAAAAGTGATTGGAACACAGAGTGAATTATATCAAGAAACCGAGCGTATCAATCCGATACACATGCAATATCCAAATCGTTACAATTATGAGATTATTGTTGACGTTCCAGCAGCATATGAAGTAGAAGGTTTAGAATCATTAGTAATCAAAAAAGAATTGCTCAATGAAGAAGGAGTTCAAAAATGTAAATTTGAGTCTAATTATCGACTTGAAGGCAACAAATTGATTATTACTATTGAAGAGTTCTATAAAGAATTTGAATACGATATTTCTGAATATGAAGGATTTAGAGAAGTTATCAATGCCGCTTCAGATTTCAATAAAGCTGCCATCCTGATGAACCCAAAAGAGTAAAAAGTAAATAATAATTATAATTTACCCAGCGCGCTATTGAAAATATAGCGCTTTTTTTATGAAATTTCTTTCAAAAAAGACTCATCGTAAGTTTAAAAATTCACTTCATAATTTATAAAACAAACAGTTTTATTTGATAAAGCAGCTAGTACTTTTCTTTCATTTGTTGTTTTGTTATGCTAATTTTCAATCATTATTAATCAAAAATCTCACGACATGAAGAAAAAACAAATCAAACACTTAAAGTTGAACAAGCAATCAATTTCAAACGTGACAACAAATGCTGTAAAAGGAGGAACAGTTCCTACTCTTGGTGTCATTTGTACAATCACAATCCAAGTTACAATCAACCAATGTACACGTTGGGATGGATGTGATTTGCCAACAATTGGACACGATGATGGCTCTATTTGTTTAAGTCAAAATGCAGATTGGTGTAACGGAAGGTAGACTGAAAATTTTAGATTTGGAAAAGTCCGGCGTAAAGCTGGACTTTTTTTGTTTTATATTCTACTATAAATTATGTATAAATATTGAAGCTAGCAATTATGTATTGGCACAATATATCCTAAACACTATTGATCAATACGAAGTTCTGTAATCGTATCAGATTCATTTTGAACACCAAAATCTACATGTTGCGCTGTAAAATCAATTTCAAAATCTAAAAAACGTTTGCGTTGGTACGTTAAATAACCAACATCATCTTTTACGATGGTATTATATACATCTTCATGAACTTCAAAAGCGAGTCGATTACCATTTTGAATATTTTCAAAAATAATGATGAATTCATTTTTGAAAAAAACATAATTGTCATCATCTCCGTAATGCGTTTGATTTTGAGTTTGCACTCTTTTTTCAACAACAATCGCGGGAATTTTCAAAACAGGTGATTGGTCATTAAGCGTTTTTTCATTGATACTCTTAAACGCTTTTAGCAGTAGACTTCCAATGATATATACTAGAGCAAGTCCAAAAATAAAGTAAAAGACTGAAAACATCGATTCGTGTGACATATAATACATTTTAGTTTAGAACACGCAAATAAGACATTAATTCTTACAAAGCGTTACAAAAATAACCTATATATATTATTTTTCATCTATTACGACGGCGTCTTCCTTAGCAGGTACACGACCAAATAACCTATCTTTCCAATTGTGCCATTTATATTTTTTAGCCAAAATGAAGAGAATGATTGGATACGAAATCAAGATTGGTAGTAAGATATCCCAAAAGGTTGTAACCTCATTTCCTTCTGAAACATACTTAAATAATGAATCTGTTCGTAAAGCAGAATATTCTGCAGTAACTAAAGTTGCTGCCAAAAAATTATTTGCAAAGTGAAACCCTAGTGCCAATTCCAAACCTTCATCCATTAAAGTCATGATACCCAATAACAGCCCTGTTCCGATATAAAAAATCATAGTAATCCCTCCCATAGTCGCAACTTCAGGGTTTGCAGAGTGTAATAATCCAAATGCTACCGAAGTCACAATTAAAGGAAACCATCTGTTTTTTACCACAATTCCTATTTGCTGCATTAAAAAACCACGAAAAATATATTCTTCCAAGCCAATTTGAAATGGAAAAAGAATCAAACTTAATACAACCAAAATTATAAAACTAACTGGCTTAAAATCAAACACAATACTTTCTGGATTCATGTAATACTCAATTGCAAAACTGATTATTTGCAACGAAAACACCAATCCAAAAGAAAATGCAATTCGCTTATAATCTATCTTTTTTCGTGAAGTTGTCAACGAAACCAAACTCCGTTGATGTAAATAGACTACTAAGCCAAATAACATTAAAAGTAGAAATACGAAAATTGACAAATTGACTAATAGCCAAAAATTGTTACTTGGCAACATTTCGTACATCTTGTCCATTTCTTCTAATGTATCAATATCACTTGTAAAAAACATAATGATATTTGCAATGAATATAAAAAGAACTAAAAATGAAGTAAGTAGTACTTTCCATGTGGCATTATCGCCTTTGTATGCTTGCTGTATGTACATAATTATAGTTTTATTGAATATATGGAACTTCCCACAATTTATTGTTGTCGTATTGTAAAGCGCCTTTTTCTATGCGTAATGGTGAATTAAAATTGTTCGTATACAAACTTCCAGTTCCTAGCCCTTGCGGCAAATGATTGTTTAGCGTGTATGCCCATTGCGCTATAGCATTGAGACCAATATTGCTTTCAAGAGCACTGGTAATCCACCATCCAACTTGATTATTTTCTGCAATTGAAATCCATTCATTGCTTCCCTTATAACCACCAACTAAACTTGGTTTTAGAATAATATACTGTGGTTGTATCGTTTCTATAATTTTTTTCTTTTCTTCTAAATGAAAAACTCCTATTAATTCTTCATCAAATGCAATGGGTAATGGTGTCCTTTCACAAAGTTGTGCCATTTCCGCAAACTGTCCTTGTTTGATTGGTTGCTCAATAGAATGAAGTTCTAACTCCGCTAAACGTTTCAGTTTTTCCAATGCATTTTCAGGAGTAAATGCGCCATTAGCATCTACACGAAGTTCTATATCATTCACTGAATATTCTTTTCGAATACTTTTTAATAAACGGATTTCAGTATCAAAATCAATCGCTCCAATTTTCATTTTTATACACGAAAAACCTGCGGTTAATTTTTCCTTTATTTGATGTTTCATGAATTGTTCATCACCCATCCATATCAAGCCATTAATACTTATAGCTGCTGTTCCTTTTGTAAAGGCAGAAGGAAACAATTCATACGGAAATTCTGAATTGAGAGAAAGAAATGCTTGTTCTACACCAAATTGAATTGATGGAAACTCCATCAATTTTTCTAATAATTGGTCTTTTCCAAGTTCAATATTTTCACAAGTCCAACGCAATTGTTCTTCATATTCTGGCACATCATCAATGCTCAATCCTCGTAAAATTCCACACTCTCCTATTCCTTGCTTTTCGCCAGAGACAATATGAATAAACCATGTTTCTTTTTGCATTAAAATTCCCCGAGATGTTCCACTAGGCCTTTTAAAATCTAAGATATGTTTGTAATAGGTTGCTTTCATGTATAATTGCTAAACGTACATGCTGACTTTGTAAGTTTTGTTAGAATTTAACTCCTATTTATACTTTTTTAGTGTGTTTCTTAAGTTAAGATATCCTATAATTCTATGCTTTTTCCTATTTCTAGAAGAAGTAATTCTTTATGTCTGTTTGCAAACTTTTGTTTAGCCTCTTCTTTGTCAATTTGTATAGGCGGGAAAGAATCATAATGATATCCTAGTATTGTATCACACTCCACAAAATCACTTGCTATAATCGCATCATCTACACCCATTGTAAAAGTATCTCCTATTGGAAAAATAGCCAAATCTAATGTAGTTTGAAGCGGAATCAACTTCATATCAAAAGTTAAAGCTGTATCTCCTGCTATGTAAATAGATTTTCCACTTTTGCTAGTAACCACAAATCCTCCAGGTTGCCCTCCATATGAGCCATCAGGAAATGACGAGGTGTGTATTGCATTTACATATTTAGCCGAAAACGTTTCTGTTTTATACGTTCCTCCATGATTCATTGCAAATACATCTATTCCTTTTTCTCCGAAATGATTTGCAACTTCATAATTGGCAACTACTGTTGCATTATTACTTTTTGCAATTTGTTCAACGTCCAAAATATGATCTTGATGCGCATGTGTTACCAAAATATAATCTGCTTTTAAATCGCTAATGTTAATCGCCGATGCTAATGAATTTCCTGAAATAAAAGGATCTACAATAATATTTGTTTCTTCAAATTCAATGTGTAATGAAGCATGTCCTAAATATGTAATTTTCATGGTTTTTTGTTTTTTTAAAGTTGATTTCTAATTAAAAATAGCGAATACTATCGCATATAAAAAGGTACTTAGTGCCACTTTTTTAAGTTCAGAATCTAATTCTTTGAGAATGATATTTTTGCCAACAACAATCATATTCATGACCAATGGAATAAAAGCAATAAAAATGATGAATTGCGTTGGCGAATGATAGTTTCTACCGATATACCATGCGGTAATCAACAATGCACCAATAATCAACGAGTAATGATATAATTTTGCGTTCTGACTTCCAATTTTAACGACTAAAGTATTTTTTCCGTGTGCTTTATCCTTAATTCGATCGCGCATGTTGTTTAAATTTAGTACAGCCGCACTTAACAATCCCACAGCCGTTGCAGGTAAGAAAATATCAAAATTCAATGATTTTGTGTATAAAAAGTAACTTCCAACTACGCTTAACCATCCAAAAAAGAGAAATACAAATACATCACCCAAGCCTGAATATCCATAGGCACTTTTTCCAACAGTATATTTCACCGCAGCAATGATTGCTGTGATTCCTAAAAAGAGAAATAGTATTGAATACTTAAAATTTTCACTTCCAAAAGCAACATAAATAACACATAAAGCAAGTAGCAACGTGATGATTGCTGTAATAACCATTGCGCTTTTCATTTGCTTAGGAGAAATGATTCCCGAAGCAACCATGCGTTGCTCGCCTTCTCTATCAGCGTCTGTTCCACGAATGCCATCACCATAATCGTTCGCAAAATTTGATAATACTTGAAACCCAATGGTTGTGAGAATAGAAAGTATAAAAATTGTATAATTTGCTCCTTCTCGTGTTGGAAAATTTAGATGTGATAATGAACGATCAAAAGTTGAAAAATCAGCCAATGCACAGCCTACAATAATTCCAGAAACAGATAAAGGTAATGTGCGTAATCGTGCGGCGGCTAGCCAAGGTTTTATCATGTGTGCTTAATTTTTGTAAAGATACACTTTTATAAAGCGATGCAAAAGAGTATACATGCTGTTTTTGATTCTGATTAAAATGATAATATTCTATTAATTTTGCTACACAAACTCGCAGTTTTATGTACTTTGCAACTTCATTACGCATACAAAACATGAAAAATTCTATTTTCGTACTACTTTTAATGTGCACATTTCTTATGAATGCCCAAGAAGCACAGGTTTGGAATACGTATCAAGCCAAACAGGAAAAAGGTGTGAGTTCTACCAATTTACGAATGGATTTGATTGATAAAGCGCCAATTAATGGCTATGATTTTCTATTTTATGTAAAAATTAAGTATAGAGTAACCCAAGAAAGTGATTTTCCAATTGGAAATAAACTAAAGAAATTGTACCGCATTAAAGATGCTATTTACGATAAAATGCAATCAGTTTCAGACAGTAAATATGTGGGGTCGTTTATGTATGATGGTAGCCGTTTTGAATATTATTATGTAAAAGATGCTTCCGATATTGAACGACATATTGACAAATTATTTCGAGAGCAATTTCGTGGTGAAAAATATGAGGTATTTGTAAAAGATGATTCTTCATGGGACTTGTACCGTAATTTTTTATATCCGAATGATGAGATTAAAAATTTCATGTCAAATCGAGATACGGTAATTCAATTAAAAAATGCTGGAGATGATGTAACTACTCCTAGAAAGATAGAACATTACGCAACATTTACTTCGCAAAATGACATGAATTTATTTGCTCGTGAAATTGAAAAATTATCGTTTACAATTGAACATCAAAAGAATGTAAATAGCACATCTTTTCCTTATGAAATAAAATTCTCTAGAAACAATTCTACTACTTTAGAAAATGTCATGAAATTCACTACAGAAATCATCAAACTTACCAAACAATTTAATGGAAAATATGATGGTTGGGAAACTTATGTAGTAAAGAAAAATAATTAAACTTTCTGTTTTTTTTTTAACTATAATCTAAAACCTATACCAAAATTCACCGTATGAATGTTTTCGTTATAGCGATTTCCCGAAGTTTCACCATCTAAATCTAATTTAATAAAATCAGCAGAAACTTCTATATAGAACTTATCTGAAACATCATATGCAGCACCAAATCCCCAATTTATACCATTTTGAGTATCTGTAAAACGATCCCCATTGGGTTGTATAATTGGATCCGGATTTCCAAAATCGAAGTTTCGATTGGCAGCATTGAGAGACGTCGTAAAAAAACTGTATCCAAGTAATACAAACGGTTTTAATCGTGGAAATTTTTCAAGATTGAATTCTCCAATAACTTTGGGTTTTAATAACAATGCACCTCCATTAACACCTTCCACAAAATTATAAATGAAATAATCTACTGAAAAAGCAAGTTTTGGCGAAATAAGTTTCGTATCTGTAACCTGATATCGAATATCCAAACCAATCAATCCGTCATACGCAAACACCATAAAATTATCACCTGTAGATAACGGATAATGAATTCCTATATCAAACTTTCGTTCTTTATTTTGGGCTTGTACAACCGAGAAACTCAGAAAAAACAAACAGACAAAAAATAGTTTTTTCATAGGTAAATACTTTTAACTATTTGATTGATGAATCTAATTTTATCAAAAATAGAAGACATCAAAGATTGTTGCCTAATTTTTGACAGCACTCAATACAACTCACAGAAATAACAGTTTACTTCTCCTTAACTAATTTATGGAATCCACTTTTTCTCAAAGTTAGGCTTACGTTTTTCCAAAAAGGCATCACGTCCTTCTTTGGCTTCATCAGTCATATATGCCAAACGAGTCGCTTCACCTGCAAATACTTGTTGTCCAACCATTCCATCGTCAGTCAAATTCATGGCAAACTTGAGCATTTTTATAGAAGTTGGCGATTTTGCCAATATTTCCTGCGCCCATTCAAACGCTGTATCTTCCAACTCATCATGCGGAATCACGGCATTGACCATGCCCATTTCGTAGGCTTCTTGTGCAGAGTAATTTCTTCCTAAAAAGAAGATTTCACGCGCTTTTTTCTGTCCTACCATTTTAGCCAAATAAGCAGAACCATAACCTGCATCAAAACTAGTTACATCTGCATCGGTTTGTTTAAAAATTGCATGTTCTTTACTAGCCAAAGTCAAATCACATACTACATGCAAACTATGTCCGCCACCAACTGCCCAACCTGGTACTACACAAATTACGGCCTTAGGCATAAAACGAATTAAACGCTGTACCTCTAGAATGTTTAATCTATGGTATCCATCTTCGCCAACATACCCTTGATGTCCACGTGCTTTTTGATCACCACCGCTGCAAAACGAATACACACCATCTTTTGACGAAGGACCTTCTGCAGAAAGCAATACTACGCCAATAGTTACATCTTCATGCGCATCTTTAAAGGCATCCAACAATTCGCTTGTGGTATGCGGACGAAATGCGTTGCGCACATCTGGTCGATTAAAAGCTATTCTGGCAACGCCATCTGCTTTTTTATAGGTGATATCATCGTATTCTTTTACCGTTTTCCAGTTTGGTTTACTCATAGTTTTTGGTATTTTGCGTAAAAATAATTCATTTTACACAGTTTTCAAGAATTATCTATTCAAATTCTAATCTGTTGATAAACATAAAACACATACATTTCTAATGAAAAGAATATTTATTTCTGCTTTTTTAAGTTGCTTTACAATGGTGACTTTTGCACAAGATTACCAATTTACAACAACGGTAGATTTAGAAGCTACTCCCGTAATTAGTCAAGGACAAACAGGAACTTGCTGGAGCTTCTCAACTTCTTCATTTTTAGAATCTGAAATTATTCGATTGACTGGAAAACAGATTGATATTTCAGAAATGTACAACGTTCGTAATACATACCCAAAAAAAGCATGGAATTATGTGATGCGACAAGGAAAAGCACAATTTAGCGAAGGCGGATTGGCGCATGATGTGATGAATTCGGTTAAATCACATGGATTGGTTCCTACTAGTGCGTACAGTGGTTTGCAAGCGCTGCAGCAATATCATAATCACGCTGAAATGGTTGCTGTTTTAAAAGCGATGTTGGACGTGTATATTAAAAATCCTGCTGGAAAATTGTCTTCAAACTGGAAAGCCGCTATTGAAAATGTGTTAGATGTATATTTAGGAAAGCGACCAGAATCGTTTACATATCAAGGAAAAACATATACTCCGAAGTCTTTTTTAGAAATGACTAAAATTAATCCTGATGATTACGTAACCCTGACTTCATTTACGCACCAACCATATTATAAACCATTTATTTTAAACATTCCTGATAATTTTTCTAACGGAAGCTTTTATAATGTCACTTTAGATGAATTGGTTGCTGCAACGAAAAATGCTTTAAAAACAGGATATACTGTAGAGCTCGATTGCGATGTTTCAGAATCAACTTTTTCTGCAAAGTATGCTGTTGCTACAATTCCTGAAGATGCTATTCGCAGAGAAGAATTTTCTGCAGAAATTCGCAAAGAAAAAAACATTACTCCCAATTATCGTCAACAAGAATTTGAAAACTATACCACAACTGACGACCATTTAATGCATATTACTGGTATGGCTACAGATCAAAACGGAAATGACTATTTTAGAGTAAAAAATTCATGGGGAAGCAATACAGAGCGCGTGCCAAACGATGGACATGTCAACATGAGTGAAGCATTTTTTAAACTGAAAACAATCTCAATTATGGTTCACAAGGATGCATTGCCAAAAACCTTACGTAAAAAATTGAATTTGTAACATACACTATCAGTTTTTGACTGATAGAATATGCGATCAAAGGAAAAAATCATATATAAACAGGAGCTAACAATATCCAAGATTGGAGTTTTCCGATTTTGGTTAGGTATTGTCTACGGTTTTCTATACGCTGCATTATTTTTTTGCTTTGTTTTTCTATTTACAGAAGCTGTTGATCTTTTTATGGTTTTATGGGGTTATGATGTTCCCAAGGTTTCCGAAGCTAGTTTATTTTACCAAAAACTGTTTTTGATAACGCTCTCAATTGCCTTCGGAAATAGTGCCATGATTCGTTGTTGGTTTTCAATACCTTCCAAGTATTTTAATGGTAAAAATCATTTCTCTTCTATAAAAATCACGAAGCATTCACTATTTATCGAATATATGGTTTGGTATGCTACGATGGTATATATTACTCGCTTTTTGTTTCAATTTCCCGAAATAGACTTGTCGATTTTCGAAACTTTTGGATATCTATTTATCTGTATTCCTATATACCTATTTTTTGTTTCTTGGACAGAAATTATACGAACTATAAAAGCGCAATCATGGATGTGGAAAGCGTTTGTGATTAGTTATATATTGGCAGCTTTGATAAGTTTTGTAGATGTTTCTCAATACAAAATAGCGGAAATTGCTTTTGAGAAAGTTCACAATGAAGAAATTGTGTATGTGGCACAAGAAGTTGAATATGCAAAACGTGCTTACAGCATTGAATTTTCGGCAGAAACCATTCTTTCTTTAAAAGAATTACGTACAGAACGTGCTTTAGACTTGCTCGAAAAAACTCGTGGGGCTTTTTATACAAATGATAACATTTCTCTTGATACGATTATTATGGAAAAAATCTTGATTCACAATTTCAAAGGATTTTACAAAAACAAAAGAGAATCCTATGCCTATATTACTCCGTTTCAAGCATATTTGCACCTTCGAAAAGTTGCCCCTAAATCTCATGAAGCTATAGAGTTATTGAATATTTTAGAGGAGTTTCATCAACTAAGTATCATTGTATATATGCGGGATAATTACCTTGATAAATATAATCTAACACTAGATAGCAGAAAGACAAATATACTTTTATATAACTTTCACAGTCCTGGCACAGACGAACCTTTCACAAGAATGGCAAATCAAACTTTTTTTCTTGTGTATACACTTAAAAAATTAGGCATGTATGAGCACCATCCACTTTTTAACTCAACTATTTCGTTACCACAGCCAGCTCCACTAAATATATTTGATCGCCTTTGGGCAAAAGAACATTTTCCAGAACTGCAAAATTAAACTTTATAAATCTTTCTTTGGTATTATTTTTGATATAGTTTTTTTTATCATCAATCATCAAAAAAACTAATTCAACATGAAAACCATTTCACTAATTAGCTGTTTGGCAATCGTTCTTGTCTTCAGCAGTTGCAGTATTGAAGAAGAAGAGCCAATTTTTGATCTTTCTGAAAGTTTGGTTGCTTATTATCCACTTGATGGCAATACCAATGATGAAAGTGCTTATCAAGTCAATGCACAAACTAAAGGAGCAACTCCAACTTCAGATCGCTTTGGTAATGCAAACTTTGCGTATGCCTTTGATGGAATCAATGATTATATTCAAATTCCTGCAAACGAACATTTGAATTTTACCAATGAATTTACGATTAATTTATGGGTAAAAACAAATGCTCAACACTTACAACAAGTACTTCACAAAAATGTTTCTGACGAATCTAAGAATCAAGCTGCTTACGGAATTTCAATTGGTTATACTCCATTAGATGATAATGAAGTTGTGACTGAAGATATCATTTTTTCTATTGCTCCTTACGGAATCAATCAAGAGTTACGAAAATTTGACTACATAAAAGACACATGGTATATGGTTACATGTACTCTAAAGGATGATACTATGTATTTATATATTAACGGAAAACCTGCCATGATGAAATATATTAAAGGGGAATTAGAAACTACTTCTGCTCCTTTACTAATCGGAAACGATTTGTCTGGCGAATTTCCTTTTAGCGGAAGTATTGACGATATTCGTATTTATAGTAAAGCCAAGTCAACCGAATTTGTTTCGTTCTTGTACGAACAGTAAGTAAGTTGTCAAAGTATTATATCTAAAAAAGGTTGTTTCAAAATATGAAACAACCTTTTTTTGTGTCGGGAAATAATACCGTACTACTTTAGTTCAATTCCATCAGAATTGATAATAATTTGTTTGTTTTTGTATAAACTTCCAATGGCTTTCTTAAAGCTCTTTTTACTCATTTGCAGATGCCTTTTCACATCTTCTGGATCACTTTTATCGTGTAAAGGCAAATGTCCTCCGTTTCGTTGTAACGCATCCAATACTTTTTGTGCAGAAGGTTCTATATTTTTATAGCCAATTTGTTGTAAAGAAAGATCAATTTTATGGTCTTCTCTAATTTTTTTTACAATGCCTTTTAACTTTTCTCCTAATTTTAGCTCTCTGAAGATTTCATCATTATACACCAATCCTTTGTGCTTCTGATTTACAATCATTTCAACACCCAATTCAGTAAAGCGTGACACCATAAGCTCTACTTCATCAAACTTTTCTACAGTCAACTCCTCATTGCTTAAAAACTTATTTGTTTTACTTGAAGCAACCAAACGATTCGTTTCTGCGTCTAGATAACAATATACAACATACCATTTACCTTCTTGCATTTCTCGTGCTTGCTCTTTGAAAGGAACAAATAAATCTTTTTCCAATCCCCAATCTAAAAAAGCCCCATAATCACTTACTGCTGTCACTCTCAATAAAGCAAATTCATTGACCTTTGTATAAGGCTTTAGTGTAGTTGTTACAGGACGTTCGTGACTGTCTAAATACGCAAAAACGGTAAGTTTTTCTCCTATCTCAAATGATTTAGGCACATATTTGTTAGGCAACAAAATTTCGTTTCCTTCCTCATCACCCAAAAAAAGTCCCGGAGGTGTTTCTCGTAAAATTTCTAATATATTGAGTTGTCCTAAATGAATCATAAACTTTAAATTTCCGCCAAAGGTACGCTTTCTGTGAAGTTATTTCATAAAAAAACGCCATTCAAAAAGAATGACGTTCTTAAAAAGAATTATATAATAGTATTGAAGTACAATCTAATTAATTGTAGATTGCCTCTTTTCCAAAGTGTACAGTAAGTAAATAATATACTACTGCTCTATACTTTGATCTGTTTGAACGACCATATTGCTCCATTACTGCATCTATTCCTTTATCTAGTTCGTTGGTGTTAGCCAATCCTAACTTTTTGATTAAAAAGTTATTTTTTACAGTTGCCAATTCTTTCTGATCAGACCCTGAAACTGTAGCAGCATCTTTGTTATAAATAGCTGGACCACATCCAATTGTTACTTTTCTTAATAAATCCATATCTGCAGTCACACCACATTTTTCTTTTAAATCTGCTGCGTATTTTGCAATTAGCTCGTCTCTCTTGCTCATTTTACTTTGATTTTTGATTATAAAATTTGATTAATAATATACATTTCAAATGTAATTGACTTACAAGAGTTTTTACTTTTGGGGAAGGACTTGTTATTTTTTTTCGTTGAAAAACTTAAAATAATCGATTAACACCTCATCATTCACTGTTCTAGGAGTAAAAACTTCTAAAAGCTTAGGTGTATCACTTGTTTTATAAAAAGTTTCAAGTGCTTTTGTCAATGATGACGCATCTGAAGCTGTAAGATATTCGAATTGATACATATCAGCTAATTTTTCAGCTGTAAATCCATGAATAGTTTCAAAATACGTATCAAAATTGTCCGTATTCTTATTTCCTGGAAGAATTCTAAATATTCCTCCTCCATGGTTATTGATTAAGATAATACGAAAATCTTTGGGAATATAAGTGTTCCATAAGGCATTACTGTCATAAAAGAAACTCAAGTCGCCTGTAATAATCATTGCCTGCTTTTTTGAAACGACGGCGCTTCCTATAGCTGTTGAAGTACTACCGTCAATTCCACTCGTTCCTCGATTGCAAAATAATTCAATTCCTGCATCAATTTCGAATAATTGTGCATAGCGCACAGTTGAGCTATTTCCTAAATGTAGAATTAATGAAGAAGGAAGGGTAGACAAAATTGTTTCAAACGCCTTAAGATCAGAAAAATGAACTTGCTGCATATATTTTTGCTGCTTCTCTTCTCTATCTATCTTTACAGCGTTCCAAAATGACTTGTACGAACTTTCAATATGTTGTTTTTTTTCAAAAAACAGCTCAAAAAAGTGGTTTGGATTCATCTTAAAGAAATATTCCAAACAAAAAAATGTATCAAATACTCTGTGTTCGTGAATGTGCCAATGATGTTTGGGTTGTCGTTTCCGAAGAATTGCTTTTATTTTTTTTGAAACAATCATTCCGCCTAGAGTGAGCAATACTTCTGGCTGAAATTTATCCAACATTTCCTCATTTTTTTCAATAGGCAAAATCATCTGATCAATTTTATTGAAAAATTCATCATCACGTAAGTTGGAAGTTGTTTCCGTAAATACCAATACTGACGGGTCATGTGCCAATATTTCTAAATATTCCTTAGCAATTGTATTAGGAGGCAAAGTTCCCACAAGTACCATTTTTCTAGTAGACGAATTCCATATATTAGCCGCTTGCTCTATTTTTTCACTATCAATCTCCTGAGCAATTTTTGGCTCAAAAACATCTGGAAAAACCGTTGGTTCTGATATCATTTCGTACAACGGTTCATCAAATGGAGCATTGATGTGTACAGGACCTTTTTGTTCTACTGCAGCATTTAATGCATTATTGATTTCTTTTTCATTGTATTGTTGAATTCCCAATTGTAATTCACGCTCCATAGTTGGAGAAAGTTGGTGAGTTTCGGCCAAAATGGTACGCTTATGTGTAATATCTTGTTTAAGATTAGCTTCGTAATTAATATGATTTTTAAAGATATGTTTTTGTCGAATCGTTTGTCCATCTCCTACATCAATTAAGTATTCAGGACGATCAGCAGAAATTACTACTAAAGGAATATTGCTATAAAAAGCTTCCGCAACAGCAGGATAATAATTGAGCATGGCAGAACCAGATGTACAAATAACAGCCACAGGCTTACATAACTGCTGTGCCATACCCATTGCAAAAAATGCAGCACATCGCTCATCAACAATACTATAGGCGTGAATTTGCGGATGTTGAGAAAAACTAAGAGTTAACGGTGCATTTCGCGAACCAGGAGAAATCACAACATGATTAATACCTTTGGCAATACAAAGCGAAACTAAGGTTTGAGCTAGTGGAATTTTAGAGTATATCATCAACTCGCAAAAATACAATTTTCAATGCATTTTTTATAATACACGTTTCATTATTTGCGATTTTGCAACTGTTTCTTGCCATTCAGATTCGGGATTAGAATCTTTGGTAATTCCACCTCCAATATATAGAATTCTTTTAGTATGAATCAGTTGCATGCAACGAAGATTGACATACAACTCCGAATGGGTTCTAATTGTTCGGTAAGCGCTATTTTCTTGATTTTTTTGATTTCGATTTCTTGCTATTTCTTCTTGTATATTTAGTTCCCCCAAATATCCTGTGTAAAAAGCACGATCATAATGTTCTTCCTGTAAAATGAATTGTTTTGCCATTTCCATTGGATAACCACATATTGCAGGGGTTGGATGCAATGTTTTTAGTACATCGCCTATAGTTGTAGAAGGTTTCATGCGAGCTATAATGACAGAGCGTAAATGCAATAAACTACCCGCTCGATGCGTTTCTGCTTTATCTACTGATACTTGTGTAGTTACTTCTTTCAATCGATCTAAAATGTATTCTGTAACGATTTGCTGTTCTTCGATTTCCTTAGAGCTCCATGCAACCTTAGTGTTTTCTTCAAATTTTCGCGTTCCTGCAAGTGACATGGTCGTCATTGTTTTTCCCCTAGAGTGTACTAAAGTCTCTGGAGTTGCTCCAATCCACATTCCCACTTTAGGATGAAACCAAAGGTATACAAATGCTGTGGGATATGCTTCGCATAAGCGTCTAAACAATACAAGCGGTTCAGTATCGGAAATGATTTCTTCCTTACGAGATACAACAATTTTTTCAACTACAGAATTTTGAATTTGGTGCACAGCATTTGCTACTAATTGCAGGTGTTCTTTTTTCGCTTCCGCAGAAGGATTTGCAGTTTGACTTGACATTTCTGCGGTTGGAAAATCGTCTAAATTCCCCATAAAAACTACATCAAAAGGCAATAATATAGCTTCTCTTGTATGATCAAATGGAGCCATTACAAAACCACTTTCCGTAAAATCCGAAACTGTATGCAACTTATCGGTTTTCTGTAGCACTGCTTTTACATTGGTAGCATTAGGTTTTCGGTAAACTACAAAAGGAAGCCTATTTTCTATATGAACAGAAAGTTTGTCAATCATTATTTTATCATTCTATTTTTCTAAAACGATTGTCGTGAGTTTACAAAGCGAGATTAAAACACCTTCTTCATCTTCTACTCTAATTTCCCACAAATGTGTTGTTCTCCCTTTATGAATTGGTCTAGCTGTGGCAAAAACTTCTCCTTCACTTTTACTTTTTAGGTGATTCGCAGAAATTTCCAATCCTTTTACTTTATATTTTGAAGCATCAATAAATAGATGAGAAGCTGTACTTCCTACGGTTTCTGCTAAAGCAATTGTAGCTCCTCCGTGTAATAATCCTTGCGGTTGATGTACTCGAGGACTCACAGGCATTTTAGCTGTTAAATAATCTTCTCCCACATCTGTATACGAAATTTGCAGTGTGTCCAATAACGTGTTCGGAATAATAGCATTGAGTTTTTGTAAAAGAGCTTCTTTATTAAAATTCATTTGTTTTATTTACAGTGATAGAATGTATTGTATTTTTGAAAGCATAAAAATACGAAACAGGAACACAAATTATATGATGAACGAAAAAGAAATCTCTTATCAAGTTACAAATACCTATTCAACCCTAAATAAATTAACTCCTAAAACAAAGAATGTGTGGTGGGTTTGTCATGGAATTGGGTATTTAAGTCGCTACTTTATTACTTATTTTAGTTCGTTGAACGCAGATGAAAATTATATCATTGCGCCACAAGCTTCTTCTAAATATTATTTAAAGAATGAATACAAATATGTTGGCGCAAGTTGGTTAACTAAAGAGAATACAGCCCAAGAAATTGAAAACGTACTAAGAAACTTTGATGCAATATATCAAGCAGAGCAAGTTCCTGCACATGTTAATTTTTATGTATTGGGGTTTTCTCAAGGAGTTTCTGTCGCTATGCGATGGATTGCTCGAAGAAAAATTGTCTGTGATCAATTGATTATTTACGCAGGAAGTATTCCCACAGAGTTAAAGAAAGAAGATTTCAGTCATATTGATACCAATGAAACTAAAATAATCCTGATTGTAGGGAATAGAGATGAATACCTTACAGAAGAACGTATGCAACTCGAACATAAAAAAGTACAAACCTTATTTGGTAATGAATATATATTTGACATCTTTGATGGGGCACATATAATGTCTAGAAAAGTGATTGAAACACTTGATAAAAAGTAAATCGTATTGTTGATACCTACATTAAGTACGGATATCACGTAATTTATAATTGTAGTTTATCATTACATTTGAATATAGAAAATATTACTGAGCATCTATCATAGTGTTCCTAAAAAACCTAAGATAACTCAGGCTTACTATAATAACCAATCAACCAATCCATAAAAAACGCATATTAGTAATAGTATGCGTTTTTTTATTTTCTTTGTAAGCTATGATTGCTCACACTACTCTTACAAGTACTTTAAAAGAATATTTTGGTTATGATAGTTTCAGACCTTTACAAAAAGAGATTATACAATCAATTTTTGAAGGAAATGACAATCTGGTAATTATGCCCACCGGTGGTGGAAAATCGATTTGTTATCAACTGCCTGCATTATTATTAGAAGGTATTACAATTGTTGTTTCTCCTTTGATTGCTTTAATGAAAGATCAGGTAGACGGACTGACCACTAATGGCATTTCGGCTGCTTTTCTTAATAGTAGTCAATCTGAAACGGAACAACAAGATATTTTTGCAAAAATCGATGAAGGCACAATTCACTTATTGTATACTGCTCCAGAAAGTTTATCTTATTTAGAACCTATTTTTAATCGCCAAAAAATAAGCTTAATAGCAATTGATGAAGCACATTGTATTTCTTCATGGGGACATGATTTTAGACCTGCCTATACAAATCTAGGGTATTTGAAAAATCGTTTTCCTACAGTTCCTATGATTGCTCTTACCGCTACAGCAGATAAGGCTACTCGTGAGGATATTGTGAATCAGTTGAATATTCCGAATGCCATACAACATATTGCTTCTTTTGATCGAAAAAATTTAAAGTTGGAAGTGCGTCCTGCCAATAATCGCATTCAACAAATTACTAATTTCATTACAAAGCGTTCTGCTGAAAGTGGGATTATATATTGTTTGAGCAGAAAAACCACTGAGCAAGTTGCAGAAAAACTACAAAACGTGGGGTTTAATGCAATAGCATACCATGCTGGAATTTCTCATGAACAACGTTCGCAAATTCAAGAAGATTTTATCAATGATACTTGCCAGATAATTTGTGCCACCATTGCTTTTGGTATGGGTATTGACAAATCGAATGTACGTTGGGTAATTCATTATAATTTACCAAAAAATATTGAAGGATATTATCAAGAAATTGGTAGAGCTGGTCGTGATGGACTACCATCTGATACATTACTATTTCACAGCTACGGAGATGTGATTCAATTACAAAAATTTGCTGAAAATTCTGGAAATGTAGATGTACAGCTTGCCAAGTTAAACCGTATGAAAGAATACGCAGACGCTTTGAGTTGTCGTCGAAAAATCTTGCTCAACTATTTTGGCGAACTCATTAGTGAAGACTGTGGTAATTGTGATGTCTGTTTGAATCCTCCTCAATTTTTCGATGGAACAGTCATTGCGCAAAAAGCATTGTCTGCTGTGGCTCGTGTAAAAGAGCAAGAACCTATTGGTACTGTAATTGATGTGTTGCGTGGTGCACAAAATGCAACGATTTTGAATAAAGGCTATCAAGAATTAAAAACCTACGGAATCGCTAAAAATATTGCTTGGCTTGATTGGAAACAATACATCACACAATTAGTCAACCAAGGTTTTTTAGAAATTGCATTTCACGATAGCAACAAACTAAAGTTAACAACTTTTGCTAAAGACGTTTTATTTAAAGGAAAAAAAGTTGCGTTGGCTAATTTAATTGAAATCAAAGAAATTACAGAAGCACAGCAAACAAAAAAGACAAAAGCAAAAAAAGATTCATTATTTGAACGCCTGCGAAAATTACGTTTGCAAATTGCCCAAGAAGAAGATGTTCCTGCGTATCAAATTTTTAACGATGCGACTTTGCGAGAAATGGAAGCTGAGCGACCAATGTCTGACGAAGAATTTATCCGAATTAATGGTGTTGGACGTGCAAAAATGATGAATTATGGATATGATTTCATCAAAGAAATTATAGCATTCTCCAAAGAAAAAAAGAAAAAGACACGCAAAGTAGATACGACTCTGAAAACCTACGAATTGTACCAAAAAGGGATGTCTATTGAAGAAATTGCCATCGAGCGAAAGTTAGCAGAAACCACGATTTATTCACATCTTTCTAAATTATATGCACAAGGAAAAGACATTGACATGATGCAATTTATTGACATACAAGATTTAGAAAGTATTCGCAAAGCGAAAAAAGAGCTTGATAGTCCAGATGCATTAAAACCTTATTACGATTATTTTGAAGAAGCGATTCCATATGCTACGATTCGTATAGCATTAACAATTTTAGAAAAAGAAGAAACTTGATATAAAAAAACCGCTCAGTGAGCGGTTTTTTTATAAATGAATATGTAAGATTATTTTACTTCTTCGAAGTCTACATCTTGTACATCTTCTCCATCTTTATTATCTGCTGTTGCAGAAGAAACTTCTTGTCCTGCTTCGCCAGCTTGTTGCGCTTCCGCTTGTGCTTTGTACATTTCTTCACTAGCTATTTTCCAAGCTTCATTAATCTTCTCCAATGCAGGATCGATTACTGCAACATCTTTCGTTTCGTAAGCTTTCTTCAATTCTTCCAATGCAGCTTCGATTGGCTTTTTCTTATCATCTGATAATTTATCACCAAACTCTTTTAATTGTTTTTCTGTTTGGAAAATCATAGAATCTGCACTATTCAATTTATCTGCAGTTTCTTTTGCTTTCTTATCCGCTTCCGCATTTGCTTCTGCTTCTTGCTTCATTTTCGCAATCTCTTCTTCTGTTAACCCTGAAGAAGCTTCGATACGAATATTTTGCTCTTTGTTTGTTCCTTTGTCTTTGGCAGATACATTGATAATTCCGTTTGCATCAATATCAAAAGTTACTTCAATTTGAGGAACTCCTCGTTGCGCTGGTGGAATTCCGTCTAAGTGGAAACGGCCAATCGTTTTGTTATCTGCAGCCATTGGACGCTCACCTTGTAATACGTGAATCTCTACCGAAGGTTGATTATCTGCCGCTGTTGAGAATACTTGTGATTTCTTAGTTGGAATCGTTGTATTTGCTTCAATCAACTTTGTCATCACATTCCCCATTGTTTCAATTCCTAACGAAAGTGGTGTTACATCAAGTAATAATACATCTTTGACATCTCCTGTTAAAACTCCACCTTGAATAGCTGCTCCGACTGCAACTACCTCATCAGGGTTTACCCCTTTGCTTGGTTTCTTTCCAAAGAATTTTTCAACAGCTTCTTGTACTGCAGGAATACGTGTTGATCCACCTACTAAGATAATCTCATCAATATCTCCAGTTGATAATCCAGCATTCTTTAATGCTGTTTGACATGGCTCAATAGTTCTTTTCACCAAATCATCAATCAATTGCTCAAATTTAGCTCTTGATAATGAACGTACCAAGTGTTTTGGACCACTTGCCGTAGCTGTGATGTATGGTAAGTTAATCTCAGTAGCTGTTGAACTAGACAATTCAATCTTAGCTTTCTCAGCAGCCTCTTTCAAACGTTGCAACGCCATAGCGTCTTTACGAAGATCAATTCCTTCTTCATTATTGAATTCTTCTGCTAACCAATTGATGATTTTTTCGTCTACATCGTCTCCACCTAAGTGCGTATCTCCATCTGTTGATAATACTTCAAATACACCATCACCAAGTTCTAAAATAGACACGTCGTGTGTTCCTCCACCAAAGTCAAAAACAACAATTTTTTGATCCTGACCTTTTTTATCTAAACCATACGCTAACGCGGCAGCTGTTGGTTCGTTGATAATTCTTCTAACTTTTAAACCTGCAATTTCTCCAGCTTCTTTCGTTGCTTGACGCTGTGCATCGTTAAAATATGCTGGCACTGTAATTACCGCTTCTGACACATCTTGTCCTAAGAACTCTTCTGCAGTTTTCTTCATTTTTTGAAGAATCATTGCCGATAATTCTTGAGGTGTGTACAAACGACCATCAATATCAACTCTTGGTGTATCATTATCACCTTTTACTACTTTATATGGTACGCGTCCAGCTTCTTTTGTAGATTCTGAATACTTATTCCCCATAAAACGCTTGATAGAATATACCGTTTTTGTAGGGTTTGTTACTGCTTGTCTTTTTGCTGGATCTCCAACTTTAATTTCGCCACCATCTACAAAAGCAATCACAGAAGGCGTTGTACGTCTTCCCTCAGCATTTGCAATTACCACTGGCTCGTTTCCTTCCATTACAGAAACACATGAGTTGGTTGTTCCTAAATCAATTCCGATAATTTTACTCATAACTTTATTTATACTTTTATCTATTGTGTTGTGTTATACTTTTATTTTAATCGTTACTTTTTCAAGTCAACACGTATAAGTCAATGATTATGCCAACAAAAAAATGCTGACATGATGTCAGCATTTCTAAAAAATCTCTAGTTCGGTTTAACAGAAACATGTATTTCCTCGTATGGTTTCACATTCATCTGCCGAATTCGGGCAATGGTCGGAAGTACAACAATAGCAAGTAAATAATGATCCGCCTCCTTTAATGTCAATTGTTCTCAATTCAGAAACTTTAATTTTTTTAAAGCTTAGTTTTCTGTTCGTTTTATTTTTCATAATAAATTGATTTTAATGAACTTTTAGTAAAAGTTCGTTAATATAGAATGATTGATGAATTCACCTAAAAAGATTTTCTTCTTTTAATTACAAGAGAAATCTTTCTTAATATAGCTATACATAAAACTATGAATATCAGGTGTAGATTCCTACAACTTTATAAAAAATTTAACTCATTGATTCTCTGAATCATAACTTACACAAAACATTCCTTTCGCATGTCGTCTTTGTATTGTTTGGAAATTACCATTTTGGTATTTTTTATTTCTAAACTGACTTTTCATAAAGATATTATAAGGGCAAAAAAAGACGTATATATTCAAACTTTCCCTTTATATTTACACTTCTAAAAAGAATGTTCACGTTATGGAATACATTAGTGTTTTTGACATGCTCAAAATTGGTATAGGTCCTTCAAGTTCACACACATTAGGTCCGTGGCGAGCTGCAGAAAGTTGGATTAAAGAATTGAAGGCTGCCCATCTTTTTGACAAAGTTACTTCTGTAAAAGTTGATTTGTATGGCTCTTTGTCACTTACTGGGAAAGGACATGCTACCGATTTGGCAGTTTTACTAGGTCTCTATGGAGCAGATCCAGAAACTATTCCTACACAAGATATTCCTGTAATAGTGAATGCAATCAAAACGAAAAACATTTTACCTCTTAATCAAGAAAAAGAAATTGTTTTTACTCCTAGCAAAGATGTAGTATTCAACAACGATTTTTTACCATTTCATCCCAACGGAATTACGTTTCATGCAATTGTTGATCATAAAGTTTATTCTTCAACTTTTTATTCTATCGGTGGCGGTTTTGTAGTAAAGGAACATGAAACACATGCTGATACAGACCATCCTATTCGAATTTTCCCGTACTCTATTAACAAAGCAACAGATCTTATCAATTTTTGTACAAAAGAGAAAAAGAAAATTTCTGAAATTGTTTTATTAAATGAAACGTTGTTGCGCTTCCCAGAAGAGATTGATGCTGAATTGCGTCGTGTTTGGAAAACCATGTTAGAATGTATGTATATTGGTTGCCATACTGAAGGAGTATTGCCTGGAGGTCTTAATGTAAGACGAAGAGCCTACGATATCCATCAAAAGTTAAAAAGTGATTTACCATATAGTTCTCCCGAAGAATGGCTGGAAACAATTCGCAAAACAGAAGTAAAATTCAGACAGATTTTTAAATGGGTAAGTTGTTTTGCTCTTGCTGTAAATGAAGTAAATGCTTCTTTAGGGCGTGTCGTAACAGCTCCTACCAATGGAAGTGCAGGTGTTATTCCTGCAGTTTTAATGTATTATATGGTTATAGAAAATCATAAAGCAGATTTTAAACATATTAAACGTTTTTTGCTAGTTGCTGGCGAAATTGGAAGTATTTTCAAAAAAGGAGCAACTATTTCTGCTGCAATGGGTGGTTGCCAAGCCGAGATTGGTGTATCTTCTGCTATGGCAGCTGGCGCACTTACAGAATTATTTGGCGGTTCGCCTGAACAAGTGATGATTGCCGCTGAGATAGCGATGGAACATCATTTAGGAATGACTTGTGATCCTATTGGTGGTTTGGTACAAGTTCCGTGTATTGAACGAAATTCCATGGGTGCTATTAAAGCTATCAATGCTGCCGAATTGGCCATGGAAACAGATCCTAAAGATGTTAAAGTTCCATTAGATAAAGTAATTAGTACCATGTGGGAAACGGCAAAAGATATGAATTCTAAATATAAAGAAACATCTGAAGGTGGATTGGCCGTTGGTGTACATTTGGCAGATTGTTAGTCTGAAAATGTGTATATTTTATTTTTTGCCCCTTTTTACTGAACAGCATTAGGATAGAGATATCAATAACTAACTCTGACAGCCTTTTTTATGTCTAGTATCTATTAAGTAAATTATTTTCCATTGTCCATTGTCTTTGAATAGTTGAAACGAATTGACTCCACAATGGAGAAACTTTCCATCCAACCAAAATTCGTAAGGAGTCCATACATTTGCCATTGTGCCATCTACTTGGACATTGTACGAAAGGATTTTTTCTTCCCAAATAGGATTTTCAGCTCTGCTTACAACTGCAGTTATAAAACCGTCTGCTTTTTGATTCCGAAGTATGGCTTTTCCCTCTTGATTAATAAAAGTAGTTTGTAGTATGATATCTTTATGAACAACCCGTTGCATCAAAGTTGAATCTTTTTGATGAAAACCTTCAAAAAACTGAATAACAGCTTGTTTAGCTGCTTTTTCATCGTCAGTTTGTGCTTGTGTATAAAAACTAACTAAAAAAAATACGAAGTAGAGATATTGTTTCATGATTGGTGATTTTTTTGAAAAATAATTCAAAAATTTAAAAAACTACTTAGTTTTACGATAGTTTTAAGAAATAAAAGCAAATCCTAATTATACATTTAATGTTGTCTACTCCTAGCGTACAAATTTTAGCAGAAAAGAAACTCATCGGGAAATCTGCTCAGATGTCACTTTTACAAAACACAACTCCCCTACTTTGGAAAAACTTCATGCAAGAACGAAAATCCATTCAAAATACAATTGGGAACCACTTGTATTCGCTTCAAGTATATGATAAAATGTACTTTACAGATTTTAATCCGCAAACAAAATTCACAAAGTACGCATTGACTGAAGTTTCTGATTTTGAATCTGTTCCAAAAAACATGGAATGCTTTACACTTAAAAGCGGATTGTATGTAGTGTTTCGTTACAAAGGCCTTCCTCAAAATTTTGCAGAAGCATTTCAATTTATTTTTCATGAATGGTTACCAAATTCAGAATATGAATTAGATCATCGACCTCATTTTGAAGTTTTAGGAGAAAAATACAATCCTACGAGTGAAGAATCTGAAGAAGAAATTTGGATTCCTATCAAATAACCCAATCTTTTTCTTCCTAACTAAGCTAAAAAAACAAACAGTTCTCCTGCCAGCTTATATTTTTATTATTATTTTTACGTCCATAGAAAAATTAACGTATGTCTGTCGCAAAAAAACAATACAAGAGAGTTACTACAAAGTCGGTAGTTGAAATGAAGAATAATGGAGAAAAAATCTCCATGCTAACCGCATACGATTACACCATGGCAAAGATTGTTGATGGTGCTGGAATTGACGTAATTCTTGTTGGTGATTCTGCAAGTAATGTTATGGCAGGACATGAAACGACACTCCCAATTACCCTTGATCAGATGATTTATCATGCATCCTCTGTTGTTAGGGCAATCACGCGAGCATTAGTAGTAGTTGATTTGCCTTTTGGAACGTATCAATCAGATCCGAAAGAAGCGTTGCGTTCTGCAATTCGCATCATGAAAGAATCTGGAGGACATGCTGTAAAAGTTGAAGGTGGAAAAGAAATTAAAGAATCTATTAAACGTATTTTAAACGCAGGAATTCCTGTAATGGGGCATTTAGGATTAACTCCACAATCCATTTACAAATTTGGAACATATACAGTTCGCGCTAAAGAAGAAGAGGAAGCTGATCAACTAAAAGAGGATGCTAAAATGCTAGAAAAAGCAGGTTGTTTTGCAATTGTATTAGAAAAAGTTCCTGCCAAATTAGCCAAAGAAGTTGCTGAAAGTTTAACCATTCCTGTTATTGGAATCGGAGCTGGAAATGGAGTTGACGGACAAGTACTTGTAACACATGACATGTTAGGGATGACACACGAATTTAATCCTCGTTTTTTACGACGTTACTTGAACATGTATGAAGAAATGACAAATGCTATCAAACAATATTCCGCTGATGTCAAGTCACATGATTTTCCGAATGAGAAAGAGCAGTATTAAAAATTTTGACTGTTGAATTATTGTTTTGACAAATATTTTTACCCACACATTATCCAATTTCGAGTGATTTTTTGCTGCATTGAGTTCAATCGAGTTGACAAAAGATTGTATCAAGAAATACTTTGAAATTTTATAAAAACCTTCGAAAATCCATTGAAAACCGTTTCCAACAAACACAATCTCCAAGTACTATATGAAGACAATCATATCATTATTGTCAATAAACGTGCGGGTGATATTGTGCAAGGAGACAAAACCGGTGACAAACCTTTAAGCGAAGTTGTAAAAGAATATATTGCAGAAAAATATCAGAAACCAGGCAATGTGTTTCTTGGTGTTGTACATAGACTTGACAGACCTACTACTGGAATTGTTGTTTTTGCTAGAACTTCGAAAGCCTTACCACGATTAAATTCTCTTTTTGCAGAAAAAAAAGCCAAAAAAACGTATTGGGCAATTGTAAAAAATGAGCCGCAAAAAAAACAAGATACGCTAATCCATTGGCTTCGAAAAAATCCAAAAAATAACAAATCTTCTGCTTTTCAGACTGAAGTAAAAGATAGCAAAAAAGCAATCTTAGAGTACACAGTTAAGAAAAAGCTAGATCGATATGTATGGTTAGAAGTTTTACTCCACACAGGTCGTCATCATCAAATCAGAGCGCAATTAGCAAGTATAGGTTGTCCTATAAAAGGCGACTTAAAGTATGGCTTTGATCGAAGTAATAAAGACGGTAGTATTCATTTGCATGCACGAAAATTAGTATTTACACATCCTGTAAAAAAAGAACCCTTAGAAATTATAGCGCCTTTACCTAACGATTCAATATGGAATGCGTGTATTTAATATACTGTTGATAACCTTGCTCAAAAGTCATTTATAGACAGCTCCCATTTTTAAAGATAAATTTCTACTTTTAATCATAATCAAACTATTTTTAACATGCGTATTGAAAGTGGATTAAAGTTAGGTTTTAAAGATGTCATGATTCGACCAAAGCGATCTACCTTAAAAAGTCGTTCGCAAGTTTCTTTAGAGCGTACTTATAAATTTTTACATAGTTCCTACGAATGGGCAGGAATTCCTATTATGGCTGCCAATATGGACACTGTAGGCACCTTTGACATGGCAAAAGCATTAGCCTCTAAAAATTTATTCACTGCAATCCATAAGCACTATTCATTAGATCAATGGAATGATTTTATGGCTTCTATACCGCAACATTACATTCCACATATCGCTGTTAGCACTGGAACTGGAGAAAATGACAATGAGAAACTACGAACAATTTTTGGTGTATATCCACAGCTCAAATTTATTTGCATAGATGTTGCGAATGGATATTCACAACACTTCGTTGATTTTGTAAAAAATGCACGTACTCAATTTCCTGATAAGGTTATCATTGCCGGAAATGTGGTTACTGGCGAAATGGTAGAAGAATTAATCCTATCTGGAGCAGATATCGTAAAAGTAGGTATTGGTCCTGGTTCAGTTTGCACCACACGTGTAAAAACAGGTGTTGGTTATCCGCAACTTTCTGCTATTATTGAATGTGCCGATGCTGCGCATGGTTTAGGTGGACATATTATTTCAGATGGCGGATGTACTACTCCAGGTGATGTTGCCAAAGCTTTTGGCGCTGGTGCAGACTTTGTCATGCTTGGTGGAATGCTTTCTGGACATGACGAAAGTGGAGGTGAATTGATTGAACGAAATGGCCAAAAGTACAAACAATTTTATGGAATGAGTTCTGCAACGGCAATGGAAAAACATGTTGGTGGTGTAGCAGATTACCGAGCTTCTGAAGGAAAAACTGTCGAAATACCATTGAAAGGTCCTGTATCTGCTACTGTTCAGGATATTTTAGGAGGTATTCGAAGTACATGTACTTATGTAGGTGCTTCTCGTTTAAAAGAATTGACAAAACGCACCACTTTTATACGTGTATCAGAACAAGAGAATAGAGTTTATTCTTAACAACTTACTATTTTATTGCACTGAAATTGCTTTCATCAATAATTCAGCTGCAGCTGGATTAGTGGCTAACGGAACATTATGCACATCGCACAAACGCATTAACATTAATACATCTGGCTCATGTGGATGTTTTTCTAGCGGATCACGAAAAAACAATACCAAATTACAAGTTCCTTCGGCCACACGCGCAGCTATTTGAGCATCACCTCCATGTGGCCCAGAAAGTAGTTTTAAAACTTCAAAACCTGCTTTCTCAACTTTTCCACCGGTAGTACCAGTTGCTATTAATTTAATTTTCTTGCTATGTAATATTTCCGCATGTTCGTTAAGAAATTGAACCATTTCTGCTTTTTTCCCATCATGCGCAATAATTGCAATTTCCATTAACTAACTTTTTCTTAATTGTTTCGTATGAAAAGCTACTAAACCTTCAATTGGTCTGCGAATAAAATTACCAACGGTAAATCCAAACTCTTGAGCTACTTCTCTGATTTCAGCTTCTGAAAAGAACGCTATTGAACCTGCAAAATGAACAGGAACTGTTTTGATTTCTTCTTTAAATTGCATAATCATATTTTCTGCGAAGAGACGAAATCCTTTTTTTATCAATTCAACTACATAATCGGAGTCTTTATTCAGAAACATGAATTCTGCAAAGTTGGCTAAATATGCATTAGGATTGGGTTGTTTATAGAGATTGTATTTAATGTAATCACTATCTAAATTGTAGCGTTCTTCAAAAGCAACTCGGATAGCTGTTGGCATTTTATGGAAATAGTAATCACGAATTAATTGTTTTCCGTAGTAATTTCCGCTTGCATCGTCCATTAAGGTATATCCCAACGAATTTACCCGTTGATGCAATTGATTTCCATCATAATAGCTACAATTAGAACCAGTACCTTGAATACAAACTACTGCTGCTTCATCGGCATGATTAATCGTAGCATATACAGCTGCTAATGTATCTTCGTTGACCTCTACCAATGCATTTGGAAAAAAGTCTTCCAAAACACCTTTTAGTAATAGGCGCGGATTTTCTGTTCCACATCCAGCTCCATAGAAAAAGATATGTGTCACAGTATGACGATGTGCAGAGAGTTCTTTACTTTTTTTAATGGTTTTTTTTAGCTTTTTCTCCGTAAGAATAGCAGGATTTAATCCTTTGGTTCGAAGTTTGTCTAATAATTGATTCCCTTCTTTGTCTACTGCAATCCAATCACATTTGGTGGAGCCGCTATCTACTACTAAAATCATAGAGTGAGTGTATAATGATGTCTTTTTTTATAAAATAAAAAAGCGTAGTCAAAAATTAGCATGACTACGCTTTTAAAGGTTTCTTATAAATTGTTTACGTATAATGCTAAGTCTACTAATTTGTTTGAATATCCAAACTCATTGTCATACCAAGAAACGATTTTATAAAACTTAGGAGTTAGTTCGATTCCTGCTTCTGCATCAAAAATACTAGTTCGTTCATCGCTTACAAAATCTTGAGATACCACTGGTTCATCAGTATATCCTAAAATTCCTTGTAATTCGCCTTCAGAAGCCGTTTTAAATGCTTTTTTGATTTCTTCATATGACGTTTCTTTTTCGAGTCTAACGGTTAAGTCAACCACAGACACATCTACCGTAGGTACACGAAACGCCATCCCAGTTAATTTCCCATCTAGTTTTGGAATTACTTTTCCAACCGCTTTTGCTGCTCCTGTACTAGTCGGTATGATATTTACCATTGCAGAACGTCCAAGACGA
The DNA here is from genome assembly GCF_001005305.1 of Kordia zhangzhouensis. Lineage (GTDB taxonomy): Bacteria > Bacteroidota > Bacteroidia > Flavobacteriales > Flavobacteriaceae > Kordia > Kordia zhangzhouensis. The sequence goes on from NZ_LBMH01000005.1 coordinate 323,261, forward strand.
TAGTTCTTTTTTGAAGGAGAATCAACAGTATATTGAGTAGATGTTGATGCGTGAATTGTTGTCATTAAAGCTTCTTCAATTCCAAAATTGTCATCTAATACTTTTGCTATTGGAGCCAAACAGTTGGTTGTACAAGATGCATTGGAAACAATATTATCAGTAGCTTTTACTTCATGATGATTTACGCCCATTACAAACATTGGAGCATCTTTAGAAGGAGCAGAAATTACTACTTTTTTTGCTCCTGCTTGAATGTGATAATCAGCACTTTCTAATGTAGTGAAAATTCCTGTACATTCTGCTACTACATCAACTCCTGCTTCATCCCATTTTAAGTTACGTGGATCTCTTTCGGCAGTAACACGAATTGTTTTTCCATCAACAATTAAGTTTCCATCTTTTACTTCAATTTTTCCATCAAAACGTCCATGAACTGAATCGTATTCTAATAAATATGCTAGATGATTGACGTCAAGTAAGTCATTAATCGCTACCACGTCCACATTGTCACGCTTTAGTGTTGCTCTAAAAACTATTCTTCCTATTCGTCCAAATCCGTTAATTCCTAATTTTGTCATTTTATTTTCTTTTGCTTTGTATTTTTAGTATTACACTGATAGAATATCAGAGATTTTAAGTAATTCTTTATTAATGGTATGTTTTCCTTTTACAGCTTTTTCTATACTAGTTACCACTACTTTATTATCTGCAAGACCTACCATCACGTTTGATTGTCCGTCAAGCACCAATTCTACTGCCTTTACTCCTAGTCTACTCGCCAAAACTCTATCAAAACACGTTGGTTTTCCTCCTCTTTGCATGTGTCCTAACACAGATACGCGGGCTTCATAATCAGGCAAATTTTCAGTTACATATTCTGCTAATTCGAAGACATTTTTTCCTATTTTATCACCTTCTGAAACCACTACAATACTCGAGGATTTTCCGCTACGACGGCTACGTTGAAGAGATTCTAATAGACGATCTAATCCTAAATCTTCTTCAGGAATTAATATTTCTTCTGCTCCTGCTCCAATTCCTGCATTTAATGCAATAAAACCAGCATCTCTTCCCATTACTTCTACAAAGAATAATCGGTTGTGAGAACTAGCTGTATCACGAATTTTATCTATGGCTTCAACTACCGTATTTAATGCAGTATCATATCCAATGGTAAAGTTTGTTCCAAAAATGTCATTATCTATGGTCCCTGGAACTCCGATTACTGGAATATCATATTCGGAGCTAAAAATCATTCCGCCTGTAAAAGTTCCATCTCCACCTATTAAAATCATAGCATCAACACCTTGTTCTTTAAGGTTGTCGTATGCTTTTTTTCGTCCTTCTTTGGTTTTAAATTCCATAGAACGAGCCGATTTTAATATGGTTCCTCCTTTACTAACTATATTTTTTACACTACGTGCAGACAATTCAACAGTATCACCTTCTATCATGCCTTGATAACCACGATAATATCCAACACATTGTATGTTGTAATACGCACAAGCACGTGCCACTGCTCTGATCGCAGCATTCATTCCTGGAGCATCGCCTCCAGAGGTCATTACGCCTATTTTTTTGATGTTATGTTGCATGCAATTTTTTGTTTAGAGTAGTAAAGCTAGGAAACTTATTTTGATTTTGTAGCACGCTTTACGCGAATTTTAAATTGTTGAGAAATTTCAAACGTTTTCGTTAATAAGTTCTCAGAATTTTAACGTTTTGCTTAGGTTTTTTTTCACTTTTATCAATGTTTGCATTATTGAAAATGAGCGATTTTACACTGAGCTACTTGTTTATTTTTGCTTTGGAAAGATTGGATTTTATGTAAAAAAACTGCGTAAAGAATATAGTGAAAAACGTATTTATTTTTCTTTGTCTGATTTTTTCTCAGACTTTTTTTCTGTTGCTTTTTTAGCTTCTTTTTTTACGTCTTTTTTACTGGAAAAGTTTACGACTTGATCGCCGACTTGGTTGGTTTCTTCCTTTGACTCTTGGGTTTCTTCGGCACGTTTCTTTTTTCCTTTGAATACTTTATCAACTAATTCTTTTAAGGTATCAAAATCTACCTGATAAGAGAGCCCAATTCCTTGTGTAAAACCTTCTACTTCACCTACGTATTGTATTTGATTTTGTCGATTGAAAATTTTTGCTGTCAGTGTACGATCTTCGTTTAGTGAAATTTCTATCTGCGCATCTCCTACAATAGCAGTTTGAGTTACACCTCCTACAGGAACTCCTATTTGTCCATTGAACGTAATTTTATCACTAATCTGACTTGAAACCGTAAGTCCTAATTGATCAGACGTTTCAAGATTTAAGGAACGATCAGCTTGACTATAATTAAGATTCACGTCCAATTTACCATTTCCTTCTCCTGATAAAGCCTCATTAAAGAGTCCGGTAGCAGTTTCTATTAAGTTTCCAGTTACTGCTGTTTGATTGATATTGACCTCATTTACAAAACGCCCTTGCGAAAGCAATGAAAGTGCTTGCAATCTACGTTTATCATCATCATTTAATAAGAAATCCGTCAATTCAGATTCTGCCACACCTTGCGTTGTTGGGAAAGAAATATTAAATACAGGATCAGGTTTCATAAGATCTCCTGTAAGTTTGATACCAACTTCTACTGGTATTTTTCTATTATACGTAGGTGTGTCTAATAAGACATCTGGATTGGCTTGCAAATTGTAAACAGCTTCAACATTTAATTGTGCCTTAAATGGATCGCCTTCCCAAGTTATCGTTCCATCAGGTTTTAGGGTGAATTTTTTGTTGATAATTCCTCTGTACTTGAAATTATATTCTCCTTTATACGTAATAAAGTCACCATACATATTGAATTTACCATTGGTGTTGATTTCCATCAACAAACTTCCAAACCCACTTCCTTTAATAGAGCTCCCTGCTTTTCGATCTATTTCTATTTCTATTTCAGCCTCAGGCGTTACATCCAGTTCAAATGCTAGTTCTACACCTTTAAAATCATCAATTATATTTTCTTCTTGTCTTTCTGGATCATAAAACTCTTCTTTGGTCACAAATTTTATAAAAGATGCATCTCCAACAGAAGCAACATCACTGATTGGAATTTTAAGAGATGTTCCTTTTTCTGTTGTGCCTTCTACTTTGATTGTGAGTTGATCTGTTGGTCCTGTAAGCCAAGCTTCACCACTTATATAGCCTGTTCCATAATATAAGGTTTCTTCTTCATCATCAAGTGTTGTATTGAGTACTAACAAACGATCTGTAATGAGATGCAACCCTAATCGCCAATCGCCAAAAGCTGTATGTGAAATTGTTCCATCCAATTGAGCTTTTGTATAATCTTGTGTATCTAGTACTGTTACATCAACAAATTCAAATGTTTGATTGTACAATTTGACTACAGAACTATTTGCCATATCCAAATCGACATTGAGATACGGAATGTATAAACCTCCTCCCAAAATACTTAATTCTCCATTTACAGCAGGATTCCTCAGATTTCCTTGTATTTGCGCTTTTCCTGATATTAATCCCCGAATGTCTTGGATGACATCTTCGCCCAAAGGACTAAATGGTGAAATATCAAATTTATCAATCGTAGTTGCTACATTAATAGTGTTTTGATCTCCAGAAAAGTTTATTGTTCCTTCAGCTAGAAGTGATTCAACATTTTTATTGACAAGTTTGGCATTTACATCAAATTGTTCTAATAAATCATCGCCTGTAATGTCAATATTTAAGTTTCCTAGCTTTTTATCATTTACTTCTAAATTTGCAATATTTAGTTTTGATTTTGGAATATAACCACCATTAATTTGCTTGATATCAAGTTTTCCATTCACAATACCTCCTAGACGAATACTATCAATAGAAGGAGTAATTTTCTCTAAACCTACGTCGATGAATTGTAGATTGATATTTTTGTTATTTTCTCCAAACAATTGTCCTTCAAGTTGAATTTCTTCTTTTTGATGGTTCATGACAAATTTTTCAATATAGATAGAATCTAATTCTTTGTCAAAAATGAAACGATTTTTCCGATTGTTATTTGCGTTAATATACCAAGTATTCCCTCTAAAAGATACATCTGATTTTTTGATTCCTACTACAGATTTGTTAGTATTATCAATAGTATGGTAGAAGCTTAAATTATAGTTATCTGCAAAATCTTTTCCGCCCTTAAACTCTGTCTTAAAGAATAAAGTGTCATTCAATGTTGTGTTAATCAAACGAAACTCTTTCGCATCATACCATTTAGTTTTTAAACCTGCTATTTCAAGATAGGTATTAAATAATGGATTTTTATTGTCAATTTGTAATTCCACATCATCAATCGTGTTATCATACGCTATAATTTGTGGTGTTTTGAAGGTGAGTTTGAATTTATTTTCGTTTCCAATAATACTTCCTTTAAGTGTTGTATTTTGAGCCAAACTCACCTCAGGGAAAAATACATCTACAATTTTATTATAGATTTTAAAGTTAAACGTTAAATATTGATTCGGTTGTACATCAATTGGTCTGTAATTAGCATAAATACTACCCACAGAATTTTGAACAAGGTCAATAACTTCTTCAAAGTAAAAGCGACCTGTTACCGTTCCTTGAATGATATCTGGTGAATCAACAGTTATTTTTCGTATGTCGTCTTCAAACTCTGAATTGATTGTGAAATTTTCGAATGCATACGTTCCATTTTGATTGGTATATGCTATTTTTTTAAAGAAAACATCTCCTGCCATGTCATCAATAGTGTTTCCTATCACATCAATAACAACATCACCTTTGAGTACAGATATTTTATCGCGTTTGATAAAATTCAATTTGTTTAAGTTTAACAAATCTATAGAAGCTTGAAAGCGAAATTCATTTTCAGTCCCTGATAAGTCTGCCAATCCTTGAAAGTTGAATTTGGCATTAGGATCATTGGAGGTTAAATTTCCATCAAACAATTGATCTTTTAATACTCCTGAAATGTTTAAGTTCTTATAACTGTAATTATTGTAATTAATAGAATTGATTTTCCCTATTATTTCAGTGTTAAGATTTTCTTTTTTAAATCCCTTTCCATCAACAAACGCATCTAAGGTTACTTTTCCTATAGTAGGATCATCAATATATACACCTAAATCAAAATCTTTCAACGTAATGTTTCCTTCATAGGAAGCATTGTCAATGTCATCAATGTTTGTTAAAGTAAGATCTGATATAGAGCTTCCTATTTCAGTCTGAATTGTTAATTGTGCATCGATTTCTTCTTCTGTAATTTCTGAAACTCCTTGAATATTAAATTGCCCAAACTTTTGAAAAGATGAAGGCAATGTTCTTCCAAGTATATTTGGCAAAAATGTGCGCAATTGATAGTAATTAGAAGATAATCGATCAAAATCACCTTTCATATAAAAAGGTGCAGAAGATTTGAACAAGTTTTTATAGCGAATATCTCCTTTAATAACTGTACTAGGAGAAGTAAATTCGAAATTTTTAGTGGTAAAATCATTCAAAACACCGGTTAATTCGGTACTGAAAGAACCTTTTTTATTTCCGAATTCATCGTAAAAATAATTGAGTTCACTAAAATCGATTTCAGAATCTTCAAATTTTGCGGTTACTTGAACTTTGTCCAAAAAGTTTGCAAAATCTTTTCGATCGTAATCAAAAACAACTACTCCTTTTAAATGAGAACCCTTAGTTTTTACGGTCAATTCATCAAAACGCATTTGGTTAAGTGTATAATCAAACGCGGTGTTCATTTCTTCAATTCGCAACCCATTACTATCTAAAAATGTAAGTCCTTGCACATTTCCATGCACATTTGGCCCTTGTACTTTAAATTGATTGACCGTTCCGCCTAACTCAGAAAAATTGAGCATTTCTGGCGAACTATTGTTGGCATCTGTATAACGAAATTTACTATTGCTTAGATTCATTTTAGAACTTGTCAGTAAAAAGTTCGATGGTGTGCTATCTATAGGTTCAGAATCTAGCTTGGCAATAAAAACATCTAAAGTTGTGTCGGTAGAATCTTTTTCTGTGTAAATATTTAAAGTAAGTCCTTCAATATTAACCGTTCCAAATTGCAATTTGTTATTTACTAAGTTTCTAAAGCTTAGAATAGATGTTTCTAACCGATTTACATGAATTAACGTATCTTTCAGATAATCTTCAATATATATATTTCGAAGAGATATATCGCCGTTCCATTTTAATCCGATACGATCAATATTTATATTTGTCTTATAAGTATCATTCAACCAATTGGTCGCTTTTTTTCCAAGAGAAGTTTGTACAGCTGGTATTGAAAATAAAATAAGCAATAGCATAAACAGCAGCAAAATTGCTACCAACACACGTTTGACTATTTTCCAGACTTTTTTAATGACAGTTCAGTTTATATATCTGTTTTGATACTGCAAATTCATAAAAAAAATAATACAAAACACGATGTTTAGCATATCTTTGTGAAACTATATCAATTTTTATGCCTTTACAATACATATGAGCACAAAAGATGTATATATTTTAGCTATTGAATCATCTTGTGATGATACGTCTGCTGCTGTATTGCGAAACGACACTGTTTTGTCAAATGTAGTTGCCAATCAAAAAATACATGAAGCGTATGGTGGTGTTGTTCCTGAATTGGCTTCACGAGCACATCAACAAAATATTGTTCCTGTTGTACATCAAGCGTTAGCTACAGCAAATATCGACAAAAAACAGCTAACAGCCATAGCTTTTACGCGTGGACCTGGCTTAATGGGTTCGTTATTAGTAGGAACTTCTTTTGCCAAATCGTTAGCTTTAGGGTTGAATATTCCTCTGATTGAAGTAAACCATATGCAAGCGCACATATTAGCTCATTTCATTCAAGATGAAGCACAAACAATCCCGAAGTTTCCTTTTATTGCGATGACTATTTCTGGTGGACATACACAAATTGTCGTGGTAAAAAATCATTTTGACATGGAAGTGATTGGAGAAACGATTGATGATGCCGTTGGAGAAGCGTATGATAAAAGCGGTAAAATTCTTGGTTTGTCGTATCCTGCAGGTCCCATTATTGATAAATTGGCTCGTGAAGGAAATCCAAAAGCATTTTCTTTTCCAAAACCTAAAGTACCTGGATTAAATTTTAGTTTTTCAGGATTGAAAACTGCAATTTTATATTTTGTACAAAAACAAACTCAGGAAAATCCAGACTTTGTGAAAGAGAATTTGAAAGATATTTGCGCTTCTATTCAACATACTATTGTGAATATCATTATTGATAAGCTTAAAAAAGCATCTAAACAAACAGGTATTAAAACCATAGCAATTGGCGGTGGTGTTTCAGCTAATTCTGCCATTCGCCAAGCATTGAAAGATGGTGAACGAAAGTATGGCTGGATAGCGCATATTCCAAAGTTTGCATACACGACAGATAATGCTGCAATGATTGGAATTGTAGGTTATTTAAAATATTTACAAAAAGATTTTACAAATCAAGCAGTAACAGCGAGTTCGCGAATTAAAATTTGATTTTTAAATAATTAATGGTACTTGATGTGACCTGTTATGCATTTCAAATATTTTTTTATGCACCTCTCAACATTCTCAATCCAAAATTCATAATTAAAAATGCAACTTTTTTACACTCCTGAAATTACAGCAACTACAAAACATTATACGTTTTCCAAAGAAGAGAGTAAACATATTGTGCGAGTGTTGCGTAAAAAAGAAGATGATCTATTGCATACTACCAACGGAAAAGGTTATTTTTTCAAGGTAAAAATCTTAATTAGCGATCAACGCAATTGCACGGTTGAAATAATTTCTTGTGAGTTTCAAGAGCCTAAAAACTACCGTTTGCATTTGGCAGTAGCACCTACAAAAATGAACGATCGTTATGAATGGTTTTTGGAAAAAGCAACAGAGATTGGTATTGATACAATTACACCTATTATTTGCGATCATTCGGAACGAAAAGTTATTAAGGAAGAACGCTATACTAAAATTTTGCAATCAGCCACCAAGCAGTCATTAAGTGCGTATTTTCCAGAATTAAAACCTGCAATTTCTTTTGTTGATTTTTTAAAAGAACATACCGACGAGCAATTATTTATTGCACATTGTGAAGAAACCCATAAGAAATCGCTCAAACAAGTACTGCAACCTAATAAAGATGTTACGATTTTAATTGGTCCTGAAGGCGATTTTTCTCCAACCGAAATCGAATCTGCAATTGCAAAAAATTATATTCCTGTTACCTTAGGCGATACAAGATTACGCACTGAAACAGCTGCAATTGTTGCATGTCATTCTGTTGCATTTATGAATCAGAAATAATACGCATTTGCAATATAATTGGTTCAATGCTCATTTAAGAAATAAAATCTATTTACAACTGTAACTTAGTTCCGCCTAAAATATCTTTTTGATTGTTCTCCAAAATCAAAAAAGCGATTAACTTATCTTTATCATTCACTATTTCTGGAATTTGAACAACAACCTTTCCCTTTTTTAACACTTCTGCAATATTACTTTCAAGCACAACAATATGATGATTCGAAAGTGTTTTATGAGCATTTTCACCACGAGTTACTTTTGTCAATCTTTCTTTGATTGCTAATACTATTCTTGCGTTTAAATCAGAAATATCTCCTTCTATTTCATATTGAAAAACAACTGAATTAGTCGTTTCTTTTTTTGCCTGAAGCGCTACAAAATATGGGGACATTTTTTGTTGATATTCTTTAATTTTTGACATCATTTTAGAACGATTCGAACCTACAAAATGTTCTTGTCCGTTAATGACAACTGCAGGAGTATATATACTGTTATCATTAAACTTTAATGCATATTCGCGCTGTTTCTGGGTAAATTCTTTTTTGCTAAATGGATCTTTCCAGCCTATATAGTTCCAATAATCCACATGATATGACAATACAAGTATATCTTTACTGGTATAATCATTCGCTATCGCACCTAACAATGCATCTGCTTTGGGACAACTAGAACATCCTTGCGATGTGAATAGTTCTAAAACTACTGTAGATGGATTCTTTTTTTCATTGTCCTCAATAAAAGAAGTCAAAAAAAGAAGTGTAAAAAGTGAAAGTGTTATTAAATATTTTCGTTTCATCGTTTGAAAGTTTACCTTGCAATACATAAGACGATTAAAAATGAAGAAGCTTACTATTTTACTTCTACTACTAAGTTGTTCACTTGCAACATCACAAGAGATTGCTATTTTAAAATATGCTGGTGGTGGCGATTGGTATTCTAATCCTACAGCATTGCCAAACTTGATTAAGTTTTGTAATGAAAATATTCGTACTACAATCAAAACAACACCGCAAACAGTAGAAGTTGGCAGTACAGATTTGTTTCAATATCCATTTGTTCATATGACAGGACATGGAAATGTATTCTTTTCAGATGAAGACGCAACTAACTTACGCAACTATTTGACTTCTGGTGGTTTTTTACATATTGATGATAACTATGGCATGAACCAGTACATTCGAAAAGAATTAAAAAAAGTATTTCCCAATCAAGAATTGAGAGAGATTCCTGCAGATCATCCAATTTTCAAGCAACCCTATTCATTTCCAAAAGGGTTACCTAAAATTCATGAACACGACGGATTACGTCCACAAGCCTTTGGTTTGTTTTATGAAAACCGATTGGTATTATTATTTACTTTTGAAAGTGATTTAGGTGATGGTTGGGAAAATAAAGAAATTCACAACGATTCTGATGAAGTTCGTTTGAAAGCTTTGCAAATGGGGGCAAATATTATCAATTATGCGTTTAAACACTAAATATGAGTTATAATCTTTTTTTGGATGATATTCGTGTGCCCGAAATGGTATATAAAAACCCTGATAATTTTGACTTCGTGGTGGTTCGTACGTATGAAAAATTTATTAGTTATATACAAGAAAATGGGCTTCCAAATTATATAAGTTTTGATAATGACTTGGGATTAAATGCTAAAGGAGAACTAGCTGAAGACGGCTACGCAGCTGCAAAATGGCTAGTGTATCATTCTGGTATAGATTTAAGAAATCTCGAATTTTATGTTCATTCTGCAAACCCAGTAGCTGCTAAGCAAATAGAAGGTTTGTTAACAAATTACATCAATCATTTAAAATATACTTCTCGCTGATTTCATGTCGCAACTTACCCATTACACAACACATTTTGAAAAACGTTCGTTTCCAATTGTTTTGGTTTCCGATCAAGTTTCCAATGCACCGAATATAGGTTCGTTATTCCGCATTGCTGATGCTTTTGGCATAGAAAAAATCTTTTTTTGCGGAGAAAATATTCCTGTATTTGGTAGAAGAATGACAAAAACTTCACGCGCAACAGAAAAAGTAGTTCCTTTTGAAATTACTGAAGATATTCATTCAGTCATTAAACAATTACAAAACAACGGTTACACAATTATTTCATTAGAAATTACCGAAAAGAGTCAATCTATTCACACAATTGATTTTTCTCAATATGAAAAAATTGCTTTGGTCATTGGCGATGAAAACTTTGGCATAAATCCTGAAACTCTATACGAATCAAATGTAATTGTACACATTGATATGTTTGGACAAAATAGCAGTATGAATGTAGTACAAGCTACAAATATTGTTTTTTATGAAATTACGCGTCAATATCTAATGGCTAAATAAATTTTTATGTTAATTTTAGCTTTAAACCTATTAAAATGACATCAAATACTATTGCTAACGGAATTTTAAAAGCCCTTGGGGTTATTTTAGGCGTTTTTTTATTGCTCTATTTTTTATACAAAATTCAAATTGTTATAGTGTATGTTGCTATTGCGGCAGTCATTTCATTGATTGGACGGCCTATCGTAATTTTCCTTAGAAGACGCTTAAAATTTTCAAATACATTAGCCGTAATTTTTACAATGACCTTGTTAATTGGACTCTTTGTTGGATTGATTTCAATGTTTGTTCCTCTCATTGTAGAACAAGGGCATAATCTATCTTTGCTAAATATTGAAGCTTTACAGGAAAATGTAGAAAGTTTGTATATGCAAATTTCAGAATACTTATCAACCAAAAATATTGATTTAGAACAGTCTATAAAAGATTCAAAAATATTCGCAAACTTTGATTATTCCATTATTCCTAACTTTTTCAATTCCCTTATCAGCGGATTAGGAAGCTTTAGTATTGGCTTGCTATCTGTACTTTTTATTTCATTCTTTTTACTAAAAGACAGTAAACTGTTAGAAAGTGGGATTTTGGTATTTGTACCTCATCGCAACGAAACAAGAGTTAATAATTCAATTTATAAAATCAAAGATTTACTATCGCGCTACTTTGTTGGATTGGTTTTCCAAATCTTAATTCTATTTGTAATTTATACTATAGCATTGCTTATTTTCGGAATCAAAAACGCCATTGTAATTGCTTTTTTAGGAGCTTTATTGAATTTAATTCCATATATAGGACCTTTATTTAGTGGTGTACTTATCTTATTGTTATGTATGACGAGCAACTTAGAAGCTGATTTTAGTTCTGTTATTCTACCTAATACTATTGGCGTAATGATCTTTTTTATAGCAGGACAATTGATTGATAACTTTTTGAGTCAGCCACTTATTTTTTCTAATTCTGTAAAATCACATCCGTTAGAAATTTTCCTAGTTATTATAATATGGGGAATTTTATTTGGTATTATAGGTATGGTCGTTGCTGTACCTTCTTATACAGCAATCAAAGTGATTTTGAAAGAATTCTTATCTGAAAATAAATTTGTAAAATCCATTACCAAAGACTTATAACTTTTGAACGAAGCAATTCTGACACCTGAGATTCAACAATTCATTGAAGAACATTTGTACGACAATCCGACCAAACTTCTCTTAAAGTACAAAGAACTAAATGGTATTGCTTTTACAGAAATCTTAGAGCAAATTGAAGCCAAAGTTCGTTGTAAAAAAAAGCTGCCTACATGGTTTTCTACTAAAAATATTTACTACCCAAACAAATTAAATATTGAACAGACTTCCTCTGAAAAAACGGCTGCTTACAAAGCGAGCTTGGTTCAAGGAAGCCAATTCATTGATATTACTGGTGGTTTTGGTGTAGATTGTTTGGCTTTCTCAAAACATTTTGACCATGTAACGCACTGCGAAATCTCTTTACAGTTATCGCAAATTGTTGCTCATAATTATAAGGTACTAGGAGTTTCTAATATAAAAACGGTACATTCAGACGGAATTGAATATATACAAAAAAACAAACAGACTTATGATTGTTTGTATGTTGATCCGTCACGTAGAAACGAAGCTAAAGGAAAAGTATTCCTTTTAGAAGATTGTTTGCCAGACGTAGTAACATATCAAAACCTATTACTCGAAAAAGCAACTACCCTACTTATTAAAACATCTCCTCTATTAGATATTACTAATGGATTACGTGCCTTATCAAATGTTAATGAAGTTCACGTTGTAGCATTGCAAAATGAAGTAAAAGAATTGATTTGGGTAGTAAATAAAAACAAACAAACCACAGATGTACGAATTCAGACTGTAAACTTAATACAAGACAAACAGGAAGAATTTAGTTTTCACTTTTCAGAAGAAAGCAATACTGAAGTTACATACAATTTTCCGCAACAATATCTATACGAGCCCAATGCAGCTATAATGAAAGCTGGAGGGTTTTCAAGTGTTGCAAAAAAATACTCTTTAAAAAAACTGCACCAGCATTCACATTTATACACTTCTCAAACACTAATTTCTTTTCCAGGAAGGCGCTTTGAAATAGTAAAAATACTTCCTTACTCAAAAAAAGTAATCAAAAAGGAACTGGGTATAAGTAAAGCAAATATTACGACTCGAAATTTTCCAGAATCTGTAGCGACGATTAGAAAAAAATTGTCCATTGCGGATGGAAGTGATAACTTCTTGTTTTTCACAACCTTACATACAAATCAAAAAGTCGTGATCTACTGTAAAAAAGTGTAAGAAAACGCTTTTACGGTTTTACCGTAGCTTTTATAATATGTCACCTTATCACATAATAGAGAGTTCTGCATACTTTTGGTACATGCAATACAGTTTTAGGGATTTAGGGGAATCCACTATACTTTGGGGAACTTGATAAAAGTTCCCCTTACTTCTTTTATAAAGACCGCTTTTCTATTACTATTTCGATTTTTCTCTCATTATCTGTTTTCTGTCGGCAAATTTGACGTTTCAACGATTCTCTTATTTTTTCTTTTTCGCCAGATACAGAACTACAACACATTTCCTAAGTTTGAATATCCTTTTAGGTAACTAGTAATTAACGATACTTAAAGCCGTATCACCTATTATGGATGATACGGCCTTTTTGTCTTTTAACACATGCTTTTTTACAGCTTTATAAACAAATTAAATAGTTTTTATATAAAGAAAAAACCTACAATAAAGAACGTTGAACGATGAAATGGGGAGTTTATAGAATGGCGTTAAAATTTGACTTTTTTATATAAAGGATTCAATAGTTTTATAGGCTCAATCACCAAGTATAGTCAGACTTACATCATAGAAAACAATATATTTTTACTCAGTATTATTTAGTAAGCCATAATAATACACGTTAACTAAGCAGTAAGTTTAAAAATTCGATGTCGAATTTTTATAGTTGTATGCAAATACAACACAGAAGGGAGGTTTATGGTAGGGCCTCCCTTTCTTTTTCTACATTTTCTCCCTTTTTTATTAAATTTTAACATTAAAAAGAATTAAAAATTAAATAATATATTCTAATATTGCAATATGGGAATAACAAAAACAATAGGATTTTCAGAAGAAATCAATTCTATGGCAGAAATTTTAAAGGCATTAGGACATCCTGCACGTTTGTCTATTATGGCATTTTTAGCCAAAAGTCCATCATGTATTTGTAACGACATTGTGATGGAACTGCCTTTAGCACAACCTACTATTTCGAGACATTTATCAGAACTTAAAAAAGTAGGTCTAATACAAGGAGAAATAACAGGTAAGAATATTTGCTATTGTATCAACTTAAAAAAATGGAACGAAGTACTAGAGCATTTACGTACAATTACACATTCAATAACAACCTCTAAAAAGTGTTAGTCACTATAAAATAAACAATTATGAAATTATCAGAAGTAAAAAAACAGTTAGCACATCTAGAAACTTTAGATTTTTATTTACCTAACTCACAAAAAGTTGAAAGTCATTTTCATGTTACTGAAGTTGGAAAAGTTTCTAAACATTTTATTGATTGTGGTGGAACTGTTCGTACTGAACGATTGGTTAATTTTCAGTTATGGTCTGCAGATGATATAGATCACCACTTGGAACCTGCTAAACTATTGAATATCATTAAACTTTCTGAGGAAGTTTTAGGTATTGAAGATTTGGAAGTTGAAGTAGAATATCAAGCAGAAACTATTGGAAAATATGGTCTTGATTTTAAAAATGGGCATTTTGTACTCACTCAAAAGCAAACGGATTGCTTAGCGAAAGATGCCTGCGGAATTCCAACCCAAAAGCCTAAAATGAAACTTTCAGACTTGCAAGCAAATATGAACGCTTGTTGTAATCCTGATTCGGGTTGTTGCTAAGTAGTTGTTATTAAATTCTTTTCTGTAGAGTCGATATTACAAAAAAACTATACCTTTGGCGCAAATTATATGCTATAAAGCCACAAAGTTTTTTCAAATGGACAAAGCACTTACTATCGTCGTTCCTGTATATAACGAAGAAGATAATTTAGAAAGAGTTGAAAAAGAGCTTACTGCTTACGCTCAATCGGCTCCTATCCCTGTACAAGTACTTTTTGTGAACGATGGATCAAAGGATAAAAGTCAAGAAATGATTGAAAAAATCTGTTTAGACAGTCCTATTTTTAATTATGTTTCTTTTGCTGAAAACCGTGGATTAAGTGCTGCTATTAAAGCTGGTTTTGACGAGACACAAACCAGTCTGGTTGGCTATATTGATTCGGATTTACAAACGACTCCTAGCGATTTTAACTTGTTGCTAGAACATATTGATGCATACGATTTAGTTACAGGTGTTCGAGCTAATAGGAAGGATTCATTTGTAAAAAATATGTCATCAAAGATAGCAAATGGTATTCGCCGTGCATTTACTAGTGACGGTATGGACGACACAGGCTGTCCGTTGAAAATTATAAAAACTGACTATGCTAAACGAATTCCTATGTTTAAAGGATTGCATCGTTTTTTACCTGCTATGATTCTTCTTCAAGAAGGAAAAGTAAAGCAAGTGCCTGTACAACATTTTCCTCGAATTGCTGGGCAAGCCAAATACGGATTATGGAATCGTTTATTAGGTCCTTTAATGGACTGTTTTGCGTATGTTTGGATGAAAAAGAAGTACATCAACTATTCGATAGCTAAAAAAGGATGATGACTTGGCTCATTTACGGAATTGGCGCTATTGCTCAACTATTATTTTCAGCCAGAACACTGTTACAATGGATCATTTCTGAACGAAATAAAAAGGTATTGACACCTTCTCTGTTTTGGAAACTTAGTTTAATTGCTTCCTTTTTACTCTTTGTTTACGGTTATCTTCGAAACGACTTTGCTATTATGCTTGGTCAAATGCTTACTTATTTCATTTATGTGAGAAATATGCAATTACAAGGAGAATGGCGAAGGATGCATCGATTTGTTCGCAATTTTATATTGATTTTTCCTTTAATCATAATTATCATTGGGTATAACAATAACAAACAAGATTTATACAACTTATTCAATAATGAAGCTATTGCAGATTGGTTGTTTGTGTTGGGAATTGTTGGGCAAATTATTTTTACCTTACGTTTTATTTATCAATGGATTTATTCTGAAAAACAAAAACAATCTAGTTTACCTTTAGGGTTTTGGATGTTAAGCTTACTTGGAGCAAGTTTAATTTTTACGTATGCTGTTTTTAGGAAAGATCCAATACTAATTGCAGGTCATATTTTTGGAATAATTACGTATGTTCGAAATATGATGCTTTTAAGAAATCAATCATGAACTTACTACACGAAAAAAATTACGTCTGGATATTAATCATTGTCTGTTTCTTTATTTTTTTCATGAACTTGGATGTATTATATCCCAACATCATGGAAGCTCGAAATTTTATTACTGCGCGTGAAATGGTTACAGATGATCATTGGTTATTAACCACTATGAACGGCGAACCTCGCTACGAGAAACCTCCACTTCCTACTTGGTTAGCTGCAATTGCTGGGATGTTGGTAAGTTTCAAAAGTTTGGCTGCTTTACGAATTCCTTCTGCAATTATTACATTGGTGCTTGTATTTTTTTCCTATCGATTTGGTATTTACTTTTTAAAAGATAAAAAACAAGCTTTTATTAATGCGCTTGTGTTAGCAACATCATTTTACCTCATATTTGCTGGTCGAAATGGTACGTGGGATATTTTTGCGCACGGCTTTATGATTATTGGAATTTATTATATTTTTCAATTCTTTTCTAGCAATGAAACGATTTGGCGTAATGCGCTTCTGGCAGGAACATTTATCGGTTTATCTTTTATGAGTAAAGGTCCCGTTTCTCACTTTGCTTTATTTTTACCATTCATTATTTCGTATAGCATAGTATATCACTATTCTAATTTTAAGCAAAAATGGGTTCCATTGATTGTATTAGTACTTATTGCTATTATTTTGTCTGTTTGGTGGCCATTGTACATTAATACTTTTGATGGAGAAACAGCCAAAGCAATTGCAGAAAAGGAAACGACAGCTTGGAAAGATCGTAATGTGCGGCCATTTTATTATTATTGGAGTTTCTTTGTACAGTCAGGAGTTTGGACAGTCGTAGCCTTTGTAAGTTTGTTATATCCGTACTTAAAATCACGTGTAAAGAACTTAAAAGCGTATAAATTTAGCCTGTTCTGGACACTTTTTGCTGTAATCTTATTGTCTATTATACCAGAAAAAAAATCGCGATATTTACTGCCTGTTCTCATACCATTAGCATACACGACAAGCTTTTATATTACATATGTTTTTGAAAGTTTCAAAACAACTATGAAAAATGTAGAACGTATTCCAGTATATCTCAATTTTGGATTGATTGGAATCGTAGGTATTGCGTTTCCTATTGCTGGCTATGTATTTTTAAAAGAAAAGCTTACAGGTTTTTACACACCGTTCTTTTTGACTTCATTCGTTTTGTTTTTGATTGGTATTTTTATCCTTAAATATTTGATTCAACGAAAAATACAATTGGTTTTTTATCTAATTATTGCCTTTTTAATGTCTGCCATTACTTTTGGTTTTCCATTGGCAAATTCTTTTTTAGACAATCCTGCATATAAATCATTGGCTACAATTCCACAAGAAACTATTGAAGAAAACATTCCTGTATATATGTTTAATATTCAGTCCCCTGAA
This sequence comes from Kordia zhangzhouensis, assembly GCF_001005305.1. Lineage (GTDB taxonomy): Bacteria > Bacteroidota > Bacteroidia > Flavobacteriales > Flavobacteriaceae > Kordia > Kordia zhangzhouensis. The sequence continues at coordinate 340,672 of NZ_LBMH01000005.1, forward strand.
TTGGTATGGGATTATGGACAAAAAATTCCGCTGCTACATAGTCATGATTTAAAAACTCCAGAAGAAACAAAATTTAAAGCTCTCATTATGATTGGTGCTAAGAAAAGTTTGCAGAAAGCTTTTCCTAACGCAAAGATTATGTACATGCGAACCTACGATTTGAATCCGGTAAATGCTGAAAATAGTGGATATAAAGATCGTTTACGAACTGAAATGTATTTAATTGAACAAAATTAATGTCGTATTGTTTTTAAATTCGCAATTGAATTCAGCTATTTAAGAGATTGAAACCAAGTAAGTTGCTCAGCAACACCTTCTTCAAGCGATACTGTCGGATTGTAATTTAGAAGTCTTCTTGCTTTGTCAATATTGGCTTTGGTTCGTTGTTGATCTCCTGAACGCGGTGGCAAATGTTCAAATTCAATGGTAGTGTTTACTAATTTCTCTACAGCATCAACACCTTGTTGTGTAGTATATTCTGCTTCAGTCCCAATATTGAAAATTTCTCCATTACAAATAGATTCCTTTCCAATAACGCTTACAATTCCTTTTACAATATCACTCACATGAGTAAAACTTCGTAAATGAGATAAACTTCCTTCAAATAATGGAAATTTTTTACCATTCAATCCGCAATCTAATAATTTGGTAAACAGCTTGTCTGGTCGCTCCCGTGAACCATATACCGAATACAATCGTAAAGAACACGATTTCAACTGATTAAGCCTAGAACTACATAAAACCAATTGCTCTGCTGCCAATTTGGTTACCCCATAATGTGAAGCAGGTTTTGGCGCTACTGTTTCGGGAAAAGTGGCATTGAGTCCGTAAATAGACGAAGTTCCAATATTTACAAACATCCGAAGTGAATTTTGAGCTAAAGCATAAGAGAGCAAATGCTGTGTTGCAATTACATTATTAGTTAAGTAATCATGAAAAGTAGAAGTTGCCGCAATACCAGGTTGTGCTGCAAAGTGAAATATATATTCAACATCATTTGGCAACTCATACGTAGCAGAACTTTCGCGTAAATCAGCCTTTATAATTTGAATTCCTTTAGTAGTTAGTACTTTTGCATTTTCCGTTTTTAAAGCTATTGGATAATAATCTGAGAAGTTATCTATTCCGACTACTTCGTGTCCTAATTCATGTAAATGTTCTGCAACATGCGAACCGATAAATCCGGCGATTCCTGTGATAAGTATCTTCATTAATAGCTTGGGTAATGTATTTGATGCATAAAAGTATAAATAATTTATGGAATGCCTTGTTTATTTTTTTAATCATCAGTAGTTTTATGGAAGATAGTGAAAGATTTATTACAGGTCTTATAACTGGAAATGAAAAAGTTACACTAGAAATTTACACCAAATTATTTCCTAAAGTGCAAGCGTATGTATTAAAAAACAGAGGCGATTCTCAAGATGCTTCGGATGTTTTTCACGACGGATTACTGTATATTATTGTGACACAAAAAGAAAAAAGAACGGAAATTAAATCGTTTGAAGCGTATCTTTTTGTGGTTTGCAAAAATATCTGGAAAAGAAGTTTAAAAAATCAGGTAATAAAAAACGATTCAATTACCCTTACAGATAAAGAAGAAGAATTAAGTACGTTTATACTTGAACAACAAATGCACGATTTTTATATAAAAAAATTCGACGAACTTTCTGAAAATTGCAAAGAAATTTTAAGTAGTTATTTTAACGGATTGAGTTATGAAGAATTGGCTGCAGAATACGCCTATGCCTCGATAAATACGGTACGACAGCGCGTATTTAAGTGTCGAGCAAAACTAATTAAATTAATTAAAGAAGATCAAACATATCAAAAAATAAAGCAATGGCTTCAAAACTAACCGAAAAACTTTTAGAAGATCTAGAACGCTATTTAAAAGGCAAAATGACTGGTATCGAACGCCAACAATTTGAAGAAAATTTAGCTTCTGATGAAGAATTACGAAATGAATTGCGCTTACAAATAGGATTATATGAAACATTTGATAATTCGGAAGATTATTCGCTATTTAAAGACAATTTGAACCGTTCTGAAATCAATGTATTGAAAGCTAAATTGCGTAGTAAAGAATATCAAGATTTATCTATAAATATCCGAAAAGCAGAAAAAGTATATTTTAATCAAAAAACGAAAGTAAAACCTATTCAAAAGTATTATCGTTACTTTGGCATTGCCGGAATGATTATATTATTTGTGACAATCTATTTTTTTCAAAGTGTTAATTCATATGCTACGTATTATAATCAATATGTAAACTGGGAAGAATTGCCTTCTTTTATAGAAAAAAGTCAGCCAAAAAATACTTTCTCTAATGCAGAAATAGCTTTTAAACGAGGTAATTATACAGAAGCGGTGGCACTTTTTAGCACAATTGAAGCCACTGATGAACTGTATCCGTATAGTGTATTGTATTTAGGTGCGTGTTATGATAAACTAGATGAAAACAAAAAAGCAATCGCTACATTTCAACAATTGGCAAACTTGGAAAATTCTCTGATTAGTTCTCAAGGGACTTGGTACGAAGCCATGATATATCTCAAAATGAACGACAAAGAAAATGCCATCAAAGCGCTACAAAAAAACACGGATAACCCTGACGATTTCAACTATCAAAAAGCTAAAATATTAGTACGTAAACTAGATTAGCAAAGAGGTTTAAAGTACAGTTTTATCTAACTTTACTGCTTTCGTTTTTTAAAATTTCAAACACAAATATTTAAAACTTTACCTGCAAGGTTGCATAAAAGTTCCGGTTGTTGGACGGAATGATTCCGGGACCTGGATATCCTGTAGCACGACGCGTAAAATATTCATTATCCAACACATTATTAATTCCAGTTTCAAGTTTGAAATTTTTATACGTATATGACAGCGAAATATCTAAAATATCGTAGGCTGGAATTTCCCCAATTACACCACTCAAGTTACTTTCTACCGCATTGGACGCATCTGTAAATTGTTGTGAGATATATGTATACTGAATGTTTGATAGTAAGTTTTTATACCCAAATAGCAACCCTGTTTTTAAATTCACATTGGGTACAAATTCTACCTTGTTCCCTTCTACGCCATTTTCTTGCGAATCAGTATACTTTGAATCGGTCAAAGCAACATTGATAAAATAATTAAAGCTATATTCTTCATTTTTGAGAAACAATTCGTTCAGGTTGAAATCTACCAAAGACTCAATTCCATACATGACTGCGTTTCCAATATTGCCACGTTCGCTCTTCACACTTCCATCGGCAAATGCACGTTGAATAAAACCAATTCGGTCATTGTAAAACAATCCAAAAGCACCAATATCATACGAGATTTTATTGTTGTAATTTCCACGCAAACCTAAGTCAATTGTCATTCCTTTTTCGTCGTCAATGGTTGGGCTAATTGCAAACGCAGGATTGATAATACTAATATCTGTAAACGTTACCGAACGATAGTTTTGTGATACATTTCCATAGATTTCTATTGATTTTGTCGGTTTGTAACTCGCTCCTAACCCGAGAAGCACAAAAGAACGTTCACGCACTTCACTATTGTCTACTGTTTCATTCAATATTACGTTTCCGGCTGCATCTGTATTGATTCGTTTAAAAAACCCATCACTTTCAGTTTTAATGTGTTCAAAACGAAAACCTGGTGTAATTGATAATTTATCATTTACATAAAAAATATTCTCTCCAAAAACTGCAATATTCAAATTTGGATAATCGTAAGCCGATTGATTTGGGTAATTGGGATAATCGTCTAATTGGAATTCAAAATTAGGATCACTTCCCGCAGAACCTGGACCTTGTTGTCCCGTATTGTCTGCCTTATAGAATTTTGACCCGACTAAGAATGTCGCTTCTTTTCCAAAAACTTCATATTTACTTACAAGACGAGTTTCAAATCCAAAATTATTAAAATCTCCTTTAATCAAATCACGTTCAACACCTGGATCAACTTGATTCACACGATTGCTACGGAATCCAAGAGCATTTCTAGAGGCATTTAGTCCAAAAAAGTTAAATGTAAAGTTGGTGTCATCCGAAAATTGATGTGCAAATTTCACGTTATACAACAACCAATCAATTTGAAACCAATTGCGTTCACGATTGCTTTGAAAAGGATTGTCTGCAAACATAGCATCAGTCAATCCGCCTCCTTGTTTTGCTAGATAACGCAAATAGGTTACTTCTGCTTCTACTTTGGTTTGATCACTTAATTGATATCCTAAATGAACATACGCATTTTTAGATTCAAATTCGGAGTTAGGACGAAATCCATCTCCTTTTTTGTAATTAAAAAATGAATAGTAACTAAATTTTCCACTTGTTCCACTAACACTCGTAAAATTTGTAAACAAGTTATTGCTACCAATGGTATTTCTAGTAATGAATTCGAAAGGTTTGGCTTGATTTGGTTTTTTCATCACAAAATTGACCAGTCCGCCAAATTGTGTTCCGTATTGCAAAGATGCTGCACCACGGATAATTTGAATTTCTTGTAATCCTTCTGCTGGTGGCGAATAATAACTTTCTGGATATCCCAACACATCTGCACTGATATCATAACCATTTTGACGTGTATTAAAATTTGCTGTTCTATTAGGATCTAATCCTCTACCGCCTATATTTAATTGCAAACCAGCATCATCATTTTGATATATATTCAATCCAACTACTTGACTATAAATTTGTCGCGCATTGTTTGACGCCAAATTTGCCATTGACTGCTCTACTAAAACAACTTCTGTTTTTTTTCCTGCATAGATGGCAGTTTCTTCCACATCTTTTAAACGTTTGAGAGCAAATACTTTCTTTTTACGTACATTCAATTGCACTTCAGAGAGTTGTTCTCCTAGCGGATTTAATGTTACGTTAAGCAGCATGTCTTGTGCAACTGTGAGTTGTTTTTCAAAAACTTCAAATTCATAAGAAAAGAAAATTACTGTCAACTTTTTTTCTTCTGTCACAAATTCGTAATAACCCGATTCATTTGTTGCTGCTAATTTTCCAGAACCTGCATCATAAATTGCTACATCTGCAATTGGTTGATTTGTTGTAGCAGAAATTACTGTTCCAGAAATTTTTTGTTGTGCAGCAAGGGAAATACTGAACAAACAAAGTATACTAAGTATGCTAAAATCCTTTAATTTCATCGTTAAATGGTAAAATCCAATGTTTATGTTTGAATGATTCTTTTTGTTGATATAAATCGACGTTTTTATCGATAAATGGCTGACTCAAACGTCCGTTTAGTGCCACGTAACTTTCTACATATACTCCTACATTTTCATGTCCTTGACTCGTAAAATGATTTCCCAAATAATGTGCATATTCGAGAATAAAATCGGGTTGAAAGCTCATTTGCTTTTCTTGTAACGGTGTGAGAAAGTCTCCATTATTTACATAGAAAAAAGCACCAGTCTTTTTGTCTATAATTTTAAATGTTGTATTCCCCATTTTTTCCATTAGCATAACACGCCATGAGAAACGATAGCCTTGTTCGGTCCAGAATAATTCACCAGGATATAACAAATATCTAAACGGAAATAGGAGTTGAATGGTAAAAAACGTAACCACTAATGGAATTATAAAATTAGTATAGGCAATTTTATAAGTAGAAATTGTATCAATAACTGTTGTATTGATGTTTAAAAAACGATGTAAAATCGTTTTAATAAAAGCGATTACTTTTTCGTGAAAACCAGCATCAAAAAAGATCAATGTTCCAACAATCATTACAAAAGGAAACATTCCAATAGGAAATAATACACGTGTGAAAACATGAAAAAATACGACGAGTGCAAAGGCAAATAATCGTGTTTTTCTATAAAGTAATAAAAACGGAATGCACAAATCATATAACATTCCTGACCAACTCATGGCGTAATGAAACCAATCTTGTTGCATTAAAGTATTTCCTATAAACGGTAGATCATATTTAGAAGGCAGCCAAATTTTTAATGGTTGCGCTTTGAATAACCAATCAGAGTTTATTTTTGCCAAACCTGCGTAAAAATAGACAATTCCTAAAAGGAGCTTAATTGCATCAATCGTCCAACGTGGAATGTGTTGATAGCGTTTTTTTCGTATCAAATTATCAACTGAAAACGTTGCATTTGCTGGAAGAAAAATCATCAAGAAACTCAAAATACTGATAAAATAGTAATGATTGAGATAGGTTGTTTTTTCCATCAGTTCGATATATGTAAAACTGAGAAAAAATGTGACGATTGCTAAGCGATATTTTAATCCTAGCGCAACAAATAATGCAGACAACCCACATATAGCAAAAATTAGATAGGTATACTCCCCGATAGGTTGTACCCATTCAAAGCCATAATATGAAAAATGGAATTTTGGATCTAAATAAATGCTTTCTATCCAACCATGTACCCAAAAACGAATGATTCCATAACACATCATTACTCCAAAACCAACACGAAAAACAGCCAAAGGAGCTGCATTGGTTTGTTGTTGAATATATGTTAGGAAACGATTCATGCAATACATAAAAAAAGGTTGTCAACATACGACAACCTGTATTTTTTATTGTTTCAAATTTTTAGTCACCATCTGCATCTACATAATCAACACTTATGTTGAACGCTTGTAGCATGTCTACTTTTAACAGAATAACCCCCGCTTGTAACGCATCGTATGCTTGTGTCATTTTCGTGTTATCTGTATTGACCTGAGTATAAAAATTGGCGTTTAATTCTTGAATTTTTCCCCGAGCTGTGTTGAACTGGTTATTAATCATTGTAGCCAATTCTACTCTGTCCAAAAATGTTAAGTATGTTTTAAAGCTTTCTCCAGTGGCACTTCCTCCAAATTGTGTTCCATTGAAAACATTTTGTACAGCATTTAATGCTTCTATAGCTAACTCTTTAGATACTTCTTGATTGTAAAATGCTTCTACTTTTTCTGGCAATGGTGTTGTAGAAAAGTTTCCTGCTGGAATTCCAATTTTGTTTGCTCGCAATCCTTTTTCATAATAGAAAATAAAGTCATTTACGAATTTATTAGCTGCGCTAGTCGCAGTGTTTGAAGTTCCTGCCACAAAAATATCTCTATACACAGTAGTCCAATCGCTTACAACTTCTTGTGTAAGCAATTTCATTTGGTCTATAAGGTCAGATAAGTAGTTTTTATATTTACTCGCATCTGCATTAGTATCATATTTTTCAATAATATCGACATCTGTAGCTGCGATTCCGTATAACATATAATCTAATGCAGGAAAACCTACTGCATCATTATTATTAGGATGTGTAAGATCGTAGTTTCCATTAGCAATATTGTTTTCAACATCTGTTGTACTTACAGGATAGATATTCATCTGAAAGTGATATAGAATTTCTTCTGCTTTTCCAATATTGAACATTTCTACATGTTGCCATGCCTTGTATGCTGTTAACCAATCTGACCGTAATGCATCAAGATTTGTTTGATTAGGTGTTGCAACAAAATTGTCTTTAGAAGTTCCCAATGCATTTAATTTTGTGCTGAGATCTTGATAAGCAGGAATTATAAGATTGTCTGCTAAGTTTCGAAGCATGCCTGCTCTGTCAAAAGACTCACCGCCATTAGGTGTTGTAGGTGTATCATCACTAGAACTACAAGCTACAATAAATAAAGTCAATACTAATACTGAAAAAATTTTCTTCATCATCTTCTTATTTCTATTTATTCTAAATAAACGTTGCAAAAATAAAAAAGTAGTCAATGCCATCCTAATACATTGACTACTTTTTTAAACTAATTCTAAATAATTTTTTCTAGTTTGAAGCTTGTGCAATTGTAAAGTTAAATTCTACAGCTATTGCTTCAGAAATTTCGTCTAATGTGGCCGGTGTAACATCCCAAAATCCATTTCCTTCCATTAATTGTGCAATGAATCCGTCAACCTCAGTTTTGGTAAAGTAAGGTTCATTAGTACCTGGTTTACGTGTGAATTGTAAGCTATAAATAAATCCAAATCCTTCTGAAAGATCATGAAATGCAGCAGCTCTATCAGTAGTCAATACAGCTTTTCCTCTTTGCAAATAGTATACCGCACGAATTCCTATAACTTCAGATATTTTTTCCCTGATGATGTTGGCTTGCGCGTCACGAACTTCATAATTTTTAGCTACGATCGCTGCACGACCCAATTTGAATGCTTCGTAAACGTCAGAAGCAATTCCAGCAAAATCTGCATCATTTTCAACTCTTGATAAGTATTTATTCAAAAAATTATCTTCATTTAATAATGGAGCCGTTGCATTGTCTGTTCCGTACAAATATCCAAATGCTTCGTCCCATTTGTGCTCCATATTTGTGTATGGTTTGCCCTCTGCAAGTATTCCTGCATCATTATCAGCTCTATTTGTACCAGCATCTAATACAGAAATACTTAAATAGTTGTTTAACATTTGGTCAACCATTAAAGCTCCAATTAGAGATTTATTGACCGCTTGATTGTATTCCAATCCTTTTCCACTAATATAACGTGTAGATCCACCACCAGCTTCTTGTAAATTTCCAGGATTACCTGCTGTTGCTGTTGTTGCCCAAGCTGGAAACACTTCAGAAACTTGAGCCGAAATCCAAGTATCAAAGTCAGCTTTGATTGCATTGGCATCGGTAGTATTCGCCGAAAAATAGTCAGTTGAAGCTGCTGTTTTACTGCGAATATTTTTGTCAGAAGCATTCAAGTTGGCAGCGCTAAAATCGTTATCCCCTTCTACATGCGCAAACATTCCATCAAGGTCAGCTTCTGTTTTTGTATTGTCTTTTAAAGCCGTAATGAATTCTTCGCCCATTAGGATTCGAGTTGTTTGTCCATTGTAATCTACAGTAGAATTTCCATTTCTACTAAACGCATATGTAGCAGGAGCCGTTACTTCATTAATGTTAATAATTCTAGTGTCATCGTCTGAACAAGCTGTGAAAGCTATACTTGAAACCGCTAGTAAACCTACGAATATCTTTTTCATTTTTTGATAGTTTGTTTTTTGTATTGTTATTTAACGGTGCAAATATATTATTGGATTCTGAAATTACAAATTTTATTTAGACTTAATCTTAATTAAAATGATAAAAAAATATCCAATGAATTAATTTTCAACGTTTTAAATAGTAACATCTTTATTTATAGTTAATTTGAAAAGATAATTGATTGAAAATCAATTTATGAAGCAGCATTATTCTTGTATCTCTTACACATACAATCATTCATCAATCAAAATGATGTAACAATGAAAAAAGCTATAGAAACCGCTCAAAAATTGACCCGATATTATAGTAACATCATAAAAAAATCCCTGTAACGCAATTGGTTACAGGGATTTTTTATTTATATCTTTTTTTGAATAAATCTATGATTCACCCATTGCGGCCATCAATTTAGCAGATAATCTTTTGTAGGTTCCATCTTCTAAACGAGAACGAATGGCTGAAAAGGCTTCCAAAGTTTCTTCAACATCTTGTAAGGTATGTGATGCGGTTGGAATCATTCTTAATAGAATTAATCCTTTTGGAATTACAGGGTATACTACGATTGAACAAAAGATTCCATGATTTTCACGTAAATCTTTTACCAAAGCCATTGCTTCTGGGATACTTCCTTTTAAGTATACAGGTGTAACACAACTTTGGGTTGTACCTATATCAAATCCGCGTTCTTTAAGTCCGCTTTGTAAAGCGTTTACAATCTTCCAAAGGTTTTGTTTTAATTCTGGCATGGTGCGCAACATATCCAAACGCTTTAGAGCACCAACCACCAATTGCATTTGTAATGATTTGGCAAACATTTGTGAACGCAAGTTGTATTTTAAGTAGTCAATAATTTCTTTGTCTGCCGCGATGAATGCTCCTGTACTAGCCATTGATTTGGCGAATGTAGCAAAATACACATCAATCTCATCTTGCACTCCTTGTTCTTGTCCTGCTCCTGCTCCTGTTTCTCCTAATGTTCCAAAACCGTGTGCATCATCTACAAATAAGCGGAAATTGAATTTTTTCTTAAGGGCTACTATTTCTTTCAGCTTTCCTTGTTCTCCACGCATACCAAAAACACCTTCGGAGATTACTAAAATTCCACCTCCAGTTTGCTCTGCCATTTTAGTGGCTCTTTCAAGATTTTTTTCTAAACTTTCAATGTCATTGTGTTTAAACGTAAAACGTTTTCCCATGTGTAAACGCACACCATCAATAATACATGCGTGTGAATCTACATCATATACAATAATATCATCTTTAGAAACTAATGCATCCACTGTAGAAACCATTCCTTGATACCCGAAATTTAATAAGTAGGAAGCTTCTTTTCCTACGAATGCAGCCAATTCATTTTGCAATTGTTCGTGTAAATCAGTGTGTCCAGACATCATTCGTGCTCCCATAGGGTAAGCAGAACCATATTGTGCTGCTGCTTCTGCATCAACTTTACGAACTTCAGGATGATTGGCTAAGCCTAGATAGTCATTGATACTCCACGTAATGACATCTTTTCCTTGAAACTTCATACGGTTTGAAATTTCGCCTTCTAATTTTGGAAAAACAAAATATCCTTCTGCTTGTGATGCCCATTTTCCTAGTGGTCCTTTATCCTTGTATATTTTAGCAAATAAATCCTTCATCTATCTAAGTTTATCTATTGTATCAATTCGGGTTTTTGTAATATAGGAAGTTTTTTTAGAAAACTTCAACCGCAAAAATAAATATTTTTACGAGCCAATCATAATAATTATTCTTTTATGTTGTTTTACCAATTTTTTTAAGAATTTGTTGCGGTATTTTTTATGTATTATAAAAAAAGCAGCATACTTATTAGTATACTGCTTTTTAGCATGTTATATTAAAATTGTTTATTTAATATATTCTATTTTTTGAGCTTCTTCAATATTTTTACTATCAAAAAATCCTTGTGCACTCATCCATTCATCACTGTATACTTTGCTCATATATCGTGAACCATGATCTGGGAAAATCACAATAACATTGCTGTTTTCATCAAATTCTCCTTCTTCGGCTAATTGTTCGATGGCTTGCATTGCAGCTCCGCTAGTATATCCAACAAAAAGACCTTCTGTTTTAGATATTTCACGAGCTTTATGGGCGCTTTCTTCGTCTTTAACTTTTACAAATTTATCGATAACGTCAAAGTCAGTTGCCGTAGGAATTAGGTTTTTTCCTAAACCTTCAATTCGGTACGGGTAAATTTCTTCAGCATCAAACTCTCTAGTTTCGTGATATTTTTTCAAGACGGAACCATATGCATCAACTCCTAATACTCGAATGTTAGGATTTTGTTCTTTTAAATATTTTGCGGTTCCTGAAATAGTTCCTCCTGTTCCACTACAAGCTACAAAGTGGGTAATTGCTCCATTTGTTTGTTTCCAAATTTCTGGTCCCGTACTGTTGTAATGTGCATCAATATTCAGTTCATTGAAATACTGATTGATATACACAGATCCTTTAGTTTCTTCATGAATTCGTTTGGCTACTTGATAGTATGATCGTGGATCATCGGCGCTAACATGTGCTGGACATACATATACTTTTGCTCCCATTGAACGCAACATATCAATTTTATCTTTGGAAGATTTAGAACTTACTGCTAATATACATTCGTATCCTTTAATGATACTTACCATTGCAATACTAAAGCCTGTGTTTCCAGAAGTAGTTTCTATTATTGTATCACCAGGTTTGATGATTCCTTTTTTTTCTGCTTCTTCAATGATATATAAAGCGATTCTATCTTTTGTTGAATGTCCTGGATTGAATGCCTCAACTTTTGCATAGAAATTTCCTTTGATATTTTTAGTTATATGATTTAACTTGATTAAAGGTGTATTTCCGATAAGTTCGAGTACATTATCAAAAGCATTAATTTGTTGTTCCATAAAAACTATTAAGTTGGTACAGGGTTATTTTTTGTAAGTTTTGAAATTACGCAAAACCTTGCAAATTTAAGTTAAATTTTTTAATTACTCTTTTATATTTTCTAAGTCCAGTAAAAACGCGTATTCTTCAGCCACTTCTTTTAGGGCTTCAAAACGTCCAGACGCGCCTCCGTGACCTGCATCCATATTGGTGTGCAATAGTAAAATATTATTATCTGTTTTCATTTCTCGTAGCTTTGCAACCCACTTCGCTGGCTCCCAATATTGTACTTGCGAATCATGTAATCCTGTTGTCACTAACATGTTCGGATACGCTTTTGCTTCTACATTGTCATAAGGTGAATACGACTTCATGTACTCATAATATTCTTTATTGTTAGGATTTCCCCACTCATCATATTCTCCTGTCGTTAAAGGAATACTATCATCTAACATAGTGGTTACAACATCTACAAAAGGAACCGCAGCTATAACTCCATTGTACAATTCTGGATTCATATTAACAATTGCTCCCATTAGTAATCCGCCGGCACTTCCTCCCGAAGCATATAAATGTTCTGGAGAGGTATATTTTTGCTCAATAAGGTATTTGGAACAGTCTATAAAATCGGTAAACGTATTTTTCTTATCCATTAATTTTCCTTCATCATACCAATTTCTTCCAAGATATTCTCCTCCACGCACATGCGCAATTACATAAATAAAACCTCTATCTAAAAGACTTAATCGAACAGAGGAAAAATATGGATCAATTGTAGAACCATACGAACCATACGCATATTGTAAAAGTGGATTTGTTCCATCTTTTTTAATTCCTTTTCGGTAAACAACTGACATTGGAATTTTAGTCCCATCTCTTGAAGTTGCCCAAAGTCGTTCAGAAATGTAATTGTTTTTATCAAACGTTCCTCCCAAAACCTCTTGCTCTTTTTTTACTTCTTTTTCTTTTGTTTTCATATTGAAATCAATCACAGAAGCTGGCGTAGTCATTGAATTGTAGGAATAACGCAATATATCCGTATCAAAATCTACATTTGAAGTTGTATTGGCTGTGTACGTTTCGTTATCAAATGGCAAGTAATAATCTTCGGTTCCATCCCAACGAATTATTCGCAATTTATTAAGACCATTACTTCGTTCACTTAATACTAAATAGTTTTTAAAGATATCTGTATCTTCCAACAATACATCTGGACGGTGTGGGATGATGTCTTCCCAATGTTCCATTTGTGTCTTGTTTTCTGGTGTTTTAGATAACTTAAAATTAATTGAAGCATCTTTATTATTCAATACGTAAAAATGATCATCGTAATGAGAAATACCATATTCGAGACCTCGAACACGCTCTTGGAAAACTCGAAACTCTCCATCAGGATTATCTGCTTCTAAGATTCTGTATTCTGAAGTTAATGTACTGTATGATCCAATTACAATATATTTTCGTGATTTGGTTTTATAAACAAAAGTGACAAAAGTTTCATCTTCTTCATGAAAAATTTCTTGATCGTTGTTTACATCATCTCCAAGTTTGTGTTTGTATATTTTTTCAGATCGCAGTGTTTGCTCATCTTTATTGGCATAAAATAATGTTTTATTATCCGCAGCCCAAGTTGCACTACCTGTTGTATTTGCAATTGCTTCTTGATAAATTTCTCCTGTTTCTAGATTTTTAATATGTATAGTGTATTGCCTTCTACTAACTGTATCTACACCAAAAGCAACGAGTTTGTTATCTGGGCTAACGCTTATTCCTGTTAGTCGATAATACGGATGTCCTTCTGCCATTTTATTGACATCAAACATGATTTCTTCAGGCGCATCTAAGCTTCCTTTTTTTCTGGAATAAATTGGATATCCTTTTCCTTCTTCATAACGACGAATGTACCAGTATCCATTCAATTTGTATGGAACAGAAGAATCATCTTCTTTGATTCTTCCTTTCATTTCTTCAAATAAATCTTTTTGAAAATTTTCCGTATGTGCTGTCATTGCTTCATTATAAGCGTTTTCAGCTTCTAAATATGAGATTACCTCAGGGTTTTCTCTGTCGTTTAGCCAGTAATAGTTATCAATTCTGACATCACCATGTTTTTCAAGCTTGGTAGCCTTTTTAGCAGCAGTAGGTGCTGTAATCGTTTCTTTCATGTTAGTAGTATGCGTATTACAAGAATTTAAAAGTGCGAAACCAATCAGAGCTATTACAACTCTTTTTTTCATATAAAAGATATTTTAAAAGCTCACAATTTAATAATTTTGTAAATAGTAACCTTTAATTATATACATAATGTTTGGAGATTTAATGGGAATGATGGGTAAATTGAAAGAAACCCAGCAAAAAGTAGAAGAAACGAAGCAGCGTTTACATACAGTGTTAATTGATGAAAATAGTTCTGACAACTTACTAAAAGTAACCGTTACAGCAAACCGAGAAATCAAATCGATTGTAGTCGCTGATGAGTTATTGGAAGATAAAGAACAATTGGAAGACTATTTAATTTTAACACTAAATAAAGCCCTTAAACGCGCAGGCGAAGTTCATGAAACTGAAGTAGCTGCAGTTGCTAAAGATGGCATGCCTACTATTCCTGGCATGGATTTATTTTCTTAAAGAGTACATTCCGACTATAAAAAAAGCCATCTACATGATGGCTTTTTTTTGTTTTAGCAATTGAGAAAGTGTTTTCAGAAATCTGTTGAGAATTATTGTTATAAATGATGCTAAGTTTAGTCTGTCGACACTAAACATATTTTAACATTAACAACATTTTAGTATGAAAAAAAGAAATTTAAAAAATCTAAAACTTACCAAACAATCTATTTCAAATCTTACGAATCAAATTAACGGAGGAGCTGAAACTGGTGGATATTGTGAGACTATATTAAGATCTTTTCTTTATGGTAATTGCCCTATAGATGATCCAGGTGAACCACTCCCTTTAACAGCAGATGTATTAGATTGTCCAGACAACAGCCTTTATGGATCTTGTTCTTTAGGATATTGTGTAGAAACTTTTTGGTGTAAGCCTAGTTAATCCTTATCAATGCATAAAAAAATGGCAGCCTTTGGCTGCCATTTTTCTTTATTTATATATTATTGGTTTTTGAGTCTTAGTTTTTTTGGTCTAATACTCTGAACTGTGTTCTTCTGTTTTGTAAGTGCTCTCTTTCTGTACAAGAAACACCATCTTTACATCTGTTTAATAATCTTCTTTCTCCGTATCCATTAGAAACAATCTTACTAGCATTAATTCCTTTAGAAATTAAGTAGTTAGTAACTGCTTGCGCTCTTCTTTGCGATAAAGCTTCGTTACTTTCTGCTGTTCCTCTAGAATCTGTATGAGAAGCAATTTCTACAGATACTCCAGTTTGTAATACTGGCAATAACTTTTCATCAATCTCACGCTTAGCTGCAGGAGTTAAAGTAGCACTCCCTAAATTCCAATTGATGTTCAAATCATTATAGGTTAAGAATTTACAATCAACTTCTGTCCAAGTAGTTAAACCTCCTTTTTTGGTCAATACTTCTTTTGTAACTGTTTTGTATACTGCAGGCACTTCTGTTTCAACAACACGAGCATCTTCAACTAATTTTGTAGTCTTTAAAGTTGTTTCTTTTTGTGCAATTGGAATTGTACGAGTACTTGGAGCAGCTGTCATTACAGTTTTTGTAAAAGTTTTACTTACTGCTGGAATTTCTTCTGAACGTGTAGATTCACTAGAAATAATCGTTTTCTTTACAGTTTCTGTTACTGCTGGAATTTCAACTCTTTCTGTTGTTGGTGGAGTTACCATTACTGTACGTTTCATTGTTTTTCTTTCTTCAGGAACATCAATTAAACGAGTTGAAGGAGGCGTTACCATTACCGTTTTCTTTACCGTTTTTGTAACTGCAGGAATAGTAATTACACGCGTTGATGGTGGTTTTACCATAATTGTACGTGTATACGTTCCTTCTCCACATGGTTTTCCTCCATTATTGTTAGGATCACAATCAGGAGTTCTTACCGATGAAGCGTCTGCTGCTAAACGTTGAATCGGAATACTAACATTTTGAGCTGGAATCGCTTTGTAACACCAATATCTACAGTCATCTGGGTTTGAAGAGTTACAATCTGCAGGAGGGATTTCGCTCATTTGCCATTCTGCTGCAGCTGGTTTAACCTCAACTGTTTCAAAATCACTTGTAAAAGATGCAGGAACTACGCTTACAGATGAACCGTATTCACGTTTTTTGTAAGTAATTGTTTCAGTTCCCCATTCAGCAGGTATTACTTCTAAACGCTGAGAAGCTTCTTTTACTGTAATAACTACATCGCGAGTTTCATATACTGCTGGTACAATTTCTACTTTTTGATATGCAGGTCTTGTTACCACTTCAAATGTTCTTGTTTCATATACCGCAGGAACTACTTTTAATCGGTAGCTTGCTTCTTTAACCACAACAGTTTCAGTATCACTACTTACTTCTGAAGGAA
The DNA here is from genome assembly GCF_001005305.1 of Kordia zhangzhouensis. GTDB lineage: Bacteria > Bacteroidota > Bacteroidia > Flavobacteriales > Flavobacteriaceae > Kordia > Kordia zhangzhouensis. Next base: position 357,046 of record NZ_LBMH01000005.1, read on the forward strand.
CTTTTACCAAACGTTGTGAAGCTTCTTTTGTTACTACTTCAAACGTTTCAGTACCATACTCTGCTGGTACCACTGTCAATTCTTCTCCTGCTACTTTAGAAACTACAGTTTCGTTTTCTGTAGTATACTTTGCTGGTACTACTTTCAATGTCTTGTACGCTGGAGATACCATAACTTGTACTTCCTGATTTTCATATACATCAGGCGTTACACATCGGACATAACATTTTCCAGGTTCGGGATTTGTTGGTAAGTCTTGAGCTAAGGCAAAAGATCCTGTGATCAAGGCCAAACCAAATACTAGTTTTTTTCTCATGTCTTAAATGATTAATTATTTAATTGTTCTTATTAGTGTTTATTAAGATACGAAATTATTCTTTTGCAAATCAATTCGTGTAAACAAAGTATTATGCAAGCATATTATTTAGTTTAAGTTCAATTTTTTTCGTTAAAATGTATTTTGAGGGGAAAAATCCTGTAAAAACTTTTAAAAATTGCCCGGTCACCCATTTCTTTTACGATATATTTTTGATATATTTACTACAACTAATTAAATCTCTATTACCTATGTTTGAAATTTCTAGAAGTGAAAAAAACAATGAGTTTTACTTTAATTTAAAGGCAAAAAACGGACAAGTTATCTTATCCAGTGAAGGATATAAGGACAAAAGCGGTGCTAAGAATGGTATTGAATCTTGTAAAAAGAATTCATCTGATGATAGTAAGTTTGAACGTAAAACCGCTAAGAACGGAAAGTTTCATTTCAATTTAAAAGCAGGAAACGGACAAGTGATTGGAAGTAGCCAAATGTACGCTAGTGAAGCAGGAATGGAAAACGGTATTGAATCTGTAAAGAAAAATGCAGCAAATGCAGAAGTAAAAGACTTAACAGAATAAACCCAAAAATATGTATAAAAAAAGCAGCTTAAAGAAGCTGCTTTTTTTTATATCACTTTTTGAATGTTTTTTAAGAATTGTTGGTGCATTTCTGCTGTATAATCCAAATGAGTAACTATTCGGAGTTTCCCGCTTCCCATTCCAATTAAATCAATTCCCATCTTTTCAAGTTTCTTCAAAAACATTTGTTCGTCTATATCATCTTGTAAATAAAAAATGATAATGTTTGTTTCAATCGGTTCTACTTTTTTAATAAAAGGTAAACTCTCAAGTATTTTACCAATCTCTTTTGCTTTTTCATGATCTTCTGTCAAACGATTCATATGATGATCTAATGCATATGTTCCAGCAGCTGCTAAATAACCTGCTTGGCGCATTCCGCCTCCCAAAATTTTACGAATACGTAGTGCTTTATGGATAGTTTCTTCATCTCCCAACAATACAGATCCTACAGGACAACCCAGCCCTTTTGATAAACATACCGAGATAGTATCAAACAGTTTTCCATACTGTGCCGGTGTTTCTCCTTTTGCCACCAATGCGTTCCACAATCGTGCGCCATCCAAATGAAAACCTAATCCATGTGCTCGAGCAACCGCATGAATTTTTTCTATTTCGTGAAAATCCCAGCATGCGCCTCCTCCTCGATTGGCTGTGTTTTCTATAGCAATCAGGGCTGTGAGTGGACTGTGATAAAAGTCTGGCGGATTGATTGCCGCTTTGGCTTGTTCTGCTGTAAACATCCCACGATGACCATCAATCAATTTGCAAGAAGCCCCACTATTAAAACTTACGCCGCCACCTTCGTAATTATATATATGAGCATCTTTATCGCAAATCACTTGATCGCCTGGATTGGTATGAATTTTAATCGCAGTTTGATTGGCCATTGTCCCACTAGGAAAAAATAGTGCCGCTTCTTTGCCAAACATTTCTGCTACTTTTTGCTCTAAATGATTGATAGATTCGTCTTTTTTAAATACATCATCACCTACTTTTGCTGCAAACATCGCTTCTAACATTTTTGAAGTAGGTCGAGTAACAGTATCGCTTATTAAATTAATTCGCATTCTTTGCTTTTTGGGTTTTTGGTAAATATAAATTGTAAATCTAAAATCCGCAACTATCAGTTCCAATTGGCGAACCATCTGGAATTTTTGGAGATGTTTCTAAAACAAACTTTTCAGGATTTTTTTTAAATCTAGCTATAGTTTCTAAATAATAATCTTGATATGGCTTCTCTGTTTCCAAAAAATTCCTTGACTTGATTGTTTTCTCTATCTTATTTAATGCATAAATACTTTGCGCCTTAACTGCTGGAGAAGAAGCCTCATGTTGAACTAAATTCATTAAGTGTTTTAGCACATTTGTATTTATTGCAAATCCAATCTGACTTTCGTATGAATTAGCATATGTTTTATATATAGTGTTTTGCAATACTTCTTGAAGCATTTCGTCAAAACCTAGCTGATTAGGACTTAAGCTTTTTTGCTGAAGTAATCGTGCAATGCGCTCAGGATGAAATAAAAATCGTAAAGTCATATCGCTTGCTGTTGTTGCTGGAGCTAAAGCATCAAAAGCGACTCCTGTATTTCCTTTAAACGATTCGCGAGAACGACCATACCCAAAAGCTCTTGGTGGAAATAAAGCCAGTTTATCTTCAGGAATTTTTAAGGTTTTGGCATCTATCGTTTTTAATATTGCCTTCAACGCTTCCCGTTGCATCTTCGCATCAACCGTTTGCACTATTAATTGTCCATCATTTTTGGTTGCGTAATTATATTCTAATCCTCCAATCAACTTAGACGTAGCTTCTGTTTGGTATCGATGAAAAAAATACAACGGCACAAACACGTCTTCCAACACCGTATACGGTTCATAACTGCGAATATTTTCTTTCGAGAAATTCTTAATCGCCAATTCACGTACTCTCAATACATTTTCCAATTCTTCTGAAGCACTCTTTCCATTATCCCACAAATGTGCTTTGGCATGCGCACCACCAGCAGGCCGTGCATCTGCATCTGAAATAAAACGATGTCCCGCTTTGTATGCATCACTTAATATTTTTTGCAATTCTTCTTTTTCAGCTTCCGCAGAAGGAAATTCTGCATAAGAATAGGCTACAGTTACTTTATCCCACAAACCAATTCCGGTAGCATATGCCTCCGACAAATCAATTTTTCCATTTGTAATTTTTACTGTAGGATGCGGATAATCCATTACAGAACTTCTATTGTTGGTACTCGCTACAAAATTATGCGCAAAACCAATCGTGTGACCTACTTCATGTGCCGATAATTGCCGAATTCTTGCCAGCGCCATTTGCAACATAGGTTCATAATTAGCATCATTGGTCGCGAAGGGCTGATTCATCAGAGCTTGAGCGATCAAAAAATCTTGACGAATACGTAAACTTCCCAAACTCACATGTCCTTTGATAATTTCTCCTGTTCGAGGATCTACTACACTTGCTCCATAACTCCAACCTCTTGTAGAACGGTGTACCCATTGAATAACATTATAACGCACATCCATTGGATCGGCGTCTTTAGGTAGCATTTTTACTTGAAAAGCATTGGAATAACCTATTTCCTCATATGCTTCATTCCACCAACGTGCGCCATCTAATAAAGCAGAACGTACAGGCTCAGGCGTTCCAGGGTCGAGGTAATAAATAATAGGTTTTTTTGCTTCACTTTTTTTAGCTCTAGGATTTTTCTTTTCTAACCGATGACGTGTTACAAAACGCTTCAACATAGGTTCTTGAATAGGAGAAGCATAATCATAGTAAGAAATACTAATGGCGCCACTACGAGGATCAAAAACTCTTGACTGGTATTGATTATCAGGCAACTCTACAAACGAATGATGCTGTATAACAGATACTAATGATGCATTTGGCGTCACACTTTTTATATAATTTCCTTTTGGTTCTCCGTTAAAAGTTAATAGTGCTTCAAACTCTACATTTTTAGGAAATGCTTTTACACGTTCTAAAGCAATAGCGCTTTTAGTAGTATCTAATTTGTATTTTCCTTGTTTCGATTTGGCTAAACTTTCAATCACTCCATGAGTATCTTGTAATAAAAAAGGGGTCAAATCAATCGTATATTTTTGATCTTTTTCTGAAACAATTGGAAATCCAAATAAAACCGATCTTGCAAATGCTTGTTCTACACTTTTACGTTCAAGATCATTCGTTGTATTAGCACGGTATTGTAAATTCGGCTGAATTAGTAGTAGCTTATTGCCCATTTTTTGAAATTGTACTACCACTCCATCGCCTATTTGCCCTCTGTCCAATCCGATATCGTTAGAACCTATACCACTAGCTAGCGAATACACATACAAAAAATCTTCATTCAGCTTTTCTACCTCTAGAAATATCTTGTCTGTTTTCTCTTCATAAGAAAAATTAAAAAATCCACTGTATTGCTGCCTAAAATGTTGCTTGCTTTTTTCTTGAGAAAAACACAACACACTGCTTAAAGAAATGAAAATGAAAAAAATATATGCTTTCATCTGAACTAGATTTTAAGGTTGCAAAAACCTAAGACATATTACTTTTTGAAGTTATCGTTAGAATTGTCTTGGTTTTTCATTTTTGCGCTATGAATATACATAAAACATCTTATTTTTGTAGGAATAAAAACAATAAACATGATAACTTCAGATCACGTAAAAGATCTTATTGATCGCCTTGGTGCGTTAAGGAGGTATCTTTGACATAGATGCCAAACGAATTGAGATTGCCAACGAAGAAGAAAAAACATATGCGCCAGATTTTTGGGACACCCCAAGAGAAGCTGAGGCTATAATGAAAAGACTTCGAGGAGAAAAAAAATGGGTGGAAGATTACAACTCAGTAGCTACACTTATTGGAGACCTTGAAGTATTGTATGATTTTTACAAAGAAGGAGATGCTACTGCTGCTGAAGTAGAAGCCCAGTTTGAAAAAACAATTGCCAAAGTTGAAGACTTGGAGTTCCGAAACATGTTATCTGACGAAGGCGATAATATGAGTGCTGTATTACAAATTACAGCTGGTGCTGGTGGAACAGAGAGCTGTGATTGGGCGAGCATGTTGATGCGTATGTACTTAATGTTTGCAGAAAAACAAGGGTACAAAATCAAAGAGCTCAACTATCAAGAAGGCGATGTAGCAGGAATAAAAACCGTAACACTTGAAATAGAAGGTGATTATGCCTTTGGTTGGTTAAAAGGTGAAAATGGCGTACATCGATTGGTGCGTATTTCTCCTTTTGACAGTAACGCCAAACGACATACGTCATTTGCTTCTGTATATGTGTATCCGTTGGTAGATGACACAATCGAAATTGAAATCAATCCTGCGGATATTGAAATTACAACCGCGCGTTCTAGTGGTGCTGGTGGACAAAATGTAAACAAAGTTGAAACCAAAGTTCAGCTGACTCACAAGCCAACAGGAATTCAAATTTCATGCTCTGAAACAAGATCACAACATGATAATCGTACCAGAGCTATGCAAATGTTAAAATCACAGTTGTATGAAATTGAGCTTAAAAAGCAAATGGAAGCACGTGACGATATTGAAGCTGGCAAAATGAAGATTGAGTGGGGATCGCAAATCCGCAATTACGTAATGCACCCATATAAATTGGTAAAAGATGTTCGTACAGGACATGAAACCGGAAACGTAGATGCAGTAATGGATGGATATATTGATGAGTTCCTAAAATCGTATTTAATGTCGATGGGACAACAAAAAGAAAGCAACGAATTATAAACAAAGAGTGTGTTCTATAATTTTACTATACTTGTAACAGCTAACTTAATTCAGAAAAAATGATTATTTATGGAACTGGTTCCAAAGATTTAGGAACTCGAAAATTACAAGGAGCCAAATGTCCAAATTGTGAAGCGAATGAGATTCACGTTCAAGCAGTTTCCAAGTATTTTGATGTGTTTTGGATTCCTATTTTACCTTATTCAAAAAAATACTTTTCCATTTGTGGACACTGTAAACAAGTCTTGAAAAAGAAGGAAATGCCGCAACAAATAAAGGACAAATTAGAAGTTGAAAAACATCATTTTAAAACGCCTATCTATTTATTTACGGGTATAGTACTTATAGCATTTTTGATTGCTTATTTATTTTATGATGCGAGCAAAGATAGAGAACAACTTATGGTACATGTCAAAAATTTAGAACCAAAAGATGTGATTGTTTTTGATGTATTATCTAAAGAATATTCCTTTGCGGAAGTTGTGCAACATTCCAACGACACTATTTATATGTACTATGGAAATTATACGGTTGATAAAGCTCCATCTCAACACGAAGTTGATGAAAAACGTAAAGAATTAGCTGATTTTTTCTCGGAAGATGTTTTCTATTTTACCCAAAAGCAAATTGATTCTTTACATGAAAAAGGTGAAATCAAAACTATTTTTAAATACTAAAAAATCATGCTAAAAATATATCATAACCCAAGATGCCGAAAATCTAGAGAAGGTTTGGCAATTTTGGAAGCCTCAGGAAAAGATTTTGAAATTGTTAACTATCTTGACGCCCCTCTTTCTGTAGAAAATTTAACAGAAATCATTCAACTATTAAAAATTTCACCCATTGAATTAATTCGCACCAGCGAAAATATATGGAAAGAAAATTATAAAGGAAAAGAACTTTCAAATGCTGAAATCATTCAAGCAATGGCTGAACATCCAAAACTCATTGAACGACCAATTGTTATTCACAATCAAAAAGCTGTAATTGGTAGGCCTCCAGAAAAAATTAATGACATACTATAAAAAAGAAAAAACCAGTGAATTCACTGGTTTTTTCTTTTAACAGAACTTTAACCTTCATTGGTTAAACCATAGCTTTTCTTTGCAGTCAAAAAGTACAGTAAACCAAAAAGCTATACTAAGAAAACTACTCACTACATGAAAAAACTATTTCTATTCCTATGTTTAATAGGAACTGTTTCTACTGTATTCTCACAAAACAGAAATACTTCTAAAAAAGTAACTATTACTGGAACAGTTTATGAAAAAACAACCAAACAACCTTTAGAATTCGCTACAATTATTTTTCAAGATTCTGCAAAAAAAAGACCAATTACAGGTGGTATAACAAACAATAAAGGTACTTTTTCTATTGAAGTTGATGCTGACACGTATGACATTCGCTTCGAATTTATTTCTTTCGAAACCCAAGAGATAAAAAATAAACCTCTGTATGAAAATATGTCTATTGGAGAAATATATCTCTCGGAAGATTCCCAAAGTTTGCAAGCCGTAGAAATTATAGCAGAGAAAACAACTGTTGATATTAAACTTGATAAAAAAATATACAATGTTGGAAAAGATTTAACAGTACGTGGTGGAACTGTTAGTGACGTATTAGATAATGTTCCTTCTGTTTCTGTTGATGTAGAAGGAAATGTGTCGCTTCGTGGTAATGAAAATGTTCGTATCCTTATCAACGGAAAACCTTCTGGATTAGTTGGATTGAATTCTACAGATGCATTACGACAACTGCCTGCAGATGCAATAGAGAAAGTAGAAATCATTACCTCTCCATCGGCACGATATGATGCTGAAGGAACGGCTGGAATTTTAAATATTATTCTTCGTCGTAGTAAATTGCAGGGAATTAATGGTGCAATCTCTACAAACGTTTCTTACCCATTAGGTTATGGTGTTTCTGGAAATATCAATTACCGTACGGGTGATTTCAATTTTTTCACAACTTCTGGTTACAATTATCGTGAAGTGCCTGGAAATTCAAATACTTTTACCGAATACTTCAATGGAGATAATCCCAATACTTTCTTGAATGAAGATCGTGATTTTGACCGTACCCAAAAAGGTATTAATACCAATCTTGGTGTAGAATGGTATATAAATGATAAAACTTCGTTAACCGCAACCGTTTTTTATCGTGACAGTAATGATGAGAGTGAAACAGCTAACATTTTAACACAATACGATGCCGATTTTAATGTCACAAATGTAAGTAGCCGTTTTGACCCTGAAACAGAAGATGATACTACACTTCAATATGCTGTGAATTTTGACAAAAATTTTGAAAAAAGCGGACATAAATTGACTGCTGATTTTCAATATGAAAATAGTCGTGAAGCGGAAAACTCTTTTATTTTAGTAGACAATATTTTGTCTGAGCAAGTAGCTACTATTGAAGAGCAAGACCGTTTATTATTGCAAACAGACTATGTAGTTCCAACAAGTGAAACAGCTCAATTTGAATTTGGCTACCGTGGAAACTTTTTAGATTTAACTACTGATTATTTAGTTGCTTTTCTTGAAAATGATGTGTTTGTTCCTGATGCCAACTTAAGTAATGTATTGAATTACCGTGAATATGTAAATGCTATTTACTCTCAATATGGTAATAAAATCAATGATAAATTTTCCTTTTTAGTAGGATTACGAATGGAAAGTACTCGTATTACAATTGATCAATTAACAAGTAGTGATTTTGATCGAAAAAATTATATTGGTTTTTTCCCTACCATCAATTTAGGATATGAAATTAACGAAAATCAAAGCATTACTTTAGGATACAATCGAAGAATTAGACGACCACGCTCGCGATTTATCAACCCATTCCCTTCTCGTTCGAGTATTACGAACGTTTTTCAAGGAAATCCAGATATTGACCCAAGCTATTCTAACGGAGTTGATCTTGGATATTTGAATCGTATAGGGAAATTTACGTTAAATACTTCTGTGTATTTTCAACGCTCAACCGATGTCTTTAATTTCATCAGTGAAGATACCGGTCAAACGGTGCTTCTAAATGGTGAGGAAGTGCCAATTATACGACGAACTCCAATCAACTTAGCAAGAAATGATCGTTTTGGTTTCGAATTTACTGTAACATATAATCCTTCTAGAAAATGGCGGTTGAACGGAAACTTTAACCTTTTTCAATCTTACAATCGAGGAGAGTTTAACGGAACAAATTTTGATGCTGACAATTTAAGTTGGTTTGTTCGTGTAAATAATAAAGTAACGCTTCCTGGAAGTATCGATTGGCAAACCCGTTTATTTTATAGCGGTCCTAATGAAGATGCTCAAAATATTCGTAAAGGTTTGTTTTCAGCTAATTTAGCTTTTAGCAAAGACTTATTTGATGAAAACGCTTCAATTGCGTTCAATGTTAGTGATGTCTTCAATTCCAGAAAAAGACGTTCAGAATCTTTTACTGATACCTTCTTTAGTGAAGGAGAATTTCAATGGAGAGAGCGTACCTTCAACCTTTCCTTTACATATCGTTTTAATCAGAAAAAGAAAAATGAACGCAACAGAGGAAATAACAATGATGATGATGGAGATGATGGCGGATTTAGAGCAACACCATAAAATTACTCAAGCTGCAAATATTATTTTTGCAGCTTTTTTTATACGATTTAACTTACGTAAAAATTGCCGAATTAATGTAAAACATAGGTTTTTCCTCGTGTCATATATTACTTTTTTGTACTTTAGAATTTTATAAAATACATCATCTAATGGCACACGCAGCACCTAAAACAGAAAGTACCGATCGTGTAAAATTACCTTTTACTTTTGATGCAGAAAAAATGGTAGCAGAATTTGAAGCATTAAAATTGAATAATTTTGAATATTACAATGTCATTCCGCTACGTGCGCCGGCACATACAGTGGATACTTCATTGCCTTTTCCTCCTCCTGCAGATGATTATGCGGATGGTTCTTGGTGTGATTGGATGGACACAAACTATTTACAAAGTTCACCGTATTTGAATGAAGTTATTGATTTTTTTAAGGCCAATACTACCGTAACTCTTGTTCGGTTGTTACGCTTGGCTCCACATTCGATAGTGCAAGAACACACAGACCCAACTTTGGGCTTGGAAGTGCACAAATCAGTAATTCGTTTAACAGTTCCTATTCTAAATAAAGAAGGAATTCAATTTTTTCTAAATAATTCTGAAGTACGCATGCAACCTGGAGAATGTTGGTATTTACGTCTCACAGATCCGCATAGAGTTTTAAACAATGGTGATACTGAGCGTGTCAATTTAACAATTGATATGATTCCAAATGAGTGGATTCGAAATATCATCAGAGAAAGTGACGTTTAATTTTCAGAGTTAAAAAAAAGAACCTGTTTTAAAAGTTAAACTTTTAAAACAAGCTCTTTTCTTGACAACTGTCGTTTTTTTTTATTCCCAACACCAAGATGCGTCTTGTTGTGTATAACAATTGATGATATCTGAAGCTTCAATAGGTCTTGCTGGCGGTTCAACAGTATTTTTTCCTCCTATTAGTTTTGCAAAATTTGAGATTGATTTTTTGTTCAATTTCAAATTTTTTAAATGTTGTTTTTTCATGTGTTAATGTTTTAAATGAACAGGTAAATTAGAAAAATTTACAGCAACAAAAGTACGGTTAAACCATACTTTACAATAAAACTTAATTAAACAACAAAAGGCTTGCATAATTGCAAACCTTTTGAATACACCTATGAAAACGCATGTGATTTCTACGAATATTGTATAAACCACATGTATATTGGCATTCCTAGTGTTATATTAAATGGAAAAGTAATTGCTAATGCCATCGGCAAGTACAAACTTGGGTTTGCTTTTGGAGCTGCAATTCGCATGGCTGCGGGAACAGCAATATACGAGGCACTTGCTGCTAGAATTGACAGTAATAACCGATCGCCATCACTGTTTAATACATGGGAAGATAAGTACGCCACTGTAATTCCGTTGGCAAGAGGAATAAAGATTGCAAAAAGCAGAGCAAACCATCCTTTCTTGATTAATGCTCCGATTTTTTTCCCGCTTGTAATTCCCATATCTAATAGAAAAACAGCTAGAAAACCTTTAAAAATATCAGTTGTGAAAGGCTTAATTCCTTCTGCTTGAGCATCACTTGCCATAAAACCTATTAGCAAACTTCCTAAAATTAAAACTACACTTCCATTGGTGACTGCATGTTTCACTAAGCTCAACATTTCCTTATGCGACTTTTTACCATTAGAGTGAATTCGCATTAGTAGAACTCCAACAATTATGGAAGGAGCTTCCATCAATGCCATTACAGCAACCATGTGACCTCCAAATTCTATATTTTTCATTTCTAAAAAACTAATTGCAGTCACAAAAGTCACAGCACTTACCGAACCATATGCCGCGGCAATAGCACCCGCATTTTCAACGGTAAATTTGAGTCGTAAAATATAGTATGTATATACAGGTACAACAATTGCCAATGTAATTCCTGTAATTAAAGACCAACCTATATCTGCCGTATAGCTACTATGAGCAAGCTCTTGCCCGCCTTTAAAACCAATAGCGAGCAAGAGATACAGTGAAATAAATTTAGAGGAATTTTTAGGAATTTCGAGATCGCTCTTTATTTGTGAGGCAAGGATTCCTAAAGCGAAGAATAATAACGCTGGATTCGTTAAATTATCAAATACTAAATGTAAATCCATTATTGGTTTTTAAAATGCTTATCATTTGTTAGTCTAGAATTTCAATCTCTAGAATGCCATTGATTCTAATTTGTTTTCCTTCTTTTTTTGCTGACTGATACACTTTTTTAAAACTTTCTTTTTCTCGCATTAATTGCCCTAATCGGCTATCATCAAAGTCTGTATTACTTTTTTCATTTCCTTCACAAATGGACAAACGGTGAATTTTATGAAAATTTATTTTTTCATCTAAAAGTGAGTTAATTACTTGCTTAGCTTCTACTGCTGTAAACGTTCCGTTTACCAAGCTTACTTTGTGTGTTACTTCTGTAGTTGTCATAATGTTTGTTATTGTTACTGTTTTTGTATTAATGCTATAATTGAAATGAATATTAAAATCATTCCTACTTTTAAAAGTGTCCAAAATTGCTCTGAATTGGATTGATAGCTTATAAATATTGTACTACCATAAGCAACTAGTAGTAATGCTACTGCAACATATCTTATCCATTTAAAAAGCCATTTTTTATGAATTTTGATTGAAAAAAAAGTAGTATTGTTATAAATACGAATCGGTGTTATTTTTGATTCTAACGAACTGCTAAGTGTAACTGTTTTTCCCATTACTTCTTTTTTACGATGCAAAGATTATATTTTATATTCATATAATTTTATTTATATTTATTATGAAAAACATAAGTAATATTTATGAATTATACATTGCATCAACTCAAAGTTTTCGTAGAAATTGTTCGACAAGAAAGTATTACCAAAGCATCAGAAACCTTGTTCTTAACACAACCGGCTGTTTCTATTCAATTAAAAAAGTTTCAAGATCAATTTCCTCTTCCTCTTACGGAAGTCATCGGTAGAAAATTATACATCACCAACTTCGGGAAAGAAATTGCGATTACAGCGCAAAAAATTTTAGATGAAGTCTCAGCGATTGATCATAAAACAAAGCAATATCAAGGAAAACTAGCGGGTAAATTAACCGTAAGTTCTGTATCTACAGGAAAATATGTTATGCCCTATTATTTATCTGGTTTTGTGAATCAACATACTGGAATTGATTTTACTATTGATGTGACCAATAAACAAAAAGTAGTAAAAGATTTGGAAGAAAATAAAGTAGATTTTGCTTTGGTTTCTGTATTGCCCAATAATCTGTCCTTAGAAACATTGCCTTTGTTAAAAAATAGTTTGTATTTGGTTGGCGGGAAAGAGCGAGAAGCCAATCGAAAAGGGAAAGTTTCGGCTATTTTCCAACAACAACCTTTATTATATAGAGAAAAAGGTTCGGCTACCCGAAATGCTATGGAAGCTTTTATTGATGGAAAAAATGTTTCTGTTCAAAAAAAAATTGAGCTTACTTCAAATGAAGCTCTTAAGCAAGCTGTCATTGCAGGCTTAGGATATTCTATCATGCCTATTTTAGGTATAAAAAATGCTGTGGATAAAGGTGATATTAAGATTATTGAACACAAAGGACTTCCCATTCATACGCAGTGGAATATTGTTTGGCTCAAAAACAAGTCACTATCTCCCGTAGCCAAAGCTTTTATCGACTATTTACATGCAGAAAAACACAGTATTAAAACTAAATATTTTGATTGGGTTGAAGAGTAATTAATGATACTATTTTATAAAGACGACCCAATTAAAAAAGCTACTTATTAGATTTTGTTTCTAAAGAAAAGGAAATGTTAGTTGATGCAGTGAAATATTAGATACACAATTCTAATTACTCTGCATACCCATTTTTAAGAGCATATACTGCTAGTCCGACTCTCGATTTCAATTCTAGTTTTTCAAAAAGACTATCGCGGTAGTTTTCTATCGTTCGAGGGCTACAAAACATGCATTCTGCAATTTCCTTGTATGTCATTTCTGAAACTGTGTATGTTAAAAATTCAATCTCTCGTTCAGAAAGATTTATTTTTAAGTTGGCATTAATTGTATCTTCACTAATGGATGTAAGTATTTTACTCGATGCCCAATCAGGAAAGAAATATCCTTTCTCTACAAGCATTTCTAACCCTTTTTCTAACTCTAAAGGTTGTATATTTTTAAGCATATACCCTTTTGCTCCATTTTTAATCATATTGATTAAACTTTGTTCATCACTTTGCATACTCAATGCCATAATGAGTACTTCTGGATATGTTGTTTTTAACCACTTAGCAGTTTCAAAACCATCCATCACTGGCATACTAATATCAAGCAGTACGATATTTGGCACAGGTTTGGACTTCAGCTTTTCTTGAAAATCTTTTCCATTTTCACAAATGAGTACTACTTCAAATTGCTCAAAATTTGCAATAATACTTTTTAAAGCATTTGCGATTAAAACATGATCGTCAACAACAGCTATGGTATATTTCATTTTGATGGAATTTTTACATTTAGTGACGTGCCTTCGGAATTACTTTTTACGTCAAAAGTACCTTTTAGCATTTCTATTCTTTTTTTCATATTTCTAAGTCCAATTCCTTTAGATTGTATTGCCTTTGTATCAAAACCTTTCCCGTCATCTTTTAAAAATACTACTAAATCACTTTTTATTATTGATAATTCAATTATTACTTGTTCACATTTTGCATGTTTTATACTATTTTGTAAAAACTCTTGTACGACACGCAGTAAGATACTTTTTGTTTGATATGTAAAATCATCTTGTTTTACATTATTCTTCAATACAATTTTAAATGGCTTTAAGTCATTAATCTTAGAGATTTCATTTTCTATCAATTCAAATATAGTACTCTGTTCAATTACGTCATCTGTAAGCGACTTAGAAAGACGCCGTAGGTCATTTAAAGATTCATTAATGATTTCGTTAATTGTATTGATATTTTCTTCAATATTTGGCGCTTTATTTTCATAATTTAGCTGTTGTAAATACAAACTAGATAAGGTTAGTTTTTGCCCTACATTATCATGGATTTCTCGTCCAATATGCTTCATTGTTTCTTTTTGAATTTCTGCTTGCATTTGTAATAGTTCCTGCTTATGTAAAAGATCTATCATTTTCAATTCTTCTTCATGAATTTTCTTCTTGATGTGGTATTGACGAACAAAAACAATAATACCACCAATAAAAGCGACAAAGAAAATATTGAATAAAATTAATGATGCTATGACTGTGCTTTCCCCCATATAAACGATGCTGTAAATAATACATACATAATACAGTTAGATACATAAAAGTAAGTGTAATAGATACTCCAAACTTCGTAATGATTTTTATAAAGTTCAATACTAAAAACATGATACGGATAACTACCAACATAAAAAATTATTAAACCGAGATTGATATAAAACATTTTGTTCTCTTTAAAATTTAAAATGTCATCCGTTTTAATTTGTTTTATAAACTCTAAAATGAGTAGTAATATCAAAATAAGAGAGCCGTAATTCATTATTAATGAGGAGACTTCCATTTTCGGTTTAACAGAAATTAAGGCCATTAATACCATTATAAATGTAGATGTTGCCAGAAGAAATATTTTGCTATTGTGAAGAGACTTAACCGCATATAACCAATAGAAAAAGATAAACTCTAACGGAAGTATAAAAAAAATATAACAGCTTTGTCTATAACTCCTATGAATAAGAGTTGTTTTTGTTAGAAAAAATTCCAGTAAAAAAATGACAATCAAGTATATAGAAAACCACTTCCAATAACTATTTTTAAGTTCACGCAGATATAGTAACCCTACAAATGCAGCTATAAATTGAGTTATTAGAAGTGTATTTTTTAAGAAAGCATATAGTTCTTCCATTTTTAATTTTTGAAAGCTAATTTTCTACTATTATGTGGCGGATAAAGACCTCCATGATTGATTGCTTCTAAGTTGTCAATAGAAGTCCCTGTAAGCGCCATTACTTCTGATTCTGCGAAGACACTTTGGTCAATTTCTTGAGTTCCTAAAAGCTCTTGTGGCCTTCTATACTTATTCAACCCATTTTCGTATGTATCAGGAAAATAAGGGTGAAAATCTACAACTTCTCCTTGTTCATTTTCTCGTATCGGAACAATCACCAATGTATGTTTATCTTCGTAGTTTTGAGTTATAGGACTCTCTAGTAAATCTCCCAATTCTTCATATAAACCTTGTCCCCAAGTACTTTTTTTAGGATAAGCAGCATAGTAGAATCGCAGTCCTAATTTCTCTTTTTCTAAATTTTTAGAATGAATTTTCACTCCTTGCTTTATATGGTAAAGAAACTTTTGCACCTTATCTAAATCTAAAATAATTGACTCAGAGTCAATATGCTGAACAGTCTTAATTGCATTTAATTGATAATTTTCATAAATAGAAATCATATCTCCTATTAATCCTGCTTTTAAAGTATCATACGGATATTGACTATAATCGCTACAAAAGGCTTTTGAATCATCAATGAGTTGCCTTTGTTCTTTAGTTAATGTATACACTAATGCTCCAAAGAGTAAAACTATAATGACGCTTAATATCATGATTGTTTCCATAATTCTATTTTTTTTAAGTTACTAAATATTTTTGTAATTCACTGACAAAGAAACAACTAGAATTATTCATTTTATTAAGTAGGAAACCCCAATCTTATAGGGTTAAATAACCTAAAAAAAATCGTTAGTTCCCCATATATATTTCCGCTAAATGCGCATCATTTGAGGCTTTACCTCTCAATAAATTTGTTACTGTACACAGGGAAACCGAAAACTGTAATTAGAGTAGGTATTTCATTAATCTTTTTAATTATGTCACACAAAGAGAAAATATGCAACACTGCATTGACAAGTCACGTAGAGTTTTGTCACGAACAACATAGTTATACGCCATTAGTCGTTTCAAAACATTTATGGGAAAAACTTCCTGAAAAAACAGGGATAAAAAATTTAATCAAAGAGGAATTGGATCAAAAAATAATTGATCGGCAAAATGTTCTTAAAGAAACCTCTCGAAAGGTTGAAATGGAACTTAAAGAAACTATAGACAATGCGCTAGACAAATCTTGTAAAAAAATAGACGCCTCTACTCAAAAAGGGTTAAATATATCTATGCAAGATTTTAAACATTCTACTTTTAGAGCTATTGATGAAGAGCTTGAACAAAAACTCAAACAGTCCTATAAAGAAGCTGTTCAAGAAATTATAAACGACTCAAAAGGAGTTTTGGACTTAAATAATCCTCAAAAAGCTATTGAATTTAAAGAGAATGAAATTGCTAAAATGATTTCAGATGTTCCTGAAGAAAAAATGGTTTATCAACCTATTCCATTACACCAAACTTATGAATTGGAAGGGCTCGGATTGTTTTTTAAAGAATCTGTATGTTATAGACCAGAAGGATTTACATACGCTCCTTGCGGAAAAGAAGTGACCATTATGCCAGGAGAAGAAATTAAAGAAAGTAATGTACTCACAACTACAATTAAAGAAGAAGATTCAGAAAATACAACTATCACGCAAAGTATTACCTCAACAGATAAAGAAGAAGAAGTTAATACGTTTACAGAATCGTATGAAAATACACTAGAAAAGGAAACAGATATCAAGTTGTCTAAAGAGTCTAGTTTTAAAATTAAAATTCCATTAAAAGTTGTGAATTTGGATTTGAGTTCGAGTACTTCAGGAGCTATTGACTTCAACAAAATTATTAAAGAAGTAAATAAATCGAGTCATACCAATACACGTACACGATTTAATGAAGTGATTAGAAAGTTAACTATAGAATCGATTCAAAAATCTAGTAGAAGCCTTACCTCTACTAATGAATACACACATAATCGCATCTGGAAAAACGACACAAGTACACCTCAAACGTATGTAAAAAGAAAAAGCTATTGTAAAACTAGTGTCTTACACAGACGACACAATGTACAAATGGCTTGGCAAGGTTGTATCGATAATCCTGCACGAGATTTATGCACTCTGGATACTATAGAAGAAAGACATGCGACAGATATTCAAGCTATTAGAGACAAATGGCAGCAAGCTACTGCACCAGCAGAATTTGGTCCTAGACCTAAAGGCAAAAAAGTTTGCACTTCGGCTTTTAGAGATTATAATCATCCGTTACACACAGGAGTTTCTAAATTTAGGCAAGATTTTCAGTATACCATTCCAAACGGTTGGTCATATGACCACAATAGTGCTTCTGTAAATATACTAAGTAATAGTTCTGGTGTGGAAGAAAAACTTGTATATACACAACCTAGTGCTGGTGCACGTGGCGGAGTTTCGTTTAATGCTGCTGTGATTTTAGATAATCGTTGGGGAAAAAGAGAAGAAGTTGTTTTTAGTGTTTGTTTTAATATAGTTCCTGATACAGCAATAGTGTGGGATACCAAAGTACAAGCGTGGAGAGATGAAGAAACTCAGAAAGAAATAGATGCATTTATTGCTAAACATATCGAAGAATTAACTCAATACTTAGCTACTGATCAAGCAAGAGCCTCTGTAGAACGTCGCATTATGGAAGATTTTTTTGGGGTGACAGTTATTGAAGATTGTTGTAAATTGATTTCTCGATTACGTAAACTATTTGATTTTGATTCAATGGGATACTCTTTGTTGCCTACTTGGAATGAGTTTGGTGAAGGTTGTCAAAAAGCATTTCCCGTAAATTTATATACCGCAAAATGTTTGCATTTTTTTCTACCAATGCAATCAGGAAAGGAAAGAGAAGCTTTACAGTTATTAGCCTCTATCAATGCCATTCCGTGGAGTATACAATTAATTCCGCAAATTTTAGCGTATGTTCAACAGGTTCAAAATATGCGAAATACCTTGTATAATAGAATATTTAATCCAACTGGATGGAATATTAAGTTTGATCAACCAAAAGTATACGACATGACTCCATACGACACTTCCAATACAGATTGGGATGCAGCACATGAATCGGATCTAAATTTTGAATTGTTAGGCGCATTTACGATTAATGTCCCTTGTGGAGAACGCATTGACACAAGACCTTTGCTCTGTGAGTAATTTTTTTTTACTCTTTTACACATAATAGGCACCCCAATAATGAGGTGCCTTCTTAATTGTTAGACTACACTTAAAAACTATTGTTCTATATTTTTTAATACGTAATAGTTTTTGTTTTCTTTACTCTTACTTATTTTAAATTTAGAATTAGAAACGTCTATTTGATAGTTTCCCTTCCCATTATGAGAGTCTAGAAAATTTATATTCGAACAGGTTGTGTATTTTTCATTGACAATTGTATTATTCTTTATGAAAAGGTACAACCATTTCCCATCAGGCACAATTGCACATTCACAATCAAAACCTATCGCTTCCGATATTTCATTTTGATCTTGTAGCGGTTGAAATATGTATAGTTTATTCCAATCAAAATCATACACTTTTTTTAAATCTATTTCTGCTTCTTCAAAATCATTTCCAAATTTGACTTTAGCATAGTTTATGATTTCATCACAATAATCACTACAAGAAATAAAAAGAAATGTAAAACAGTATAAAATCCTTAATGATATTTTATTGTTTTTCGTATTCATTTTTTAATCTTTTGTTATGTACTAATATACCATTTGCAAAAAATGTATTATTATTTTTAACATATTCTACATTGTACATTTTTACATATTCATTGGTGTCTTCAATTGATTTTACTGTAAACTCTTTAAGTTCTCCATCCACTAATTTTAGTACTTTATCTCCAACTTCTATTTTGTTTACAGAAAAACTCAATTCTGTTAAAGCTTCTTTTTGATCGTATACAGACCATCCTTTTCCTACCACCCAAAATGGATGCGCTGGTGAAAATTCAATTGAGTTTTCATCGTCTAAAGACATTCTTATTAATCGATATTCTTTTACAACAGAAGGAATTTCAAGAACGAAATCTTTTTCTAATTTATTCAATTCCATGTTAAGACTCATGATTTCATCTCCTTCTTTTACCTCTTCAATATTTTTACTTGATCCATCTGCCATTAGCACTTTTGTTCCTGCCACAAAACACGTAGTTATTCGTCGGTTTCTCTTCGCCTTTTCTGCATCAATTTGTTGTTGCTCGGCTGCTGTAAAACCATTCGCATTGAGTGTACCAAGTGTCCTAATAGCAGTATCATATTGAGTTTGAGTGATCGTTGTTTTTGATAGTGTATAATTACCGTTTTTGTCGGCAGAAGCTGTCCACAGGCCATTATCTTTAAATTCTTTAAGAACTAATTCTGCTAATTCTATGGCTGTAGAATTTGGGTTTGCTTCAGCGATTCTAGTTCCTATTTCGTTATTTAAAATATCTACTACATGATCTGCCAACATTGCATCTGTACTACTAAATGGTTTTGAAAAATCTATATTGTGTCTTTCTCCAATACCTACTCCTTCATGGGCATTTGTCGCTCTGTTGGAAATTCCTCTGCTAAATTCAGAACGTATCATAGCTGACCAAATTCCGTGTCTTAGAGCGTTTCTTTCTTGATTTATCCCGACAGTCATATTTCCATTTTCTGCTGCGTGTCTCGCTAGTCTTCCTGCAACAGATGAGATGTTCGTAGACCCTCTTTCTACTGATCCAATAGTTGTTGCTGCTATAGGATGTCTTAACGCAAATCCAACAGATCTAGCATTAGTTCTCCAGCCAGGCATTGCTGTAGTTTGTTCTTGACCGTTAACAAACCATACTTGTTTTCCATTCGGATCAATAAACATTACAGGGCTTTGATAACAATAACCATATGCAGCCATGTTTTTAGGATTAAAATATCCTCTATTGTGTTGACCATCTAAATAACTTTCTGTTTCTAAAACAGGATCGTATAATGCCAAGGGATCTACACTTTGCCACACGCTTGTTTTAGCATCATAATACCTTGCTCCATAATAATATAACCCTGTTTCTTCATCTAATTCTTTTCCATTAAATAAGTAAGGAGTTCGCTCAGTATTACTATGTTCTTCTACAAATGTTTCTCCAAAAGCAAAGTATTCTATATGCTGTGTAACTTCTCCGTTAGAATCTGTTATGTAGGAAGAACTTCCTAAATGATCTGGATGATAATAGTAAACAAAGGCTTCTTGGTTGTTTCCATTTCCTCCCGAACCATTGTTGCCTCCATTTCCTCCAGAGCCATTTCCGCCGCCATTATTTCCTCCTCCGTTGTTTCCTCCGTTTCCATTTCCATTTCCATTTGTATTTCCTGTAGAATTGTCATTTCCGTTTCCATTGTTGCCATTTTGAGGAGGTGTATCTGTTGGAGTATTTCTATTACTTTTCTCAGTTTTTTTGTTGCCAATATTTTCCACTTCTAATCCTAAATCAGCGTACGAGCTATAAACACTACTTTTGAGTTGTGCTTCTTTTACTTTATAATTTATTCGTGTAGTATTTTCTCCTCCGGCTCTTTCTTGTAATAACACGTCATTACTTTCTGTAAGTTTCGTTACCACACGTTGATTATCTATAAAGAAATGCTTCGTTACTTGACTATTTCTCACAACGACATATGGATTTACATAAATTGTATAGTTTCCTATACTTCCATTTCCTCCTGTAACTGCCCCATTTACATTTACAGTTAGTCCTCCGCCATTATTTTTTAGTACTCTATCGCCATCAGCATCATATACATAGCTAAATACCGCTCCGTTATCTGCGATTGCTTTAATGCGATTTTCTTCATCCCATAAAATTTGTCGTTGTTGTCCGCTCACATCATGATTCCACCCTGTTTGATTTCCATTCGCATCATACGTATATGTTTGATTTCCTATATGAATAGGTGCATGTGGTTGAGAGTCTCCATATTCATAGTCATACGTGTACGTTGTTTTATTTCTTGGACTCCATTCTGTTTCATCATATCCTTTAAACTCATGCAATTGTTCTTTTTTAATGATATTATGAATTGAATTATATTGCATAGAAAGGTCGTACTTGTTTTCATGATTACTTCCTAGATGACTTCCTGAAGCAGAAGTCAATCTGTATAAGTCATCATAATTATAGTTATAATCTGTTTGACCTCCCATTAGATTACTTGAAGGAATTTCTGCATTGTTTTGTAAACGTAGTACATTACTAACATTATCATACGTATATACATTATCCATCATTCTTCTATTGTCGGCTGTTTCAGCGATAACAGTTTTTAGTCTTCTACGATCTGGTTCGTAATTATAGAACGTTTCTGTACCATTACCATAACTTAAATAAACTCTCTGTTCAAATTTGTCATATCCTAATTGAGTAACATATTCATAAGTTGTTCCATCTTTTATTCCGCTAAAACTGTACAATAATCCACCAACGTTATAGGTATAGGTTAATTTTTCTTGGTCGGGATATTTCATATCTATGACACGATTCCATGTATCATACGTCCACTCTGTAGTATAGGTAAGCAATTCGCTATCTGGAACTACAATAGTTCGGATATTTTTAGTAACCGCTCCCAATTGATTGTAAAAAAACTCTTGTGCTCCGGTAGCATCTTCTTGTATTACTACTCTTCCTGCCCTATTGTGGTCGTCGCCTGAATTTCCATATGTATAATACACATTATTTTGTGGATTTTCAGGGTAAGTTATTCCTATGAGACGTTCATGGTCATATTGATATGTAATTCCTGCACCTAAGGCTTCTAGATTTGCTGTAACTTTTTTGGTCAAATTACTTGCTAAGTCATATTCATAGGTTGTTGTACCAGCATCAGGGTGAGTGATTCCTATTCTTCTTCCTAACCAATCAAAGCTTGAAGTGATTGTATTGTCTTGATCGTCTGTTATTTCAACAAGCTCATTGATAGCATTATAGTTATAGCTTGTCCATATATCACTTCCTTGACTATACTGTTCTAAAATTGATTTTGTTAACCCTCTAACATTGGTATAGCTTTCTTTCCATATATTATTTGCGTCTGTGATTCTAGTTTTGAACTGAATATTTCCGTCTCTATCATTCCCAAAACTATATACTGTTTGTGTAGTGGTATTATCTGGCAATGTCACTTTGGTAACTCTACCAAGTATATCATACTCTGTAGTTATAGGTAAGGTATTATCATACGTAGCATTAAATGCTCCTGTACTACCTTTAGCTTCTGTTACAGGATAATAACTTTCCGTAATTCTACCTAAAGCATCGTACGTAATTCTTCCGGAGACTATCATTTTTTCTTCATCAGCAACTCCTTCGGGACCAACATGTATAGCACCGTCTTTTTTTACTTGTATTTCTCTTTTAAGTCCGTCTATAAAGGTAGCTGTTTCAAGATCATTTCCTGAATGTTCTGGGTCATAATGTCTTGTTAACGCCCATGGAACAGTGGCATCTATATTATAATCAAAAGCAATTGTATACGGTAATCCCGCAGCCAACTCAAATGGTCCTGTAATGGTTTCTAATCTACCCACATCATCTATTTCATATCGTATTTGTTGTCCGTTCAAGTCAGTACTTAGTAACATTCGTCCAAAACGATAATCGTATTCAGATGATGATGAATATCCATACCCGTCCATTACTTTTGTTACATAGGTAGCTACTTCAGGATCGTATTCGTATTGAAAGAACAAACGATTTCCTGTAGCGTTTTCAGGACGAGTAAGTTTTGAGATGTTTCCATAGGTATCGTATTCCATATCATACGCAGCAATTCCTCCATTTTCTATATATTTTCGGATTTGAGTTACGTTCCCTTTCGCATCTATATCAGTTTGCCTTTTACGATATATTTGCCCATTTCCTGTAACAACTATACTTTTTGGCATGCCTACAATGTACGATGATGTTATGTTATGATACGTTACATTGGCAGATAAATCGTCTTCAGTACCATTATCTCCAAAATCTGTAAATCCTGTCACATTACCTAAAATATCATAGTTATAGAGCATTCGTGTACTTTTTTCTGCAGTAGCTCCTCCTTCATAAAAGTTTTTCACCATTTCTGTATTTGAAGGGAAAGCCAATCCGTCATCTGTTTGCTTGTACGTATTCGGTAAGATGGTTCCTGAACTCACATCTTGTAACACATAGGTATTTATACTTTCAGTATATGGATTTTCGTTTCCATCTTGCATCACTTCTCGTTTCAATAATCCTTTTTCATAGTAGTTGTTGTTGATAAACTCTTGAACTACGCTTCTGTATATTTGATTATTGTTTTCGGTGTCATGTTGATTGTTTTTAACTTTTGCAAAGCCATAAAAGTTACGTTCATGTCTATCATATTTCCCATCTTCATATTCAAATGTACTTAACATTGTATCAGCCCCATCTCCTTCAAAACCATCATGAATTTCTAATTTACTCATTGCCCATACATTACTAGGCTGATTGTAAGTGTTTCCTATACGATTGTAGTCCAACGCAAAAACTCCTCCTAAAGGTCTTTTTACTCGTTTTAATTTATTTGTACGCGCTATTGTAGATCTTTTTACCGTTAAATCGTTGTCTTTATCAGATTGTATAAAATCTGGATATCCATCACCATCTACATCGGTTATTTGAACTTTTTCTCTGCTCACACCATGTGAGATATTTGCAGAAGGGTTGAAACATAGTTTGGCAACTATTATTGGAGGAACTAATGGAATACATGCTGTAAATGCCCCATTAGCAGATTCTCCAGTAGATACACCTTCGGAGATACTATTGGCACCATCCCATAAAATAGGAGGCGCGAAACCATTTCCTGTATTAATTGCTACCTTGAGTGGAGAAGCATCTTCTATATAATCCAATAAACCATCACCGTTAATGTCTTGTAGTGTTTTTTCAACTTCATTTTCACTTCTAGATAACCCAACACCAACCGACAAACTGTAGTTAAATAAGTTGATATTTAATCCGGCTCCGTAACTCAATGCTTTTCCGTCACTAATACCCACGTATCCCCATTGTTCTCTTGGAGCAAATTTGTATCCCAGATTCAATTCTACTTCTCCTCCAGTATATACTCTGTCTGGAAGACCATCTCCATTGATATCCATCCAAGCAAATTCAACCTTATCATTATTAGTATTAAAGTTTCCGCTTATTCCTGCAGCATTTCTCGATTCAGATTCAGCATCACTAGATTTAGAACCTTTTCCTTTTTGATTAGAATTTTGATCTCCTGATTTTAAGAATGTTCCTCCTAGTGTAAACCCGAATGCTTCATGCTCGGAAAGGTGTACATCTCCAAAACCATGATTGGTAACATTGGGTTCTAATCCTCCTGTTGGTAAGGTGTATTGAATTTTGTTTTCTGAAACGATATCTGGATGGCTATCACCATTCATGTCGATGTAATCATATAGTTGTCTTGTGCTTCCTGTACTGTAACTAACTCCCGCTGGACCAACTCCTACAGAGAAACTCGTGTTTTTAGATTTACTAATTTTTTTTATGGCAACAGCTCCAGTTCCACTTGGACCTCCTACATCATCAACTAGAGGCACTACTGGTAATATATCATCTTCTCCCATTCTTGAAGAACTTATGACTTGTTTCTTGACATACGTAAGCTCATCATATCCTTTGTATGCTTGTTCTTGTGCATACGGAATCATATAGATAAATTTACTTTCTGACGGATTGTTTCCTCCTTGAGCATCATACATATTCATCATATCATCTGCATCTATAGCTCCACTTAAATCAATTTCTTGTGGGTTTGTAAGTGAGTCATCAAATACTAAATCACTTTCATTAATAGGCTGTGTAGCTCGATCTCTATTACCATTGTAGGCAAACTGTCCCCAATGGCGATACATCATTCCAAATAATAGCTCAGTATTTATTGTAGTATGTAACCCTGTGACAACGGTTTCTGGTGTTGTCGCAGTAATCACTACATCTGCTGTTGTGAGAGAAGATGCTAAATTTGTAGTTCTTATATGATATTCAAAATACAATTCATCATCCATAGTTACCGAAAGTGGTATAGTTGCAATAGTTCCTACAACTCCATTAGTCACTTGAATGGTTTGTTTGTGTAAGAGTTCATTTGTTTTTTTGATGCTAAAAATAACCTCTCCATTTTCTGTATTTCCAAGTGGTAGAGTAAGTTGTGGAGTTATAGTAATAGACTCTGTTAGCGGGGCTGTCCAAACTAATGAAGGTGTCAATGACTTATTATAGAATGTGTGTTCTACTGTTGGATAAAAATCAAATATTGGATTTCCTTGCGCATTTGTTACTTGAGTCACATTAGGATCGCTAGATGCTGTATAGTAAATTCTTGGCATCCAACTTAAAGCTGCCCAGTTAATATTGGTATCTGCTTTAATTCTGAAATAAATATTATCTCCTTGTGATACAGATTCACTTAATGAAATATTCTGATTAGCAGTAACATTCCAAGTGTATGATTGCTGCCATAACACTTGAGGTGTTCCGCCAACTTCTTTTATTATTTCTACTACCACATCGTCTGAAGTAATGGGTTTTGTAAATGTTCCTTCAATGTTTATAGTTCCATTAATTGGCATTCCTGTTGCCATAGGTGCAGTTACAATATAATCATCAGATGCATGAAACTGGTACACTCCTAAATCATTTGCATCTGTGGTTGATGTCGTATGTTGTGCATATGTAATGATTGGCGTCCATTGTACCTCATCATCAGTTCCATCAAAAACAGATTGCACTCTGAAGTACACTCTATCTCCTTGATTTATTGAAATCCCTGATACACCAGTAGGTGTATGTGTACTAAAATCATCCGCAGCTATTGTCGTGTTCCATAACTCTGTATTGGCAACTTGGATTGCTAAGCGTACTCCATCAGCTGTTCCTGAAGGATTCGCAGGAGCTATTAACCGTACTGGAGCATCAATAGATATTGTTCCTGTATACGGAGCTTCCCAAACTTTTATTACATCGTGTAAAGGATTTTTATCGATACTTTCTTCAAGTTCTAATGGGTTTGAAATTACGATAGCTGGATCTATTGAACCTGAGGTTATTATAGGGCTTGGTGTATCTGCACTAGAAGCGGTAAATGTAGGATTACCATTGGCATCAATATGGTTAAAGTATACAACTCCTTCATTCACAATATCAACTAACTGGTCACCATTTACATCTGAAAAATATGTAGATGTAGTACTTTTTGAGGTGCTAAATTGTGCTCCTGCAAATATTCCAAAGTGTGATTCTACTCCAAAATCATTAGTACTGCTTTTTCCTTTGCTAAAGTTTGAAACCCCATTTATTGGCTTTAAATCACCAAAAACAGTTGTACCTAAAGGCCCTGAAGTATTAGGTCTAAAAAATAGACTGTTTCCATTTTTAAAAACCTTATCTGGCAAACCATCACCATTAATATCTACAAAAGCTAATAAACCTTCACTCTTTGAACTTGCATATCCAAAAGAGACTCCGGCAGTATTGGTTTTTGCGAATAGATTTCCATCAAAAGGACCTGCTGTTACTGCTAGTCCAGCTCCTGCTCCACTTGATTTATTTGCTCCAATTGCAGAAGCATCATCATTGAATAAATTAATCGGATTTATAAAGTTCCCTTTTACATTGTCAGATTGTGGTGTCCAATTTTCAGCTGTACTCAACGGTTGATATCCTTCATTCGATTTTACATCGTCATAATATTCTAACTCATGTGTTGTAAATAATTGTCCTGAAGCATCAAATTCTTCTATTTTTTCTAATAACGTTTTGTAAAAAGCACCTTCTACATAGCTCAATTTATAACTACGTATGTTTTGCCCATTAAATTTCACTTCTATTTTTCGTAATAAATCTGCGGTTACTTGTTTAAAACCGTATCGTGCATTAATGGTTATATCCGTACGTTTGGTTTCACCTAATTCACGATCTCTAGAAAATAAAACTTCATATTTCCCTTCCGTTTCTCCATGTCCTGTGTATGTAATTCTATCTACATAAATATTATGTCCAGCAACCGTTCCTCCCTGTACACCAGTATCTTCTACTTTTACACAATGATATCTGACAAAATTTTCATTCAAATCACGGGTTTCTACCAATGCCCAATGTGCAATGTTACCTTCACTATCTTTTAATACTGAATTGTCAACAATACCTAATGAAGGAGTTCCTCCATAAAAATAACGAACACCAGATTTATTGGTTACTTCCCACCAGTAATTAGTTGGATTATCTCCATGTCTAATAATTCTATTAAAACTTCCTTCTACTCTTGGATAAAATTGTTTTTCACTGGTTCTAGCTACTAATGCATTTCTATGTGCTACAGGCGCCAACTGCTCACCATTCATCGTATATGTTTCCGTTTCCATAGCCGTATCATACCTAGGAACTCCCCAACGGGTTTCTATATGCACAGATGGAATTTGTATGTTCCACCCCATTCCTAGCCAGTCATTTGTTCCTTCACTATTGTACTGTATTCCTAGTTCAGGTTGAATTCCTTGTCGTCCAGCAGGAATTTTAATTGGATACCCTAAGTTTGCACTTCCCATGTTATTTGCAGAAGGAGGCTCAATAGTCGTAACTCCTGTTGCTGGATTGGCTGCTTTTATATCTTTTATAGAAGTAGGAGTAAATCCTGTAGTTTCAGGAGATTCTGGAACTTTTATTACTCCAGTAATCATGTCTGTAAAATGAGTCGTTTTAGATATTATTACGCCATTTTCGATAGACTCTTTTGGTAAGGCAATCCACCTCTTTAATTCTTCATCAAAATAATACGTTTTAATATCTGCTACTGTATATCCATCAGGTATTTTAGTAACATCATACTCCATAGCTATTGTTACCTCATTCGAAAACGTTGTTCCATGCGGTAAAAAACGATATCCACTATTGTTTTTGGTTACATTTACCATTCCTCCACCTAAAGCAGGAATATCTACTGTTCTTAATGCATTTATTGATATATTTTCTTGAGAAATCAATGCATTTCCATCTGCCTTTATAGTGGCTCCTTGATAAGATAATTCAAATAATGTGTTAGGTTGGTATAGTTTGTATGCTCCTTTAGCTATGTGCGTGTCAATATTATTTGTAATTGTAACATTATCTAAAGTGGTAAATTTTATCGTCTTAAAGATTGTTTCTCCATCCTCAAAAACAGCTTTAAGTGTGACATTCCATTGCGCTCCATCTTGCTGTTTTTTTAACAGCGCTTCAAATTCTGTAGCATTTGTAGCAATTTCTTTTTCGCCTATGTATAGTTTTGCTTTATGACTATTTTTACCAGATACATATCCTTTTACATATCCAACTTTATCAAAATATTTTAAAGATTCAGGTTGATTGATTACAATATCTCTTACTGTTTCTACCTCTTTTTTTGTGATAGAAACTCCTAAGTTTCTAATTTTATAACTATATGTTACATTTTCTGGTAAGGTAAAACGAATAATATTTCTTCCCTGATTCAACCAAGTTCCTTGAATCTTTTCTTTTTGTTGGGTCCACACCAAGTTTTCTTTTACTAGAAACCCTCCAATAGATAATTGATTATTGATACTTCTAGAAATCCCTGTATGATCCTCTATTCCATACAATTCGTAGGTTAACCAAACCTCATCATTTTGTGATGGTTTTTGATCTAATTCAATTTCAAATACGTTATCTCTTGGTGTGTCTATAGGCTTCACTTTTGTAACACCTATTTGCCCTTCTTTTAAAGAAGAAGGATAATAAGTCGTAAGTTCTTTATTATCATTGTTTTTAATTGGAGTTTCTGATGCTAAAACTGTATGAAGCAACAACATGAAACTCATGACAATTAGTATATTTTTTATTTTCATGATAGAATGAATTGTTATTACGGTTGGATGCGTTTTTTACTAATTATTCAACAACTAGTTTTCTTGTTGCTGTTCCTCCAGTAGTTTCTAAAACTACAGTGTAGATTCCTGAGTTTTGCTGTATATTTCCAGGCAACTCATACATGGCTTTATTTTTCCCATCAATAGTAGCTACTATTCGTCCAGACATATCAAATATTTTGATATGTACATCTTGAGGTGTCGCTAATTGAATTTTATGAACATAACGTCCGTTATCTGTATGGTTTGGATATAGTGTGAACTCTTCAATAACGCTGTCTAAAATTGTGATTTCATCACTAGCAGTACAGCCATTTTCTGAAGTAAGGGTTACTTTATATGTTCCTGGTTTTTGCACCGTAACGAGTGCTTCTTTACTTGTAAAGCCTGTATCAGAAGTCCATTGATAGGTTATCGCTTCTTCAGAAGATATAGAAGCATCTATAGTCACAGTTCCTTCAAATGAAAGATGACGATCTTCTCCTAAATTAACTTCAATTGGTGTCGGACTTTCTATTTGGTATGATTCTTCTACAATAGTTCCTAAAGCATCAGTAATTTTTAATGAGTATAATCCTCCTTCTAGACCTTCAATAACTTCTGATTCATGAACTTGTTTGGTACTTTCCCATTGCTTTGTATATCCTAATTTTGTTGAAGTAAGTTCATAACGCAATGGATAAGCTCCTCCAGAAGTTTTATAAGTGATAATTCCATTATTGAAACCTTCACATTTTAAAGGTTTTCCTTCTAAAATTTCTAATGTTAGTGGTAATATTTCTGCAAACGAAAAAATATCTGTTCCTGAACTGTCTGTATCCCATTGAACATTAGAGAATCTTAGAATTCCATCGTCCGTAATTTCATCTGACATTTTATATTTAGTATATTCTGGAAGAAAATCGCCTGTCCCAGAAGTATCAATTACTAAAATATATTTAGCGTTTGTAGTTCTTTTTTGGAATCCTTGATTAGCATCAAATTCAAGAGTAAATGATTTGTTTTTTATCTCTTCCCCAGTAACATCAATCAACCATTTACGCTGAAGCAGTGCTAATCTATTAAGATTTTTAGTAGAACTCTCTATTGCTAGTGGCTGGTTATTGTCTCCCCATATCAAGAAGTTATGGTCTCCCAACTCATTATTGTTTTCTGAATTCGTTTTTTCAATTGTCCCTAATCCTAATACCAAAAGTTTTTCCTGACTTGTTGCATAGGCCTGTTTTTGGTAGAGATTCATAGCATCATCTCTTCCGATTCCTGCTATATTAAAATTATAATGCTGGTTTTCTTCATTGTCCCAAACAACAGTTTTTGCCGAAGAAATATAATTTTGATTATTTACTAGTGTAATTCCATATTTAAGAGCCAATGACGTTTCTATTATTTGACGTTTTTTACCTTTTAACACTCGATCAAATACTAATATTTCTGCAATCGTACCTTGAAAACCTGTATCTTCTTTTAGTGAAAATTTTCCAATCACAGCTTTCGACTTGGTTTGAAAGGGCACTTTATTTTTTGACTTGTATCGTTGTGTATATGTATTTAATATTGGAACGAAACTGTTTCCTCCTTCGTAAGAGGCATTCAAATCTGTATTTGAGGCAATTTTAGTTGTTAAAGTTATTAATGACTCTTCTCCATACAATCCCCAAATTTCTCTTTCTCTTATAGAATCATCCGTTTTATATACTGTAAAAATGGTAGCTTGTGATAAATCTCCTAATTCTTTAAAAATCTCAACATAATCTGTTTTATCTCTAAATGAAATTACTGGATTAAAGTTTATGTATTGCTGTTGATTTTTTTTTGATTCCGAGGGTTTAGGTGTTGTTCTAAAATCAGTTTCAAAATTATCGTGGGTAATATGGAGTCGCAAAGATTTTGAATGTTGACTCCATCCCAATGTTGTTATAAAAACAAACAATAGGAAGTAATAATGTTTCATGTGCGGTTGTTTTATTAGTTAAAACAACACAGTATTATTAAAGAAAAAAAGAGGATTTTTTATACTTTACTTGTATATAAATGTAAGAAAAAAATGTTACCATTTTACTTGTTTTAGTATAAAAATGAAATTATTTTCTCATTTTCTTACACTTTTTAACCACCAAAAAGATAACGTACTTACAAAATGAAACTTATTAACTATTTTAATTTAACAATTATTATTTTTTTATATGAATTCATTATTTAACATTAAAACCAAGTTGTATTATGAAAAAAAAGCGATCTAAAAGATCGCCCTTAATTAATTATTCCCATGCACAAGAACATGTTCGATATAAACCTGTATAGCCGTCTGGACAACCAGCCCCTCCTTTTAAGGTCGTTGAAGTAAATTTAGAAACAGTTTTTCTTTTAATTAATAATTTTTTCAGTGGTTCTCTTTTTTTCATGTTTAAATGGTTTTAAAATTAATAAAAGCAAAAAATACAAATACTGAATTCTAACTAGCTACGGTAACCCCGTAATTAACATCTAAACAGTAAAAGAATGAGTTGAAGCAGATAGACACGTCCATTTCTGGTACGAAAAAAATAAACTTACACTAAAAATGTAGAAATATTAGTAAAAGAAAAGCGATCCGAAGATCGCTTGTTCTATGATATAAGAAATCAGTTATTCTTGATCACATCCTAATTTTGTTACGCAAATCAATACGCAGGATAATGTGGTAAAACAGAAAGGAATAATTGTTGCTGAGCCAGCTTCTTTTCCTCCTTTCATTTGATTCAAATCACAAATAGATTCTTTGTTAAGCTTTAATGATTTTAAATTCTTTTTTTTCATAATTAAATGATTTTTAATGTTAATAAAAAACAATATACTGAAAATAAAATAACGAAAGAAAAAACAGACATAAATTAACATTTAAACTGTAGGTTTTCTAGCTCCTGAAAAACGAGAAAACGATTTTGAAATATTGTAATAAATAAAACTTAATTTGATCCCTATATAAGATAGTTTAGCCATGAAAAGTCACTGTTTGAATTTCTTATTTTTTTAATCTTAAAGAAGTTAACGGAAAATTAATTGCGATTTTGAGAGGTACTTTTCTAGAGTCATCTCTTATTCATATATTGTTTTCATTTTTTCTTGACGATGAAAAGGATATAAATATATCTTCAATGCTAGGATTACTAAAAAAATACTCCGCACACACTAAAAACATAGCTTTGAAATACATTTATTGGAAAAGGTATAAGTTTACGTTATATACTGAGACAGCAAAACTCAAAAACCACAGAAATTTTAGAAACTCTTATACAAACTGGTATTGAAAACATAAAAAATCCTTTGGATAACTTTGACTTTGAATGAGAATAGTGTAGCTTTAAAACTAACTATTTTTTTTGATGAATAGAAAGGTTTAATTATAATAATATTTATAAGAATTCCCGTTATACATACGTTGGTGGTAATTGAAAAAACAGAAGATGATTAAGATTGATCAATACTCTGAGAACGACCAATCAGACATAAATTCTCTGATTAAGGAGATATCTATTGAGTTTATCGAACCTATATCATCTCCAGATTCAACACATAAGACCATTACTGTTGATAAGCTATGGTTAGCGAGAGATAATGGCTCTTTACTGGGAACTATTGGGATCGTGAGTCTTTCTCAGAACAATGGTATTTTAAAGAGCATGTTTGTTAAAAAAGAGTTTAGAGGCGAAAATTTGGGAGTATCAAAGTTGTTGCTTACCACTGCAATTAATTGGTCAAAAGAAAAAGGAATTCAAAATCTATTTCTTGGGACAATGACACAGTTTAAAGCAGCCCAGAATTTCTACCTCAAAAATGGATTTTTCAAAATTGACAAAGCTCAACTTCCTTCAGATTTTATGAATAATCCGATTGACGACCTTTATTACAAACTAGATTTAAAAAAACTACCACCAACAAAACCTAAACTGCATTAAAACGCAGTTTAGCCAAACCGTTGTGGTTAATTATGAAGAAACTGACATACATACTAACTTTACTACTACTTTTCAATTGCAAATCGGAAAAAAAAGAAATTTTTCAAGAATATAATGGGCAGTTAGTTAAAGTGGAATTTGATGATTCTAAAACCGACTCTACTTTTTCTGGTTATGGAGGAGAACATTATCTAAATGGGAATTTAAAATCATTGTCGCTCTTTAAAAATGGAGAACCAATTGACACACTTTTTTACTATTATAAAAATGGTCTAATAAAAGAAAAAGGACTCGTAAAAAATGGGTTGCGAGATGGTTGGTGGGTTTACTTCAGAGAAAACGGAACACTAAAAGAAAAAATTGAATGGAAATCAAAAGGAAATGACACCATTTACAAAAATCAAAGTTTAGTTTTTGACAATAATGGAAAGCTAAAAATGGAACCAAGCACTTTTTTTGAACTTGAAATTCCAGACACTATTATTTTGGGTAAAAATATAGCATTCGTAAAAAACTATGTCAGCAATTTTAAAAATGTTGATGAGAGGCTTTTATCTGTAATTATTGAAAATAAATATGCCGATAATACCATTAAAAAAGATACTTTTAGTGATGGAACTTTGAAACCCTTTTTTGGGATTTTTGGACTCAAAACTGGAAAACAAATTGTAAAAGGAAAAATTGAAGAAAAAATATTACAAACAGAAAAAAATAATAAAGACTCGTCTTCTTTAACGATTATTGACCATTATAAATACTTTGAAAAAGAAGTGTTTGTTTCGGACAACGAAGAAATCTCTGAAAAAAGCAAGAAAATAATAGAGGACTATTTTAAATCTAAAGAAAATGACTAACCACAACAATAGCTATAAGTAATTACTTCTACTCGCTTATTTGGAAAATTCCTTCGGAATTTCCAACTCGGTGTGTACTTACTAAGTTTTGCACAAAACCACGTAACTACTCATAGCCGAGACCTTAATAACAATAAAAAACGAAAAACGAACATGAGAATAACAATATTAATTTTTATCACACTAATTTTTTCTTGCAAAAACGACAAAATGAAAAATAAGGAAAATGAGTCAGGTGTTATTCCAATTACAACATCTTCTAAAGAAGCAAAAGAGCATTTTGAAAAAGCACGATTTTTAGTTCAAAATGGAATAAATGGCAACCCAATAGAACACTATGAAAAAGCAATTGAATTAGATAGCAGTTTTGTTAGAATGTACAATTTTATATCTATGTACTCGCCAAATGATTCAATAAAAAGGCATAATCATGAACTTGCAAAAAAATACAAGAATCTATCATCTAAAGAAGAACAACTATTAATTGATGCAACAGAATATAGATTGAATCATCCAAATGATAAAAATGAAGAGAAATTGTTTGAATTGTCGAAATTATGTCCATCCGATAAATATCTACACCATACAATATGCTTTTTACTTTTTAGAAAAAATCCATCATTGGCTATTATTGCAGGTGAACAATCAGTAAAACTAGACAATAATTACGGTTCTGGATATAATATTTTAGGATATGCTTATATAAATAACAATGAGTTGGATAAAGCCGAAAAAGCTTTTGACAATTTTATAAGATGTGAACCGAATAATGGAAATCCTTATGATTCAAAAGCAGATTTAATGTTGCTACTGGGAAAATATAAAGAGGCATTGAAATTGAAACAGAAAGCATATGAATTAGATTCATCCTTTGATTGGATTCCAGAAGAAATAGTTAATATTAAAGCAAAGATTGATTCATTGGAAAATAAATACTAAGTACCACAAAAGCTAAAACGTTAATTAGCATTAATTTATATTAACTCGAATCCACTACTCACAATAGAATCGTATATAATCGAAAAAATGATATAGTTCGAACCCAAAAAGCAAATTCAGTATTTGAATTAACACGTTCGTTATCAATAAGTTTTAGTAAAAATAAAAGCGGACAAAAAACAAAAATGTTAATTTGTCCGCTCTGGTGATCGCGACAGGATTCGAACCTGTGACCGTCTGCTTAGAAGTCGTAATTATTTGACTATCAATATTTATTACAATTATCAGTTTCTTAGTATTTACAGTACTTTACAAAGATTTAGTTTATAGTTGTTAATAGATATTGGTAGTTTATTAATAACATTTTTGTGCAAATTTTGTGCAAATTCTTAACTTTATAACTAACTAATAGACAGGGTAATGCAGTATAATACTTCTATTTATTTAGATAAAAGAAAATCAAGTAAAAAAACAAATAATCTTTTCCCCGTAAAAATTCGAGTGTACTCAACTATTACGAAAAAAAAGAAACTCTACCCTACTGGCGTAGATTTAAGTATTGAAGATTTTGAAGATATTTTTAATTCCGATAAAAAATTTCGCGGAAATAAAAAGGAAATTGAATTTCATGTTAGGCGCATCCATAGTAATGCAGAGGATATTGCAAAAAACCTAAA
Source organism: Kordia zhangzhouensis (assembly GCF_001005305.1). Classification (GTDB taxonomy): domain Bacteria; phylum Bacteroidota; class Bacteroidia; order Flavobacteriales; family Flavobacteriaceae; genus Kordia; species Kordia zhangzhouensis. The sequence goes on from NZ_LBMH01000005.1 coordinate 392,547, forward strand.
CCCTTTTACATTTGAAACTTTTGAAAAGAAAATGTTTAGGGCAAAAAATGCTTCCATAAATATTGAACATCACTACAAAGAAAAAATAAAAGCGTTTAAAGAAAATGAACAACTATCAAGTGCGAGTAACTACGATTTAGCTTTAAAAACATTTGATGCTTTCCTTAAACTGAAAACAAAGACCATTTTAAAAAATCTTACTTTTTATGATATTACCGTTGATTGGTTGAATAAGTACGAAAAGTATATGATAAATGATAAAGATAGAACCACTACCACCGTTTCTATTTATCTACGAACCTTACGTACTATTTTTAATGATGCCATTCGAGAAAACGAGATTAAGAAAGAAATTTATCCATTTGGGAAAGGAAAATATCAAATACCAACGACTACAAAAAGTAAAAAGGCTCTTTCTAAAGAACAAATAACGGCTCTTTTTAATGCAGAGCCACAAACCCCCGAACAGGTAAAAGCAAAAGATTTTTGGTTTTTCAGCTACGCTTGTTATGGTATGAATATGAAAGATATTACTTTATTAAGATACGAAAATCTTACTAATAACACTATCAAATATTTCAGAGCCAAAACCACAAATACTAAGAAAGGAAACCTAAAAGAAACTGAAGTATTTTTAAATAAGTATGCAAAAGGTATCATTAAAAAATACGGTCATAAAACCAAAACCAAAAAACAATTCATTTTTCCAATAGTTCTAATAGATGATGATGCAGCAGAACAAAAACGAAAAATTAAAAATTTTACCAGCTTTGTAAATCTACATATTAACAAATTAGCCAAAAACAATGGCTTTACGTTTAATATTTCTACGTATTGGGCGCGACATTCATTTGCAACACTTTCAATTCAAAAAGGCGTTTCTATGGAGTTTATAAGCGATGCTTTAAATCATAGTAACATGAATGTTACAAAAAATTACTTTGCAGGTTTTGAAGATGAAGCCAAAAAAGAGTTTTCAAATAATTTAATGGATTTTTGATTATGAATAAACCGTTCTCAGAAATAAATGCAAAAGATTATATCATGCATCCTTTTTCGATTCCAGAACCAAGCGGATATAAATATCCCGAAAAGTTTCCTAACTGTTGTGCTATGCATTCGGAAATATTTGAAAACTTAAATACATACTTAGATAAGTTTCCTTTTTGCTGTGATATGCATATGAAGCACTTTGAAAATTTCAGCTTTGATAAAAATAAAGTCTACGGAGAAATGCCAATAAGAGTCATGAAAGCTGATCAATTTACACGTTTTAAAATACGAAATGTCATAAATAATGATGATTGGTATGAAGATATTACAGAATACTATGAATATGTTTTAATGAGCTTAGGAAGTCCTGCTATTGGCTACCAATTTTATCACAGTTCAATAAATTCTTTTATAAAAAATGAATTTAAAGAGATACCAAAAAACAAAAAGCAAATACTTTTGATTTTTTTAGATCAACAAATAAGCTACAATCCAAAAAAAACAGAAACTAACTTTAATAGACTATTTGCTATTTATCAAAAATGGTTAAAGTATTTTCCTTTTGAATTAGAAATATTTGGCAATTTGAAAAGTCATTTTTCAAAGTCATTTCCTATCATGAAAGAAAAAATAAAAGGAAATAGATATTTAGGAATGGGATTCTATAAAATATTTACTGAAAAAGAACTGATCGAATTCTTAGGTAAAAAGACAAAAGAGATATTAAGTTTAGTTGATACTACTAAACTAATCAAAGAAAAAAGAATTGACCTTGCTTATAAAACTGTATTAGATATAAAAAATAAAACCCATGAACTAAAGCAAAAAACATTATTGGATGAATTTAAATTAGGAGAAAAAAAATATATACCTACAATAAAAAAATGGCTAGAAAATGAAAAGAGTTATTTTAAATCTATCAAAAAAGAGCTTAAAGAAATAAAACAAAGTATCCCAACAGATAAACCCAAAAAAACAAATAAAGAAGAAATAAAAGCGTATACTTTCAAAGAAATTTTTACCGTTAACGACTACGAAAAATACATCAATGCACTACATCAAGTTGAAAACCCTGTAATAGATGAAAATTGGAATTTCACAGGGAAACAAAAAGGCAGTAAAGGCGTTGTTTGCAATTGGATTAAAGACCTACAAACGAAAGGTATAATTAGCGGTAAATATAACAGACAAATTTTAGCTGAAGTTTGTAACAATGAAATCAAAGATTTTAATATTGGAAAAGACGGAAAAACATTTGATAATTTTTCACCAAAATATAACGACAACTACAAAGACGTATTACTAGAAATAGTTACCTAATTACCTTTGGTAAATCAAGGAAATAGTAGGTAATAACTATTAAGTTCATTTGTAACAAGTTCAATGATTAAAACTTGTTATAATGGATTTACAAAAGGAATTTACTTCATTACGAAATGAAATAAGCGAGCTAAAAAGCTTATTACTGCATCAAACAACACCCGAAAAAGACTCGGAACAAATTCTAACTATTAAAGAATGTTCAAAGCTTTTAAACTTATCAATTCCTACACTTTACACTTACACTCAAAAAAACAAAATTCCGTTTTTTAAACATGGCAGAAAGTTAATGTTTTTAAAGTCTAGTATTATCAACTGGATTAAAGAGGGAAAAGTCAAAACCACCGCCGAAATCGAAGCCGAAGCCGACAACTTTTTAGCAAATAAAAAGAAATAATCTCACCATGTTTCAAGCTTCAAAAGTGATCGACTATATAAAAATAGCAGTCCAAAATGCAGATATTAACTATCTGACTACACACAGCTTTTTAGACTTCAATAGAGTTATTTCTGAAACTACTGGCGAATATCAAAAATACGTAGTAGCAAAACACCACTTTTGCCAAATCAAAGTATATGATAGCGGCTTTGTTCAGTTTTCGGGAAGCATCCACAAAATGTGGAATTCTATACACGGAATAAAAGCACCGAACTACGATAAATTAACCAAAAGGCAGAAATCCACATACAAAGGATTTAACGGGAATCAATTTACGATTGACAATATTATTGAGATTAGAAATTATTTGCAATTTTTACTAGGTTGTAAACCGCATGAAATGATATTTCAAAACATTGAGTTTGGCGTAAATACAACGTTGGATTTTAACCCGAATCAATTTATTAAAGGATTGTTATATCACAACGGTACTATGTTTGAAAACAAATACAATCGAAGTTTCGCATGTGTACCACACGATAGATACACATTAAAACTATACAACAAGTCTTTGCAATACGGAATGCCAACACATAGTTTGCGGGTGGAATTGCATTATAAAAGAATGGAAGACTTAAAAGTATGCGGAATCAAAACATTTGCAGATATAAACACCTCAACACTAAGCAAAGCAAAAGACCAACTTTTAAAACGTTTTGATGAGGTTATGTACTTTGATAAAACAATTGATAAAAACAGCCTTACAAAGCACGAAAAAAGGCTCATTCTAAGGTATGCAAATCCAAGTTACTGGATGGACGATTTACAATCAAATCACAGATATAGAGAAAAGAAAAAATTAACTGAAATGATACAGCACAAATCAAAGAATTTGAAACAACAAATAAGAGAAAGCATCATACAAAAGTGTGTAACGATTAACCGACTTTCTAAAAGTGAAATTGTGTAATAATTAACCTATCAATATATAGCGTTATTCATTACACAAAGTATGTTTAAAAGTTCTCCTAAAGATTAAGGTTATTATGGGAAGAAAAACCACCACCGCAGAAAGCACTGAAGGCGCGTGTAAATTAGATTTACGCATCATGCTAAAAGATGGTAGCATCAAAAAAAATGCGCACTTAGGCGGCACAATTAGTTGGCAACGCGGCGGCGCAATATCTTTTGAAAGTAAAGTGTTTGAAAATGATAAATACTTGCACGTAATGTACACCACAACCGACCGTTACGGAATTACCACAAAACACGATTACAAAATACAGTTGGTTTCAGTTTCTAGCAATCTAAACAAAGGAAGGATTCTATATTTTAAGTGTCCTAAAACAGCAAAACGCGCACGGGTTTTATATTCAGCGTATGGAAATGATGTATTTGTACATCGCGACTATTACAAAGACCATTACGGGCAACGATTGTTTTACAATTCGCAAATAGCCGCTAAAGATTGGTACAACAACACGATGTACTTTAACTTCCAAAGACAAATAACAACGCATGAAGCCTATTTACGTACGTTTAAGCAATGGAAACGCACCTATCAAGGTAAGGAAACCAAACACTTTAAAAGATTGCGAGAACTCAAAGAAAGGATGCAATACTATGACATACAACGCTGTGTAGCATTGCAAAAAACAATACGTAAATATGACCATCTATTTTAAAAGATGAGGTTTCCCGTAAAAACAAACAACTTCTAAAATGTACTATTGCAATACGTTTTTTAAAATCCAATAGGTACGAATCGCTAATATTTAGTATTTTCGGAAATATTAAAATTCTTACTAATTCATATACATGTCAGAAGAACAAAAAAAACTACTCGAAACCCAACTATGGAACATTGCCAACGAACTACGTGGCAAAATGGATGCCGACGAATTTCGTGATTATATACTTGGGTTTATCTTTTACAAATACCTATCTGAAAAGCAATACTTATACGCCAATAGTCTACTGGAAACGGAAGACATCAAAGATTACGCGCTCGTCACCAATGAAGACGATTTGGAAGCCATTAAAGAGGAGTCCTTATTGCAATTAGGCTACTTTTTAGCACCTCACGAACTATTTAGTGCCATCGCCAAAAAAGGAAATGCCAATACCGAAGTGGAAAGCAATTTTATACTGGAAGACTTAGAAAGCATCTTAAACAGTATCGAACAAAGCACGATGGGAACGGAAAGCGAAGACGATTTTAATAAACTCTTTGAAGACCTCGACTTAAACAGTACCAAATTAGGCAGAAGCGTAGACGCACGAAACAAACTCATTGCAAAAGTATTGTTTCACTTAGATAAAATAGATTTTGCCTTAGAAGACACCGAAGCCGATGTACTAGGCGATGCGTACGAATATTTAATTTCACAATTTGCAAGTGGCGCGGGCAAAAAGGCAGGCGAATTTTACACGCCGCAACAAATTTCTAAAATATTGGCACAAATTGTCACGACAGGCAAAAAACGACTTAAAAATGTGTACGATCCGACGTGTGGTAGTGGCTCGCTATTATTACGCGTAGCGCGTGAAGTTGAGGTTGGCGAATTTTACGGGCAGGAACTGAACCGAACGACGTACAATTTGGCACGTATGAACATGATTTTACACGATGTGCATTTTCGTCAGTTTGACATACGCCAAGAAGACACCTTAGAAAAGCCACAACACACCGAACAACGTTTTGAAGCCATTGTAGCCAATCCGCCGTTTTCGGCAAAGTGGAAAGGGAAAAACAATCCGCTGAATGAAAACGATGACCGTTTTAGCCAATACGGGCGACTTGCACCGACGAGCAAAGCCGATTTTGCCTTTGTGCAACACATGATACACCAATTGGCAGAAAACGGCACAATGGCGTGCGTATTGCCGCATGGGGTGTTGTTTAGAGGTTCGGCAGAAGCCACCATACGCCAATACATAATTGAAAACCTCAACTATTTAGATGCGGTCATTGGCTTACCGCCGAATATCTTTTTCGGTACAAGCATCCCAACGGCAATATTGGTATTGAGTAAATGCCGCGTACATAGCGAAAACATACTCTTTATTGACGCGAGTAACGAATTTGAAAAAGACGGCAACAAAAACAAACTGCAAGAAGCACATATAGACAAAATTGTAAACACATTTAGAGAACGTACCACGATAGATAAATTTAGCTATGTAGCCACGATGGACGAGATTATAGAAAACGACTATAACCTAAACATACCGCGCTATGTAGATACCTTTGAAGAAGAAGAACCCATAGACCTAAACGAAGTTGCCAATGCCTTACAAGCCATTGAAACGGACATTGCCGAAGTAGATAGCACCATAGCAGACTTTTGCCAACAACTGAACATTAAAACACCGTTTTAGGATGCAGAAAGATATTAACAAAATACCGCAGTTACGGTTTTCAGAATTTACGGAAGATTGGGAAAGAAAAAAGTATAATGAAATTTATTCTTTTTATTCAACGAATTCATTGTCGAGAGATAAACTAAATTATGAAAAAGGAGAAGTAAAAAATATACATTATGGAGATATTCATACTAAATTTTCGACGCTTTTTGATATTACAAATGAATTAGTTCCTTTTATTGATTCTGATGTTGATTTAACTAAGATAAAAGAAGAAAGTTATCTGAAAAATGGAGATTTATTAATTGCTGATGCTTCCGAAGATTACAACGATATTGGTAAAACAATCGAGGTAGTAAATCTAAATAATGAGAAAGTAATTTCAGGTTTACATACATTTCATGCAAGACCAAACAAACATAAAATGATAATTGGTTTTTCAGGTTTTATGCTTCAAAATTGGAATGTGCGAAAACAAGTAATGAAGATAGCACAGGGAACAAAAGTATTAGGACTTGCAACAAGTAGATTAGGAAAAATTAAACTTCATATTCCATCCCTAAAAGAACAAAAAAAAATAGCGTCCTTTCTTTCGTCTGTAGATACCAAACTCAACTTATTACAACAAAAAAAAGAACGTTTGGAGCAATACAAAAAAGGTGTCATGCAACAAATCTTTAGTCAGCAATTGCGTTTTACTGATGATGATGGTAGCAGCTTTGCAGATTGGGAAGAAAAACGTTTGGGAGATATTGCTGTAAAAGAATCATCTAATATTTCTGCAAACTCTATAGAAGAGAATACAGGAAACTATAAAATTTATGGTGCATCTGGTTTTATTAAAAAAATAGATTTCTACTTACAAGAACAACCTTATATTTCTATTGTAAAAGACGGCGCAGGTGTTGGAAGAACATTACTTTGTGATGCAGAATCATCTGTATTAGGTACTTTAGATGTTATCAAACCTAAAGTAAACGCTAATCTTTACTTTATATATTCATTATTGAACAATATTAATTTTACGAAATATATCATTGGAAGTACAATTCCACACATCTATTTTAAAGATTATTCAAAAGAAAAAATACAAATACCATCTTTAAAAGAGCAAACCAAAATCGCTACCTTTTTATCGGCTATTGACAACAAAATAGCCTTAGTAGCCATCCAAATAGAAAACACGCAACAGTTTAAAAAAGGGTTGTTGCAGCAGATGTTTGTGTAAAATGACTAAAAAAGAAACTACCATACCAACAACCCAACATAAACAACTTTTACAAAAGGTAAAAACCATTATTGCACACCATAGAGAGCTGACAAAAGCTAAAGGTGAGTTGTTTAATATATATGATATTTTAAGTCTTACGACCAATGAAGTCCGTACACATTCTGCTTTTCTTGCTGAATTGTTGAATCCAAACGGCACACACTTACTAGGAACTACATTTTTACAAGCGTTTATAGATATATTACCAAAAGATATTTTTGAAAATTATTTAGATGTAGAAAATACAACGGTAATTGTTGAATATCATATTGGAACTATTGATACCAAAAATAAAACGGGCGGACGTATTGATATTTTACTAAAAGATGCTAAGGGTAATTCTATTTCCATAGAAAACAAAATAGATGCAGGTGACCAAAAAAATCAGGTGATTCGGTATTACAATTACAATACACAAAAGAATAAGGTCATTTATCTTTCCAAGTATGGTGACGAACCTAATAAAGAAAGCAAAGGCAAGCTAATAATGAACAAAGATTTTTATGTAATTGGTTATCAACAAGAAATCATTCAATGGTTAGAAACCTGTCAAGCATTGGCGTACGATCAGCCAATTGTTCGTGAAAGTATCAAGCAATACAAAATTCTAATTCAAAAAATCACACATACTTTGGGAAATCAGCAAGACAAAGAATTAAAAGTAGCAATTGTTGAACATTTAGAAGAAGCTTCACAAATTGCAACTACCTATCAACAGGTCATTAGAAAAATTAAAAATGATTTTAGGGTTAAAGTTTATGAACTTCTCGTGCCTAAGTTTCCTAATTACAGCTTAAAACGACCAAAAGACATCAATCAAACTTATGCAAGTATTTGGTTTAATGAGCCTACATGTGCTAAAAATGCAACATGGTTTGCTGTAGAAAGTTTTAGCGGCTATGGAAATAAAAATGGAATACTATATGTTGGAATTTATTCTGACAACCCTAATTTTAAAAGGGAAGAAACTTTCAACCGTTTAAATAAATGGTGGCTACACTATAAAGCGCTAACTTACAATGATGAAGAACTTAACTTATCGGATTTAGCTTTATTAAAAACATTGAGTAATCGTTCAAATATGGAAGCTATTGCTAACAGTGTTGTAGAGCAAATTATAGAATTTGTGAAGGCACATGAAAAATATTTATTAGTATAAAATACAAAATAAGTAAGTATAAATGACCACACAACCCGAATACATTTTAGAAGAAAACTTAGTTCAGCAACTCACGGAAACGGGCTATACCAAAGTAACCATCAAAGACGAAGCCGACCTCATAGCCAATTTGCGTACGCAATTAGAAAAGCATAACAACTGTACATTGTCGGCAAATGAGTTTAAGCAAGTACTCAACGTGTTGTCAAAAGGAAACATTTACGAAAAAGCCAAAACCCTACGCGAAAAACTAAGTTACACCAAAGACGATGGTAGTACAGGCTATTTGGAACTCATTAACCAATTGCATTGGTGCAAAAATCAATACCAAGTCACGCATCAAGTCACCATGACAGGCAAATACGAAAACCGTTATGATGTAACCATCTTAATCAACGGGTTGCCATTGGTACAAATAGAACTCAAAAAGCGCGGTTTGGAACTCAAAGAAGCGTTTAACCAAACCGTACGTTACAAAAGACATTCATATAGTTCGGGAAAAGGCTTATTTCAATTCATTCAGTTATTTATCATCAGTAACGGCGTAAATACCAAATACTACGCTAACAATCCTATTGGCGCACTCACATTCAAACAAACCTTTTATTGGGCGGACAAAGAAAATAAAATCATCACGCAACTCAACGAGTTTGCAAACTTATTTTTAGAACCGTGTCATTTGTCAAAAATGATTACCAAATATATGGTTCTCAACACCTCAAAAATTATGATGGTTTTGCGTCCGTATCAATATTACGCCACCGAAGCCATCGTAGAAAGGGTTAAAAACAGTACCAAATTTGGCTATATATGGCATACGACAGGTTCGGGGAAAACGCTCACATCGTTTAAAGCCGCACAAATACTCACAAACTTAGACGAGGTACTAAAAGTAGTTTTTGTAGTAGACAGAAAAGATTTGGATTACCAAACCATCAAAGAGTTTAACAGTTTTAGCGAGGGAAGTATCGACGCAACAAACAATACCAACAACTTAGTCAAACAATTTTCCGACGATACAAAACTCATCGTAACCACGATACAAAAACTCAATACCGCTATCTACAAACAAAAGTATTTGGCAAAGATGGAGCGACTTAAAAAAGAGCGCATTGTATTTATATTTGACGAATGCCACCGAAGCCAATTTGGAGAAACGCACAATCGTATCAAAGCATTCTTTGAAAACTCGCAACTATTTGGCTTTACAGGAACGCCGATATTTGCGGACAATTCTGTAAAAAATGACTTAGGAAAACGCACCACCAAAGATTTATTTGATAAATGCTTACACAAATACGTCATTACCGATGCCATCCGCGACAAAAACGTATTAAAATTTTCCATTGAATACATCAGCACCTTTAAAAGCAAAGACGAAAACGACATCATAGACATTGATGTAGATAGTATTGACAAAGTGGAAGTCATGGAAGCACCGCAACGACTCGACACTATTGTAGAATATATCATTGCCAATCATAGCCGTAAAACGCACAATAAGAAGTTTACAGCCATCTTTTGCGTATCGAGTGTGGAAACCTTAATTGAATACTATAAACTCTTTAAAACCAAAAAAGAACAAGGCAAACACGAGTTAAACGTAGCGACGATATTTTCGTATCGCGCCAATGAATTGCCCGAAGATGCAAAAGGATATATTCCCGATGAAGATTACGACGATTTTAAAGTCGTAAAAGAACCAACGCCCGTATATTCACACACGCGCGAAAAGTTAGAAAGCTTTATTGACGACTATAACGATATGTTTCAAACCAATTACGATACATTGCAATTCTATTCGTACTATAAAGACATCGGACAACGTGTAAAACATCAAGACGTTGACATATTGTTAGTTGTAAACATGTTTTTAACGGGTTTTGATTCCAAACACTTAAATACGATTTATGTTGATAAAAACTTGCGTTATCATGGATTGATACAAGCGTTTTCGCGTACCAATCGAATATTGGACGAGGTAAAATCGCAAGGAAACGTCGTTTGTTTCAGAAACCTAAAAGATGCTACCGACGAAGCCATTACGCTATTTTCAAACAAAGAAGCCATTGAAGAAATCATCATGCAACCGTATGAAGATTACACGGAAAAATTTACCGAAGCGATTGACAAACTCAAAGAAATAGCACCAACGGTGGACAGTGTAAACGAATTGCCATCGGAAACCGAAATATTGGAGTTTGTAAAAACCTTTCGACAGTTAATACGACTCAAAAACGTATTGTCAACGTTTACTGAATTCAGCTTTGACGATTTGGACATTACCGAACAGGAATTTGCCGACTATCAAACCAAATATTTAGACATTCGCGACGATGTAAAACAAAAAAAAGAAAAAGTTTCCATTTTAAACGACATCGACTTTGAAGTAGAACTCATACGCCGCGATGAAATCAATGTAGCGTACATTTTGACTTTATTAGCCAAGCTAACAAGCACAAAGAAACCAAAAGACCAGGCGCAACAAAAGAAAACCATTTCCGACATACTAGCATCCAACAGCGAGTTACGAAGCAAAAAAGAACTCATTGAACGCTTTATTGAAGAAAATTTACCATTGGTACGCGATTCCGACCTCATCGCCGATGAGTTTGACAACTACTGGACAATCGAGAAAAAGAAAGCTGTGAAGCTTCTAAGCAACGAAGAAAACTTAGAGTATCAAAAATTAGTCGATTTAATAAGCAACTATCTATTCACACGTAAAACACCGTTGCGTGATGATATTATTGGCTTAATGGAAGTACGACCAAGTTTGCGAGAACGTGCGAAAGCATCCGAACGCATTACCACAAAAATCGTTGACTTTGTAGACATATTTATTGATGGGATGTAAAAACAAAAATAAAAGTTCCTTAGTTATTTAGGTTTCCACACGCACGAGAAAAAAGAAGTAATGCCAAAACCACAAACATTTCCGTTACTCTTTGATGAGGTTAATCAACTAAGTATTGCAGACTTGAAAAAGATGAAATACTTAAAAAAAAATGTAAGTGTAAAAGGCGTAATTATATGGAAACGTAATGGTATTAAAACTGGAAGTCTAACCCTAGAAACAACTACATTAAAAACACGTGGTATAGCAACTTTGACATATACTTGTAGTGGCACAGATTACAATTACAATATAAAATTAGTTACAATACCCTCAAATATCGGCAACGGCTTGCTATGGTACTTTATTTGTCCTTTTACAAATAAACGATGTAAGAAGTTGTATTTAATTGGCGAACGCTTCATGCACCGTTCAGCACTACCAAGCGGAATGTACACCACGCAAACACATTCTAAAAAGTGGCGTACTATTGAAAAAATCTACGGAAACTATTTTGATGTAGATCATTATTACAGGGAACTATACAAAAAGCATTTCAAAAAATACTACAACGGAAAGCCAACAAAGCGTTACAAAAAACTAAAGGAAAAAATCAAAGACGCTGAACGCTTTGATGCGTATGAAATAGAACAATTATTTTTGATGAAGTAATTATTGGTTTCCTTTTACGATATTCAATAAGTTTTCCAAATCAGCTATTGAGTAAATACGATACACTTCATTTTCATATTCAACAAAGCCATTGAGCAAAGCACCACCCAAAGTTGGTTTAAACAATTGGCGTATGTCCACGTCTAAAACCTCTGCAATTTTTACTAAGGTGTCAAACTTTGGTTTTATATTTCCTGTCTTAAATGCACTCGCAGAAGTAACTGAAACGCCAATCAATTCAGCAAATTCAGTATTGGAAATTCCTTTTTCCTTTAAAATCTCATCAATTCTTAACATTAGGAAATCATAAAATATAAGTAAATATTAAAAAACAGTGCTAAATATAATTATTAATTGCATGAAACTTAATTATAACTTATATTTGGTTATAATCTAAAACTAATACTTATACGATTAAATCACAAATCAATTTACAATGGTAAAAAATCAGCGAGAACTCAACAAGAAGCTAGTAAAAGAACTAGCAGAATGCAGAACCAAGCTAGCACATTGCCAAAATGATTTCGAAGTTGAAAAGAGTATTAAAAACGGACTGTACTTTTTTATACTGGAAAACGGTATGTTTGAAAAACTCAAAACTTTTGAATTAAATGCAAAGTATCAATCTACGGATTACAAAATAAAATCCTTAGAAAAGCTAGCAAACGATTTACCATAAGTAGATAAAATGATTACAAGCCTTAATTTTGATTTTTTGTGCAAATTTTGTGCA
>NZ_LBMH01000006.1 GCF_001005305.1 Kordia zhangzhouensis
GATAATCTCTGCATTGGCATCTGTTAAGGTAAAATCTGCAAAGCCATCTGTATCATCATCACATTCTTGTAGAGTTGTTGGCACAACTGCTATTGGCAGTGGATTCACTGTAATCGTAAAGCTTGTGGTCGCAAAACAGATATTACCTGCTTGCGTACTGGTAGCACTTACATATATAGTTTCCGTTGGGTTTGTATTTGAATACATAGCTGGCAACGGATTCACATTCGCATCAGCATCTGCTTGACTTGCGTGGAAGTTGATATTTACATCTGCTGGATTTTGTGTTCCTATAATTGCTGGAATTTGCGTAGAAAAATCAAACGTTTCTACTCCATCATTCGAAGGATCATCACAAACAATTATATCTGCAGGTTGTGCTGCTAACGGCTGATAATCAACACAAATTTCAAAATTAGTCGTATCATAACATGTTGCATTCATTACGTTTGCGATTCTTACATAAATTTGCTCACATGCATTAGTATTATTGTAAGGATCAGGTAATGCATTTGCTCCAGCATCTGCATCTGCTTGCGAAATATGGTATGTTATTACAAATTGAACCGGATTTTGCGTTCCTAATACTTGCATATTGAACGCTGAGAGGTTAAATGTTTCTGTTCCGTCATTAGATGCGTCATCACACACCGTAACATCTGCCACAGCATTTGCAATAGGCAATGCATCAACCACTACGTTAAATTGCGTTGTTGAAACACAGTTTGTTGTGTTATTTTCTACTCTTACTACAATCAAATCTGAAGGATTCACATTTGTATACATCGTAGGAAGTGGATTCGTATTCGCATCAGCATCTGCCTGACTTCCATGGAAAGTAGTCATAAAGTCCGCAGGGTTTTGTGTCCCTAGTATAATTGGTATTTGTGTAGATAAATCGAATATTTCTACTCCGTCATTTGAAGCATCATCACAAACTACCATATCTGGTGCAGTCGTTAATGCTGGTTCTGGATTGAGGATTAAATTGAATGAAGTGATTCCAAAACAAGTTGCATTGTTGTTATCTTGTACTCTTACATAAATATCATCAGTTGGCACAGAACCGTTGGTATATAAACAAGGTAAAGGATTTGCGCTGTTATCAGCATCTGCTTGTGTATCATGATATGTAACTGTATAGTTTGCAGGATCCTGTGTACCTAAAGCTAAAGGTGTTTGCGCACAAAGGTCAAATTGTTCCACACCATCATTGCCAATGTCACACAATACCAAATCAGGCACACCGTTGGCAGTCGTAGTTCCAATATTGATAGTAAATGATTCTGTTTCATAACAATCAATCGCAGTAGTTCCTGTATAGGAGATTCGCACATAAATCACATCTCCATCCGTAGCTGTATACGCTTGTGCTTGCGCATCTGTAAGCGCATTGATTCCTGCATCTGCATCTGCTTGCGATAAGTGATAAGTTACCACCATATCTGTTGTATCTGTAATCGGAGCCAGTACAGGAGCCGTATTCACTGTTAAATCAAATACTTCTGTTGTATTGTTAGAACAGTTTGACAAGTTAGACGGTAACCCATTGTTAATTTCTGGTGTAACGTCAATACATACAGTTTCTGAATAAGTACATCCTAAATCATCTGTTACTTCATACGTATAGCAATGTTGCCCCGGAGTTGTAGGTTGAACTGTAATTACATCTCCTACCGTATTTGTAATAGATGCATCCGGCAACCAAGCTTGCGTTTCAATTACTGGTGTAAATGATTCGTCTGCTGGTAAAATAGATGGATCAAAATCTAAGTTCCAACTAAAAATATATCCATTATCAATCCCAATATTATCTGTAACTCTAATTGTCCAGTTCCCATTAAGAGGACTTCCGATTAAATCGTCAAAACCATTAGAATCTATTGGAAGATATGTTCCTGGCTGCCACGAGTTGTTTGGAGGATTTGAACCTGCAGTAATCGTTGGCGCATTTTGCAAGAATACAGTACCAGATAAAGAGAAACAATAATCTGCTCCCACACCTGGATCATTACTACCATCATCATTAGCTCCTCCAAAATACGTTCCTCCTCCTGCTTGCGTGAATAAATCTGCTTCTTGACCACTAGGACTAATGATTACGATATCTAAATCTCCCGAATAAGAGTGTTCAATATTTAAACATATTTGAAGGATTTGAGATCCTGAAGTAAGTGTTTGTCCTGCATCAAAACAATCAACAGGAATTGAAGTTTCGTACGATACTCCATTCCCGTCAGGTAAAAAAGTTTGCCCACTTACTGGCGGTGTACACTCAACAATGTACGGTGTTGGAGTTACAACTCCTGCAATGTCAGTACTCTCACCAAAACAAATAATATCATCATTTGCTGCTGTACCAGTAAAATCAGGTGTTGTAGAAACTCTGACTACTTGATTTATAAGATTGTCATTTGTACAGTTATTGGTATCCGTAACATTCAAGTTAACAATATACGCTCCAGGGTTTGGAAAGGTATGCGTTACAGATTGTCCCATCGCTGAGTTTCCATCTCCGAAATCCCATTGATATTGTGCTCCTGTTCCATCTGAGGTAAATGTAGCGCTTCCATTAAACGTTACTGAATCTCCTTGACAAATTTCGATGATATTGTTAGCATCTGCTGCTGGCACCGAAGAATCAAGTTGTGAAATAATTGTTTGACAAGGTGTAACACATGATATTGTTGCTGCCCAACCAATATTTACCCCTGCTGCATCTGAAGTAAATTCAATAGTAATACAGCCCGTCGTATTAGAATTGGTCGCAATTACTATTCCTGGTGCTGTAGTTCCTGTAAATGAACCAAACAATGGTGCTGTTGTATCATCACCATCATATATATTCATGAAATCACTCATGTCCTGCAATCCGAACGAAGTAAATTCTAATTGAACTTTATCTCCTGCATTATTAGGACATAAAGTCATGATAAAGTTTTCATTATTTGAATATTGTCCTGCACCATTTCCTCCTGTATCTAGAAATGTACCTTGACAAACATTGAAAGTACCATTTTCAATAATTACATTTTGTGCAAAGCAAAACAGTGGTGCTATAAGTAAAAAGAGAACTATTTTTTTCATCTCTATAGTTTAGTTTTGTAATTTAGGTTGTGGTTTGATAATCAATATATAGTCTGTATTATCTATTTCGTACATTCTGTATGACTGTATATCAAAAAATGCTAGTTTATATTTTAAAGGATTGAAAGTATTGATATTAAAAGTAGCATCATGCTTTAAGTTACTATTATAAGTATCCAACATTCCTTCTGCTGTTATTTTTGGAACTTTTTTCCCTTGTATCTCTGTTTTTTTTGCGATTTCCATTCGCTCGAGAATAAGTTTTTTAAATGATCCGTACAGATTTTGATTGGAAAAGATCAATTTTTGAGCTTGATCTCCATAAACTTCTTTAATGAAGTTATCTACTTGGTGTTCTTTAAAATTGTAACGATTATTTTTAGTTTGTGCGGTAACACAAAAACCTAAAAATAAAAACACCATACATACATAGATTTTACGCATAATAGTCATGATTGTATCTAACATTTTTATTTGAAATGAAGCCGTTAGGGTATGATTAAATGTGCCTCATCTCTTTACAATATATATAACAACAACATCTATGAAAACCCGACATTGTGTTAAAAAATTTATTTTGAATCGGGGAAAATTAAGAAAATTTTGTGATATACATAACTCTTTAACACATTTATTTACGGCAGGTTCCAACGAATCATATTCAATAATTGACTATCTTTGCAATCTTGTTAATTTTTGAGAAAATGCGTGTAATGACACCATCGAATTTTAGACCTAATATTCTGACGAATTACACTACTTTTTCGCATAAAAAAGAAATATATTAGATACATGAAATTAGATAAGGCGCTAGAAGAAGAAATACAAGCCGTTGGAGACGATCACATCATGACTTCTTACGATACTCCTTTGCGTAAAGACGCTTTTGATGTAAGTGACGAAGAAAAGATTCAAAGCATCAAAAAAGACGTAGCCCATATTATGGAAACTTTAGGACTAGATATGACAGACGATAGTCTTAAAGGAACTCCTAATAGAGTTGCTAAGATGTTTGTTAAAGAAATTTTTGGTGGACTACATCCAAATCGAAAACCAACCTCTTCAACATTTGAAAATAAATATAAATATAATGAGATGCTGGTAGAAAAAAATATCACTGTATATTCTACCTGTGAACACCATTTATTACCCATAGTAGGTAGAGCGCATATTGCTTATATTTCTAATGGAACTGTAGTTGGACTTTCTAAAATGAATCGTATAGTAGATTATTACGCAAAAAGACCGCAAGTACAAGAACGCTTAACTATTCAAATTGTAAAAGAACTTCAAAAAGTACTACATACAGAAGATGTAGCCTGCGTTATTGATGCCAAACATTTATGTGTAAATTCTCGTGGAATTAGAGATATAGAAAGTAGTACTGTAACCGCAGAATTTGGTGGAAAATTTAAAAATGAAAAAACTCGCTTAGAATTCCTAGATTATATTAAATTAGATACGAAATTTTAACCAACTAATTTTTTTACCAAAATAACCATGAAATTATACCAAGAACAAGAACTAAAAATATACAATTCCCTCACAAACCAAAAAGAAGTATTTAAACCTATTAATGAAGGTCATGTTGGAATGTATGTATGCGGTCCTACTGTATACAGTAATGTACATTTAGGAAATGTACGCACGTTCATGTCATTTGATATGATTTTTAGGTATTTGACACATCTAGGATACAAAGTACGCTATGTTCGTAATATTACCGATGCAGGGCATTTAGAGAATGATGCTGATGAAGGAGAAGACAGAATTGCTAAAAAAGCACGCTTAGAGCAATTAGAACCTATGGAAATTGTACAACGTTATACCGTTGACTTCCATACAATCTTACAAAAGTTCAACTTCAAGCCACCTAGTATTGAACCTACTGCTACAGGTCATATTATTGAACAAATTGAAATTGTCAAAGAAATCATCAAAAAAGGATTTGCTTACGAAGTAAACGGCTCTGTATATTTTGACGTACTTAAATTCAATGAAACTAATGACTACGGAAAACTTAGCAAGCGTAATGTAGAAGACCTGGTTCATAATACTCGCACACTAGACGGACAAACAGACAAGAAAAACCCTCAAGATTTTGCTCTTTGGAAAAAAGCAGGCGAAAATCACATCATGCGCTGGCCTTCACCTTGGAGTGATGGATTTCCTGGTTGGCACTTAGAATGTACCGCAATGAGCACTAAATATTTAGGAGAACAATTTGACATTCACGGTGGCGGAATGGACTTAAAGTTCCCACATCATGAATGTGAAATTGCTCAAAACGAAGCCGCCAAAGGTACTTCTCCGGTAAACTATTGGATGCATGCCAATATGTTAACACTAAATGGTAAAAAAATGGCAAAATCGACAGGTAACAACATTCTTCCTGGCGAAATTTTTACTGGTAACAGCAAGCATTTATCTAAAGGATTTGCTCCAAGTGTTGCACGTTTCTTTATGATGCAGGCACACTATCGTAGTATTCTTGATTTTAGTAATGATGCCTTATTAGCTTCTGAAAAAGGGTTTAACAAACTCATGGAAGCAATGAAAACTTTGGATGAATTACAACCTTCTGGAGATAAAACTTCATTCAACCTAGCTGTTTGGAAGCGCAATTGTTATGATGCGCTAAATGACGATTTTAATACTCCTATCTTAATTGCAGATTTGTTTGAAGCTGTAAAATATATCAACCAACTAAAAGATGGCAAAGCAACTATCTTAACCGAAGATTTACAGTCTCTAAAAGAAAGTATGCATGCATTTGTTTTTGAAATTCTAGGACTTGAAGAACAAAGTGTTACTTCAGACGATAGTAATACACTCTCTGGTGTAGTTGATTTATTAATCAATTTACGCAATGAAGCACGTGCCAACAAAGATTTTGCTACATCCGATAAAATTCGTGACGAACTTGCTGCTTTAGGCGTACAACTAAAAGATGGAAAAGATGGGACGTCTTTTTCGTTAACTAAATAAACGCATATCAAAAAGATACTAATATATCCTTTTTTACTTATCATTCGTTTCTACCAAACGGCTATTTCTCCATATACTCCTGCAACATGTAGATACTCTCCTACATGCTCACATTACACTGCAGAAGCATTGAAAAAGCATGGATTATTTCGCGGAGGTAAACTTGCAATTAAACGTATTTTAAGTTGCAACCCATTTGGCGGAAGCGGATATGATCCCGTACCAGACGAACTCCCAAAAAAATAACATTCCTTTACCATTTGCGTTCTTTGATTTCCGTTTGGTTTCCCTATATTTACAATTTACAAATACGACCAATTTATGCACCTACTAAGTATCAACTGGAATCCGAGTGAAGTTTTATTGAATTTAGGACCGATTCAAATTAGGTATTACAGTTTAATGTTCATCATTGCTTTTAGTTTAGGTTATTACATTATGACCAAAATTTACAAAGCCGAAGATGTTCCATTAAAGTATTTGGACTCCTTGTTCATGTATACCGTAATCGCAACATTATTAGGTGCACGCTTAGGAGAAGTTTTCTTTTACAATTGGGAATACTATCAAAATCACTTGGTAGAAATTTTATTGCCTATAAAAGAAGATGCTAATGCAAGTCTATTTGGCTTTATTGATGGATATAAATTTACAGGATTTGCTGGCTTGGCAAGTCACGGAGCAGCTATAGGAATTATTACTGCTATGTATCTTTATAGACGCAAATACAAGTACAAATCTTTACTCTGGATTTTGGATCGAATTGTAATCCCTGTTGCCATTGGAGGCGTTTTTGTCCGCATCGGAAACTTTTTCAATTCTGAGATTGTTGGAAAGTATACCAATTCTGACTTCGGAGTTGTATTCCAAGCCAATGGCGATACTTTACCAAGACATCCTGCGCAATTATATGAAGCATTTTGCTATATTTTTGTATTTATCATTTTATGGTATACCTACTGGAAGACTGATAAAAAACACAAGCCTGGCTATATTTTTGGTTTGTTTTTAGTTATGTTATGGACTATTCGCTTCCTTGTAGAGTTTGTAAAAAAAGCGCAAATAGAAGCTCGCGAAGATTGGTTGTTATTAACAGGACAATGGCTAAGTATTCCTTTTATCATCCTAGGTTTTTATTTTATGTTTAGAAAAACAGATACAAATACAACTACTGCTACCTCATGAAAAATATAGCTTTCCTATTAGTTGCTTTGGTAATCTTTTCTTGTGCGAATTCAGATAAAGATAAAAAAATTAAGACTGTTGAATTTACCTTTACCAAAGAAGGTCAGTTGACTCTTTCCAAAGCTAGCGGAAACGACATTATAACACTAGATATTGAATTTGCTGAAACTCCGTACGAGCGCGAAACTGGATTAATGCATCGTTCTTCCATGAAAAACAACCAAGGAATGTTGTTTATATTCTCAGAAGAATACCCAAGAAGCTTCTACATGAAAAACACTTTAATCCCGCTAGATATTATTTATATAGATGCCGATAAAAAAATTGTGAGTTTTCAAGAAAATGCAAAACCTTTAGATGAAACCGGCTTACCTTCAAAGGTTCCAGCAATGTATGTATTGGAAGTTAATGCCGGATTAGCCCAAAAATGGTTACTTGAAATTGGTGATACAATTACTTTTGTAAAAGACGAATCTACACTTTAAAAGTATTGTAAAAATAAACTCTGGATAGGCTGGATATTTTATCCGGACAAATTACTCAACTCATCAGGACGAAAAATAAATTTATCTTGATGTTTTTTATGCTTCTCTAAATATTTTCAAAAGTAGATTGATTTTATAAAAAGAACAATCAACAGCAAGCATTATATTATATTCAAAAGGCTCGAGAAAAAATCCTACTTGGCAGAAACTAATAGATTTAGAAAGAGAGTTATCAAAATAGTAAGGTTTTCCCGTACTTTTTTCTTGTATACGATATGTACCTTTAAATCGTCACTAAACCCACATTTATATGAAAGCTAGAAAACTTAATCGTTTATCACTACAAAAAACAGCAGTTTCAAAACTTACTTCGCATCAACTAACAGGCGGAGTTGCACCAACAACTCACAAAACCAACATTACATGTGGAGGTATTTGTGAAAACTCTGTTATTGTTTGTGACGAAAGATAAAAGATTCTATATAATACAAATAACCATGAAAAAGAGTTTGTATTATAAAAAAAGTGCCACGATATCGTGGCACTTTTTATTTATATACTTTACAATAGTTATTTAAAACTACTACTTAGTTTCTTCTAGTCCTTTATTGATATCTCCTTTTTTTACTGTATCAAACATAATAGGCGTTGCAATGAACATCGAAGAATAAGTACCTACTACAACACCTACAATTAAGGCAAACATAAATCCTCGAATAGATTCTCCACCGAAAATAAAGATTGCTAATAATACTACTAACGTAGTTAGAGATGTATTTAAAGTTCTACTTAATGTACTGTTTAATGCTGAATTTACAACTTTACTAAGCTTCCAATTAGAATTCTCTTCCATAAACTCACGAATTCTATCAAATACAACCACGGTATCGTTTAACGAGTAACCAATTACCGTTAAGATTGCCGCAATAAACGCTTGGTTAATCTCCATAGTAAATGGTAAATATTTCCATGCCAATGAGAAGATACCTAATACGATTAATACATCATGGAATACTGCTACTACAGCACCTAATGAGAATTGCCACTTACGGAAACGCAATAGGATATACAAGAATACTACTACAAGCGAACCTAATACAGCCCAGAAAGAGTCTTTTTTGATATCATCGGCAATCGTAGGACCTACTTTAACAGATTGCATTACACCAATTTGCTTGTCTTCTGCTCCATCCACAAAACGCTCATAAGTCATATCGCTTGGCAAGTATTTCTTTACTCCGTCAAACAACATTTTCTTAATTTCTTCATCAACAGCAGTTCCAGTTTCGTTTACTTTATATTTCGTAGTAATTTTTAACTGATTGTCTTCTCCGAATGTTTTTACTTCTGGAGAGTTTTCACTTCCAAAAATTGCTGTTAAGTCATTCTTTACTTCTTGTGAGCTTACAGTTCCTTCAAAACGAACTTGATAAGAACGTCCTCCAACAAAGTCAACACCTTGGTTTAATCCGTTACCAAAAATGATAGAACCTAAACCAATTGCGATTACAATTCCTGAAATAATGTATGCTATTTTACGCTTCTTTAAGAACTCAACATTCATGTTTCTGAATAAGTTCTTTGTAGCTCCTGTAGCAAAATCTAACGTATTTCCTTTGTCTACATACCAATCAATTAACAATCTTGTAATAAAAATTGCTGTAAATAATGATGTTGCAATACCAATTAATAAAGTTGTAGCAAATCCTTTGATAGGGCCTGTACCGAATAAGAATAAGATTAATGCTGTTAATCCAGTAGTAATGTTAGCATCAAAGATAGACGACATAGCTCCTTTCCAGCTAAATGCGTGTTTGATTGCATCTTTCAACGCTTTTCCATTTGCCAGTTCTTCACGAACTCTCTCAAATAAAAGTACATTTGCATCCACCGACATACCAATTGTTAATACAATACCGGCTATACCAGGAAGAGTTAATACAGCTCCTAAGTTTGCCAATACACCAAATATTAACAAGATGTTGAACGCTAATGCTACATCTGCAAAAAGACCCGCTTTTCCATAGTAAAATATCATCCAAACTAATACCAATCCTAAAGCGATTAAGAACGACATTAATCCGCTATCAATGGCCTCTTGTCCTAACGACGGACCAACAATCTCAGATTGTAAGATGTCTGCTTGAGCTGGTAATTTACCTGCACGTAATACGTTTGCTAAATCCTGCGCTTCTTCTACTGTGAATTGCCCAGAGATTTCAGTATTTCCTCCTGAAATTTTACCACTAGATACTCCTGGAGCAGAGTATACGATGTTATCTAAAACAACCGCAATATTTACTCTTTCGTTGTATACTTCATCCGTTAATTTTTCCCATTGTTTTGCACCAATACCGTTCATTTGCATGTTTACGTTTGGCTTTCCATTGTTTGCATACCCTTGTGCTGCACCATCTACCACATCACCACGCATTTGCGGTACTGCTTCTTTTCCTTTTCTTTCTCCTGCCAACGCATACAAGTCATATACTCCTTGTACATTTTGTTCTTTTCCAAAAGCAAATCGAACATAGCGTAATTCTGCAGGCATTACTTGCTTTAACTCTTCTCTAGCTAATAACTGAAGTACTGCTTCTTTATCTTCTTCTTTAGCACTTCCTATAACACCTCCTGTGTTTCCTCCTGGAATGATGTTAAGTTTGTCAAATAAAGGATTGATTACATTTAATGAATCTTCTTCCGTAGAAGTGATTAACTCCTCCGTTTCATCAGTTTCTTTTTTTGTAGCAAACTCTGGAAGTTCTTTAAGTTTTTGATTCGCCGCAATTAGATATTGTGCTAACTTCGAATTGTCATTGTATGTTTTCCAAAATTCTAACTCTGCAGTAGTTTGTAAAAGTTTTTCAATACGAATTACATCTTTTGCTCCTGGAAGCTCAATTAAGATACGACCTGAAGTTCCCAAACGCTGAATGTTTGGTTGAGTTACTCCAAATTGGTCAATACGCTTACTTAATACTTCTTTTGCCGACACGATAGATTGGTCAACTTTACGACGTAGTACATTTTTAACTACTTCATCTGTAACATTCAATGGATCATCTCCATATTCTTCTTCTAATGATTGCGTAAAGAAGATATTTGGATCTGCCAAGCGCAATCCTTCTGGCTTCAATTCATCAAAAGCTCTAAAGAAAGATTCTACGTAGTCTTCTTGTGCATCTGTTTGTAAAACATCAGCTCTATCTAATGCTTTTCTAAAAGTTTCATCTTGAGAACCATTTGCAAGTCCTATTAAGATGTCTTTTACAGAAATTTGAAGAATCACATTGATTCCTCCTTTAAGGTCAAGACCTTTGTTTAATTCCTTTTCTTTAGCTTCTTCATAAGTGAATGAAGTAAAACCAAAACTAATTGGTTCATGTTTGTTGATAGAATCTAAGTATTCTTTTTCTACTAAACTTCTTCTATCTGAGTTTTCTTTCGTGTCAATACCATCAGCTGGTTTTGGCACTTGCGCTACCGCATATGCTTTTGCATCGTCTTCAATTTTATCTGTGATAAATGTAAACGATAATTGATAAATACTTACCAATCCGAATAAAAGCGCAAATAATTTTACTAATCCTTTGTTTTGCATTATTCAATGTTTTTGGTCAAATTTTTTAAAACGAGCAAATATAGAATTTACACTCGCATTTGACAATTTATTTTTTAGGTGTTTTGATGATGATGTTGTGCCTCATAACTCAACGTTTTGAAAGACATTTTTACCTGTTCTTTTTTAGAACACATAAAGAAACATAGAGAGAATATTTTTTGATAGTTTCTCTACGATTTACTTATGCAAGAGAGATAGGCCCTGCACGAACATCAGGAGTTTCATACGAAGTAGCATCTTTATAGATTGCTTTATAATGAGATACTGTATGTGTTGATATTTTTACATATCCATTAATTTTTGCTATGTATGAATCGTACAGAGCAAATGAATTAGGACTTGGCGATTTGTCATATTCTTTTTGCAATGACAAAATAAATTTGCCTTGCATTCCGATATAAGAATCAGAAGCGGTTTGCAACTCGTACACATCGATTTTATACCCGTCAGTTGTCGCAAATTCATCAATAAGAATTGTGTTAGACGCATTTTTGAACGGAAGTTCTTGAAGCGGAAACTCACTTTCAAATCCGGCATCAACCAATAAAGCTTTAATTGCGGCAACTTCTTGTTGACTATGATAGGCAATTTTTAATGTTTGACTTGATTGCTGACGAACCGTAATATTCTTAACATCAAGCATTTCAAGCTTGCTTTTAATTGCTTGAATGATTTCTTCCGCTTGTAATGGTTGAGTGATTGCATTGGCAAATTGCAACTCAATCTCTTGGTTTTGCGCAGGTGTTTGTTCCTTGTAAAAACCAAGCAGAGTTAGTAATATTATCAGTGCAGAAATGTACTTTTTTGCAATCATCCGCCAAATATAAAAAGAAAGACTGCAATTACGCAGTCTTTTATTGATTTATTTTATACTAAAAGTTTGAAAATGATTATCCTAAAATGACAGCAATATCAACTACTTCCCTTTTTACATACTTTTATAACCTTCAGGCAGAGTAGTATTAAATAGAATGCTAGATACTTTTTATTTTTCGATTTTATGATTTAAAACATTGAAACGCCACTACACTCATAAAAATGTTCTCTATACAATGTACTCATCGTAACTTCGTCATTTAAATAGCCTCCTACTTCTCCATCAATATTTATTAGCCATTGCGATTGCATAATAATTACACATGATTAAGACATTAGGATTGATTTTTCCAGAAATTTCAGATTGCTCTTTTTTATTTAGCTTTTTATGCTTTTGTTCTTTAATAGTTTTTCTAACATCATTCAATCAATTTATAAGTATTATGTTAAAAACACTACTTTTTAGTAAAGTTTTAATTTATAATACTGTTTTTTTCAAATTAGTGAACAACAAAAAACCTCAACAAAATACATGTTGAGGTTTTGTATATATTATTGTGGAAATATTATAATTCTAATAATCCGTTTGTCTTCTTAACTCCTTCTGCACTTTCAGCTAAATGCGCTTTTTCTGCATCACTTAAATTAATTTCTACAATCTTCTCGATTCCATTTTTTCCTAAAATTACAGGAACTCCGATACATAAATCATTTAAACCGTATTCACCTTCTAATAGCGCTGAACATGGATACATTTTTTGCAAATCACAAGCAATAGCTTGTACCAATCCAGAAACAGCTGCTCCAGGTGCATACCAAGCAGAAGTTCCAAGCAATTTAGTTAATGTTGCTCCTCCTACTTTGGTATCTTCTTTTACTTGATTTAAACGCTCTTCAGATAAAAACTCAGATACTTTTACACTGTTACGTGTTGCATGAGCCGTTAATGGCACCATTCCTTTATCACTGTGTCCTCCAATTACCATTCCGTCAACATCAGAAATTGGAGCTCCTAAAGCTTCTGCCAATCGGTATTTGAAACGAGCACTATCTAACGCTCCTCCCATACCAATAATTTTATTCTTTGGCAATCCTGTTGTTTTATGAACTAAATAAGTCATTGTATCCATTGGATTACTTACAACGATAATGATTGTGTTTGGAGAGTGCTCTATTAAACTAGAAGAAACTGTTTTTACAATTCCAGCGTTAATTCCAATTAACTCTTCACGTGTCATTCCTGGTTTTCTAGGAATTCCAGAAGTAATCACACAAATATCGCTACCAGCTGTTTTAGAGTAGTCGTTAGTGCTTCCAGTAATTTTGGTGTCAAAACCATTTAGAGAAGCCGTTTGCATCAAGTCCATCGCTTTTCCTTCAGCAAAACCTTCTTTAATATCTAATAAAACGACTTCCGAAGCAAAATTTTTGATAGCAATATATTCTGCACAACTAGCACCTACTGCTCCTGCTCCTACAACTGTAACTTTCATATTTTTAATGTTTTTTATGTATTGTTTATTGGCTGCAAAAGTACAAATTAATCTGCTTTTTAGAAAAGAACTAGTACTTAAATTATCCTTAAAAAGAAAAGTTCAATCCTAAACTTGCACTATCAAAATCTCCTATTGTGTAATCAGCATTTAGACTGAAAAAACCAAGTTTTAGATTGGCTCCAAGTGTTCCTCTTACAGCAGATATGTCACGCTCAACAGAGAAAGGATCTGTAATTGTTTGAGAAAACACAACTCCGTTAGTAACCGTATATGAACCCAGTAAATCGGTTGTAGCATCTCCTGTAATATACCCTAGCCCTCCATAGAAATTGATTACTTTGAACTTAGTTCCTACTATAAGCTGAAATAGCAAGGTATTGACATCTGTTTCTACTCGTTGATTATCTCCTTGAATCCCCGTTTGATCAGTAAAATCATAACTTGCGTCTAAATGTGAATAAGCAATAAGACCTGAAATAGCCACAGGAATAGTTTTTTCTGCCGGCAACCAAGAGGTAAATTCTTGTTGAATGCCAAAACCATACGTACTAAAATCCACATCTTCCGTATCAATTTTTGGAAAAAAGCGCCCTTTTAATTGAGTTCCGCGAAATGGAGAGAAACTTGCTTGCACAAAGGCCGTTGGAACAATACTAACTCCTTCTGAGCCAATACCTGTTGGCAGTGTTAATTCTACTTCTTGATTTCCAAATATTGGATCGTCATAAGTCACAATTACAGTAACATCAGGATTATTATCTCCTAGAGCCGTAGCCACCATTTTGGAAGGACTATTGTCTGGAAAACGTATATTTTCATAGTCCGCTACATTGAGTTGAAATGATTCTTTTTCTTCATTACTAAACACTCCATTTGCAATAAGTGAAATTTCAAAACCATATTTTTTAGGCGCATTTGCCGTGTTAAACCAACCTGCATTGATTCCAAATGCCAACGCATCAGAAGCAGGTGCAATATAATCTGTAGTAAATCTTTTAGCATCTTCCACACCGGCGGCCAAAAGTTCATTGATGTTTTCTTGAGCATTTACAAAAGCCATTGTAAATACAGACATAAGTAGGATACCTTTATTTTTCATTGGGTTACGTTTTTTATTGAATAAATGTACAAAATTATGAGAGCAATAGATAGCTCAAATCATTTTAAAGTTGTCGTAAAAAAAAACAACTACGCATATAATATACGTAGTTGTTTGTATGTCCGTTTTATATTTTTAGAGATTTATCTAAGCATCAATGTTTGCATAGACTGCATTTTTCTCAATAAATTCTCTACGTGGTGGCACTTCATCTCCCATTAACATGGAGAATACGCGATCTGCTTCTCCACCATTATCAATCATTACTTTGCGCAACGTTCTATATTCTGGATTCATTGTTGTATCCCACAGCTGCTCTGCGTTCATTTCCCCAAGACCTTTGTAACGTTGAATATTAGCTCCTTGCCCAAGTTCTTCAATGATAACATCACGTTCTTTATCATTCCAAGCATATTTACGCTTAGCTCCTTTTTTCACTAAATATAGCGGTGGAGCTGCGATATATACGTGTCCATTTTCAATTAGTTCTTTCATATATCTAAAGAAAAACGTCAAAATTAGAGTTGCAATATGCGAACCATCGACATCTGCATCACACATAATCACAATTTTATGATAACGTAATTTTGAAAGATTCAATGCTTTACTATCTTCTTCTGTTCCAATGGTTACTCCTAAGGCTGTAAATATATTTTTGATTTCTTCGTTCTCAAAAACTTTATGCTGCATTGCCTTTTCTACATTCAATATTTTTCCTCGTAAAGGTAATATAGCTTGAAAGTTTCTATCACGTCCTTGCTTGGCTGTTCCACCTGCCGAATCACCCTCCACAAGGAATACTTCACATTTTGCAGGATCTTGTTCTGAACAGTCACTTAATTTTCCAGGCAATCCACCGATACTCATTACCGTTTTTCGCTGAACCATTTCACGCGCTTTTTGTGCTGCATGACGTGCTTGTGCTGCCAAAATTACTTTCTGTACGATTGTTTTGGCATCATCTGGATGTTCTTCTAGGTAATCGGTAAGCATTTCAGATACTGCCTGACTTACAGATGCTGATACTTCACGGTTTCCTAATTTTGTTTTGGTTTGTCCTTCAAATTGAGGTTCAGCTACTTTTACAGAGATAATTGCCGTTAGTCCTTCTCGGAAATCATCTCCTGATATATCAAACTTTAACTTGTCTAACATTCCTGAAGTTTCCGCGTATTTTTTTAGAGTATGCGTTAATCCTCTACGGAATCCTGACAAATGAGTTCCTCCTTCATGCGTGTTAATGTTGTTTACATATGAGTGTAAGTTTTCCGCATACGAAGTATTGTAAGTCATCGCTACCTCGACAGGAATTCCATTTTTGTCACCTTCAAAAGCAACAACATCCGCAATGATTTGCTCACGATTTCCATCTAAGTACTTGATAAATTCTTTCAATCCTTCTTCAGAGTAGAATACTTCTTGAATAAATTCACCTTTATCATCTTTGTTACGCATATCTGTCAAGGTAATTGTAATTCCTTTATTTAGATATGCTAATTCACGCATACGATTGGCAAGTGTTTCATAGTTATATTCTAGCGTCTGCGTAAAAATTGTCGCATCTGGCTTAAAAGTAACTACCGTACCATTTTTATCGGAATCGCCCGTGGCTTTTACAGGATATAATGGTTTTCCTCGTTCATATTCTTGTTCCCAAGTTTTTCCTTCTCTAAAAACAGTCGCCTTTAGGTGATCTGATAGTGCATTCACACAACTTACACCTACTCCGTGTAATCCTCCAGATACTTTATACGAATCTTTATCAAATTTTCCACCAGCTCCAATCTTTGTCATTACAACTTCCAATGCAGAAACTCCTTCTTTTTGATGGATTCCTACTGGGATACCACGACCATTATCTTCTACTGTAATAGAGTTGTTTTCGTTAATTATAACACTGATGGTATCACAATGTCCTGCCAACGCTTCATCGATAGAGTTATCCACTACTTCATACACCAAGTGGTGCAATCCGCGTACACCTACATCACCAATATACATGGACGGACGCATGCGCACGTGCTCCATTCCTTCTAACGCCTGAATACTATCGGCTGAATATTGTTTTTTTGCTTCTTCGCTCATAAATATTCTCCTTAAATTTTATAGTTTTGGAACTGACTGTTTCGTTCCGATTCATGTTGTAGTTATATAACAAATATACTATTTCATGAATTGATTTTTAAACAGTTTTAAGCAGTTTTTTATATAGTTATCAACATTTAACGTTTTTTACTAAAAATTGCTTAGAATAGCTAAAAATAAGCGTAACGGCATTTTTGATATTTTTTTTTCTTTGCGACTGATTCATTTTTAAAAGAATTCGGCAGAAGCGATTTAAATGCTTTTTATTTTATCGTAAAAGACTTACAAAAGTAGTATTCAATGTCAAGTAAGCTTCTTATGAGAGCGTATTTTTACAAAGAAAGACGTTTCTTTATTTTCTAAAATATATAAGTGATTTTGGGCACTAACGCCAAACCTCCAATATTTTCTCTAACAGCTCCTTCCACTTTGTAGGGAGCATAGTTCAAGCTCATTCCGATAATAAATTTAGTTCCTTTATTAAAAGTATGTGTATATTCAAACCCTGGACTGAATAATATTGCGGTTATTGTTTCGTATTTTTCTTCACCTTCTTCTCCACTATAAAAAGGATTTCGAGCATCGGTTGTAATGGCTGAAGCTCCCACTCCAATCTTGACATCTAGAATTGATGTATTTGTTTCGGTAAGTGTTTTTTTGAAATCTACTGTAAAATTGAGCATCATTGTACTTTTTACTTGAATTGTATCTATTGTTCTTCTGTAGAGGAAATCGTCTTTTTGATTTGGAACTACTACCTGAAGTGTCATTCCTATTGCCTTTTTCCGCTTTAACGGAAGATGTCCACTAATTTCAAAGAATGGTGCTGTTCCAAAGTAAGTACTCAGATTTCCTTGAGGCATAAAAATACCTCCTCCCAAAGAAAGTGTTGCCTTGTCAAACAAGTTCGAGTTACTTGTATCGCTCTGCGCCAAAACACTGCTGGCACATAATAGAATGATAAAACTGATAAATAGTGACCTCATACTGATTTCTTTTTATGTTATTTTCAAATGTATTGTGAATTACACATTACATATAGATAAAAACACGAAATCAGTTTTTATTTTTTGCGATTTTCGCAAAATTAAATCAAGTTACTTCCTGCTCCATTTTTATTTGGAAAGATTATGTTTCCTTCTTGAAATGTTACGCCTGTTGCTATGTCTTCTTGAAGTAGTAAAGCTCCATCTGCATCTATGTAATCTAATAGTGGTGCTAATTGGGTTATATTAGAAATACCTATTGTAGATTCTGTCATACAACCTGCCATAACTTTTACTCCTGCCATTTTAGCTTGATGTATCATTTGCAAAGCAGGTGTAATTCCTCCACATTTCATGAGTTTGATATTGATTCCATGAAAAGTTTTTATACATTTTGAAACATCTACTAATTTTTGACAACTTTCATCTGCGATGATTGGCAAGACAGATTTTTCTTTTACAATTTGCATTCCGCTCCAATTATCGGCATGTAAAGGTTGCTCTATGAATTCTACATTTAATTTTTGTAAAATCTTGGCATTATGCAACGTTTCTTCTACTGTCCAGGCGCAATTGGCATCTACACGAAATATAGCATTTGTAACTGTACGCAGTGAGCGAATGATATCGAGATCGTTCTGTGTTCCTAGTTTGATTTTGTAAATTGGCCAAGGCGTTTGCTTTATTTTTGACTTCATTACTTCTATAGAATCTATTCCAATAGTGTAATTTGTTTTAGGAAGTGATTGATTGTGATTACTCCAAAACTCACGAAGCGTTTTTTTTTGTTGGCGTGCATATAAATCCCAGTATGCACAATCAATAGCGCAAAGTGCAAAATAATTATCGGCAAGTTCTGGTTCAATATTTTTCCACAACTCTTCGGGATGAATTGTTGCATTGACACGCTCAATAATTGGCTTTATTTTCTCTATAGATTTTTTTAATCGCTCTACAGAACTATCATAGTAAGGGTTTACTGTTGCTTCTCCATACCCTGTGTTTTTTCCATCAGAAATGGACACTACCATGGTTTTTTGCGTTGTAACCGTGTATCTAGAAATCGTAAATGGATTTTTTAACGATAGTTCAAAAAAATGTGCTGATAGCTTCATTTTTTAAAGATACATATCCGCTTTTAGTTTTCACAGGAAAGAAATAGGTTCTTTTTAGTTTTCTTTAGAAAAGTGAGTATCTAGAAGTTCTTTCAAAGTATTTTCAGTAACAATATCCAAATACTTTTCTTTTTTTCCTTCCAAAATAAATTTGACCGTAGGACAGTATTCTACATCAAAATATGCATGGGGTCTATCATCCACCAGAAGCACAAAAACAGGTTCATATTTGCACTTTCTTGCTAAAGGCACATAATTATCCTTGTTTTTGAATTCTTTTAGAAATGCAGTACGTTTTTCTCCTGTTAACTCTTTTTGCTGCACAACTTCTCTTCGCTCATAGTATGTTTTGTCTTTCTTTTGTTCGTCTGCCGAATAAACTTCTTCGCTTAACAGTCCTATGGTAATTGTTTCCGAATCATTAATTTCAAATACATCTTTCATTTCACTACACGAATTGATGACTAAAGCTATGATTAATAAGGTGATTTTTTTCATTTTTTCTTAGTTATACGTTATAGTATTGCTATTAAAGCCTGACTGACCGTACTTGCCATTTTGATTACGTTGATAGCGAGTACTATTTTTTGCATCCGTGTAAGCTCTATTAAACAAATTATTCCATGAACCTGTATTGCTATTTACTTTACTAGCTTCTTTTGCAAAAGAATTAATGAAAGCATTGGTAAAATGTCCATTACCCATCGTACCATTGGCATTTGTCATACAGTACGACCATTCGCCCTTACTCGAGGATGTTGATATCAGTGAGCCTCTTGATCGTAAAAACAAGCGTTTTAATTTAGCTTCATCAAACAAAAATCCAGATTTGAACGGAATTTCCTCAGATCGTGTTGTACCATTTCGAGAACGAGGAATAGAGTTGCAAAGGTCTCCAACAGTTATGTTTAAGCGTGCCCCTTTTTGTTTGATGAATTTATGAATACTTTCCAGTCCTAAATCTGTTCCGTCCAAGCTCATGTTTGGAAAACGATTGTATTGTGAAATATCATTGTAACCGTGTCCTGAATAGTAAAATATTACAACATCGTTTGATTTGATTTCTAAGCTATTGATTTTTGAAATGATACTATTTTTATCAAAAGTATTACCGTATAGTTTATTGATACTATATTTCACATTGATTTCACGGGCTGCTTTTTCAAACAGATTAGATACATCATTTAGGTCTTGTTGTACACTTGCACCAATTTTAGGATCTTTGGTATCAGCAACCATGATAAGATGCAATTTTACATTTTTATTATTCCCTGTAGAAGTGTTGGTAGAAGTACTAGTTCCTTCAGACGTACCGGTAACGGTTCCTCCACTATCTGTAAGTTTTGTACAAGTAATATTGGTAACCCAAGAACCGTATTCAGCATCTGATTTTTTAAGTTTTCTAAACCCATATTTTTTTCCTTTATAGGTTCGCATATTGTCTTTATCACTCCAAACCGATTTTCCATCAGTTGATTTGGCGTAATAGTAAAAAATACGGTTTGGTGAATCTTCTACATATACTGTTTTATTGGGCTGAATTGTCCACCAACCTTTTGATGTCCAATTGTCATTAAAATCCAAATATCGAATTAAAACCTTAATTGGTTTTATACACTTATTTTTGAATTTTAATCGGTAATAAGATTCGTTAGAACTTGAACTTGAGCTATAATCTGAGCTACTACTAGTGGTGCTTACATTGGTAGTGCTTGAAGAATTTGTAACTAAACTAGTGTACGTGGTATACTCTGGTTCGTTTTTCCAATAATAACTATTGATATATGCAGAGGTAAAATCTTTAGAGGGATCTAATTTTTTAAATTTTGCATCCTTTATATTATCTAGCTTACCATCTTTTAGGTCTTGATCATCGTACGTGTATAGCTTTTCAAATTTATTTTGCGAATTGATATTTTTAAACACAAAATTATCTGCAGAATACCCTGTTTTACTTCCTTTGGAAGAGTAGACCATTTCTGCATCTTTTCCATCAAAAATAAAATATTTTTCTCCTTCTTCATTATAGTGGTAACTTCCTGTACATTTATATTTTGCCACTTTATACTCACCATCGGTCATGGTATATTTTACACGTACTTTAATGTTTTCTTTTTCAAAGAATTCAACCAAAGCCGTATATACAACACCATTATCACCTTTCCATTCGATCTCGTAAAAATTCTGTGAAATACACCATTGAACACTACAAATAAATGCTAAAAGAGTGAGTATTTTTTTCATAATTCTGATTGTTTTAAGGCAGCCTCTTTAGACTTATACTTTAGGTCTTTAATTTTCAATATTCTAATAAGTTAGATAGTATTTTCGGGGAATGAATAAATATACAATTTTTATTTTATTTAAGATTATACACATATGTAGGTATTTGCATTTAAAGTGTACTTTATAAAAAAAGTGCTTTACAAGAATGTAAAGCACTTTTAGTGTAAGTATAACTAAGAAATATAGGTACTAGTAAGCTTCCTCATGCACATTTGCAACCGCTCTACCTGATGGATCGTTCATATTTTTGAATGATTCATCCCACTCTAAAGCCGTTACAGAACTGCAGGCTACAGAAGGCACTGAAGGCACTGTGAGTGAAGCCGTTTCTGATGGAAAATGCTCTTCAAAAATAGTTCTATAATAATATTCTTCTTTAGCTCTTGGTGTTTGAATTGGGAAACGATATTTTGCATTTGCTAATTGCTCATCAGAAACTTCGCTTTCTACCAATTCTTTTAAAGTATCAATCCAGTTGTACCCTACACCGTCACTAAATTGTTCTTTTTGTCTCCACGCTACACTTTCTGGCAAATATGACTCAAAAGCTTTTCGTAACACCCATTTTTCCATACGCTCACCATTAATCATTTTATCTTGTGGATTGATACGCATTGCAACATCCATAAATTCTTTATCTAAGAATGGAACACGACCTTCAATTCCCCAAGCAGCAAGTGACTTGTTGGCACGCAAACAGTCATATTGATATAATTTATCTAGCTTACGAACAGTTTCTTTATGTAATTCTTCCGCATTTGGAGCTTTATGGAAATATAGATATCCTCCAAAAATTTCATCAGAACCTTCTCCAGATAACACCATTTTAATTCCCATAGATTTGATTACTCTAGCCATTAAATACATTGGCGTAGAAGCTCTCACCGTAGTAATATCATACGTTTCTAAATGATATATTACATCTTTAATAGCGTCTAATCCTTCTTGAATTGTAAACGTAATTTCATGATGAACAGTTCCAATATGATCTGCAACTTTTCTAGCTGCAGCCAAATCAGGAGAACCTTCAAGTCCTATAGAGAATGAGTGCAATTGTGGCCACCAAGCTTCTGTTGTATCGTCAGATTCAATACGCATTTGCGCATATTTTTTAGCGACTGCTGAAGTAATAGAAGAATCTAACCCACCTGAAAGCAATACTCCATATGGCACATCCGACATTAATTGTCTGTGAATAGCAGCTTCTAATGCTTCACGTAGTTCATCGATACTTGTTTGATTATTTTTTACTGCTTCATAATCCATCCAATCACGTTGGTACCATTGTTTTAATTCTCCTTCAACACTATCTAAATAATATCCTGGAGGAAAAACTTCGATTTTACTACATACACCTTCCAAAGCTTTCAATTCTGAAGCAACATAAAAAGTTCCGTGTTTGTCCCAACCCATATATAAAGGAATGATACCCATGTGGTCTCTTGCTACTAAATATCGATCTTGTTTTTCATCATATAAAGCAAATCCAAAAATCCCATTAAGATCGTCTAAAAATGTACTTCCTTTCTCTTGGTATAGTGCTAAAATCACTTCACAATCTGATTGTGTTTGAAATTTGTACTTTCCTTCAAATTGTTTACGAAGCTGTCTATGATTATAGATTTCACCATTTGCAGCCAAGATTAATTGTTTGTCTTCACTAAACAAAGGTTGTTTTCCCGAAGCTGGATCAACAATTGCCAAACGCTCATGTGCTAAAATAGCTTTATCATTGCTATAAATTCCACTCCAATCCGGACCTCTATGACGGATTTTTTTTGACATTTCTAATAATTGAGGTCTCAACGCTTCTGCTTTTTCTTTCAAATCGAAAGCACATACAATTCCACACATACTATTTCTTTTTTTCTTTTGTTATAAATTACGTTACAAATATGATTTTTAACTTTCATATTAAAAACATAAAATCAATTTATGATTACATTTTAAAACTATAAAAACTGATTTTAATTATTTTTAAAACTTTTTAAGTCAAAAAACACTTATAAACTTTAGATGTGTAAAAGTAATTTAGAAGTAATTCGTTTTCATTACACTAATTAGTAGTTTCATGGTAATTTTCCGTGTATTGGTTTTTAAATACTTAAAGAAGTATGGTTATTCCTTACTTTTTTAACCGAACATTATTCTTCTTAGAAAATAATTTTAACATCTTAAACAAAAGTTTAACAAAATGCTAAGAAGAAGTTTTAGTACATTTATATCGAAAAATTTGCACTATGAAAAAGCACTTCTTTGCTACAGGACTACTTATTATCATTATGTTATTTACTGTAAATGTTTCTGCTCAAAAATTTAGCGACATTGACAAAAGCCCACATGATATTAGTTATTATAAAGCAAAACGAAATGCTCCTCCAGTAATTAAAGTTTTGTATGGAAGACCTCAAAAAAAAGGACGCCGTATTTTTGGAAACTTAGTACCGTATGACAAAGTATGGAGAACTGGAGCAAATGAAGCTACGGAAATTACATTTTTTCAAGATGTAAAATTAGGAAATCAAGAAATTAAAGCAGGAACTTATACATTGTTTACGATTCCTGGTAAAGATACATGGACTATTATTATTAACTCGGATACTGATATTTGGGGATCTTATTACTACAATAAAGAAAAAGATGTTGCCCGATTAGAGGTTCCTGTAAAAGACTCGGAGGCAATTGAATATTTTTCAATTGCATTCACAAAAGAAACTGATGGTGCACGCATGATACTAGCATGGGACAATATTAGTGTTGCGGTACCGTTTAGTTTTTAATTATTCTTTATTTATTGTTATTATTGGTTATTTGAAGAACTCAGAAGCAATATTGCTTCTGAGTTTTTTGTTTTTTTATAAGTTATTTTACTTTTTCTCCAGCAATGAATGTTTGTAATACTTTTGTTTGTAATATCTTATCTTCAGGGATTTGCATAATATCTTGATCTACTATAATAAAATCAGCAAACTTTCCTACTTCAATACTTCCTTTTTCATTTTCTTCAAAATTACTATATGCCGCCCAAATCGTCATTCCTTTAAGTGTTTCTTCTCGTGATAAAGCATTTTCCATTTGGTATCCATCTTTAGGATATTGTGCCGCATCTTTACGAGCTACAGCTGCATAGAATGTTTTAAATGGACTCACATGTTCTACAGGAAAATCAGTTCCAAGAGCTAACTGTCCCGAAATATCTAGCAAGCGCTTGTAAGCATAGGCTCCTTTCTCACGTTTTTCCCCTAACCGATCTCCAGCCCAATACATATCACTGGTTGCATGTGTTGGTTGTACTGACGGAATAATATTTTTGTTTTGAAAGGCAGAAAAATCAGATTCATCAATGACTTGTGCATGCTCAATTTTCCAGCGACGATCAGTTTGGTTTTTCAATACACTTGTATAGGTTTTCAATACTTGGCAGTTTGCAGAATCACCAATTGCATGTGTATTCATTTGGTATTTCGTTTGTGCTATGCGACCTGCTAGTTTTTCTAATTCTATTGGACTAATAACCATCGCTCCATAATGATTCTCTTTATCAGTATACGATTCTTTCAACGCAGCTCCACGAGATCCTAAAGCTCCATCACCATATACTTTGAATGAACATACATTTAAATGAGTCGTTTTATATGGTTCTTTGTGAATGTAATATTCAACATTTTCT
Organism: Kordia zhangzhouensis; assembly: GCF_001005305.1. Lineage (GTDB taxonomy): Bacteria > Bacteroidota > Bacteroidia > Flavobacteriales > Flavobacteriaceae > Kordia > Kordia zhangzhouensis. The sequence continues at coordinate 24,921 of NZ_LBMH01000006.1, forward strand.
GGCGTATTGCTAATCATTGCATACATACGAATATTTAATAGCTTCGCTTTCTGTAAGCTATCAATCAATTCAATGACTTGCCTATCTAAACCTGCATCGTTTACTGTGGTTAATCCGTACGAAAAGCACTCTTGTTGTGCATCTAACAATGCTTGAATTTGCTGATTTTTATTAGGTTGTGGAATTACTTTATCAATCAAGTCCATTGGATTATCTATGATTATCCCCGTAAGTTTTCCTTCTTTTTGTTGAATTTCACCTCCTTCTACTTTGGTTTCTATAGTAATTCCTGCCATATCCAAAGCTTTTTGATTTACTAAATACGCATGTCCGTCAACTCTAGTTAAAGCAATTGGTGTATTAGGAAATAATTTATCCAAACGTTCTTTTGTTGGAAACTCTTGGATTTCCCAGTCGTTCTGATCCCATCCTCGACCGCGTATAAATGGCAGATTTTTAACTTTTTGAAAGTCATAAATACGTTGAATGACTTCTTCAAAACTTTTTGTTCCTACTAGATTTACATTTTGTTTTTCCAATCCTAATCCATAAAAGTGACAATGGGCATCAATAAAGCCAGGAAAAATAATTTTTCCTTTCGCATCAATAGTATTTAAAGCTTCATAATTAGACTGAATGTCTTCTGCGTTGCCCACAGCAACAAATTTTCCTTCTTTTACAGCAAATGCTTCAGCATGAGAAAAGGTATCATTGACAGTATATACTTTTGCATTGTATACAATCGTATCAACCGTTTGCTTTTTTTCTGTACAGGCAATAGCTTGAATAATAAGTAATGCTAGTAGTAGTTTTTTGGTCATGGTTAGAATGTTTAAAGCTTTGTTCTTTTATGAATCCTTAAAAATACAACTTTTAGCATTGTTCCTTTTTATTTTTCAAGAAGTGAAGAAAAATTCACAAAAAAAGCGCTCCATGTGATGGAACGCTTAGAGATATTATTTATAATTTATTTCTTCTAAAAGTCAAATTTATAGGTAGCTCCCGCCATGATTTGAAATTGCTGTACAGGGAAATTTACCCAACGTTGATAGTTTTGACTTGCAATATTATTGGCTTTTGCAAATACTGACAAACGGTCGTTGAAACGATATCCTAAGTGTGCATTTATATCAAAAAAACCATCTAGAGTAACTACTGTTGGCGATGGCGACATAAGACTGTTTCCAAAAGTTACTTCGTCTGTACGTTCTCCAATATAAAAAATATTTGCTCCAGCAAACCAATTTTCAGTAATCTGATAATCCGCAAATACCGAAGCTTCTATGTTTGGTAAGTTCCAAGCTTCTTCTTCATTGTCTGTATTGAAATTAAAGTATTCTGCTTTTACCCCAAATTTAAAATTACTTGTAATATCTACATTGATTTCTCCAAAAACAGAAATTGTATTGATATCATCATAAACCACATTGAACGAGTTTCCATAGGTATATCCATTGTCTGCATTCGACGAAGGATTGAACGTGTTTACTTTAAATAAAGGTTTATTTTTTTCAGAAATATACGATGCACGAGCGTTATAACTTACATTAGAAGTTAATTTCCCTTTGATTCCCAAATATCCATTGTATTGCTGATCAGTTGGTGCGATTCCTAATGTTGGCGACACGAAATAGTTTTCTTGTACAAAATCATAATAAGAATTTTGTTTTAAATCACCTTCTAGTCCTGCATAAGCGATAATATCGTCACCACTTAGTCTGTATTGCGCTGTAATTCTAGGATAAATAAAGAAATCACTTTCACTGTTTTCTGCATCCAAAGCATAATAAATTCCGGCTCCTAAATTAACCGTTAAATCGTCACGCAAAATAACCAAACTTGGCGAAATTCCTGCTTTTAACACACTGTAGTCTATACTCGCAGTTTCAGCATAGTTGTTTTCAAACGTTCCTCCTACATAATCAACATCTATCATAGCATTGATCAATTCGCCAGCAATTTCTACTTCAAATTCAGGTTGTAGTATCAATCGATTTTCTCCAGAACTAAATGCATCAAACATGCGTCTGTATTGCAGTTTTCCTCCATTAAAAAAAGAATTCTCCATTTCAACATCTCCACCAAGGTAAAAATTATGATAGGTTTGTTGCTCACTAATTCCACCTATTTGAGCGGGTGTTAACATATTTTCTGGCAATCCGTACCAATTATATATTTGATGCTGATACCCTGCTTTTGCTTTCCATGACATGTCACGACTACGATTGATATACGCTAAATCTAGTTTTGTGTCAAAAAAGTTATTGTCCAATTCAACTCCATCAATATCTCCTTGTGACGAATGATGACGCAACATAATGTCAAAAGTTTCATCTCTACTAATCGCTCTACTTGTAAAGAAATCTAATGCAGCTGTATTATAGTTTCCTAATCCTAAAGAAACATAAGTGTTGTAAAGTTTTTCTTTTTTTGCTTTTTTGAGTCCTTCGGCTTTTCCTTTAGCTGGTGTAAATGTTGATGCTACAGGAAAAGAAAAAATAGCGTATTTAATTTCCTTTTTTTGTTGTGTTTCTTTATCGTTTAGCGAAGGCGTTTGTCTTATTTTGAATGCATCTGACACAGAAGGCGAATAGGGTTTTACCACATTCACTACTTCTGTACCAATGTTTTTATCTTTATCCTTGTCTTTGTCCTTATCTTCATCTTGAGCAGTTGCCAAATTCGCTATAAAAAATATCGCTAATATGAACGTTGATTTTATGATTTGGTGTCGCATATATTGCTTGCTTTGTGTTTGTAATTGTTTTGTTTGATGATGTAATTAGTTTCCACCTTCTTGATCTACCGGATTTACCGAAGAGTTTCTTTTTGCTTCTTCTGTTTTGATACGCGTCAATACTTTTTCGGCTTCGGCCACTTCTTCAGGATACTTAGTGAAATTTTTGATTACACTTTCCAGAATGTACGTTGCTTGGAACGAGTCTTCTAACGCATAGAAATTTTTTGCCATAATGATTAATCCTTTAGCAGCAAATTGCTTGTAACTTGCATAATCTTTGACTAGTTTTTGTACAACTTCGTTTGATTCATCGTATTTTTTTTCTTTATTTTTAAAATACGCATCATAGTACAAAGCTTCGGCTGCTAGTTTTCCAGTTGCAATTTTCTGTACTTCTTGATAAGCTACTTTCGCTTTTGCTTCATCATTAGTAGCTATTGCAGAACGTGCAATAAATACATGAGCATCGCTCTTAATTCGATCGTCTATTTTATCATTTGCCAATACTTTTTCAGCATATGTTACAGTTTCAGTATAATTGTTCAGTTCGTAATTTGACTTCATTAAGTTAGACTGTGCAAAAGTGATATTTTGAGGAAAATCAGCACTTTCTTCCAATCGCTTTAACACAGGAATTGCTTTTGCATAATTGTTTGCTTCTAAGAAGACTTGCGACAATCGAGCCAGTGCTTGCTCTGTATATTCATTACGCTCGTTTTGCAATACGTATTCATAGTGCGGAACCGTTTTTTGATTTTCTCCTTTACTGAAGTATGATTGTGCCAAATAGAAGTTTGCTTTGACAGCATTTATCCCATTTGGAAATTGCTGAAGGTACTTTTTAAATCCTTCAATAGCTTTATCCGTATTGTTTTGAAAAAATTGCTTTTCAGCAGATTCGTAGGTAGCTTTGTCTAATTCTGCATCTGATACTTCCACAAAGTCAAGATTTTCTACCCAATTTGCATACGTTTCTACTTGTCCCAATTCAATGTAAATCAATTTTGCCGTTGCTACTGCCTGAATGGCTTCTTCTGTATTTGGGAACTTTGCCACAACAGAGCGAAACTTCGTTAATGCCACTTGGTTTTTACCATCATTATAATTGATGAGTCCTTGCTTAAGCATTGCTTTTGGCACATAGGAACTTTTAGGATATTCTGTAATCATTTTTTCATATGCATTCAATCCTTTAGCTGTATTTCCGTCGTTGATATACGTATTTCCTAGTTCATACAAAGCATCATCACGTAGAGATGAATTTGTATATTTTTTTGTAAATTTTTCAAGTTCAGCGATCTTTGTATTCGTTTTTCCTGTAAAGCCATAGCTAATCGCTTTTTGAAAATACGCATAATCTTCATCAACTCCTTTTAATGCAATTGCTTTATCATAGGCTTTGATTGCATTATCGTAATCACTAGTCACAAAATGACTATCACCCAAGCGCAAGTAACTATCATTTACACGATCTGTATCGTCTTCTTGAGTACGGATAAATTTCTCAAAACTCGCAATTGCCTTTGCATATTCCTTTTGTTTAAAGTAGGTATACGCCAAATTATAATCGATAGTTTTTGCTTCGTCCGTATCGGTCATATTTGCATTGGCAAACGTTTGAAAGCCTTGCAAAGCAGTATCGTAGTTATCTAATAAATAGTTGGTTTCTGCTTTCCAAAAAGTAGCTCTTGCTATATATTCTTCAGATTCATTTTCTTTTAATGATTTTTCAAAAAACTCCAACGCTTCTTGATATTTACTATCATTAAATAATTCGATTGCTCTATAAAAAGCTACCTTTTGATACGTCGCTTTGTCACTATATTTTTTACTAGCTTCCAACAGATTTAAAGCCGCTTCATAATCCTTAGATGTTATATATGAGCTCACCAACAACTCTTCAAGTTCTCCCTGGTGCTCTGTTTCTGGATATTTTTTCAAGTATGAAGTCAAAACAGAAGGTACACTTTCGTATGGATTTCCAATCTCGTAACTCAAACGCGCATAATTCAGTCCAGCATCTTCTTGAATTTTCAAATCAAAATCCATTTGAAATGCATTTCGAAAAGCGTTCAATGCTTCTTGTTTTTTATCTGTATTCAAATAACATTCTCCCAAATGATAGTATGCATTTTGAGCTACAAAGTTACTTCCGTCAACAATTTTATTAAATTGTTTAATGGCGTTTTCGTAATCTTTTTGCTGATAATAAGCATATCCTAACTGATAAAAATCAGTATTGTTCCATTTTCCCTTTTTACCTTTATATTCTGTCAAATACGGAATTGCTTCTTTGTATTCTTTAAGATTAAAATAACTTTCGCCAATAATTTTGTTTAACTCTGAAAGCTCTTTTCGATCTGCATTTGGCAATTCTTTTTTAGACAATTCAATTGCCTTTTGAAAATTCCCAAGTTTGAAATTCATATCTGCTTTGAAGTAAGATAACTTTTCATTGTATTCATCTTCTTCAGAAACTCCTTCAAAATATTCATTGGCTTCTTTGTAATTATCTTCTTGATAAGCAATATATCCTGTATAGTACTTAGCCTGCGAACCGTATTTTGGAGAGTCTAGCAACTTTTGAAAGTATGTTTTTGCTTGATCGTAGCTTTTTGCTGTAAAATATGCATATCCTTTCTTGAAGTTATAATCTTCACGTTGCGCATTTGTCAAATTTGTTTCACCAGATTTATTATACCAAGTTAAGGCACGTGCATATTTTCCATTTTCAAAATAATAATCTGCCACATCAATAAACGCCGAATTACGTTTTGTACTTGTAGGATACTTTTTTACAAACTCTTCCATCATATTATCTGCCCCAAGTTGATTCAGTCGCACGGCACAATTGGCAATATAATAAGCACAATTTGCTTTGGTTTCATAATCTGAAGTAGCACCTTTTACTTTATCAAAAAGTGCTTGAGAAGCTTGGTATTGCTTGCTATTGTATAAATGCAATGCTTCATTATACTCTTTTAAATCATGCGTGTACACTTTTGTTTTTTGAGCTTGTAAAAGCTGAAAACTTAGCAACACAACACACAAAAGGAATTGAAGATTTTTTTTGCTCATGAATCGTGTGGTTTTATGAGTTCTTTTTACTGTTTTTACGATTAGATTGTATTTACTACAAACTTAACGCAAATAAATAGCTTTCGCCAATTTTGGAAAGTTAAGATATATGTTAACTTTTCTATATAACGTTTGTTTTTTGTGATAAGTATGCAGATACAAAAAAGAAAACACTTGATTTTTCTTTGTATAATTTACAATCTGATAATTTCTTAATGCATTTACATCAATAAGTTTTTCGTATTGCCGTTTAATTGTTTACTTTGTGTATTCTATTCAAAAACGATGCACTTTCATGGAACACATACTCAATCTTAGAAATGTTTCTATTTTTCAACGTGAAAATTTGATTCTTTCTGATGTCAATCTTACAATCAATAAAGGCGATTTTGTGTATCTAATCGGAAAAACAGGTTCTGGAAAAAGTAGTTTTATGAAAACCCTTTATGGTGATTTGCCATTAACTGAAGGAGAAGGAACAATTGTCGATTTTGATTTAAAAAAACTCCGAGAAAAAGACATTCCTTATTTACGAAGAAAGCTAGGAATTGTTTTTCAAGATTTTCAATTATTACAAGATCGTACCGTTGCGGCAAACTTGCAATTTGTACTTAAGGCTACTGGATGGAAAGATAAAGACAAAATGCAAGCAAAAATTGATGAAGTATTGGACAAAGTCGGAATGAAAACGAAAAACTTCAAATTTCCACATCAACTTTCGGGAGGCGAACAACAACGTGTGGCTATTGCGCGTGCACTTTTAAACGATCCTGAATTGATTATTGCTGATGAACCTACTGGAAATTTAGATCCACAAACAAGTATTGAAGTAATGCAAGTGTTGCAAGAAATCAATAAAAATGGGCGTACTATTTTAATGGCTACACATGATTATGCGTTACTATTAAAATATCCTTCAAAAACTTTAAAATGTGATGAAGGAAAAGTTTTTGAAGTTGTTCAAAAAAATACATAGTCCTTTTATCAAGAGATTTCATCATTTCACAAAGAACTTAGTAAATGATATGAAAATAAAGCTTATTTTGGCTCCGTAAACTGTATTCATATTCACAATGTATGCTTTCCCTTTTAATACCTACATACAATTATGATATTTCTACTCTCGTAGAAAAAATCCATACCCAAGTTGTACGCACAGGTATTGTTTTTGAAATCTTATGTTTGGATGATCATTCTCACAATCAACATTCTATTCAACAAAATCAGGTTATTAACAAATTACCAAATGCTTCCTATGAGGTTTTATCTGAAAATATTGGTCGCAGCCGAATTCGAAATGTATTAGCTGAACGTGCGCAGTATCAATGGTTACTATTTTTAGATGCTGACGTAATTCCTGTTCATGATGATTTTATTGCGAAGTATGTTGCTAGTATTTCAGCAGAGAAAGAAGTGATTTATGGAGGTATTTTGTATGAAGATATCAAACCTCCACAAGAACATGTTTTACGTTGGGTTTATGGGAGAGAGCGTGAAGCCTTAAGTGTACAACAGAGAGAAGAGGCTTCCTATCTACGTTTTTTAACGCTGAGTTTTTTGATTAAAAAAACAGTGTTTCAAAAAGTAAAGTTTAATGAAGATATTCCTAATGCAAGACATGAAGATACTTTATTTGCTAACGATTTAAAACATGCCAATGTACACATGACTCATATTCACAATCCTGTGTATCATTTAGGCTTAGACACTAGTAAAGAGTTTATACAAAAGTCATTAGAATCTGTAGCAGTATTGATTTTATTTTTAAAAAATGGCTTGATAGAGCATAATGATATTTTGATTACCAAAGTTTTTAAACGAGTTAAAATGTTCGGTTTTAATCATATTTTAGCAATCATGTATCGTTGGTTTGGAACATCTTTTGAAAAGAATTTAGTTTCTAACAATCCTTCCATGTTTATTTTTGACTTCTATAGATTAACGTATCTTTGCTACTTAGATAAGCGTTCATAATGCCACTTTTTTCTGTAATCATTCCTTTGTACAACAAAGAAAACTACATTCAAGAAACTATTGAAAGTGTGTTACAACAAACTTTCACAGATTTTGAATTGCTGGTAGTAAATGACGCTAGCTCTGATTCAAGTGCTTCGATTGTATCAAAAATTAAAGATGATAGAATTCAATTATTGGAAAATTCATCGAATTTGGGACTTTCAGCCACTCGAAATCATGGAATCTCTAAAGCTTCTGGCAACATCATTGCTCTGTTAGATGCTGATGACACGTGGCTTCCTACTTTTTTGCACACAATTAAAAATTTATTCGAATCATTTCCTGAAGCTCATATTTTTGGAACTGATTATATTGAAAGTTATCCAACACAAGCGTTAACTCCACATAAAAATCTGGATGCTTCATTACAAGGAAACTCTTTTTTAGTTACAGATTTTTTTGATGCGAGCATGTTTCAACCCATTTTTGTACAAAGTTGTATCGCTTTCAAAAAAGAAATTACAAATAATACTGTAGTTTTTAATCCTGCAATTACTTTTGCTGAAGATATTGATTTTTATATAAAATTTGGCTCTAAATATCGCATTGCGTATCATTTTGAAGCCTTGGCTAAAGTACGCTTTGAAGTACCTAATCAAATGACACGAACTACTATTGCAAATAAGACGCTTCCAGATTTAAATCAGTACGAAGAATTGGCTCTATCTAACCTTTCTTTGAAAAAATACTTGGATTTGTACCGATATATTTTTGCCATTTTATATCGTTTGGAGAATGCGATTCCACAACAGCAAAAAATGCTTGAAAAAATAGATTACAATAATTTGACTGCTAAACAGCGTTTTCTATTGAAAAGTCCACGGTTTGTTTTATTATTCTTGAAAAGAATTAAAGGTTTTTTATTAAAACGCAATATCAGAGTTACGTCTTTTTAGTATAGAATCCATAAAGTTATTTAGAAAGCTTTACATCTTCCTTGGTGATTAAAAAATCTTGATAGTCACGAATATAGTCTGATTCATCAAATTCGTCAGAAGCCAATACCAAACAAACGGCTCCAGAAGAAAAGTTTTCCAATTCACGCCAAATTCCATGCGGAATAAGACATCCTTGATTCGGTTTATTCAATGAAATACGTCTTTTACTAGTTCCATCTTTAAAAATTACTTCAAAACTTCCACTCAATGCAATAAGCACTTCATGTTGCTCTACATGTGCATGTCCGCCACGCTTAGCTCCACTCGGAATATCATATAAATAATATACTCGTTTGCATGTAAAGGGAATCGTTTCGCCTTCAATGACAGAAATATTTCCTCTAAAATCTTCAATTTTGGGGATTGAAATGAGTTGTATATCAGCAACAGTTGTAGACATATTTAGGCATTTAAGAGTTGAATCCACAGGGGAATTACGTTCTTTTCAGTAAATTTTTTTATGGAAGATACAGCATTTTGTTTACAAATTGCGTACAATTCCAAATTTTCGATTAACAGTCGCATTGCATCTTTAAAATTCGCAAAATTTTGATTTTCAACGAGCAAACCATTGATTTTATGCTGAATAATTTCATTAGGTCCCGAGAGACAGTCAAATGAAATAACAGGTGTTTTTTGTTGCAATGCCTCTATTAAAACCATTGGAAAGCCTTCTACCCTACTTGATAATACTAAAAACTTAGCTTGACGAATGTAATCGTCTATATTTTCTACAAAACCTAGGAGTTGTACATGAGCTTCTAATTGTAGTTTTTTGATTAATTCTTGCAAAACTTTTCTATCCTGTCCATCGCCACAAATTACTAGCTTTATTCCTTTTTCGGCTATTTTTGATGCTTTATAAGCTTCAATTAATTTATCAAATTGCTTGATATGATTGTCCAAACGTCCCACAGCAATAATGTAATCCTCATCTAGTTGAACTGTCGCTTGACTGCAAGAAACTTCCGAAGTTATGTAGTTTGGAATGTGAATAACATTTTTAAAATCGTATGTTTTTTCAACATTTTTGCAAATTGCTTCTGAAACTGCAACTACTGCTTTTGCTTTCGCATATATTTTTGTAAAAAATCTTCCTTTGGGAATATGCCAATCGATTTTATAACTATGAATAACAAAAATCATTTTAGCATTGTCAAACACCCACTTGTGTAGAACAAACTCCATACGTTTTCTTGTTCGTGTTCTAAAGTCTATATACACATCTGCATTGCAGTGTTGATAGGCTTTTTTGAATGCGATAAGTTTTTGAGCCTGTTTAACAATTTTTATGGAAGATTCCTTTTTTCCTAAATTATATAATGTTCCTGCGTATTCGTATGAAATTTTGTCTTTGAGAGTAATGATAGACACTTCAAAACCTTCTTTTTCTAGCGATTTTGAAAAGTTGGCCGCTTGTTTTTCTGCGCCGCCTATGCTTAGACATTCAACAATTAGACAGATTTTCTTTTTAGAATTTTGCAGCATAAAGTTTTCCCACTATCTTTCACGCAAATATACTGTTTATGCGCATATTATTGGTAGGAGAATACAGTAGATTTCACAATTCGTTAAAAGAAGGTCTACAGTTATTACAACACGATGTGACATTGATCGGTCGCGCTGACAGCTTTAAAAACTACCCTATAGATATTTCATTGGAAGCGACTTTTTTTCAGAAAAAGATTCCCAATGTGTTTCGACAATTCTTTTTTAGATTGACCAAAGTAGATATTGCTTTTTTAGAAATTGCTTATCGTTTTTACAAACATCGACATTCGTTTCAACATTACGATGCGGTTCAGCTTATTAATGAATTTCCTTTTGCCACAACTCCTTTTGTAGAGCGAAAATTACTTGCTTATATTTTTAAGCACAATAAAAATGTTTTTGTTTCCTCTTGTGGAGATGATTTTTATTATTTGAATTATATTTTACATGCCAAGCTTCCTTATCATATTTTAACACCTTATGTAAATAATTCTGCACATAAAAAACACTTTAAATATTCCCTTCAATATTTAACAAAAGCACATAAAAAACTACATCAATTTGTAATTAATAATGTGCAAGGTGTCATTCCTGCAAATTTTGATTATGAAATGGCATATACAAATCATCCAAAAGCATTGCCATTAATTCCTTTTCCAATCAATATTGATCTTTTGAAATTTTCTCCGTTAACTTATGATGGAAAAGTACTTATTTTTCATGGAGTTAATAAAGTGAATTATTTAAAAAAAGGGAATGACATCATCGAAAAAGCACTTCAAATCATTGAGAAAAAATTCCCTGATTGTGTAGAAGTTAAAACAGCCTATAGCTTGCCCTATAAAGAATACATAAAAACCTATGACAAGGCACACATTATTATGGATCAATTGTACGGTTACGATCAAGGATATAATGCATTGGAAGCAATGGCTAAAGGAAAAGTAGTGTTTTCTGGAGCTGAAACAGCTTTTCAGGAATTTTACAAGTTGCCAGAAACAGTGGTAATCAACGCTACTCCAAATATTGATGATTTGGTTGAAAAATTATCATTTCTGATTGAAAATCCTGAAAAAATGATTCAAATAGGTAAAAATGCGCGTGCTTTTGTGGAAAAATTTCATCATTATCAAAAGGTAGCCAAATCATACACAGAGCACTGGAAATCTACAGAATAAATCCGTTGAAATCGTTATTCAAATTTGATGTAATCTACTTCTATTTTAAAAGAAGTAGCTCGTTTTTCATTGGTAATAAATCCTATTCTAAGGATGTTTTGGAGTTCTTCATTGGATATTTTTCCTTTTCGTTTTCTCCCTATATTGTATCGAATGAAATCTGAAAAAGGAATTTCTATTTCCTTCCATTTCCATTGTGTAGAAGGTAAATCTGCTTTGTAATACGGAACAAACCAGCGTTTATCCAACTCTAACGTAAAGCCTATTGCACATTTTTTGGAACGATAACGAATAATTACTTTAGAAAAAGAAGAGAGGTCTCGTTTTTGAAAATTACTTTTAAATGAAGAAAATCCGCCATTATTTTCAAGAGAAATTTTTCCTTCAAAAACGACTCCTCCATCTGTAAATCTGTAGTTCCCTTGAGAAAAACCGCCCATCACACCATCATTTACAATTTCCCAACGTTCTCCATCACCATATTTACTGAAATCAATTGTAGATTCTTGAGCATATATGATTTGAAAAAAAATTAGGAAACAATATATGAGTACTTTTTTCATAAGTCTTTTCTAGCTTTTTTTAAAGATACAAATAATTAGTGTAAGCTTTTGATAAATTGAAGCACTATATCATTTGTTAAAATATGTTAAAATTGAAGAATTTTACTACTTTTTCAGTTTTCCATTAATTTTTACATTTTTTAGTAATTTACATGATTTTCGCCAGTTTTTATATAATTTCCATATTGATTTTTTATAAAAAGAAGTCTTTTTTGCGATTTTTTCGTAAAAATTAATTTTTCTCAACAAAAATACATGTTAAATATTTAACATTTCATCTCCTCTATTTAACACTTTTTATGTTATTTTTTTAATCTACAAGTTAAGTGTTGTTAAAACGCTTGACAAAATTTCTCTAGCCCGTATATTACAGTTGTGATTTGAAATCATCACAAGTAAAACACTGATTGAAAAGTTATTAAACTGATATTAACTAATCAAGAAATGCGTGTTTTTTCAGAAAACTGATTATTAATCCTAAAAAAGAATTATAACAATGAATTATTTGAATATGAGCGACAAAAAGTTAGTTCCTGTAGTTGTAGAGTTAAATACATTACTCGCTAATTATAATGTCTACTATCAAAAATTAAGAAACTTTCATTGGAATATTTTAGGTAAAAATTTCTTTGAGCTACACGATCAGTTTGAGCAGCTCTACACTGCTGCACAAACAAAGATTGATGAAATTGCAGAGCGAATTTTGACTTTAAAATACCATCCAATTAGTAAAATGGGAGACTATTTAGAAATCTCACAAATTGAGGAATCAAGTCCTTTATTAACAGATAAAGAAATGGTTGAAATTTTGATCAATGACCACAAAATATTATTGTCCCAAATGAAAGTAGTAATTGATCATGCTAATAACGCAGAAGATGAAGGTACCATTGACATGCTTGGAGCATATGTTAGAGAACTAGAAAAATCTAGTTGGATGCTCAATGCATGGGCCAAGGAAACTTCTGCTCAATTAAACAATTCGATGGTAAAAGCATAAGTATTCAAATTTTAAAAATCTTATCATGTATAAGTAGCTGTTGAAGACATTGTTGCAGCTTTCAAAATTGAATAGTGTCATTAATAACAAAAAATAAATAAAGAAATTATGAAAAAGTATATTAAATTTTTAGTCCCGTCAATTTTATTATCAACTTCAATTGCATTTGCGCAAGATAGTGTGAATGGAGATCCTGTGGTAAGAGAGAATAGTGCCGCATATGAAATTGTAGAAATGGAATTGGAAAATAATTCTAAAATATATCAAGAAACGAAAGCTACATATCCTGTAGTATTTGATGAGAGTGACCGATATAAGTTGAATCAAGATCGAATTGTAGTTGCTCCTAGATTGGAAACTACTTTCAAATTAGATTCAGATAATGATTCTACTTATGAAAGAGAGATTACTATTAAGTATGTAAGACCAGAAAATTTTAGATATGATTTTATGCTTACAGAAAATGGTTTACAAGTATGGTCAAACAACATGAAAGAAATTCATAGGATTGATTCATACAACAACAAGAAAAAAGTAAACATGTTGTCTTCTGAAGGTATATATAATATTATTTCTACCAATGGAGAAGTTTATGAAATTGAAGTGGTAGACATGAAGTAATACAACTCATTTACTTGAATAACCGATATATTATAAAAACCGTTCCTTAGAAGGAATGGTTTTTTTTATGAAACTTGATTGATTTGTTTAGCGGGTACGCCAGCGATAATGGAATTATTTGGAAAGCTTTTTGTAACTACAGCACCGCTTCCTACAACTACATTTTTCCCTAAGTTTACTCCTTTAAGAATGGTAACATTATTCCCAATAAACACATTTTCATCAATAAAAACTTCTTGTGGCTGCGGATCTGTTTCGTGTCGTTTGTCAATGTCTAAGTTATGAAAAGAACTATCACTGATATGGCAATTATACCCTATTACTGTATTTTTAGAAATAGTGATTTTTTTTTCAGCAGTAAATACACACGAATTATTGATTGCCACATTATCTGCAATATAAATATGCGCTAAGCTTTCACGAGCTTCCATATAGCCATATCCACTAAAGAGATATGGAGATCGCAATATTCCGAAACTTACATTCTGTCCAAACTCAATTGTCCCATTACCTTCTAGCAATAAAGGTTGAAAACGTTTTGGCTTTCCAATCACGTTTTTACAGTTACTCAAAAAGTTATATTTCCATACGTTAAAACGAAGTAGATAATGTCTTATGGATTGTTTCACTCGTGTTTCCTTATTTTAATGAATTAAAAATACGTATTTTATACAAGTCTCGGCTTTTTTTACTGTTTTTCACTCTCTATTATTCCAAATAAAGATTTTCTAAAGATTGTCACGATTAAAAGTAGTGCTATAAAGCTTCGAATACAATGCGCCATCACAACTCCTTCAATTCCTTTTGCATTTGTTAAATAAATGCTTAATCCATAAAATAAAAGAATGGAGCTTATTTCGACTAATAAATAATGCCCCAACATTTTTTTTGCATATAATTGATACGCAATAACCAATGATATTACTTTAAAAAAATCACCTAAAAGCTGCCAAAAAAATAAACCTTCAGTTGCTAAAAACTCTTCATTGTATATGATTTTTATGATAGGAACTCGCAAGAAATAAATTCCTAGTAACCCTAAAATAAAAAACGGCAAGATGGTTTTATAAAAACCAAACACAATATCCCTGAACCCCTGTATAGAGTGATTTTCAGCAAGTTTAGGCAATACATATAACGACAATAAAGAAGTTACAAAAATTAAATATTGATTGGAAATTCGAAGCATCGCTTCCCAATATCCTGCTTCTGTTTCTCCTATCGTTTCTATGATATGGTTTCGAACAAATACGTAGACCATCGGAAAAATAACCGCAGAAACCGCCGCCATTAGGGTATAAGACATAAACTTTTTTACATACCTTTTCGAAAAATGTCTTGAATGGAATTTAGGAAGTGCTCCGCGTTCTCTATACAGAATTATCAAACTAAAAATTAAGAGTATTGATGGAATGATAATTAACGAGAGTAAAGCTCCGTCCAACTGGTATTGCCAAACTAACGCTACCGTTACAAGTAAATTGACCAAATAACCCGCTATATTAATTGCAATGAATTGTTTATATTTTTCTAATCCATTGATAATTCCCAAACAAAACATATTCAATGCATATAATGGTAATACTACTGCAAGTACTCGAAATATGTAACCAAATTCTTTTCCTTCAAAAATCAAATTATTCCAATAAGAAGCTCCTACAAACAGTCCTATACTAACTAAAATGGTTGCTACAAGAATAATGAACAAAGCCGTAGATAATACCCGTTGAAGTTGGTTTGGCTTGTTTTTATATTCTGAAGTATATTTTACAATTCCTGAATAAATCCCAAATGTTGCCAAAGCATATATGGTTTTTAGAAAATCTTTTAAATTTCCGACTGATGCCATTCCTTTAGGTCCTACAAATTCTGCCAATGCTTTTGAAGTCAATACGCCAACCAAAACATTGATTAAAATTGCAAAACTGTTGAAAGAGGTTATTTTCAACAGAATATTATTTCCAATATAGGCACGTAGTTTTTTCAAGAATACTTATTTAAAACACTAACTATTTTCGTAACTTCTTCTTTTGTTAATAGTGGATTAATTGGCACGCTTAAACATGTTGCATGAATTTTTTCCGTAATCGGAAAATGTAGCTCATTCCATTCTTGATATGCTTCTTGTTTATGCGGAGGAATTTCGTAATGAATCATCGTTGCTATTCCGTTTTCAAAAAGATATTCCTTTAATTGCATTCGGTTTTCTGTTCTAATAACGAATTGGTGGAAAACATGAGAAGCATCATGAGCATATTTGGGTAAAATAATCTTTGCGTTTTTAATTTCGCTAAGATATCTGCTCGCAATTTTTCGACGAATTTCATTGTCTGCATTCAGTAAAGGTAATTTTATACGTAAAAAAGCAGCTTGAATTTCATCTAATCGATTATTTACCCCTTTATACTGATTGACGTATTTTGAAGAAGTTCCATAATTGCGTAATTTCCTGATGATTTCTGCTAATTCAGAATCGTTTGTAGTAACTGCTCCTGCTTCTCCTAACGCTCCTAAATTTTTTGTTGGATAAAAACTAAATCCGGCTGCATCACTAAGATTTCCTGCTTTTTTACCTTTACTCGTTTCTGCTCCATGTGCTTGTGCTGCATCTTCTATAATCAATAGATTGTGCGCATTTGCTAACTTTTGTAAAGTAGACATTTCTACCAATTGCCCATACAAATGAACCACCATAATTCCTTTGGTTTTTGGTGTCATGGCTGCTTCGATTTTGGTGCTATCTATAGTGTAGGTTTCAAGTGTAGGTTCAACCAACACCGGAACCAATCCAACTTTCGAAATTGCTAATATACTTGCGATGTAGGTATTTGCTGGAACGATAATTTCATCTCCTTCTTTCAGTTTTCCTAAAATTTTATACGCTTCCAATATCAAAATCAACGCATCTAAACCGTTACTTACACCTATGCAAAATTTCGTCCCACAATAATCTGCAAATGATTGCTCAAAACTTTTTACATTCTCACCTAGCACATAATATCCACTCGTAAGGAATTGCGTGAATTTTTCTTGAAATTCCGTTTCAAAGCGCGCATTGAGTTTTTGTAAATCTAAAAACGGTATCATAGCAAAATTTTAAAAATATCTTGTGTGACACATACACACCCTAATTCTTCTTTTTGTTTTAATAAACCTGCATTAAACCCTATTTCTGTAGCTGCATCTACAGTTCCCATACTAAAATAGTGCATTCTTTCTTGTTGAAACTTTTCAATTAAGTATATAAATAAATATTCTAAAGCACGCAAAGAAGCGCCTTTCTTAGTATTGGCTCCATATTGCGATTTGACTATTTTTTTATGCTTAAAAATAGTTATCCCCGCTAAGATTTCATTTTCTAATTTGATATTGTATTGAATGATGTTTTGAGGAAATAACTTTTCTAGTTTTTTAATTTCTTCTAATGAATGTACTGGCGTTGCTTCATATTTGTCATTCAATTTTGGAATTAACACCTGATTCCAAAACTCAGAAAGACTCCCCTTTTCTACAATTTCAAAACCTGTATGATGATTTTTTTCGTAATGCTTTAATTTGGTTTTATGAATATGAAAACCTGCTCGATAATCAATCGTTAATACCAAATTTCGCGAATGCAATGTCCCCTTTTGTGCTAAAAAATACAACAATTCATTGCTTTGAACTGTATAGTAAAAAGAGGGCATTGTTTTGACAACAATTGCGTTACATCCATGTTTTTTTGCATAATTTATAACCAACTCTAATAATTGATACACCTCGTATGCATTTTGTTTTTTTTGCAAAATGAAACTTCCAAATGTCAATCCTTGATGCGAGTATAGTGTGTTGTCACGTAGATTTGCAGGAAATAGCGCTACTAACTTGTCTTTTTTGTATAGTAGTAAGGAATGGTCTTCGAAACGATCACTATGATATTCCATAAAGTTTCGATAGAACAAAAACGAACTATTTGTCGCTTTTGAAACAAACTCGTCCCAAAGCGCTTGTTGCTCTTTTGTGTATTTAGTTAATGTATAAATTGAGTTGGTCTTTTAGAAAAAGTGAAGTTACTAATTTTAATGTGAGTTTGGTAAAAGTCGTATAGAAAAATAGTTTTGACTTTGTAGAACTATCTTTATTACTTTTAAATGATATGAAAAAACTCACTTTTGCACCTTTTCAAAAACTACATTTCCTTCGCTGTCAATATATTTATACACATTTCCCCAAAAACCATTTTTAATGATTGAATAACTAGCATCTTCTTGCAGATGATTTAACAATGATTTGTTTTCGCCTAAGTACGCAAATAGTGTTCTAAAAAGATTGACAGGTGTTTTAAGTTTTTCATCGTACTCGGGTGCAAGTTTATTAGGCCATTTAATTGCCAATGCCGCAGAAAACCCAGAATATATTAGTTCTCTATCTGTTTGTTTTTGGAAAAGTTCTTTCGTGTAATTAAGTCCGACGTAGCCACCGTGATCCGCTGCAATGACAATCAAACCATTTGGATCATTTTCCGTAATAACAGCAACTATTTCACGCAACCACTTATTGGCTTCTTTTATTTGCATAAGGTAATTTTCTCGCTCTTTTTTTACACCTAATGCTTGCTCTTTAAAAGTGGTAATATGTCCTGGAGCAATTTTTTCAATAAAGTAAAAATTACGTTTCCCTTGTTGTTCTTGGATTGTTTCTTTTAATGGTTCGATGAGTTTTTTTTGTATTCCAAATGCTCCAATTCCAAACCAAGGAACTTCATTCATAGGAAAATTGCTCTTGTCATAAGCAATTGTTGGTCGGTTGAGCAAAATGTATGGATTTTCAATAAAAAGAAAGGTTTGATACTCATTCTTCTTTAGCGTTTCTATTACTGGATTGTTTCCTGCTATGACTTCTCTTGCACCAAATAACTGTTCTCCATGATAATGATGCTTCATGGCAAACATAGAGCTGTTGGATAGTATGGTTGAAGTATAATTACTACGATAATTGGTATATAGCTTGAATCCACTTGTTTCTAGGAATGATTCAAATTCACTATTCTCAAAATTGTATGGATTTTTAGCCAATTCACGAAAATTCACATAACCATCTGGTTGAATTATGTATATGTTTGGAAACTGCTTGAATTTTGTTTCTACAATGGCATCAGGTTGTTCTTGCCAGATATTTGAAGAGCTAATAGCTCGAAATAATGTGGGCAATAGAGTTATAAATGCAACAAATGCCATTATGAATTGGATTACTACAATTTTTTTGTACTGCTTCCTAAGTATAATTGCGAATACCACAGAAACAATCATTGCCAATAAAATAAGCTTTCGATGTTGAAAACTATACATTCTTCCTACAAAATAAAAACTAAAAAACGCTGCATTCAGTATTGGCAACAAATACGGTTGCAATTTTTGCAACGGCTTGATATACTGTACGCATTTCCAAGAAATTACACATACAATTATAGGCAATATTAAATAGGCAGCTAAAATTACCACCAACTGAAATACCGAATTTACCAGCATAAAATTGGAATGGTATACATATATGAATGAGTATAAACCTGCAGCTATTGCAAATACAATTGGGTATTCACGCTGACTGGCTACAAATTTTTCTATATGTTTCCGTATGGCTGACATTATTTTTTCTTTTTGAAAAGATACAGTACACGCTCTGAATCATTAATTGGTCGTTTATCAACTAACTCAAAATAAAAACTATATGCTTTTTCAAAATTTTCTATTTGGTAATGTTCAAAATGATTTTTGAATTCTGCTTTTGCATTGAGCAACCGTTGAACATATGAATCTGTTCGCTTTGGGAATTCAATTAAAAGGTTGTTAGAAATTGATGCAAAAAATTGAGCTGAATTTTCAAAAGGCACATTCCCTGTTAGTGACAGATGATGAATTAACGCTAATGCAAGTGTTACATCGGGTTGGAAGTTTGCTACACGTTTGATGAATGAAAAACGTTCTGTATTTTGAAAACCGATAGCTGGAGAAGGGTTTAACAGATCAATCGTAAAAGGAATTATATGTGCTTCTTTGTTTTTCTTAACCAAATAATAATTTTGATTGACTGCATTATTGTCAATATCGCCTACCAATGCAAGTGTGATATCAGCACTTATTTGCCGCACAAAAGTTCCGTCGTTTCCACCAACATCAATTATTTTCTTAGCATTTAGCTGCTGAATCCAATCGTTGATAATTGTTGATTTTTGTTGAAAAGCCGTATCTGAATAGTTGGTTTTTTGATAGTAATCTCCCCATTCAGATTGCTCCTTGAGCTTTATTTTTTTTATATAATTGTATAAACTATCAATAATATTAAACAGCCCTTTTTTAGACAATGTAGCTTGTTTCCTTTTCTCTACATTTTCTTCTTGATGCTTGTGCTCATATCTTGCTAACAAATGAATATTAGTATATAAAAACGGATTCAACTTGGTTCGAGTTGGTAGCAAGGATGAGAGCAACTTCAACGGAATTCCATCGATAAAACTAGTCATTGTTTTTAAAAAATCTGCTCCATGATATTTAGCTAACACCAAAGGCCCTAAAAAGTGTGTAATGAATTGTTTGTAAGCTCGCCAAGGTGTATTTTCTTTATAAAAATCTAACGAAAGTGTATCAATAAAGATTGCCTTTCCATGAAAAAAAGCAACATTATAAGCAGTTGCATCTTTTAACGAAAACCCATGTTGCAATGCATATTTTTGAAGCTTAAGTGTCAGTAAAGCAGCTTCTTTATATTGTTGAAAACTCCATTCGTATGGATAGGTAATAAAAGGAATTTGTGTTGGCTGAATGTGAATTTCAGTTTCAGAAACTTTCAATTCTTCATGCGGTATCAATAATTGATGCTGAAATGCCTTTTGAAAAAAACCAGTATTTTGTAGCGCTTTGTATTGCGAAAAATAGGTAGAAAAAATAACTCGCTTAATAATTCCATTCTCTACATACACGTGTCCACTAGGATCGCGATAGGAAGAAGCATGACGCGAATTATTGGTCATTTTTAGATGGTTTTTTGAGTGATTTGTCATCTACATCGATATCGTCAAAAACTTCTTCAGAAGACTCCTTATGAAGTCCAAAAATAGTTTTGATTTTATATTTGATACTTTTATAGAATACTGCAACTCCTGCAACAACTGCAACAGCAGCTTGTGCTAACATTGCGCCTAAACCCGCATCAAAATAAAGAAATTCCATACTATCTGATTTCTGGTAAAGATATAAAATTTTACTTTTTACGAGCGCTCAAGTGATAGATATTGATGCCTAAAATTGCTAAGTTGGTAATGATTATTGGCAATCCTACACGTAATGTTGGCATTAAGCAACCATACACAACAAAAAGCAAACAACCAATTCCATTAATCATTCGTAACTTTTTTAAATCTTTCATTGTAAATGAAATCAATACTGCTATTGATGCCATATATCCAATCCACTCTGTAATTGTAATTCCTAGAATATCCATAGTATAAATTTAAAATTATTGATTGAAAAGTTTCTAATACTGTAGAAATTATTTGTGATAAAAAAGGTTTCACTACAATGTGTAATGAAACCTTTTAAGTATTTAATATGTTATATTTTTTAAATTGATTTATTACGCTTTCGTTCTACTTCTGTAAGATATATTTTTCGAAGTCGTAAATGATTTGGCGTTACTTCTACATATTCATCTTTTTGAATATATTCTAACGCTTCTTCTAATGAGAATTTGATTGCTGGAACAATTTTCGCTTTGTCATCTGCTCCGGCAGAACGTACGTTTGATAACTTTTTAGTTTTAGTAACGTTGATTGTCATATCGTCTCCACGAGAGTTTTCTCCAATCACTTGTCCTTCATAAATTTCTTCTCCTGGATCGATAAAAAACTTTCCTCGTTCTTGTAATTTATCAATAGAATACGGAATTGCTGTTCCTTTTTCCATTGATACTAGTGACCCATTTTGACGTTCTGGAATACCACCTCGAACTGGCTGATATTCTTTGAATCTATGAGCCATGATTGCTTCTCCAGCAGTAGCTGTTAACAATTGATTACGCAACCCAATAATACCACGTGATGGAATTAAAAATTCACAAATCATACGATCACCTTTGGCTTCCATACTTAATAAATCACCTTTACGAAGCGTGACCATTTCTACCGCTTTTCCAGAAACATGCTCTGGCAAATCTATTGTCAATTCTTCAATAGGCTCACATTTTACACCATCAATTTCTTTGATAATTACTTGCGGCTGACCAATTTGCAGTTCATATCCTTCTCTACGCATCGTTTCAATCAATACAGACAAGTGTAATACACCACGACCAAATACTAAGAATTTGTCTGCACTATCCGTTTCTTGTACACGAAGTGCTAAGTTTTTTTCTAATTCTTTTGTTAAGCGGTCTTTGATATGGCGAGAGGTAACATATTTTCCATCTTTTCCAAAGAAAGGAGAATCGTTGATAGTAAACAACATGCTCATCGTTGGTTCATCGATTGCAATGGTTTGTAATCCTTCAGGATTTTCAGCATCTGCAATTGTATCACCTATTTCAAAACCTTCTAATCCAACAATTGCACAAATATCACCTACCTGAATTTCAGTCGCTTTTTTACGTCCTAATCCTTCAAAAGTGTGTAATTCTTTAATTCTTGATTTTACCGTAGAACCATCACGCTTTACCAATGACACTTGCATCCCTTCTTTTAATGTTCCGCGTTGCAAACGTCCAATAGCAATTCGCCCTGTGAAAGAAGAGTAATCTAACGAGGTAATTAACATTTGTGTACTTCCTTCATCAAATTTCGGAGAAGGAATATGCTCCATTACCATATCTAATAAAGGCTCGATAGAGTCTGTTTGTTTTTGCCAATCGTCTGACATCCAGTTTTGCTTTGCAGAACCGTAGACTACAGGAAAATCCAACTGCCATTCTTCAGCTCCTAATTCAAACATTAGGTCAAATACTTTTTCATACACTTCATCAGGTGTACAATTTTCTTTGTCTACTTTATTGACAACTACACAAGGTTTTAATCCTAAATCAATTGCCTTTTGCAACACAAAACGAGTTTGCGGCATAGGCCCTTCAAAAGCATCTACTAATAGTAAAACACCATCTGCCATATTCAATACACGCTCTACTTCTCCACCAAAATCGGCGTGCCCTGGTGTATCAATAATATTGATTTTAGTTCCTTTGTAAGTAACAGATACGTTTTTAGACGTAATAGTGATTCCTCGTTCACGCTCCAAGTCGTTGTTATCGAGAATCAAATCACCTGTATTTTCGTTTTCACGAAATAGCTGACAGTGATACATTATTTTATCAACCAAGGTTGTTTTTCCGTGGTCAACGTGTGCAATAATTGCGATATTTTTAATTGAAGCCATTGCGCCTTTATTTTTAAGCGTGCAAATGTACAGTTTATTTAATAGACAAAAGAATTTTACTTACTTTTTTAGCTTAAATTATTGTTAACTAATATTTTACTTGATTTCTACCTGTGTTTCAACAGGTTTTAGCTAAAAGAAATGCGTTTCTATGTTTTCCTAGTACTTTCTTTCATGTGTTTCCGTAAGCTATTCACATATGAATCTTGTAACTTATCAACTGTTTAACCATAAAAAAATTACTATGTTAAAAAGTATTTTACGTATCCAAGGGACTAAAATTTTGAGTAAAAAAGAGCAACAAAACGTAACAGGCGGAAATAGTTGTAACTCTTATAATGGTCCAAGTTGTTTTGGTCCAATGCCTGGCTGCGCAAGCTGTGCCAGATGGCAAGCCTTACCGTTAGAATATAAAAACTGTGCTTTTGTAGATGTTTCGTGTGCTGAAAATTAAACACTAAAACCTGAGCGACGTTGTTGCGTCGCTCTCTCTTCAACTTCTCTTAAAAATTGCTAGACAACCCATCTTCCTTCTTTTTAATCAATCTTTCTAGTAAAAAAAGTTTCTTTCGGTCTTTTCTATCTATTAATTGGTATATATTTTTATTTTTGTGCTCCTCCACATATTAATAGCATTATTTAATCCTTTAACGACTTCATTATATTATGAAAAATTTTTTATGCCTATTCGCAGTTGCCATAATGATTATTAGCTGCGGAAAGAAGAGTTCAGAATCGTCATACATTCCTAAAGATGCAATTGGCGTTATGTATGTAAATCTTGAATCCTTGTCTAAAAAGAGTGAAGGTGTTGATTTTAAGAATTTGAAATTAAGTCAAGTATTCGAAAAAGAAGCACCCAAAGAGATGCAAGATTTTATGAATGAATATGTTACTACGGAAAATATTGATGCTACATTTCGCAAAGAGTTTCTATTAGGGTACGTATCTGTAGATCGTATGACTGGAACTGGAGGATTCATTATTCCTATAAAAAGTGCTGCTGCATTTGAAAAGATGATTCAACCTTTATTGGAAAAATCATCCATGCAAAAAGAGGAAAATGTTGGAAAAAATGATGCTTTTACGGTGTACTCTACGGGTCAAATGGCAATTGGTTGGAATGATAAAACAGCCTTAATTATTGGAGCTAGAGATTATGCTTCGACAGAATTGATTGATTTGACCAATATGGACTCTTCAGATAATATATATACGACTAATTATTTTAAAAGATTTTTTGACACCGATAAAGATATGGGTGTTCATATTTCTTCAACTCCTTTAGCAACTTTGGCAAATTCTCTTGCCTCTATGTTAGCCGGTATAGATATAAATCTTGAAAATAATAATTTTTATTACCATATGAATTTTGAAGATGATCGTATTCACTCGGAAGCGAAGCTAAATCTTAATGACGACTTTGAATCTTTGATTGGACATAAGTCTTGGATGACAACCAGTTATGAATCTTCTCTTCTAAAAGCTATTCCTGAGAACCCAAGTTTCTTACTCAAGGTTTCTATTAATCCTACTGCTTTATATGACCATATTGAAGGCTTACAAGACAATAGAATCATTCCAAAAGAAGCCCGTGCAGAATTAAAGCAAGGTTTTAGAAACATGAACCGTGGAATGAAACGAGAGGTTGGAATGACTGGAAAAGATCTTGCGGAAGTTTTTGAAGGTTCTATGTTGCTTTCCTTATCTGAAGGAAAAACTATAAAAGATACTATACACTCATATGATTATTACACAGACGAAGATGAGTATGAAATTTTAGACATAAAAATTCCAAATGTATACAGTGCTATTGCTATTAAAGACAAAGCTAAGTTTGATGCATTGATGACAGTCATTTTGAAGAAAGAAGCTCCAAAAGCAACCAAAGGAAAAGACTATTACGAATTAGGAAACAATATGTTTGCTGTTATTACAGATGATTTCTTATTTCTCACAAACGATGAAGCAAAAGCAGATGAAGTATATGCAAATGGTTCACTAGCTGCCAATCTTTCAAACTTTGAACACAAATCTTATCTTTCGCATTCGGTATATATGTTTATGACTCCAAATGCTACTGAAATGTATGGAAATTTCTTGTCTTCGTATACTTCTAGATTAAATTCTTATGGCTCATTTTCAACTGATTTCTCTACTGAATCAGCTGAATTGTATAAAAAATACTTTGCGGACACTCACTATTTCCTTGATGCTGATGGTATGGAAAGCTATACCTATACAAAAGGAGAAAATAATTCTTGGATAAACCTGATTCAATACTCTGACGCAATAGCAAATCAAGCAGCCAACATGGCTAAGAAATTCTAATAAGTCTTCTTTATAGTGTCGTTCCATGAAGATACAGATGAAATCAGTCATACCAACTTATTTTACTCCTGCTTCGTCTGAAGTATGGAGTAAAATAGTTGATTTTTCTCCCAAAGAATTGCATTTGATACATGCTGTTTCTGGAAGTGGAAAAAGTTCTCTATTCAATTTTCTTTACGGCTTGAATAACAAATTTTCTGGGACGATTTTTTTTGATGATAATGATATTTCAAAATTTACAGAAGACGAATGGACTGATATACGAAGAAAAAAGATTTCTATTGTTTTTCAAGGGTTGCGCCTTTTTCCGGAGCTGTCTGCTTTAGAAAATATTCAGCTAAAAAATACACTTACCAATTACAAATCTGAAACTGAGATTTTGACTTGTATGGAACGTTTGGATATGGCTCAGCTAGCTAATAAAAAAGTAGAAACTTTATCATATGGGCAACAACAACGAATAGCTATTGTTAGAGCGCTTTGTCAACCTTTTGAAGTGTTACTTCTTGACGAACCTTTTAGTCATATCGATGCTACGCAAATTCAAAATGCCAAATCGTTGATACTTGATGAGGTAAAAGCTCAAAATGCGAGTCTTTTATTAGCTAGTTTAGGAGATTCCTATACTGTACAATATTCTAAAATTTACTCGCTGTGATTCGTTCTTTATTACACAAACAATTACGCATATCACAGCTGCTTTTTTTTGCGCTTACTTCTAGTATAGGTTTAGGCATACTATTGGTAGTTTTTCAATTATTTATAGATACGCGCCCCCTTTTTGATACTTCAAATGATTTATTAGGAAAACAGAATCTCATTATTTATAAAAATGTTGGAAAAAACAACGTTTTTACAAGGGGAGAAATTCAAGAAATAGCGCAGCAAAACTTCACCAAAAAAGTAGGCGGTTTTACACATGGAACCTATCGCGTAGCAGCTAGCGTAACACTTCCTAATTATGCTAGTATTTCTACAGAAATGTTCTTGGAAGCAATCCCCGATGATTTTATTGATATAAAAAGTGATGAATGGAATTGGAAACCTGGAGATCGAGAAGTTCCAATCATTATTCCAAAAAATTATATTAATCTGTACAATTTTGGGTATGCGGCTAGTACAGGCATGCCGCAAATCAATGAAACCATTATTCGTGAAATTCCTATCGATCTTTCTCTAGTAGGTACCACACAACAAAAAAACTATCGTGCGTATGTATTAGCGGCTTCAGAAAAACTAAATTCTATATTAGTTCCTGCTTCATTTTTAAAACACACCAATCAACTATTGAGTCCTAATAAAACTCCTAAAATCTCCCGCTTAATCATAGAAGTTACCAATCCTTCAGATCCGAGCATATTAGATTTTTTAGAAAAAAAGAAGTTTAAATATCTTAAAAATGACGTTCAAACTTCTAGAATTAGTTATTTTTTACAATTAATTCTCTGGATTGTTCTGAGCATTGGCTTCTTAATAACTGCCTTATCTATACTCTTGGTGATTACCAACATCAATTTGCTTATTCTGAAAAATAAACAAACTATTTGTCAACTCTATTTTTTAGGATATTCAAGAAAAAACATTGCCAAGGTATATCTTAATATTGCTCTAAAAATACTGGCTTTTTCTATTGTTATCGCTTTGGTAATCGCTATTATATGCAAATGTGCTCTGAGTTCGTATTTAGAAATTTTACAGTCAAACACAACGATATTTTCAATTGGTTATCTAGTAATTTTTGCTGCAATACTTTTTATTGTATTTGCATCTTATTACCGTAGACATATTTATCAAAAAATTACACAATTAACCAAAGTTAATACAAGCTTACTCACTACTGAAATTTAGCGTATCTTTGTGCAAAATTTCAATTTATGCAACTGAATTCGATTCCAAAAATCAAACATACAACATCTGATAATTTTTTCTTGCTTGCAGGTCCGTGCGCTATTGAAAGTGAAGATATGGCGTTACGCATTGCTGAAAAAGTCGTTAAAATTACTGATGAATTAGAAATACCTTACGTATTTAAAGGAAGTTTTAAAAAAGCCAATCGAAGTCGCATTGACAGTTTTACAGGTATTGGTGATGAGAAAGCCCTAAAAATCCTTAAAAAGGTTTCTGATACATTTGATATACCAACAATTACTGATATTCATGAAATTTCTGATGCTGCCAAAGCAGCCGAATATGTAGATGTACTTCAAATTCCAGCCTTTTTAGTACGACAAACAGATCTTGTTGTAGCTGCTGCACAAACAGGAAAAGTTGTAAACCTTAAAAAAGGGCAATTTATGAGTCCTGAAAGTATGAAACATGCGGTAAAAAAAGTACATGATTCTGGCAATCAAAATGCATGGATTACCGATAGAGGTACGATGTTTGGCTACCAAGATATGATTGTAGATTTTCGAGGGATCCCAACGATGAAACAATTTGCACCGACAGTTTTAGATGTAACTCATTCACTACAACAACCTAACCAGTCAAGCGGTGTTACAGGTGGGCGTCCTGAAATGATTGAAACAATTGCACGTGCTGGTGTAGTAAATAATGTAGACGGGCTATTCATCGAAACACATTTTGACCCTGCCAATGCAAAAAGTGATGGTGCTAATATGTTGCATTTGGATTACTTGCAAAAACTACTTACCAATTTGGTGAAAATTCGACAAACAATTAACAATCTTTAATAAGCTATAAACTTAAAGAAGCCGCTAGTAATAACTAGCGGCTTCTTTTAATACATCTGATAGTATTGTTGGGTTAATATGTTTGATGTTTTGGTAGCGAAGTGACGCCATTTTCTTTCTATCTTTCGTAACCAAATCAGAAGAATGAACTTGAATATTTCCTCCTTTAACAATCCCAACATCTACATATTGTCGTTTGTGACTTGCATTTAGATAACAAAATGGTTTACCGTTTAAATAATAAAAAGGAATTTTATACTTATACTTCAACTCTATTCTTGGAAAATCATGTTCTATCAACACTTGTAGTTGTAGCAATATAGTTTTATATGGTTCTGGTTGATTTAATATGTACAGTTCTGCTGGATTCATGACTTCTAAAACTCAAATATAGTTTTTATGAATGTTTCGGCATAAAAAAAGACCTACGATAGCAGGTCTTTTTTTCAATACAGTTTGTTTTTTTTAACACCTTCTTGTTTCCAAACAATCCATCTTAGTCGGTTCGTCGCTTCCTCCACAAAAATCTGTAGCTCCATTTTGCGTATTTGTAGGTCGTGTACATACGTTTGTTTCTACAGACATACATGCGCATGTATCATACAGCGTTTCATTTAAACAATCACGAGTTCCACAAGTTAAAGGATCTGAAAGCGGAATAGTTTCACCGTTTTGAATAGCGCCACCTCTTACGCGACCCATCGCTTTAAATGATACTACAGTAGTTTTTTGGAATTGTAATTTGGAGGTAAATTGTTTTTTCTTCATAATCATTAGGTTTCATAAGTTTTCATCCAAATATATGTGTAGACATTCTACTTATACAAGAAAATATCTAGAAATTCATAAATTACGAGTGCAAAAAAAATCATTCAATCCCTTTATTATCAAGGTTTTTTATATAATACGAGGGATACAATCCTGTTTTGTTTTTGAATGCTCTAGAAAACGATTCTGAACGATTAAAACCAATTTCTTGTGCGATGGAATCGATAGTGTACGAACGAAATTTCTTATCATCTTTTAATCTTCTAATTGCATAATTAATACGAAGATCTGTAATATATGCCGAAAAAGATTTCCCTTTGTGCGAGTTAACCAACTTCGACAAATAAGATGTATTTGTTTTTAATTTTTTAGCAACTTCATTCAAACTACAGTTACGACTTAGGTATTGCTCTTTAGTTTCAAACTTTTCTAATTTTTTTAATAAACGAACTTTGGTTTCATCAATGATTTCAACTTCTTTGGCCTCAATCTTTTTTTCAGGAAGTTTTTCGGTTGTTTTTTCTTCTAGTTTTTCTTGAGTGACTTGGGCAATTTTTTCAACAATCTCTTCTTTTTCATCTTCTAAACTTTGAAGGATTGCCGCAAATTTCCGTTGATTTTCTTTTTCACGCTGTTTATAAAAGTAAACCAACCAGATAACTGTAATTATGGCAAGAAAAACACTCACAAATAAAATAATCTTCGTTATATATGAGTTTTCTTCTGCCAAGCTTAATTCTTCTTTAAGCGATTGAAGATCATATTTCCGAATGATATTGATACTTATATTTTCTTGTCGTTTATCATTTTGCTTGTATATATCATTCGCTTTCTCAAAATATTTTATACTATTATTAATGTCTCCCAATTCATTATATGACTTAGCCAGTAAAGCATAGGTTTCTTCTAACTTGATAAAATTAAGATGATTAGCATTCATCAACTTTTCAGATTTTACTAAATACTCAACCGCTTTTTCATATTTTCCTTCATAATAGTAAACTTCTCCTTTTTCAAAATATATAAGCGGAATTTCTGGGTCGATAGATTTAATTTGATGGGCTATTTCCAGCGAAGCATCCAACAATTCGTGAGCTCTATCATAGTTTTTATTCAACCCTTCAATTGTCCCTAAAAAAGATAAAAAATAGAACTTAGATTCAGTTAAATTGTTTTGGTTACTAAGTACTATCCCTTGTTCGCAATATTGTTTCGCTTTGGTGTAATCTTCAGTATATATATATCCTTTTATCAACGCTACGTAAACTTTAGTTTTGAAAGGCGTTAAATCACCTGCTGTTCCAGTTTCAATTGTCGCAATGATTTTTTCAAGGATTTCAATAGCTCCAGAATTATCATTCGTTTGTTGTTTAATTAATGCGATATTAAGTGATATGGCAAGTTCGCGTTTGAGATTTTTGGTTTTTCGAGCCAGTTCAAGTGCTTCTAGATTATATTCCATTGATTCTTTGTAAGAACCAAATGCATAATAAAAATTGCCTTTATTAATCAGAGCCGATAAAATCAAATCATTCTCATTCATTTTTTTGGCAATTACGTAGAGTCTATCTACATAATTTAATGATTCTTCCAAGCGCATCTGACTGTGGTACCAGTGAGCCAATACAAAATTTCCCCAAAACTGTGTTCGGAGTTCTTTTGAGGAAAGCATGACAGATTCTGCGTAATCGACGCTAATCTTTGTTTTGATAGAATCTAACTTGTACTGTTGCGTAAATAAACGAGCAAACTCTTTAGGTTCAATATCACTCAAGGACTTTTTGAACGCTTCTTGATCAAAAGATGCTATATGATTTTGTACAATCGTATTTGCATATAAATGTTGATTAGAGGAAATAATAAAAATGAGTAGTAAACACACTACATATTTTTGAAGGAGCATATACAGTTTTTTTGATTCTATTATTTATCAAAATAGGCAGTATATCAAAAATAAAGGTTTTTATAGAATTTAACACCTTCTTTTACTGTCAATTTTATGTTTCTATGAAAGAATAGCAATAAAAAACTCTCTAAATGGCTTAGAGAGTTTACTATATAGGTTGGTTGAGTGTTTTAACATTTGTCAACAGAAGCATCTATGCAAAACTCTTCTGTATCATTTGAGAGTGTGATGCCAGTTTTACAGTCAGCTCCAAGAATAGTTACCCTGATAGTTGTGATAATGCAAACATCATCTATAGAAGGTTGGGGATCGTTTCCTCCTACAATGTTATTTAGCCTTGACACACTCACTTTTCTGACCTCTAGCTTCAATTTTCTTCCTTTTTTCATAATGATACGTTTTGTTTAATTTGTATTGTTTCAAATATACTAGAAAATGATAGCGAGCCCAGATATAGCTAGTCGTGATTTATAAATAACGACTACACACACTTACTAAATTACTGTTTTTCAAGCTCTTTTATAAAGTATGATGGATATAATCCTGTTTTTACTTTGAATGCTTTAGAGAATGATTCGGAGCGTTTAAATCCAATTTCTTGAGCAATAGCACCAATAGTAAAGGATCTAAATTTTCGATCCGTTGATAATTTTTCAATTGCATACTCTACTCGAAGATCAGTGATATAGGAGGTAAACGATTTTTGTTTGTGTCGATTAATGACTTTAGACAGATACGTTGTATTGGTTTGTAATTTTTTAGCAACTTCTACCAAAGTACTCTCCGGACTTAAAAACATTTCCTGCGTTTCAAACGCATCTAACTTGTTTAATATTTCTAGCGTAATTTCATCAATTTCTTCAATATCTTCAGGCTCTTCCGTTTCTTTCTTTACTAATACTTCAGGTTCTTTATGAGCGTTTTTTTCATTTAGTACTACCTCTTTTCGTGCTTTTTCTTGCTGTCGTTTTTCTTCTAATTGTAGCATCAAGCTTTTAAAACGTTCTTTATTTTTTTTCTGTTGTCGTTTGTTAAAAAATAATAATCCTACTATAATCAATACCAAGCTTACAATACCTACTGTATAGATATACTTGGTTTGTTTTGATTTTTCCTGTAAGGTGTTGATTTCTTCTTTTAGTTGTACTAAATCAAACTTTTTGACAATGTTTGCATTTAGTTCATTCATTTTTTTATCATTCTCTGTATCAATCTCAATAGCTTTTTCATGATATTTTACACCCATTTCAGCATTACCAAGTGCCGTATACGATTTGGCTATATAGTAGTACATCTCTTGAAGACTTAAGAAATCTAATTTGTGCGTTTCTTTGAGTTCTTCTATTTTTTGTAATTCTTCTATTGCTTTTTGATATTTTTTTTCACCATAATATGTTTTCCCTCTGTAAAATTTGGCAAATAAATTCAAACTTTCATTTCCCACCATATTATCAATAAGTGTTTCGGTTTTATCTAAAAGTGTATGCGCTTTTTGATAATTGCCTTTGGCTGTTTCAATCTCTGCAAAAGCTGACAAAAAATGAGCTTCTGCTCGCTTATTATTGATTGTTTCATTTAATTGCACGCCTTTATCACAATACAATGTAGCTAACTCATATTCTTCAATATATGTATAAGCTCCACATAAATTCACGTAGATATTCAACTTTTGTTTGTCATTGATAATTGACGGATTATTATTGATAATTTCTAAATTTTCCAATAAAAGTGCAATAGCAGCTTTTGTGTCATTCGCTTGCATTTTTACTAAGGCTATATTTCCTGTTACAGCAACTTTTCGTTTAAGATCATTCGCTTCTTTAGCGATTTCTAATGCATTGTAATAGGAACGTAAGGCTGGAAAATTTTTCCCCGATTTAAAATAAAAAAAACCTTTTCGAAGATGAGCTAAGTATAGTATACTATCATTTTTTATTGTACTAGCAAGATTAATTCCTTTATCAAATAGCGCTATTGCTGCTTCTAAATTCCCTACTTTGTCTTCCCAATAAGGCAATGTAATTGCTGTAGAAGCTGCTATTTTAGGATTGGAAGCGTTGAGATAATGTTCTTTAAGGTAAGATGCAACGAGAGCCGCTTTGAGAGAATCTTTATTTTTTTCAGCATGAAATATTCGTGTGAGCTTGTAAAAAGAATGTGAAGGCAAAGCTTCTCTAAACGCTTGTAGTGTATCATTTCGATCATGAGACAATTTCGTTTGTGCTGCCATATCACTACTTATAAAACTTACAAAAAACAAAATTAGTAGAATATGAGAAGAACAATAAAATCGAATTGACATAGCTAAAACGTTGAAATAGTTAACAGGGAATACTCAAAAATAGAAAATTTAATTCCAAAATAGATAATGCGATTAATTTTTCATCTTTTTAGGAATTTGAAAGCTAAAAGTAGCGCCTTTACCTTCTGAGCTTTCTAGGTAAATTTCACCTTCATTACGCTCTACTATCTTTTTGACCAAAGCTAACCCAATACCAATTGCTTCTCCATCTGTATCAATTTGCAATTTCTGAAACAATTCAAACACTTTTTTATGATAACGAGTGTGAATTCCTGGGCCATTATCTTTAATAGAGAATCGATAATCTGTTTTTGTTTCTTGATAATCAATTGTTATTTCAATAAGATCTTTGTCATTATGTTTAATCGCATTTTGAATTAAATTTTGAAATACTTGAGTAAGCTGCGATTCATTAAAAAGAATTCTAGGTAATTTTTTTTCTATCGTACAGTTGATATGATTAGCTTCATATGTGCGTAAAATTCTCTTTACCAACGTATGTACATTCACTTCTTTTACTTCTTGTTCTGGATTTCCTTGAAGCGAATAATTTAAGATTCCTTCTACCAAAAGGTCCATTTGCGTTACTTGTTTTTTGATATGAAATAAGCTTTGATTTGCAGCATCGTTTAACTGTTTATCTTCGTCTTCTATCAACCAATCTGTCAGTGTATAAATGTTTCGCAATGGACGTTTGAGATCGTGTGATACTACATATGCAAACTCTTCCAAATCTTTATTTTTTCGCAATAATTCTTTGGCGCGAAGCTCAGAATCTTTAGTCCGTTTTTTAATTACTTTTTCAAGATTTGTATTAATCACTTCCAATTTTTTACGATAGCGAATAAAGCCATTCGTAATCAGAAAGGAAAGTATAAAAATAATGCTTATCGTAGCTAAAATGCTACTCTCATGTACAGGATCTAAATCAGATATATATACATAATAGGCTAAGTGAATCGTTTCTGTAGTGCTGTATATAATTACTAATATTCGGTTACTTAACAGCAATACAGAACCAAAAATAAACACATAAGTAACCAATAGGAAGTCTAGTGAAAAATTATTTAAATAAGTTGCATACGTTAAATAGTGCTGGAATGCCATTGTAGAAAAAAAGACAAATAAACCATAGTACTGCAAAATGAATTTATTCTTCAAATTGGGTAAAATTCCAATTAGTAAAAATAAAACTGCAAACACCATATTTCCATAAAAAGGTATAATAACCTCTGGATGATAATATTTCATGATTTCCATATACACAAACGTACTAGGTGCACCAAGACATAACGTTATGCCACTATTGCGAATTTCAAAAGGTTCCAGCCTTCCTAAAGTTTTAAATACGTTTTTTATCATGAAAGTTTGAGGCAGTTTATGTTTTAATTTTTAAGATGGTATTGTAAAAATAAATTGAGCTCCTTTGCCTAGTTCACTCTCTATGTAAATTTTTCCTCCATTCCGTTCAATGATTTTTTTCACTAAAGCCAAGCCAATTCCTATAGAATCTACTTCTTTTTTAACATCAAGCTTTTGAAAGAGTTCAAAAATCTTTTTATGGTATTTCTCTTCAATTCCAGGACCATTATCTTTGATAGAAAATTGATGCATTCTTTCTAATTTTTGATAATCAATCGTAATATCAACATGATCTTTATCGGTATGCTTTATAGCATTTTGAATTAAATTCTGAAAAACTTGTAGTAATTGCGACTCATTAAACATTACTTTTGGAAGTTTTTTCTTTAAATGGATACGTACCGTTTCACTAGAATTTACTGTAATTATACGTTCTACCAACGCTTGAGAATCTACACTATTGACAGGCAACTCTTTGTCCATTTGCAAGGAATAGTTCAAAATTCCTTCTACTAATAGATCCATTTGTGTCACTTGTTCTTTAATCAATCGAAAACTTTGATTCGTTTCATCATTAAACTGATATTCATCGTCATCAGTAAGCCAATCAGTAAGTGTATAAATATTTCGTAGTGGGCGTTTAAGATCGTGAGATACTACATAAGCAAACTCTTCCAAATCTTTATTTTTTCGCAATAATTCTTTTGCTCTATTCTCTAAATCGTTTGTGCGTTGTTTTATTCGTTCTTCCAGTTCAACATTTACCGCTTCTAACTTTTTTCGATAACGAATCAACCCATTCATAACTAAAAAAGAAAAGATAAAAATAGTGCTCATGGATACCATAATTGCACTTTCTGACATACGATCTAATGTAGAATAATATACCCTATATGCAAGGTGTAATAACTGCGAAGCACTAAAAATAATAACTAATAATCGATTGCTTAAAAGTAATACAGAACCAAAAATAAAGACATACGTTACCAATAAATAATCTAATGAAAAATCATTCAATGCCGTTGCATAAGTTAGATAGTATTGAAAGGTCATTAGTGTGGCAAAAGAAATCCA
Source organism: Kordia zhangzhouensis (assembly GCF_001005305.1). Lineage (GTDB taxonomy): Bacteria > Bacteroidota > Bacteroidia > Flavobacteriales > Flavobacteriaceae > Kordia > Kordia zhangzhouensis. Next base: position 60,377 of record NZ_LBMH01000006.1, read on the forward strand.
ACCATACATTTCGTTGAGACGTTTATGCTTAAAATAAGGAATAGCTCCTACTAGCACAAAAAGCAACGAAAATACTATTTCACCGTAAAAAGGAATGTTGAGATCAGGGTTGTAATGTAGCATGAATATCACATAGATATACGTGCTTGGTCCTGCAAGCAAAAAAGTGATACTACTGTTCTTTATTTCAAAAGGTTCTAATCGTCCAACATCTTTAAGATATTTTACAATTTTATCCAAATAACTAATTTTATGTTAAGGTTTTAAAGTTATGGAAAATGATTTTAAAAAAAATGTATTAAAAATGATTTTTTACTTGTTTGTCAACAACATTTTACATTACTTTGTATTTCAAAGTACTTTAATATGGCATCATCAGACTATTTAAACGATATTAAAGAGATTAAGCACCTAATGAATAGGTCGTCTCGATTCATTTCACTCAGTGGGCTTTCAGGAGTAATGGCTGGTATTTATGCGCTTATTGGAGCTTGGTTTGCTAAACAAGAATTGGCAAAAGCTGCTTTAAACAAAATTGATATGCGTACTGGACATTATGAAGCGACAACTAGTGAAGTTACTTTTAATTTATTGCTTATTGCAACAATTGTTGTTGTCCTTGCTATTGTTACTGGGATTTTTCTTACGCAACGAAAAGCCAAGAAAAATAATGAAAAAATGCTTGATAAGTCAGCAATTAAACTACTTGTCAACTTTTTGATTCCATTAATTACAGGTGGTATTTTTACACTTGTAATTTTGCAAAGAGGTTTGGTGGGATTGGTTGCTCCTACAACGCTTATTTTTTATGGGTTGGCATGTGTAAGTGCAAGTAAGTTTACGTATGGACATGTAAAATATTTAGGATTTTCCAATATCATTTTGGGATTAATTGCCACTCAATATATTGGATATGGTTTGTATTTTTGGGCAATTGGTTTTGGTATATTTCATATTGTTTATGGCACGTGGATGTACATCCTTTTAGAACAAAATACAAAATAAAAAAGTGAGTATCCTTAATAATATAAATAAAGCATTTGATCACCGAATTCGTTTGGGCATTATGTCTGTGTTGATGGTAAACGAGTATGCTGATTTTAAAACATTAAAAGAACTTTTAGATGCCACAGATGGGAATTTAGCCAGCCATGCCAAAGCACTTGAAAAAGTAGCTTATATAAAAGTGGAAAAACAATTTATTGAGCGAAAGCCTAATACGAGATATAGTGCTACTATATTAGGAAAAACTGAATTCAAAAAGCATATAGAAGCCCTAGAACAACTTATTCGAAACAGTGAATAATCAAATTTTGAAATACATGAGCACACTTACAATTAATTATACCTTACGCCCATTCTTACTACTGAGAATGAAAAATTAAAAAAATTTTATATACAACTTTGAAATTCAAAGTACTTTTAAATTATAAACAATGGAAATATCACAAAAAAACACAAATCAAAACGGAAAGTTTGTTACTTGGTTTCGAACTTCAATCACAGCTCGTATGCTCATTATGGGAACCTTGGTTTTTCTTTTAATGATTCCTCTTGCGCTAGTACAAGAACTAATTATTGAACGTGAACATCGACAACGTAGTGTCATGAATGAAATCAATGATAATTGGGGAAATGAAATCGTTTTTTATGGTCCTATATTGAAAGTTCCATACAAAACCTATGAAGAAACAGTAACCTATAATGCAGAAACAGAAGAAAGTTTTAAAGAGAAACGCACCATATTGAATTATGCATATTTTTTCCCAGAGCAGTTGAATATTGACACTCATGTGGATACGGAGCGAAAAAAGCGAAATAATTTTGATACCGCAGTATTCAAAGCAGGTATTAAAGCTACAGGTCATTTTGAAACTCCTAATTTTTCTACAAAATCAATTCTAGAAGAAGATATTGTTTGGGACAAAGCCGCTTTAATAATCCATAGTTCTAACTTAAAAGGACTTAAAAGTGAAGTAAAGCTTACTCTTAATGGAAATGAGTATGGTTTTGAAACAAATTATACAATCCAAAATAATGGGTATCCACACTTGGAAGAACTTGAAAGTTCCTTCATAGCTCTTGCAGATATTCCAAAAACAAATACAAGCGATTTTCAATTTGAGCTAGAATATAACGGAAGCGAACAAATTGAATTTGTTCCCATTGGAAAAGTTACTAATATACATATGACTTCCGATTGGAAAGATCCTAAACATATTGGCAATTTTACAACACAAAACGAACAGACAACTGCTAATGGCGGATTTGAAGCCGAATGGAAAATTTTGAGCACGAATCGATCATTTTCTCAACAATTTTTTCAAAACTTACCGCAACTTACAAGTTATGCCGTAGGCACAAATTTTATCTTTCCTCTTGATGAATATCAAAAGAGTCAACGTTCTGCCAAATATGGCTTTTTAGTCATTGGACTCACATTTTTAGTATTCTTTTTAATTCAAACTCTAAGTAAAATATCCATTCATCCTTTTCAATATATAATGATTGGGCTTGCATTGATTATGTTTTACACTTTATTAATTTCTATTTCAGAACACAGCAGTTTCTTAAAAGCGTATCTCATCGCAGGTGTCGCCGTCATTGTGATGATTACTTTATATTCTAGATCAATCTTGAAAAAGTGGAAATTTCCACTCTTTATCGGAGCCACGTTAACCACTATGTACGGATTTATTTTTGTGATTATTCAATTAGAAAGTTACGCCCTTTTAGTGGGAAGCATTGGCCTGTTTATCATTTTGGGTATAGTAATGTATGTATCTCGAAAAATAGATTGGTATGTTGACCCTTCAAATTCACAGCAGGTACAATCTGCATAAAAATTGATTTGTTAGTTTGATGAGAAAACGATTCCTAGCTTTTAAACTTTTTAGCGAAAAAAGCATAGGTTTCGTTTTCATTTAAAAAAAATTATCATGAATATTCCTTATATCTACACGCTTTTAAAAACAGCTAAAATCACCGCTATTTTGAGTTTTTTAGGTGGAACTTTTTTACTTATCTGCTATTTGTATAATGCAGGATCTCAAACAATTCTCAATTTAGGAATTTACTATGCATTATTCACATTACTCATGAACAGTATATTATTTTTTACTCTATGTATCATTTTCATGCATAGTGAAGTAAAACGCAAAAATATTCTTAAATCATTGCTATTGATGATACTGAATATTCCTATCAGTTTATGTTATGTAATACTGATTGCTAATTATTAATTAAATAAGAGAATAAAATGTTATTAGACGCTACTAAATTGAATCGTTTTTTGCTCATTTTCAGCATATTTTGCATGGTATTACTTTCATTTCGCATGCTCCTAACCGAAAGTTTATTTTATGGTTTTCTAGTGTGGAATTTGTTCTTAGCAATGGTTCCATATGGAATCTCTTCCTGGTTAATACACACACATTGGATACGAAAACATAGTTTTCCTTTACTTTTATTCTTAGGAATTTGGTTGTTATTTTTACCAAATGCACCTTATGTCATTACAGATCTTAAGCATTTAAGATATGCCAAATCTTCTTTGAGTTGGTTTGATCCTTTTATGCTATTTGCTTTTGCTCTAAACAGTTTACTTTATGGAGTTATTTCAATACAACATATTTTTCAGATAGCGAAGGAAACATGGAATCGGAGAATGGCAAAGCTACTTATATTTTTTGTTGTTTTTCTATGCGGATTTGGAATTTATTTAGGTAGATATTTACGTTGGAATTCATGGGAGTTCTTTACACATCCTTTTCAGCTTATTCAAGATTGTATTTGGAGCTTAATTCATCCTTCATACCGAATTCGAACTTGGGGAATTACTGTAGGTTTCGGTTCATTTTTATGGTTTTTATTTTTGTCAACACAAAAAATTTATACCACAAAAAAAGCATCTCGCTCCTGAGATGCTTTTATATTTTTATAGGTCTAAAAGCAAATTATTTGCCATCTACATAGTCTTGCAAATATGCGTATCGTTCCGTCAGTTTTCCGTCTGAAGTTGTCATTTTTGCTCTAGCCAATACTCCATCTTTATCTCCGTTATAAAAAGCTGGAATTACATGTTTTAAAAACATCTCACCAAAACCTTCACTAGCGTCTTTAGGCAACTCACAAGGCAAATTATCAACTGCCATTACCGTGATTGCTCCTTTTGCATCAAAAGCTACTTCAGATTCTGTCTGTGGATCATAGCCATAAAAAGGATTTGCGATTGTAGAAGGACGAATGGTACTTGCCACAGGACCATCTATATCACATGATATATCTGCTACCAAATTAATATTAAAATCAGGTTGTTTCGCATCTTCGCGAGTAAATAAGTACGGAGCTCCATCTCCATAAAAATGACCTGCAATAAAAAAATCTGTCACTTTGGCATACGGTCTAAAATTGCTTTTATAGCCGCTTGGATTTTTATAAAATTCATACTTATCTCCAGCTTTTCCATCTGTACGGACATTATACTCCATCACATCAATCATACAATATACTGGCTCTGTAAAATCTGTAGTCAAATATGCTGTATCACTAACTTCTTTGACTCCAAGATGGTCTAAAATTTCTTTGGCTCCATACGCTACTTTTCCTGAACCAGATAGAACAATCTTAATAGCAGGAATTGTTATCTTATCTAATTCCTTTTTAACAGCTTTCAAATCTTCTAAACTTTCCACTTTGGGTAACGAAAATAATCCATCACGCAGTCCCATAGCACGAAAACCATTATAAGCTCCTACTAGTCCCGCATAACGACCAAAACCAATCAAACGGCCTCCATTTTTCTTTGTAATTACCTCATGATCATACATTTCAATGTTTTTGGCCAATATAGCTTGTAACAATGCACGATTGTAAGGCTGTTTTTTAATTGTATGAGAAAAGAAAAAGTACTTCTTGTGAGGAATCAAATGATCAATAGGAACTTCTTTTACACCAATCATTACATCACAATCAGACACGTCATTAGTGACTTCAAATCCTTTCGTAGTATAAGTATCATCAGTAAAAATACGAATATCAGAACTCTCTACTTTAAACGTCGCTTCCGAAAATTTTTCATTAGCTTCAGCTAATTTTTCAGGAGAAAAAACAACGCGCCTGTCTGGTGGGTTTTTACGTTCTTTAATGAGGGCAAATTTCATAGGCTTTTGGTATAATTAGGTCAGATATTTTATACTCTGACAAAAGTGTGTTTGGTATATTTTTTGATTACTTAATAGTAGGATTTTAAACAAAACACACAAAACTATTAAAATTTGTGTTATTTTTGCGATTCTTTTAACGAATTAAAAGAAAAAGTTCTTAAACATATTGGGGTCGACTGGTTTTGACAGCGAGTCGAATTGAAGTGTAAGCACGTCGAGCGCTGAAAAATAGCTCGTAAATCTCATAATTCACACTTTTTAAATGGCGAGAATAACTACGCTTTAGCTGCATAATCCGAATTATAGTACGATACGCCTTTAGTTTCCGTTAGACGGAAAAGCTAAATGTCTCGTAATAGCCCTTGTTGATGGCGATTACTTCAGAGGCACCATAAAAGTCAACATCGAAACTGTGTAGCTTCGTCACAGTTTTCCAATTGAAGAAGCTAAGCTATTAGTGGGCGGTTTTTGGTCAGCTAACAGTCGAAAAAGAAACAAAAACTAAGCGTGTAGAAAGCATTTGAATTGCTTGTTTGGACGAGAGTTCGATTCTCTCCGACTCCACAAATAACGCTCTAAAGCATTGGTTTTAGGGCGTTTGTTTTTTGAGTTGACATTATCGTTGACAGAAGTAGTATTTTTATCTTTGTTTTTCAGCTTCATTTGACTTTTAGAATAGTTGATTTATTTCTATCCCAAATTTTCAATTAAATAATCTAAAGATTTGATTTGATAATCTTCATTTTGGTAATCATTCGTTTTGCAGAATGATACCAGTAGTTCGTACAGATTGTTTGTGAGAATGAAAAAGTATAAACCGTTTTTGATATTCTTTTCAATTTCAAATTCACGTTTGCACTTTTCCAGTTCCGACTTTTTTTGCTTCAATTCTTTTAATAAAGCTTTGTTTACTTCTTTTTGATTTGTCATATACGATAATTTTAATGTTACAAAACACAACAAATATAGCTACTTAATATTAAACAGTAACATAAGACATAACATTTAGACGTTACTTTTGTATTTTTATATAGCTTTGAAATGTTAAATAGTATTTTTTATGTTACGTGTAAAAGAAGTTGCAAAGAGTAAAAATATAAGCTTAGAACAATTAGCCAATATTTTACAAATAAATAGAGTTACGTTAAGTAGAACCATTAACGGCAATCCCACCGTTGAAACATTGACGAAAATAGCGAATGCGCTTGACGTTGAAATTAGCGAGTTATTTAGTTCGTCAAAAGGTAATGCGAAGCTTCACGGCTATGTAGAGTACAAAAATGAAGTGTATCGTATTCACTCGAAAAAGGATTTGGAGAATTTGCTTGACATTGTAAACACCTCTTCAAATTAAATATTGTAGTCAAAATTAGAAATTTCTAATTAATGAATTAAATTTCTTACTTTTATTTAAAACAATGTAAATGAAATTAATTTTTAATTTTATAAAGAAGATTTCTAAATCTCTTAAAGACCACCTATCAATTATCTTGTTTATTCCTACTTTCTTAGGTGGAACATGGCAAATACTAGAGTTATACAGAATTTCCCCTTATCATATTAGGTTTTTTTCATTTTCTCAACTAGCATCGGATGGGCTTTTAATTTTAATCTATTTACTAATAGGTTATTTTGCACTTTACATACCGTATAGTAAAATTATAGTTAACGAGGATTTAGATTTAGAAGATACTAATGATAATAAAAAGGAAACTATTAGCAAAGAGGGAAAAGCACAGCTAAATATTTTATGGTATTTTTTCATCTTAGGAATCTCTTTCAGTATAATTTTAAAAATAAATACTTATTCCCTTAGTTCTTACTTCCAATTATTATATATACTACTCATTATTGTTTTTTCATCTATATTATTATTGAGTCATATACTTTTTGTATGGTCAAAAAATAAGTATATTGCAATAATAATATCCTCATTTATTATTTTTGGATTATCTTTTTCTATTCGGGAAGCCTATAATAAGTTAAAGAACTCTCCAGATGCAAAGTCATATTACTATGATAAAGATTTTGTCAAATTCTACAACACAAAAAATATAAATAGAATTGTCAAAGAAAAAATAGGTGATTTGCCATATACTATACAATACTTCAATGATAAGTATATTTTTATCATTTATGAAAATGAAAAGAAGGAAAAGAATTATTTAAATTTGAAGTTTGATGCTTTTTTTGAATTCAAAAAAGATGAGTTGAAACCTAAAATTCAAAAAGATTCGGTTTATAAAGAACTTACTACAAAAACTGACTCTTTAAATTTAAAGTTGGATGAGATAAAGAAAGATAGTTTAAACATTCAAAAATAGTAGCCATTTCTTCAAAAAATTAACTTTCAGAAATTATGTATTCTTTATTCCTTTGCGGTGTCTATGGATTCAGAAAGCAAATATTGTAAATCAATTGTCATATTATATCCTGTCAAGCATTCGCCCGTATCGGTATTAATCCAGTCGGTTGCGTTGGGCGTAAACTCCCATAATTTGTAATTTTCTACTGTGCGTACATTGGCTTCTTTGGTTTCCTGCGGTGGTAAGTTAAACCCAAAACGATCAAAGATGCGTTTCCCTTTCATAGCCGCGTTTATGTTATCCATTGCACGCGCATATATTTTCATTTCTTTCTTTACATGCTTTTTATTATTTGGATCGGGTTCTGTAAAAACCTTTGTGCCGTATTTTATTGTTTCTATTAAGTCGTGTTCTAAGTTTTCAACTGCTCTAAAATGCTGCCCTTTTTTTGAGCAATGAAATTGCCCTTTTCTGTTCCATTGCTTGCACCATTCCTGTATCAAATAAAGGGCGGTTTCTCTATTGGGTACAATTACATGATAATGCGGATTATATGTATTTTCTTTTGGATTGAAATTACATTCGAGTGACTTAATACCTACCAATCTCATCCCTTTTCCGCGGTGGTGTCGTTGTTTACACCTATCTTTTATTTTTGTGAATGCTCTTTTCATTCCATCAACTCTATTTTTAAGCTTATTCGCTTTTATAGTTTTTATAGTTAGAGTAACGAAATACGGATTTTCCCAATTTTTCAATACTGGATAATAGGTATTTATTTTATCTGCTTTGCGAATGGCATTACAAATGGTACAATAACGGGTTTTACAATAATTTGCGTGAAGCCTTTTGTTATGTTCTGTAAAAGTTGAACAGCAATGATAAGCATTCCAATATGATTTTACACGTTCGGTCGCTCCTTTGTCTTTTGCTACATCAATAAGGCTTAATAACAATTTGCGAGAAATTGTTTTACGTTGCGCTCTATTGATTAGTGATTCGTTACCTATCATTTCCGTACCATTGCCCGCTATTTGTACCTTGTGAGGTTTTTTGTTCTCATTAGCTGTCACGCTTTGTGCTAATGTATCAAGAAGTACTTTTGAGAATTATAAATCCATTGTAATTCACAGGTGCAATGCCTCCTATTTTAAATGGTGTGTGAAGCGATTTTCCAATCAGTTGTTAGCAAAAGAAGTAGAAACTATCAAAAAGTATATGAACAATGATAATTACAAACATTGGTCAAAATCTTCAATCTATTTAAAAGCGATAAGAGTTGAAGTGTTGTATTTCAACATTCTATAAATACTGCCGACTACTTGGGTTTACTGGCAATGCCAGATATAAAAAGTCGGATCATTATCATCCTATTAGAACAACAAAACCCAACGAACTTTGGTGTGCCGATGTGACGATCTTTAAAACCAAAGACAACGTAAAACATTATATACATTTTTTAATGGATCATTTTTCAAAGTACATTATTGGATATAAAGTTTGTAAAAGCTCTTCTGGTGAAGCTATTAAAGAGTTACTTCATTCAGCGTATGAGTTACACAAGCCAGAAAAACTACAATTTTTGACTGACGGTGGAAGTGAAAATGTAAATACAATTGTTTCCAATTTTATCAACTCCCCTGATGTTCCTATAGAACATATTATTGCTCAGAAGGATGTGGTATTTTCCAATTCTATGGTGGAAGCTTTGAACAAAGTGATCAAACACCAATTTCTGTTTCCACAGGAAATTACTAACGGAATTCGACTTCGTTCTATTCTCGATGAATCTGTTCCTATCTACAACGAAATACGCCCACAAATGAGCCTGAACGGAAATACACCCGAGGAATCTTTTCATGGAATTCCTAGCAATTTTGATACCTATAAAGCAGGTTTTGTACACCAAAAACAGCTAAGACGTATAGAAAACAAGAAAAATAGATGTAAAGGATGTCTATAAAACCAATTCACCAAACCAAAAAGAAAAAGGAAGCATCTTTTTGATACTTCCCTTTTTATAAATATAGTGAATTTTAAATAGTAATTTTTAACTCTCTCTATTTGAGTGATTTCCCATAAATGGGACAGTTTATTTTAAAACAGCCGTAGAGATTCCAGTGCTGTTTTTCAATTATTCATATCTAAAATTAAAGCTATGCCCTAATTTACACCATTACCCAACTTTATTTTCAGTAATTTTGGATTTTAAAAAAATTTTCTTCATAGTAAGTGTATCAACTAATCTGTACCATTATTCAAACTATCTATTATTTTTTTAAACTCCTCTTCAGTATAGTAATTATCTGTATCCCAATCGTTTTTGTGTTTTTCATAAGGAAATAAGTTTAAAAAATTTTTTTTCATTTCTTTACTCATATATTTTTCAGCAATGCTATATCCTAATTTATTAGTTATTAAAGCTTCATATATACATACATCTAGAATATTCAATACTAATTTATTTTCTAATTCAAAAATTGAGTTTAAATGGCTAAAGATTTTTTTTAATAATTTTGAATCATGAGCATTTTTTAGTATGTATGTACCTAACCTATCATAATCATTATAAATTAGATTTTCAAATTCCTCGTACTCTAAAAATTCTGGTACATCATCAGATAATTTCCCCAAATAGTATTTTTCTTTTTTAATATTTCGTTTTATCATAATATAGAATTAATTACTTACACTTTTGATTGCATCTTTTAATTCATTTATTAATTCATTTGCAATTTTTAAGTCTTCACTACTAAGAACTTCATTTTTATATTTTCCTTTTCCAGAAACTAAATCTTTTAACCCCTTCAATTTATCATGTGCCTTTTGCCAATGTCTTCCTCCGACACCCTCCTTTAAAACAGCAGCTGCAGTCCCTCCATTTCCAATAGAAGCATTTTTTCTATAAAGTTCTCCAAAAAAATCTTTTAAGTAAGGATTTTGGATAGAATTAGAAATAAATTCTCTAACACTTCCGATTATTTTGAATCCTAATGTTTTGCTCTTTTGCAGAAGCGAAACAGGATCACAGTCGCTATTATGTACTAAAACTTTTCGTTTAGAAACATAATAGGTATGAAAATCAGCTACTTCAAAATTATATACTCTATGTTCTCCTTTTTCATAAGTAATATTATCAATAATAATCTTACTACCGTCATAAAGCGTTAGTTCATCACCAATTTTTAAATCTCTAACTTCTACCCACTTACCACCAATAAAGAATGGGTGGTCTTCTGTTGCTTCAATTACTTCATCACCTGCATATATTTTATAGATGTGATCTCTTACTTTTACAAATGTATTGATAACTGGTTTAAGTTCAAGCTTCCTAGTTTTGTCATCAAAAGCCCAAACCAAATCACCTACTTTTACATCTTCAATATTTTTATAACCATCAGATGTGAGTACCTCTGTACCTGCTATAAAGCATCCACAAGGGCTTAGTTTTTTTGCCTGCTTAAACAAGCTAATAGCTTCATCTCCGTATTTGGTTACATACTTAGTGATTTTTCCTCCATCACCAACAATAGGAACTACCGCTACTATTGAATAAGCTGCATTTTCATAATCACCTTCAATAGTATAAAATAATGCGTTGGTTCCATCTGCAAACTCTCCTACAATTGGTACAATTCCTGCAATATCTAATCCTAAATGTATCCCATCATTTGTTAGACTTGCTAAGTCACTTCCTGCATTTAAGAACTTCTTTAATCTTTTAGATTCAGCTAAATCATATTCACTATCTGACATTTGCCCCTTACCATATCTAATTTGATTGTTAAATTTATCGGTTGTCGTTGCTTCAACCATATCTTTAACATCTTTACTAGTTCTTCGATAAAGATATTCTTTAGTAACATTGTAAAGAGCTTTGACTATATTGTATACTTCAAGTTCTGCGCCTTCAAGCTCTACTCCTAAACCTAATTTATTCTCTGAAAAAGAATAAGGAGAGTTCCAAGGGAAATCTTTCTTTAATGGGTCAGTAGCAAAAAATCTACCTAATCTAGGATCATGCATTCTAAATTTAAAATTATGCGAGTTCCCTTCACCCTTTAATTCATCATCTTTTTCTTGTCCTTGGAAGCCATATCTATAACTCTCATCACTTGCATGTCTTCCTGGAGTTAGCATTCCATACGGATAATAATCGTTATATGAAAGAACGTCTGGTAAGAAACCTGTTACTTCTTGGGTTTCAACCACGGTAAAGATAGCAAAATCTTTGATATAAAATGCTTCTATACTAGTATCCGTTGGATCTTGATGTGATTTTAAGAGACGAACCTTGTAGGTTCCCGTTACAGGTGCTGTAAATGTAAATGTCGTTTCGCCACTTTGTGTTACTAGTATGTTGTAGTGAGCAGTACCTCCTTCTTCAGTAACTTCAATTTTAATATCTGCATTGTAGTTATTCTTAATTATATCTGTAACTATTTGGTATTCGGTGTTTTCTACAAAATCTACTTGAAAATACGTTCCTGTATTGTTATTGGTTGTGGCACATTGTAAGTTCCCATTTAAAACCAATTCAACACCTTCACCATCTTCTACAAAACTTTCTAAATCACCAGCAATTTTATTGGTCTGACTTCCGTAGGCTACTACTTTTTTGTCAGAGATGACACTTAATACGTTTCCTAAGTGATTGGATAGTTCATAGGCCTTATCTCCAATATAGTTAGTGTTGTTAGTGTATGCCAACGGTCCGTTAACAAAATTTTCATAGTAGGTATTGTCCAAATAATTTGGAATTCCATCATTGTCATCGTCAGCTTGCCCTTCTACAGAAGTGAAAAAACCATCATTATCATCGTCAGTATCTAAATAATTTGGAATCCCATCATTGTCGGTATCAGTAGTTCCTTCTACACTTGTCAAAACACCGTCATTGTCATCATCGGTATCTAGATAATCTACAGTACCATCACCGTCTGAATCGTCATTGTCTACATTTCCATCTTGATTGGTATCTTCTAAATAATCATCGATTCCATCATTGTCTGTATCTGTATAGAAAGCATCTGGAATTGTATAATCGCTAGATATTGGATTACTTGTACTAATGGCATTCATTGCCACACCCTGATTGTTGGTTAGAAAATCTTCGTCTAGCATTGGGAAATAAATCGTTTCCGAATCACTGTCAGAAAAGTCAAAGTAATACTTAAAGTATGCTACATCTTGTGATACCAAGCCCGCAGTTCTATATATGAATCCGCGGCTTTGTCTGTTGATTTGTGTCAAAGCTCCTGTACTTGTATTGGATACAATGAGTCTATTAACATCGTCAGATGGAGAATAGGTAACTCCGTTAATGGTAATATTTGCATTTTCACCAAAGTAGTTACAATTTACTTTAAGACCTTTGCTTTGTAATTGCGCCTCACTGAAAATGTATGGAGTAATGTAGTATTTACTAGTGAAATATCCGTCTCCATTGTTTTTGACATCTTCATATTCTTCACGAATACGCATATAAAATGCATATTTGTTACTCGTTGAATTTTTAATCACATAAATACTTGCTTCTACATATTCATCATATTTCCCATCTCTTACATTAGCGTGACGCAAGATAGCTATCGGATTGCTTTGTTGATTGGTTTCAATTTTGAATTGTGTCTGAATATTAATACCTCTAAACTCACTTCCTACACCTGAATTCGTTGTTGGTTGATCCCAATAGAAATACGTATCAGCTGTAGTTCGCAACCCACTTTTTGTAAAACCTCCTGTAAACACTGGCACACCGCTTCCTGTTGTCCCTGTTTGTATTTCTGTTGGAAAGTTTTGATTTACGAGTGTTTTACCAACATTTTCAATTCCTAGGCGTGAACTTCCATATATATGATGTTCTTTTTGAATCATTTCTATGTCGAAATCGTACAGATTTCTTGAGCTCGTAACATCATAAATTCCTAATACATTTCCTTGTGCATCACGAGCATAAAAAGTGGTTTCTTTGTCGTTGCTATTTCCTTTTTTATAGGTTGATTTTCCAATTCGATTTCCTAATCCATCATAGTGGAATGCAATAACATTAGGAGTCCCTTTTGACATGTACGGCAATTTGTGCACTTCTTTTACTTTTCCATCAACTCTCCAAAAGATTTGTAATCCTTCTGTTTTATCCTCAATTAATTGTCCAATTTCGTCATATATGTAGTTATGATTGTTGGTATTGTTCGGATTAACATTGTAATTGTAACCGTAGCTTGTTAAGAAGTCTATTTGGTCTTCGATATCTGCACCAGTTTCGAATTTATCTGCGGCAGCTATTTCATCACTAACTATGGCTAACTTATTTGTTAGTTCTCCATTTTCGGTAATGTATTTGTACTCAAAATTATCCATGGTTTTGAGCACTCCATTTTCTGGCACATATCTTTGTAATGTTTGTAAGTTTCCGTTTTTATCAAATGTGTATGCTGACGCATAACTTTCTCTCGCCTGCAATGAATTCAGTGGTTTATCTGTTACTGCTTTGGAATTCATTGCTTTGATTCTATTTAATTGATCGTAGGTATAGTTATTTACCTGCGTCGTTAAAATATGTTCATTTTGATCTCGCAATGAAGTCATCATGGTTTTGATGTTTCCATTGTAGAGATTCTTGTCATTAGAAGCTACTATCGAAGTATTAGAAAGCTTAAATACATTTCCTGAAATAGTAGTATTGCTTGGTGTATAGTCACCATCGTAATAATGTAATGCGTATCCAAAAGCATCTTTTGCCATATTGCTCCGTGAAGCAATTCCATCATTACCAAAATCGTTGGTCGCATTAGCTAGGCTTTCACCATTTACCGATTTTAACCAACCTTGCAAGGTGTAGATATAATCGGTTCCTTGTACTTTTTTATCACCAATTTCTACTCTGGCTAATGGACCGTGTTCATAATAGTTGTAATTAGCATCCTGTTCCCAAACATTGCCATCTTTGGACGTATATGCTGAAACAATTCTGTTGTCAGCATCGTATTCATATTTATGGATGAATTGGTCAGGTTTTTCAGGTTGAAATATAACTTGATGGACATTTCCGCTAATTAAATCATATTCATAATGTACTCGCTTTAGGTGTGCTTCACAATCAAGAATAGTTGTTTGCTCTTCACAGTTTGGGAGTTTTAATTCCGTTATGTATGTAACTAATTCTTTTACATTTCCATGAACATCATAGTTATAGAATAATGCATTGTCAAACTTAGGTGTTTTATTTGGAGGGATTTCATCAAAATAACACACAGCTGTGACTCTATTAATACTATTAAACGGTGTATATGTCGCAGTGAATAAGTCTGAAGAATATACCGCTGTATTTGCTGTTTCTTCTACTAAAATTCTGTCGTCGTACGTCGTTCGAGTGACTTCTCTTCTGCGCATAGACTCGTATAAGTCATCAAAATTATTGACTCTAACTCCGCCATATAACAGTTTTCCTTCGTTTGTAATTGTATAGCTAGAAGCATTGTCTTCAATTTCACCAGCTTCCAAAATTCTTCCTAAGCCATCATATCTTGTGTAGCTATACTTTTTATGTGGAGTTGCATCTGCTTGTTTTGCATTTTGAGAAGCGATAATTCTTCCTAAGTCATCATAAGCAAATACTGTTTCGCCACCATCAGGTGTTTTTTGCCAAACTAATTGATTTAGCGAATTGTATTTGTATTGTGTTTTTAATACGTGTGCTGGTAAAATTGGCGTGGTAGTATTTTTGTTACGGAATAGATTATGCTCTTCTAAATCCATATCACCAAATTCAATACGATTGACTCCTTGCGGCGGTACTGTTTCTGTTAAATTTCCTGCTTGGTCATAATAGTAAAGTGTGTATTGATATTCTTTGTCTTTATAGGTAACATCAAATTTCTCTACCAATGCAGCTAAAGCTTGTGAAGTATAGTCTAGTTTGAATTGGTGTTTGATTCTTTCTATATAAGCATTATAATTATCAGCACCATACGCTTCTGAAATATTAATCGCGAATTCTCTACAATCACTCAAGTCATCATTGATGTTAAGATTGATTGTTGGAATCATTGGTTTTGGCGGACAAATTTCAGGATACTCAGCTAAGTAATAAATAACGAATTCACTCCATGTTTTATATGTTGGATCTTCAGGAGTTAAAGTATTTCCTGCATTGTCAATATAAGTTTTGTATGCCTGTATTACAGGTACATAACCTGCTCCGTTAAGATTAAAACCATAGTTTAATGGAGTTGCTCCAAACTCAGCAATGGTTAAGAAATATGGAGCATTAGTATCTACAACATCTGTTCCTCCAGCAAAGGTTTCTAAATAATCAATATAACCTTCTGTAATGTATTGATAATTCATATTATCAAAATACTCTAGTGTATGATGATTTGGAATTGTATAGTTTGGAATGTCACCTATTTCATTAGTATAACGTTCCCACATAACATCTCTGTCTACAGGAGTAACTGTTTGTGGAATACAGGTTGTACAAGGTTCCGTAAAAGAAGTATTTTCTTTTTGGAAAGTTGTTACGATATTTCTATGTGCCGTGAGTGGTCCATTGTTAGAAAGTATCGCTACCAAATCACAATCAAAATTTAAAGGAGATAAACTTGTATATCTTTTGTTTGGTGATTGATAAATTTCGCTTGAAGCAACTGCATTACTACTATATGGACTATTATAAAAAATTCCATATTGTGTAGGCATTGTATTAGATGGTAATCCGTACGGATCAACTCCAGTAAAACTTGCTCCATTGGCAATTCCGTTTTGCATTAACGCATCTGTCAGTTCTATGATTACAAAATAACTAGGTAATGAAATTCCTGTGTTTTTAAATTCTAATTCTATTGTATTTTGTAGATTGGTATTCACAGCAAATGGAGCGGTCCAAACAACAGAGTTATACGTTATTGAGATGTTATTGTGCAGTAATCGTGCATTTTTTGTAAAGAAATCCATCAATTCAGATGTAAAGAATTGTGATACTTCTTGCTGCGCATAGAAGTTCCCACCTGATAATACCGAATTCAGTAATTGTGTCATTCCTGTATTGAAAACTGTTTCATTTGTCTGAATTGCAGCAATACAATTAGCACTACTAGTATCACTGTCGCAAATATCGCCAATACCATCTTGGTCAACATCTGATTGATCAGGATTGTAGGTGTTTTGACAGTTGTCACAACCATCTCCAATTCCATCTCCATCACTATCTATCTGTAATGGATTTGCATATTTTAAACAGTTGTCACAGTTATCAAATACACCATCATTATCTAAATCAATTTTTCCACAATCTGGCGTATTAATATCAACACTTTCATCTCCATCAATATATGTACAGCAATCGTATGGTAATGCTGTAATAGTAGCCGTGAACGTGTAAGGGATAGAATGTCCTGTAACTGCGTAATTCACAATCGTTTCTATAACAATATTTGTTGTTCCTCGTACACTAACGTTATTGATAGCATAAATACCATTTTGAGATGGAATCACACCACTTGCTAAAGATTCAAAACTTATTGTTTGTCCGTTGTGTATAAAATCTGAAAAGTTAGAAAGCTCTACTACAGTATTTCCTGCAAGTGTAATGGTATAGTTTCCATTTGCGTTATTATTCCAAATAGCAGCACTATTTAAAGGATCATCTCCTAAAAACTCAGGAAGAAAATCATCTTCACTGTATGCTTCCACTGATTGTAGATTTACAGAAGTCCCAGAAAATGGCAACATAGCGTTCATCATATTCTTAATGCTCATTGCAAAATCCTCTTTGTCTTGACATGCTATATCATCGTTCATAACACCACCGTTTCCAAGTGGTTCTCCAATTGGAGTTCCGTCTCCGTATGTTGCTACATTATCCTGTCCGTCTACAAAGCATTCACCAATTTTAGCAATGGTATTTCCTGAAATGATAATTTCTGCAATTACATTGGTACTTCCTGGAACTACTACTTTAGCCGCCATGCTAAAATTAAATCGTGTAGGAGAAACTGCGGCATTATAGTTTGTATATGCAAACTGACTTACTTCACTAATTCTCCAAGTATTATTATAGTTGCTCCAACTGTAGGTTGGATCTTCGATTGTAAAATTGATAGGCAACGTTGTAGTTGTAGGTGTATCTACTGTGATGACAATTGCCAAATCTTGTCCAGTTTCTGTAGCTTCAAACTCAATTCCAGTATTAGGATTTGCTTGAGTTGTAGTTGTTCCTCCTAAACTTTCAAAAAGATTCATGCTAAGATAATTTCCTTCAAACGGACTAATATCTCCTAATAAGACTATGGAATTGCTATTTGCTTGTGAAATCTCGTTTGTGTCAGTAATAATTCCTTTAACAAAGGTTTCAAAATCACGCCCTAAAGGACATTGTCCTGAGCTTACATAGAATTGATATCCTGTATATTCTTCTAACTGTTGCCCAACTTCTGCTACAGTTTGATTTGAATCGTAGTTGTAATCTTCAGAGATAAATCTTTTTATTTTAGAAAAATACAGATTGGCATACACCCCACAAACGTTTTCATTAGCACCATTTGGCACTGAAGTCGGTCCAAAATTACTACCCGTATATTCGTTTAATCGCAATACGGGATTTCCAGGATTATCAGCATCTTCACCAATACATCCATTATAAGCATTTTCTTGAATAGCGTACATATTTGCCAAAGCACTTTTAACACGATCTCTGAAAGATAGATACATGCTCCTGTAAATAGGCCACACTTCTTCTTTCTGCTCGTCCGTCATGGCACTTACATTCACCGTACAATTTGCTTCAATACTGTTGCATCCAACCGTTAAAAGAGCATTGTACAGCATGGTTTGATTCGTGTTTTCATAATTATTCGTTACCGCTTCTAGAGCTACTGCAGTATGATAGGTGACCGTGGCGTTAGCAAAAACTCCGTTAATATCTTTAAATAAAGGATCGTTATCGACAATTGTGTTTAGAGAACTAGTATTTAAATAATCAGAAGCATCTACAGTTGAAAGTTGATTCAAGAAGTTTTCGTATCCATCAACATTCACTATAAAAGTACCGTTTGAATTGGTTAATTGCTTTGTAAGATTGCAAAGTTGATCTGAAAAGTGTGAATACACATATTCTGGATGAAATGCTACCAAAGATTCTGCCCATTGATCTTGCCAATAGGTTTCAAAGTCTTCTTCATTTAAGTTTTGTGGCTCAATCGCTACGAAACCAGCATTTAAAGGGTCTTCTACTGTGAGACCATACGTATTTCCTTCTATTGGAATCAATACTGTTACAATCTCACCATTAGCATCGTAATAATGATACGGATCTGCATATTTTGGATTGAAAGGCGTTTTCCAACTAAATCTCGCGGGCAAGCTTTGTCCAGATCCACTAGTGACATACAAATCTTCAATAAATGGATTTGTAAGAATATTGTTCACATCGTCAAAGATGCTCAATTCAGGTACTACATCAACTAATTCGTATTCGCCATTACTGTTGAGTTCACTTACTTTTTTACCATATTGCCCGACAAGTTTCATATCATTGATAAGTGTCTGAATGGTAACGTCACATGATATTGAATTCGTGGCTAAATCTGTAGCATTTGTATAGGTTGTGGAAACCATTCCGTCAGCAATACAAGGCGCCATACATGCTTCTACTAGTAAGTCATATTCACGTTGAAATCTTTCTCTTAATGCGTCTTCAGTTGTTTGGTCTAAGTTGTTATAGTATAGTATTTGGGTATCGACATAATCAGCTTGGTTAGTTCCAAGTGATTGTACACATTCTTCACAAGTTGGGAAACAATCTTCAATACTACCTGATACGTCAAAATCAGAAGGTTCTAAAATACAGCCATTGGTTTGTCCTTCAGTGATATAATCATCAGCATATTTATTAAGGGTTTCTTCGTTTACTTGAACCGTTTTATGAATAGCTAAATCGCCTAAAGGCGGTGTTATTGAAAATGATTCATCATGTGAGCCACTTATATCTTGATCATTAAATGTGAATAAGACATTTCCACATTCGTCTTTTATATCGATACCTATATCATAGGAAAAAGGGAATGTGATTTCTGTAGTTGTGAGAGTTGTTTCGTTTTCACAATTTGTAGTAAACTCTCCATTTACATTCAAATTATAGGTAAAAGCATGTGCTTCTCCATCTTTTGTTACAGTTCTAAATCCATCATATCTCAGTCCGTCGTTGACATTAAAATTTGGAAATCTTCCTGTATTGAAGTCAATGTTATTATCGATATCCGTATCAGCGTCGTTTGGATTTACTTTATTTAATAAATCAAGAGTGGTATTTATATGTAAACCATTTTCTTCTTCTGGTAAACTGTCAAGTGATTCAGGATTGTCTGCTGTTAATGCTGTTGCAATGGTTCTTCCTTGCGGATCTACATAGCTTACACTTACTTGTCCGTTAGGATCTACTACGGTGTTTTTTTTGTAATACGAATCCCAACCAATATCAGCTCCAAAAAGACGATCTAATTCTTGTTGAGAAGGTTTGGAATAGAAATATTTCATTTCGTGTCCAGAACCTAGTTTATGTGTAACACCCACTCCACTTTTTCTTTTGATACGACCTGTATTATCTGGCGTGTATTGAATTTGAGAAAACGGATAATTTTGCGCATCTGGAACGGCATCGTGAAATTCACTAGTGCCCGTATAATTAGGAGAGTAGTACTTACTGGTTCCTGAGGTATTTTTCATTCCATCCACCTCTATATCGCAGTTAGTTGTATTGTTTGTGGCATCCCAATCAAAATCCATATGAGAATATTTTATTTCATTCATATTCACATTATGGTTGGCGTAGTATCTTATTTCATTACTCGTAGTTGGCGCCGGTAAAATTTCAATACCAGGCCGTCCTTGATTGTCATATACTACTTCACCTACAATAGCATTATCGTCAGTATTAATCTTAGTCACTGTTTGACGATTTCTCAGTGTTCCATCAAAATAGCTAACAACTTCTTTCTTTTTACCTTCTTCCGCATAACTGGCTTGAAACTGCCAGTTCTTATTGTCTTCATGTCCAATTACAGTTTTGTGTGCCCAATCAGCTACTGTTGAGGTTGTTGTTCCTGTTTGACTCCAAGGTCCATAAAAGTTTGTGGTGTAATCATCAGCAAATCTCCCTACAGCTCTTACTCTATAAATGATATAACCACTATCGTAAATATCTGAAATTTCATAATGAGTGTTTTTCGTGTTAATTCTGGTACTGTTTCTTTGAAATTCTTTTTCGGTTAATGAAACAGTATTTGGTGTATTTTCGTAATTATCAATCCAAGTCCATTCTACATCATACGAAATAGCACCAGCCACAGGATTCCATGAAAGTTTGTACTCACTCGTATTTTCGGCATTCTCAACTAGTTCGAAAACTGTAGGGGCTGGACTGTTTGAAATATCAACTACATAAACTCCATTGAATCCTAATTGGAGTTGAATATTTTCAGGAACTTCCAAAACAGTTGTATTGGTATCATGATAAGTAGTCGAGTAGCCTTCAACTTCTATTTTTGCACCATAACGATTCAAAATTTTATGATATACTTGATCTGCACTATTTCCCAAATTAGCATGTGGTTTGAACTCAACAGTTAAGGTTTCATTATAAAAATCATCCAAATTACCATCAGAAAGCACAGGATATATTTTTAATTGCAATTCAAAAGAGTAGTGTCTAAAAGGTGCAATATCATTATTGACTTTCAATAAAACATGAGCTTCTGGATTGTAAATTGTATTGTTAGGAATGTCTAAACCAGCAGCTTTAAAAAGAGGAATATTATACGTTGCATAGTTTTCGATAGCTACTTTGTCGTATACATCACTCTGCTCAGCTACTTTTGGAATAGTTCCTTGTGCTATTGCTAATGAATATGTACAAAATATACTCATCCAGAGTGCTACTTTGAATATATATGTTGATTTCATTATTTTCATGTGCTTGTATTTTTTGTGTTCCGTAATGGCTACACTGTTTTTATAATGTTATGGAATACTGGTACTGGTATTGAGATTAAGATGAAAAGACAATCTTAGTCTTGAATAATTCTGAATGCCTTATAAGCTATTGTGGGAGTAATCTTTTCTCCTTTTTTATGTATATAAGAAGTTAATTGAGTCATTCGCTTTTCTTCTTGGCTAAGAACAGTTTTAAAGTCAGATAGGGCAACTTCTAATTTAGGGTTTCCTATTTTTTTCTCGCCATCTGCACTCGTGTAAGGTACTTGTGACAGAAAATACAAGACCTGCTTGGTCATCATTGAACTTTGTTTGTCAATATAAATTTCAATTTTTCCGTAAGGCAGTTGGGTAATGACATCTGTCGTTAAAGTACAAACCCAATGATTTCCTTGATCAGATACTTTTTTTACTTTAAATTGTTGAATATAGCTCTCTAAAAGTTCCCACGGCGATTGATTATAATCATCATTTACTTTTGTAACAAGTAGTGCTTTTTGTGTTTCATTACATTTTATTGCTAATTGTGTTTTTTGATCGATTAAAAAAAATGTTTGGTTGATTTTTGTGTATACAACTTTATCGTGTTTAATCGTTCTTCCTTTGTAGGATAAGGAAGGATTCGTATCTGCATATGTATCATACCAATTATAACTCATATCACAACTCATATCACTACTACTTTTCATGATATTTTGAGTTTCTTTTAGAATTTCAAGTGCTGTTTTTTCTTGTGCAATTCCTAACGTACTACAGCTTATAAAAAAGATTCCCGTTAAAACTCTTAGATTGTTATATATAAATTGTTTCATTCTTATTGTTTTTTACTTTTAGAGCGTGTTTCTTGAATGGTGTACACTCCTTTTTCTGTTTCTTTTTTAACACGAACTAAACCGCCTTCTTTATCGTATTCATAGTAAGTTGCATAGTTGTTTTCATCGAGTTCTGCCATCAATCGTTGTGTGTCTTTATCATACACAAAACTTTTCATACTGCTGTTGAATGGAAATATTCGAACATCGTCGAAGTAGCAATCACTTTCATTTTGACAAGACAAACGAACTCTTAGTGAATCAGGAGTGTTATTTGAGTTTTGACTTTCAGTAATTTGGATAATTCCAATAATGCGTTGCCAACCGTCAATGATTTTTCCGCTTGGATACATTGTCATTACAGGATATGAAGGTGTTGCAGAATCACCAGTGTAAAAATGGATTTCTAGCGTACCATTAGTATATGTTTTTTTTTCATTACTGTTGTCTTCTTTTACCCAAGCACTGACGATATATTTTTTGCTTTTATTTAATGAAAAACTTAAACATGAGGTTTCTTGAGAATATAAAGTACTTCCAGCTAGGAGGACTAAAATGTGTAGAATATATTTTTTCATTTGTGTATATATTAATTTATTATTAAGCATTTCCATATCCTACAGTTATTATAAAGGAACAGATTTCGCCATTGTCTAGTTTAATACCAACTCTACAGGTTGCAGTAGCATTCGGAAGAGTTTGTCCAAGGATATCTACCTCTAAATTGAGTCCATTGATTGAAAGACTTACGTAATTTGGGTCGTTTGTGTCTGATATAACAGTTGCACTGCGTAACTGTATAATTGTATGTTCTCCAAGATGATTTTGTATTAAAGAAGGAATGTTAAAAGAACCTGAGAAAGAATCATGGTCAAGGCTAACAGATTGATCTGGAATAATTGGGCAAATAAAAGAATCTGTTGATGGGCAGTCAAAAATTTCAACTGCTACTGTTGGGATACATTCAATTCCATCGTCATATAATTGTACTTTTTGACCAGAAAAAGAGCCTGCAGGAACTTTGATACTATAACGTCCAGTATGTGATTCTTCTTCAGTAATTGTTACTCCATTAGGTTGAGAGAAGTTGAAATGATACGTGTCAATCTCAAAACCTGTATATCCCATTTCCGTATAGTTACTGTTGGAAGCCACTGCTAACGGAAGCTTATAGTCACTATCATACTGAGCAGAAGAATACCTACCAAGTGCATCTCTATTCTCTAATTCAGCACCATACGGTGAGTATTGTGTTACTTCACTAGCGAACGTCCAATTAGTATCATCTTCGACCCATTTCTCTAAGTTAGAATCATACGTATAGAAAGGAGAAAAGGTTTCAAAGAATCCACTATTTCGTTTCGTATCGGTTGATGAACGTGTCGTTAAATATGCGTACGACTTTACAGCACGCCAATCTCCTAAAACATTATTTATAAATGGGTTTACAGTACTAAATTTCGGATATGAAAGTAAATGTTCACCGTTTAGATTATCCTCAGAAGGATATTTTACGCCTTTTCGCCAATAATCTTCATATTTAATAGCAGAAGCATTGATAATTCTTGGATTCACTCCTGTCCCACCATAGGCAAAATCACTAACCTCAATCACATCGTCTCCAGTCCCTATTGGATTCCTCATCGTTGTTACGGATGCCATCGTTGCACTCTGTAAGTTTCGATAGCTAGAGCGTATCACTTTAATTAGCTTTTCATTACTATCAATTCCACAAGCATTAACAATTGAGCCATCTCTATCAATAAATATGATTTTATTCTCAGGAGAGATTTCGTTAATCCAGTAATGTCCTTCAATGGTTTCATCTTCTCCGTTGTACATGTAAACCTCATCTCCTTCATTTAAAAACTTATCTAAATTGAAAGACGTATTGTAATGTGATGTGCTTTGTTGATACCATGCTGTAGCTCCTTCTTCATCTCCTGATGCATCTGGAGTACCATTACTTTGAACAGGTTCGATCCAAAGAGATATTCCTAGATTTTGAACAGCTTGCCCCATTCCTTTATATGCCCAATGTGCTGGATAGCTAAAATTGTAATAATTGTCTTTATATGCGTTAGCTGTCTCAGTCAGCAACACTTGTCCACTTACCGCATCCCAAGCAAGATTTCGAGTACTGACACTAGCTCCTAAATCGTATGCTACTTTTTCTTTTAAAATTCCTGTTTTGTGAATTACTTTAGTAGTGGTCGTTGTATGTAATATGGTTTCATTTCGTTTGTATTCATAAGGAATTTGACCTAAAAGAATCGGGATGATACCAACAGTGAAAAAAGTAAGATTTATATTTACACCATAACTTTCAGATAAATTATAATTTTCATTAAAATCAGTAATTACATCGTAATGAGTTCCTATTTCTTTAGTCGCTACGGTACCATCAGAGAGAATTACAGATAGGCGGTTGTCTAATTCTCCAGTATCATTTGTATTGTATTTATAATCTACACCAGAAATTAGGTTCTTATTTTCATCATATATTTTTTGCGATTTAGATTTTCCGTTCATGTCATTCGTGATGATTGAAAATCCTTGAGAAAGTGCTAATTCTGTATTTACGCTTAATCGTAGCACATTATCTAATATATTCTCTTGATTGGTTCTATAATTGTTTTTATCGTCGATATCTATATGATCTGATTTTGTCGGAAAGTCTTTTGAAGTAAAGAATTCATTAACCACTTCTCCTGTTGCATGTCTTTTTACAACTTTCACATCAGTACCATCATCATACGTTCTTTGTAGATTTTTCACAGAAACTTTACTGTACGTAACTATTGCTGAAGGATAGAATGATTTTCCAAAGGGTTTTTCAACATATTCCCTAGCTTGTAGTTTTTCAGAATCGTCAAAAAATGGTTGAATCAAAGGATTCTCCTTGCTCATATTTGGTTCCCAAGTAGCAACTCCGCTAGAGCCCTTACTATTATTGTTTTCATCTTTTCCTAAACTATAATCATATTCTTGTCCGTAAAAATTGCTATAAGGGTTTACAGAATCTGATTGTGGATTTTCTACCATGATGTCCCAATTGTCATGCATAATTACTTTTTTAACACGTAATCCACCTCCTAGTTTTGCATTCGTTGGATGTTGCAAGCGAATCCATGATTTTTCAGGGTTGAAATTCCGAGCAATTCTTCGACGCTCTAGATACCCGTTTGGACCATCAAAAATTTCTAACATTACTGGCAGTGTGCTACCTATTGCATTAACAATATCACCAATATTTGTAGAAGAAGGTGTATTATCACCTGTTCCATAGGCATAACGATTGAGATGCTTCCTAGCAAAAAACCAACCTGATTTTGCTATTGGATTCGTAGTTCCGGCAGGCAAATTATTTCCAAACGGAGAAACTGAACTATCGCCTCCTTCTTGGTTTTCCAATTGAATAGGAATAACTCCATATTTTCTATCAACATCATCACTAGTGTCATTAACCGTACCATTGTTATCAGTATCTGTAAAGACACTAAAACTTCCTGCTTTATCTATATTACAATACCCTTCTACATAATCATAATTACAATTACCGTTTTGGGTCATATTTAATAAAAATCTAAAAAACAGCGGCTTATCAATATTTTCTCCTAAATATCTTGCTTTGAATTCATCAATTGATAAAGATGTATTCACATCTTCTAGTAGCTCTACAACCAAGTATTTTGTATGTGCTCCATTAGTATATAAGTTTTCGGTAAGATTGTCTAAACCTAAAGGAACTTGGTCACTCACACCCTTTACTTTGAACATCTGCATGGCTTTTTTATCCTGCACGTATTGATAGTCATCCGATTCATATTGTAGTTCAATACGTCCGCCTGATGGTAAGTCTATTGATGAGAGTGTCCAAGCTCGTGCATATAAGTCTTGTAATTCCTTGTCTTTTTGTTGCACAAAAGGGAATTCTTGAGCTGTGATATCAATTTCAACTTCGCAAGTAGCAGTTGTATTTCCAGTAGGCAATACTACGTCATCATTGACTCCATCACTATCTGTATCTACTTTTGAAACTCCTTTTTCAAATAACGGTTTATAGTTACCCCAAATGTCATATGATTTCATTTGGTAATCCGGATTCATATTGTCGTAATTAAACACATACGGTGTGTATTTTCCCATCTTAGAATTGCGGTAGGTAAAGTATACTTTTTTTAAAGTAAGTTTTCCCCTATTGGTTAGACCGTCATTACTATCTGCCGTGGTAGCTTCACTATTAAGCGTTTCGGGGGCTAAAGAATAATCGTATTCAAAATGCGCTGTTTTTATTGGACTAATGTCACTATCTCCATTGATAAGCTTTTTATATTCTGGCTTCGAGTATAATCTGATAGTATTCAATCGTAACATTTTCGAATTACCAGTTCCTTTTGCGTCTTTTCTCTTTGAAAAATCAAAGGTAGCTACGTGCGTTTTCGTTTCAATCATCGTAGCATATTTTAATTCTTTTTCACCACGCACATAACTTCCTTTTTGATCGTTCGTTTTTGTATATAATCCAGGATTATAAGATGCCTTTGGAGCTTCCCCTTCTGCATTATAAGGCACACTCCATTTATAAGTAGCATCTAACGAACTGATAAGCTCATTATCTTCTGCTGTATCATTTGTAAAATCGTTGTAATGTATTTTGGTATATGCTCCAAGATCGTCATCTGTAGGGCCATCTCCCGTAAGGTCTTCATAATCGTTAGAAAGCACCGCACTTAACAAATAAGTATGTGCATAATCAGGTGTGATAATTTTATTAAAATATTCATCAAAACCTCCTGCACTATCAGCAGAATCATTTCCATTAACAGCTATAGTCCCTGTTTCTAAATCAGCGATTCCGTTAGCACCAAAAGTTACTTCTTCTTTCGTATAATTTACAGCCGCTTCTCCATATACATAGACTGCACCACTTGGTTGGGTAATTTTCATCCCATTGGTATGGTGTAGCTTTAGACTATCGTGTTCACTCACAAAAGGATCAAATGAAGCGTCTTTTTTGTTTATTTTTTGAATTGCCTGATTTCGTTGCTCACGTTTCGCTCTTCTTAAAGAACCATCAATCAGTACCGGTGGAGTATCATCTTCAATATCATTAGTAGCCGTATAGTTTTTTATATTAAATCGACTAACTGCTTTTTTATTGTATTTATTACCATCTGGCTCTAAATCTAACGCCATCGGTTTTTCACCTGACAATTTATTATTATATAGATCTTCCTCAAGATCAGCACTTAAATCTCCTATAGGCTTAAAATAAGTTTCTTCATAATCCAATTCCGTATCACTTACCGATTGAAATTTGTGAATTGCCGGAGTATTCCAAACGCCCGTATGACTTCTCGTTGGCGAGTAGTGAATATCTACCCCATTTCTAAATCCCCAGCCACCTTCAATTTCACCGCCCAGACTAAAGCTATCACCGGAGTCTTCAATTTTTTGATTAAACACATACCCTGTTTGCCCTTTAAAAGGACGAAACTGTCCAGCAATTCCTTGTCCTTGAATTTGATAAATATCATACGTGTAATTCGTTATAGGTAGTGCTAAGGTATTTTTTGTGACCGTACGCTCATTTTCTCTGTTAAAATCTAAGATATCTTTATGTGAAGCCTCTTTAGTAAATTCGTAACCGTACGTTTTTTCTTCTTTTATTTTTTCTTCCTTTTTTATTTTTTGCACGGAATAAAATGCAGATACTCCTCCTTCAAAACTAAATGCTGCTAGTTGCGGTCCTAAAGAGGCTCTAAACGTATAATTTTCATTATGATACCCTATACGCTTTGTCGGTGTAAAAGTGTTATCTATAAAAGAAACACCTCTAGAAGCACTACCCAATGTACTTGTATACCCCTTTTTTATATTAACCCTTCGCGTCGTTGATGAATTAATATTAAAAGCGGAGATTCCCTGTCTACTGTTATACGGAAGTCCTACCCCATAATTTTGAGAAATGGATTCATTACTATTTGCTTTTGCACCGTCCAAACTTTCAGAGAAACCAATAGTTGGCGATACCGAAGCTCCATTTTCAACGGACGGAGAAAGATTCATTCCTACACTTGTATTTTTGGTGAACTGATAGGAAACTCCAAAAGAAGGTGTAAAACTAAAACCTTCATAGTTGTTATGCACTAAAGTGGCACTAGCATTTCCTGAAAAAGAATCTGTTCCTGGTATAGGTTCAGTACCTGGTATAGGTTCAGTACCTGAAAGCTGCCCATTTATAGAAAGCGTCATTCCCACAGTTTTGTTCTTCTTCATATTGTTTTCATAGCGAATCGAATCTCCCTTAAAATCGTCAGGTAGTCCACGAACGTTTCTGTTGATTTGCCCCACGCTTAAGTTCCAACCTAAGCCAACCCAAGAAGCCTCTTGATCCATCGTAATGCCAGCATCATACGCTAAGTTTAATGGATAACCACCAACATCCATAATAGGAATGTTATAATTAAAATCTCCCGTACTAAGATTTACCATATCGGAAGTTCCAATTGGCGTAAAGGCATTAAACTCTGGTTGTGAAGGACCACTTGTCAATGCAAATAATTGAGAAGGTTGTATAGTGGTTAACACCAATTGCATTGCTAAATAGCAAGCTATAACCTTTGATAGTTTTCCAGTTCTAATATGCTGTATAATCATTATAGCTAAGTTTTATTTTTAAACTTAATTTGTTATTCTTCGTTAAAATGTATGATGTACAATACAGTCTTTACATTGCATCAATGAAAAGATGAAGTTTTACCTGAATGTTTTAGAGAGGAAATTGTTTTGCTTTTAGGGCTAAAACAATTGAGGTGGGTTTATTCTACAACGGCTAAAGTATGTAATTATACTATGTTACCATATAAATAGTTAATAAGCGTACTTTTTTTTTCATAAGCGTCATAAAAATCAGTTTTGAAATACTTTTTAAAGCTTAAGTGGTTTGGATTTGAAATTGAATTTAATGATTCCATTACCGAATAACTGATCATTATACAACAATTGAATTTCTTCATTTTCAGGAACGTTTCCAAAATATAACAAGGCTCTCTTAAAAGGAGCCACTTTGAAGTTTCGTTCAAACAAAACTCCCGAACACGTAATAGTATCTCTGGAAGAGGTAATAACTTGAAAATCCTTTTCTAATTTAAAAGACATATATTCTACCGCTTTTTCATAAGGCAAGTTGGTAAACTCTTTTTCAAGTAAATCTTTTTCTTCATCATGATGAAACTCAATTTCAACAATGCGTTCATTTTTATGTAGTTTATATAATGAATCCACTGCTTTGGGCTCAAAATTTTGATTATCTTTTAAAATATAATAGTGTAACGGAACTTCTGTTGCAGTATAATTTATAGTGTTGATATATTGATTTATTTGTTTCGATTTCCACCCATCGACAGCCAAATTAAAAAATTTATAATCTTCTGTAACAACACGCTCATGAGAGGTATTCTTACAAGATATTACTGCCAAAATAGCAAATAGAATATATGCTAATTTTTTCATAATGATTATGTTTATTGATTACTTCCTTCGTATTTATTATTTGCAAACTGTATCACTTCTTCAGTAAAATCATACGTTTTATCAGCATACATAATATTCCCATTACCTTGTATTCCGAAAATAAGATGTACTTCTTTTTCTGTGCCAAATTCTTCCAAATACGAGTTAAGTCGTTCCCAAACTTGCCTATTAATTTGCTCCTTTACTTCAGTAGTTAAACGTTGAAGGTTCGTATTCTCCAAATAGACTTTTTGTTTAAATTCTTGAATTGCTTTTGGGTTATTTTGTCGTTGTAATAATTGATACAAGCTGTCTATCTTTTTTTGTTGTTGATTTAAAGCTGGTAACTTCATTTTTTGTAAATCTTCAGTCATATTGAATTGACTAAACAATGCTAAATTATCAACATATCCATATTGTTTTACTTCTTCTTTTGGAAATAGAAATACAAACATACTAATCAGTCCTACAATGAGAAGTATTAGATTGATAATCGGGAGAAAAGTTAATTTTTTCATCTGCTTAATTTTATCGTTTTTAATGTGTTATTGTATTGTAATTGTATGGAATCTTCATAAATTTTTTTGACCTCGAATTTTTCCAAAATGATTTCTCTTTCTCTCCTTTTCATGATTTTTCCATTTACATTGATTACGCCTAATTTTTTGTTACTTCCTTTACTTACTATATATCCATGGTATAGAATACTAGGCCATTTTACACTAACAGGAAGTGGCTTTTTTTTAGGAGCTATTTTTGTCTGTGTTATTTTTTGTGATGTTTTACGTGTGACAAATACATTTTCAAAAGGATTGTTTATGTCTTTCAATTCAAAAGTATCTTTTCGTATTGTGTATTGAGTTGGTTTACTGGTTTTTTGAGCAATTTTAGGGCTTGATACTATTTTTTTCTTGACGAAATATGTATAACCAATACTTCCCCAAATGATGAGTGTCAACAAAATCAACGCATTATTTATATTCTTTTTAGAGATCAAAATTGATACTATTTTTATTCGGTTGTGAATGATCTGGAAATACTATAAGAGCTTGAATTTCCTGCAACATCTTTTGTTTTTACTCTCCAATAATACGTTCCGACATTTGGAATATCTACTTGTTGCGAAGTTCCATTCGTGACTGTAAAACTTTCTATAATCGTATTGAAGTTAGCATCTTGTGCTATTTCAAGAATACTACTTACTTCCGACTGCACATTTCCACTGTCTTGACCAGTAGTCCAGTTAAAATCTATAGCAATAGCTGTAATAATTTCCTCATTGGCAGGAGAAACTAATAAAGGCTGATTTGGTGCTTGCCTATCTATATAAATTGATCTCGAAGTATATGCGGTTTCTGAATTAGAATTCACTGCTTTTACTTTCCAAATGTATGCTGCATCTTCATCAAAAACTGAAGCATTCACACTATAGTTTGTTCCTGTAATATCTCCTTGTTGTGTAAGTGTTGTTTGCCCATTCAGATTTTTAATCAACTCAAAAGTATAAGAATCTGCAAATTGTAATTCATTCCAAGTGAATAGTAAGTTAGTCGTATTTGTATACAAATTTGCGGATGGCGTATTGAGAAGTAACGTTTGGTTTGTTAAATCAGAAGAAGCTTCTACGGTAAAAGAAATCGGAAAAGAATACGCGGTATCATATGCAAAGTTTTCTCCTCTCACTCGCCACTGATACATTCCTGGCTCTAACGGATATTGAAACGAAGTTCCACTAACCAGTGAATCCAATAGTATCATGTTATTTTGAGAAGGACGTACCAATTGTAATCGATAATTATCCGCACCTTCCAAAGATTGCCACGAAAAATTTACCAAATTATTTACAATCGTACTGCCTTCTGAAGGCATGATTGGTATGACCAGATCATTACTTAAGTCTTCTTCTAAAATATCATCACATGATAGAAAAAGAAGCAACCATATAATGCTTAAAAATTTAATGTTATTTCCCATAATTTTGAAAATAAAGTTCTAACAATAATTCTGTTTTGTTTGTGCTATAATTTTTTTTTGAATAGAATTTTGCACTTACAATTTTGGAAGCTTTAAATTCTTTTTCAATAGTATATATTGTATTTAATAATGTTTCGTAATTGCCTGTCAAGATTATTTTATTGGTAAGTATTGTAAAAGCATTATTCCCTTTATACATGTGAGAATCTGCAATATTTACAACACTTACATGAAGCGCATGTGTTGTTATAAAATCCAATATTTTTTGTTGTATTAATGCATGATTTTCTGAATTACCAACCACTTTATCTAATACTGATAATTCATTTTTCAAGGATTCAATTTTTGCAAACGGTTGTGTTACATTTTCTACCAATTGATATGAAGCATTGAGTTCTTTCTTTAATTGAAAAATAGGTTGATAGGTCTTTTTGTATACTGCCAAAAAGAGCAATACCAATAAGAGTATCACGATGAAAAAACGTCTTTTATGTGAAATTTTTTCTAGCATTAGAAGTGAATATGAATTAGGAATGATTTTTTACGATTCCTATCTTGTGTATAGTCTTCAATATCTATTTTTTGCACCCAATCTTTTTCTGTTAATTCCGCTATCCAATAATTAAAATCCGAATCGTTGTTAGTAGTTCCTTGTACATGAATTTGTTTTTTATAAAATTGCACTTCTTTATCATCACGTATTTTCTTTGTAAGTGGCGTAATGTTAAGCTCCGTCAATTTGATGTTTTTCTGAACTGAATTCCCAATTTCATAGAAATAGTGTGTTAAGAACTTAGGGTGAAACAAACCTGAAGTAGCCACAATAGTTTCTTTGTTTTTTTTCTCTTTTTCTAATAAAGAGATTATTTCATTAGCTTTCGAAACTTCTGCAATCAAGGCTTCTTTTTCAGTAAATAATCTTTGATAGTTTTCCAAAGTAAAGTGCCCAAAAAGTATTGCCATGAGTAATAATACTAACCCAATGATTCCAACTGTTTTTGTTCTATTAAAAAAAGCATAGTCGATACGATTTTGATCTAAAAAAGGAGTCTCCATTGTAAGCACTTCTTCTTGGACATGATATTGTATGACCATAGCGAATAAGGCAATTTCTTCCCTATTTAATTCTATATCTTCAATAGTGTATAGTTGTTTTTCTATAGTGCTGTCAATTTCAAAATCTTGAAGTCCATCTTCCGAAAAAAACAACTTTACGCTATTAGAAATAATGTTTTTTTCTGATAAAAAAGAACGCAATGTATATGTAATAAATGGCCCCATTGCAATATCTAAAATGTGATACTTTTTGGCTTTGAACTGTGCTACATACTTATCAACCATTTGTTTTCTACACATTGACACAAATACGTGTTCACTTTGATGTAGTTCATAAAAATAGAAATCGTCTGGATTGCCTTTAAATAATAGCTTGTTACGATAATTAGCAACACGGACTGTTTTTTTATGAAGTATTCCAACACCAGAAAAATGTAACAACAAGGGATATTTTGGCTGTACTTCTTTGTATACAATGTCTAAAGATTTTGTATCGAAACGTTTACCTACCGTAAAATTATTTTGCTTATTGTGAACAGTCAAAAAGTAATAATTTACTGTTTCTTCAGTTGAAAAGTGAATACCCAACACTTGAAAAGTTTGTTGAAAAGGAATGATATGTTTTAACTTTTGAAACATTTTAATACGTAACTGTTGGCTTGATAAGAATGTGTAATTTTGACTTCTCTTTTTTCTTTTTTCTACTACTGAAAAACCATTTTATTACGGGAATTCTAGAAAAGAAAGGTGTTCCTGTTCCTGAGTTTTCATTTTCCAATTCATCCAATCCGCCTAATAAAATCATCTCATTATTTTTGACGCGTACCATCGATTCAAATTTCCGTGTAGCTTTTCCGGGAGGTGCATTTTCACCTGCTCTACCTAAAAAAGAACTTTGCTCTACAGACACTTCTAATGTGACATATTCATCTTTTGACACGTAGGGTTTGATGCGCACGCTCAAATTAGCATCCGTAGATTTCCATTGTCCAGATTGTAATACATTATTATTAATGCCATTTTGAATCAATTCATTTCTTTGCTCAAAGTAATAACTAGTTTCACCAATAGAAGTTGAAGCTTCATGACCGTTAAGCGTCACTAATTTTGGCGTCGATTCTACTTTTATGTATGAGTTGTTTTCTAGTGCTTTCAGACTTAGGTAAAAACGTTCAGTTACTTTTCCTAAATTCACAATTCCCAAGCCATTAAAAGCATCTATCAATCCATTTACGGAGTTTGCATTTACTTGAACTTCTGAGGTAGGAAACAAGACTCCAGAAGTAGTTCTTTTGTTATCATCTAACCCAGCTTGAAAACCCGTTTGCACTTCATATCCTTTTTGATATTGTACAATCATGATTTCAATTTCAATATTGGGAACTACTTTGTCAATTTCTTTTAAGTACTCTTTGAGTGCTATAATTTGAATACTAGAACCTGTTACTACAAACCCGTTTAATTCTACAAACTCTACAATTTCAATTTTATCTGTTAAGGCTTTGGGGAACGTTTCTTTTACAGATTCTATCGTTCTGTTTTCCATTTGAATCAACGTAGTTTTGCGCAATCCATCGGTGTCGTGTTTTCCAATTAAAAAGATTTCATCAACTATTTTGTGAGTGTATTTTTTTCCTTTAAATACGTGATTTAAAAGCTCTTCAAAGGTAATTCCATTTGCTAGTAGTGTTGTTGTTTCATTTTCGGGCTTGTCATACATAAAATAGTTAATATTCAGCTTTTCCGCAGCCTCCACTATAATATTCATAACATCCCCTTCATATGCATTGACTGAGAGAAATCCTTTTGTATCAACAGCAATTGAATAATACCCACTCGAGTTTACAGGTACGTTTTTTTGTCTATTGTTTTTATTACTTTTTGAATTTTTGGCCGCAACGCTTTCTTCTATGACAATGTCACTTTTTTCAATATAATAGAAATCATTTTCATCTTTAGTAACCATTAAATTGTTTGACTTCGCCATCATGTCTAACACTTGATCAAACGGTCTGTTGAGAATATACGACGAAATCACTTGTTTTTTTATAGAAGGTGCTAACACAATGTTTTTTTGAGATGCATCTGTAATTGCTTGTGCTACTTTTACAATAGAGTCTTGCTTGAGTTTTAACGATAAAAAACCATTCTCTTTATTATAACTGACATCAATTTTTTTTACAGGAATAGGTTTAGGTTTTTCTGGAACAACTTCTTTCTTTTTTAAGACTAAAATTTTGCCTTTTACATCCATTTCTATATCATACTTCCCAATTAAAAAGAGCAATACATCTTTTACAGGAACATCATAAAAATTGCTAGAGACTATTTGATCCAAAGAAGTATCGACATCAATACTTAGCTTGTGTTCATCTGCAATTGCAGAAACAAAATCATACAAAGTGATTCCTGAAATTTCAACTTGCATTGTTTTATTATATGCATCAATTTCAGTAGCTAATTTTTCTATTTGTGTACGATACTCCTTGCTTTCCTGTGAAAAACAGCAACCAACTATTAAGAGGATCAGTATGAAACTAATTTTTCTATACATCATATTAGGTGTTCAATAAAATTGGATACACTTCTTCTAATGAAGTCGTACCATTTTTAAATAATTGTAACGCTTTGTGTGCTAAACTTTGAGTAGTATCAATATGATTTTTGGCTTCTTGCAAGCGTTCTTTTTTTATAACTTCTGAAATCATAGAAGTAATAGGAATCATTTCATAGATTGCGGTTCTACCTTTATATCCTGTGTAATAACATTGGTGACATCCTTTTGAAATGTAATGATTCGATAACGTATAATCATTCCTTAAATAATTAGGTAAGTCTTCTTTGTTTAAAACTGCTTTTTCTTTACAGTGTACACATAGTTTACGAAGTAAGCGTTGCGCCACTGAAATGTTGAGTGTTTCTGCTATTAAGAATGCTGGAACATCCATGTCAATAAGTCTTGAAATGGTTCCTAAAGCAGAATTTGTGTGTATTGTAGAAAGTACTAAATGACCTGTCAAGGAAGCTCTAATTGCCATTTGAGCAGTTTGTGCATCTCTGATTTCTCCTAACATAATAATATCTGGATCTTGTCGTAAAAACGAGCGTAATGCGGAAGTAAACGTAAGCCCAATACTTTCTTTGAGTTGTACTTGATTGATTCCTTTTAGTGTGTATTCAATAGGATCTTCAACGGTTACAATGTTTGTTTTGGAATGATTCAAGTGCTTCAACGTAGCGTATAAAGTCGTTGTTTTTCCTGATCCCGTTGGACCGCTAATTAATATAATTCCATTGGTTTTTTTGACCGCATTTCGATACATGTCTTGCTCTTCAGCATCCATCCCTAATGCATTTAAGTCTAAATGAGATGCATCTCTTCCCAACAAACGCATTACTACTTTTTCGCCGTAATGTGTTGGCAATATGGAAACCCTAATGTCGAATGTATTAAAGTTGATGCGTCCATCTTGCGGCAATCTTTTTTCAGTAATGTCAAGGCTAGCACGAATCTTTATTTTGTTGATTAATTCGAGATAATTTGTCGTTTCTATTTTATATTTTTCAATGAGCAAACCATCAATTCTAAAACGCACGCGCGCTTCTTCCTCAAAGATTTCTATGTGAATATCACTCGCTCTAATTTGTTTGGCTTCTTGAATTAATTCGTCTAAAAAATCGGTGCTAAGTTGGGTATTAGAATTTGCGTGTGCAGTTTCATTTTCTCCTGTTCTATAGTATGTAGCCAATGCTTGTTGAATACTTGCTGCATCTACATATTTAAAGCTGATTTTCTTACCTAAAAAGAGTTGCAATTCCTGCGTAAAGTGGTCTTTATTTCGATTCCCTTCTTCTGTATACAAAACAATTGTACTCGCATCTTCACTAAAAGGAATTACCTTATAGTGATTGGCAAGCTCAGCATTAATAATTTGCTTTTGCTCAACAGTGATGGCGATATATTGTTCAGTTGAATTCAATGAAAAATGGATTTACAATATTGCAGAGTTTTAAACCAAAACACACGATTAGAAAAAGAGCTAAATACCCAGCTAATGGTAGTGTGGCCTGTTTTCTTAATTTTTGTGTAATCACAAATAGGATGATTGAAAGCAATAGTCCCACAATAAAAAACAGAATATAATTATGAACTTGAAACAAAGGCGTTATTACTATAAGAAATAAAATATCTCCCAAACCGATTGATGTATCAATAGGGTTTTCTAACTGTTTATTTTTTATTGTTTGATACATCATAAATCCGATACTTGTTATGCCTAAAAAGGCAATACTTTTACACATTTCGTAAAGGTTGAGTAATGGTTCTAGGTAGTTAATTAGGATTGAAATCATAGCAGTCCCTATGATAAGAAATGCGTGAACAGCTCTATATTTAAAATCTTGTATACTAATAATGAGAAACAGTAACAACAGTAGTATGATGAAAATTATTTTCAAAACGTTAGTCTTTTACAATTTCTTTTAAGTTTCGTTGATGATCTATTTCCCAGGTATTGTAATTTCCATCGCCATCAAAATCTTGAATGGATTGCGCTCTGGCTTTGAAACTATTAATAGACGCTTCAATAATTTCAATTCTGTAAACAGCTTGTCCACCTTTATCAATCGTCAGTTCGGTTTCATATCCTATATCTTCTAAACTTGAAGAATATTTAGCATGTGTAAAAAAGTAATTTTTCTCGTAAGAGTATAGAGAGTTAAGAGCTGTTTTTGCCTCAATAGCTCTTGCTTGTACAACAGCTTGCGTTTGATTTGGTAATACTAAATATATAAGAATACCAATAATACATAATACAATAAGAATTTCAGTAAGTGAGTATCCTTTGAGCCATAAATGCTGTTTCTTTTTCTGAAGATTTTTTTTGACCATGAACCTATTGAGTTTTATTATTTCATATCAAATGTATACATAAAGCACTATGACTCTATGAAATAGCTAATAAGCGTCAGAAATAATTAATAAGCGTTCATTTTCTCTTGTAAAAAATGCTTTTTGAGCTAAAAAATAACACAGATTAACCAATGACTTTACTGAGGTCAAACATTGGCGTGTACATGGAAATTAGGATAAAACCCACCAAAAATCCTATAATGATGATGATTAAAGGTTCTAAGATGGTGCCCACCATTTTTGTAGTGTGATCAATTTCATCATTATACTGGTTATTAAGTTTATGAAACATACTATCAAGTTCATTGGTTTGTTCTCCAATACCTACAAGAGCTTTTAATTTGTCGGGAAATATAGTATGCTTTTGCAAACTAACAGCTAATGAATTTCCTTTCAATATGTCTTGTTTTATTTGGTAAATTGATTTCTGCATCGGATAAAACACAATCATTTCTTTGGTGAGTTCTAATGAGATAATTAAAGGTGTTTTTGCCCCTAGCAATAGACTTAATGATTGACAAAATCTGGATACATATATTTTCTGTATAAATTTGCCGATAAAAGGTATTTTTAAAAGTATAACACCTGTTATCTCTCTATATTTATCATTGTTTTTATAGTGTTTATGAATACCAATAATTAGTAATATAGCCATTAATAGCACTACTATTATGGTATTAAAGTTTTCTGATAATTGAATGACAAATTTTGTGATGCTAGGTAATTCACTTCCAAATTGTTTAAAAACAGAACTAAACATCGGAACAATATAATTGAGCATAAAATACAATACCAAAAATGTAATTCCCAATACAAATGCAGGATATGTAATGACCGAAATAAGCTGTCGTTTCATTTTTATTTTACGCGCAAAAAATAACTGCAACTGCTGCAATACTTCTGCTAATTTTCGTGTTTCTTCCCCTATTTTTATACTATGATACTCATACGGAGAGAATTCTTTATGCTTTTTAAGAGCATCAAAAAGTGTATTTCCGGCAACTACATCTGTATTAATTGTTACCAGTATTTTTTTGATTTTTTTAGACTTTTGTTGAGAGGCTAATATATGTAGTGACTGATTAAAATCGACACCTGATTTGATGAGTACCGCAAATTCTCTATAAAAAGCCTCTTTGTCTTTGCTTGAAAACTTAGAAAAAAAATCAAAGTTCAAAGAGGTCGAATCTGCTTTCTCGATTTTGAATTCCTTTATTGTATTTTTCGGTTTTGTTACATTAAGTTTCACTCCTTTAATTTTTAACAATTATTTCATTTCTTCTATAAAAGCAGTATTTATAGTTTGATTTAAAGTATTCTTTTTATAATAATTCAAATCAATAATTTCATCATGCAATTGTAACTTCAAAGAGATTGCAAAATGATGTTCTTTTTTTTCAAAAGTGCATGAAATTACTTTTGAAAATAGAGTTTCGACATGTGCATTATGAGCCCTTTTAATCGTATCATTTTTAAAAGAATAATATATCTCTGTTTCGTCATATCGTTTTAAGTGTAAGGTTTCATCACTATAATCTAAAGTCACAGCTTTATACAAATCTTCATTGAAAGTAGTATTGAATACCGTATAATCATTGGTGATTAATTGTTGCTTCTGAAAGATTATAAATTGCTTGTTAAAAGAGGTAAACACCGTATATATTACACCTATCAACACACTAGAAATGATGAGACCAAATACGGTTTCTGTAAGTGTAAACGCTTTGTATTTATGGTTGAACCTCATTAGTAGTTGAAATTAGATACGTAAATGTTTCTGTTTTTGTATTGGTAGTTATGGTAAAATCAATTTGTTTGATATTGGAATTATCTTCATAATTATTCACTTCTTGTTCTATGGTAAAATTGGAGAATGTATAGGTTTGAGCTTCAATTTTATCTTGTTCGTGCAATTCATGTATGATTGTATGTATTTTTTGATGTGCCTGTATATAATCAGTAGAAAAGTTTGTTTTAAAAACATTCACAAAAACAATGGTTGCTACGACCATACAGATAGCAATAATTGCTGTTGCCATGACAGACTCTAGTAATGATGATGCTTTTACGTTATAATTCTTTAATAGTTTCATAAGTACGAACATGTTCTGTATTTGTATCAAATAATGGAATTCCAATAAAATTTTCAGGTAGTTTACTAATGTCTATTTTTGCATTCATCAAAAGATTAGCGTAGTTAGCTTCCTTAGTTTTAGTATTCAATCTATCTGCATACACACTTCCATATACAGTTCCTTTTAGTTCCATCACTCCATAACAATATATAGTTCCCACAACAGTTGCGCTATCATCAATGAATAGTGTTGATTTTTGTGCTGTTTGATGATTCATATTGTTTAGTATAATTCCTCCAATCAACACACTTTTCTTTCCTATAGTAATGTTAGCGCTGTCTTTTGGTTGCTGGATTAAGATACTTGATGGATATTGTAAGGTTACGTTATCTTCAATTATGACAGCCGTTGAAGCAATAATTTGAATGTTTCCACTAAAACCTTCTTCCACCACTACTTTTTTTGCTTTTATAATGACGTCTTCCAATTTCATATTTCGCCGTACCACTAATGTTCCTTCAGATTGAAATATAATATTCCCTTTAACTGTTTTACCTGACAAAAATGAAAGATCATTTGTAATGTGCACTTGTGTTGCTTTATCAAATGTCCGCACATAGGTTTGTTGTTTCTCTATAACTTCAAAAGTTGATATTGAGGCCGATTCAATAGCTGTCTTCGTATCAAAGTTTCTCAATTTAGGAAGTCGCTCTTCAGATGTTTTTTGAATTCCTTGTACTTTTATGTTTGTCTTTTCCCCATGTATATTTTTTTTTTCAAGTATTCCTTTTGGAATGTAAATATCACCAGTAATAGTTACATTACCTGCCACATTTAAAACTCTATCATAATCTGAGACATATAAAGCTATAGTAGGTTTTATAATTTCGCCTACAAGTACATTTTTTTTTACGGTATCCCTTTTATGATAAGTTTTTGCAGATAGTACTTTGTAAAATCCCCAATCGGATACTTTCATATTTGAATATATATGATCTGAAAAAATATTAGTCTGTAAGACTTCTTCTTTAGTTTTACTAATATTTGACAGCATTAATTGTATCGCAGAATCATTTGTGAGTTGCAGTTGAGTTTTTTGTAGTATTCTTTTTTGAAATAAGGAATTATAGCTTGACATTAATAACATTCCAAAACAAAGCGCGCCAATTAACAAACACACAAAAACAGCTTGTAATAATGACGATGCTTTAAGTTTTTTTAGCATCACGCTTCAGTTTTTCTTGGTTTCCATTAATAGTATCTTTACGCTTTCTTTTAAAAATACGCTTTAAAAAAGGCGCTCTTTGAATGGTATCTTTCCGCTTTTTCTTAAATAAGCGCTTTAAAAAGGGTTCTCTTTTTATAGTATCTTTTTGTTTTTTTGGAACTAGAACTCCTCTTTTGTAAATCAATGTATCTCGTGAAACATAATCTATCCAAGTTCCATGTTTTTTGTGATTTCGATACATTCCTTCCTCTTTCTTTTCTCCGCTTTCAGTGTACGAAATAAAACTGCCGTGTCTAGAGCCATTTTTCCATTTTTCGGTTGTTGCTAAATTTCCGTTTTCATACCAACTCTTCCAAAGCCCATCTTTTAATCCGTTATCAAAAACTCCTTTTTCAGCAAGTTGCTTAGATTTATAATATTTAATATAATCATTCACTAAAATAGCACCTCCTATATCACCTGTTACCTGATGAATTTCTCCTGCTCTATACCAGAAATAAGTTTTTCCAATCTCAGGTTTTATCTTTTTTTCTAAAGAAATATAAAACTCATAATCAAAATTTTGATTATTGATGATTCGCTTTTGCGGAAGGGCACATAAAACTAAAAATAGTGTGATATAAATTTTCATAATTCCAATGTAACAAGAACTTGATAGATGTATTGAGTTGCATTTTACAACATATACTATACATAAACCAATTATACTTTATAAGCGTAGAAATTAATTTATAAGCGTCATTTTTTTCTATTGACATATGTGAGTTGAATTAGAAAAACACAGTTTTCTAGTGTTCAAAATGGTGAAGAAAATTTTCAAAAAAAAAGCTACCTAAGTAAGTGTCCTTGGTTGTTTAAATTTCTTGTAAATCATCGGTAATGTATATAATGAATTTCAACACACTATTTTTATTAACATATTTTTAATAAGAAAAAACATACTTATTAAAACAAAACATGACGCTCATTGCAAAAACTCGACGCTTATACAATTTTTTTGTATCGAATAGGTGTAATACTTTCCTTTGATTTCAGAATATAACCCTAACCTTCCTATTTCCCCTATCCAATTAAAGGAATAATAAACTAAAATACATATTGCATCATGTCAAAAGAAAGAGATTATCAAGGTCTGTTAATTACAAACAACAAAAAATTTTTCCGCATAGGAAGTAAACTTCAAGGAAAATACATTGATAAGTCACAAATTGTGTACATTGAAGCTTTTGAGAGTTATTCTTGGATATACCTAAAGGATGGTTCGGAAATTTTAAGCAGTAAAAATATTGGAACACTCGAAGAGTCTTTTAAAGACATTAGTTTTATACGCATACATCGTTCCTATTTAATCAATCCTAATTATGTACAATTATATGAACCTCATTACAGACTTGTACATCTTACTGGAGAAATTGTGTTACCGATAAGTCATCGCAAAAATCGAATTATTCTAAAGATGGTTGGTAATACAGAATCAAACACTCCATTTAGAATAGCAATGTAAATAAGTAGCTGGTATATTACCTTAACTTAAAACTTATTCTCTAATCCAGAATTAGTTCGAGGAGGAAG
The DNA here is from genome assembly GCF_001005305.1 of Kordia zhangzhouensis. Classification (GTDB taxonomy): domain Bacteria; phylum Bacteroidota; class Bacteroidia; order Flavobacteriales; family Flavobacteriaceae; genus Kordia; species Kordia zhangzhouensis. The sequence continues at coordinate 102,987 of NZ_LBMH01000006.1, forward strand.
GCACGAAAGTGATTGGACAAATTTATCTGAATGTTATATACGGAAGAAATCAATAGCATAAAAAAACGTTTCATATTATTGAAACGTTTTTTATTTACTCTATCTTTTTATTCTCAAAAAGAATGGTGCATGCTGAATTGCAGTTGTCCTTTTTGCCAATTAACCGTAGTTTGTTTCATCCAACCCAGTTGAAAACGAACCGAGTTTGTGATAGCATATCCAAATCCAAGATAAGTACGATTTCTATCAAAAAATTGGACACTACGATTCTTGCCTATCTGTCGTTCTCCATTAATAAACAATTCGTTATAAAAAGCAAAATAAGGAGTTCCTTTCGCTAAACTTGTTCCCTTTAAAGGTATGTTTACAAATAAATTGTATCGGTAGCGTGTTCTAAAATCTTGATTTTCTGCCCAACGTTGTTCATATCGAAGTCTATGAGTTAACAATACTCGATTCCACAATGTATTTGAAAACAAAGCTTCTTGATAAATTCGGCTTTCAGAAACGGGATTGTCTACTTCTGTACCGTATTGCCCCGTGGTTATGTTTCCGTATCCTAAAGTAAACTTAACTCCTGAGTTTTTCGGTGTATATGTAATTCCTGATCGAAGTAATAATTGCTCTCTATCTCCCAAACCACGCCAATCACGATATTGAAAATCCCCTTGAATTCCCCAATTGGAATTTTTAAAATTTGTACTATAAAAATACATATACCAAGCTCCCAATTGATCTTCATCAGGTCCTTGCGCATGACTCATTTTTGTTAATAATAAACAGATTGTGAATAGAAAAATAGTTCTTTTCATAAGTGCATTTTTTTTCTTTTATACATACTACACAACACCTAAAGAGTATTGCTTTTAGAAATAAAAGTAATACTATTCATGCTAATAAAAAATTATTAGTAAAAGGATACAAATACAAAGTTTATTTATTGCACCTATGTACTGTGATGCTTATATTTGATAAAATACCATACATGCGATTTTTTATCTTATTCATTTCGATTATTTTTTTAGTCTTTTGCGCTTGTACGAAAGAAACTCACCCCTATACGAATGCTCTTGTTCATGAAACCAGCCCTTATTTGTTACAACATGCACATAACCCCATAAATTGGCAACCTTGGAGTGAAGAAATTTTAGCTAAAGCTACAAAAGAAAATAAACTAATTCTATTTTCTATCGGATACGCTTCATGTCATTGGTGTCATGTTATGGAACAAGAAACTTTCGAGAATGAAGAAGTAGCAAAATTTATGAACACACATTTTATTAATGTTAAAGTTGATCGTGAAGAACATCCCGACATAGACAAAACTTACTTAAAAGCAGTACAAATGATGACTGGAAATGCGGGTTGGCCTTTACATTGTATCACACTTCCTAATGGCGAACCTGTTTGGGGCGGCACGTACTTTACAAAAGAACAATGGATGAATGCATTGGAACAAATTGTTAAAATACATGATAGCAATCCTAATGAAACCGCTCAGTTTGCAAAAAAAGTAGCTAATGATATTCAAAAATGGAACACATTTTCTTCTGATACTTTACTTAATCTTTCTAAAATTTCGCTGAAAGAAATCCAATCTAAATGGAAAAAGAAGTTAGATTTAGTTAATGGCGGGCAACAGGAAGAAGAGAAGTTTCCACGTTCAACTAATTATCGCTTTTTACTTCGTTATGCAGTGCTAGAAAAAGATTCTGTGTTGCTGAATTATGTGCATACTACATTACGAATGATTGCCGAAAAAGGCTTGTACGATCATATAGAAGGTGGCTTTACAAGATATACTACTGATAAAGCATGGCAAATTCCTCATTTTGAAAAAATGCTCTACACCAATGCGCAGTTAATTTCTTCATATTCGTTGGCTTACCAAACCCAAAAGAATGAAAATTACAAAACTGTCGTATATGAAACCTTAAATTTTATCAAAAAACAATGGCTTCGCAACGATCATTTATTATATGCATCGCTCAATGCTGATAGTTTTAATGAAAAGAATGAACTCGAAGAAGGTGCATATTATACATGGAGAAAAGAAACCTTACAGCAAGTATTAGGTAGCGATTTTGACTTATTTTCTAAATATTTTAATCTCCACTCTTCGACAAACATTATATCTGAAGAAAATCCAGAAGAAAAATACGTGTTGACAAAAAAGCACGATGATGCCTCTTTTATGAATTTATACCATCTCACGGAAGATCAATTAAAAGCAAAGGTCAATACATGGAAAACGATTCTTTTAAATGAACGAAAAAAAAGAAATCTTCCTCAAACAGATACCAAAGTACTCACAGCTTGGAATGCTTTAATGCTAAAAGCATATACAGACGCATACAAAACGTTTGGAGATGAGCAAATAAAAACACAAGCTGTCCAAACAGCTACTGCTATTAAGAACAAGCTCATTTCAAAAGAATGGAAAGTTTTGCGTAGTTTAAACAATCCTGAAATTGATGGTTTCTTAGAAGATTATGCATATTTAATCGATAGTTTTTTAAGCATGTACCAAATTACCTTTGACTCGCAATGGTTGTATGATGCAAAATCACTCACTACATATGTGTTAGAGCATTTTTACAGCCACACAAACAATTTGTTCACTTTTAGTGAAATCAACTCGAAAGGGCTACATTTTGAAGAGTTTGATGTAGAAGATGGAATTATGCCTTCAGCAAATTCTGTGATGAGTCATAATTTATTACAACTTGGACACTATTTTGGCAATGATGACTTTTTACAAAAAAGTAAAATTATGCTACTACGAAACATCCCTGACATTATAGAATACCCAAACTTATATGCCAATTGGCTGGATTTGTTGTTGCATCTTTCGCAACCTTATTATGAAGTTGTTATTTGCGGTAAAGACGCACATGAAAAAGCAAGAGCATTACAACAAAATTACCTTCCAAACATGTTACTTTGTGGAAGCACATCCGATAGTGAATTGCCTTTACTCAAAAATCGTTTCAACGAAGGCAAAACTTTAATATATGTATGCGTAAATAGAACTTGTAAACAACCCACAGAACGTATAGAAAAAGCTATTGAATTAATGAAATAACTCAATTTTCTTTACGCATTGCCGTTAATCCCTCTTCAATTTCAATCATTTTTTTAGAGGTCAACGGATAAAACCACAATGCGACAACTCCAATTAATACAAAAACTGCTGGAACAATACTCATATTCAGTTTAATTCCTTCTAGCATTTCTGGAGTTTTTACCAAGGCTTTTCCATCATAATTATATATGTTTAAAACCATCAAAGTAATTGCTCCTGCAACTCCTCCTCCAAATTTCATAGCAAAGGTTCCGGCAGAAAAAATTAAACCTGTGGCGCGACGTCCATTTTTATATTCAGAATAATCTGCAGCATCGCCTAGCATCGCAAAGAATAACACAGGCATTAGTCCTGCTCCAAATTCAGAACTGATTCCTAAAAAAAACATCATTCCCACTTGATTAGAATCTAACCAATACATGGCACCCGCCGTAATTGCTGAAAATAGAATACTTATAATGAATAGGTTAACTTTTCCAAAATATTTGGTCAATTTAGGCGCAAAAATGGTAGAAATCATTGAAATGATTAACAAAGACAATAAATACAGTCCAGCCAATCCATTCTCGCCACCCCAAGCAGTTAAACTCCCAAAAAAATGAGATTCATCTTTAGCGTAATGAGTAAAATAATACATTGCCGAACTCTGCTTGATGATATTGTAGGTTACAAAAACGAATCCTATGAATAACAAAATTAACCAAGGACCATTCTTTAGTAAGTCTTTATAATCTTCTTTAATATTATTAGTAGCCACTGCTTTTACTCGTTCGCGTGTAGTGTAAAATGTAATAAACGAGAATATTGCCAAAATAAACGCCAACACATACATCGTGTATTGATACCCAATATTTTTATTTCCTTCTCCCAAATAGTCAACTAAAGATATTACTCCTATTGTAGCAATGATTCCTCCTAAATACGCGCCAAAAAAACGATACGAAGAGAGTTCGGTTCGCTCTTTTACATCACTTGTCATTACACCCATCAAAGCAGAATATGGGACATTATTGGCGGTATAGACCAATGTATAAAATATAGATGTTCCATAAGCCCAAATGATTTTTCCTTGCAGACTTAAATCGGGCGTAGTAAACTGCAAAACGAGAGCCACTCCAAACGGTAATGCTGTCCAAAGTAACCAAGGACGAAACTTTCCATATCTGCTTTTTGTTCGATCTGCAATATTTCCCATAATCAAATCAGTCACACCATCGCCAAAACGGATTACTAATAATAAGGTTGCTACAGCAGCCGTTCCCAATCCGAAGACATCTGTATAAAATATGGGCAAAAAAGGGCCAATAGTTCGCCAAGCAATGTTTGCTGCAGTGTCGCCTAGAGCGTAGCCTACTTTTTCTTTGAATGATAATTTTGTTTGTGTTGACATGCGACGAAAATAAAAAATTAAATGATGAGTGAAATCCCTAAAACGATAACAAAGCTCATAAATGCCAAAATTGTAGTCATAAGTGTCCAACTTTGAAATGTTTGTTTTTCGTTAATTCCTAAGTATTTACTAACAAGCCAAAACCCACTATCGTTTACATGTGATAAAATAGATGCGCCTGAAGCAATAATAATAACTAGCAATGCCTTGTCTATCTCAGTAAAGTTTTCTTGTACCATTACTAACGGAGCTGTAATTCCTGCCGCTGTAATCATTGCAACTGTTGCAGAACCCTGAAGTATGCGAATTATCGCTGAAATGAAAAAGCCAAAGACTAGTATAGAAACCCCTATTTGTGAAAAGTAATTTGCCAACATCTCTCCTATACTTGTATTGACAAGCACTTGTTTAAAAACACCTCCTGCACCTGTTAGCAAGATGATGACTCCTGTTGGTCCCATAGATCGAGATGTGATATCCAACAATTTTTCTCGGGAAACTTTTCTTCGAACTCCTAATACATACCAAGCAATTAAATTGGCTAAAATCAAGGCTACAATCGGATTTCCTATAAAACGAATCCATTGCTTTATATTTTCCTCAATTAAATTATCAGAAACTAAAGGACTATTAATAACTGTATTACAAACTATTAACCCAATCGGAATGCCAATAATAGCAAGAATTAATGAAACAGCAGGGTAACTTTCCATTGTTTCATTGGCTGTTATTTTGGGGGCTTCTACATGAATTTTCTTAGAGATATAGTTTGCAAAAATAGGACCACATACAGTCGCTGTGGGAATCCCTACCAACACTCCAAATAAAATTACCCATCCCAAATCGGCTGTTAAAATATCAGCTACTGCAATTGGTCCAGGTGTTGGTGGTATAAATGAATGTGTAATTGCCAAACCTGCCAACAACGGGATTGCATAAAGCAACAAGGATTTTTTAGTTTTTCGTTGGAGCGAATACAGAATTGGAACTAAGATGATAAAAGCGACATCAAAAAATACAGGAATTGCAACTAAAAAACCTGTAAGCATTAATGCCCATGAGGCACGTTTTTCTCCAAACTTTAACAGCATAAATTGAGCTAAAGTCTCAGCACCACCTGAATATTCAAGAATGGAACCAAAAATTGCACCAAGTCCAATGACAAGCGCTACAAACCCTAAGGTATTTCCCATTCCTTCTTGTATAGTCATGAGAATACTACTCGGCGACATTCCTGCAAGCATTCCTACCACAATACTTGCTATAAGCAATGCTATGAAAGACTGAATCTTACATTTTAAGATTAATATTAATAAGACTACAATACCTGCTAAAACAGAAAAAAGTAACGATATGTCTAACTGTGCTTCCATGTTTATTTTTTCCAGTGATAGTGAATTTGTTTTTGAGAGGCATCATTTACTCTTTGAAATGTATGCGCTCCAAAAAAATCTCGTTGCGCTTGAATCATATTCGCAGAAGTACGTTGAGTTGTCATCATAAGCCAATAGGAATACGCTGCTGTAATACATGGAATATTCAAGCGATATTGTAATGCATATTGTATTCCTTTTTTTACATCGGATTCCAGATCAGTAAGCTGCTGAATAATAGTCTCGTCATCCAATAATGAGTCTTTTTCTTTAAGAATGCTCATACATTGTTTTAACATGGCAGATTTAATTATACACCCATTGGACCATATTCTACAAATTTCTGCCAATTGTAATTGCCATTCGTATGTTTTTGATGCAGCACGAAGTAGCTCAAATCCTTGATGCAAGTTTAATAATCGAGTAAACTTGTAGGCTCTTTTTATCACATCAATGGCTATTTCTTCAATAGGGTGATGTGGTTTGGAAATTGCTAATTGCGCTCTTTTTTCTTTAAGTGAAGATAAATAACGAGCATATACTGCCGAGGTTTTGATTGTTGTAGGCACTCCTAATTCCATCGCAGCTATACTCGACCACGAACCAGTCCCTTTATTGCCTGCTTTATCTAAAATTGTATCTAATACATAGGTATTACCTTCTTTGGTAGTCAAAATATCTGCAGTAATTTCCAATAGATAGCTTTGAAGTTCCGTTTGATTCCAGTTACGGAAAATTGTTGCAATATCATTATATGAACATGTTAGCGATAAAACTTCGTATAGTTCTGCCAATAATTGCATGTCGCCATATTCAATACCATTATGAACCATTTTAACAAAATGTCCTGAACCATCATTTCCAATGTAAGCACAGCATGGTTTTTTATCTGCATCTTTTGCAGCAATCATTTCCAAGATTTTTTTTACAACAAGATAACTTTCCTTATCTCCTCCAGGCATTAATGAAGGCCCCGTAAGTGCGCCTTCTTCTCCTCCTGAAATTCCGACACTTAATAAATGTATGTGCTGTTTTTTTAAGTCTAAAATTCTTTTATTGGTATCTTTATAATGTGAATTACCTCCATCCAAAAGGATGTCTCCTGCTGATAAATAAGGAAGTAACGTAGCAATCACTTGATCAACCGCTTTTCCTGCATTGACCATGAGCAGTATTTTTCGAGGAGTTTCAAGAGCGTTAACAAAAGCCTGTATATCTGAAAAACCTTGAACTTGTTTGTCTGAATAAACTTTTGCAAAAGTTTGGGCAATATGTACCTCATCTGTCGTTTCTCGATTATACACTGCCACCGAAATGTTTTTATTTAGTGCGTTGATAGCTATACTTTTTCCCATCACGCCCAAACCGATAATTCCAAAAGAAGCATTCTTCATATGTGTCCCATTTTTTGTAAAATTTGTATCATAATTTCGTTTGGTGAACTTGCGTTAGAGATATGTAATCCATATGTCGGTTCTTCTAAAGTATCAAACTGTGACTGCATTAATTGAACATTCATAAAATGATCTGTACGCTGTTGCATACGTTGTTGAATTAGTTTAGAATCGCTTTTTAAGTAAATCCACTGTATTTGACTTATTCCTTCACTCAATTTTTTTCGGTAGCTTTCTTTTAATGCTGAACAAGCTAAAACTACTCCGTACTTCTCTGTATACGTTTTAAGTTCATTGTTCAGTGTGTCCAACCATGGCATGCGATCTGTATCATTGAGAGCTATTCCATTTGTCATTTTTTGAATGTTTTCTTCAGAATGAAAGTCATCTGCATCCAAAAATGGAAGATTTATTTTTTTTGCTAGCTGCTTTCCAATAGTTGTTTTTCCGCATCCACTAACACCCATAATAATAAAGAGTTTATTCATACTTAAATGTTGCCCTATTTTGCGTAGCCGAATGCGCCCCAACCCAAACATTAAAAGTTCCTTTTTCTACACTTAATTGTTGTTGATTATCATAATATTTCAAATCATCAATTGTTAAGGTAAAGTGTATCGTTTTTGTTTCATTGGGTTGCAACGTCACTTTTTGAAATCCTTTTAGTTCTTTTACTGGTCGAGTAATGCGCCCAGCCACATCTTGCACATACAATTGTACAATATCACTTCCTGCACGTTCACCTGTATTGGTGACTTTTACCGAAACAATTAGTTCTTCATTTTCCGAAATAATCGTATCTGTTAAATTAATTTTTCCATATGAAAAACTGGTATATCCTAAGCCATAGCCAAATGGATATTGTGGCAAATAACCAACATCTAAATAGTGAGATGTGTTACCAAGTGAACTTTGCCATGCACCAATTGGAATGCTATCTAGCTGTACAAATTCCTCTGGAATTACTGGTCGTCCTGTATTTTTATGATTGTAAAATAATGGCAATTGTCCTGCCATTTTTGGCCATGTTACTGGCAATCGTCCTTGAGGTTCATCTTCTCCAAAAATCATGTCGTAAATTGCAGGTCCTCCCATTGTTCCTGGATGCCATGTCATTAAGATTGCATCTACATCATTGATAATATTTCCTACTGTAATTGGTCGTCCAGCCATAATGATTAGCACAATGGGTTTTCCGGTTTTGGCTAGCTCTTTAATGAGATCTTCTTGTGCTCCAGGCAAATTAATATCAGCTCTACTATGCGCTTCTCCCGAAAGAATTGCTTCTTCTCCGCCGATAAATATAATGACATCAGAAGTTTTTGCTACCGACATTGCTTTTGAGAAGTTTGCAGCACTCTTATCACGACTGTGTGATAATCCTTCTACATAGTTGAATGTAACGTTTTTGCTTTGAAATGTATGGATTGGCGTTTGTGTAAATTTTCCATCACCATCAAATGTCCATGTACCAAGTTGTTCTCTTGGCTGATTTGCTAACGGTCCAATAACTGCCAATTTTGTGTTGGCAGCCAATGGTAATATATTTTGATTATTTTTTAATAATACCGAACTTTTTATAACAGCTTCTTTTGCTTTTTCCAAATGTGCTGTCGCGTACAGATTGCTACTTTTATCTTCTCTATAAGGATTTTCAAAGAGTCCCATTTTCAATTTTACCCGTAAAATATCACCTACCAATTTATCAATTTGTGAAATGGTAATTTTTCCTTCATCAAGTAATGTTTTTGTATAGGTTTCAAATGTTTTGCTTGTCATTTCCATATTTAAACCTGCATTCAGCGAAATTTCGGCTGCATGTTTAAGATCTTCTGCAAAACCATGAGGAATCATTTCTTTAACCGAATCCCAGTCACTCACTACAAATCCATCAAAATTATATTCGTCACGTAATATATGTGTCAGCAACCGCTTATCACCAGAAGCTGGTATACCATTCATTTCGTTAAAAGCAGTCATAAATGTTTGTGATCCTGCCTCTACAGCAGTTTTAAAAGGAGGTAAATAGACATTGCGCAATAGTGCATCATTGATGATGGCTGTATTATAATCGCGTCCTCCAATTGCAGCGCCATAGCCAATAAAATGTTTTGCGCAAGCAATCATACTGGTGGGATCTTTTAAATTTTTCCCTTGAAATCCTTTTATATACGCTTCGGATAATTTGGCCGCTAAGAATGGATCTTCTCCTGGTGATTCGGCAATACGTCCCCATCTACTATCTCTCGCAATATCAAGCATAGGAGCAAACGTCCAACGAATACCAAATGACGAAGCTTCTATAGCTGCTATTCTCGAAGAATTTTCAGCAACTTCTGTATCCCAACTAGCAGCGATTCCTAAGGGAATTGGAAAAATGGTTTTATATCCATGAATGACATCTCTAGCGAAGATTAATGGGATTTTGTGAGGACTTTCTTCTACAGCAATTCGTTGCAATTCGTCTACATATGCGGTATTTGTGACATTTAAAAAAGCTCCAATTTTTCCATCTCTAACAGCTTGTTTTAAAGAGTCTGGCAGTTCTCCTTTTACTCGGCTTGAAGTTCCTCGCAAATTTAATTGACCTATTTTTTCATCTAAGGACATTGTAGTAAGGAGTTCATTGACTTTTGTCTCTATTTCATCTACTGGTTGTGTGTGTGTTTCACAAGAAATTATCAAAATTGAAAAAATACAGAGTAGTATTCTATGTTGTTTTAAATTATTCATGGGAAAAAGAATAGTTTGCTTGAGTTATTTTATACATTGGTTTTTTGAAAAATGTGCTGCGAACGCCTCTTGTGTCGAGTTTAATTTTGAAGATAGAACCTGCTTTGTTGTACTGCTTTTTTTCTTCATCGTTCATATCGAGACTTGAGGTTGTGATATAAAGAATATCCAGATTTTCTCCTCCAAATGCACAGGAAGTTACATTGTGAGCAGGCACATGAACTTTTGAAAGCATTTTCCCTGTAATAGGATCATATTGCGCAATACAGTTACCGTTCCAAAGACCAACCCAAAGTTTATCGTTTTCATCAATTGTCATTCCATCAGGAAAACCATCAGCTTCATCAACTTTTACTGCGATTCGTTCATTGGAAATAGTGTTGTTCTGCTCGTTGTAATCGAACGCTCTAATGTTTGAAGTTGGTGTGTCGATATAGTACATTGTTTTTTTATCTTTTGTCCATACAATACCGTTAGAAATGGTAATATTTCCCAACATTTTTTGTGCTTCTCCGTCAGAGTTGATTTTATATAGACTTCCTTCAGGTTTGGATTGTGGCAAATGCATAGAACCCACCCAAAGATTTCCATTAGGATCGCACTTGCCATCGTTGAAACGATTTTCTGTATGTGTAGCTTCAATATCTGAGAGTAATGATATATTTTCTGTGACGATATTAACCATATAAATACCATCTTCCAGAGCTACCACTGCTTCATTTTCAATTTCAGAAGGCACAACAGTTCCTATCCGTGACGGCATTTTGATTTCTTTGTTAGTTTTGGTTTTAGGCGAATAGATATTGAGTGATTTTCCTTCAATATCTACCCAATAGAGTACTTTTTTTCGATAATCCCAAATAGCTCCTTCTCCTAATTTAGAAGGAATTTCATATTCTAATTCTGCCATTAATTCTGTTTTATTTGTCTTACAACACGTAAAAACAAGCAGTAGAAAGCATAAAGTTATTCTTTTCATTTTTTGACAATATAGGTATGTATTTATCCTAGAATACAAGGTGATTCTTGTATTCTCCTCAAAAAATATGTGTATGTTGCTTAATTATATTTTATAAACTGAATGTAATCGTTGTTTTTGATGGAGAGTAGGTATGTGTCTTTTCCAATAGAAATTGTTTGTAAATCCTTTACATCTCCCGAAGTATACAATCCGCTTTGTGTAACTGGAACCGATTGAAAGAATCCCTTTCCATTTCCTTGCAGGTATACTCCATAACTCGCATCATTTCGAGGTGTTTCTACTTCTGAATTATATAAATTTCCTGCAGCAATGATATCCAAATAACCATCGCCATTGTAATCATTTACAAGAATTTGTTGAATGCTTGAGAGTTGCGCTTCTACAGGCAATTCATGTATTTTAAACCCTTGGCTGGTATTTTCTAAATATATACTTGCAAACGATTTTACTTGATAGTGTAATGCATTTTCTAATTTCTTTTTTCCGTATACATCTATAAGAGTAGCAGTAGAAAATTCGTCATAATTTTTGAATTTTTCTTTGATTCCTGGTACTTGCTGCGAAGAACATTGTCGGCCACGAACAGGATATTGTTCTCCATTTTGATAGTAACTAAGTACAATATCTTCTTTTTGATTCTTATCAAAATCTTCTACATAAATATCAAATGTTTCAGCTTCGGTTGCTTTGTATTTATAATTAAGTCCGTTGTTGCCTATTACATAATCCATATCACCATCATTATCAAAGTCTCCTTGCTTAATGCTCCACCACCAACCTCTTGTTTCTTGTAATCCATATTTTTCAGTCACATTTTCAAACACTCCTTTGTTATTTTGAAGTAGTGTAATGGGCATCCATTCTCCTACGAGAATTATATCTTCCCATGAATCATTATTAAAATCAGTGATTACGGCACTTGTAGCCATTCCTATGTTTAGCAATGCAGGCGCAAAATTTTTCGTAGTGTCTTCTAATTTTATTTCATTAGTAGTTGAGATATTTTCAAGAAGAAGACTTGATGTTGGAAATGGGTATTTGCCTGGTGTTTGACGACCTAAAACCAATACGTCTTGCTTTCCATCTTTATTATAATCAAATGAGTAAACACGTGAACCACTAATAGCAATAGTGGGAAGTGCAGTATTACTTTTTTGAAAACTCCCTTTTCCATCATTAATGTATACTCTGTCTTGCAAGAAGTTAGAGTTTTGAGCAAATTCATAACCTCCACTTACCACGTATAAATCTTGATCTCCATCGTTGTCTGCATCAAAGAAAAGTGCACCAGTATCTTCTGAAATTTTATCAGCTTCAAATGTAGTAGTTGTTTGCGCTTGAAAGCCATTATGAGTCTGTAAGTATATGTGAGCAGAATTTCCAAATGAACCACCAACAAAAATATCTTCAAAACCATCATTATTTACATCGGCAACTGCGACTGCTGGTCCAAGTGTAGACATTTGATGTGGTAATAATACTTGCGTAGCAAAATCATCATAATCATTCTCAGTATGCTTAATGATTTTCGAAAGTGCCTTATGAGTAGCAAATTGTTTTGGGTTCTCTGAGATTTGAACGTTTTCTTTTTCAATTGCTTCAGCATAATTCAATACTAGAGTTTGATTGGCTTCAATGTCTTTTTGTGTATAGATTTTACCATCATTCCAAACCACGAATAAACTGTCTATTCGGGTTGTTTTTTCCAATCCGAAGTGCAATTCAGGTGCGATTGAAGATTGGAATCCACGAGTCAATGTCAGTTCTTGTACTTGCTGCTTCCCATCAACATATATAGTAATTCTTGAGCCCAATCCGTAACTGTTTGAGGTACTTCCTTTGAGTTGAACTTTTAGATAATTATATGTATCTGACGCATTATTTTTAAAAATAACAGCTTCTTCGTCTATGTTGTTAATGATAATTTCTAAGTCACCATCATTATCTATATCGGCATATACAGCTCCGTTGGAAAAGCCTTTGTGTTCAATTCCCCAGTCTTGATTTGATTTTTTGAATGACAGATTTCCTTGATTTTGGAATATAAAGTTGTCTATTTTTTCACTCGGAATTAATTGACTTTTTTCCAATAATGATAGTGAGTCGTACTTTTCTTTTCCTATATTTTTAAAAAAATCTTTATTGTTAATCTCTCGACGCGTTCCATTACTAACAAAAAGGTCTTTATGTGAATCATTATCAAAGTCTGCAAATAATGGCGCCCAACTCCAATCGGTTGAAGAAGTTCCTGTTAATCGAGAAATATTTGAAAATTTTGGCACTCCTTCTTCTTGATATCCTGTATTGAGTTGCAAGCAATTGTGCATATATTGGTAATGAAATCCATAGAGTACAGTTTCATAGAATAAACGAGGATTCATACTTGCCATATTTGCCTTGGACCGTCTGTTGGTATCTGCATCCATATCAGCTTGGAAAATGTCTAAAAAACCATCGTTATTGATATCGGCTACATCAACACCCATTCCATAGAAAGCTGTTTGGTTGGTTGCTTGTTTAATGACTTCTTTAAATGTACCGTCTTGATTATTGATGTATAGAAAATCTGGAATACTATAATCATTTGAAACATATAAATCCATCCAACCATCATTGTTCACATCTGCGGCAGCTATACCAATTGAAAAACTGTAATTCCTAACGCCTGCTTCTTCTGAAACATCTGTAAACGCATGTCCATCATTTCGGTAAAGTTTATCAGATTCAATCGAGGTGACATTTTGCATACGATTTTTATAGATCATGTTTGGCGTAGATGGATGTGCTATAGGATAGTTTGCCAAATACATATCCAAATCGCCATCATTATCGTAGTCAAAAAAAGTAGCTTGAATAGAGTTTCCTTCATCTGCAACTCCATATTTTTCTGCAACTTCCGTAAATGTATTGTCTGTATTATTGAGAAACAGTTGGTTTTTTTTATTTCCTGTTTTCCCCGCAACTGAACAATAAATATCTAAAAATCCATCATTATTCACATCGACCATTGTCGTACCTGTATACCATCGATCATCTCCAGCAATATGACTACTTTCCGTAATATCTTTAAACTGCAGATTTCCTTGGTTAAGATAGAGTCTATTTTTTACTTGATTGCCAGTAAAGAATATATCAATCAAACCATCATTATTAATATCACCTACCGATACGCCGCCTCCCATATATAGCGATGTATATGTGAAGTAATTAAGGCTATCTGTTTCTGTAAGCGTATTTGCAAATAAAACATTTGTTTGCTCAGCTGTTAACTTTGTAAATATCTTTTGTGATTTCTCTTTTGATGTCTCGTTGGAAGTACACGCACTTAGCAAGCACAAAAGCATCAGTATTTTACTCAGTTTTTTCATTAACAACTTAGTTTGAGTTATATAATAACAAAGCAGCATGCATGACACACTGCTTTGTTACAGCAATTCAAATGATATGATTGAATAAAGTTATTTTCTAGTAACCAGGATTCTGGTCGGCTACTGTAAGTTCTGCATTTTTATCTATTTCAGTAATTGGAATTGGGAATAGATCATTTTTAGGTGCATAACCAGTTCCTGCCAATTCTGTTGCAGCTCTTCCCCAACGAACTAAATCCCAAAAACGTTGTCCTTCATGAGCCAATTCTAAGAATTTTTCGTCTACAATTGCATCAAATAAAGCAGTTCCTGCTAGTGATGGACTTACATCTGCCAATCCTGCTCTATTTCTTACTTTATTTAATTCGGCACGTGCATTTCCGTCTTGTCCTGCTTTATTGTATGCTTCTGCTGCAAGTAATAATACTTCTGCATAACGGAACAATCTAAAGTTGGTACTATAGTTTAATTCACGAACTCCATCACTACTTGTATCTTCTGCTCGGGTAGCATATTTTATACGAATAGCACCTTCATAATCCCAAATAACTCCTCCTGTTGCACTGGTAGCATCTACTCCGCCTCCCGCAGCAATCAATTCGGCTTCAGTAAGTAATGTTGCTGCTTTTCTTTGTGTATCTCCAGCATTTTCAAAAGCACTTATAAGTTTTGCTGTTGGCAGATTGAATCCCCAGCCATTTAACAATCCTGTTCCTGTTACATCAAAAATTCCATCTCCTCTTGGCCCCATCAACTGAATGTGTAAGTTACTTTCATTACGTCCTCCCCAAGCGATATTTCCCCAATCTCTACTCGTGGTAGATACAAAACCTATTTCAACTAGAGATTCTATACCAAACTCTTTATCGATAGACCATACATCTGCAGGACTAGCTTCTAAATCATGCATAGGATTGGTGATTACTGATTCAAAATACGGAATAGCTTCCATATATTTTTCTTGGAATACTAGCACTTTTCCCATTAACGCTTGCGCTGCTCCTTTTGAAAATCTAAAATCATCTGCCAAAGCAGATTTTTCTGGTAAATTAGCAATTGCATCTGCTAAATCTGCTTCTATTTGTGTGTAGATATCTGCTCGAGAAGATTTAGCCAATCCAAAATCAGCTGCACCTTGCGGAAGTGTCAATCGTAACGGCACATCTCCAAACATAGTTGTTAATTCAAAATAGCTCCACGCTCTGATAAATTTTGCTTCAGCAGTAGCTCTATCTTTATTGCTCAACGTACTTTCTTGCAAACTTTCAATGACTAGGTTAGAAAGCGCAATTGTACTATAAAAGTTGTTCCATATATTCTCAATGGATCCGTTTGCAGTAGAAATATTTGTATAATCGTCAATGTCTTGCAATTGAGGTTGGTCACTAGAGTTTCCTCCTGCACAGTTGGCATCATCTCCAGGTAATAACTTTACAAAAAAGGCACTGTGCCAATCTTTACTATAATTCAAGTGCATTAAATCATAAATTCCAATGACTGCTGCTTCTACATTTTCTTCTTTTTGGAAGAATGTTTCAAGGTCTTCTACATTTTCAGGTGGATTTGTAGTAAAGTCATCACTACACGCCAATATTCCTAAAAATAAAATTACGGCGGTTAATAGAATGTTTTTTTTCATTTTCAAAGTTTTTTTGATTAAAAATCGAGCGCTAAACCAAAGATCATTCTTGCGGCTGTTGGATAATATCCTCTATCTACTCCTATATCATTAAATCCAAAGTTTCCAATTTCTGGATCTAGTCCTCTATATTTAGTGAATGTAAAGTAGTCATCTAAAGATACGTAAACTCGTAAATTGTTTACGTGTAATTTTTCTGTAATGTTTTGTGGCAGCGTGTATCCTAACTGGATTTGCTTAATTCGCATATACGAACCATCTTCTACCATTAAGTCAGTATCGTACGCATCTGTAATTGTGGCTGCAGATGGAAAAGTAGCTGTATCTCCTGCATTTTGCCATCTATCATTAAAGTAATGTACAGGTTTGTTGGTAATAGGACGCGAAGGTTGGTTATATGAAGTAAAGATATCATTTCCAAGTGTTCCTTGAAACTGCAAGTTAAAGTCAAATGCCTTGTACTGCATACCAATATTCCCTCCAAATAACACGTCTGGATGTGGCGAACCTATAAACGTTTTGTCTGCATTTGTAATGTTTCCATCTCCATCCGTATCAACACGAATCAATTCTCCTGTAGCTGGATCAACTCCATTAGTTTGATATCCGAAGAAATACCATGCTGGCAATCCTTCTGTGAACCTTGTAATTCCATCATCATTTTGTGGGGCTCCTGCTCCACGGATTGAAGTTCCTTGAGGTAAGAATAGTATTTCTGTAACTTCATTATCTAGAGTAGATAGATTGGCATTGATTTGATATTTAAATTCATTATCATTATTTGCATACCCTACTTCAAATTCAAAACCTTTGTTGACAATTGTTCCTGCATTGAACTCATTTGATGTAAATCCTGCCGAACCTGGCGTAATAAGACTTCCATCAGATACAATTAAGTCTTCAGTTGTTTTCTTGTAATAGTCAACCGAAAAACGCAGTTTATTTTGCATAGCACGCAAGTCAATTCCAAAATTCGTTTGAGAAGAGGTTTCCCAAACTAAGTTCGAGTTAGCAAATCCTGTAATTTGCGCTCCTCCAACTCCAAGGTAATCGATTGGTAGCCCATTAATGTTTCGTGTTATACTAATTACATCTGAATTTCCTGCCAAATTAGACTTGTTTCCATTTTGTCCCCAACTTCCTCTAACTTTAAAATAGTTTAAAAATGCATCTTCTTTCCAAAAATCTTCATTAGACACTACCCATCCTGCAGAAAAAGCAGGGAAAGTAGCCGCTCTATTTGCTGAAGGAAACTTGTCTGAACGATCGCGCCTTACAGAAGCTTCAAATAAATATTTTCCATTATAATCATACGAAAGTCTACCGTACATTGATACTAAATTATCTCTGAATGTATTAATATTAGCCGTACGATCATCTACTGTATAGCCTGGTAAGTCTAAATCAAAAGCTGTAAAATCTGGTATCGCAATAGAACCGCTTCTTGATACAATTGTTGGAATTTCAGTTTCTTCTGCAGAATATCCTGCCAAGACTGAGAAATTATGATTCCCGAACGATTTATTGTAGGAAGCAAAATTTTCCCATAACCAACGTCTTGAGCGAATTCTTGATTCAGACATTGTATACGTTGTATTTTGTGCTTCAGATGCTACAAAATATGGCAATACTGTGTTTCTGTTATAAAAGTCTCTGTATTCATACCCAAATCTTGACGTAAATTGCAATCCTTCTAAAATGGTAAACTTTCCATAAATAGTAGATAAAAACTGATTGTTTTCATTCAATGTTCTATTTACATCTGCATATGCTACAGGGTTCAACACTTCTCCAGTTGAATATGTTGGGTATCCATACACATTTCCGTCTCCATCTCTAAGTAAAGGTACATTTGGAAAACCATTATCGGCAGCTCTATCAATTACTTCTTGTGGCACTTGCCCCGCAGGGTAAACCACAGGTGTTAATGGATCAATTACCAATGCATTTTGAATAACTCCTCTTGTATCATTATCTTCTTGCACCCCTTTTTTATCTATAAATGATGTTGTAGCACTTACTCCTGCCTCAAACCATTTCGTAATTTCACTTTTCAAGTTTAAGCGAAGTGCCGTTCTTTTGAATGATGAATTTTCTTTAGATACAATTCCATCTTGATCTGTATGAGCTGCCGAGAAATAGTATGAAATTTTAGCTGCTTCTCCCGATAAACTCACATCATAACGTTGCATGAATGCTGTATCAAAAACTTCGTCAACCCAATTGGTATCATACCCATTACTTACTACAGATGTTACACCTGCTTCGTTCATGTAAGTAACAAACTGAGAGGCGTTCATCAATTCTAAATCGGTACGTAAAAATTGAACTCCTAATTGAGAGTTAAAGTTTACCTTAATTTTTTTTCCTTTTCCACTTTTGGTTGTAATGATAATAACACCATTAGCCCCTTCTGTTCCATAAATAGCCGCAGACGCAGCATCTTTTAAAACTTCTAGATTCTCAATATCGGAAGGCGGAATATTATCGATAGTAGAAACCTTCATTCCATCAACGATAAATAATGGCTCGGAAGTACCGCTTGAACCTGTTCCTCTAATCCGAATTCGCGCTCCAGAACCTGGCGAACCTGAAGAAGAAGAAACTGTAACACCAGACGTACGCCCCTGTAACGCTTGTTCTACTCGTTGATTGGATACACTTTTAATATCTTCTGCATCCACACTAGAGATTGCACCTGTTACTAAACTCTTTTTCTTAGCTCCATAACCTACCACAACCACTTCATCCAACGCACTTTGATCTTCTTCTAGTGTTACGTTAATTACTGTTTGGTTTCCAACAGCTACTTCTTTCGTTTTGTAACCTACATAACTAAAAACCAAAGTTGCATCTGGTTGCACGTTTTTAATTGTATAGCTCCCATCAAATCCGGAAACTGTTCCATTAGACGTTCCTTTTACGGTAACATTCACTCCTGGAATTCCTCCAGTAGCATCTGATACAACTCCCTTAATTTCTTTTTGTGCGTATAAAACACTAAAAGAAGAAAGGAGCATGACCAGCAAAAAATTCTTTAAAATGTTGTTTTTCATATTGATAATTAATTAGGTCAGTTTTTGTGTAGAATTTATTTTTTAGCGTTTTAATTGTCAAAAAAACAATATTACTATTGGATTATTTTCAACTTTTTACACAAAAAATCATTTAATTTGCACAAATGTATACTCAATATTAACAAATGTTTAATACAATTTTATCAAATACCAGTATATTTTTTATAAAATTATGTTAAAGCAATTCTCCTAACTTATGCAAAAGAAGATTCATAGAGAAATTACACAGTTATCACAAGCCGACAGCTTTTTAGTATATTATCGCGTAAAAGATGAATTTGACTTCCCTCTACATTTTCACCCAGAATACGAATTAAACTTTATTTACAACGGCAAAGGTGTTCGTCGTGTCATTGGAGATCACATGGAAGAAATAGGTACTTACGAACTAGTTTTGGTAGGCCCTAATTTACCACACTGCTGGGAATTACACAATTGTAAAAACAAAGAAATTCACGAAGTAACCATACATATTCACAACGATCTTTTAGACGACCAATTGCTTTCAAGAAGAGTGTTCAAATCAATTCGAGACATGCTCAATAGATCTATTCACGGAATTTTATTTTCAGAAAAAACTGCCAAAGAAATCATGCCAAGATTACTTGAACTTCCCAAAACATCGGGCATTGACTACTTTTTAGAATTTATTTCCATCTTACAAGATCTTTCTAATTCGAGAAACCAAAAACTCCTATCTACTTCTTTTTCTAATTATAATGAATTTGAAAACAGCGACAAAATCAAAAAGATATACGAATACATTCAGAATAATTTTCATCGAAAAATCACACTTGACGAAATTTCTTCTTTAATTAATATGACTCCTGTTTCTTTTAATCGCTTTATCAAAAGCAGAACAGGAAAAACCTTCATTGCGTTTACCAATAGTACACGCGTAAGCTATGCTACCCGATTTCTTTTGGAAACAGATATGAGTGTAGGTGAAATTGCATACAAATGCGGATTTAACAACCTAGCTCATTTTAACCGAATGTTCAAAAAAATTAAAAATGCCACCCCAAGTGAATTCCGTGCAGAATTTAATGGCATACAAAAAGTGCTATAATACTATTTTATCATTTTAATACCATTTTTAATACTCTAACATAAAAAAAAGATTATATTTTGACTATTTGGGTATAATAGTTAGACTAATAATATTATACTTTTACATCACATAATCCTTATGAAAACAATCCTCATGAATCGTAACCAATACAACGTCCTACTCATATTAATAATGGTACTTTGTTTTTTAGGATGTGTCACAAATAAAAAAAGTGGTTCACAAATGGAAGTGATGAAAGAAATATCTGTTGACCAAAGAGTTGATTCTTTACTAGCAAAAATGACCTTAGAAGAAAAAGTAGGTCAAATGAATTTATATAATGGTTTTTGGGACGTAACTGGCCCAACACCACAAGGAGGTTCTGCAAAGCTTAAATACGAGCATTTAAAAAAAGGCTGGGTAGGCGCTATGCTAAACATACGAGGTGTCGAAAATGTAAAAGAAG
Organism: Kordia zhangzhouensis; assembly: GCF_001005305.1. Classification (GTDB taxonomy): domain Bacteria; phylum Bacteroidota; class Bacteroidia; order Flavobacteriales; family Flavobacteriaceae; genus Kordia; species Kordia zhangzhouensis. The sequence goes on from NZ_LBMH01000006.1 coordinate 123,545, forward strand.
TACAACGCATCGCTGTGGAAGAAACACGCTTGGGCATTCCATTACTCATCGGGTTTGATGTCATACACGGATACAAAACACTAAGTCCTATTCCATTAGCAGAATCAGCAAGTTGGGATCTTGAAGCAATTCGCAATTCTGCTCGTGTAGCAGCAACGGAAGCTTCTGCAGCTGGAATCAATTGGACTTTTGCTCCTATGGTAGATATTTCTAGAGATCCGCGATGGGGACGTGTTATGGAAGGTGGTGGAGAAGACCCATATTTAGGAAGTAAAATCGCCAAAGCTCGTGTACTTGGTTTTCAAGGAAACGACCTCACAAAAAATAATACTATTGCCGCATGTGCAAAACACTTTGCTGCTTATGGATTCTCTGAAGCAGGAAAAGAATACAATACAGTAGATATTGGAACTTCAACCCTATACAATACAGTATTACCTCCTTTTAAAGCCGCTGCTGATAGTGGCGTAAAAACATTTATGAACTCGTTCAACGAACTAAATGGTGTTCCTGTTACTGGAAGTGAATTTTTACAAAGAGACATTTTAAAAGGCGCATGGGACTTTGATGGATTTGTAGTATCTGATTGGGCATCGATTAATGAAATTATTTTTTGGGGACACGCGAAAGACAAGCGTCAAGCAGCCATTATTGCAGCTCGAGCAGGCTCTGATCTTGATATGGAAGGACATGTTTACATACAAGAATTGGTACAATTAGTACAAGAAGGTGTAGTACAAGAAAGTATTATAGATGATGCCGTTCGCAGAATCTTAAAAGTAAAATTCGAATTAGGTCTTTTTGACAATCCATATACGTATTGCGACGAAACCAACGAAAAAGAAAATATCGGCCACACAAAGCATCATGAGGCGGTACTTGATGTTGCTAAAAAATCTATTGTGTTATTAAAAAATCAGGGGAATCTTCTCCCATTACAAAAAGAAGGACAAAAAATAGCACTGATAGGACCGCTTGCTGCCGATAAAAACAGCCCTTTAGGAAGTTGGCGTATAGCTTCAGATGATCATACAGCCGTTTCTGTGTTGGAAGGAATGCAACAATATACAGGCAACACACTTACGCATCACAAAGGTGTTGAACTCGTTGTTGGAAACACTGCTTTCATAGAAGAAGTGCAAATCAATACAACAAATCGCACTGGCATTGACGAAGCTGTAGCAGCTGCCCAAACTGTAGATGTTGTTGTTATGGTACTAGGCGAACATGGTTTTCAAAGTGGCGAAGGCAGAAGCAGAACCCATTTAGATCTGCCTGGATTGCAACAAGAACTTCTTGAAGCCGTATATGCCGTAAATCAAAATATTGTATTAGTATTAAACAATGGTAGGCCGCTAGCCATTGAATGGGCTACAGAGCATATTCCTGCCATTGTAGAAGGTTGGCAGCTCGGCACGCAATCTGGTAATGCTATTGCACAAGTGCTATATGGCGATTATAACCCTAGCGGAAAATTACCTATGACATTTCCTAGAAATGTAGGACAGATCCCTATTTACTACAACTATAAAAGTACAGGAAGACCTGTAGACACGAACGACAATGTATTTTGGTCACATTATACAGATGTTGACAACACTCCTTTATACCCTTTTGGACACGGATTGAGTTACACAACGTTCCAATATTCTAACTTCAAAGTACATGGAACAGAATTTAAGATTGGTGACACCATCAAAGTAACCGTTGACGTAACCAATACAGGCGATTATGATGGCAAAGAAGTAGTGCAATTGTATATCCGAGACCTTTTTGGAAGTATTACACGCCCCGTGCGAGAACTCAAGGGCTTCGAGTTAGTTTCGCTAAAAAAAGGAGAAACCAAAACTATTGAATTCAAATTAAGCAATAAAGAACTTGGATTTTTTAACAACCAAGGGGAGTATATAGTAGAAGCGGGCGACTTTGAAGTTTTTGTGGGAGGAAGTTCAATTACTTCATTGCAAAGTAGTTTTACCTTAAAATAACTATTCAAATATAACTACCTACAAGATTCTATTTATATAGTTTATTTTTTAATTTTATTCACTAAAGATGCTCTATCGGTTGAGCATCTTTTTTTGTTCTTATTGGACGAAAATATTGATAATGTTTACACATCACACTCTTTTTTACAGACAAAATAGCAGCATCCATCATTATTGCTTTGTGCAGCAAATCAAATAATTGTTATCACACAACTTCCTAAACTTAACTATTGAGAAGTAGTTAAAAAAATAAATTATAAAGTTTGATTAGATTCTTACATGCAATAAACAACTTAAAGTTCTAAGATTGCGTCGTCGGTAAATGCATAATTCTTTAAATCTTCAAAATCAGAACGTGTATTTAAACCTGTAAATAAGCTAAATGCAGGTAAAATCAATTGTTGTGTTGTAACTTGATAACAAGGTAGTTTCAAATATTGTCTGCCTTTCATTTTGATACGAACACCTGGATGCGTATGACCTGAAATATAAAACTTGTGGGGTGCAATTACCTCAGCATCATGTACAAAAATGAGTGATTGGCATTCGTATTGCTCCTCAGTTTGAAAACCCAAATGCTCATAAAATCCTACCGAAAACCGATCGTGATTTCCACGAATCAACACACGATCAAGTTCTTCAAACTGTTGTAACCAATTCGTAAACATCTCAAAATTCTGATTGTAATTTGCATGAAACAAATCGCCTACCACAATCATTTTTTTAGGTGTAAAATATTCCAAAAGAAGTCGTAATCGCTCCAAATCTTCCCTAAAAATAGTATCAGGAATAGCGATACCATGTTGCCTAAAGTGTGCTGTTTTTCCAATATGAATATCTGATAAAATCAACGTTTCTTCAGCTTTCCAGTAAATTACACGCTGATTTGTTAAGGTAAGCTCTTCTCCTCCAAATTGTATATTTTTTGTAACTATGTTCACGTAATTAATTTGTACTGTTGTTTCTGTAAGCGAGCTACACGATCGCTCAATTTTTCGTTACTCATGGTGTTGCGCAAACTATCAACTTTTATTGGAAAACTTAAAGGTGTATAGCCTTTTGCTACTTTTAATATAAGTTTACTGTTCCCGATACGTTCAAATGCTTTTCGCAAACGCACTTCTTCCAACTGCTCATTAAATACTTCTGTATAGGCTTGCCGCAACAACAAATTATTCGGTTCGTAATCTTCCAGCACTTTAAAAATTAAGCTCGAAGACGATTGCAAACTTTTATTTGTTTTTCGCGCGCCAGGTTGCGATTGCACCACTAATCCTGCAATGACAGCAATATCGCGAAATTTTCGGCTCGCTACCTCCGAAGCATTGATACTAGCAATGACATCATCCATTAAATTTTCTTTGGAAAGAATCGCAGACAGATCTTCCTCTGTTACAGGAATGTCTTGATCGCTTAAGAGCCCAAACCCATAGTCGTTCATGGCAATTGAAAAAGTAATTGGTTGCAACTTACTAATGCGATACGCAATCAACGATGCCATGATTTCATTTACCAAACGACCTTCAAACGGATAAAAAAACAAATGACATCCTTCTTTCGCATAGATTTTTTCTACCAAAAACTCATTTGATTTTGGAATGTGAGAGTGTGTATTCTGAGTTGCCAACAACGGATTTAAAAATTTCAGTTCGCGTTCTCGCGTAGACGGTTGCAAGGCATCATCCAATTTTAAGCGCAAATAATGACTTAAATATGACGTTAACGGTAAACGTCCACCATTCCAACTTGGTGTAATTGCTTTCTTTGCTTTACTTCGTTTTACAAACACAGTCATGTCCTTACTATGCACAATCTCTAACACTTTGCCCGCTAGCACAAACGGCATTCCTACTTTTAGTTTAGAAATAAAATATTCTTCTACCATTCCAACATAACCACCTTTCATATATTTGACTCGCATCATCGCATCACTAACAATTGCTCCTATGTTCATACGATGCAACATACTGATGCGTCTACTTTTTACGACATATAATTGTTTTTCTTCATCAAAAACAACTTTATGAAATTCTTCATACGCATGTAACGTTGCCCCTCCTTTGGTGATAAATTGCATTGCCCATTCAAACTCGTCTTTGGTCAAATATGAAAAAGCGTGTGTTTGTTGCAGCATTCGAAAAGTTTCATTTTTCGCAAAACCTTCTCCTACTGCCAGTGTTACTAAAAATTGAACCAGTACATCATACGTCATTACCATAGGTTCACGCGCTTCGACGTCACGTTGTTTTACAGCTTCTTTTAAAGCAGACACTTCTATTAATTCGAGGGTGTGTGTTGGTACAAAATATATTTTGGACACTTCATATGGTGAATGACCGCTACGTCCGGCTCGCTGAATGAATCGAGCAATTCCTTTAGATGAACCTACTTGCACCACACAATCTACAGGTTTAAAATCAACACCTAAATCTAAAGACGATGTACATACCACTACTTTCAAAATTCCTTCGTTGATAGCATTTTCAATCCAATTGCGTAGTTTGGCATCGATAGATCCGTGATGAATCGCTATTTGCCCAGCTAAATCAGCATCGGCATCCAATAGTAATTGATACCACAATTCGGCTTGACCGCGTGTATTAGTAAATACCAATGTGGTATTATTTTTATAAATTACTTTGAGTACTTCTTTAGCTAGCTTTCCTCCTAAGTGTCCAGCCCATGGTAATAATTCAACTTCATCGGGCAGCAACGAAATGATTTTTAGTTTTTTCTTTTCTTTAGAGGTAATAATCGCAGTTTTTACATTTTTAAAAGGAATCAGTACATCTTTAGCTTGCTCTAGATTTCCAATTGTTGCAGTAACGCCCCATATTTTAATTTTAGGCGCAATTGCATGTAAGCGAACTACAACCAATTCGGTCAATACACCACGCTTTGTTGATAACAACTCATGCCACTCGTCTACCACCACACAACGCATATTTTTAAACCAACGTGAATTCTTTTTTTGAGAAAATAATAAGTGCATCGTTTCGGGTGTTGTTAACAAAATATCAGGCATCGCATGTTCTTGTTGGCGACGAACTTTGGTAGAGGTATCTCCATTGCGAACTGCCGCTTGCCAATCAAGTCCTATTTCATCAATAGCTGTTTGCATGGCTTTTTGCAAGTCTTTTGCCAGCGATCGTAGCGGACTAATCCAAAGCAGTTTGATACCCTTTTTATATTGAGTAGGATGATTCAAATAATCAATTAATATTGCTAGAAACATTGCATAGGTTTTTCCAAAACCTGTGGGCGCTACAACCAATCCATTATAATTTTGCGCATATTTTTTCCATGCTTTTAGCTGAAAATCGAATGGTGCAAAACCTTTTTCTGCCATCCAATTATGAACAATTCGATAACCTTCTGTATGTTCTAGTTTGGACATTGTTTCGTTTTTATTTTATTTTTCACAATTCATTATTGTTCGAGTTTGCATAAATCAAATCTTTTACGCTTTCAATCGTATCAATATCATTAATCGTTTTATCCTTTCTCCAACGTTTAATTCGTGGAAAACGTAATGCAACGCCCGATTTGTGTCGATTGCTTAGAGCAATTCCTTCAAAAGCGATTTCAAACACCAATTCTGCCTTTACTGTTCGTACAGGTCCAAATTTTTCGATTGCATTTTTATTTACCCAACGACTAATTTCGGTAATTTCTGCATCTGTTAGTCCAGAATATGCTTTGGCAACTGTTACCAATCCATCATCTTTTTTAACAGCAAATGTATAATCCGTATACTTTGAACTACGTCGTCCACTTCCTTTTTGTGCATAAATCATCACAGCATCGATTGTCAACGGATCAACTTTCCACTTCCACCAATCGCCTTTTTTTCGTCCTGTATGGTAAGGAGAATGTTTCTGTTTCAACATTAATCCTTCTGAATTGACACTACGCGAGTTCTCACGAATTTCGTGTAGCGCATTCCAATTAGTCACCGCTACAGTCTCTGAAAGCTGAATGTTTTTTGCAGTATTCTGCTTAAAAATTAGCGAAAGTTTCTTGCGGCGTTCTACCAACGATTTTTCTCGAATGTCTTTATTTTCAAATTCCAAGATATCATAGGCATAAAATCCTACAGGCACTTCTTCCAGTAGTTTCTTTGAAATATTTTTTCGATTTAATCGCTTTTGTAAGTCATTAAACAGCAACACACTGCTATCTTTTATAGCTATAATTTCACCATCAATTACAAAATTGTACTGCCATGTTTCAAATACTTCTACGAGTTCAGGAAATTGCTGCGTTACCAATTCTTCTCCTCTACTCCAGATGAAAAGTTCCCCATTACGCTTTACAATTTGTCCACGGATGCCGTCCCATTTGTACTCAACTTGCCAATCATTTACATCACCCAATTGGTTCAATTCTTTTTCCAATGCATATGCCAAACAGAATGGATAGGGTTTGGAGTTGTCATAATTAATGTGAGTTCCCAATAATAGTTCATCAAATGTAATAGAATTGATATCCCAGTTTCCGATAATACTGTGCATGAGCTGGTTTGCATCCATATTTGTCAACTTTGCCAACGCATTTACTAATGTTTTTTTAGATACACCAATCCGAAAACTTCCACCGATAAGCTTGTTAAATAATAAACGTTCCTGCACATTCAATCCACTCCATGCATTAAGTACGTACGCTTTCTTTTCCGATTCTGTTTTTGATTTGAGCTGAATGAGTTCTTGCATCCAAGCATCTAGTGATTTTTCAATATGATGTGTTGGCTGTGGCAAGAGCAATGCAATCGTTTCTCCCAAATCGCCTACCGTACTATAACTTTCTAAAAATAACCATTCGGGCAATTCAGTTAGTTCTGCACACCATTGTTTCATGAGTGAAGATTTTACAGGGCGAGGCGGACGTTTGCCTGTAAACAAAGCAATCAACCACAATTTATCTTTGTCTGCCGCATGTGTAAAATACTGTACCAACGCTTCAATTTTAGCATTGGTTTTGTTCGTTATTTCAATAGCACTTATGAGTTCGGAGAATCGTTTCATGTTATCGCTTCTTTTTTGGCTTCTGCAGCTTCTAACTCATTGTCTCCATATTCAGTGATTACCTCTTGCGCTTTTATACCAATTTTATTTAAATACTTGGTAAAAGTTGCTTGCGAACCATGTGTAACATATACTTTTTCTGCTTCAGACTCTTTCACTGCCTGTAACAGTCCATCCCAATCAGCATGATCACTTACAGCAAAACCTGCATCCACACCACGCCAACGACGATTTCCACGAACCTGCATCCAACCTGAGCAAATTGCTGTTGCAGCGTTTGGAACACGTGTAAGCATTTTGCTTCCTAGCAATCCAGGAGGCATGATGATGATTTTATTTTGAACATCTGCTTTGTTAAAATATCCGTCTAAACGTGTTGTTTTTGGCAAGACAATTCCTGAACTTTCAATTGCATTGTTGCTATGATAGATAGCATTGTGCACGAGAATTTCGTCCAACCCTTCTACCAATTTCATAATTCGCTGTGCTTTTCCAAGTGAATATCCAAACAATACACTCGTACGATTATTTGCTTTATTTTGTAATATCCAATCATGAAGCTGTTGCTGCAACACTTTTTCTGGCAACCATTTGTAAATAGGCAATCCAAACGTACTTTCGGTAATAAACTCATGACACTTAACCGATTCGAACGGAGTTGTTATATAGTCATCTTTTACCTTATAATCACCTGTAAATACTACAACTTTTCCTTTGTGTTCTAGCCGAATTTGCGCCGATCCAATGATGTGTCCTGCTGGATGAAAACTTACACGAACACCATTGATTGTTTTAGGCTCATTGTATCCTAAAGTTTCCACCAAAATATCATCACTAATACGATGCTTCAAAATGTTTTTGGTATGTGTATGGCAGAGATAGTGTTTCATTCCCCAACGAGCATGGTCGGCATGTCCGTGCGAAATAATTGCATACTCTACAGGCAACCAAGGATCGAGGTAAAATTTCCCTGGAATGCAGTAAATGCCTTTTTTGGTAAATTTAATCATCTTCAAGGTGGCAACTTTTTAGCAAGTTCCGATTTTTTTTGTATTTGTTGTACTGCAATCGCATAAATTATGAGCGCAAATGCGTTTGTATATCTATTACACCTCAGTTAAATTTCCATAACTATGCTCAGTTGCTTTAATTAAAAGTTTGTATTGATTTTAATAATATGCATCATGATTCACAACTTCTTTTTAAAGAACAACTCGTATATATTGTCAAAGTAATACATATCAGACATTGTAAGAAAGCGCAATATCATTTCTTACTTTATTGAATTACCGCATTTTACGGCAAAACCGTAGTTATATATTTTCTTTTCTTAGTATCTTTTTGTACTAAACTCATAGCATCATGAAAAAAAGAAATCTTAAAAGTTTACAACTTCAAAAAACAACCATTAGTAGTTTGCACTCTTACTCCGTTTCAGGTGGTACTGACGTCATTGTAGATATTGCAACTATTATTATAATTCGTACTACTGATTATGCTACTAAAACCGGGTGTTCACAATTAGCAGTATGTGATTCTGCTGAAATATGTCCGGAAGGTGTTCGTCCTACAAGGTTTGTAGATACAGATACCAAGCCAGCTTCTCTATGTGCATAGTACACATACAGTACTTTATTTTTCAATTAAAATATAATATCATGAAGAAAAGAAATCTTAAAAGTTTACAGGTAAACAAGTCTACCATTTCAAATTTGAACGAAATGTTTGGCGGCGCACGTATTACACGAATATGTCCCTTACCACAAATAACAAAAACAGGGTGCTCGCAATTAATGGCGTGTGATTCTATTGAAGCATGCACCGCCAACGTTTGTAAGACCAACGAATTGGACACAGAGACACGTCCTATTTGCTAATATTTTAAGGAATAATTTGTTCTAAAAAACTAAAATAGAGAACTTCGGACTTCAAAAGCCTTAGTTCTCTATTTTATTATAATTCTTTCTACTGTACTTTCTTTCGCTTACTCTTCTTTAGTGGTTTTTATAGACGATTGAAAAGTTTTTCACTGTCTTACTTTATTCTAAGACGTTTGCCATAATACAAAAAAACCACCCAAACCATTTTTTCAAAACGATTTAGGTGGTTTAGTATTGTTAAGTATCTATTTATTGTACAGGTACGCACAGAATATCTTGTCCGCCCATACAGGCATCATAGTAATATAACCAAATATCATGACGCTGGGCATGTGTTAAATATCCCTCCGCAGATGGATCTGCATAGTTAGGAATAGATTCCATATGAAAATCGGCACTGTTAAAACAGCAAACTCCATCAATTTCTGCTCTACCACCTTTAACTTCTTTTTGTTGTTGTTTGTCCAATTGTTGAACCCCTTTTAGTTTTAAAATGTTTTGTAACATAGTGTAATTATTTACGATGAACTCTGAATTAGATGTGCAAAAAGAGTAGTCAGAGTATCTATTCTTTTTGTTTGTAATAGTAAAAACAAGTTAATATAGTAGCCTACACTACTACTAGAAGGTTTTTAAGTTATTGATGTATACTTATGTGTATATGAAGTAGTTTTTATTGTAACAACTACTTTGGGAGAAATCTAAAGATACTAACTTCTTTGATAAAGAGCATAAGTGATTGTATTTTTTTTATTTGAATATTGCATTTGTATGTAACACACTATTTTTACCTATTTTTCTTATATGAATTGGATACATAAGAAAAATAGGGTATTCCCATACTACATAGTGACGTACTTTTTCTAATTTCATACAAATCAAAATTTTAATTTACCATGAAAAAAAGAAATGTATTATCGTTACAACTAAACAAAAAACAAGTGTCTAACCTACAAGCTACTTATGTAAAAGGTGGTGGTCCTACTGCTATGACCTGTAATACTGTTCCAAGAGACCAAGGAGGATTGGGCTGTCACTTGAATTAAGATATATGTAATACACTATGGATAAGCGAACTCAAAAAGTTCGCTTTTTTTTGCTCTTTCAATACCACATTATAACAAAGTAAACCAATGATAAAAAAGTCCAACAGGGATTGTTGGACTTTTGGTTGCGTAATAAAAACGAGTGTTTTTAAGTGGTGAAGAGAAATTTATAAGATGGAAAAAGCATACGTAATATCTACCTCTTCATAAGTACACGTTTCTCCTTGGTACGGTGAGCATTGTTCTTCTTCTTCATCTATGTAATAACGGCTACTTCCCGAATTTAGCAAGCGGTTTCGATTATAAGTGTAACTTCCTGAGGTATGATTGTATTCTTGTATTCTTAATTTGTAGTTGACACGAACATTTCTGTTAAGGGTTGCTGATGTTGTATAACTTCCATCCGTAAATACATCAACATACACTTCGTCTAATACATATATTTCTCCGCTGTAATCATAATCATCAATTACATTGACTACATCAACACGTAAAGCTCGTGGAAATAATGCCCTAAAAGCAGTTAAATCTCCATTGGTGAATGGGTTTCCTCCATTGATGGTATGCCACATAATAGAACCTGAATCATTTTCGCTAGTCCCAGGAATGTTAACTGCACTACTTTCTCTATTAGCACGCCAATCTGTATGGCGCAATCCAACACAATGTCCTAGCTCGTGAATGATTGTATTTCTACGAATGTCTGCTCCAAAATCATCCAAACGATCAACATTCAAGGTAACTGTATCAAATGGTCGTCCGTTAGAAGGAAAACCCGCTCTTCCTAATACATTGGTTGGCTCTACGCCAAAGTCACTCCGTACTGTAATATGTGCCTGATTAGCATTGAACACCCTTACAAAGAATAATGCACAGTTGTTAATCCCATTAAGTGCATTCATTGCATTGACAGATTGTGTTTGAAGATCGGCTCCAAGTGAATTGTCTAAAAATACATTGATACGCATACGCTCCAACGATACCAATTTCCCCGTATTGTATGCCTGTTCTGCACCATTATTACCCATATCATTAAGGTCGTAATCATCTATATTTTTACTGTAGAGTAAGTCTGGCGGCGCTAAGAAATGTTCTTCTGTTTCGTAAATAGTGCCTCGTTCATAACCTCGGCTGTATAGTAATTGCACCACAGGATGTGAATCGGAAGCAAGCCATTTTTCATCTACACGTTCTAAAACAGCTTCGGTAGCTTCTTCTTCGAGTACTTCTTGCGAATCGTATTGACAGCCTACTAAGGTGAGAAAACCTAGCAAACCGTATACAATAAATTGATTGATACTTTTCTTCATGATTTTTTGTTTTTTTGGTTTTATACTTTGAAAAATTGCATGTTGTAAAAGTATCTTATCAACCTAAAAAAGGAGTACGGCATCCCCATAAAGAAGCTATGATAAAGAGTGTCTTGTATCTAATTTATTTTACGTATGAAGCCTTGATAATCTTAATGTTAACTTAATTTTTAGCTAAAATCTATTTCACATAAATAACACTCTGCTTTTCACAATGGCATCAGCGTTTTCAGATTAGCAAATCGCCACAACTTAATTAAGTATGGAGATTTTTTACATACGTTGATTGGGCCGTTTAATTATTAAGAGATAGGGTTGGGCGACCACATTTTAAAGAAACGAAATTGTTTAGAGTATTCTGTGCGTGGACAAAATGCAATACAAACTTCTTCATGCGCTAATGCAGACTCAGTTAGCACAATATGTTTCCTTTCCCGTAACGCATTTTCAAATTCCTTGGCATTGACTCGACAAACAACTTTTTTGAAAACACTTTGTATCCATTGCTGCATATCTGCGTCGCTTTCAAATTTTTTGTAACACGCTAAAGAAGCATGAGCAGCGATGACTGGTGCTAATGTATCTGGCACATTATCTTTTATAAGTATATACATTTTCATGATTCTCTATTTACAATCATCTTATTCATATGCGTTACAATTTTTATTGAAGTAACAGAAACTAAAAATACAGATTCTTACATACTTATAAAACAAACATGTATTCAAAACACCTTATTTTAGAGTTTACTCCTACAAATAATCAACAAAAAGTGCTATTTATCTTCCTTTATTTGCAGTTTATCCGATATTTATTTGTGATTTTTTGAAAAAAAAGTTGTTATTTTGTGATAATAATACACGAAGTTCTAACTTTTTTTGGAAAGAATTATGATATAAATTTAGTAAGTATGGCATATTTTTTCTTCCCCTAAACCAACATGTCTACTTGCCAAGAAGATATCTCTATCCTAAGTTATTGTAGCAAAATAAATGTTACTAAACACTGTTATTACTATGTGTTATTTAATTTTAAGTTTTTGATTTTTAGTGATTTAATAAGAAATCTACACATATCCAAATGTTGATGAGAAATGAAGGATATGCCGTAATGGTTTGAAATACTTATGATGAAAATTTTGACAAGCTAATGGTGCTTATGAGTGTAAAATGAGTTATTGTTACCCAATTTTTATTCACAAGAAATCAACACTAAAACGCTAATTGTCAATAACTAAAATTATTTTTGTGAGTTTTTTTTTATACTTTTAGACTGTGAAAACATTTTTAACCATCCTACTATTTTCTGTAAGCACTTGTGTATTACTCGCACACACGTCTAAAAGAAAGAACAGTACTGCGTATGATGCTGAGGTTACTTTTATGAGTGCCAAAAGCACCAATGCAGCGGTTATTTCATCTCCAACAATTGAGAGTCCTATTGAAAGTGGAGGTTTAAATGCAGATAAAGGTGATTTGAACTCCATTTTAGGGTATTCTATTTTGATTTTCTTTTCTGTATTGATTATTATATTGATTGATAATAGAAACTTAGAAAAACGTTACAAGAAACTCCTTTCCGATTTTAAGAATAAAGATTCTATTTTATAATTTAGATAATGATACTATAAAAAAAGTCGAATACTTTAGGGGTATTCGACTTTTCTTTTGTTAGCTATTTGAGTTTAGCCAATAGCTTTTATAATGTCATATTTTGTAATGATATGATGTTCTCCATTGTCAAGATCAACCAATACAGCTTGATTGTCTTTTGTAATTAATTTAGAAATCGCATCAATTGAAGTATTTTTTTTGACTACCGGAAAAGGTGCTTGCATAATTTCTGAAATGTACACATCTGCAATGTCTTTATTTTCCATAAACTTTGAGAATAATGCCGTTTCGTCAACCGAACCTACAATCCCTTCTGTATCCACAACAGGAATTTGAGAGATTTTAAATTTGCGCATACGTTCAATAGCATGTGAAACCAACTCGCCTGTTTTTACAGTGACTAAAGGTTTGTCTTGATGATCTTTAATTAAATCTGCCGCAGTAGATATTTCTTCTTCTAAGAAACCACGTTCGCGCATCCAATCGTCATTGAACATTTTCCCTACGTATCTACTTCCATGATCATGAAACAGAACTACAACTACGTCATCCTTTTTGAAATGCTCCTTTAATTGCAACACACCTTTGATTGCTGCACCCGCAGAGTTTCCTAAAAACATTCCTTCTTCTTTAGCTAAACGTTGTGTGTACACAGCAGCGTCTTTATCAGTTACTTTTGTAAATCCATCAATAATGCTAAAGTCTACGTTTTTCGGCAAAATATCCTCTCCAATACCTTCAGTGATATAGGAGTAGATTTCATTTTCATCAAAGATTCCTGTCTCGTGGTATTTTTTAAACACAGATCCATACGTATCGACTCCCCAAACTTTTACATTCGGATTTTTCTCCTTCAGATATTTTCCAACTCCAGAAATAGTTCCTCCAGTTCCTACGCCTACGATGAAATGAGTTACTTTTCCTTCGGTTTGCTCCCAAATTTCAGGACCTGTACTTTCGTAGTGTGCTTTGGCATTGCTTGGATTGTCATATTGGTTTACGTACCAAGCATTTGGCGTTTCTTCTGCTAAACGTCTAGATACTGAATAGTACGAACGTGGATCATCTGGCTCAACTGCCGTTGGACATACCACTACTTCTGCACCAACAGCTCGTAGAATATCTATCTTTTCTTTAGATTGTTTATCGGCCATTACACACACCAACTTGTATCCTTTTACAATGGCAGCTAGAGCCAATCCCATCCCTGTGTTTCCAGAAGTTCCTTCAATGATAGTTCCTCCAGGCTTTAAACGTCCATCAGCTTCAGCATCTTCAATCATTTTTAACGCCATTCTATCCTTTACTGAATTTCCTGGATTGAACGTCTCATATTTTGCCAAAACTAACGCGTCTACGTCTTTTACTAAGGCATTCATTTTTACTAAAGGCGTATTCCCAATAGTCTCTAATATATTTTCTGCGTATTTCATCGTTTTCTTTTGAAGCGACAAATATACAAAGTCTGTAGCTTTTTTTTGAATTCAAATATTAAGAGTCTATTAAATGATATGTGTATTTTTTTGAAAGTGATTCTTTTAGCGATTGTTTCCAACTATAAAAGCGATACTTTTAGCTTAAAAAGAAGGCAATCCACACATAAAATTTGCGACAAGCTAGAAACTACCTCTTCACAAATCCTTTTTTAAAATTATTGAAATTTTATCGCTTTTACTGGCGATATTTTAGTAATGATGTAAGACGGAAGCACAAGCATTAACACGCATAATACTAAGGTTCCTACATTGAGTGCAGCAATTTGCCACAGTTGGATACTCACAGGAATAATGGCTGTATGATACTGTTCGGGATTGGGAAATTTTAACCATCCAAATGTGTGTTGTCCCCATAAAAGTCCAACTCCTACGAGATTTCCCCAAAGCAATCCAACTCCAATTAAATAGGCTGCATTGTATAAAAATACTTTACGGATGCTCCAATCATTACTTCCTAATGATTTTAAAATTCCAATCATAGGGGTTCTGTCTAAAATCAACACCAATAAGGCTGTAATCATATTGATACCTCCTACTATTATAATAATCCCTATAATGAGAAATATATTTACATCAAATAGTGAAATCCATTCAAAAATAAATGGAAATTTACTAATTACACTTTGCGTATCGAGTGTGGGAGGTATAACATTGTAGATTTCACTTTCTTTATCTTGTATTAAATCAAAATCGTTGAGAAAGACTTCAAAATTTCCTACTTCTCCATTTTTCCATTGATTCATTCGTTGAATGTGACGAATGTCTACTATCATCACGTTAGCATCAAATTTTTGGAATCCTGAATCATAGATTCCTACAATTTCAAATGTTCGTTCATTTGGTATTTCACTAGTGTCTTCTTTTAAAAATAACGTTTTAAAAGTATCTCCTAGTTGTAGTTCCAAGCGTCTGGCAAGGTATGCTGATAAAAGCACTTCCCTATTTTCTCTTTTTTCAGAAACATTGGGAAATCGTCCTTCTTTTAAAAAATCTCGAAAAGATTCCCACTGATAATCAGTACCAACTCCTTTAGCTAGTACACCTTCAAATGTTTTTTCCGTACGTATAATACCTGCTTTAGTAGCAACTGCCTGAATATGTTCTATCCCTTCTACCTGCGTAAAGTTTGGATAAAAATCCTGTTCAATCGATAAGGGCATTAATGAAACTTCCGAATCGTTATTATCAAAATTTGTAATCTGAATGTGCCCGTTGAAAGCAGCTACTTTTTCTTGAATTGTTTTTTGGAGTCCCATTCCTGTAGCTATAGCAACCATCATCATGACAATACCAATTGCAATTGCTGCAATTGCAATTTTTATTATTGTTGCCGATACACTACTTTTATACTGTTTTGCCTTTATAATACGTTTGGCAATAAAAAACTCGTAATTCAAACTCAAGAATGGTTTATAGATTTTTCAAAAATACATTTTTATTGTTGTTAATGCTTGCATTTTTTATAAGATGTGGCTCTAGAGAACAACAAAACAATCGAACAGTTTCTTCAACATCTGCTGTAGCTGTTTTAACAGATACTACTTTAGAAAAAAAGGATTTTACAAAAAAAATTATTGTAGGAGCTAATAAAATGAATGAATGGCTGCCAAAGTTAAGCGGTAAGCGTGTAGGTATTGTGGCTAATCAAACCAGTGTCGTTTTTAAACCCATACATACATACACTCACTTGGTAGACACATTGGTTGCATTAAAAGTTGCTGTAAAAACCGTTTTTTCACCCGAGCATGGATTTCGAGGAAACGCTGATGCAGGCGAAATCGTAAAAGATGGAAAAGATGTGAAAACAGGGTTGCCTATTATTTCTCTCTATGGAAAAAATAAAAAACCATTCCCTAATCAGTTAGAAAACTTAGACGTTGTTATTTTTGACGTGCAAGATGTAGGCGTTCGTTTTTATACCTATATTTCTACATTACATTACGTAATGGAAGCTTGCGCAGAAGCAAATATTCCAGTTATTATATTAGATAGACCCAATCCAAATGGACATTATGTAGATGGTCCAATTTTGGAAAAAGAGTTTACGAGTTTTGTAGGAATGCATCCTGTACCAATTGTTCATGGAATGACGATTGGCGAGTACGCACAAATGATTAACGGCGAACAATGGTTGAGTAATGGTATTCAATGTCAATTGAATGTAATCCCTGTTGAAAATTACACCCATCAAACACCTTACAGTTTACCAATTAAACCTTCGCCTAATTTACCCAACGATCAAGCAATCAATTTGTATCCAAGCTTGTGCTTGTTTGAAGGAACCGATATCAGCGTTGGACGCGGAACCGAGCAACAATTTCAAGTTATTGGAACTCCGCGATTTGATTTAAAACATTTTGATCATTTTACACCCAAACCAAATTTTGGTGCAAAAAATCCTAAGCATAATGGATTAATGTGTAACGGATATGATCTTTCTAAACACGAAAAATTACAATTTATAAAGCTTACATGGCTTATCGATTTTTATAAAAAATATCAAACCAGCCAAGTTGATGTTCCTTTTTTTAATAAAAATAATTTCTTTGCAAAGCTTGCTGGAACAGATAAATTACAACAACAAATTGAAGCAGGTATGAGCGAAACCGATATTAAAGCAACTTGGCAAAAAGGACTGCAAAGCTTTAAAAAAATAAGAGATTTGTATTTAATATATGAATAATTAAATACTCAATATTCTTGAGTTACCCTTATATAGTAGCAAATATTTTAGGATTTATTATTCCCAAGTTTATTTTTCTCTTCAATCCAAAGAGACATGTATTTGGTACTTTTTGAAGTGTGCAATTGCAACATGCTCCCCAAAAAGTTTTGTGTACGATGTGCTTGTAAATCGTTTTGTAGTGAACGTATTTTCTCCAAGAGTTTTTCTTCGAAAAGTTCTTTTGCAAATCGTTTTTCTAGAATCGTAAATCCATTCTGTTGTGCTTGCATCCAACGTTGTTTATCTGTATATAAAGCTACAGTTTCTGTAACCAAGGTTTCTATAGCGTCAGAAACGATTCCGCACCACGGCAAATCTCCATGCATGCCTTCTACACCAACGTTGGTAGTTACACAAGGCGTCCCATTTTGCATCGCGTCAATAAATTTTCCTTTAAGTCCTGCACCAAAACGTAGCGGCGCTAGCAAGACTTTTGCTTTTTTTATAACTTCGGAAGCATCTTCTGCACGACCGTGTACAAAGAATTTTTCTTTCGGTTGATTCCATTGTAAATGTTCTTGCTTTGCGTACGAACCATATACGTGCATTTCTGCTTTGGGCAGTTTTTTTCGCAGTAATGGCCACACATTTTTTTTAAGATGTAATACCACGTCACGATTAGGCGCATGCAAAAAGTTTCCTATCATTACTAAATGTTGCCGCTCTTCATATGTAGGTATGTTTTTTTGAACTGCCCTTGATTCTCTATCAAGTAAAAAAGGAAGATATAATAGTAAAGAAGAATCAATATTAAAGTCGTTAATCAATAATTCACATTCTACTTCAGAAATTAACAAAGATAAATCGCAACGTAAGATACTCGCCATTTCTCGCTGTGCTAGTTGGTATCTTTTTAGTTGTTCAACATGAAAATCTATTCCATCTTTGATTGCCTGATGTCTCGCTTTTCGCAGACTATGTAAGTCTTCCGTATCAAGGATTCGTAAAGCATCGGGACAATTTTCGGCAACACGCCACCCAAATTGTTCTTCCATCATAAAACGATCAAACAATACAATAGTGGGTTGTGTGTTTTTTAAAAATTCATCAAAACTCGAATCATTAAGCTGAATAGTTTGGGAAGCAATTTCCAGTTGACGCAAATCCAATGCAAATTCACTTTGAGTTGCAGGAGAAGCAAATGTTACTTTCCATTTTTGAGAACGAAAAAATTGCAATAACTGTAGCATGCGTGTACCTGCCGCTGATGAATTGGGTTCAGGCCATACATAGCCAATCACGAGAATATGCTGTATCATTTTGCAAGAAGCTTTTTGAGTCGGTCCGGATAGTCGGTAATGATTCCATCTACATGCCAATTAATCAACTGTTGCATCTCTTCCGTTTCATTGACTGTCCAAGGAATGACTTTAAATCCTTTGTTTTGATAGCTTCGAATAACTTCTTTGGTAAGTAGTTGGTAATATGGACTGATAATAGTAGGAGAAAAACTAAGTTGTTCTAACTTTTTTTCAATGAATTCGTTTTCATCAACCAATAATGCCGTAGTCATATAAGGCGCTTGTTTGTTGATTTGCTCAAGCATTTCTATATCAAAAGCTTGTAAGTTTACACGATTTCCTAGATGAAATTGCTGAATGACCTCCAATACTAATCGAACAAATTCTTCAACTTTTGGTGCGTAAATAGTATCGTAAGAAGATACTCTTTTAATCTCAATATTGTAGCGAACTTGTTGTTTAGATTTGTCTTCTGCCATCTGTATAACTTCTTCCAACAAGGGTTTGATCACTTTTACTTTTTCTTGAGAAGGAAATCGAGGATGTACTCGTGTTCCACAATCATACAGACGAATGCTGTCGTAAGTCATTTGGTATAGATTGTAGTTTTTTTCGCTTTGCTCATCAATCGGTTTTCCGTCTATATTCAATGCGATTTCATGATTCATAAAAGGTTCATGTGACACTACTACTTTATGATCTTTCGAAATGACCACGTCCAATTCTAGCGTATGCACGCCAATTTCAAGAGCTTTTTGGAAACCGATTAGTGAATTTTCAGGCAATAGTCCTCGACAGCCGCGATGTCCTTGAATATCTATCATTTTTTTATGATTGGGTGTGTGTGTACAACTTATTAAAAATAAAAAAAGAAGAGTCCAACTACGAAGATATATAGATCTTACAAAGAAAATATTATTCATCAGTTTTAAGAGTTGTTGGCGGACGGTATTTATTGAAAGGAATTTTGAGTAAGCTTTTCAAATTTGCATTTTCAGAAGCATCTGGATATGTATCAACCCCGTATATCAAAGTTTCAGGATCTTTTTTTGCAAATGTTTTAAAAATATGATCCCAAATGGAAAAAATGTTCCCATAGTTAGTATCCGTGTATGGTAATACATGATGATGATGCACTTTATGCATATTGGGAGAAACAATTACATAACTTAGCCAAGTATCTACTTTGCTTGGAATACGGATGTTGGCGTGGTTAAATTGTGATAGTACAACTGACATAGATTGATATAGCATAATAATTGCCACCGGCGCACCAACAATAACAACTCCTAAAAGTGTGAAGGCAAAACGAATGACACTTTCTCCTGGATGATGTCTATTTGCCGTAGTTGTATCTACATGAGTATCTGTATGGTGAACTAAGTGAAAACGCCACAATACAGGTATTTTATGTTCAACATAATGTGCTAACCACGCTCCAAAAAAATCTAACAATGCAACACCGATGAGCACATACCACCATGCGGATAGCTCAGGAAACTGTAGGTCAATCCATTGCAAAATACCAAATTTAGAAGCTACCGTCCATTCAGAAGCTTTGAATAATAAAAAAGCTAATACAAAGTTGACTACAATAGTTGTCAGTGTAAAAAAAATATTGATTCCTGCGTGATTTATTTTTTTGTAATTGAATCGAAATAAAGGGATTATATATTCAACTAACCAGAAAAATGCAATTCCTCCTACCAATATGGCACTTCTATGGGATGAAGGAATGGATTCAAAGTATGATAAGATAGTATCCAAAGTTATGTAGATTTCGTAGGTTATGTTAGTTCATAAAGATACGTTTTTCTTAAAATGGTTGCAAACTAACGTTTAGCTTTCCCTTCCAATACTACTTTGAGTTTTTCTACAATACGGTAGGTTGCTGGACAAATAGCTGTATTATTAATAGTAATATCAGATATTTTATGAAACTTTTTACGGTCGGTATGCGGATATTCTCTACATGCTTTGGGGCGCACATCATAAATCATACACTCATTGTCTGCTCCTAAAAAATGACACGGCGCACTTTGTAGCACATAATGATTGTCTTCATCAAAATATAAAAATTGACTAATAAACTGATGCTCTTTCATTCGAAAATGCTTAGAGATACGAGCAATATCTGCATTCGTAAAAATAGGACTTGTAGTTTTACAACAATTGGCACAAGCCAAACAATCCGTTTGAGCAAATTCTTCCTCATGCAACTCTTGCATGAGATAATCTAAGTTTTTAGGTGTCTTTTTTCGGAGTTTATGAAAAAACTTACGGTTCTCTTTTTCAGCCTCTTTCGCCAATTTTGGCAACTCATTTATAAAATCCTGCATATGCATTTCATCATTTGTGACAAAAATACACGATAATTTTTTGATTTACTGGGTAACAAAATCAAAACACTGAAACTAGTCTGTACAATATCTAATTTTTAGGTAACTAGAGTCACTAAAATTGGGGGATTTTACGGGTCTAGGTTAATTATTTAGGTTATAGTTAACACCAAGCAACGATGAATACCGAAGGTAGGATTCGTTGCTTTTCTATTTTTTGATAACTTTCTTTTACAAAAAAAAATTAACTCAAACGCTTAGTATAAAGTTACAAAGTATACATGCTAAAAAAAGAAAAGCGACCCGAAGGTCGCAAATATGTTTAATGGTGATGGCAAAGATCTTCGCAATTACTATATTGAAAGCAACAATAATTACCACCACCTACTAAGTTTACTTGTTCTTGTTTGTCTAGTACTTGGACATTTTCTAAGTTTAAAATACTTTTTAACATGATTTATTTTTTAAAATTAATTATAGCGGAAATTATAAAAACAATGTAGAAATTACTTACGGAAAGACCGTAATTAATATCACAAACACCTATAATACATAAAAATGTAGACTTTAAAATTGCTTCTTTTTAAAAGTACAGCAATCATCATGAGTAAAAGTTAAGGAGTTAATGTACTTTTGTAATTTATTTTACATGTAAATGAAAGATTTATTCGGAAAGGCAATTTTAGATTACCAACAAGGAAACTATACAGAAGATATAGTTACGGCAACTTCTATTTCTGAAGAAGACAGCTTACCAATTCCCTACCTATTTCGTTCTTATGAAGAAATGCCCGCTATTGAACAAACAGCGTTGCAAATGGCAAAGGGACATGTATTGGATGTTGGCTGTGGTGCTGGCAGTCATAGTTTGTATTTACAAAATGAACGACAATTAAAAGTAACTGCCATTGATGTTTCTGAAGCAGCCATTAAAACATGCCTCTTACGTGGAATACGCAATGCACAGCATATTAATGTCATGGATTTTTCAGGTGAATTTGACACTATTCTCTTGTTGATGAATGGAGCTGGCATGTGCGGTAAGCTAAATCGCATCAGTGATTTTTTACTTCATCTAAAAAGCTTATTAACTGATGAAGGACAAATATTAGTTGATTCTTCTGATATCATTTATATGTTTGATGAAGATGAAGATGGAGGCAAATGGATTCCTACTGATAATGAATACTATGGAGAACTTTTATACTACGTAGGTTATAAAGGTGAGCAAGAAGAACCTTTTCATTGGTTATATATTGATTATAATACATTACAAAATGCAGCTCACGCTTGTGGTTTACAATGCGAACTCATCGAAGAAGGCACACATTATGACTACTTGGCCAAACTATCCAAGAGATAACAAACACAACATATCTAACTGATTTTCAGCTAAACATATGCTTATTTTTCTTATTTTTAAGTTCAAATGTATAACCAAAAACAAGAAATCATGAAAAAAAGCATTTTACAAATCAAAGGAATGGAAGTTCTATCTAAAGAACATCAGAGAAACATCAAAGGAGCTGCTTCTGGTGGAAACACTGATAAATGTGGTTGCGATTGTGCTGGAAATGTAACTGGTCCATATTATTGCCAGCTATATTTTGCCTGTCCGCAAATATATACATGCTAAGTAATGTAAAAAACAATCAAAAAAAGCGGTTATCAATAAGTAACCGCTTTTCTATTTTAATTCAAACTATATCCTTTTTCTGCTAATTTATTGAGCACGCTTTTATACAATTCTCCACTCCACTGCATAGAAATCTCTCCTTCAATTTGTGCCAAACCATCCCTGCTTGCAATCATTTTTTGACCTGTTTCAGAATCGTAAAAATTCCCTATCTGTGCTCGTTGAACTGGTGTCAATCGAGAAGCATCTGCAACTAATTGCTTCCCTGCTGCCGATTCATAAAAAACAATCATATTTTGAATATCTTTTCCTGTAAAATACGCTTTGTATGCAGAAACCAAGACCGCTTTTACATCGTCAACTTGCTGTGCTTTTTTACTTTCCAGTTCTTCCCATATAGTATTAGGAATTTTATATTCCTTGAACTGCTTTTTAAGCATAACATACATCGCATCAATGGCAGATTCATACTGTTGTTGTGTCCCATTGATTGTTAAGTAATGTTTTACGTTCTCTACATACGTGTCTGTTTGTGCCGTAATCTGTTGTACAGCACATACAAATAGTACCGCAATAAAAAATGTTCTCATAAATACGTAATTATTTATTGGTAGGCTTTACAAGAATATTGCATTTCAAATACTATTCCAAATTTTTCAATTATAGATTCGACTGAAATAAAGAGTCTCTACCCTATTTAAGACATTTTGAATATTAGAAGAAAAGCAATACACTATTGACGATAAATATGCAAAAAATTAGCAATAACTGTTATTTTTTTGTTAATTTTCCAGCAAAAAGTATTGAAAACAAATCAACCACCAACTGTTACTATGAAAAACTTTACACTAATGCTGCTGCTTTCGTTTATCTTGAATGTATCAGCCCAAAACCTTCAACGACCAGTTCCTGAAAGTTGGAACATTCCAACAATTGAAAAAGTCGTTCCTATTAAATTTGAAAGACCGAATCTCGCTACATTACATGCTGAAGACGCAATCAATGATCAAGATAAATCCATTCCTTGGCGATTTGGATACGACCATTTTGTAGATTACGGAATTAACAATGCTGGACAATGGCACACTTTGCCAAATGGTGACCGTATTTGGCGAATTAACTTTATTTCTCCAGGTGCATTGACGATGAATATTCTTTTTGATCGTTATAAAATTCCTGTTGGAGGGAAAGTGTACATTTATAACGGTGATCGTTCTCAAATCCTTAATACATTCTCTCATCTTCAAAACAATCCTGAAGAAATTTTAGGTACTTGGATGATTGATGGAGAAAGTATTATAATCGAATATTATGAGCCTAAAAAAGTACGAGGACAAGCTCGTTTAAACATAGGAAATGTAATTCACGGGTATCGTACATTAAGCATGCACAATGTAAATGGCACTCCAGAAGCATTAAACGATTCTGGTCCATGTAATGTAGATGTAAACTGTGATATTTCTGCATTCAATTCTACCGCGCACGACATTAAAGAAGATGTGAAAAAATCAGTTGCAATGATTGTGGTAGGCGGAAATGGTTTCTGTACAGGTGCATTGGTAAACAATACGAATAATGATGGAACACCGTACTTTTTGACTGCCAATCACTGTTTAGGTGGTTCTGTTGGTGGCTGGGCATTTCGTTTCAATTGGGCAAGTGATGCTTCGGTAGCAGACTGTGCGACCAATGCGCCAAGTATTAACAACTCATTCATTCAAACAGCAAGTGGTGCTGTATTAAGAGCCTCTAGTTCCGACTCTGACATGGCATTGCTAGAAATCACAGACGCAGCCTTTTTTGCAGGAAATCCAGACGTAGTTTGGGCAGGTTGGAACCGCTCTACTTCTGCTGTTCCTTCTTTAAATGTGGGAATTCATCACCCAAGTGGTGATATTCAAAAAGTATGTGTTGATTTACAAAGTTCTTCGAGAGTTACATCCAACGTACTTTCAGGAGCAGGATTACCATCGTTTCAAGCTTGGCGAATTGCTGATTGGGATTTAGGAGTAACCGAACCAGGTTCTTCAGGTTCTCCACTATTTGATCAAAATGGGTTAATTATCGGAAAACTTTCAGGTGGAGCTGCTGCGTGTTCTGGGACAAATGACAATAATCAGTTTGATGATTATGGTCGCTTTGGTGTTTCTTGGGATTTCAACGCTGCTTCTTCACAACAACTTAAATTTTGGCTTGACCCTGCAGGAACCAACCCCGTATCACTACAACAATTTCCTCCATTACAAACATTCGATTTTGATGCTGCAATTTCTATTTTTAATATTCCAACAAATCTTTGTGACGCAACAATCACTCCTACACTACGTATTACAAATGAAGGAAACACCCAGTTAACAAGTGTTACTGTTGTATATCAATTAGATAGTGGAGCACAAACTACAATCAACTGGACTGGTAGCTTAGCAAATGGAGAAACAGATGATATTCCATTAAGTCCTATTGCAGTATCAGGAGTTGGAGCTCATGCATTTACGGCTTCTGTTTCTAATCCTAATGGAAATCCTGATCAAGCTTCATTTAATGATACTGATGTGGAAAGTTTTTCTATTCCAGATAATTTTGACACCGATACAATCAGAGTTATTATTACACCAGATCGCTATGGGGCTGAAACTACATGGGAGTTAACCAACTCTATTGGAACTGTTATTGGAAGTGGCGGGCCATATACAACGGTAGGCACGAATGGAACACAACCAGATGAAATTCAAGATATTACTATTACCGTATTTGATGAGTGCTATACTTTCACATTGAACGACTCTTACGGTGATGGAATTTGCTGTTTATATGGTGCAGGAACGTACCGAATTGAAGATGGAAATGGCAACATACTCATCAATGGTAACGGCTCTTTCTCTACTAGTATTTCAAACTTGTTTAAAGTTTCAGATCCATTAAGTGTTGGGGAAAATGAGCTTGCTAATAATTTACGCATCTTCCCAAATCCTTCAGCAAATAACTTTACTGTACATATTGATAAGTTTTCAAACACAACTTATGAAATAAGCAGCATTACAGGGCAACGAATCCAAACGGGTACTTTTAATAATGGTTCTAATACACTTTCTATGCAAAATGAAGCCGCAGGTATGTACTTCATTAAAATTACTGATGTAGAAAGTAATGCAAGTGTCACAAAAAAGATTGTGAAGTATTAAAAAATAAGAATTCAATATACATTAAGAACATCTGCTTTTTCCAGCAGATGTTTTTTTTATATACTTATTCCACGTACTTTGATAGAAAACTAAAAGCATTTTTTTTAGACTTCATCAAAATCAATTACTTTTAGACAAATTTTTGAATGTATGAGCAGAAAGGAAGATTTTATTGCGCACATTGACAATGGATATGCCTCTAAAGGAGATTTTATACAAGTTGGCGCAGCCATGTTAGAAGGAGAAACTATGACAAACTCCTTTATCAAGATTCCACTAAAAACCTTAAATAGGCACGGATTGATTGCAGGTGCAACAGGAACAGGAAAAACCAAAACATTACAAGTATTGGCCGAAAATCTATCAGACAAAGGAATTCCTGTATTACTGATGGATTTGAAAGGAGACTTAAGTGGTATTGCACAACCTAGTTCTGGACATCCTAAAATTGATGAGCGCCATGCAAAAATTGGTTTTCCTTTTGAAGCTAAAAGTTTTCCTGTAGAAATTTTATCACTATCTGATCAAGATGGTGTACGCTTACGTGCAACCGTCTCAGAATTTGGTCCAGTGCTTTTATCTCGTATTCTAGACCTTACTGAAACGCAGGCAGGAATAGTAGCAGTAATTTTTAAATATTGCGACGATCATAAAATGCCGCTACTTGATTTGAAAGATTTTAAAAAAGTTTTACAATATGCTACTGATGAAGGAAAAGAAGAATTTAAAGAAGCATATGGACGCGTTTCAACCGCTTCTACAGGAGCTATTTTAAGAAAGATTATTGAATTAGAACAACAAGGCGCTGACCTATTTTTTGGAGAAACCTCTTTTGATGTGAACGATTTGACACGCATTGATGAAAATGGTCGTGGCTATATTAACATTATCCGTTTAACAGATATTCAAGACAAACCAAAACTTTTTTCTACATTCATGTTAAGCCTTTTGGCTGAAATTTACGAAACCTTTCCTGAACAAGGAGATAGTGGACAGCCCGAATTGGTACTATTTATTGATGAAGCGCACTTGATTTTTAAAGAAGCATCAAAAGCATTGCTCAATCAGATAGAAAGTATTGTAAAGTTAATTCGTTCAAAAGGAATCGGCCTCTATTTTGTAACTCAAGACCCAACCGATATTCCTGATGCTGTATTAGGACAACTAGGATTAAAAATACAACATGCTTTACGTGCGTTTACTGCCAAAGATCGAAAAGCAATTAAACTTACGGCAGAAAATTATCCAGACTCTGATTATTATGACACAGCCGAAGTATTAACTTCGTTAGGAATCGGAGAAGCTTTGGTTTCTGCACTAGATGAAAAAGGCCGTCCAACACCATTAGCTGCTACTATGCTACGTGCGCCAATGAGCCGTATGGATGTATTAACTGACGCTGAACTGAAAGAACTTATTAATCGTTCAAAGTTAGTTCCAAAATACAATTCTGTAATTGATCGTGAAAGTGCATATGAAATGCTAAATGAAAAAATAAAAAAAGCAGAACACTTACATGAAAAAGAATCGGAAGAACGAGTTAATACTTCAAAAAGTACCAGTAGAGCAAGTACTCGCCAAAACCCAATTGTCAAAGTGCTAACTAGCGCTACCTTTATTCGCAGTGTTTTTGGCATTCTAAAAAAAGTTATCAAATAAAAAACATTAAAACCCTATTCAACGTGAAAAAAAACCTATTTCTAGGAATCATTGCAGCTTCATTGGTAAGTTGCGCCAAAAAAAAGGATCCTTTTTTAATCGAAACGAATCGAATTGGAAAATTGTATAAAGACATTACTGTAAAACAGCTAGATTCTGTTTTTTCGGCAGATTCTATTGTAAAGCGTATTGGAGAAGGCGACTATGTGCAAGCTGGAAGCGATACTTATTTGATTTATGAAAAAGGCGGTACTCAATTGCTTACCCTAACACCTACACAGCAACATGATGAAAATGAAAAAATAAAGAATATTCAAATTCATGATGCACGCTATAAAACAGCAAAAGGAATATCATTAGAAAGTACATTCAAAGACATTCGTGACAACTTCAAAATTAAATACATCCACAATACACTGAAAAATTTAATCATTACTGTTGAAGGAAATGAATATTTTACAATTGATAAAAAGGAATTACCTGAAGATCTTCGGTACAACATGAACTTATCAATTGAAGCTATACAAATTCCTGACAAAGCAAAAATTAAACACTTTATGATTAATTGGGAACATGAAGAACCTTCTCAAAAAGAGGCAAACAATGAGTAAAAAGAAATATCACATACAAAAAAAACCTTTTGTAGTTCCTACCACAGATGGAAAATTGATTGAAGAACATTTTGGAAATGCTACAAACGGTAATTCTCATATAAGCATTGCTCATATGATTGCTCCTCCAAAATGGAGTGAACCGTTCCAAACTCCAGAATTTGATGAATACACATACATCATTAAAGGAAAAAAGCAATTCATCATTGAAGAAGATACCATTATTTTAGAAGCCGGGCAATCTATTAAAATAGAAAAAAATACACGTATTCAGTATTCCAATCCATTTGATGAACACTGCGAGTATATTGCAATATGCTTACCTGCATTTTCTATGGAACTCGTTCATCGTGAAGAACAATACTAATGAAAAAGGTGTTTGAAAATACCTTCAGAAACATCTGTAAAACTGAATTACGCTTTGATTATCTCAATCCAAAAAATTCAGTATAACGGGTTATTCCAAACACCTTTTTATACAAAGAGAACTATTTAATAATTGTTACATAACGATACGCTGTATTTTTTCCAATATAGCCATATCCATTGGTAGTTCTCGCTCTTGCATACACATTGAAGGAATGTGCACAGGTTACTTTCGGGTTAAAACTTCCTGCAATATGATGACTTCCCTGCCAATTTCCACTCATCGTTGCAGGATCATACTTTTTATAGACAATATTTTCAGAATCGCCTTCTCCCCAACGAGCTGTCAAACTATAATCTAATAAATTACCTTCGGTATCAAACCCTTCAAAATCAATATCGAGAACATCTGTAGGGTTTTGAAGATCTACGATACCGCAAGCCCCAACTTCTACATTTTTATATTTTATTGAATGAATGCTAACTTCTGGCACATTATTATCAATATACAGAGTTACTATTTGTTCGGGTGACACTGCTCCTACTTCAACTCCTGCAGCATTGTAAAACTTAACTTTAAACTGATGTACTCCTGTATTTAATTGGGTAGAATTGAATTGAAACAACAAATCATCAATTGAATAATCAACACCAGCACTTGGCATTTTGTAAAAATTACTACTATCGGGTGAAGCTGCTTCAAGTATATAATCTGAACCATTCCATTTATAATTGTACCAAGAAGTTACAAACTCAGCAAATGACCCCGAAGTTCCAGAACGATGAAACACTTTATATTTCTTAGCTCCCAATCCTGGTAGTTGATCCATTCTTGAACGATTCCCTATAACGTTCAATAGTCCGCCAAAAGCAGAATTTCGTGCATAAATAAAATAATTAGATGCTGTATTAGCGCGTCCAGAAGAATTGATTTTTGTTGTTGGAATCAATCCAATACTACCAATCACAGGTCCTAAATCAACCGTTGAAATAGCAGGTTTTCTAGAAAAATACAGTGTATGAAGTTTTGAGAAGTCTCTAAAGAAATTGGTTGGCGTATCATAGTTCAAATTGGGTTTAGACGAGTGTACTCTAAATCCAAACTTTGTATATGAACTAAACCACCACCACAGCAAATTAACATTAAGATCACTCAATCGAAATCTGAACTTCCAAATTCGATGAGGGGTTGCCGAGTTTGGCGACACACCAAACGTACTTCTACACGCTGACTTTTGTTCTTCATTTAACAAACCTGTCCATCGTCCTGCACCTAAATAATATTGTCTTCCTATTTTATTAGGATTACCACGATAGCAACCATAATTAACATCATGATTTGGGGTAATTGCGCGGTTTCGATTTCTATCAAATGTAAACCAAAAATAATCTTCAGTACCTGGATCATTATGGGTGTCTTTTATAACATCCAACACAACATACAAATATTTAGCATCATTTTTTGCCAACATAAAACCTCCGTCAAACGACATTTGATTTTCAATAGCTCCCGACCAAACAGCATCTTCTATTTGATCATCTAAAGTAATGGGCGTAGCAGCCCAAAGTGATTTAATTGTTCCCATGATTTTTTTAGTTTTTTGGTTATATTATTTCCATGGGTAAAAATAAACACACCTAACTACCTGTATAAGAGGCGAAAAACTAATTTAACATAGGAAA
The DNA here is from genome assembly GCF_001005305.1 of Kordia zhangzhouensis. Lineage (GTDB taxonomy): Bacteria > Bacteroidota > Bacteroidia > Flavobacteriales > Flavobacteriaceae > Kordia > Kordia zhangzhouensis. The sequence continues at coordinate 153,344 of NZ_LBMH01000006.1, forward strand.
AAGACTGTTCATATACAGGTAAAAAAGTACGTGCTTCCTAATTTTTTCCTCTTTCTGCCTATATACTATGACGTTTTCTATCAATTTTTAGTGTAGATAACGAATTCTAGTTTGGTGCTAACGAATTCTAAAACCACTTCCTAAAGACAAAATTCAGCCACTACATTTGAACTGTAATTAAAAAGTAAAACTCAAAAATTAATAGTCATGTGGTACTCAGCAACAACAACGAAAATGATTCAAAAATATTTGAACATCTACTCACAGATACAAATGCATTTTGATGTTGAAGGAAATATTCACAGAGTAGATTTATTCCTTGAAGGCAAATGGATTACTAGTCCAACCTTAGCTAAGCAAATGCAATTGCAACACGTTGTCTTGCCTGTACGACAAAAGGCATCAATACTTTTAAAAAGATAAGTTTAGGTTGGTTAGTTGGGAAAAGATCAGCTTGGCGGCTTTTGATGGCTGTCAAAAGGGACTAGCAAAATGTATTGAAGAGTGGTTTAAAATGCAATACAACTAGTACTATCGATCCGAAAGCAGAGCGATATCGCTAAAGCTGATTTTTTTTCTAAAAACAAAAATCTAAATCAAATACTCATATAAACAACACATTAAAAACGATTATATTATGAACACAAGAAAAACAAAAAAGATAGGATTCGTAGGACTTGTATTAGCAATGTGTATTGCATGTTCTCCTAAACAAAATGTAAACGATGTGGCTGAAACTTTTGAAACTGACTCTGTAGCTACACAACAATCTGTTGTATTTATAGCAGGATATGACGAAGGTTCAAGTACATATTATACAGATGCTAAAAAGCATTTTCAAGAGCAACATTATAAAATTGTAGACGATGCTTTCTCTCTTCAAGAAATTATTGCTTGGCTGAATAAAAATCATAATGGACAAGATTATAAAGAGATACATATTATCAATAAAGGAAATTCAAAAAAAGGACTCTCCCTTGAAACTACTATACACGGAGAACTACTCTCTGAAACTTCTTTATTGAATTGTTTGAAAGAAGATAAATTGCCTAAGCTTGAAAATGTATTGGCTGAAGACAGCAAATTAATCTTTCACACATCCGAATTAGGCAAAAACAAACAGCTTTTACAAACGTTAAAGCAAACATTTACCGCCAATCATCAGCCCAAAGTATACGCAACACCGCATGCAATGGTATTCAATGGCCAGTTTCAAAAACATTTCCTAGCCAAAGTATTTTATGGGTATTACCCAACAGCGCAATCGCCTGGAAACATTGATTTGTCTAAACAATTTATTCGCAAATATCCGTTAGAAAACATTCATTGGTTAGACGCAATTCGCACTCGAGAAGAACACGAACCTGGAAAGCCGTTTTCTTATAAATTCAATATTCCGATTCGTTGGGAAGTAACCTTTTCAGATGATGAAGATGTTCCTTCACTAACTGGTAGTAACGAAATTATGGATTGGATCGAAGCAAATGAATCCTACAACAATCAATTGAAAGATATGGGAATTGACGTGGAAAAGTTTAGATGGAGCGCATACCAAAAAGGACAAAAAGTAATTATCAAAGGAAAAACAACTGTTGTTTGTGTATTAAAACCCATCATGCAACGCAACAATCCTTTATCGTACGTACGTACTGAAATTGACAATGAACGCTACTATACACAACTTTAATGTGAGGAGTTCAACTAGTAAAAGTATACATGCAAAGAACAATCTGTACTCAAAATGGCAGATTGTTTCTTGTTTTTAATCCATGCTTAAGTATTTACTCACTCAATCTTTTATCAAACATAAAAACAACTACTTTTATTCTATCTTTGTTATATGCAGACATTGAAACCCACGTACCTTTTCCTTCTATATTGTTTTGTTTTTGTCTCCACATTACGTGCACAAAACGATCAACTTCGTGCGTATACTTTAAAAGATGGTTTACCACAATCACAAGTAAATGCCATCACGCAAGATGCGCTAGGTTATTTATGGATTGGTACACAAGGTGGCGGAATTGCTCGTTTTGACGGAATATCTTTTAAGGTTTGGAATGAAAAAAATGGAATCGGTTCGAACTACATTCACGATTTATTTTTTCAAAAAGACACCTTATATATTGGAACACGTCAAGGCATTTCAATTCGTACTAAAAATACTTTTAAAAACTATGCCGCACCGCCAGTATATAACATTGAACACATAAATGGAACTCTATTTCTCGCAACTCGAAAAGGCATTTATCAATTTACTCAAAAAGTAACTTCTGTCGATTGTAATGGTGTCATCAACAACACACAAATTAACGATATTCTTTATGATGGAACTTCGTATTGGATTGCTTCGCGTCGTGGTTTATGGAAAACTGACCGTTTAACCAATGAAGGAAATTTTACAAAACTTATGGATGGTGATTTTAAATCGCTTGTCCAATATAAAGAAAAGGTTATTGCTGCGACCTTCTCTGATGGCGTTTTTGCTTTTCCTGCTGAAAAACATACACCCGAACTTCTTTCCTCTCAAACACAAGTCAACACTATCAACTTAATCAATTCGGATGAGCTTTGGATACAAACAACCAATGCCGGAATACAACGTCTCAACCTATCGGACAATTTGCCCGAAAAACCAATCTCCAAACGAAACGGACTCTCGGTATATCACGTTCGTAAAAGTTTTCAAGATCTCCAAAATAATGTATGGATTGGTTCTTCAGGTGGTGGACTGTTCAAGTTTGAAAAAAATAATTTTAGGCACTATACCAAAGACAACGGACTTACAGCAAATCGTATTTACGCACTTCATTATGCTCAAAATACAATTTGGCTCTCAACAGCAGAAGCTGGTTTAATGAAAATTGATTCAACGGGGATTCAACAAGAAAAAGAAACCAGTGAGTATCTTAATGTAAAAGTAAAAACCCTTACAAGTGATTCTCACGGAACCATTTGGGCAGGAACTGAAGGAAAAGGCATTTATTTATATCAAAAAAAAGTGCGTGACACCATTGTATATGACAGTACTCTTGTAGATGAGATTTCATACGAAAAGCAACAAATAGAAGATATCTATACAGCAACCATTACCGAAGATGACGGCTTGCCTTCCAATTGGATTCGTACAATTAAAATATATGGTTCTGAAATTTGGGCAGCTACTTACACCAACGGCATTGTTCGTTTTCAATACGATCATAAAACAAAAAAAATATTTAATCTTACCTCTTATGGCTCTAAGGAAGGCATGAAAGACCTCGCTATTCGAGATTTGGCTCGTGATGAAACAGGTCGAATTTGGTATGCGACCAACAAAGGACATTTAGGATATATTAAAAATGGGCAACTTACCCACATAGATGCTCAACATGTAACAGGTAGTGAAGTTACAATTGGCACCATCCGTTTTCATAATTATGATATGTATTTAGGAACTTTTGGAAAAGGAATTTGGTATTCTTATCTATCAAAAGATTTAAAGTTCCAGCCTCTTCAAGGAAAAAAAGAATTATACTCAGACAATATTTATCAATTAATTTTTGATGATAATGGAACACTTTGGGCAGGAAGTGAACGAGGTGTAGATCAAATTACTCTTGACACTACAAATGAAATCCAAGAGGTTATCCACTATGGTCGTAATGATGGCTTTTTGGGAATAGAAACTTGCCATAATGCTATTGAAAAAGACGATAAAGGAAACCTGTGGTTCGGTACTATTTATGGGCTAACACAATACGCTCCTTCTACTTCAAAAGAAAAAAGCAGCAAACCACAAATTCATTTTGAAGATATTGAAGTGGCATATCAAAGCTTAGATTCAATTGATTTACAACAATGGACAAATTCAAAAAAGCAGTTGCAACTCACTCAAGATAAAAATCATGTAGCCTTTCAATTTCGTTCAGTTGATTTAGACAATCCCGAAGCAATTTTTTATCGATACAAATTTGATGAAGACCAATGGAGTCCGTGGACTAAAGAGAACAAGATTACGTTTGGTGGTTTAGACTTTGGTGATCATACTTTTTTAGCGCAATCGCGCAATAAAGATTGGTTGGAAAGCGATCCAATCGGGTTTAAGTTTCATGTAATTCAGCCTTTGTACAAAAAAACGTGGTTCAAAAATGCATTATGGACCATCTTAGGATTAATCATAGTTTTTATAGTATATAGTTATATAAAACGTGTTAAAGCTAAAAACCGTGCCATACGAGAACGTTTACAATTGGAAAATCACTTGCTCTCATTAGAACAAAAAGCATTGCGACTACAAATGAATCCGCATTTTATCTTTAATGTATTGAACGGTATCAAAGGAATGAGTCGTAATAATATTGAAAAAATGGACAAAACAATCAATACGTTTGCGGTACTATTGAGAGAAACTTTAACCAATTCTAGAAAAGACAGTATTACACTTGCGCAAGAAATCAAAACACTTACCAACTACATAGAAGTAGAACGCTTAATGGCTAGTAAAGAATTTAAGTACACTATCAATGTGCAATCTGCATTAGATGTAGAAGAAGTATTAATTCCTCCTATGCTCATCCAACCTTTTGTAGAAAATGCAATTCGCCATGGTATCATGCCCTTACAGCGAACAGGCGAACTTAACATTGAGTTTACTACAGACAATCAATATTTATATGCTACCATTACAGATAATGGTATCGGCATTCAACAATCTAAAGAAAATAAGCCGAAAACCGATCATCAATCTATGGCATTACAAGTAACCAAAGAACGAATCGAATCATTGGCAGGAAGCAATACGTTACAGATAGAAGATCTTTCTCAAAAAGATGCTACCTTAGCGGGTACAAAAATTTCGTTCAAGATTCCATTAGAAACTGATTACTAAATGTTCTTTGGAGCGATATTACAAAGAAATTTTACACCGATTTCTTTGTGTGGTATAATAATAAATGGTCATTTTCACAAAACTCGTGGTCTTTTACTTTTATAAAGTGAAATACGAAAAATTAAAAATATTTGTATAAACAGAACCTTTTTAACTTTAAAAAGAAAAATAGTAAATTCCTGCCTCAACACATAGAATCAGGAACTAAAATCTAAGAATATGCTCACTACTGTTATTGTTGATGATATCCCTGCGGCATTGCAAATGCTTCAAAGCGACATAGAACGTTTACACCCTGAATTGAACATTATTGGAACGGCATCAAGCGTAGTGGAAACTGCCAAATTATTACGCAAAAAACAACCAGACATTCTATTCTTAGACATCATGCTAGGAGATGGTTCTGGTTTTGATGTATTAGAAATATTTCCAAACCTAACATCAAAAATAATCTTTGTAACTGCAAGTGATGAGTTTGCTATTCGCGCCTTCAAATTTGCGGCAATCGATTACGTACTAAAACCATATGCCGAAGAAGAACTCACGGCAGCCATTGAAAAAGCAAAAAGTCAAATTCATCCAAATAAAGAACGTTTGGATATATTAAAAGACACACTCGCTGCCCCAAACGAAAAGCCTACAAAAATATCACTGCACACACTTGACAAGATTATCATTGTAAGTTTAGATGAAATTATGCGCTGTGAATCGGATAGCAACAATACCATTTTCTATTTACAAGACGGACAAAAGATTTTTGTAACCAAAACCTTAAAATACTTTTCTGACATGTTGGGTAACTATGGTTTTTTACGCGTACACCAAAGTCATTTAGTCAACCTACAATTCATCAAAGCGTTTATAAAAACTGATGGCGGTTACTTACTATTAAAAGACAAAAGTACAGTCCCTGTTTCTGTCCGAAAAAAAGTAGAAGTCATGGAAGTGCTCAGCAGTATTCATAAAAAATAAAGAGAATTTCGACACTTTTAAAAACCGTTATACTTTTAGATTTACTTATTCGTTATAAGGAAAGACTGCGAAATGAGCTAATCGTACAATCCCTTTTATGTATGTAAAATACATAGGTTGTTTCCCATCTATTTAGGATTGCCTCAAATACATGTCAAAAAACGAAAGAGGCTACCTTTCTAAAAATTTAGTATCTTCAAAAAAGAATCATAAATTCATCAACATGAAATTACTCGCTACATTTCTCCTCTTTTTATGCCTATTATGTACGCATGCGCAAAGCGAATACGAACCAACTGAAATAGACCCATATGGTCTTAAAAACCCTATTGCTCCCAAACAACTCGATGATTTTAAACCGATGATTGGTATGTGTGATTGTGACTCGCAACGCAAAAATGCTGATGGAACATGGGCAGAAGCTATAAAAATGACTTGGAAATTCAAGTACATCATGAATGGAATGGCTATACAAGACGAAACCTTAAAAGCAGATGGAAAGCATTCAGGCAGTATTCGCCAATTTAGTAAAGATAGCCTACAGTGGTATGTACATTATTATACATCTGCTTCGCCATCACCAAGTTTAGGCTCTTGGAAAGGTGCAAAAAAAGAAGATGGCACCATTGTCCTTTACAAACCTCAAAAAGCTCCCAACGGGATGGATGGGTTTTCACGACTTACCTTCTACGATATCACTGAAGAAGGGTATAAATGGATAGGCGAATGGGTAGATACCAAAGAAAAAATAAGCTTTCCTTTTTGGCGAATTACCTGTGTTAAAAGAGAAGAATAAAACTTCATGACACACTTCTAATCAAATCATTACCAAGAAAACATAAATCTTATTTATACATACCATATAAAACATAAATAAAAACATATAAACAATATTCTTCATCTTTGTACTGCAATTCTAAAACACATCGAAATGGAGAATATCAAAACGCAAATCTCACAAGTCAAAAACACTGACACCAAAACAAAAATAGCTGTTGCTTATGGTGACGGGATTGGTCCTGAAATTATGAAAGCAACGCTCAGCATTCTAGAAGCAGCAGGTGCCAATATAGAGCCTGAAGTTATAGAAGTAGGTGAAAAAGTGTACTTATCAGGAAATTCTGCTGGGATTGAAAAAGAATCTTGGGATATCATCAATAAGAACAAGATTATCTTAAAAGCGCCGATTACTACTCCACAAGGAAAAGGATATAAAAGTTTAAATGTAACACTTCGCAAATCATTAGGCTTATTTGCCAATGTGCGACCGGTAAATGCATTGCATCCATATGTACACACGCATTTTCCAGCTATGGATGTGGTTGTTATTCGGGAAAATGAAGAAGATTTGTATGCAGGAATTGAGCACCAACAAACACAAGATGTTGTACAATGTTTAAAATTGATTACACGACCAGGTTGTGAAAAGATTATACGATATGCCTTTGAGTATGCCAAATGCTATGGCCGTAAAAAGGTTACATGTATGGTAAAAGATAACATCATGAAGTTGACTGATGGATTATTCCACACTGTTTTCAAAGAAGTTGCAGCCGAATATCCAAGCATACAAAGTGAATCGCAAATTATCGACATAGGTTCTGCCCGATTAGCAGCCCATCCTGAAAAATATGATGTGATTGTTACTTCCAACTTATATGGAGACATTATTTCTGATATTGCTGCAGAAATTGCAGGTTCTGTAGGAATGGCAGGCTCTGCAAATGTTGGAAAAAACGTAGCCATGTTTGAAGCAATTCACGGGTCAGCTCCAGATATTGCAGGCAAAGCCATTGCCAACCCTTCGGGCTTATTGAATGCTGCAATCATGATGCTTGTACATATTGGAAAAGTAGCAGTTGCCAACAAAATTAAAAATGCATGGTTAACTACCATCGAACAAGGATATCATACAGCAGATATATACATAGAAGGACAAAGTATAGCTAAGTTATCTACAGGTGAATTTGCTAAAAAAGTTATCGAAAACTTAGGCAAACAACCCATACAGCTTACACCAAGTACCTTACATGAAAATGCAGGAAGTATAACCATTCCAACATATCAACGTCCGCAACAAAAACAAGTCCTTGTAGGAACTGATGTTTTCATTAACTGGCAAGGAAACAATCCGGAAGAAATTGGGCAAGCACTTGCCGATTTGGCTTCCTATAAACTTACACTCAAAATGATTACCAACCGAGGAGTTAAAGTATATCCCAATGGTTTACCAGAAACATATTGTACCGATCATTGGCGATGCCGATTTGTAGCTAGTGATACCGTAAGCAACGAAGGCAAATCTGTATACGCTCCTGTTGACTTTGAACAGATTTTAGCCTTATTAGCAAACATCAACGCAATTGGTTACGAAATCATTAAAACAGAAAATTTATATGAATTTGATGGGAAACGCGGGTTCTCATTAGGTCAAGGAGAATAAATTAAAAAGCTAGTGTATACATAAAAAAGTGAGTAGTTAGTAAGTGTTATTAGACAGTTAGCTTTAACAACCGAGCAATAGTAGTGAGAATCTATTGCTCGGTTTTTTATAATCAACATACTACTATACACATACAATTTTTAATTCCAAAAACCTTGTTAGTGGTCCAGAACAAAATCTCACTTACGTATTTCTATTAATTTAAGTACAGAAGCAATTGTTCCTTGATGAAATAATTCCAACCAGCCAAACAACTTTCACGAGCAAATTCTGGAATCTCTTCTGGAAAATCTTCTACCACAGTAGTCGTAAGGGTTAGTAAACTTCCGTTTTGAGTTTCTTCTAGCTGAAATGTCACCAATGAATCCCCTGATAAACCTTCATATTTCCAGTTGTATACTATTTTTTGTTGCGGAATGACTTCTGTGATTGTCCATAGATGTAGAAAATCTCTCGAAGGTGCTTTGACATTAAACTTAGTTTGAAAACCTACTTGTGCCTTAAAGTCTGGAATATTGTCAAAAAACCATTGGCGCATGTGCGATACATCTGTAATAGCTTTCCAAACAGTTTCAACAGATTGATTGAAGCGTTGTGTGACAATAACTGGCGGTTCTGAGGTTTTCATGTCTATTTTTTCTAAAGATAACCAAATTATCCAATCGTTTTTTTAATAAAAAAAGCAACCTTTTTCAAGATTGCTTTTATATGTTTTGGCTTATTTTTTCCCTGCTTTGCGGTGACGTTCTCTTGCCAATAATGTATTTTTAAGAAGCATGGCAATAGTCATTGGTCCTACGCCTCCAGGAACTGGTGTAATGTGACTTGCTTTTTTGCTTACATTGTCAAAATCAACATCTCCCGTAATTACATAACCACGTTTTGCCTTCTCATTTGGCACACGTGTAATTCCTACATCAATGATTACAGCATCGTCTTTTACCATTTCTGCTTTAAGAAAATTAGGCTGCCCTAATGCTGTAATGATAATGTCTGCCTGACATGTAATTTGTGTAATATTTTTGGTATGACTATGGGTAAGTGTTACCGTAGAATTTCCTGGAAAACCACGTCTACCCATCAAGATACTCATTGGCCTACCCACTATATGACTTCTTCCTATTACTACAGTATGTTTCCCTTTGGTTTCTACATTATAACGCTCTAGAAGTTCTAATATTCCGAAAGGAGTTGCAGGAATAAAGGTAGACATATCTAACGCCATTTTCCCAAAGTTTTCTGGATGAAAGCCATCTACATCTTTATCTGGATTGATTGCCATTAAGACTTCTTGTGTATCAATTTGATCTGGCAGAGGCAATTGTACAATGAATCCGTCAATATCATCATTTTCATTGAGTTCTTCAATTTTACGAAGCAGCTCAAACTCAGAAGTAGTGTTAGACATACGAATGAGCGTAGATTTGAATCCTACACGTTCGCAGGCACGAACTTTACTTCCTACATACGTTAAACTAGCACCATCATCCCCTACTAAAACCGCTGCTAAGTGAGGTACTTTTTCGCCGCGATCTTTCATTTTTTGGACCTCTGCTGCTATTTCATTCTTGATATCATTCGATACCTTTTTTCCGTCTAATAAAATCATGTATAGTTGTGTTGTGTGTTGTTTTTGTTGTTTTAATGTTCAGTTGTCGGTTTTCAGTCTTAACTTCCAATTTGGATATATAATTACAAGATAAAGAAAACTCCAAGCCATACATTCGTTTCTAAATTTTCAGCATCAGTGAGTGTACTAATACAGTGTTTTACATACTTTCTCTTTCTATACGCCTACACAATATTTACAGCCACTGATTTTAAAGAACGTCTTATCGGGTTTGTCAAAGAGTATACTTCTTCCTTTGGGAATTGGGTACTGATTTCAAAAATATGTATTGCCTGTTCATATGATTTTTGATACGCTACTAATTTCTGAAAACCCATCATGTTTAATTCCTTGTAATGACCATAGGAAGCATACTGAAAAAGCAACTTGAGACTGTTAACTTCAATTAGTGTCCCATTCCTTTCATCATTTGCATCAGCTTTCTTCCGCCGCCGCCTTGCATCATCTTCATCATTTTACTCATTTGATCAAACTGTTTTAACAGTTGATTCATTTCTTGAACAGAACGACCTGCACCTTTAGCGATTCGTTTTTTACGACTTGCGTTAATCATAGAAGGTTTAGAACGTTCCTCTGGTGTCATTGAGTGAATTAATGCTTCAATGTGCTTAAACGCATCGTCTTCAATCTCCATTCCTTTCATTGCTTTAGAAGCTCCAGGAATCATTCCAACAAGGTCTTTCATATTTCCCATTTTTTTTACCTGCTGTATTTGCTTCAAGAAATCGTCAAAACCAAATTGATTTTTTGCAATTTTCTTTTGAAGTTTTCTCGCTTCTTCTTCATCAAACTGTTCTTGCGCTCTTTCTACTAAGGAAACAACGTCTCCCATTCCTAAGATACGATCGGCCATACGAGAAGGATAGAATACATCAATTGCTTCCATCTTTTCTCCTGTACCAATAAACTTAATTGGTTTATTAACTACAGATTTGATTGAGATAGCAGCTCCACCACGTGTATCACCATCTAACTTCGTTAAGATTACTCCATCAAAATTCAATACATCGTTGAAGGCTTTTGCCGTATTTACAGCATCTTGTCCTGTCATGGAATCAACTACAAACAATGTTTCTTGTGGTTCTACTGCCTTGTGAATATTTGCAATTTCGGTCATCATGGCTTCGTCAACAGCCAAACGACCTGCGGTATCTATGATAACAACATTATGTCCGTTTTGCTTTGCATGGGCAATTCCTGCTTTGGCAATAGCAACTGGATCATTATTTCCTTTATCAGAGTATACATCAACCTTAATTTGCTCTCCTACGACATGCAACTGATCAATAGCGGCAGGACGATAAACATCACAGGCTACTAATAAAGGTTTTTTTGTTTTTTTATTTTTTAAATAGTTGGCAAGTTTACCAGAAAAAGTCGTTTTACCCGAACCTTGTAAACCAGACATTAAGATAACCGAAGGTTTTCCTGAAAGGTTGATTCCTGCAGCATCGCCTCCCATCAATTCCGTTAGTTCATCCTTAACGATTTTTACCATGAGTTGCCCTGGCTGCAAGGTAGTCAGTACATTTTGCCCAATTGCTTTTTCTTTTACACGATTGGTAAAATCTTTTGCAATTTTAAAGTTAACATCGGCATCCAACAGTGCTCTACGCACTTCTTTGAGGGTTTCTGCAACATTGACCTCCGTTATGCTTCCATGTCCTTTGAGTACATGTAGCGCTTTATCGAGCTTTTCACTTAAATTATTAAACATACTGGTTGAATTCTTTTTTTAGAAGTGGCAAAGATAAAGGAAACTTCTAACTTTTGAAAGTATAAACTCGCTGGTTTTGATGCTTATTGCTTCTCAAGTGTACGTATTGTATAGCCTAGCTTTAGAAACTTATTCCCTTCTTTAGAATTTAATTTTTAAAAAAGTGAATCAATCCTTGTTTTTTAGAAAGAAATAACCACGCTACAGAAAAAAAAGAAGTTAGATGTAATTAGAAAATGATAAGTTTGCTTTTTTTAGTTGGTATGTTTCAAATTATAAGGTATTTACTACTCTTTTGTACATTCTTTATTGGTATGCAGTTCGCTTTTTCTCAGCGTCCTGTGGCTGATAATTTAACGAATGTAACCCATTTACCGTATAGTGAGTTTTACGATATTTTGGAAGATAGCAATCATTATATTTGGTTGGCTGCCAATAAGGGATTACTTCGTTATGACGGCTATGCATATACAAATTTTACAAACGCTTCTCAAAAAGGAAAAGCTGTTTTTGGGCTCAAGGAAGATACCGAAGGTACAATTTGGTGTAATAACTTATACGGTCAGTTGTTTTATGTGAAGAATAATCAGTTGCATCTTTTTTTAGATTTGAATCATATCACGAATGGGCAGTTGGCTACTTTTGAGGTTTCTAAAGATTTTATAGTTGTTTTTACCAATGCAGGTATTTTTAGAATCTCGAAAACGACAAAAGAAATACAACAACTAACGTCAAATCCTGTAATTACAAGTTGTGCTTTACAAGATAGTTTTTACTTTTTTCCTATTAATCAAGCACCAACTTTGCAAGTTATTGAGGGAACGAAAGAACGACAAGTTGCTACCATCAACTCCAATTCTATTGTTGAAACGCCCAAAATTTTTAGCATTAATACAGAGTCGCTTTTGTTTATATACAAAGATGCACTAGCATATAGTTTTAGTTTGTATCACGTAAAGAGCCAACATTTGGTCACCATTACAACACCCAAAGAGTTGCTCAAAGAGACTATTTACAATGTGGTAACAATTGATGAAAAGGTATGGTTTTGTACTGTTTCTGGTGTATTTGTGTATACGTTTGTTGACAATCAACTGTTACTAACAGATCACTTTTTCAAAGAAGAATCTATCACAAACATCATTAAAGATTTTAATGCTAATTATTGGTTTACTACTATTGATAACGGTGTATTGGTCTCTCCTAATTTATCTATCAAAACATTTGAACTGCCTTCTAAAGTTTCTAAAATAACCGCTAGTTGTCCACTAGAAAATAATGCATTTGTGATAGGTACAAATCAAGGCACACTTCTTTTTTATGATCATTTCAAATTGATTGAGGAAGTTGTCCTTCCTTCCAAACTTGTCATCAAGTTGATACAGTTTGACAATCATAACAATCAACTCATTATCAGTACTAGTGATGCACAATCATATGTGTACAATCTTAAAAGTAAGACGTTGCAAAACACGCATCGCAAATTTGCCGTAGCCAAGAGTGTTCAAATTTTAGATGCAAACCGTATTTTTTATGGCAATTATAAAGAAGCTATTATTTATGACAACGCACAACAACAAGTGTTACGAGAGAAACGTGTAGTCACTTCGCTTCAATTGCCCAATCACAAATTACTAGTGGCTTTTGTAGATGGTTTGTTTTTGTATGATCAAGACGGAAATGAAACCCCTATTTTATACAATAACAAACCCATTTTAGTTAGTGAAATTACTGCTACCGAAAATCAAGTTTGGATATTAACACAGAACGCCAAAGTACTACGCTACAAAGATACAAGCGTAGTAGCTGTGGAAAACGTTACAAATTTAGAAATCAACTCTATCAAAGCAGATAAAAATATTGTATGGATGGCTATTGATAAAGGCTTAGCTAAATTCAACACAACCAACAATACTTTGCATTTTTTAACAGGTCAAGATGGTTTGGATATCAGTGTAAAAAATATGGTCCTGCTTTCAAATCATGTTGTATTGACAACGCCAAAACATTTTTATACATTCCCAAAAAATGCTCAATTGGTTTTTAAGAAATACCACACTGCAAAAGTGTATATTAATGCTGTTACTGTAAATAATATAGATACATTAGTTTGTGACAATTATACATTTGATTACGACACGAATAAACTAAAATTTGAGTTCCATTCGGCGGGTTACCAATCAGACAAACACATGAGATATCAATATCGCTTAAAGCCAATTGATACTGAATGGCAAGAGATAGAAAACGGAAATAGCTTTATAACTTTCAATAATTTAGCAAGCAACGAATACACTTTTGAGGTCAAAGCCAAAAATATGGCGGGCACTAGCTTCTCAGAAATTGCGACTATTAGTTTTATAATAGCAAAACCATTTTGGGAAACGATTTGGTTCTATATTGTATGTAGTGGTATTTGTATTGGAATTATTGTCTTTTTCTTTATGCGAACACTTAAAAAGAAAGAGAAAAAACGAAATCGGGAAATTGAAAAGATTTTAATGGAAAAGAAAATTGCTAGTTTGCAGTTAGAGAACTTTCGCTCACAAATGAATCCACATTTTATTTTTAATGCACTAAACTCTATTCAAGACTATATTATCTCTAACGAAAAAGAATTGGCAAGTTCGTATTTGGTAAAGTTTAGCCGGTTGATTCGAATGTACTTAGAATACAGTCAGCAGAATGAAATTACTTTAGCGGAAGAAATACAAGCGTTAAAACTGTACTTGCAACTTGAAAAAGTACGTTTTGAAGATGAGTTAACTTACGAAGTTACTATTGACAAAAACCTTAACACACAGCAAATTAAAGTACCTTCACTATTTATTCAACCGTATGTTGAAAATGCATTAAAACATGGATTGCTTCACAAAAAAGACAACCGAGTTCTCACTATTACCGTTACAGAAAACAATGAGAAACTAATGATAACGATACAAGACAATGGTATAGGGCGAAGCAAAGCAAGAGAAATTTCTTCTCAAAAAAGAACACACAAACCGTTTGCGACCAAAGCCAACGAAGAACGTGTTCATATTTACAACACTAATTTGAAGTATGATATTAATGTGACTATTGAAGATTTGATAGAAAATGAAGAACCTGCAGGAACCAAAGTACACATTGATATTCCTTTGAATATAAAGTCAAATTGATATGAAAGCTATAATTATTGATGACGAAAAACGAGCAAGGCATTTATTACTCCAATTAATCAAGCAATACTGTCCACAAATTCATCAAACAGAAGAAGCTCCCGATTTAGCTAGCGGCGTTGAGTTGATAAAAAAAACACAACCCGAATTGGTCTTTTTAGATATAGAAATGCCCAATCAATCTGGATTGGATATTTTAGATTATTTTGAAGAATCGATTGACTTTAAAATCATTTTTGTGACTGCTTATAATCAATATGCGATTGAAGCTTTTAAAATTTCTGCAATTGATTATCTCCTAAAACCTATTGACACGCAGGAGTTGCAAAGTGCTGTACTAAAAGCTCAAGAAGCCATCGAAGCTAGTAACTTAACCCAGCAATTTGATAAGTTAAGAGCTTCACTACAACAAATTTCTATCAATAAAATTGCGTTAGAGATTCCCAAGGGAATCATGTTTGCTTCTCATGAAGACATTATCTACTTTGAAGCTGATGGCATGTATACCAACGTACAGCTTAAAAATGGAAAAACGAAAATCATTTGCAAACCGTTGAAACATTTTGTAGCGCAACTAGAAGAAAACGCCATGTTTTTTAAATGTCATCGATCGTATTTAATTAATTTAAAATATGTAGACGAGCTCATTAAAGAAGATGGTGATTTTTTATTGATGAACAATCATAAACGCATTCCTATTTCTAGATCTAAAAAAGAACAATTCATTACTATTGTCAAAGAAACATTTCTTTAAATTCATTTAGAAAAAAATTGAACCCATTTAGAAAAATGTAACTTGGAAACAGCCTAGTCATTTGTTGTTTTGCTTCTAAATTAAATGAAGTAAAACAATCATTATGAAAAAAATACTACTATTATTTCCCCTTTTGGTATTTGCTGTTTCACATGCACAAACTGTTGTTTATGTAGATATTGATGCTACAGGAAGTAACGACGGAACAAGTTGGACAAATGCCTACAACTCCTTACACGATGCACTCACCAATACCACCACTGTAGGCGCAGAAATTTGGATTGCCGAAGGAATCTACAAACCCACAAGTGCTTCTACACCATTTTTAAATCAATATGGAGTGAATATATATGGAGGTTTTGACGGTACCGAAATGACCAGAGCCGACAGAAGTACCGATCCTTGGCTACATCCTGTATATTTATCTGGCGATATCAATGGTGACGACCTCAACGAAGTTCCAAGTGCAACTTCAGCAAACAAAGCAGATAATGCAACTCGTATTTTACAAATTGAACCTACTACGGATGGAGGAACTACACTAAATCACGTAAACGCTGAAATTATTATTGATCGAATTAACTTAGTACATTCCTATGGAGGCAGTGCTTTTTATAGTTTTCCGCATCCGCAGACAGGATATACTCAGCAAAAAATTACTATTCTTAATTGTCGTTTTTCAAGAAACTATGCGGCTTCTCGTCCTGCTCTAGACATGCGTTCTTTAAATAATTCAGGAACTTCCTCAAATCCAACAAAGAATTTTTACTTATTGAATAGCATCATGGATGAAAACGTTTCGCAAGTAGGATATGCATTTGAATATCGCAATTTCAGTCAATTCACTGAAATTTATATTGCAAACAATTTATTCATTGCCAACAAAGTTACAGATGCAGGTTACTCTGGTAGTGTGGCGCGTTTTATTTCAAATGGTGCGCAAGGGCTTACCGTCCGATTTTCTAATAATACCCTTGCATTAAATCAAGAAGGTACTGGCGTAGCCGCTTCATTGGCAAGTTGTATTCGCTTAGAACGTACCTCAGGTGCTGTTGATGGTTGGTGGTATAACAATATTTATTACAACAACACAGGAACCAACGAGTTTGTAGGAACTGCAACGGCGAGTACCGCAAGTATTGATTTTGGAAGTACGAATGCACTCGATTTTACTCCAGTATATACAGTGCCAAATTCAATTTCATTGTCGGAAAGTCCTTTTGAAGATATTTCTACAGGAAATTTTGCTCCGTTACCAGCATACAGACAAACAGGAACTGCAAGTGGTAGCGCCTACAATACAAACGAATTACCTTTTACAGATTGTTTCCAAAACGGACGATTTTACTCTAATGGAACAATCATTGGGTTAGGCGCTATTCAATATGCAAATACAGCAATGTTTACCGGGCCAGGAAATATTGCAAGCTTATCATTGCCAGCACCAGCAGCAACTATTTATGTGGATGCAGCGGCTACAGGAAACAATGATGGAACGAGTTGGGCAGATGCGTATACTACTATTTATGATGCCGTAAACTCTACAAGTGTGAGTGCAGGATCAAAAATATTTGTAAAAGCAGGCACATACAAACCAACGACAGGCGCATACACAATTGCAGATGCTTCAGTGAAGCTTATTGGCGGTTTTGATGGCACAGAAACTGACGAAAACGACAGAAACCTTTCATTAATACACACTACAAATGCTACTATCATATCTGGTGATGTAAATGAGGATGATGTATATGATGATCAATTTACAAATAGAACCGACAACTTATCACAGTTGGTATATGTAGGTGCTAGTTTTGTAACTATTGATGGTTTCATTATCCAAAATGGGCATTCGGGCAGTAAAAATCCTGCCATCGATTTTCAATCAAACACGACAACTAATTTTACTTTGAAAAACTCCATCATCCAAGAACATTTTTCTACTGGCTTGGTAATGGATTATCGAAACTTCAACGGAACAATCAACTTTATCAATGTTTCTGTTAAAAACAACGCAACGAATGGTACTACAGGAATTTTACTAATGCAATCGTCAAACTCAAATACTATTACAGCAAATTTTGTAAACTTTGAATTCGTAGGAAATCAATGTCCTTCAGACTTTGGAGCTATTTGGTTTAGAAGAACAGGTTCATCAACTATGAACAGTACAATAGTTAACTCTACTTTTGTCGACAATGTAAACTTGTTCCCTTCTACAACTTTAAAGCAACTCATAAATATTAGTGCAACAGGTTCTTTAAATAATATTGTCAATGTACATAACTCTATCTTCTATAATAACTTATACAATACCTCATCGATAAGTGATATCGTTTTTGACAATTCGAAAACAAGCGAAGGGAATTTTGGAGATTTGAATATTGATAATTGTGTGATGCCTAGTATTTATCCATATACTGCAAACGTGGATGCCGATGGTTTTAATATCAACGTTACAAATCCAAATTTGGATGCCAACTATAAACCAACAAGTGCTTCTACTGCTGTGATTGACCAAGGAACTAATACTTTTTACGATGCAAATTTGTTTGGAAATGCAGATTTAATCGGAAACCAAAGATTTGCCAATACGACCATTGATCTTGGTGCGTACGAGTTTAACTCTACTCCATTGAGTGTAGACGAACTCGATCAGCGCACCCCAAAACTTACAATATACCCAAACCCTACCCATTCAGTAGTACACATTGCAACGAAAGAAACTATCATTTCTATTGAAGTTATAAACACTATGGGACAAGTAGTTTTACAAGCTCAGCATACTGATCAGGTAGATGTATCCAACTTTCCTACCGGAATGTATATTTTGAATGTAAAAACAGTAAAAGGAATTCAGAGTAGCAAAATCTTAAAAAAGTAAGTTCATAATCTATTTCGTTTCAAGAAAAAAAATCATTTTTTACTAACAACTTTTCTTGACCACTTTTTTAAGCATATTTCCTCTAATCCTATAGTGTTTTTAATTAGTACTATTGTTAAAAAAAGCTGCCTAGATTGGTCTGAGGCAGCTTTTCAACTAAGTCACTAAACTAACTTAAATAAACACTTACTTTTATTTTTTATAAACAAATATTGCAATCGGCTTCCAAAGTATAAAGATTGGCTACTTGATTTGGATTTAAAGCCGTTTTGTATACTCTTATATCATCCAGATGACCTTCAAAACCATTTCCGAGTAGGTAATTCATTAAAGGTGTATTTCCGATATTGATAGTTGCATTTACATCTGCATTACGTTCTATCCCATCACGATACAATCGTACCGTATTACTTGCATCAACTGTAAGTACTAAATGATGCCAATTTGTTGTGTCTGTTGGTAAGTTAGCATCCATATTCCAAGGATTATCCCACAAACCATACCCAGAATTTGCATCACTAAATACAGGCGTATTTAAATCAAATACACTAATTTGGAAACCTTCGCTTACCATGTTGCCTTTTTGGAATAATATTTCATAGTTAGAAGGATTTGTATTTTGCATTTTAAACCATAAACTCACTGAAAAAGCATCTCCTTGCACAATTTGATTAACATTTGTTACAGGAATCTCAACCGTTTCATTTCCATTGAAAGCAATGGCACATGATTGATTTCCAGCTCTGTCAGAAACATACGTATAACTTCCAGAAGCTTCCCAATTACTCACCAAATCTTTTGTTTCATTTGCAAAAGGCATATATAGTACCAAATGGTCGGTAATAATTGTATTATTGGCACAACAATCTTCTACTATAATGTTGATTGTATATATTTCAAAGATTCCATTTACATCTTCAATACGCAAGTATAATGTTTCTTGTAGTGCGGTATTGGTGTATGAATTGGGTTGTATTGGATTTACATTTGTATCTGCATCTAGTTGTGTTTGATGAAAAGAGAATGTATAGGGTTGTGTGCAGCTTATAGTATCAATAAATAGAGCTTCGAGATCCATTTCTACAAATCCATCAAACGGATTTTCTTCATCACACATAGTGGTTTGTACATGATCAAAACATTCAAAAGGAGTGATGTTTTCACATACTTTTTCTAATCGAATCTCCTGATTCCCATTATGTAGTAACAACTCATCTGTATAGCATTCATCAAAAATCCAAAAACCTTCAATCGGCACAATATCTGTAGACAGATTACTAATGTTTAAGACTAAGTTTCCTTCATAAATAAGTAACTCCCAACTTCCCGAATATGCTACACTACTAGTTGGATGCTGTGAAAACGAAAAAGTTTGATTGTCATTAAAGTAGAAATCATAATCTGACTGAGTGCCCGTAGCGATATCAGTTATTCTCCAAAAACAATTGAGTAAGTTTTCACGAATAAATACTTCTGTACAATTTGCATCATTGTAATTAGTATCATCATCCTCATCGCAAGTGTCTTGTGCAGCTATAATAGCGGCTTCTAATGAAGCATTATTAGTTACTGTAAGAATGGTTCCATCAGCTTGAACTAATTGAATAGGATAATTAATGCTGGCTACAACACCATTTGCTAAAGTAGTAGTAAGAAAATCATGTAAAAGTTGATCTCCAGAGATTGTGATTGTCTCAGTAACTTCAAAGTTAGTATCAAATAGGGCTATACTAAAAGGATACACAAAGTCAATACATTCAATATCAATATCTGGCTGATTTGTATTGGCGCAACTTGCTATTTGAGAGGCTAACTGCTCTTCATTCTCAATAGTAATCTCTGTATAGTCGCTCAAAATAATAGTAATTGGAAACATAATACTTACCACATCGGTGTTTTGCTGATTTAGTAATGTTACAATTGATGCATAATCATTTACAGAGTTTACCACTATAGAAGTTCCTCCAACGGAAACTGTGACAGGTAGTTCTACAAGAAAACAATTAGCCGTATCAATCATATTGTCTATAGAACCATCAAGCAAAGTAATGCGTTCTAGCAATCTAGGCAAAGTAGTATTTGCAACCAATGTTTCTTCTGCATTTGGTGGTGAAACCTGATCATTTTCTTCTTGACAAGAAATAAACCATATACTGATGATGAGAAGTAAAAAAGGAAGTCTTAGTACGTTGATTCGGTTAATTACATTCATAAGAATTTGGCATAAAAGCACACGCAATTTTTTTCGCATACTATGAATAGAACAACTGAAAGCGTAAAATTCCCACCTTTACTTATCAAAAATTTATGTTTACTTTTAACGTCCTATTTAATCATGACTAATGCCAAAACCGCTTCAAGAAAATATTTGTAATGAAGGACTTTTTTCGAGTCTTTTTAAAAAACACTACCAAAGTTTGTACTCGTATTTGTACTATAAATTTGGAGAGTATTTGAATCCAGAAGATAAAGCACAAGAAGCTTTTACCAAATTATGGCAAAACTGCGGAAAAGTATCGCCTGCCAAAGCGAAAAGCTATGTATTTACTATTGGAAACAATTTAATGTTAAACGAAGTTAAGCATCATAAGGTTGTATTGCAACACCAAAAGATAAAACCGAAATCTCATACCAATGAAAGTCCTGAATTTGTTCTACAAGAAAAGCAGTACTTAGAAAAGTTAGAATGTGCTATTGCCAATTTGACCGAATCGGAACGAACGGCTTTTTTAATGAATCGGGTTGAAGGTAAAAAACACAAAGAAATCGCAGCAATTTTAGATATATCAACCAAAGCTGTTGAAAAACGAATCTATAGAGCTTTGGCAAAACTGCGTGAAGAAATTAAGGAATTATAGTTTTTGGGTTGCCAATTTTTGATGTAGAAATCATTCAGCATTCAAAATTTATAATTCAACATTGCTAAAAGGTAGGAATTTCATATAGTAAGTTGTTATATAGATAAGTAACGATTATGACACGAGAAGAATTAATACAAAAGTGGCTTGACCATTCATTAACCCCTGAAGAACTACAAGCATTTCAGCAATTGGACGATTATTCCGAATTGATGAAACTGCAACAGGCATTACAAGGATTCAAAGCACCACGAGTAGATGTTGAAACTGCGTACCGCACTATTCAAACTACAAAAAAAGATACATCCAAACCTACTTCATGGTTTAAACCTCTATTAAAAATTGCCGCCATTTTAGTAATTGGTTTTGGTATATATATGTTTGCAACGCTCCCAAATCTTACCATTATTGAGACAGTAGCTGCCAATAAAAAAATTGTGGAACTACCTGATGCTTCTACAGCAACACTCAATGCTGTATCTTCAGTTTCCTTTAACAAAAAAGCCTGGGATAAAAAACGAGAAATCAACCTAGAGGGAGAAGCTTATTTTAAAGTTGCCAAAGGAGCTACTTTTAGTGTCATCACTGATGAAGGAACTGTTTCAGTTCTTGGAACTCAATTCAATGTTAAACAACGCAATGACCTCCTAGAAGTATTTTGCTATGAAGGTTCTGTTAAAGTTGCGTATCTACAAAAAGAAATTGTACTAACTCCAGGGCAACGATTCTTATTACTTGATGGGAAAGAATTTCATAACGAAAAAGAAAATGCCAAAGATCCTTCATGGATTCATAATGAAAGTTCATTTAAAAGTTTACCTTTACAAGAAGTCATTCAAGAATTTGAACGACAATACGATGTTAAAGTTGATGCCAGCAAAATCGATACTTCTCAAGTATTTACAGGAAGTTTTACGCATACAGATATAAATTTAGCGTTAAAAGCGATTACGTTACCATCACAACTAAAGTATCAAAAGAAACAAAATTCCATCATTCTAACACGTGATTAATAAACGCGTATTTATTCTTTTTACTTTTTTGAGTTTATTTCTTAGTCTTCAAGCAATTACCGCACAAGAAGATCAAGAGAAAAAAGTCTTACTGACCAAACTAATCCCAAAAATACAACGACAATTTGATGTCGTTTTTTCGTATGTAGACCACACGTTAGATGGTATTTTTGTCACTCCAAATACAAAATCAACAGCACTACAAACCATATTAGACGGTTTTGAATCTGAAACGAATTTGCGATTCACTCTTATCAATAAGCGCTATATAGCAATTACTGTTTTTAAGGATGAAATACAAGAACTCGATGAAGTGTACTTAACTGAATATATTGCTTCGGGAATTTCAGCAAATAGAAATGGGCAAATTTCTATAAAACCTAAAAACTTTGGGATTTTACCTGGAGTTACCGAACCTGACGTTTTATTGACTATACAGGCTTTACCTGGCATTTCGAGCATTAATGAAACCATTTCAAATATTAACATTCGCGGCGGCACGAATGACCAAAACATTTTATTGTGGGACGATATTAAAATGTATCAATCTGGACATTTTTTCGGATTGATTTCTGCTTTTAATCCGTACTTTTTAAAGAAAGTAACTGTTACAAAAAATGGAACAAGTGCCCAATATGGTGATGGCGTTTCTGGAATGGTTCAAATGGAGCTCGATCAAACACTTAACGATTCGTTGATTGCTGGTGCAGGTATGAACTTAATTCATGTGGATGGTTTTGCGAAAGTACAGCTTTCCAAAAAAATAGAATTACAAGCCTCTGCTCGACGTTCTATCACCGATTTGGTAGAAACTCCTACGTATGCCATTTATTTTGATCGAATTTTTCAAGATACTGATATTACTAACAGTAATCAAGAGTTGAATAATGCAACGTCTACCAATAGAGATTTCTATTTCTACGATATGAGCGCAAAATTAATCTACTCAATATCTAAAACAGCCAATCTTCAAGTGCGTTTTCTCAACATCTTCAATGATTTAAGCTATACAGAAGAAGCGACAATAAACAATCAACAACTCGTGGTAAATAGTGGTATTACCCAGCGAAACTTTGCTGCAGGGTTGAGTTATACGAAAGAATGGACACCTACATTTTTAACTGAATTTCATGCCTATACATCTCAATATAATTTAGAAGCAACTAATTATAATATAGCCGATAATCAACGTTTGTTTCAAGAAAACGACGTTCAAGATAATTCATTAAAAATACATACCAAGAATAGAATTAATGAGAACTTTACAATTGAAAACGGCTATCAATTTACAGAGATTGGAATTACCAATATACAAGATGTAAGCAATCCACAGTTTCGAAGTAATCGTAAAGACGTAATGCGTAGTCATGCAATATACTCCGAACTTAGTTATTATTCTGATAGTTATCGAACCATGCTTACCTTTGGCATACGTGGCAATCGGTATGAAAAGATTAACCGCTTCCGTTTTGAACCGAGAATCCATTTTAGACAGCAGTTTTCAGATTATTTGAGTTTATTGGTTTTGGGAGAATATAAAAGTCAAGCGTTTTCACAAGTTATCGATCTTCAAAATGATTTTCTAGGCATTGAAAAACGTCGATGGACATTGGCAAATGGCACTTCTGTTCCACTCATTGAAAGCAAACAAGCTTCTATCGGTATGCAATACACTAAAAATAATTTATTACTCAGTGCCGAAGCCTATTTAAAGGAAGTTGAAGGAATCACCACACGAAGTCAAGGTTTTCAAAATCAGTATCAATTTGTGAATGCAGTCGGAAAATATACTACGTTTGGCATGGATGTATTATTCAACAAAAAATGGCACGATTTGAATATTTGGATGAGCTATTCCCTGAGTAAAAATGAATACAAATTTGAATCCCTTAACAACGGAATGCGATTTCCAAACAATTTAGATATTACACACAACTTAACCTTAGGCGGCACGTATTCGTGGAAAAAATTTGAATTTTCTTTAGGGACATATTTCCGTTCAGGCAAACCTACTACAGGTGTAAACTCTCCTGCCATTGTAAATAATGAAATCAACTATAATACGCCAAATACAGAGAATTTGGAGGATTATTTTAGAACGGATTTTTCATCTACTTATCGTTTGACTCTTTCTAAAAAGAAAAAAATTTATAGTAAGATTGGGCTATCTGTTTGGAACATTTTTGACCAACAAAATGTATTGAACGAATACTACAATCTAGACAATGAAATCGTTTCTCAAGTGCAGAATCGTGCATTAGGCATAACACCTAATGTGAGTTTTAGGGTGGATTTTTAAAAAAATATATTAAAAAATAAAAGCACATGTTCCTTAAAAACACGTGCTTTTGTTTAGTTTTTTATTATAATTAAGATACTCAATCAAGTTCAGTAGGACTGTATTACATACGTTCCGGCACTTCAATTCCCAATAAACCAAAGGCTAGTTTTATGGTGTCTCCTACTTTTTTAGACAATTGTACTCGGAAGATTTTTTTGTCTTCGTCTTCTTCTCCTAAAATGTAAATATTTTGAAAAAATGAGTTGTACAACTTTACCAAATCATACGTATAGTTGGCAATAATTGCAGGACTTTGATTATTGGCTGCCAATTGTACCGTATCTGGATATCCTTGCAATTGTTTTAGAATTTCTTTTTCACGAATGTCCAATTCAATACCACCGATTTCTTTTGAGTAGTCAAAATCTGCTTTTCGCAAAATTGATTGAATACGTGCATAGGTATATTGAATAAATGGCCCTGTATTTCCTGCAAAATCAATAGATTCTTTAGGATCAAAAAGGATACGCTTTTTAGGATCTATTTTTAAGATAAAGTACTTCAATGCGCCCATTCCGATAATCTTGTACAATGCTTCTTTTTCTGTTTCCGAATAGCCATCCAACTTTCCTAACTCTTGTGAAATCTCTTTCGCTGTTGCAGCCATTTCTACCATTAAATCATCTGCATCCACTACAGTTCCTTCACGACTTTTCATTTTTCCGCTTGGCAAATCAACCATTCCATATGACAAGTGATATAGGTTTTTAGACCAATCAAAACCAAGTTTTTTCAAGATTAAAAACAATACCTTAAAGTGGTAATCTTGCTCGTTTCCAACGGTGTAAATCATTCCACCTACATCTGGATAGTCTTTTACACGCTGAATTGCCGTTCCAATATCTTGTGTCATGTATACTGCAGTTCCATCGGCACGTAACACGATTTTTTCATCCAAGCCTTCATCAGTCAAGTCACACCAAACCGAACCGTCTTCTTTTTTATAAAACACCCCTTTTTCTAAGCCTTCTTCAACAAAGTCTTTTCCTAACAAATAAGTGTCACTTTCATAGTATAATGCGTCAAAATCAACTCCCAGATTTACATATGTTTCAGCAAAACCATCATATACCCATTGATTCATCTGTTCCCATAAGGCAACCACCTCAGGATTTCCTGCTTCCCACTGGCGTAACATTTCTTGCGCTTCTTGATGAATCGGAGCTATTAATTCTAGCTCCTTCTTTAAAATTCCAAATATTTTTTTAGAATTTTTATTCGGGAATTCTATTTTCTTATTTTCTATGAAGTTTAAAACATTTATGTTTTGAGCGCTAAATTTTGCTTTTGCCTTATCATATGAATTAAAAGAAAGTGGGTTCTCTTCCAATAATTTTCTTGTAGAATAACTCTCATTCAATATTTTTGAATAATCATTAATCTCTCTTTTATAATATAAATATTTATATAAAGCTCTATTATATGCTTCAGCGATAAGATTTATTTTCAATTCTTTATCTATTGATCTTAAAACCGAAGAATTAATTTTTCTTTTATCTCTAATCTCCTGAAACTCCTTTATTGCAATATTAAAAATATGCTTAAGTTCTTTTTTCAATTTATTATTATAAACAACATAGTAGTTCCCTACCAATTTGTCGCCTTTCAATCCTGTAGATTGTGGCGTTTCACCATTACCAAAACGTTGCCACGCCAACATGGACTTACAAATGTGAATTCCTCGATCGTTGATGATTTGTGTTTTATATACTTTTTTTCCGGAAGCTTTGATAATTTCTGCAACACTGTATCCTAACAAGTTATTTCGGATATGCCCTAAGTGTAATGGTTTATTGGTATTCGGCGAGGAATATTCTACCATAACTGCTTTTTCACCTTCTTTTGGTGTTTTATGCCCAAAGTAATTGTTCTTGAACACCTCTGTAAAAAAATCTAAGTAATAGCTGTCGTCAATCACAAGATTCAAAAAGCCCTTTACCACATTATATCTTTCTACTGCATCAACATTAGCCATCAAGTATGCTCCAATTTCCTCTCCCATTTGTGCAGGATTCATCTTTTTAACGCGTAACATTGGAAATATCACAACCGTGATATCCCCTTCAAAATCTTTTCGTGTAGCTTGAAACTCTACCTCATCAAGTGAGGCATTGTATAAGGATTGAAATGCTTCTTTGACTTTTACTGCTAATACTTCTTGAATATTCATTACACTTAAAAATTTAAGGTGCAAAGATATTAATTATTAAGAATGTATTACGAAAACTTTATGGAGATAATAATGTTTTACAATGTAGCCAAATCTTGTAAGGTTTTGTTCTCTAAAACTGCCAACGTATTGTCTCGTACTTCCAACATGATATGGTGCAATCCGCATTTGGTCTCGTCTGGACAATCATCACATTTTTCATAAAAGTTCAAACTTACACATGGAAGCATTGCTATAGGACCTTCTAAAATCCTAATTAATGCAGCTACCTTAATTTCCTGAGGAGTTTTTATAAGATAGTATCCACCGCCTTTTCCTTTTTTAGAACCTAATAAACCGTTATTTTTAAGCTGTAATAAAATGGCCTCAAGAAATTTTTTAGAGATGTTTTCTTCCTCGGCAATCTCTGATATTAAAACAGGCGAAGTGTTGCCTTTTTGCGCGATGTAACTTAATGCTTTAATTCCGTATTTAGTCTTTTTAGAAAGCATGTAATATCAATTTCTAGTCATGGTACGTTTTCGAGGCATTCCAATCTAGCACGTAAAAATAAAGGGTTGTTTATTAAAAACAAAAGTAATTGTTAATTATCTGATTTTTAGTTATAAAATTTACTAATTTTTTAAAATCCTCATGTGTTTTTTACGAGTTCAATACAATTCTTTTTTATCCATTGAAAGATAAATGCTTACATATTTCTGTGAGTTTCTACTATTTCTGTGAGTATGACTGACGTATAATTTTTCTAAAACACTCATTCTGTTAGGTTTATTTTAGTACTTTAGCCACCAATCATATCATAAATTAAAACTTTCTCATGAAAAAAATCGTATTCCTATTACTGCTACTTCCAGTATTGGCCATTAGCCAAAAAATTAAGATTAAAAAAAATAAGATTCTCTTTGATACTAAAGAAGTAGCGCTAATTGAAGAAGGTAGCGAGCGAAATTCATATACTTTTAAGTATCTATCTGGCGAAAAAGCTTTTGATGCAACTTATAAAGCCTTCTCAATTTCTTCTATTCAAGATCATCAGTACTTAGAAATGACTTCCGCAGAAGGTACTAAAACTGAAATTCCATATGAAATTTTACAAACTTCTTTTAATACAAAGAAAATTATAATTCGCTTATTGAGTGAAAAATATGGTTTGATAACCTCCGATGGAATCAATAAAGAAGTGGTAGCTAGTTTTTTTGCTGAAAAGCGTGAATCAATTAGTGAAAAGTATATGAAAGTTGCTGCAGAAGCCAAATTAGAAGCTGACAAACGCAAACAAACTGTAGGACGTTACAAACCATATGTAAAACCTAACGGCACGATTACTTTTGGTGGAGCACAAGGCACTAAAATTGTTGGAAAAGTGTATTATTCTGCTTCAGAGAAAGCCTATGTGATTACTGATTTAGATGGCATTCGAGTAGCTACTGCCAAAGAAAGTAGTAAAATTGGTTCAACTGCGGCAGAAGTAAAGACCTATACTGACGAAACTTTTCAATTTGACGAGGGCTCAAAAACTATGTTTACGAATCGTTTTTCAAGAACATTTGGACAACTTTTTGTAGAAGAAATGGTGGGTCGTGGTTATGTATTTGGTCGTCAAGCCAAACAGTATAAAAGTGAATTACACAAAGAAAAGGTGAAAATAGCCAAAGAAAATAGTGTAAATCTTTATGGTGTTCCTGGAACCATAACAGATGCGAAAGGACAACAATATACAGGAACTGTGTATGTGATTTTTGAGAAGTTAGTCTTAGAACCTGGACAGGAAGTTTCTGGATTGCACGACATGAATTCTATTGACAACTACGGAAAGTATATTAGTATTCGCTATGAAAATGAAAAAGGAAAAACACGTATCAAGAAATTTTCAGCCAAAGATGACATTTCTTTTACAGCGGTTGACGAAGGAGTGACTAAAACTTTCCACGGAATGAAAACTAAAGGAAATGCTTTAAAAAAGATGGCGAATGCTTCTAATTTTGGTTTTAACAACTCTTATTTTTATGAAGAAATTTATAAAGAGAACGGAAATATGCTCTTAGCAAAACCTGGAGAAGAAGGCACTTATGTTATCAAAGTGGCAGATGAAAAGGTAGGTTTCATGATTGACGATAGAAATAATGAAAAACTTTCTAAAGCATTGGCAAAATATGTTAAGAATTGCAAACAACTTGCTGACGATTTAAAAGCTGGTGAATTTGATGTAAAGAACGAGGAAAACCTCAAACAGATTATTGAAGAATATAGCAATTGCGGAAAGTAATTATCTTTTGCCTTTTCTAGTTTTTGAAACTAGACAATATAAAACTAAAAGCCTGAGAAACAATTTCTCAGGCTTCTTTATGTCATAGCAAGCTTTGTAAGTTGTGTAGCATGTAATACCTGGTACAACGCAAACTTTATTATGCTTCTTATTTTTTAGGCAAAAAGACCTCTGCCATCATACAACGGGCACTTCCGCCACCACAAGTTTCAATAGTTTCTATATCGCTGTATAAAATGTTGCAATGATTTTCTATTGTTTTGATTTGACTGTCTGTAAGACTTCCATAAGCAGAAGCACTCATCACTAAATATGCTTGGTTATCATTCCCTTTTACTTGCAGCATATTTCCTGCAAATTTTTCTACTTGTGCTTCGGTAATTGTAATGA
The DNA here is from genome assembly GCF_001005305.1 of Kordia zhangzhouensis. Taxonomy (GTDB): domain Bacteria; phylum Bacteroidota; class Bacteroidia; order Flavobacteriales; family Flavobacteriaceae; genus Kordia; species Kordia zhangzhouensis. Next base: position 182,807 of record NZ_LBMH01000006.1, read on the forward strand.
TTTCTTTGCCATCTTCTTTGAGGTGTTTTTTAACCGCTTCTCGCTCTTTTTTGTCGTCTATACATTCTAAGCAGATTACCGCAAAAGTTTCTGCTAAGCACATCATCACATTGGTATGATAAATTTCTTTACGTTGCCCTTCAACGGTTTGATAGGCAGTAAAAACCACAGGTGTATATTCAAAATCTTCACAAAATTCTATAAATAAAGATTCATCTGCACGAGGTGATAAGGCACAGTAAGCTTTTCTGTGAACTCGATCAAGCGTCATGCTTCCAGTACCTTCCAAAAAAACATCTTCTTCTTCAGCCGATGTATAGTCAATTACATCTTTTATATAAAATCCGTGTTCTTCTAATATTTCAAAAACATCTTCTCTTCGCTCTAAACGACGATTTTCAGCAAACATTGGATACAAAGCTACGTTTCCTGTTTGATGAAAAGAAACCCAATTGTTAGGAAATATTGAGTCTGGCGTATCTGGTTCTTCAGTATCTTGAATAACAATCACATTGACACCAATTCCACGTAGCTTTTCTACATAAGCATCAAACTCTTCTTGTGCTTTTGATTGGATTGTATTGGGTTTAAGACTGTCTATTTCTTGTTGGTAATAATTATTTACTGCTGTTTGCTCATTCATACGAAAAGCAACTGGGCGCACCATCAAGATGGTATTGGTAATTTGTCGCATGCTACCTAAACTTTTGTAATTACTTTTTAGGTAGTAAAGCTACGCAAAAAAGTAAAATAGTGTGTGCTTATTTTGAAAAGGATTTTTGCGCTTTTTTGTACTATAATTGATAGGTAAATCCAGCATAGTATGCAACTCCTTGAAATACGTTTCTACCACTAATTACATATGAAGGCGCTATATATAGACCAGAGTTTGTAGAGATAGAAAAGTGATATGTACCTCCTACTTTATGATAGCCAACTCCCAATTCTCTGAAGTTTTGTGGTGCTGGTGTACCACGGTAATCAATTCCTCCAAAGGCATATTGAAAGTCATACCAAATATCAAAATAATTGTTGGCACTTGCTTTTCCAATTTTAAACGTTAATGGTAAGCTATTCGGGACTTCTTCCAGTTTATATGAGAATCCGCTTTGTAAATTTGCAAACCAACCTGATGGTTGCTGGTAATGTAACAACGCACGTGTTTCGATAATTTTTGCACGTTGCCCGAGATCGTTGAGTCCACCAACTTCATAGTTACTTATGTTGGTAGAAAAACCCGTAGCCAAAGACAATTCTAACTTGTAAGTTTCTTTTTGTTTTTGATAGATTTGATATTTGAGAAAAAGTTGTAAATCTTGTAATCCGCTTTGGTCATCACTAGACAAATACGGCAATGATGTTTGTATGTTGAACTTATCGGAGATTCCATAGATACCAAAGAGAGAAATACTGTATAGATTTCTTCCCAGATTACTCTTTTCACGACCAATATAATAGTTTTTAGTGTCTTCAAATCCAACTCCAGCTACCAATGTAGTCGCTCCTTTTTGGTTGTAAAAACCACTGATTGCTCCTTGTGCAGTTCCTTTATATACAATACACATCAATATAAAAGTATACACAAAGCGTAGTACTTGTCTAGACATAGTTTTTTTTGAACTTAGTCTAATTGAACACATAAAACTTACGCTTCTCGTATGAGTGGCATTGTACTACAACGCAATAAGCCTTCTTGTTTTGCAATTTCAGCGTAAGGTACTTTTTCTACCGTAAATCCATTTGCTTCCAACCACGTATTTAAACGAGTAAAGTTTTGTTCTGAGATGACCACTTTAGGAGAAATAGAAAAAATATTGCTGTTCATATTATACATTTCTTCTTTTGTGATTTCAAAAATGTTTTCTTCTCCAAAGAAGTTCACCAACCATTGATATTCTTCTTCTATAAGAAACCCATTTTTGTGTAGTATTGCTTTATTTTTTCCTATTGGTTGAAAGCAACAATCTAAGTGCAATGCATTTTCTTTAGGATCGGTATTGGATTTGCGAAGTTCGAATGATTTGACAGTTTTTTCTGGAAATAGTTCTTGCAATACAATTACGGCATCCATATTAGTACGTGCCGTTATGTAATCTGAATAATCTTCTCCAGAATAGGTTCCTACAAAGATATAATCGCCCCAAGGCATTACATCGCCACCTTCTACATGCACTTCTTCGGGAAGAGTTATGATGTGAGCTGGATCAATTTGATCTATTACATGCTGAATGGCTTCTATTTCGCGAGCACGATCGGGTAGTATGTTAGATTTGATGAATTTATCTTCAATCACAAAAGCAATATCTCTAGAAAATATTTGATTGTATTCTTCTATAACTTTTGGACGAAATACTTGAACGCCATATTTTTCAAAGACTTTCGCTACAGCTTCCATTTCAGGAATCATATCTTTTTCAAGAGGATAGGTTCCTGCCAAAACATGTTGTTTGGATTTGGGATCGTAACAGTCTTCAGCCTTAGGAGTTGGCCCGCAACTTTCAGCTGTTCCTAATACTACTGCTTTTAGTTTTGAAGTTTCATCGTTTACGTGTAGTGCTAACATACGTATTTGGTATATAGTAAAAAAGCTTCACAGGTATGAAACCTATGAAGCTTTTATGTATTGTTTTTAAAATTATCTATCAGCGATATTTTTGAATTCTCTATGGTTTTCTCCAATGTATACTTGACGCGGACGACCAATTGGCTCTTTGCGCAAACGCATTTCTCTCCATTGTGCTATCCATCCTGGCAATCGACCAAGCGCAAACATTACAGTAAACATTTCTGTTGGAATTCCCATAGCTCTGTAGATGATTCCTGAATAGAAATCAACGTTTGGATAAAGTTTTCTATCTACAAAATAAGAATCTTCCAAGGCTTCTTTTTCTAATCCCTTAGCAATATCTAGAATTGGATCTTCCACTCCTAAGTCTCCCAATACTTCATCAGCAGCTTTTTTGATAATTGTAGCTCTTGGATCAAAGTTTTTATACACTCTATGCCCAAATCCCATCAAACGGAACGGATCATCTTTGTCTTTAGCTTTAGCCATGTACTTTTTCGTGTCGCCACCATCTTCCTTGATTGCTTCTAACATTTCCAATACAGCTTGATTTGCTCCTCCATGCAATGGTCCCCACAATGCAGAGATTCCTGCAGCTAATGACGCAAATAAACCTGCGTGAGACGAACCTACAATACGAACTGTAGATGTAGAACAGTTTTGCTCGTGGTCGGCATGTAGAATTAATAACTTATCTAAAGCATTAACGATGATTGGATTTAATTTATACTCTTCATTAGGTTGCTTGAACATCATTTTTAAAACGTTTTCAACATAGCCTAAAGAAGAATCACCATAATCTAACGGAAGTCCTCGTTTTTTTCGCATTGTCCACGCAACTAACACTGGGAATTTTCCTAGTATTTTTACGATTGCTTTGTACATATCTTCTTCAGAATCAACATTTACAGAAGAAGGATTGAATGCTGTCAATGCGTTTGTTAATGATGCTAACACACCCATAGGATGTGCACTTTTAGGGAACGCATCTAATATTTTCTTTACATCGTCATCAACTACAGATTGTGCTTTTATGTCTTTATAAAACTTAGTTAGTTGCTCACTTGTTGGCAATTCACCAAAAATTAATAGATACGCAACTTCCAAAAAGTCTGCTTTTTCTGCTAGAGCTTCAATGGCATATCCTCTGTATCGAAGTATTCCTTTTTCACCATTTAAAAACGTAATAGCACTTTCACAAGAACCTGTGTTTTTGTACCCTGGATCAATAGTAATAATTCCACCTGTAGATCCTCTTAAACTTTTGATATCAATGGCAGTTTCATTTTCTGTTCCATGGATTAGAGGGAACTCATATTTCTCACCTTTGATTTCTAACGTAGCTATATTATCTGACATATTTATGTTTGAATTAATGTAATTTTAGAAAGTATGCGAATTTACTAAATATCGCGCTAATTATAAAGTTTATAACCAAATGATTTGGTTATTGTATTATTAATAAAATTGATTTAATCCATAAACAATAATTAACGATTTCTCATTTCTAATAAACGAATAGACTACACCCCTTTTTTGTAGCAGTACAAAGGTCTTTTTTCTTTATAGCTGAATGTTTTTATTTCCTTACATCGCTGTGTATTCAACTACAGTAGGTTGTGGTAAAAATAACTCTATTAAGAATACTAAACTATCTCTAGAAATGATTGTTATAGAGATCAGAATTGTAGCCAATAGAATAGCAACCGCCAAATTATTTTTCTTTAACTCTCCTACTTCGTCAACGTGTTTTGTTAATGATTTTGCTAGCATAAAAGAACTAAAGTGAATTACACCTGCCAATAAAAATCCAACGAATAGTGATAAAGAAGAGTATTTAAGAATTTCCATGAACAGGTTTTCTTTTGCATGAATTTTAAGCATCTCTATAGCACTAATAATGGAAGGAATAATTCCACTTAGTAAGTAGCCTGTACTAAAAATAATCCCCGAAAAGAAGATGCTCAAGGCTAAGTTGGAATCATTTAGGTTTTCTTCTTTAAGTTTAAATATTCGAATTAATATTTTATAAGAGATAAAGAAGATTACTATTGCCAAAATGATGGAAAGTATCATTTGACTTAACGCTAAATAGAATAGATCGGTTCTCATGTCTTTGTTTTTTTAGTTGACTAATACGAAGTTCCAATAGCTCAATGTAGATACATTGTTAGGCAGGTATCCTATCGGACATCCTGTTGCTGTTGTTTCTACAAAGTAGTATTTTTTTCGATTGTAAGTTTTATATTTTCCTCGTGCGTGCACATTAATCCCTAATACAGAGTGTTTGTATTGATCACTGTTCAGAATAGCCACCTCATAGTTGAATTTTGCCAACAAGACAAATAGCAATACTGTACGTGAATCACAGTCGCCTTTAAGATTGGCACTGAATTCTACCGGAGCAAAGATTCCTAAGCGCACATTTCCAACACATGGATAATCTTCAGTTCCGTCACATGGTGTCGATTTGATATAGTTGTACTGAATATTTTGAATACTCGTAATAATGAACTCAGCAAATTTTGTACGATTCATTTTTCTTTGTTTTTGAATCTTACTAAATTCAGTATATAGATGCTCTAATAATGGCTGATCATGATCTGCCATGTGTTTATAGAATTGTCCCCAAGTAAAATTTCTAGTATAACGATAGCTTTCTCTATTGGTTTTGGACTTTTGTACATTGTTTTCGGCTATTTTGAAATTCATCTGATAACGATCTCCATCAAAATCTCTCCAACGCATTTTATTGATAATGTATCGAATTGTTTCTTCTCCTTCTGTAGTTTCTACAATTTCTGTTTGTGAATCATCATCTGTTCTAGTAATATCATTGCTATGATAGTTGTCTTTTAAGATGATTAGGATAACTGTAAATAGAACAATTACAATAATTGTCCTAAAAAAACTAGATAGTATATTTTTGAATACTTGCTTGTTAGATACTGATTTGACGGCTACTTTTTTCCACAGATAGCGCAAAACAAAAAAACTACTTGCCACAAGTACTAATAAGGATGCTCCTTGAATTTTTACTTCAGCTACGAGACTAAAAATGACAGCTATTAAAAAAACGGTTGCTACAAGTGCTAGTAAACCTGAGAATATTCGCTGAAAAGAAACGAAGCAGCCGTTTGGTTTTGGTGATTCTGTCATGTGTTAAAGATAGTATCTTTTTTCAAACTTGAATATACGAAGAATTGCGGATTTTTTGTTTTTAGTATGCACATTTTACATTTTCTTTTTCTTCATATATTTATTAAAAATAAAAAACGAGTTTCTGAATAGAAACTCGTTTTTTATAAATATCTGTTTGTAATAAACTAGTTTACTTTGAAAGCCTTCCCTTGTGGATAATACGCTACCATTCCTAGTTCTTCTTCGATTCGTAGCAGTTGATTGTATTTTGCCATTCGATCAGAACGTGATGCTGAACCTGTTTTTATTTGTCCTGTATTCAAGGCTACGGCTAAATCAGCAATTGTATTATCTTCTGTTTCTCCTGAACGGTGAGACATTACAGAAGTGTATCCTGCATTGTGAGCCATATTAACAGCTGCAATAGTTTCTGTTAATGTTCCAATTTGGTTTACTTTAATCAAGATAGAGTTGGCAATATTATTTTCAATTCCTCTTGACAAACGTTCTACATTGGTTACAAACAAATCGTCTCCCACCAATTGTACTTTGTTTCCTATTTTCTCAGTTAAGTATTTCCAACCTTCCCAATCGTTTTCATCCATTCCATCTTCTATTGAGATGATTGGATATTTTTCTGCTAACTCTGCCAAGTAATCTGCCTGTTCTTGTGAAGTACGAACTTTTCCTGTACTTCCTTCAAATTTTGAGTAGTCATATGCGCCATCTACGTAAAATTCTGCAGCAGCACAATCTAAAGCAATCATAACTTCGTCTCCTAACTTATATCCTGCATTTTTTACTGCTTTCGAAATGGTATCCAACGCATCTTCGGTTCCATCTAAAGTTGGCGCAAAACCACCTTCATCACCCACAGCTGTACTTAATCCTCTGTCGTGTAATACTTTTTTTAGATGGTGAAAAATTTCGGTCCCCATTTGCATAGCATGCGTAAAGTTTTTGGCTTTTACTGGCATTACCATAAATTCTTGAAATGCGATTGGCGCATCAGAGTGTGAACCACCATTGATGATGTTCATCATTGGTACAGGTAATGTATTTGCAGATACACCACCAACATATCTGTATAAAGGCATTCCTAGTTCATTGGCAGCCGCTTTTGCAACCGCTAATGACACACCTAATATTGCGTTTGCTCCTAAGTTTCCTTTATTAGGTGTTCCATCAAGATTGATCATTAGTTGATCTATTTGATTTTGTTCAAAAACAGAGATTCCCATTAGTTCTTCTGCAATGGTTGTGTTTACATTCGCAACAGCTTTGCTAACTCCTTTTCCCATATATGCAGTGCCTCCATCTCTTAGTTCTACTGCTTCATGTTCTCCCGTAGAAGCTCCTGAAGGAACAGCTGCTCTTCCCAAAATTCCATTTTCAGTAACTACATCTACTTCTACTGTAGGGTTTCCTCTTGAATCTAATATTTGTCTTGCGTGAATGTTTATAATTCTGCTCATTTTCTTTGTGTCTTTTATTTTCTGTATTGGCTAATTTACGAAACTATCATAAGTTTTATACGCTCTGTCGTTGCTTTTACGGATATTCTACGAATGTGTTCTATTTACTTATTTTTATAAAATGCGAAAACGTTTTCCTCATAAAATAGTGCAACTATTTTTTAGTGTATAGCACAATATGTTGAGGAGATTTGAAAGCATATGATAAAGGTTTATTCATGAACGACTTGTCTGCACTATAATTTACAAGTACTGCTGCATTTGGCACTTCTCGTTGCCATGCATTTGATTGCGTAAGTTTTCCTTCTAAAATCATAGCCACTTGTCCGTAACTTTCAGAAACATCAATTGCAATGGTCGCTTTTCCTGCATTCGCAGTATTTTGTGCTTTTGCAAGCACATCTTGGTTGCTAGCATTTCCAAGTTTTTCCCATGCTCTAGATTGTGCTACTATAGGTTGTATGCTATCGTATATTACATATTCACCTAAATCATTTTTAAAGTCTTCTATTTTATAGAATTCCGAAATCATCTTCGTAATGCTATTTCGACAATCATTTCTATTCACTGCATTTTCCTTACAGTTTTTAAAATAAGCTATTGAAGTTGCTAAAAACTGTTCAGTATCTGTTGATAATGGTTGTTCTGTAGTTGTTGTACTGATTTTTTTACTTTCAGAAACAATTGGCGTTTCTGTTTTCTTTTCTTCTTTACAAGAAACTACAAGTGATGCTACCATGAATAAAATAAAGATTGTGCGCATAGTAAGAATTTTATTTTTTCGTTTATGCCGTCTTTACTTTAGCTATATTTTCAATGAATTGATCAAATAGATATTCTCCATCATGAGGTCCAGGACTTGCTTCCGGGTGATATTGTACTGAGAAGCAGTTTTTGTCTTTGATACGAATTCCCGCCACTGTATTATCATTCAAATGCACATGTGTGATTTCAACATTGGCATTTGCTTCTGTTTCTTCTCTATTGATTGCAAATCCGTGGTTTTGAGAAGTTATTTCTCCTTTTCCTGTAATCATGTTTTTCACTGGATGATTAATTCCACGGTGTCCATTATGCATTTTGTAAGTTGATATGCCATTGGCCAATCCAATTACTTGATGTCCTAAACAAATTCCAAATAGTGGTAAATCACGTGCAATTACTTCTTTTGCTAAGTTAATCGCATCTTCTAGAGGTTCAGGATCTCCTGGTCCATTAGACAAAAAGTATCCATCAGGATTCCAAGCGTTCATCTCTTCAAAACTTGTATTGTATGGAAATACTTTGATACAAGCATCACGTTTAGCTAAGTTGCGTAAGATATTCTTTTTGCAACCAATATCGAGTGCTGCAATTTTATATGTTGCATTTTCATCTCCATATATATATGGCTCTTTGGTAGATACTTTAGAAGCCAATTCCAACCCTGCCATACTTGGTACTTCTGCTAGTTTTGCTTTTAATTCATCAATTTTATCTACATCTGTAGAGATAACAGCATTCATTGCTCCATTATCTCGAATATAGCTTACTAACGCTCTTGTATCTACATCAGAAATTGCAAATAGATTATTTTTTTCTAAAAAATCTTTTAAAGAACTATCTGCAGCATCTCTAGAATATTCATAGCTAAAACTTTTACAGATTAACCCTGCTATTTTCACACTTTCAGATTCCATTTCGTCTTCAGCCGTTCCGTAGTTTCCGATATGCACATTAGCAGTTACCATTAATTGGCCAAAATATGAGGGGTCTGTAAAAATTTCTTGATATCCAGTCATTCCTGTATTGAAACATACTTCACCAAAAGCAGTACCAGGTTGTCCCACTGCTTTTCCGTAAAAAATAGTTCCATCTTCTAAAAGTAATAGCGCTTTTTGTCGAGTTTGATATTTCATATTGCTATGCTTGTTTAGTTGTGTTCTATTGTAATTATTGTGTTGTTGTGTACTTTTCCTGTGATTTGGTAGCCCAAAGAAAGAATATTTTCTTTGAACCATGTGTTTGTTAAAATATCATTGTGTGATAATATTTCTAATATTAAAATAGGTTTGCATCGTTTGATTGTTTCAATAGCTCCTTTGAGTGCAGGAATTTCAAAACCTTCCAAATCAAATTGTATGATTGAGATATTTCTGTCCTTTGGAATGATGCTATCTAACGTTTCAATGACAATGGGTACAAATTTACCATTTTCTGAATCAATTATTCTACTTGCACCACCTAATTGTCGTCCATCTTCTGTAGCAACTTGCAGTTTTAGTGATGATTTCTCAGCGCCTAAACCAACTTGAAAAAGTTCTACATTCTTTAAATTGTTGATTCGTATTGTAATATCGGCACACCTAAAAAATTCTAAACTTGGCTCAAAGCTCCAAACTTTGGCATTTTTAGAAATGTTTTTAGCAATTCCTGGTAAAAAATCACCAAAAAATGCTCCTGCTTGTATCACATCGCTATCACCAGCATGATTAATAATGAATTGAATCGTATCAGGTTCATATACTTCTCCTTTCAAAATAGCTTGAACAACCGATTCTTTTTGTACGGAATACGGCGTGCAATAACCACCATATTTATTATAAGCGATAGTAGCATCGAGCGTAAATTCATTTTGCATGAAAGAGGCTACATAAGCAGGCTTCGTTACATATCCTTTGTTTAGCAATTTTTGTTTGATAAACTTTTTAAGCTTTTTAGGAACTAATGATTTTACAAATTGGACCATTTTAAAGTATTCGGTTTGTGATATAAAAAAAGGATAAACTTAAAAAGTTTATCCTTTAATATGTTACGAATTCATTTTCATTATTCTTCTTCGTTAGAAGCTTGAGGAGTTTCTACTACAGGTGTAGTTTTCTTTCCACCACTTCTTCTACTACGTCTTGTAGATTTCGATTTCTTCTCAGTATTGTACGTTTCGTTGTAGTCTACTAACTCGATTAATGCCATTTGCGCATTATCTCCTAGACGATTTCCTAATTTAATAATTCTTGTATAACCACCTGGTCTGTCAGCTACTTTTACCGCTACTTCTCTAAACAATTCAGTAACTGCGTATTTGTTTCTAAGTTTACTAAATGCTAAACGACGATTGTGCGTTGTATCTTCTTTCGACTTAGTTACAATTGGCTCAATAAATTGCTTTAACGCTTTTGCTTTAGCAACTGTTGTATTGATACGTTTGTGCTCAATTAAAGAACAAGCCATATTAGCTAACATTGACTTTCTGTGAGCCGTTTTTCTACCTAAGTGGTTTACTTTTTTTCCGTGTCTCATGACATTTGTTTTTAACCTTTATCTTGCTTCGACTCGTTTGAGGAGCAAATTACAAAGGAATTAATCTTTATCTAATTTATATTTTGATAAGTCCATTCCGAAACTTAATCCTTTTACATTCACTAATTCTTCTAGTTCTGTTAAAGATTTTTTACCAAAGTTTCTGAACTTCATTAAATCGTTTTTGTTGTAAGATACTAAGTCTCCTAAAGTATCTACTTCTGCAGCTTTTAAACAGTTCAATGCTCTTACAGAAAGATCCATGTCAACCAATTTAGTTTTCAATAATTGGCGCATGTGCAATGACTCTTCGTCATATGTTTCTGTTTGTGCAATTTCATCTGCTTCAAGAGTGATACGCTCATCAGAGAATAACATGAAGTGATGAATTAATGTTTTTGCTGCTTCAGTCAATGCTTCTTTTGGATGGATAGAACCATCTGTAATGATTTCAAAAACTAGCTTTTCGTAGTCAGTTTTTTGCTCAACACGATAGTTTTCTATGCTGTATTTTACATTCTTTACAGGTGTATAAATAGAGTCTGTAAAGATAGTTCCTAAAGGAGCATTTGATTTTTTATTTTCTTCAGCAGGAACATATCCTCTACCTTTTTCAACAGTGATTTCCATATTAATGTTCACACTTGGATCCATGTTACAAATCACTAAATCAGGATTTAATACTTGGAATCCAGAAATGAATTTTTGGAAGTCACCAGCCGTAAGTTGTTCTTTACCTGAAACTGAGATTGAAATTGATTCATTATCAATATCATCTATTTGGCGTTTGAAACGAACTTGCTTAAGGTTTAGAATAATTTCTGTTACATCTTCTACAACACCAGAAATCGTTGAAAATTCGTGATCTACTTTGTCGATTCGTACAGAAGTAATCGCAAAACCTTCCAATGATGATAGAAGTACTCTTCTTAATGCGTTCCCGATAGTTAGCCCGTAACCAGGTTCTAAAGGACGAAATTCAAATTTGCCATCGAACTCAGATGAGTCAATCATGATAACTTTGTCGGGCTTTTGGAAGTTTAATAATGCCATATTAAGAATACTTTCTGATTATTTATTATTTAGAATATAATTCTACGATTAATTGTTCTTTGATGTTCTCAGGAATTTGAAGTCTCTCAGGAACTGATACATATGTACCTTCCTTTTTATCTCCATTCCATGTGATCCATTCGTACACATTGCTAGAATTAGTCAAAGATCGCTCAATTACGTCTAAAGATTTTGATTTTTCTCTTACTCCTACTACATCACCTGCTTTTAATGTGTATGAAGGAATATTTACTAACTCACCATTTACAGTAATGTGACGGTGAGATACTAATTGTCTTGCACCACTTCTTGTTGGAGCAATACCCATTCTGTATACTACATTGTCTAAACGAGACTCACACAATTGTAATAATACTTCACCGGTAATTCCTTTGCTACTGTTTGCTTTTTTAAACAAGTTTCTGAACTGACGCTCAAGAATTCCGTACGTGTATTTTGCTTTTTGTTTTTCTTGCAACTGGATTGCGTATTCGGATTTTTTACCTCTACGTCTGTTATTTCCATGTTGCCCTGGAGGATAGTTTCTTTTTTCAAAAGATTTATCGTCTCCGAAAATTGCTTCACCAAATTTACGAGCAATTTTAGTTTTTGGACCAGTATATCTTGCCATTTCTAATAATGATTATGAGAGTGATCATGAATTAAGGCTGTCCTTCGATGATCGTTAATCTCTCAGTGAAAAAATAATTAATTATACTCTTCTTCTTTTAGGAGGTCTACATCCATTGTGTGGTAATGGAGTAACATCAATAATTTCTGTTACTTCAATTCCAGCATTGTGAATAGTTCTGATTGCAGATTCTCTTCCGTTTCCAGGACCTTTCACATATACTTTTACTTTACGTAAACCAGCTTCGTGTGCTACTCTTGAAGCATCTTCTGCTGCAGTTTGAGCTGCATATGGAGTGTTCTTTTTAGAACCTCTAAAGCCCATTTTCCCAGCAGATGACCAAGAAATCACATCTCCTTTTTTGTTAGTAAGTGATATGATGATATTGTTGAAAGATGCAGTTACGTGCGCTTCTCCAACAGACTCAACTATTACTTTACGTTTTTTTGTACTCTTGTTAGACTTTGCCATACTTTTAGTATTAAGGTTTTGATAGTGTTGTAGTATGATAAACTCGTACTACTTTGTACCAATTACCAACATCTATGTTAATTATTTAGTTGCTTTTTTCTTGTTAGCAACAGTTTTTCTTCTACCTTTTCTTGTTCTAGAGTTGTTTTTCGTACGTTGACCTCTTAATGGAAGTCCTGATCTGTGACGAATTCCTCTGTAACAACCGATATCCATTAAACGTTTGATGTTTAATTGTACTTCGGTACGTAATTCACCTTCAATTGTGTAAGCTCCAACAGCTTCACGAATTCTTCCGATTTCATCATCTGTCCAATCAGATACTTTCGTATCTTCACTTACGTTTGCAGCAGCTAAAACTTCTTTAGCTCTACTTTTACCTACTCCAAAGATGTATGTTAATGCGATAACACCTCTTTTGTGTTTTGGAATGTCTACTCCTGCGATTCTTGCCATAACTATCCTTGTCTTTGTTTAAATCTAGGATTCTTTTTATTGATTACGTATAATCTTCCCTTACGACGCACAATTTTGCACTCGGGACTTCTCTTTTTTAATGATGCTCTTACTTTCATGATTTTAGTATCTATAAGTAATTCTTGCTTTTGTTAAATCGTAAGGACTCATTTCTAATTTTACTTTATCTCCAGGTAATAATTTTATGTAATGCATACGCATTTTACCTGAAATATGAGCCGTTACGATGTGACCGTTTTCTAATTCTACTCGGAACATAGCATTTGATAATGCTTCTATAATTGTTCCATCTTGTTCTATTGCAGCTTGTTTAGCCATAATTATGCAACTACTTTACGATTTTTACCAGTTTTCATTAAACCATCATAATGTCTGTTTAACAAGTATGAGTTTATTTGTTGCATGGTATCAATAGCAACTCCTACCATAATTAGCAACGATGTTCCTCCGAAGAATAATGCCCAACCTTGTTGGATTCCAAGGATGTTTCCAACGATTGCTGGAAAAATAGCGATCAATGCTAAGAAAATCGAACCTGGCAAGGTAATTTGAGACATTATCTTGTCTAAGTATTCTCCAGTTTCTCCACCTGGGCGAATCCCTGGAATAAATCCTCCACTTCTTTTCAAATCATCTGCCATTTTGTTTGTCGGCACTGTGATAGCCGTGTAGAAGTAAGTGAATATGATGATTAAAAATGCAAATAAAACATTGTACCATAAACCAAATACATCTTGAAAATTTGCCTGCATCCACTGTCCTACAGTAGATTCTGCACCTAATCCTTTTCCAAGAGCTGTAGGCACAAACATCAATGCCTGTGCAAAGATGATAGGCATTACTCCTGATGCATTTAATTTTAATGGAATAAATTGTCTTGCGCCAAATACATTCTTTTCGTAACCACCTGTTGCTGTTCTTCTAGCATACTGTACTGGTATTTGACGAACTGCCATTACCAACAGAACACTTGCTAGAATAATTGCCAACCAAATAACTATCTCGATTAGAATTAACATTGGCTTTCCTGAATTAGAAACAAATTCCTGCACAAATGCTTGTGGCATGTATGCAATAATTCCCACCATAATTAATAATGAGATACCATTACCGATTCCTTTATCTGTGATTTTTTCTCCTAACCACATTGCAAAAATGGTTCCTGTAACAAGAATAATTACGGAAGGAATGATGAAATCAAGACCTCTACCTACAGTAAAAGCTTCATTTGGAACACCTAATTGACCTAATCCCCATAAGTAGAACGGTGCTTGCACCAAACAAATAAGAATTGTCAACCATCTTGTGATTTGAGTGATTTTTTTACGTCCACTCTCTCCTTCTTTTTGAAGTTTTTGTAAGTAAGGAATTGCGATTCCCATCAACTGTACTACAATAGAAGCAGATATGTATGGCATAATTCCTAATGCAAATACAGAAGCCTTAGCGAAAGCTCCTCCAGTAAACATGTTTAATAGACCTCCAAGTCCGTTATCGAAATTACCGGCAAACTCTGCGCCAAGTTTTGTATAGTCCATACCTGGAAGACTCACTTGTGCACCAAATCGGTATACAAGTAAAAGTCCAAGAGTTACTAAAATTTTGTTTTTTAGTTCCTCAATTTTCCAAATATTTTTTATTGTGTCAATAAAATTTTTCATGCTTCTATGTGAAAATTATAAAGTTACTGCTTCTCCTCCTGCTGCTTCGATTGCTGCTTTAGCTGAAGCTGTGAATTTGTGTGCTGTAACTTTTAATTTTGATTTTAGCTCACCTCTTCCAAGGATTTTCACTAAATCATTCTTTCTAGCTACTCTATTCGCTACTAATAATTGCAAATCAACAGTATCTGTGATTTTACCTTCATCCACTAATTCCTGAAGTTTATCTAAGTTTACACCTTGATATTCTTTACGGTTTATATTTTTAAAACCGAACTTAGGAACACGTCTTTGTAAAGGCATTTGTCCACCTTCGAATCCAATTTTCTTTGAATAACCAGAGCGAGATTTAGCACCTTTGTGTCCTCTTGCGGCAGTACCACCTTTACCAGATCCTTGACCTCTACCTACTCTTTTGTTATTACTTTGAACTGAACCTTCAGCTGGTTTTAAGTTACTTAAATCCATAACCAGTTGTTATTTTTAAGCTTCTTCTACAGAAACTAAGTGTTTAACTTTATTTACCATTCCAAGGATGTTTGGTGTAGCTTCATGCTCAACCACCTGACCGATCTTTCTAAGACCTAGCGCTTCTAGTGTTCTCTTTTGATCTTGAGGACGACTAATTTTGCTTCTTACTTGTGTTACTTTAATTTTTGCCATTTTATCCTTGATTTATCCTTTAAATACTTTCTCTAAAGAAATTCCTCTTTGCTTAGCCACAGTTCTTGGATCTCTCAATTGTAATAATGCATCAAATGTTGCTTTAACTACATTGTGAGGGTTTGATGATCCTTGTGACTTTGATAATACATTGTGAACTCCAACAGCTTCTAATACCGCACGTACAGCTCCACCAGCGATAACTCCAGTACCCGAAGAAGCTGGTTGAATATATACTCTCGCTCCACCGTATTTACCTTTTTGCTCGTGTGGCAATGTTCCGTTTTGTAATGGAATACGAACTAGGTTTTTCTTTGCATCTTCAATTGCTTTTGCAATTGCTGTAGCAACATCTTTTGATTTTCCTAGACCGTGTCCTACAACACCGTTTTCGTCTCCAACAACTACGATAGCTGAGAAACCAAAAGCTCTACCACCTTTAGTAACTTTAGTTACACGTTGTACTCCTACCAAACGATCCTTTAATTCTAGTCCACCTGGCTTTACTAATTCTGCGTTTTTGTATTTCTGATACATAGTTTCTTAGAATTTAAGTCCTCCTTCTCTAGCTCCTTCAGCTAATGATTTTACTCTTCCGTGGTATAAATATCCACCTCTATCAAATGAAATTGTTTCAATTCCTGCTTTTAAGGCTTTTTCAGCAATTGCTTTCCCAACTTGAGCTGCTATTTCTGACTTTGTTCCTTCAGCTTTGATATCTTTATCTCTTGATGAAGCAGCAACTAATGTTTTACCATCTACATCATTGATAATTTGAGCATAAATTTCTTTATTACTTCTAAAAACAGACAATCTTGGTCTAGCTTCAGTACCACCAACGATTTTTCTGATTCTGTTTTTAATTCTTTGTCTTCTTTCAGTCTTTGATAATCCCATAATTAATTATTAAGCTGATTTACCTGCTTTTCTTCTTAATACTTCTCCAACGAATTTAACTCCTTTTCCTTTGTAAGGCTCTGGCTTACGGAACGCACGGATTTTAGCAGCTACTTGACCTACTAATTGTTTATCGTGAGAAGTTAATTTTATAATTGGGTTCTTACCTTTCTCAGATACTGTTTCAACTTTCACTTCTGGAGCTAAGTCCATAACAATATTGTGAGAAAATCCTAAAGCTAACTCTAAACGTTGTCCTTGATTACTTGCTCTGTATCCAACTCCCACTAGTTCTAGTTCTTTAGTAAATCCTTTAGATACACCTTCAACCATATTGTTGATTAATGCTCTATATAGACCGTGTTTTGCTCTATGATCTTTGCTATCAGATGGACGTTCTAGAACGATTTGACCTTCTTCTTGTTTGATAGTAACTCCATCAACTTGTTGAGTCAATTCTCCTAGTTTCCCTTTTACGGTTACCTGACCTTCTTTTATATCTACAGTAACTCCTTCTGGAATACTTACTGGGTTTTTACCTATTCTTGACATTTCCGTTAGTCTTTTTAATTAGTAAACGTAACATAAAACTTCACCTCCAACATTTTCACGTTTAGCTTGCTTACCTGTCATTACTCCGTGAGAAGTAGATACAATCGCAATTCCTAATCCGTTCAATACTCTTGGAAGATCATTAGCTCCAGCATACTTACGTAAACCTGGCGTACTAATTCTTTGAATTTTCTTGATTACAGGTTCTTTTGTCATCTTATCGTACTTTAAAGCGATTTTGATTGACCCCTGTACTGTTGTATCTTCAAACTTATAGCTTAAGATATACCCTTGATCAAATAAAATCTTGGTAATCTCTTTTTTAAGTTTTGAAGCTGGAATTTCAACAACTCTGTGTCCTGCTCTGCTAGCGTTTCTTATTCTTGTCAAATAATCCGCTATTGGATCTGTATACATATTTATGAATTTGCGGTTTTGGTTTTCGATGTGTTAACATCAAACCTGAAACCAATTTATAATTTTACCAACTTGCCTTTTTTACTCCAGGAATTAATCCTTTGTTTGCCATTTCTCTAAACATTACACGAGAAATACCAAATTGGCGCATGTACCCTTTTGGTCTTCCAGTAAGCTTGCAACGATTGTGCGTACGAACTGGAGAAGCATTTTTTGGTAACTTTTGCAATGCCTCATAATCTCCAGCTTCTTTCAAAGCTTTTCTTTTTTCAGCATACTTAGCAACCAATTTTGCTCTTTTTACCTCACGGGCTTTCATTGATTCTTTAGCCATATTAATTCTTTTTAAAAGGTAATCCTAATTCTGTTAATAATGATTTAGCTTCTTTATCTGTTGATGCAGAAGTTACAAATGTAATATCCATTCCAGCAATTCTGTTTACCTTATCGATATTTATTTCAGGAAAAATAATTTGCTCAGTAATTCCTAAGTTATAATTACCTCTTCCATCAAAACCATTTGCTTTAATACCACCAAAGTCTCTTACACGAGGTAAGGCTGTAGTAGTCAATCTATCAAGGAATTCATACATCTTCTCTCCACGTAACGTAACTTTTGCACCAATTGGCATTCCTTTACGTAACTTGAATGAAGCGACATCTTTTTTAGAAATAGTAGCTACGGCTTTTTGACCAGTTATTTTACCAAACTCTTCAATAGCATGGTCAATTAACTTCTTATCAGCTACAGCTCCACCAACTCCTCTACTTAAAACAATTTTTTCAAGTTTTGGAACTTGCATTACGTTGCTGTATCCGAATTCTTCTGTAAGAGCTTGGATAACTCTATCCTTGTACTCTTTTTTTAATCTTGGAATATAAGCCATAACTATAATACTTCATTAGATTTTTTAGAAAACCTTACTTTCTTATCTCCTTCCATTCTATACCCAACTCTTGTTGTTTCTCCTTTTGAAGTCAACAAAGATAGGTTAGAAATATGGATAGGTGCTTCCTTCTGAACGATTCCTCCTTGAGGGTTTTGAGCACTAGGCTTTTGATGCTTAGACACCATATTTACACCTTCAACAATCGCTTTATTCTTTTCACGAAGCACAGTAAGCACCTTACCTTCAGATCCTTTATGATCTCCAGCAATTACTCGTACTGTATCTCCTGATTTTATCTTTAGTTTTGTCATCTTACACAATGTATTAAAGCACCTCTGGCGCTAATGATACAATTTTCATGAATTGCTTATCACGAAGTTCTCTAGCTACAGGTCCAAATACACGTGTTCCTCTCATCTCCCCAGTTGGGTTTAAAAGTACACAAGCATTGTCATCAAAACGGATGTATGAACCATCTGGCCTTCTAACTTCTTTCTTAGTACGTACAACAACTGCCGTAGAAACCTGTCCTTTTTTAACACTTCCGTTAGGAGTTGCATCTTTTACAGTTACAACAATTTTATCACCTACAGAAGCGTAACGTCTTTTCGTTCCTCCTAATACACGGATAGTTAACACTTCTTTAGCTCCCGTGTTATCTGCTACTTTTAATCTTGATTCTTGTTGTACCATAATTATTTAGCTCTTTCAATGATTTCAACTAATCTCCAACATTTAGTTTTACTCAATGGACGAGTTTCCATTATTTTTACAGTATCACCAATGTTACAATCGTTCTTTTCGTCGTGTGCAACATATTTTTTTGTTTTTAACACGAACTTACCGTACATAGGGTGTTTTACTCTTTTTACCTCAGAAACCACAATTGATTTCGTCATTTTGTTACTTGTAACAACACCTATTCTCTCTTTTCTTAAATTTCTTTTTTCCATCTGTCAGTAGAATTCAATTATTGCAATTCTCTTTTAGTTAGTTCAGTAGCTACTCTAGCAACAGATCTTCTTACTGAACGCAACTGAATTGGATTATCTAAAGGAGAGATAGCGTGCGCTACTTTTAAATCTGAGTAATTCTTCTTTAACTCCTTTAGTTTGTCTTGTAACTCAGCTACAGATAATTCTTTAATTTCTGATTGTTTCATAATTATAAAGATTAAGCGTCGTAATCACGAGCTACAATAAACTTAGTTTTTACTGGTAATTTTTGAGCAGCTAAGCGTAATGCTTCTTTGGCAACTTCCAAAGGAACACCTCCTACTTCAAAAATAATTCTTCCAGGTTTTACAACAGCTGCCCAATATTCTGGAGCACCTTTACCTTTACCCATACGTACCTCAAGCGGCTTTTTTGTAATTGGCTTATCTGGAAAAATTTTAATCCATAATTGACCTTCTCTTTTCATAAAACGAGTTGCCGCAACACGGGCAGCTTCAATTTGACGAGATGTCAAAAAGTTTGAATCTAATGATTTAATTCCAAACATACCGTTAGAAAGCAAGTGACCTCTACCAGAGTTCCCTTTCATTCGCCCTTTCTGTACTTTACGATATTTTGTTCTTTTAGGCTGTAACATTTTTCTTTTGCTTTAAAAAATTACTTTCTACGACGAGATTTTCCTTTTCCTCCTGAATTGTTTCCGCTCTTGGTAGATTGCTTTTTAGACATTCCAACTAAAGGCGACAATTCTCTCTTACCATACACCTCACCTTTCATTATCCATACTTTCACTCCTAATCTACCATAAGTAGTATGAGCTTCATGTAATGCATAATCGATATCTGCTCTGAAAGTTGATAAAGGAATACGACCATCTTTATACGATTCTGAACGTGCCATTTCCGCACCGTTTAAACGACCAGAAATTTGCACCTTGATTCCTTCAGCATTCATACGCATTGCAGCCGCAATAGCCATTTTAATAGCTCTTCTGTATGAAATTCTGTTTTCAATTTGACGCGCAATACTAGCAGCCACTAGATTTGCATCAAGCTCAGGTCTTTTAATCTCAAAGATATTGATCTGTACTTCTTTACCTGTAATCTTCTTAAGCTCCTCTTTCAACTTGTCTACCTCTTGACCTCCTTTACCAATAATGATACCAGGACGAGCCGTAGTGATAGTAACGGTTACAAGTTTAAGCGTACGCTCAATAATTACTCTAGAAACACTAGCTTTAGATAAACGAGCATGGATATACTTTCTGATTTTATCGTCTTCAGCAAGTTTATCTCCATAGTCATTACCTCCGTACCAGTTAGATTCCCATCCTCTGATGATACCAAGGCGATTTCCGATTGGATTTGTCTTTTGTCCCATACTTACTTATCTTAACTTTGTGTGTTATTATTAGCCCCTAATACCAATGTAACATGGTTGGAACGTTTTCTAATTCTGTGTGCACGACCTTGAGGAGCTGGGCGAAGTCTTTTTAACATACTTCCACCATCTACTCTAATCTCCTTTACAAATAATTCAGCTTCTTCAACACTTGCATCTTCGTTTTTAGCTTGCCAGTTTGCAATTGCAGACAACAATAATTTTTCTAAACGACGTGAAGCCTCTTTTTGACTGAATTTTAATATATGAAGCGCTTTTTCTACTTTTTCACCTCTTACTAAATCCGCTACTAAACGCATTTTTCTAGGCGAAGTAGGGCAGTTATTCAACTTTGCAAACGCTATGCTTTTTTTAGCTTCTTTGATTTGCTCTGCTCTTTCTCTTTTACGAACTCCCATAGCTTCTTATTATTTTTTTCCTTTATTTTTTGCACCTGCATGACCTCTAAATGATCGTGTTGGTGAAAATTCTCCTAATTTGTGTCCTACCATGTTCTCTGTAACATATACAGGAACAAATTGACGACCGTTATGAACAGCGATAGTCTGACCAACGAAGTCTGGAGTAATCATAGACGCTCTTGACCAAGTCTTAATCACAGTCTTCTTTCCTGACTCAACATTTTGTTGAACTTTCTTATCTAAACTATAGTGAACGTAAGGTCCTTTTTTTAATGATCTTGCCATGTCTTATTTCTTTCTACGTTCTATGATATACTTATTACTCGCTTTCGTTTTAGATCTTGTACGGAATCCTTTAGCTGGCAATCCTTTTCTAGATCTTGGGTGACCTCCAGAAGCTCTACCTTCACCACCTCCCATTGGGTGATCAACAGGGTTCATTACTACTGGTCTTGTTCTTGGCCTTCTACCTAACCATCTTCCTCTACCAGCCTTACCTGATACAAGTAACTGATGATCAGAGTTTGAAACAGCTCCGATAGTCGCCAAACAGTTTGCTAACACCATTCTAGTTTCCCCAGAAGGCAATTTAATTGTAGCATATTTACCATCACGCGCCATTAACTGAGCAAACGCACCAGCACTACGAGCCATTACAGCCCCTTGACCTGCACGTAATTCAACACAAGAAATAATAGTTCCCAATGGAATATTACTTAATGGCATTGCGTTTCCAATTTCAGGAGCTACCTTTTCTCCAGAAACTACAGTTTGCCCTACTTGCAATCCATTCTGAGCAACAATATAACGCTTCTCACCATCATTGTATTGAATCAATGCGATAAAAGCAGTTCTATTTGGATCATACTCAATAGATTTAACTTCCGCAGGAACGTCATGTCTATCTCTTTTGAAATCAATAATACGGTATCTCTTCTTATGACCACCTCCGATGTAACGCATGGTCATTTTACCTTGATTGTTTCTACCACCAGACTTCTTCTTCGGTGCGAGCAAGCTCTTCTCCGGCTTATCAGTAGTGATGGCATCGAATCCGTTAACTACTCTAAAACGCTGAGCTGGTGTAATTGGTTTTAATTTTCTTACTGACATTTTTTGTCTTTACTTATATATTGCTATAAAAATCAATAATATCTCCTTCCGCTACATCTACAATCGCCTTCTTCGTTGCGTTTGTTTTTCCATGCTGAATTCCAGTCTTGGTGTAACGTACTTTTCTATCAGGTCCGTAATTCATAGTACGAACTTTCTCTACAGAAACCCCATAAGTAGCCTCTATAGCTTTCTTAATCTCAACTTTATTAGCTTTTACATTCACTAAGAAAGTATATCGATTATTTAATTCACTATCAGCAGTAGCTTTTTCAGTTACAACTGGCTTAATTAAGATACTCATCTGGTTCCTTATTTACTTAAATTCGACTCAATTCCTTCTAATGCACCTTCAAAAAGAACAACGCTGTTTGCATTAACTATTTTGTAAGTACTTAATTCTGAAGTAGTTATCGCTTCAGAGGTTTTCAAATTACGTGACGACAAATATACATTATTATTTGAATCACCCAACACAAATAGCGATTTTTTACTATCTAACCCTAAAGCTTTCAGCACGTTTACGAAATTTTTCGTTTTTGGAGCGTCAAAATTAAAGTCTTCAACAACGATAATCGATTCGCTTTTTGCCTTTAATGTAAGAGCCGATTTTCTAGCCAATCTCTTCACATTTTTATTCAGCTTTTGAGTGTAGCTTTTTGGTCTTGGACCAAATACTCTACCTCCACCTTTAAACAAAGGATTTTTAATACTACCCGCTCTCGCTGTACCCGTACCTTTTTGTTTTTTGATTTTACGAGTACTTCCTGCGATCTCAGCTCTTTCTTTAGCCTTATGCGTTCCTTGTCTTTGATTTGCAAGATATTGCTTCACATCCAAGTAAACTGCATGATCATTTGGCTCTATAGCAAAAACAGCATCAGAAAGGTTTGCCTTTCTACCTGTTTCTTTTCCGTTTATATCTAAAACTGCTATTTCCATTACTTCTGAATGATTACATAAGCGTTTTTGTGCCCAGGAACACACCCCTTAACCACTAGTAAGTTCTTTTCAGGAACTACTTTTAAAACTCTTAAATTTTGAACTTTCACTTTATCTCCACCCATTCTTCCTGCCATACGCATTCCTTTGAATACTCTTGCAGGATAAGAAGCAGCTCCAATAGATCCTGGCGCTCTCAAACGGTTATGCTGACCGTGAGTAGACTGACCTACACCACCAAATCCGTGACGCTTTACAACCCCTTGAAATCCTTTACCTTTAGATGTTCCAGAAATATCAACGAACTCACCTTCTCTAAAGTGATCAACAGTGATACTATCTCCTAATTTATACTCATCTTCAAACCCTTGGAATTCAACAACTTTGTATTTAGGCGAAGTACCTGCTTTTTTAAAGTGACCATTAGCCGCTTTAGAAGCACGTTTTTCTGCCTTGTCATCGAAACCAAGTTGAAGAGCTTCATACCCGTCAACCTCACTGGTTCTGACTTGGGTAACGACACAAGGTCCAGCCTCAATGACAGTACATGGAATGTTTTTTCCATTCTCGTCAAAGATACTTGTCATGCCGATTTTTTTTCCGATTAACCCAGACATAATTATTAATTTAATTTATTTACTTATTTAAAAAAATTCAGGGCGAAAATACGTTTCAACCCTGAATTGTATTTTTTCCGTTTTTCCTTCGCACGCAGCTCCAGACATGTTTATTTCGCTAAGCGAAAAGTATTTATCACACTTTAATCTCTACTTCTACTCCACTTGGCAATTCAAGCTTCATCAACGCATCAATCGTTTTTGAAGAAGAACTATAGATATCAAGCAATCTTTTGTAAGAACTTAATTGAAATTGCTCTCTTGATTTCTTATTTACGTGCGGAGAACGCAACACAGTAAAGATTTTTTTGTGCGTCGGTAATGGAATTGGACCAGTTACTACAGCACCAGTAGTTTTTACTGTTTTAACGATTTTTTCAGCTGACTTGTCAACTAAGTTATGATCGTATGATTTTAATTTTATTCTAATTTTTTGACTCATTTTCTTAGTTTTAAGCAGTTACACCTTTAGACTTTGCGATTACTTCTTCAGAAATATTAGAAGGAGTTTCTGCGTAATGAGAGAATTCCATTGTTGAAGTTGCTCTACCAGATGATAATGTACGTAACGATGTTACATATCCAAACATTTCAGATAATGGCACCGTAGCTTTTACTACTTTAGAACCAGCTCTGTCAGACATGTCAGATACTTGTCCACGACGACGGTTTAAGTCACCTACGATATCTCCCATGTTTTCTTCTGGAGTTAATACTTCTAATTTCATGATTGGCTCAAGAATTACTGCTCCAGCTGCTTTCGCTGCCGCTTTGTATCCTAATTTTGCTGCCAATTCGAATGATAATGCATCAGAATCTACAGGGTGGAAAGATCCATCCTTTAAGACAATCTTCATAGTATCCATCTCAAATCCTGCCAACGGTCCATTCAACATCGCTGCTCTAAATCCTTTTTCTACCGCTGGAATGAATTCTTTTGGAATACGCCCTCCTTTGATTTCATCAACGAATTGCAATCCATCTCCTTTAAAGTCTTCATCAACCGGACTCATTTCGAATACAATATCACCAAACTTACCACGACCACCTGATTGCTTTTTATAAACTTCTCTGTGCTCCGCTTTTCTAGTCAATGCCTCTTTGTACTCTACTTGAGGTTCTCCTTGATTTACTTCAACCTTAAATTCACGCTTTAAACGATCTACAATAATATCTAAGTGCAACTCACCCATTCCCGAAATTACTGTTTGACCAGAAGCTTCATCTGTTTTTACTGTAAATGTTGGATCTTCTTCAGCTAATTTTGCCAAAGCCATTCCTAATTTATCAACATCAGCCTTTGTTTTTGGCTCAACTGCGATACCGATTACTGGATCTGGGAAGTCCATTGACTCTAATACAATAGGACTCTTTTCATCAGATAATGTATCTCCTGTTTTGATATCTTTAAATCCTACAGCAGCTCCAATATCTCCAGCTTCAATATATTCAATTGCATTTTGCTTGTTTGAGTGCATTTGGTAGATACGAGAGATACGCTCTTTTTTACCAGAACGGTTGTTCAATACGTATGAACCTGCATCTAATCTTCCAGAGTATGCACGGAAGAATGCCAAACGACCTACGAAAGGATCGGTAGCAATTTTAAATGCTAAAGCAGCAAATGGATCTTTTACAGAAGGCTTACGAGAAATCTCTTCTCCTGTATCAGGATGCGTTCCTTTAATATCATCTTTATCAACCGGCGAAGGCAAGTAACGACAAACAGCATCTAACAAGAACTGAACTCCTTTGTTTTTAAACGCAGAACCACAAATCATAGGAATGATTGCCATGTCCATTACCGCAGCTCTTAATGCAGCGTGAATTTCTTCTTCCGTGATAGAGTTTTCATCTTCCATGAATTTCTCTAACAACTCCTCGTCATACGTTGCTACTTCTTCTATTAAGCGCGCACGTGCTTCAGACGCTTCAGCTTTTAAATCTTCTGGAATATCAATAACATCAAAAGTAGCACCTTGAGTTTCATCATGCCAAACAATAGCACGGTTCTTCACCAAGTCAACAATACCTTTGAAATCTGCCTCATCTCCAATAGGCAATACAATTTGTACTGCATTAGAACCCAACATTTCTTTTACTTGCGTACATACGTTCGCAAAGTTAGAACCTTGACGATCCATTTTGTTTACAAATCCAATTCTTGGAACTTTGTAATTATCAGCTAATCTCCAGTTAGTTTCAGATTGAGGCTCTACACCATCTACCGCACTAAACAAGAAAACTAACCCATCTAATACACGTAACGAACGGTTTACCTCTACTGTAAAGTCAACGTGACCTGGAGTATCAATAATATTAAAATGATATCCTTGAGCATCAGCAGTCGGCTTTCCATTTTCCGTAGGGAATTGCCATGTACATGTTGTAGCAGCAGACGTAATTGTAATACCACGCTCTTGCTCTTGCTCCATCCAGTCCATAGTAGCCGCACCATCATGCACCTCTCCAATTTTGTGAGATACACCTGTATAGTAAAGGATACGCTCTGTAGTTGTTGTTTTACCAGCATCAATGTGAGCAGCGATACCGATATTTCTAGTATATTTTAAATCTCTAGCCATTTTTATAGTTGTGTGTGATTAAAATCTGAAATGTGAGAATGCCTTGTTAGCTTCTGCCATTTTGTGAGTATCTACTCTTTTCTTAACTGCCGCACCTTCTTCTTTTGACGCCGCTAAGATTTCAGAAGCTAATCGTAAAGCCATTGACTTTTCGTTTCTTTTACGAGAATAGCTAATTAACCACTTCATTGCCATAGACACTTTTCTATCTGGCCTAATTTGCATTGGAATTTGGAATGTAGCTCCACCCACTCTACGAGAGCGAACTTCCACGTGAGGCATTACATTAGATAATGCATCTTTCCACAACTCTAACGCTGTTTTTTCGTCGTCTGTTTTCTTTTGATCTACAATATCAATTGCATCATAGAAAATTTTGAATGCTACTGACTTTTTACCATCCCACATCAAGTTGTTCACAAAACGTGTTACTAATTGATCATTAAATCTTGGATCTGGTAAAAGAGGTCTTTTTTTCGCCTTTCTTTTTCTCATTTCTTTACATTAAAAGTTTTTAATTACTTCTTTGGGCGTTTAGCACCATACTTAGATCTACGTTGCGTTCTACCTTCAACACCTGCTGTGTCTAAAGCACCACGAACAATATGATATCTAACTCCTGGCAAATCTTTTACCCTTCCACCTCTAACTAATACTATCGAGTGCTCTTGTAGATTGTGCCCTTCTCCTGGAATATAAGCGTTCACTTCATTACCATTTGTCAAACGAACCCTAGCAACTTTACGCATCGCTGAATTCGGTTTTTTTGGCGTTGTCGTGTATACACGCGTACAAACTCCACGTCTCTGAGGACAAGAATCTAAAGCAGCCGATTTACTCTTCTTAGTTATTTTGGCTCTTCCTTTTCTTACTAATTGTGAAATTGTTGGCATCTATAAATAAATATAATTTTATATTAAAACCCTCTTTTGAGGGCGGCAAAGGTAAGTATTATTTTTTAAGATTCAAATCTTAATGACTTAATTTTCAAGAAGATTAATTTTTTAGCATTACAAAACATATTAATTCTTCTTTTTTTACGTTATTTCGAGCAATAAATAGCAGTCTGTTTTAGCTTGAAAAAATTAATTATACATATATCATTATTTATCCTATATTTTCTTTGTCTATATACTATAGAAGGACAAACATTAAAAGTGCTCGCTAAAAATACGGGGCAACAAGACATTATTGATGCGACCAATTATCAAAAATCGCACGAAAATATAAAATCTATTATAGATGAGTTAACGCTTTTACAGAAAACCTTTTTCCAAATTGGATATTTTGACGCCTCTCATTCTACTCCCGAAAAGATAAACGACTCGACATACCAAAGTATATTTTCTCTTGGCCAAAAATATTCTTCTTTACACATCAATTATAATAAACAACTTTTAGACACCAATCTTTTTAAAGCTTTTAATATAAAATACACAGATAGTACTTTTACCATTTCCCCAAATACTCTTAGCCCCTTTTTAGAAGCCATTGTTGAAAACTATCAAAACACTGGAAATCCCTTCGCTGAAGCACAATTGAAAAACATTGACAAGAAAACCGATACCGTTTTTGCTTCTTTAGATATTCAGATAAGAAATAAGCGAACTATTGACAAAATTATCGTAAAAGGATATGAAAAGTTTCCAAAATCTTATGCCAAACACTTCTTACGTTTAAAATCGAAAACTTTCAACAAAGAAGAAATCACGAAACAAACTCAACGCATTAACCAACTCCCTTTTGCCAGGCAACTTAAAGATCCTGAATTACTATTTACCAAAGATTCCACTACATTATATATATATGTAGAAAAAGTTAAGAGTAATTTTTTTGACGGTTTTCTAGGATTTAATTCAGATGAAGAAACTGGCAATTTAAAACTAAATGGCTATTTAGACCTAAAATTAATTAACAACCTAAATGCAGGAGAAGAGTTTACTATATTATGGAAGAACGACGGAAATAAACAAACAAAATTTTTAGCCAACCTTCAAGTTCCATACATCTTCAACTCTCCTCTAGGTATCAATGCAGGTCTCGACATTTTTAAACGCGATTCTCTTTTTACCATCATCAACACCAAGCTTAATACGTTTTATCAAATTAACCAAAACAATCAAGTTTATGTCGGAATACAACAGGTTGAATCAAATAATTTACTTAAAAATACCTCAAACACAAACATTGACGATTATAAAAGTTTTTTCACCACTGCTGGCTACACATTTTCAAAACAAAATATCAATTACAGCATCTTTCAAGACAAATTCAATATTGTAGCCGAAGGACAAATTGGCACAAGAAAAAACAGCTCTAATAAAAACGAACAATCAAAATTTTTATTTACCACGAATTATTTATGGGAACTTAATGACCGAAATTATATTTATATAAACAACACTTCCGAAACTCTAATTTCTGACACCTATTTAACCAATGAAAAACTACGTCTGGGCGGTATTCAATCAATTCGTGGTTTTAATGAAAATAGCTTAGAAGCAACTTTATACAGCACTCTCAATACCGAATACAGATATATTTTGTCGCGCAATTCATACGTACATTCTATCATTGATTTTACGTATTTACAAGATGATCTTACCAAAACTACCGCTAAACTATATGGTTTTGGTTTCGGTCTCGGCATCCGCTCTAGATCAGGGCTCTTAAAAATAAACTATGCCGTTGGAAAAACAGAGGCCTCACCTATTAAACTATCGGAATCAAAAGTACATATTAGTCTATCAACTAACTTTTAAAGATTAGTTAGACTCAATTGCTTTAACCAGAAACAGCTTCTTCCTGTAATTTTTAACTTGTTAATAAAATTTAAAAGTCATCTAAATTACTTTTAGAAGTAATTGAATTTAAGCCACATACCAACCTTAACCATACTGTATATTTTCTTCCATTTCGTTAATTTTCTTGAATATCAGTCACTTTTTTCCTTAAAAAAATAGGAATATTAACATATTATTATGATTTTTGGGATTAGCTAATTCAAATAATTAACACAATGAGAACAAAGTTTAATGGAATGTTAACGCTGTTGCTAGCGTTAATGGTGCAGCTAGCGCTAGCACAAGAAAAAACAGTAAAGGGTACTGTTTCCGACGAATCTGGCGTTCCGCTTCCCGCGGCCAGCGTAGTCGTTAAAGAAACTAATGCGGGTATGTCTACGGATTTTGACGGAAACTATTCTATCAAAGTTAACCAAGGACAGACACTTGTTTTTAGTTACGTTGGTTATAAAAAGAAAGAAGTAAAGGTTGGTGCTACTAGCACAATCAATATTTCTTTAGAGCCCGATAACCAATTAGAGGAAGTAATTATTACTGCACAAGGTATCAAGAAAGAGAAAAAAGCTTTAGGTTATGCAGTATCAACCGTTGAGAGTGAAGATCTTGAGCAAAAAGCCGACACAGACATTGGAAAAATTTTACGTGGTAAAGCGTCTGGTGTACGTATTACCGGTTCTGGAGGTGTTTCTGGTAGTGGTTCAAACATCATTATCCGTGGACAGTCTTCTATTACAGGTGGAAACCAACCACTATTCATTGTAGATGGTGTTCCTTTTGACGGATCATCAGGTAGTGCCAACCAATCTGCAAGCTCTGGAGCATTTCAATCTGGTAACGTAGCTAGTAGATTCGCAGATATCGACCCTAACAACATTGAGAGTGTAAGCATCTTAAAAGGTTTGAGTGCAACTGCATTATACGGAGGTGAAGGTCGTAATGGTGTAATCTTAATTACTACAAAGACAGGAAAAGATGCAAACAAGAAAATGGAAGTAACTGTTAATCAATCTATTTTCTTCAACGACATTATTTTACCAGATTACCAAGACACTTGGGGTAACGGATTCCAAAACGTTTATGGAGCATTTTTCAGTAACTGGGGAGCTCGTTTTGATAGCCAAGCTACTATCGATAACGCATTTAGGACTTCTATTTTGAATAACTTTGGTGTTGAACCATCAGTATTATTCCCTAATTTACCTGGTTTAGATAGCCCTGATGTTACTTACAGACCTTATGATAGCCAAGAAGCATACTTTAAAACAGGTACTATTGCTAGTACTTCTGTAAATGTTTCTGGAACTTTTGGAGATAAAGGTAACTTCAACGCTTCTTATGCACACGTTGATGATCAATCATTTATTCCAAACAACAGTTTACGTAGAGATAACTTCTCTGTTGGTGGAACTTACAAAATGTCAAACAAGTTTACTTTATCAGGTAAAATTAGTTTAGCTAAGACAGACATTAGAAGTCCTTTTACAGATGCTTCAACAGGTAGTGACGTAACTTCATCTACTGCTGGTACTGGAGGAATCGCTTCTATTTGGAACATTCTTTATTTACCTCGAAGTGTAGATATTACACTACCAAATCAACACCCTATTACAGGAGAGAGTATTTGGTATCGTGGTGGTAACGACCGTACAAACCCAGCTTGGGTACTAAATAACACACAAGACAAAAACAGTACTGACCGTGTATTTACAAACTTTGTTGCTTCTTATGATGCTGCAGACTGGATGACTGTTAGTTACCGTTTAGGTATTGACAGCCAAAACACAAGTACAAGACGTGTTATCAATAAAGGATCAAACGATGGTTTACATCCTAATGGATATTTACAAACTACATCTTCAAGATTTACTATTTGGGATCAATCTTTATTAGTTGGTATTGACAAAGAACTTTCTGAAGATTTTGGTTTACAAGCAACTATTGGTGCAACGACTAAGCGTCAAGTTTTTGAGCGTGACGGTTCTGAAAGTAGAGACCAAATCATTTATGGATTATGGAATCACTTAAACTTCAGTAACTCAAGTACAATTATTGAAGGAACTGTATTTGCTGACAACAACTTAACGTACCAAACGTTCAACGAACAAAACAACGTTGCAGCATATGTTTCAGGTACTCTTTCATACAAGAACTACTTGTACTTGAACACATCATTACGTAACGAGTGGAATTCAACATTAGAGCAAGAAAATAGATCTCAGTTTTCTCCTGGAGTAAGTTTATCATTTATTCCTACGTCAGCTTTTGAAAATATCAGAAGCACTAATGGATTGAACTTCTTAAAATTAAGAGCTGGTTATGGTACCTCTCCAGGTTTCCCTGGCCCTTACAATACAAGAGGTGTAATTTCATTAGTACCAAACATTTTCCAAACTGCAGGAGGTTCTGGAACTACTACTACAAGTATTCCTAACTTCTTACCAAATCCTGACTTAAAGCCTGAACTTTCAAAAGAATTTGAAGTTGGTCTTGAGGCTAGATTCTTAGACAACAGAATTGGATTTGACTTTACATATTACAACAGAGATACTGAAGACCAAATTATTCAAAGACCTTTGGCTCCTGAAACTGGATACACAAGTACTTTTACAAATATTGGTAACGTAATTAACGAAGGTTTTGAAATTGCATTTGATGCAACTCCAATCAAAACTGAAGATTTTGAGTTAAAGTTTTCAGGAAGTTTCACTCAAAACGAAAGTACTGTAAAAGGTCTTGACGAAGGTGAGCAGATTCAATTTGGTGGTCTTTTCAGCTCTACAACCAATGCTGCAATCAACAATCAACCATTAGGTGTAATTGTTGGTGGACGTGTATTAAGAGATGATCAAGGAAACCGTTTAGTAGATGAAAATGGATACTGGATTCAAGATCCGTCAAACGGAATTATTGGAGATCCAAACCCAGATTGGTTCACAACTGTTAACACTGGAATTACTTGGAAAAACTGGACATTAAACATGCAGTGGGAGTATCAACAAGGAGGAGATATCTACGCTACGACTATTGGAGCATTGATAGGTAGAGGTCTTGTAGAAGATACTGACTTTGACAGAACTCAAAGTATTGTATTACCTGGTGTTCGCCAATCTACTGGACAACCTAATGACATTCAATTAACAGCAACAGAAGCATACTTTAACAACATTGGATTCGGAATTGACGAATTGTTAATCTATGATGCTACACATATCCGTTTAAGAGAAGCTTCTATCAGCTACAGACTTCCTAAGAAATGGTTAGATAGAACTCCATTTGGAAATGTATCATTAACTCTATCAGGACAGAACTTATTTGTAAAAGCATTTAATACTCCTGACAGTGTAAATTACGATCCTGAATTAAACAGTTTAGGTGTTGGTAACTCTCAAGGATTTGACTACTTAACTTCTTGGAACTCTAGAAGATACGGTATGAGCGTAAAAGTAACTTTCTAAAAAAATCAACAATGAAAATAAAAAATAATAAATTATTTTGGTTGCTAGGTCTAATACTTGTATTCTCTTGTGAAACAACAGAATTAGACTTACTAGTAGACCCAAACGTTCCGACTCCCGAAGCATTGGATGCGGATACAAACTTGAACTATATCCAAGTTCAGTTGGCAAAATTCTTTGAAGATGCCACAGAATCTGGAGCAGAAGCTGTACGACTAGAGTACATGTTTGACACATACGCAGTAAACTTTAACAACACTAATTCTAGCAATAGTGGTATGTGGATAACTGCTTACGCAGACATCATGAATGAGGTAGAAGCTTTAATCCCTATTGCAACATCTGCAAGCCGCCACAGACATATTGGTGTAGCTCGAATCATTAGAGCTTATACCATGATGACAATGGTAGATTATTTTGGCGATGTTCCTTATTCTGAAGCATTGCAAGGAAACAACGGAATCATTTTCCCTTCGGTAGACTCTGGATCTGATGTTTATGATGCAGCGTTTAATGAATTAGACTTAGCATTAGCAGATTTTGCTAATATAGACGGAAATACTCCTGGATTCAATGACCTTTACTACAATGAAGGAAATAGCAGCTCAATGCCTAATTGGACTAAGTTAGCAAACACCTTAAAATTAAGATACTACCTAAACAGAAGATTGATTGACCCTGCAGGATCTACTGCTGGTATCAATTCATTACTTACTAGTGGTAATATCATTACGTCAAGCTCTGAAGATTTCAAATGGCAATCAGGAACTTCTTTAAACCCACAAAGTAAGCATCCTTATTTCGTTGAAGAATATTTAGCAGCAAATACTGGGGAGTATATTCCAAACTACTTAATGTGGGCTTTAGCAGTAGAAAAAGGTACTGAAGACCCAAGATTAAGATATTACGTATACAGACAAGTAAATTCATTCCCAACAGATGAAGCTACATTAAACAATGAAATTGATTGTTGGAATGACCCAAGACCTGCAACATATGCACCAATTGATGCTATGCAAGCAATTCCATTACCTTTCTGTTCTTTATTTGGAAGAGCTGATGGATATTGGGGAAGAGACCATGCTGAAAATGATGGAATTCCACCAGATAACACTAAGAGAAGTACTTTTGGAGTATATCCTGTAGGAGGTCGTTTTGACGATAATGATGCTGATGGAATTGACGACAATGATGGACTTCAAGGAGCAGGTATCTGGCCAATCATGATGGATTCATTTGTATACTTCATGAGAGCAGAAGCAGCTCTTTATCTTGGTACATCTGACGATGCTGCTGCAATGTTAGAACAAGGTATTAGATCATCAATGAACACAGTTACATCGTTCTTACCAAATCCAGGTGATTTTTCAAACACTGCAACTGCAACTGATATTGACGATTATGTTGCTATGGTTATGAATGCATACATGGCTGCTGGAAGTAATGATGAAAGAATGGATATTATCGGTAAAGAATATTGGTTAGCAATGTACGGAAATGGAGTTGAAGGATACAACCTATACAGAAGAACTGGTAAACCTGGAAACTTACAACCTACACTATTAGGAACTGGCACATTCCCAAGATCGTTCTTGTATCCTAATGTTACAGTTGACAGAAACATTAACATCTCTCAAAAGCCTGGACTTGACGTGCAAGTATTTTGGGATAATAATCCAGCAGGATTCATTCAATAAAAAATAAATTATGAAAAATAAATTATTAAAATCATTCTTAGTATTAGGTGTTATGGCTATAACATTTAATAGCTGTTCTGATGATGACACACTTCCTGTGCAATTTGACGAACTGATCAATTCCGGTGTGCCATTTGCCTCCGAAATTACTACCAATGGTTCTACAAATGTTAATAAATTAGATCCAGGTAGTTCAAGCTTCTCAAAAGAATATCAACTAATTTCTCCTGCAGGAGGAACAGATATTTCAAAAGTAGAAGTTTATGTAAGCATTAATGGGCAAAATATAACTGCTCCTGAAGCACTTTTAACAACTGTTGATGCGTCTAGCTTTACTAATGCTGATGGAGGATATCCAGAAGTAACTATCAACTTTGAAGGATCTGCAATTATTGCTGCTTTAGACATCAACCCTGATGGTTTAGAAGGTGGTGACAAATTTGATTATCGTTTAGCTGTAACAAACCCTAAAGGAACGTTCTCTGACGTAAGTGCAAACTTTGACAACCAATCGGCAGACCACACGTTTTCTTCAACTGTAGTATGTGACTCTCCTACATTACCAGCTGGTGATTGGGTAATCGACATGCAAGATTCTTACGGTGATGGTTGGCAACCTACTACTAGTAATGGTGGCGGACCTGGAATCACAGTTACTTTAAGTAACGGAACTGTTTTTGAAATTGGACTTTGTACTCCTTATGAAGCGCCAGGATACGCATGTACTTCAGGAACAAGTAGTGGTACTCGTACCATCACGATTCCTGCAGGCGTAAGTGGAGATTGGGTATTTAATGGTGATTTCTGGGGAGAAATGTCTTACCAAATTACCGGACCTAGCGGAAGCACAGTAGCGACAGCTACTCCTGGATCTGCTGCAGGACCAATTGCATTAAACTTATGTAATGAGTAAATAAAAAAAGTAAGATTTAAAATCTTAACTTATATGACTGCCTTTGAATTAAATTCAAAGGCAGTTTTTTTTAGCTTTTATTAATTACTTTCTACGCTGAAAAAGAAAAATCATTTTCTATTGCAGCAAATTACGATGATAAAAAGCTACCATGTAAGCTAACACCTCTCCAATGCTTTTTCATCAACAGAAAAAACACAGCTAACATCGTTCAGGACACCTCTCAACTTCATGAAATTAATTCTTTAGGGAGTTCTTCCTGAAACGCCAATTGACTTCACTTCAATTCCATTCAATACGACGAAAGATTAGATTGCTCAAGATTCCTTAATGAGATTTACAACATAAATTATAGCACTTTAACTACCGAAGTAGTTAGCAACAATAGCAGCATGAGAGAAAAAAGGAGGAAATTTTATATCGCTAAGGAAATCCTCAAGCATATAAACTAAGAACTGTCACAATCAGAAACTATTCAGCCAACACTATGCACATTTTACAAATGATGGCTTAGCAGATACAAGGAAATCAATTCTTTGCAACAATGGTTTAGGTCGCATTCCTAGTGCTTACACAAATTCAACTTTTAGAACACTATGCTACGTAGTAGATTATCCCGCCTTCAGTAGCATAACTTTAACTCCAAGTACTCCTGTTGAGTAAAATCCCAACTTAACAAATTGCACTATTTTAAGCGTTGACAAAGAACTAATACAATAAATTACCATTACTCTCAACACAACAAAACCACATAGATTTAAGTAGAGAATCTTCTAAAATTTATATCCTAAAATTGTCTAAAAAAGGAACTGTATTCACTTCAGAAATTATCAAAGAATAACGAATCGATTTTACTCTTTTCTATCAAAAAAAGCGGAATCAAACCTCCTACTAATACTTCCTAACAACAACAGAACTATGGGTTTTTCTTTTAAGTGTTAAAAATTTAATAAAAGTCAAATATTTCACAATGAATACTTTACAACCTCTTTAAATTTTTAACAATTCTATAAGTTTTTGATATTTTTCTATGTTTTTACTCTGCATCATGCTCATTTCTACCTCAATACCTTTCTAATACAGCCAATAATAAATCCTCTTTTTCAAAAAAAACAGGGCTACTCAAGCATTTTTAAGAAAAAAAAATTGGATTATTAACATATAATTAGGATTTTTGGCGATAGCTAATTCAAATAAATTAAAAAAATGAGAACAAAGTTTAGTGGAATTCTAACGCTTTTCTTAGCGTTATTTGTGCAAATTCTGTTTGCGCAACAACAGACTGTCTCAGGTATAGTGACCGATGACACCGGTCTACCGTTACCAGGAGCAACTGTTTTGGTCAAAGGTACAACCAAAGGTAAATCTACAAACTTCGACGGAGAATACTCTATCCAAGCTAATATCGGGCAAACGCTTGTATTTAGTTATGTAGGATATGCTACTCAAGAAGTAAAAATTACCTCTAGTACTGTTAATGTACAATTAAAGCCAGGTGAGCAATTAGAAGCTGTTACTGTAGTTGCATACGGTGGTGCCGTAAACAGCGCTAAAGTAGCATCTGCAATTGCTACAGTTGATGGTGCTACTATTGAGCAGGTGCCAATTAACTCTTTAGACCAGGTACTTCAAGGTGCTGCAGCTGGTGTAAACGTAAGTACAGGTTCAGGTCAACCAGGACAATCAGCAACAATTATCATTAGAGGTCGTAACTCTTTACAAGGAGATATCGAGCCTTTATTCGTTATTGACGGTGTACCTGTAGATCAAGATAACTTTAGAAGTTTAAACCAAAATGACATCGAGTCTTTATCTGTATTGAAAGATGCTGCTGCAACTGCTATCTATGGTAACAGAGGTGCAGGAGGTGTGGTACTTGTTACTACAAAGAAAGGTAAGAAAGGTTCTGGAGTTAATATTCAGTATAGAACTCTTTACGGTGTAGCTGTAAAGCCTAAAACTAGATTCGAAGTAATGAACGCTAGTCAGTTCTTAAACTTCCAAAAGAATTTATTACCAGGTAACCAATTTGGTGATTCATTAACAGATACTCAAATTGCAGCTATCGCTGCACAAACAAATACGAACTGGTCAGATATTTTCTTCCAACAAGGAACTACACTTTCTCACGAAATGAGTGTTTCTACTGGTAATGAAAACACTAGTTCTTATACATCTTTACAATACTTCAAGCAAGAAGGTATCACATTAGGTAGTGATTTAAAGCGTTTTTCTTTCAGAAATAACTTTAATGGAAGTTCAAACAGCAAGAAATTTAACTATGCTACTAATTTGACATTAAACTACTCTGTGAGTAACTTTATCGTTGATGCAACAAGAGGAAACAATACTGGAGGTCAGTTAGACAACCCATTCATTGTACCATACATTGGTTTACCTTACTTGTCGCCTTACAATCCTGATGGTAGTCTTAACATCGTTGGTACGCAACGAAGTGGTGCACTTAATCCTGATGGTTCTGTTAACGCTAGTGGTGCTAACGGATTTGTAAACACTGCGTTCCTTGCATTGAACACTGCTAGATTAAATACTGATCAAGAAAGTGAATTTAAAGCTGTAGGTAGTATTTCTGCGGATTACAACTTTGCTAAAAACTTAACTATTGGAGGTTCTGTTGGTATTGACTATACAAATATCGAATTATTACAGATTACTACTCCAGGAAGTATTAGAGGTTTAATTACTCCAAACCAAGGTTCTGAAGAGAAAGGTTCTCAAAGTGAAACATTCTTTAGAGATGCTAACTTTATTACTAACGCTTTCTTAAGATACCAAAATGATATCACAGACAAGTTAAACTTAACTGCAACTGTATACGGAGAGTACAACTACTCTAACACTCAGTCTGCTGGATTTACTGCTTTCGGTTTAAACCCTGCTTTACCAGGTTCTGGTAGTGGTTTCACAGCTGGTAACACAGTTGAATACCCTGCAGATTCAAACAATGACGGTGTTGATGATCCAGAAGATGCTGTTTACAACTACATTCCAGGTGTTGCTTCATCAGAAACTGAACTTGCTTTAGCTTCGTTATTCGGAACTTTATCTTTAGATTGGGACGGAAAATACGGTTTAGATGGTACAATCAGACGTGACCAAACTTCTCGTTTCCCTAAAAACTCTACTGGTACATTCTGGTCGGTAGCAGGTCGTTGGAATATTGACAACGAAGATTTCATGAGCAATGTTGACTTCATTTCTATCTTAAAATTAAGAGCTAGTTACGGGGTTGTTGGTAACCAAAACATTGGAAGCCGTTACCAAGGTCTTCAAACAGTAAATGCTGGACCTAGCTATCAATTAGCTACTGGATACAGTTTAGGTACTTTAGTTGATGAAGATATTAAGTGGGAAACTTCTAAGCAATTCAACGTTGGTTTAAGTTTCGGATTATGGAATAACAGATTAACAGGTGAGTTTGATTATTATGACTTCTTAACTGATGAGTTATTCTCTAACAACAAACCATTATCATTAGCAGGAACTGGATACTCTCAAGTAATTGCTAACGTAGGTAGCATGAGAAACAGAGGTATTGATTTACAATTATCTTATGACGTATTAAGAAAGTCTGAAAGTAACCCATGGTCTATTAGAGTTCACGGTAACGCAAACTACAACAAAAACGTTGTTGAAGAATTACCAGTTGGATTTACAGGAAACACTCTTCGTGTTGCTGAAGGACGTGCTGCATTTACTTGGAACAACGTAAGATGGGCTGGAGTTGATCCTTCTAACGGTCAACCATTATACTTAGACGCTAATGGAAACATTACAAACGTATTTGACCCAGCAAACCAAGTATACTTAGACAAGAACTTTGATCCAACTTACACTGGTGGTTTCGGAGCTGACATCACTTACAAAGGATTTACATTAAGTTCATTATTCTCATTTGTAGCAGATAGATATAGAGAAAACAGTTCATTAGCAATTATTGAGGATTCAGGTTTAGCAGGTTTCGCTAACATGTCTACATCATTGCTTAATGCTTGGACTACTCCAGGTCAAATCACTGACATTCCTTCATTAGCTTTTGGAGGGTTACGTGCTGTAGACGGAAATAGATATCTTGAAGATGCATCATTCTTACGTTTAAGAAACGTTACATTATCATATTCAGTTGACCCTAAAATCTTAGAAAAAACAAATGTTCTTTCTGGACTAAGAGTATATGTACAAGGTACAAACTTAGTAACATGGACAAAATGGAGAGGATTTGATCCTGAAAGTAACCAAAGTACTGGTTTCTTCGACTATCCAGTGCCAAGAACATTCTCTTTAGGATTTGACTTAAACTTTTAAAAAATAAAAAATGAAAAAATATTTTCTAATACCAATTATTGTTAGCTTACTTTTTACAGTAAGTTGTGATGACCAATTAGAACGTTTTCCTGTAGATAGTTTGGTTGAAGAAACCGCTTATCAAAGTGTAAATGACTTAGAAGCAGGATTGCGTGGAGCAATTAACAGCATCAACCGTGGTGGTGGACAAGCGAGTTTACTAGCCTTCAACTCTATCTTTACTGATAACGCAAGATTAGGTGGTGATAACGGAGGTCAACAATTAAACTTGTTAAACCAAATTTTGAACTCTCAAACTGGTGACCAAGGAACTTGGGGAGACAGATACAATGCTATCAACAACTTTAACCGTGTGTTAGCAGGAGCATCAACTATTACTCCAAGTGCTGCTGATACAGATCGTTATAACAACGTATTAGCTCAATGTTATGCTTTTAGAGCATACTTACACCACGATTTATTAACATACTATGCTGAAGACTTATTAAACCCTTCTTCATTAGGTGTATTTTATCAAAACACTGTTTCAACTTCAGATTTACCTGCAAGACAAACAGTAGGTGAAGTATTAACTGAAATTGAAAATGATTTAACATTAGCAGCTAGCTTAATGCCATCTAGTTCAACTGATAAGAACTATGCTACTTTAGATTTCATTACTTTCTTAAGAGCTAGAGTTGCTCTTTACAGTGGTGATTACAATACTGCTATTACTAATGCAAACACATTGATTTCTAGCTATTCATTAGCTAATCAAACTCAGTATGCAGCTATGTTCAATGGTGACACTGACACAACTGAAGTTATCTTCAAGTTTGACAATGTTCAAGGAAATAACGCTAGTATTGCTTTCAACTGGATCTTTACTGGAACTGGAGGAAACTTTATTGAAATGTCTACTGAATTATTCAATGCTTTTGCAATTGGTGACGTTCGTCGTTCAGTAGCAGTTGACCCTTCTAGTGATCCAGGTGCTAACCCTCCTGTATTAACTATCGGAAAATATCCTGCTGGAGCTGATACTAACTACATCAACGACTACAAAGCAATGAGACTTTCTGAGATGTATTTAATTAGAGCTGAAGCACATGCTAGAAAAGCAGCTCCTGATTTTGCAGCTGCAGCAGCAGATGTAAATGCTATCAGAACTGCTAGATTTGGATCTGCTCAAACAACAGCTACTTATACTTCTTTAAACCAAGCTATTGCTGACATTAAAGATGAAAGAAGATTAGAGTTATGTTTTGAAGGTTTCAGATATCTTGATATTAAAAGATATAGAAATATCTTAAATGAAGGTATTGAAAGAGATGCATTCGATTGCCAAGGTGGTGTTCCATGTTCATTACCAGTTTCATCTGAGAAATTTACTTTCCCAATACCACAAACTGAGATCAACGCAAACCCTAACATGGTTCAGAACTCTGGATACTAATAACTAAAAAAAGAAAGTAATGAAAAAAATCGCAATACTTCTCATTGGTGCATTATTTATGTTCACTTCTTGTGAAGAAACTCAATCACCAATATATGATGGTAACCAAACTTTGGCTTACTTCAATGGAACCTCGTCTACATTAGAAGTAGAGATCAATAGCGAAAATTCTATTGATATCTCTGTCGGTGTAAGTACTATTTCTACTTCTGCTAGAACTGTTGCTGTATCAGTTGATGCTGATAATACAACTGCTACAAGTGGAATGTACTCATTCCCTTCTACTGTTACTATCCCAGCTAATGAGTACTTCGGTACATTAACTGTTACTGGTATAGATGATGGACTAACTACTGCTGGAGAAACTTTAGCATTAAAGATTGATTCAGTTGATGGCGGTGTTGGAAGCACTCGAGTTCATACTGTAAATATTGTTGAAATTTGCCCTATTGCTTCAACTTTCGCTGTTGGAACATATAGATTAGATTTCGTTTCAGGAGGTATTCCTGCTGCTGGATTTTCTCCAGCAATGGGTACTGGAGTAAATGTAGACTTAGCACCTGGAACTGCTTCTACGGAAAGAATTTTCAATGTGAAGTTTTATCCAGCTTTCGGATTCTCTAATCCTCCTGTAGACTTCTCTTTCAGCTTAGTTTGTGGAACTACTGTTTCTAATGGTATTCCTTCTGGACAAGTTTCTGGAGTTGGATGTGGTGGATCTATCGCATTCGGACCTTCTCCATCACCTGGTTCTTACACAGTTGGAGATGATACGTCTATGACGCTTATCTTTGCTGAAGATACTGGAGAAATCTGTGGTTCAGTAGCTACGACTACTTATACATTAACTAAATTATAATTAATATTGTTATGAAAAAACTTATAAAATTTTTCATTTTACCTGTAGTAGCGGTACTTACATTTAGTTGTGTAAGTGATGATTCTGCTGGTAGATTTCAATCTAACCCTGAGTCTGGATGGGTTGAGTTCCCAAGCACAGAAACAACTGTTGCTGTAACATCAAGAACAACAGATGTTACTGTTCCAATCAATTACACTGCTCCTATTAACGGTCAGACAATAACTGTAAACTATAACATAGTTAATATACAAGGGGAAGCTTCATCTGTAGTTTCTGGTCTTGGTTCTTCTGCTACTATTATGGCAAATACTAACAGAACTACAATCACTTTTGATATATTAACTGATGCGGTAGCTACATTGATTACTAACGGAGATGTAGTTTTTGATATCGAATTGACTAGTGCTACAGGAGGTGCTTCTGTAGGATTGTCTGACGGAAGTGCTCCAATCGTTCACAGAGTTAACTTACTATGTGGTGGTGAGCCTCCAATCGGAATATACACTATTGACATGCACGATTCATATGGAGATGGATGGCAAACAGACGATCCAAACGGAGGATCTGGTATTACTGTAGTTACTACAAATGTTGATGGTGAAGAAAGTGTTATTGAATTTGGTATGTGTTCTCCTTACGCATCAGCAGCTGGGACTTTCTTAGGTGATGGTGCTTGTACTGGACCTGCAAGTACATCTTTCTTTGATGCTACAACAACTATTGAAATTACTTCAGACGTAGTTGGAGCTGTTTGGAACTTTCCTGGAGATAACTGGGGAGAAATCAGTTTCGAAATCTACAAGCCAGACGGTACATTGTTATATGCTGCTGGTATTGACGAGCCTGCTGGAGAATTACCAGTATCTTACTGTGACTAAAAAAACAGAGATATACATCATAAAAACCACCCAATTGGGTGGTTTTTTTAGTTTATATTTGTCACATGCAAAAAAATGAAACACAAATATTCGGTATCAGAGCTGTTATAGAAGCTATAAACTCGGGAAAAACTATTGATAAAGTTTTCCTTCAAAAAGGATTACGAGGTGAATTATTTAATGAATTGGATCAATTGCTACGTTCCAATGCTATTAGTACTTCTTTTGTTCCTTCAGAGAAGCTTAACAGACTTACCAAAAAGAATCATCAAGGCGTCGTGGCTTTCATTTCGCCAGTTACCTTTTACGAACTTGATTCTTTAGTATTGAACGTAATAGAATCTGGAGAAATTCCTAAATTCCTTGTATTAGATCAACTCAGCGACGTACGTAATT
The DNA here is from genome assembly GCF_001005305.1 of Kordia zhangzhouensis. GTDB lineage: Bacteria > Bacteroidota > Bacteroidia > Flavobacteriales > Flavobacteriaceae > Kordia > Kordia zhangzhouensis. The sequence continues at coordinate 225,761 of NZ_LBMH01000006.1, forward strand.
TTGGCGCTATTATACGAACTGCTGAATGTACAGGTGTACATGGAATTATAATCCAGAAAAAAGGAGGTGCTCCTGTAAATGCAGATGCCGTAAAAACTTCTGCCGGTGCCATATTTAAGATGCCAATATGCAAAGTTGATCATATAAAAGATGCTATATATCACTTACAAAGCTCAGGCATTCATGTAGTGGCTGCTACTGAGAAAGCAAAAGAAACTTTATATGATATAGATTTTAAAGTTCCCATTGCCATAGTTATGGGATCTGAAGGAAAAGGTGTTTCTCCTTCTGTTTTAAAAATTGTCGACCAACAAGCAAAACTCCCAATATTAGGAGAAATAACTTCATTAAACGTTTCTGTAGCTTGTGGAGCTTTTTTGTATGAAGTTGTTCGTCAACGCATATCGTAAATAGTTACTATACTATTCTTCAGCATCTATATTTTTATTTGAATAGATATATTGTATTTTGATAGAAGGGTTTGTCGTACTTGTTGACTCTTCTTCAATTTCGTCTGGTAGGGTTTCAATAAAGTTTCCATGCTCATCAAAATGCCGCATAAACGGATCATCTTCTGGAACAAACTCTTCTTTTTCCCATTCATACGTATCTTTGGTATATACTCCTGGAAGAAAAACAGCTAATAGAAAACCTGTGATAAACCCTCCTAGATGTCCTTCCCAAGAAATGTGAGGTTCTATTGGAAATAAATACCATAACATTCCTCCATAAACAAACATAATAATTAACGAAACTGCTACAAATCGATAATATCTAGTAATAATTCCTTTGAAAAAAAGAAAACTCATTAAAACATAAATAAAACCGCTTGCCCCAATATGATTAGCTTCTCTTCCAATGAGCCATGTCAGTATTCCTGAGCCAAGCAAACCGATTAAAAAAATCACCCAACGTTGTGATCGATAAAAGTATATAACTGCTGCACTCAATAAAAAAAGAGGAATAGTATTATTCCACAAGTGATTCATACTACCATGAATAAATGGGCTCAAAAAAACGCCTCTCAATCCTCTTACGGTTCGTGGATACACGCCATAATCATTCAAGCGAAACCCAAATCGAATTTCACTCCAATACACAAGCCATATAACCATTATAAATAGAAATGGAAGCAATAACACTTCGGGTGTAAAAATGAATGGTTTCTGTGTAGACTTCATACTTTAATTTATATCTATTTGTCAAAAAATTAGCCAAGTCTAGCACACATGAAAAATTGTCACTTAATTTGCAATAGTTTACCTTTAACTTATGAATGAACCTTTAGCAGAACGAATTCGTCCTAAAACATTAGAACAATATATTAGCCAAGAACATTTGGTAGGAGAAACAGGTGTCCTGACTAATCAGATTAAACAAGGAATCATACCTTCTCTCCTACTTTGGGGACCTCCTGGAACTGGAAAAACTACGCTGGCTAATATTATTGCGACAACCTCACAACGTCCTTTTTATACATTAAGTGCAATTAGTTCTGGAGTCAAAGAAGTTCGCGAAGTGATTCAACGTGCGAAACAAGAGAATGGTCTTTTTACCACAAAAAATCCAATCCTTTTTATTGATGAGATTCATAGGTTTAGCAAATCGCAACAGGATTCCTTATTGGGAGCAGTTGAAAAAGGTTGGGTTACACTTATTGGTGCAACCACAGAAAATCCAAGCTTTGAGGTAATTCCTGCTTTGCTATCACGCTGTCAGGTGTATGTTTTGAACCCTTTTGGAAAAAATGATCTAATAAAGTTGTTAAAACGCGCAATTAGAGAGGATGTTCAGCTTTCAAAAAAACAAATTAAATTAACAGAAACCGAGGCTCTGTTAAAATTATCAGGCGGTGATGCTCGAAAGCTCTTAAATATTTTTGAACTTTTGATTAATTCGGAAGCAAAAGATGAGATTGAAATTACAAATAATCTTGTAACAAGTCGTGTTCAAAAAAATACAGTGCTATATGATAAAACAGGTGAACAACATTATGATATTATTTCTGCTTTTATTAAATCTATTCGTGGAAGTGATCCAAATGCAGCGGTATATTGGCTTGCACGAATGATTGAAGGTGGTGAAGATGTAAAATTTATTGCTAGAAGAATGCTAATCTCCGCAAGTGAAGATATTGGAATTGCGAATCCAACAGCTTTAGTGATTGCTACCAATACGTTTCAAGCAGTTTCTATTATTGGATATCCAGAAGCTCGTATTATTTTAAGCCAATGCGCTGTATATTTGGCCACTTCGCCTAAAAGTAATGCATCCTACATGGCTATTAAGAAAGCACAATCCATTGTTAGAGAAACAGGTGATTTGTCAGTTCCTCTTCATTTAAGAAATGCTCCTACCAAACTAATGAAAGATCTTGGTTATGGTGAAGATTATAAATATTCACATGATTATAACCATAATTTTGTCGCTCAAGAATATTTGCCTGATGAGATTGCTAATACAAAAATATACGATCCAGGGAACAATCCAAGAGAGAAAAGTTTGCGCGATTTTTTAAAGAATCGTTGGCAAGATAAATATGACTACTAAGACCTATATTACCACTTAAAAAATATGTGCCCTAAGCTTAAAAGAGTTTGGTTTTATACCTAGAACTTCACTTTTAATTCAGATTTTACATTTCCATCGCTAGTCGCAGTCGATAAAAACCATTTTCCATCTTCCTTGTATACGCTGGCATCTTGACCTTTTACCAAATATACATTTGGCACTCCTGTTTTTAAAAGAACCATTACCACTTTTGGAGTGCTATCTACTAATTGATACCCATTTTCAATAGGCTGTGCATATAGCATCATTTTTGACGTTTCTACTACTGTAAGAGTAGTCTCAGTTTTTGTCTCAGTTTTCTGAACTGGAAGTTTTTCTTCCGTTACCGTAATAGTAACGTTTTCTTGTACTTTGGGTGTTTCTTCTTTTTTGTCAACTACTACTTCTACTACCTCCTTTTTCTTAGGTTGGTATGTATAGTTTTTCATTTCTATATCTCTAAAAGCTTCTTTTAAAGCTACATTATAAGCCTTTTCATATGCTTTTATTTTTGTACGTCCAAAGGAAGTTTCTAATATCGTTTTATTTGTGCAATCACGAAGCACAAACGCCATTTTGGTGATAAAAATGCTTGAATCGTTGTTAATATCAACATACAAAGCCAAACAGCGATTTTCCACTAAATCAGCAGGTAGTTTTTCCGTATTATAAAGAACTTCAAACCCTTCTTTTTTGAATAAATAGCGTACCAAACTATTCACACGATATTGATTATGCTTACTTAAAAAGTCCATTTTATAAGGAATTACAGCATATTTGTACTGATTCAAATCTTGAGATAAACAAGAAAAAGAGATCAAAAGAAATACTACACTTGCTAAAAAACGTTTCATCTGTTCAATTTTATATGATTATACGTTAGCATACACATCAATTACTATGCTAGTTTGTCATATTTTCAACTTATTATTTATGACGTGTATACTTTTAACGATTTGGCTTACAAATTAAGCATTTTATTGGAATCATTACTTTTTCTCTATCGGAAAAATATAATTAAATCCTAGTTGTAGCGAAGCATAGTTAGCTTTGGCAAGGTTTGAATATTCAAATATGTTTGCTGCCATGAAATATAAATTCATGTTTCCTATGTGTGCTGACAAACCCACGCCCACATTGGTTTTAGAAAAGCCATCAACCGTATACGAAAGTTTCCCACTTAGAAAGGAAAAAAGTTGTTTTTTATAAAAAGCACTTAAGGCAAATTGTGGTCGTCTAGAACGTCCTATTCCAAACAAATGCAATCCAACTTCATTCAAATAATCTCCATCATCTGCAGTACAGTTACATTCTTCCATTATTTTTTTGCCATATTGATAAGCAACAGAACCATTAATTTTAGGAGAACGCCATGCTATATAAGGATTTGTGATGGTGTCATATTCAAAAAGATTTTCAAAATTATCGGTAATTTCTTGCCAGTACTCATCAGCTGTTTGTCCAGAACCATTGTTAGGAAACAATGGATTCACCCCTTCGTAAGCATACTGTCCTTTGATTGTATAAGTTTCCACATCTTTTGAATGATAAATAAACCCTAAATCTTGTATACTTCCAGTAATAGTCCATTGTTCTGCTGGATGAAATGTAAACCCGAGATCTAAACCCAATCCTAAATTTCCACTAAAAAGCATTCGTTTTCGTAATTCTTTGATTGCTTTTTGATTCCAATCACTTTGTCCATCATTTTCCAAGTTAATTAAAGAAGCATATCCAGATGTTTGCAATGCTAAATCAAGGTCAAATATATGGTTGTAAAAATTGTTGCTTCCTTCAGTAGTAACAAAACTTCCACGATTGCTGGTAGACTTGAAGTTTAGTAAACTCGAATAAAGTTTCCCACGAAAACCATAGCTCCATTTTTCATTTTTCTTAGTTGTTATACCTACATGTAACACTGTAAGCAACTCGCCTTTTCCATTTAAATGTCCCACATCAAATACACGACCTATGTGAGCTTGGTTTCCTTCATATGCCAATATAACCACATCTTCCGGATAGTATACATGAATATCTGCTTCTTGATATAAACCAAACGAAAGATACTTATTAGGTTCATACGAATTCCCAAAAGCAAATCCGCCACTAAGTATTTCCCATTGTTGATGAATTGTAAAATAATCATTCTTATCTAAAGCATATATCGCACGACGTAGCTTTTCATTAAAATCGATTCCATTATCAGCAAACAAATCATATACAGAAATTCCTGACGCTCCAGCACTGGCATGAATATGAGATAGTAAAGGCACTCCTATATGCCACTTATAATTAACTTCCGTCCCAGGATTTAATAATAAAGATTGTGGTATGTCTGTATAATTATAAAGTAGAGGTTTGTTTTGGGCAAATCCAAAACAAGAACAGAATACGATAAACATACAGAATTGTTTCACTGATGAAATAATTTTACTATTCGTTATCTATTTGAAAAAATAAAGTCGCTTTAGAACGCATTTTTATGCGTCCTATACTATTATCATCCAATGGAATACCTGTTTGACTCGGAAACATACTCAACACCAACTCTATCCGAACAGTTTGTTGTAACTGCGTCAATAAAGCATCTTCAAAAACTTCTGTATGTGTGGTGACTACTTCATTATTTCCATCTGGAAAAACAGTGATATCAAAAGCATAAACAACTTGGTCATTTTCATCGTACATGATAATATCTGCCCGAAAAGTTCGATCGATTGAATTGGTAATTTCAAAGAAAAATTCCGTTCGAACTAAATTGTCACGCAGAAAATCATCATTGAATATATCAAATTCAAGTTCGTCTCCAACAGTAACGATTGCTGTTCCCGTAGGCTCTTGAAATTCCGAAGCTGGGAAATCAAAAAATAGCAAACTTGCTTCAAGCACTGGCGAGATAGTAATGTTTTCTGCTTGCTCAAAATCTACGTCTTTAACACAAGAAGTCAGCAAAACTATCAGTACAACCGAAATGATTTTGATAAATTTCAAAGCTTATGAATTCGTTTTACGTTCGTACTAGCAATCATTTGTACACTTTGCCAAATAGCAAAGCATACTTTGTTCTTTTGTAAGAACAACTAACTACTAAAAAAACGACGCTTTATGGGTTTTATTACAGATATTTTTCAATTTCAGCTAAGTGATGTACAATTGGGCACAACAAATGATTATACTTCTTGTCAAAGTCAACGTGAATAACTCTCATATTTACTTTGAGTGCCCCGATAATATCCGCTTCAAAGCTATCTCCAATCATGACCGCATTTTCGGGAGCTACTTGTGCTAATGTTAAAGCGTGATGAAAGATTTTTGGATTGGGCTTTTTTACATGAACACTTTCTGAATCAATGATATGTTTAAAGTAATCTTGAATTCCTGAAGCATGAATTTTTTTTTGTTGCACTTCTCGAAACCCATTGGTAATAACATGCAGTGTGTACTTTTTTTGCAGATAGGATAGCAACTCTTCGGTATATTCAAATAAATGATTAAAACTAGATAGATAGGCAATATACTCTTCCGATAACAAGTGAATCAGATCATCGGAAGCCTCATACTGTAACGTCGAAAATGTTTTGGACAAGCGTTGATACCGCAGTTCTTTTTTGGAAATTTTTTCTTCTCGAAATAAGCGCCAATATTCCAAATTAATAGGCACATAGGTTTCTAAAAAACGATCAATATCAATCGCAACATTATTCTCTGTTAATATTTTTTGGAATGTTAATGCTGAATTTTTTTCGAAATCCCAAAGCGTGTGGTCTAAATCGAAAAAAACATCAGTGACTTGTTGCATGGTGGCTTTCTTTTAATAATTTAATATACATTTCTTTCCAAGCTTCATTACGATCGGAAAGCACTACATTATGAAAAACTGCTGCAAAAGTACCATTCACTTTTTGTACTTGTGTTAGCATATTGCTAATTTCTTCGGTTGGCACTTCCATTTCTTGTCCTTGATATTGCACACAGAAGGGCTGTACTTTTAAAGGTGTTTGAATTTCCATACTAATATCATAAAAGTAAAAAGGAAAGCTAGTACCTGCACGAAACCCTAATGTATTATGATATCCCATCGAAAAATCTTCAGTGAACTCTAAATCAATCAAATTGCGATAAAATTGTGGCATATTGAGCATATTGTAATGCTGTCGAACCCGTTTTACAGGTTTATTAATTGTATTGCTCAGTCGTTGCTTTTCAATTTTTAATTGATCGTTGTTTCCAAAAGAAGCATACGAAGCCAACAATCCAACTTTGCTGTAATCAGATACATTTTTGATTAAGCGTATAAAAACATTTTTATAAATTGAAATATTGTGATCATAAGTACCATAATTTCCCAATTGAAAAAAATAATATGCTTTTGTTTGGTATTTTTTATGCAATGCGATAAAAGCTTCAAAATTGTCATATGGGTCATCTTTCATTCCTAACAACACCGCTGAACGCTCTAGGAAACGAGAAAACTTTAATCGAACCACGTCTGTCACAAAACCTCCAATAGTTCGGATTGCTCCTCTTTTTTTATAGGCAAATGCCGCAGGAATATTGACAAGTGCTTTATAACTGAAGGAACGATTTTCAGGAACAACTCCAGCAAATGCTTCTGTGAATATTTTTAAAAACTTATGACTCCAAATATCAACTACAGGCAAGTGTAAAAAATCATTTTTAAACGCTAAGCTTTCGCCTGCTGTAAAGCGACCATGATCATCTTTTACATATGGTAAATACTCTTCATAGCGACTTAATAAATAAAAACTTGCTGCAAAAAAGTCAAACGGAATATCGCTTTTCTCTCCAGTAGGAAAAAAACAGGGTACTTCATCCCAAGATTGTATTGTAATATCTACTTCTCCAATACCTTGTTCAAACAATAAGTCTTGAGAACGCACAAAAAATTCATCTCCTAACGGTTGTTTTGCGTACGACATTTTCACCTCATTATGAGCAATAAAGGTTTCTATTTTAGTCGTAAAATCCACAGGAATTCCTAAAATTCGAGCGATTATATGTTTAAATGTATACCGAAGTCGTGGTGTTATTTTTTGTGTGTATACTAACAGCATTAGAGTAAATTTTCGTCTGCGAAACTAAAATACTCTTTTTCTGTGATAATTAAATGGTCTAACACCTTTATATCCAGATTTTCTGCGCCAAGCACCAACTTCTTTGTAATTGCTTTATCTGCTGCACTTGCTTTTAACGTTCCTGATGGATGATTGTGAGCTAATATAATAGCTACTGCACCAACTTCTAAAGCTGTTTTTAACACCAATCGTATATCTACCAATGTACCTGTAATACCTCCTTGACTCAGTCGCAGTTTTTTTAAAACTTTGTTAGAATTATTCACATAAATAATCCAAAACTCTTCATGAGGCAATTCCCCTATAATAGGCTGCATAATCTCAAATACCATTTGACTCGAAGTAATCTTTTGACGTTCAACTCGTGTTTCTACTTGACGGCGTTTTCCAAGTTCCAAAGCAGCTATGATAGTTATTGCTTTCACGAGTCCTACACCTTTAAATTTTCGCAACTGATCTGATGATAGTTTTCCTAACTCGTTTAAATTTCCATCAACAGAAGCTAAAATACGCTTAGACAAAGAAACCGCACTTTCTTCTTTACTTCCTAATCGGATTAAAATAGCTAACAATTCGGCATCACTTAACGCAGTTTTTCCCTTTATTGCTAGCTTTTCTCTTGGACGATCATCCTCTGACCAATATTTGATTGATTGTAAATGATGGTCTTTCATGTTTCTCTTTTTTTTAAAACTACTTCTTTTTTCTCCAGAAATGAACAACGAATTAACAAGCGTAGAAAAAATTGTATAAGCGTTAATTTTTGAGTTTTTATTTTTAGATTCCTAGTAATTATAGTACCTTTAATTCACACCTATGTTAACTCAAAACTACACTTATGAAGTCTTTGTTTGATCAAGAAACTCACGCAGAAATACAATCAAGAATTGGTAATTTATCCGCAAATTCTACTCCTCATTGGGGACGAATGACAGTTGGGCAAATGTGCACCCATTGTCAAATGCCTTTAGAGCTTTCTATGCAACAACGTGAGCTTCGTGCCAAAAAACCTGGCTTTATGAAACGACTGATTTTTAAGTTATATAAACCTTTAATGTATAATGATAAGCCTTGGAGTAAAAATCTACCAACCGTAGGTGATTTTGTGGTAACTGAAACTAAAGATGTTGAAAAAGAAAAAGCTAAACTTTCTTCGTTGGTTACAGAATTTCACACTAAAAAAGATACTTCCGAATGGCCTGCGCATCCAATGTTTGGAAAATTTACACATGAACAATGGGGAAAAATGCAATACAAACATTTAGATCATCACTTAACACAGTTTGGCGTATAAACATGCACTATCCTCCAAAACATCATCAGGCAACTGATTTTACTGCTATTATAGAAACTATCAAGCAATTTCCGTTGGCAACTTTGATTTCTGTGAAGAATAATGAGGTTTTCACAACTCATATTCCACTTATGTACGAAGCTTCTTTGGGAGAATATGGCGCATTGATTGGTCATATTGATAAATTTAATCCGCAAGCAGAATTACTACAAGAAAACCAACTAGTTCAAGTGATTTTTCACGGACCTAATAGCTATATTTCACCAAAAATATTTAGCTCTACACAATTGCCTACTTGGAATTATGTGAAAGTTCATATTTCAGCAAGAGCGACTCAAATTGTGAATCCTGAGGAAATAATTGATTCAATTGCTCACATGACTTCATTTCTAGAAACTTCTGAAACCCCTTATGTATTAGAGCCTAAAAGTCCAAAAATACAAGCTCTAGTAGATTATATTATTGGTTTTCGATTGGAAATCACTGCCTGGGAAGGAAAGTTTAAACTCTCGCAAGACAAATTGCTAAAAGATAGAGAACTTGCCAAAGAAGCATTGATAAAAGAAAGCCGCAAAGATATTACGGCTTTCATGGATAGTATTCTGGATAATTAATACCTACTTGTCATCACAAAACAACCTATTTTCAATGGCAAAGAATATCGTTGCTTATCCATTGTGATGACAACCCAAACTAAACTTATTGTATAGTATATGATACTAAGCGTTTTTCAACGGTATGCAAAGAACGATTTGCAAATGAAGAGGTGGTAAAAACTTCTCCAATTCCTTCCACACGATAGTATTTACTCGTGCCAACAGATCGTTCATTTGTATGATTATTACGCAAGTATAAATTCATAGAGTACGCCATAAAATCACCTGCAGGTGTAGTTACAACTTCACTTTCTTCAGAAAGACTATGCACCAAACGATTATCAACATTCATATTTAGCACATATTCGTCGGTATCGCCAACAGGCGAAAATTGAATTTTTCCATGTTCATTAATCAAATATCCCAAAGAATCTCTCATTTGCTTAAAATGTTCTCCATTAGGAGAACAAAATGCTTGATTCGATTCATTTCCTGAAGTTCGAGTGCGAAAAGTGTAAAATACATGACCGTTTATTTCTTCTGTCCCCACAATTTGAACAGAGTCAATCACATTAATATTTTCAAATTCTTCTGAAAATTCGTGAAGTCTACGATGGTGTTCATACACCCACATATTTCCAACCTGTAAAGCATAAACACTTTGTTCAGGCTCTGAAGTTGATTCATTATCTGTGGAACAGGCAAATAAACATACCGCAATACACGCTAGTAGAAACATTTTTTTCATAATTAATTTATTTTTTGGATGAGATAAAAAAGTAATTATGAAGTATAGCGTGTGTTTTATGGGTTCGTATTATTTACAAAACGACACTTTTTAGGATTTAGTGTATATGTTGTTGAAATTCGTCAAAATCCAATCCACCATAATTCCCTGAACTCATTAATAGCAGAGCTGTATTCTCTAAATTTTGACTAAATAAATACTCTTTGAATGCATCTGGATTAGTATAAATAACTAAATCATCCCGTTGAAAAGCTTCAGCAATCTGTGCCTCTGAAACAGCATCTAGTTGTTTGATTTGTACCGCATGTGGCGAATAAAAAACTACAGCCTTGTCTGCCGCATCCAAAGCTCCTTTATATTCTTTTAAGAATTCAGCATTTAAACTACTATAGGTATGGAGTTCTAAACAGGCAAATACAGTTCTATTAGTATATTGTTCTTTTACGGCAGCAGTCGTTGCTTTTACTTTACTTGGTGAATGAGCAAAATCTTTATATACAACAGTCATTTCATGCTCAGCAATCTTTTCAAGACGCTTACTTGCGCCTGAAAAAGTAGCAATTGCTTCATAAAAATCTTCTTCATCTACTCCAATATGCTGACAAATCCATTTTGCACCTGCTAGATTGTTTAGATTGTGTTTTCCAAAAATCTCAATAGGCATATAACCATCAGGTGTGAGTAATAAAGTCTGACCGTTTTCTACTATGTATTCTGGTGTGCGATATCCTATTTTGCGAATAGGATTCTCGGATGCTTCAACTACTCTTGCCACTTCGGCATCTTCTTCATTGTAATTGATACTTCCTCCTTTGGTAATTGAATCAACAAATATTTGAAACTGCTCTACATAATTTTCATACGTAGGAAATACATTGATATGATCCCACGCAATGCCACTCAGCAGTGCTATATTTGGTTTATATAAATGAAATTTAGGTCTGCGATCAATAGGAGAAGACAAATATTCGTCACCTTCTAAAATGATAAAATCATTGTCTTCGGTAAGATGAACCATCGTGTCAAATCCTTCCAATTGTGCTCCAACCATATAATCAACCTCAATTTCGTGGTACTTTAACACATGTAAAATCATTGAAGTGATGGTTGTTTTTCCATGACTTCCACCAATTACAACACGTGTTTTATACTTAGATTGTTCGTATAAAAACTCTGGATATGAATAGATTGTAATTCCTATTTCTTGTGCTTTAAGCAATTCTGGATTATCAGGTTTGGCATGCATTCCTAAGATGATTGCATCAAGATCATTTGTGATTTTTTCAGGAAACCAACCTACATTAGTTGGCAATAATCCTTTTGCCTCTAACCTGCTTTTGGAAGGTTCAAAAATCACATCGTCACTTCCTGTTATTTCGTATCCTTTGGCATGTAACGCAAGTGCTAAGTTATGCATAGCACTTCCACCGATTGCTATAAAATGTATTCGCATGAGTTGTAAAAATTCGTAAAGTGTAAAGATAAAAGGCTTTTTTGTTTTTTGAAGGATTGCATCTCTAGTTTTTACACACAGCAGTATACTTTCCTTGATTAAGAACAATATACCTTCTTAACAAATACACAACTGCTACTATTGTAGTATAGAATAATTCATTGACAATTTACTTCATACTCTTATTTAGTTCCAATTTTACTATATTGTTCGCTGTTTTTACTTAAAAAATTTAAACAAATCTTAGTCACAAATAAATTTTAGGGATATACGCTCACAATTATTTAGAATGAAGAAAGGTAAAAAGAAAAAATTGTATAAATATTTAATTGAAATTTTAATCATCACCATAGGTGTATTGATTGCATTTTCTTTAACCAATTGGGGCGAAAGCATCAAAGAAGGCAAACGAGAAAAAGAAATCATTGCTCAAATTTATTTTGAATTGAATGACAATTTAATAGACTTAAAAAATGATTTTGAAATTCATAAAAATGCTCTCAAAAGCCAACTAAGAGTACAAAAGTTTATCGACTCTAATAGCAATAATAGCGATTCTTTATTAATGGATTTTTACTGGATGACTAAAGAAGAATATATTTTCCCTAACACATCTGCTTTTGAAAATTTGAAGAGTTCGGGAATGAGCATCATTAAAAATGATTCGCTAAGAGACTTAATTACTTTAGTGTACAATAATTATTTCCCAAGAATATCTAAAGGAAATAATTTTCATCCTGATATTAATAAGTATTTAACTCCTTATTTTAAGAAAAACTTTAAAGTAAACCGAGATGCTAGTTTAAAATACGATTTATATTTAGCCGATTCACTTAAAATTACTTACCCAAGAGATTTTGGTGGAGGAATTAAACAAATAATTGGGTATATTCCGCTGCATATAGCACAATTAAAAAATGACGAAGAGTTTCGATTTTTATTATCAGAAGTGTTATGGTTTAGAATTTATAAAATAAACTATTACCAAATTGCTATTCTGAATACAGAAAAAATAAAGAACCTTATAGAAACTAACTATCCCGAAACTATAATCAGCAATAAAAAGAAAGCGTAATTTTTTCACAATACGCTGCTCTTGTTAAAAAATCACATTCTCAATTTTATTATAAAAAAATCGACTATTTTTGCGCGCCTTATAAAGGCATGATTTGCTATATAGTAAATTGTGTTAGACATATATGAACAATTGATTCAAGGTCTTTTGGATAAAGGGTTTGGATCCGTAGATAATTGGCTCACTCACGAGGAGCTAGTAGGTCTTCGAAAATCTCTCTTGACTCATCAAGAAAACGACCATTTTCATGCTGCGGGTATTGGAAATAAAGATAATCTCCTTGTTTTAAAGAAGATTAGAAATGATCAAATTTATTGGCTCAATCGAACCAAAGCCAACCATTGGGAACAACTTTTTTTGGAAAAGATTGATGCATATGTTGACTACTTAAATCGAACTTGTTTTACAGGAATCCAATCTTGTGAATTTCAATATGCAATTTATGACAAAGGCTCGTACTACAAAAAACATGTAGATCGATTTAAAAATGATGATAAAAGACAGTTTACAATAGTGTTTTATCTTTCTGAAGCATGGAAACAAGGTGATGGAGGCGAATTGAGATTATATACTGAAGATACATTTACTGAAATACAACCTATTCCTGGAAGAATGGTGTTTTTTCGAAGTGATATTGAACATGAAGTGATGATGGCTAATGCGCAGCGATTGAGTTTGAGCGGCTGGATGAAATCTATGTAGTACACCGTACTTTTTTAAATAAATTTAGACTATCTTGTTCTCTTCATAAACCAACCATATTACAGGATCATGTCTATAAATTACTCATTTGGGCTTCCTCTGAAGCATCATTTTGCTGAATACGTATATTATCAAGGATTGTTTCTTCCGCATGAAATTGATCGAATTCTTGGTTTTTGGGATGAAGAAAAAACTATCAAAGCAACACTTTCTGGAAAGGACACCTATGACGATGAACTACGAAAAAGTGCTGTCATGTTTATTGACAATATCCCTGAAAATGACTGGATTTATCACAAACTAGCAGGTCTTGCTATAAGTTGTAATAATGAACGCTATTGGTTTGACTTACTTGGGTTTCATCAAGAGTTGCAACTAACACGCTATAGCGAGGGAGATTTTTTTGATTGGCATCTTGATTTTGGTGCTGGAGAAATTTCTGCTCGAAAACTAAGTATGACGATTCAACTATCAGATCCTGACGAATATGAAGGCGGTGATTTACAATTTATGATCAATCAGAAAGTGGTCAACGCTCCTAGAGAAAAAGGAACTATCATTATATTCCCTTCATTCATCAACCACAGAGTTACACCTATTATCAAAGGAACGCGACAATCTATTGTTGGTTGGGTTTCTGGTCCACCTTATAGATAAATAGTAGTAACGAAGTATATTTTGCGATTAATAATTATACAAACATCACATTCATGAAAATCATCGACTTATCCAAACCCATACAATACAACAAGAACGATCCTTGGTTTATGAAAGTAAAAATCAAACACAAACCACATCGAAAAGCAAAATGGTTGATTCGCATATTGGGTTTGCCTTTTAAATTGTTTCCCAAAGATTTTATAGGTTGGGCAGACGATACCATTCAGAAAATGGGCGTGCATTCTACCACACATATTGACGCTCCTTGGCACTACTCACCTACTGTAAATGGCGAAAAAGCAAAAACAATTGATGAGGTTCCACTCGATTGGTGTTACGGTGACGGAATTGTGATTGACATGAAACATAAAGAAGATTTTGACGCAATTACTGTGGAAGATATGACTGCGTTTCTTTCTAAAAATAATTTACAACTCAAACCCAAAATGATTGTGTTGATTAAAACGGGAAGAGACAAATTCAATGGTACAAAAGATTTCCACAAAATTGGTACTGGCATGAGTGCCGAAGCGACCGAATGGTTGATTGATCAAGGAATTAAGGTCATGGGAATTGATTCATGGGGATGGGATTTACCATTACCATACATGTTAAAAAAAGCGAAAGAAACTGGAAACTCAGAATTGTTCTGGGAAGCGCATTTGGTTGGACAACGCAAAGAATACTGTCACATGGAACAATTGGTCAATTTGGACGCACTACCTTACTCAGGATTTAAAGTTGCGGTTTTTCCATTAAAAATTGTAGGAGCTTCTGCTGCACCTGCACGTGTTGTGGCAATGTTTGAGTAGATTATAAACACCATACTTTTGTTTTCTACATTGCCAAAATCACTTCTTTTTGCTTTTTAAATGGTTTCAAATCGTCTTCCGTCAGCGCTTTGTTAATCCATTCCAACGCTTTTTGTTTATCACCTCTGTGTGTAAATATCTGCGCTAAGCGATAATATGCCCACGATACTGGCACTCCGTCTTTAGATGTGTAATTTGTGATATATAAATACAAGCATTTTTCTCCTTTTTCTAACTGGATATTGTAATCTGCAGCCACTTTTCCAATTTGATAATGCATGGCATTCCGTTGATGTTTTTTATGAGATCTTTCTATATTTTCAATAGCTTTTAATGGTTGATCTTGTTTTTCGTAGAGTTTAGTAAGTTTTTCATAGCAAGTTAATGATCCTCCTACTTCAATTGCTTTTTTATAAAATTTTTCAGCCAATTCAGGTTCATCATCATATTCATAAATGTAACCTTTTGCCAAATATCCATCAACTTTAGAAAGCTGTTCTAGCTCGTTTGCGTATTTCATAGACTTTTTAAAACTTCCGCCCAACAATCCTGGCAATTGCATGTACAGTTCAACCATTGCCCAGCGAACATCAATATGATTTGGATCAAGTTCTGCGGCACGCTTAAAAGAACTTTTAATATCTCCTATCAATCCTAACGCACGGAATTTATTCACGATTAATGCTTTCATCCCCATTGCTCCTCCATATTTGTAATGGTAATTTGCATTAGTGTCATCCATTTTAACCAAGCGTTCATAGTTTTCGATAGCTTCGTCCCATTTTTTTTGATATCCGTATGAATCTCCTAAAAGCTCAATTAATTCAACATCATTAGGCGCTTTTTTCAAAGCTTCTTTTAAAATTGTTTCTGCTTTTTGATATTGTTTTTTTTCAAATAATTGGGCAATACTTTCGGCAGTTGTTTGACTCCAAACACACATTGGAATACACAGGAGAAGTAAAAAATAATGCTTCATTCGTTAATATATTTCTCTCTTTCTAAACAGTTATCATTCCAAAGATACTGTTTCCTTTAGTTATTATCATTTTTTCTTTTGGAATACTATTTGTTGACATCCATAAAATAATAACAAACTATTAAGACATGTTGTTAGCAAAATACGTATTTTAACATACGAGAAAATGCATTAACACGTTTTGCAACACACAACGTATAAAGAGTATTTACATTGTGGTTTAATTTAAAAAAGAACATGAAACATATTTTTACCATATTTATGATTGTACTATTTAGTCAGTTTTCAAATGCCCAACAAACCTATCAACCTCAGTGGGAAGAAGTGCTGAATTTAGAAAAGAAAGGGTTGACCCAATCTGCTTTTAAAAAAGTAACTGAAATTTACCAACAGGCAAAAAAAGAGCAAAACAACCCTCAAATTATCAAGGCTTTTCTTCACAAGGCAAAATATCAAATAATTTTGGAAGAAGATGCTCAGCTTACCATTATAACGGATTTACAAAACGAGATTGATTCTCAAAAAGGAGTTGCCAAAAATATTTTGCACAGTATTCTGGCAAATATATATTGGAAATATTTACAAAATAATCGCTATCAGTTTTACAACCGTACCGAAACTACCGAAAAGGTAGATGCTACTGATTTTAGAACATGGGACTTAACAACTATTTTTAAAGAAATTATCTATCACTTTGATGCTTCATTAGCCAATACTACTTCTTTACAAAAACAAACGTTGTCTGCCTATAGCGAAATTCTTTATGAAGAAAAAGACTCAAAAATATACCGCCCAACTGTATATGATTTACTAGCACATAATGCATTACAATTTTATAGAACAGATGAAAATACACTTACAAAACCAGCAGATGTTTTTGAAATTGACAACGAAGAATATTTATGTAATGCAGAGATGTTTGCCAATATATCTTTAACGACTAACGATCGTCTTTCTTTAGAATTTAAAGCCTTAGAAATATACCAAAACCTCATTCGTTTTCACCTAAAAGATACTACTCCAGAAGCGTTAATTGATGTAAATATTGAACGCTTGCAATATGTAGCGCAAAAAGCTGCTTTCGATAATTCTACCGAAAAACTAATACAAGCGTATCAAAACGAAAAAAACACCTATGCATCCCACCCTTTTTCAGGAATGTACGATGTAGAATCAGCCTTATTACATCAAGAACAAGCTGCCAAATATGATCCTAAAAAAGGAGATGCTTATCAATGGGAATATAACAAAGCAATTGAACTGTGTGAAGCTGTAATTACCAAGTTTCCTACTAGTATTGCTGCTGAAAAATGTAAAACAATCCTACTTAGAATTAAACGTCCAGAAATTGACGTAAAAACTGAAAAGTATATCCCTATTGGACAAGTGTCTAAAGTGTATGTAAGATATAAAAACATTCCTCAACTTTATTTTTCAACACGCTCTATTACTGAAGAGCAGTACGTACGCTTATTGCAACTGTATCGTCGTGACGAACGATATGCTTTTATAAGCAAGCTACCGGTTAATCAACAATGGAATGTTAAACTTCCTACGGAGAATGACCATCAAATACATAGTACCGAAATTGTAGTTCCTAAGCTAGCTAACGGATTTCATCTCATCATTGCTTCTCCCGATCAATCATTAAACAAAGACTTTCATGCTTACGGAATTATTCAAGTAACAGATTTTGCTGTAACTCATAAAAAAGAAAGCCAAAACTATATTTTTCAAGTAACTGAACGAACAAACGGACAGCCAATAATAAATCAAGAAGTAACCATATCTTATCAAATGGGATATGAAAAAAATAAGATTCGTAAAACGTTTACTACAGACCGTACAGGAAGCTTTGTCCTTGAAGGAAATAGACATCGTAATTTTAGAAATATTTCTGTGAGTATTGAAACTGAAAAAGACCGGGCTTATTTTTCAAATGTAGGCTACTTTTATACCCAATCCCAAAACAAGGAAAAACCTCGAAAAAATTTATTCTTATTCACAGACAGAAGTATTTACAGACCTTCTCAAATTGTTCATTTTAAAGGAATTTTGATTGAAAAAGAAGAGAATACATCCTCCATATTGAGTAAACAAACCATAACGGTTACTTTATACGATGCTAACGGCCAAAAAGTACAAACACAAACGCTACTGACCAACGAATATGGTTCTATTAAAGGAGAATTTGTGATTCCTAATAGCGGATTAACCGGTTTATACCAACTTTCTGGATTCTTAAATGATTCGAGTATTGGCTATGCAAGCTTTTCTGTAGAAGAATATAAACGTCCAAAATTTGAAGCTGAATTTTTACCAATCACAGAAACGTACTCTGTAAATGACACTGTTACTGTTAAAGGGAAAGCAATCGCTTTTGCTGGAAGTGCTATTTCGGATGCTAAAGTAACATATTCTGTGCAACGCACACCTAGCTATCCGCAATGGTCGTATTGGAGATTTCCGTACTTGAACACTTCTTCACAACAAATTGTAAGCGGTGAGACAACTACAGACGCAACAGGGAATTTTATGATTGATTTTAAAGCAATTCCAGATTCAAAAATTGACAAAAATCTACAACCAACTTTTGCTTATAAAATTACAGCAGACATAACCGATATTAATGGAGAGACTCGTAGTACATATACAACTGTGTATGTTGGCTACCATCGTATAACTGCAAATGTTTCCATTCCAAAAAAATTAGATACTTCAAGAAAAGATTACAATGTTGAAGTGAATACCCATAATCTGAATGGAGAAAAAGTTCCTGCCCAAGGAATTCTCACTATTCACAAATTGCAAGCTCCAAAGCGTATTTTACGCAAACGAGTATTGCCAATTCCAGACTTACCTAGCATACAACAGGATGAATTTGTACAATTGTTTCCTCATGAAGCATTTTCTGAAGAAGAACAAACATTTCAATATTGGGAAAAAGGAAAAGAAGTATTACATGAAACTTTTGATACTGAAAAATCAAGCAAACTATCTTTAGGAAAAATAAAGCGCTGGGAAACTGGAAAATATGTAGTGACATTTACAACAACTGATGCAAATGGTATTGTAGTAAAAGATATTGCTTATACCGAGGTGTGGAATCCAAAAGAAAATGATGCTTCCGATCAAGCTATTTTGGAAGTGTTTACAGATAAAGACTCATACACACCCAACAACGAAGTAGTCGTTACCTTAAAGTCTGCCGTAAAAGGACTGCATGTTTTTGTGGATATTGAAAAAAATCATCGCATTGTAGAATCCTATATGATTACATTACAAGGAGAACAAAAAACTCTTCGCGTTCCTGTTTCTAAAGAAGATGAAGGAGGATTCAGGATACATTGTTCTGCTACGATTTTTAATAGTTTTGTTTACAAGGAAATCCCTGTAATGGTTGCATATCCTACAACCGACTTAACTATTGAAACACGCACCTTTAGAGATAAATTGAAACCTGCGCAAGAAGAAACGTGGAGTTTTACCATTAAAGGAAGTAAAGGAGAAAAAGTAGCTGCAGAGATGCTCGCTAGCATGTACGATGCTTCGTTAGATGAATTTCGTTCGCATTATTGGGACTTTTCACCCATAGCACAACCTTTTTATTATAGCACTATAAGCATCAGTGCTAAAGAAAGCTTTGATCTTGAAAATTTCAATGAGCACCAAACAATTCCGTACCCAAATTATGTTACACAAAATTATGACCGTTTGAATTGGTTTGGATTTTATTTACATAATCAAAGGCGTATGTACAACAAAGGTTATCTACAAGAAACAGCAAGTACACAACGCTTAATGAGCTTAAGTGTGAAAGATGATATTGAATTTGAAGAGGATGTTTATCTTGGTTTTGCCTCAGGAAGAACTTCTATAAAAGAACAGGAACTTACTCAATCATTAAAAGGACAAGCTGCGGGCATAAACGTAGAGGCTAACAACGAAAACACAAAAGAAGCAGCCATTGTTCCTCGAAAAAATCTGCAAGAAACTGCGTTTTTTTATCCTCAATTACATACTGATAATGAAGGAAATGTCACGTTTAGCTTTACCACTCCGGAAGCATTGACCAAATGGAATGTTCAATTATTAGCACACACAAAAGAATTGCATTCGGCAGTAAAAACATTATCTACTGTGACACAAAAGGAATTGATGGTATTGCCTAATGTACCACGCTTTTTCCGTGAAGGCGATAAAATTGTTGTGAGTACAAAAATTTCCAATCTTTCTGATAAAAAATTAAGTGGTCAAGCCATGTTGCAATTGGTGGATCCGCTGACAGGAAATGATATTAATCCTGCGTTATTTCCACGCTTAGGCGAGCCTGAGCAATCGTTTTCGGTTGATGCAAAAGGCAATACTCAAGTTTCATGGTTATTGTACATTCCGAGCTCTATTCAAGCAGTACAATATACAATTACAGCCAAAGCAAATGAATTTAGCGATGGTGAACAAAATGCGTTGCCAGTATTATCCAACAGAATGTTAGTTACCGAAACATTGCCAATGTGGATTCGTTCTAACGAGACAAAAACATTTACGTTGGACAAACTAAAAAATAATACCTCAACTACGCTCAAACACCATAAATTGAGCTTAGAAATGACCTCAAATCCTGCTTGGTATGCAGTACAAGCATTGCCTTATTTGATGGAGTATCCGTATGAGTGCGCTGAGCAAACTTTTGCTCGTTATTATGCAAATGCGTTAGCAAGCCATATTGCGAATAGCAATCCGCGAATTCAACAGGTATTTGAACAATGGAAATCTTCAGACGCTTTGTTGAGTAATTTAGAGAAAAACCAAGAATTAAAATCTTTAATTATTCAGGAAACTCCTTGGGTTCGAGATGCATTATCGGAAAGTGAACAGAAAAAACGTATCGCTTTATTATTTGACTTGAATCGTATGAAGAATGAACAAAATAATACCCTTCGAAAATTATCTCAGATGCAATTGCCATCAGGTGGATTTCCTTGGTTTTCTGGCGGACGTGAAAATCGATTTGTTACCCAACATATTATTACAGGTTTAGGCCATTTACATAAGCTTGGCGTACAAACTAAAGACAATAATGAACTTACTTCCGTAATTCAAAATGCAATCACTTATTTGGATGCTGCTTTTGTACAAGAGTATAAAGATATTCGAAAGTACAGTGAAACTGTAGATCTTTCCAAAGATCACTTATCATACATGCAATTGCACTATTTGTACATGCGAAGTTTTTATAAAGACATATCAATGTCTGAAGAAGTGGCTAAGATTGCAGATTATTATTTGGGGCAAATTGATAAGTATTGGTTAAGTAGAAACTTATTTTCCAAAGGAATGATGGCATTGGTTTCTCACCGTATGAATCGTTCAAAAACGGCACAAGCTATTATTCGTTCGTTAGAAGAAAATAGTATTACAAGTGACGAGTTAGGTATGTATTGGAAAGCCAATACACCTTCATGGTATTGGTACCAAGCTCCTGTTGAAACGCAGGCTTTACTAATTGAAGCATTTGCTGAAATTTCGAATGATATTACAATCGTAGATAATTTGAAAATCTGGTTATTAAAACACAAACAAACCAACCGTTGGGCAACCACCAAAGCAACTTCAGATGCAGTGTACGCACTTTTATTACAAGGAAGCGATTGGCTATCTGTAACAGAAATGGTAGAGGTAACAATTGGAAATCAAAAAGTAACACCTGCCAACTTAGAAGATGTAAAAATAGAAGCTGGAACTGGGTATTATAAAACTTCTTGGAACGAAAATGACATCAATTCAAAAATGGCAACAGTTACCTTATCTAAAAAGGATAAAGGAATTGCTTGGGGCGGATTGTATTGGCAATATTTTGAAGACTTAGATAACATCACTTCCGCAGAAACTTCATTGAAGCTTGATAAAAAATTATTCAAACGCACGTATGGAGATACCGGTGAAATTATTACAGAAATTACAGAGAATACGGTATTGGAAGTTGGTGACTTGATACGTGTTCGAATTGAACTACGAAATGATAGACCGATGGAGTTTGTGCATATGAAAGATATGCGCGCATCAGGTGTGGAACCTGTTAATGTATTATCGCAATACAAATGGCAAGATGGGCTAGGTTATTACGAGAGTACAAAAGATGCTAGCACAAACTTTTTCTTTGACTATTTGCCTAAAGGAGTTTTTGTTTTTGAGTATGACTTACGTGTCAATAATAAAGGAGAATTTTCTAATGGAATTACAACGATTCAAAGTATGTATGCTCCTGAGTTTAGTAGTCATAGCAAAGGGGAACGCATTGAAGTAAAGTAATCTTCGTATACATAAAAAATAAAAAACTGTCTGAAAGCTTTTTGGAAATATCATTTTGAATGTTTGGTTCAATCTGACAAAACTAAGTTTTCAGACAGTCTATTTATAATAGAACTCTTTTTTGATTAAAAGAGTTCTATTGATATGAGTATATCATTATATCTTTTCTAGAGAGATGATTGTACGAATGCTAATCAACATATCTTCATCGTCATCATCTGCTACATTCTCAGTGATATAAGTAACTTTAAACTTCTTCCCTACAAATGATTTATCGGCAAGGTTGAACGCTTTTTTTACTTCAGGAGCCAATTTATCAAAAACGATATCACTTTCTTCTCCATCATTATCCATGTACGTAAATACAAATAATGTATCGTCCATACCTGTAAAAGTTGCTGTAATTACAACTGGCTCTTCTTGTTCCTCACTTTCTACTTCTTCAACTGCTTCTTCCTCTTCATTTTCTTGTGCAACGCAAGTATAAGTACTCACAAAAAATGCAAAAAGAAATAACGGTACTAATTTTAATTTTTTCATTGTTTTTAATTTAAAAGTTTTGTTGTTTGTATGCTATCTATAATCTTGTTGCTTCGAAAAGCATTAATAAGACCCCAAAGTCGTAGGTAGGTCACTATTTTTTTTAATCTACATCTTGATGATAACTAAGAGGCGTTGCATCTTCTGGTGGATTGAAAAAGGAATAGAGTTTTGATGTAAAAATCAACTCCATTTTAGACCGTTTTCCTTTCTTTTCGCTAATGGCCGCACACGTAGTATTAATTTGATTTTTAACATTTTGATCAAAAAGTTTTCTGTTCTTATAGAAATACTCTGAAAAAACTAAGAATGCTTTTTGTGCTTCTACATTTCTTGCAATTAGGTCTTTGACTGTTTTTGCAATTGAGGCTTCTTCTTCTTTACTGGTTGAATATTTACACCAGTATTTTTGTAAAAAAGCTGCAACTTTCAATTTCTCTTCACGCCCAATAGCTTTATCGGCCATTGCCATAGCATAAAAAAGATGAGCTATCGCCACATAGTGACTAGCACTTTTGGTGGTTGGCTCATTCATACTAGTCGTTTTTTCTTGATACATAATATGCGTCATTAGTGTTTAAATAAGATAAATCTTGAACTTTTTTTAATCTTCATATATACAAAAATTGATACATGATGTTATAGGACACCAAATTTTGATTAGGTCACTTTTTAAAAACAGTAAATCATTCAAAATTATCTTTAACATCAATAAAATCAATGTTTAAGAAATTGTATTATGTATGCGATTAGTACACTAACGATTAGTCCAAGGTTTACTTTGGCAAGATCTTTAGCAATTAACTTATACGATTTTTTTAATTGCTCTTTTTGAAGAGTATATCCAAGAGCAAGTTCTCTTCCTGCCAATATTCCTATAAAAGCCCAAGTTGTACTCATAGGAATAGAACTGATATTTCCTAAAACAAGTAGTAAGATTCCATAAGTAAAATCTATAATTGTAGCCG
This sequence comes from Kordia zhangzhouensis, assembly GCF_001005305.1. Lineage (GTDB taxonomy): Bacteria > Bacteroidota > Bacteroidia > Flavobacteriales > Flavobacteriaceae > Kordia > Kordia zhangzhouensis. The sequence continues at coordinate 249,546 of NZ_LBMH01000006.1, forward strand.
AGCGAATGTTGGCAGTATTCGATTTCTTATTAACAATATCTTGAATACTTCCTCCTCTATTTTTAAATATGTACGCCATGATTGTTAAGATGATTCCCAATGCAATCAGCAGTTCTATAACGGTAAGCTGTCTTGGTAGAAAAACAAATATATTGGCAAAATCTTGAATTAACCATTGTGACCATAAAAACCCTGTAGAAAACCACTGAGCAACCAACCAATAGTGATGTTGTTTCTTAACATTCATAAGTCTTATGGATGCACGTGATTCAATTTTTTTAGAAATAAAACCATATAATAGCATAGCAGATACAAATGCAATTGCGTATCCTAAAACAGATTTAAGAATCATCTTTTCTATAATTTGACTAGAAGAAAATATACTTAAAATCATAAATGTGGTACTGACAGGAATTCCAAATCTAGTTATTACCAACAAACAAAGAGGTGCTAAAAGATACCACCATTCGATGACCGATGGCAATGGAATTTTATTTAGTCTTCCATATGAAACATCTCCCGCATTTATAAACCAGCCGTAACAAAGCGTGAGGGATAAGATGATTGCAGCAAAACTCCACAATAACCACCACTTTTTCTTTTCATTAGATGCCAAAAAAGTACCTAACGTTTGAATAACATCATTAGCGATTACCGCATATGCAGTAATGATAAAACCTAAGTAAACGATAAAAATCTCCAACTGATTTTTTTTAAATATGTATGAATGTTACTCAATTTTTCCTAACCCTGGCGAGTTTGATGGATATAATATCCCTTTTTTAAGAGTAAAAAGTGATTTAAAAGGATCGTTAATGATATCTAAGTGTCCGTCCAAATCAGCATATAATACATTTTCTTGAGAAAGTGCAAAATGCAATCCTGCCGCAATTCCTAAACTACATTCATCAATACAACCAACCATGGCTTCGAGGCCAGCACTTTTTGCAACCGAATTGATATGCATGGCTTCTTTAATGCCACCTACTTTCATAATTTTAATGTTTATCATGTCAATGTAAGCTCCTTTTGCTAGTCGAAAAGTATCTTTCACACTTTTAATGCTTTCATCTGCCATTACGGGAATCGTAGTTTTATCAGTAACTTTTCCCAAATGACTGTCTAAACCTACAGCAATGGGTTGCTCAAAAAATTCAATAGAAATATGTTTGGTTTGCTCATAAAATGAAAGCGCTTGTTCAGGTGTGTATCCTTGATTTCCGTCAAAGCGAAGTTCAATGGTTGGAAACTGTTCTCGCAAACGAATCATTTTTTCAACATCTTCTGCTACAGATAAACCGCCTTTTAGTTTGATACTTTGAAAGCCTTGTGCTACAAACTCTTTGGCTGTTTTTAGTGTATCTTCTAGCGTAATAATTCCTATGGTAATACTTGTAATGATATGATGACGAAAACCTCCTAAATATTGATACAACGGAATGTCAAATTTACGAGCCGCAAGATCCAATAACGCAATATCAACCATTGCTAGGGCAGACGATTTTTGCGTCAGCAATGGTTTCAATTCTACAAGGATTTGCGATGACATAAAGGCGTTTTTTCCTTTTAAAAAGGGAATGATAACATTTTTAATATCACTTTCCACATCGTTTGCAGATTCTCTAGTAACTACTTTATCAGGTGCGGCACAACCATAGCCAACAAATCCGTTTTCCGTTTCAACTTTTAGGGTAAAATTGACAGCTGTACTCACCGTTTCATACGCAATAGTATACGGCTCAGATAGCTGTAAATCTAGTTTTTCGTAGGATATACGTGTTATTTTCATATACGGTATTCGGATTAATATCTTTTTTGATACAAATCGTCAAGAGGTGTATTTTTAATACTTTCTACAAAAGCAACCATGTTCCGAATCATAATTTCCCACATTTTTTCTCCTTTCTCTGCACTTGCTTTAGTGGCATCACCCATAATTCCACTTTCAGAGATTTTATTGGTTCGTACATACCAACTTACGCTTCGCTCATCGTCAAAATCAAGAAATGTACTTCCAAAAGTTAAGGTTTCATTCACTGCTTTATCCATTTGTACCATTTCAGGACGTAAAGCCAAGCTCGTACTGGTTTCTATTTCGCCTGCATGCGCATCGTTTGGCGTATCAATCAGATTGAGTAAATCAACATCACTAGTTTCTCCAGTATCAACGCAAACAAATATTTTTGCATCGCGGTTAATCATTTGTGCTGCATAACTCAACGTTGGAGCATTGTCACCATGTCCGTTGAGAATGATTATTTTTTTGACACCATTTTTGGCAAGACTCATTCCTAAATCATATACGAATTTAGACAAAGCTTCATTGGTAACACTCAAGGTTCCTTTAAAATCTTCATGATGGTAACTTACTCCAAACGGAATAGGAGGCAACACCAAAGGTCTTGGTTCTTCACACGCTTCTGCTACTTTATACGCCATATAATTGGCATCAAAATAATCAATATCTACCGGTAAATGTGGCCCGTGTTGTTCAATGGCTCCACAAGGTAAAATTACCGTGTCTACTTTTTTTAAGTATGCTTCCAGTTCAGGCCAAGTTTTTTGTTCCCAAAGGAAGTCTACTTTTTTATAAGGTTCTTTCATTTTCTTTATGTAAAAAATAAGGAGTTTCTATTTGCTCCTCTGTTAAGTTAGCAACTTGCCATTTTCTGTTAGTAAGTTGCGCTGTGCCATCCGTATATTTTGAAAAAATGTGTAGTAACGGTTTTCGAATATACTTAGGCATGTCTTCTAAATTACTACGCTCAGTATCAAAACGTAGCATGGTAATTTCTTTATGTTCTTTGGCTAGTTTTTCCGTATGTGAATTTTTGGCAATCAATCCTTTTTGTAAGAGTAAATGGTATAGTTGTGCAGCATCACTTCCTATTTGTTTTACACTTTGAGAAGCCAATGCTTGTAATGCTTTTTGTATTTGTTCATCCGTATACCCGCAACGTTTTGGATCTTCATCTAGCGCTTTTAACATTCCGACAATCCGTCTGCATTTTTCACAGTTTCCGCAAGGCAACATTTTGCCATCTTCTTCGTGAGCAGCGTGACAAGAAACTTGTAATTTTTGTAATTCAGGATAGCGCTTTACTAGAATTTTCAAAATTGAAAGTTCTGATAATGAGCGTAAAATGGAAAACTGATGAATATCCCAACCCTTCTTTTTATAATAGCGTGTGAGTGCATTGTCAAAATATTTGCTTTGGTCATACAAACCATTGTAATGCGTAATGCCTTGATAATTACTTTTTACAGAAGTATCATATTCATTACCAATTAAAATATTCCCAATATTCCTTTTGCTTGCTACAGGCAATACACCAAATAGAAACACCGCAACTGTCCATAAACGAATTGGATAAATGTCAGCTCGGATATTTTGAAAGTTTTCTTTGATGAATGGCATTTGTCGAACCATCCAGTTAAAAATACGATCACTATTGCACCAAGGTTTTGCCGTATTTGGCTCGTTTTCACGAAAGTGATGATGTGCATTTACAGCAGTAAACCAATGACGACCACTCTCGTTGATATATACAGGATGCGGTTCGCCAATTTCTTGAATCAACCCGTAGGTTAATAAACTATCTTTTCCGCCACTACTAAGAATTGCATACGCATCTTTGTTTGTTTCTACAACTTCTTTTTGAGGTTGAAGGTTTTCGTATTTTGTGTTAACAAATACAACGTTAGCCGCCGTGTAGCGTTCCATTTTTTCTGGTTGAATCGCATCAAAAGGAGCTTTGAGGAATTCGTTTTTACCGAAAAATTTGTGCACTAAAATTTCTCTGGAAGTGTTTTCCATCATGTCCAAAAGAAATCGTTTGTCAGTTGCATCATACAATCCGTCAAAAGAAACGGTTTCAAAGAACAGTCCGTAATTAAGAGCAACTTGTGCCACCATCATAGAGGCCAAATTTACATCTGCTGGATTTTTTTTCTGAAAATACGCCGCATTGTACGAATAAATCAGTTCGTTGCTTACTTCTGTAAGATCATTTTTAACAATAGTATACGTCGCTTTTACACGTTTTGGCTCTATAACCAACGTATGAATTTTTAAGGTTTTAAATACAACTAACGAGCGAATGGTTGTCATTATAATTTTGAACCAATGAGTTTGACCAATTTATCAGTGCCGTGTGCTAATACATCAAAAGCAGGCAAATTGGTTTGTTTGGTTATGGTATCACAAGCTGGCACAATGTCTTCCGGCTGCATCCCTTCATGGTTTACCGTAATGGCGATGACTTTGACACCTGATATCATTTCAATAGCTTGTATTTGTTTTTTTAACGGATGCAATTTATATCCAGGAAACCCATCATATTCTTTACGCGTTGGCGCATGTTGTAGGATGACAAAATCAGGTCTTCCTGCTGCTAAAATTTCAAAACCTCCAGGATATGCAGGATTCATCAAACTTCCCTGCCCTTCAATTACTATGACCTCTGGTTTTTCATTTTTGTAAGCACTGACTACGGCATGTTCAATTTCGCCCGACACAAAATCGTTGATACAGCTATCCATAATCATACTGTATTTTGCACCTTGCATCCAAGCAGTTTGCCCAGTTCCAATCATTTCGGCAGTATGATTCGCTTTGCGAAGGCCTTGTACAATCAACCATGCAGTGGTACGCTTTCCAATAGCAGAATCGGTTCCTAACACCGCCAGTTTGAGCGCGTGTACGTTTTCAATTTCTCCTGTAAAAAAGTGCAAGGCATCTCGATCGGGTGTTTTACGAACGTCACGAATACGGCAGTTGTTAGCTTCTGCAATTGCAACAAGTTCTTTATCATTTGTTAAGAAATCGTGCAAACCACTATCCACATTCCAGCCCATATTAAGAGCCTGTTTAATAGTTGCTTTTGCTTCTTTTGGCAATCTTCCTCCATCGGGAGCTAAACCAATGACTAATGACTTTGGCAACACACCTTTGTCACGCAATTCTTTTACAGCAGTAGTTAGATCACCAAATATTGGGATACCATTATTTTTTCCATCAAGGACTTTTCCTGCATCTTTTCCTGCATAGGTGTTATCAAGAACTCCTACAATTTCATAGCGTTCTGTAAAGCGTACCAATCCATGTGCTGTTTTCCCTTCAGGTGTATTGAAAGCTCCTTCGCAAAAAACGAGGGCGCGTCCGTCTATCTTTTTTTTCATTTTCTTTATAATTAATGTTTTGCTGTTATGACAGCGACAAAACGATCAGGTTCAAAGTTTAATTGATCGTCTAATTCTAATAATCCTATAAGTCCAGCCGTGGAAGCTGGTAATATTTTCATACCTTCTTTTTTTAATATAAAAGAAGCCATGTCTTTTAATTTTTTATCACTTATGTGAAATGCTTCTCCTCCCGATTCGCGCAAAGCATATAGTGCTTCATCTCCATCAAAGCTGTGCCAGTTGATTAGCGGTTCATTATAGAGCGTTTCTTTAATCATTTTGGGATCAAGATCCACGCATTCAGAAAGTCCCAACTTGAACGAGCTTATGATTGGATTTTTTCGAGTAGACGAAGCTGCAATCATTTTGGGAATCCTCGAAGTTTTTCCTCGCTTATGGAGTGTTACAAAACCACGATAAATCCCTGCAAATAATGTTCCGTTAGATACTGGTGCTGCGCAATATTTTGGCGCATCTCCTAAATCGTCTACAATTTCGTTAGCAATTTGCGAATACGCCGTTATTTGTAAAGGAGTATTGGCTCCTCCAGGATTTGCATCGTACCAATCATTTTTTGACGCAACTAAAGTACTTGACTTTACGACATCTTCATAACTTCCGTCCAATCTGATAATTTCTGCCTGTAAAGCTTCCATTTCTTTGATACGTTCTGTATGGTAACTAGCTGGAATAAATATTTTACATTGAATTCCTGCTAAGTTTGCCGCCAAAGCAACAGCTACTCCATAGTTCCCACAAGTCGCTAATGCGATGGTATCAAAATCACGACGTAAGGCGTCATATACTTGAGCAAAAGCAATACGGTCTTTTTGAGTTCCTGTTGGATTATCGCCTTCGTATTTAATGTACAATTGTCTGATATCAAATTCGCGTTCAATGGTTTTTACTCTTGACAAGCTTGTATCGCCAACTTCAATGTTGATGATGTCTTCAAAACTTTCTAAGCGATCTATCAACGTTTTGTTTTTATCTTTAACAAAATCACTTAGTTTTCGCGTTTCTGAAGAAACTTTTATTTCTACAGACTTAACACCGTCTCTTAGTATCATTTGATTTATTTAAAGTACGATTCTTTTGGCTATTAAGACACAAAAATTGAATTAGGTCACTTATTCAAAAGTGTATTTTATAAAATAAAAAAACTTACTGCTTTTATATTTTTTTCTAAATCTATAGTGCCGATTTAGAGCCACTTTTTACGTTTGAAGAAATAAAACATAATTAGTGCTATTACAATCATAAATCCCCACATTACAAAGTATCCATATTTGTATTGTAGTTCTGGCACATATTCAAAATTAGTTCCGTAAATACCTGCTATGAATGTTAGTGGAATAAAAAGCACTGAAAATATAGTCAGTACTTTCATCACATCATTAAGTCTAGAACTAATGGTTGTATGATATATATTGAGCTGATCGGATAAGATTTCTCGATAACTATCTGAAGCTTCAATTGCCTGATTGATGTTTGCTAATAATTCCTTGTAATGTACTTCATTTTTTTCTTCAATAAAGTCAGACTCCATTTTAGAAAGGTTGATAAACATTTCTTTAGCAGGATTTATGTTTTTACGTAAAAAATTTAGTTCTTTTTTTAGCTTGTTTATTTCCTTAAGTACATTTTTACTAGGCTTATTGAGAAGTTTTTCTTCTAAATCTTCAATTTTATCTCCAAGATCTCCAATGATATAAATGTAATTATCGATTACGATATCTAACAAAGCATACATTAAATAATCTGTTCCTGCCGTGATGATTCGTTTTTTATTGCGGATGCGTTCACGGACTGGTTCAAAAACATCGCCTGTGCGTTCTTGAAAAGAGATGAGTACAGACTTGGTAAGTATCAAACTAAGGTTTTCAACAGAAATGGTTCCTGTTTTTTCATCTAGCATGAGCATTTTTACAGAAATAGCCATGCAATTATCGTACTCGTACGATTTTGGTCTTGCTTGCGTATCCATTACATCAGCGAGAATCAATTTGTCCAATTGAAATGCCAATGCAATGTTTTTTAAAGCATCTGGATTGTGCAATCCGTCGATATTGAACCAAGAAACAGAATCGCGTTCTCGATATTTTATAGCTTCTTTCGTTTTGGAGATATTGATTTCTTCAAAATGATTTTCGCTATAATCAATAATGCGCAGCAATACATTTTCTATTTTCTTTTCACCTCTGAAAAAGAGTTCATCTGGAGCTCGTCCTATTTCGTGTTTACTTTTGTTTGTAAATCGTGCCATGTAGCATCTTTTTCATTGTTGATAAAACAAGCATGAGCAATGAAGTTATTTCACTAAACTCTGCTTATAAACTTGCCAAAGAACTGTTCTTCTGATAAAAAAGAAACTCAACAAGTCTTGCTGGATTACTAAATTAAAAAAAATATTGTGCTTTAGAATTGAAATTTCAGGTCATCTGTAATTTCTCTCAACAGTTTTTCAAAAGCTTGATGTGTATATTTTACTTTTTTCTGTTCTTCAGAGAGATGTTGATCTTCATTTTTCTCTAATATCATCAAACTTTTCACATGTTCAAAATACGCTTCTTCTTTTTGAGAAATAAAAGAATGTAATTGATTTTCTGAAGAAAGTACACTTCTTTCAGGTGCATGATAATACGATAAGTAATCATCAATATCACTAAAAACTCTATTTGAAGGAATGGCTCTTTTGGTCATTCTTGCTTGTCTTCATCAAGTTTTATCTCGTTAAAAAAGCTTTCATCATTATCGACACATGAAAATTGGTTCGCACTTGACGTCATTTTGTTGACTTCATACATGACAACTTCCTTTAGGTCTTCGGGCACTTCTTTTAACGGTATTCCTATATATTTAAAAGGGTTTTCTTTTTCCATATACCCTAAAAATTTTAAATTATCATATAAGACACCAAAAGAAAGGTTGCGTCACATTGTACTAATTGCATGTTGTTTGCACTTCTGTTTTATGCTTCGTCGTTTTCTTCAATGTTTTCTTTAATCTCTTGAAGAATATCCTGTTTCAAATCTTCTGGAGGTTTGATTTCAGTTTCAATTTTCTTGAAAGGATTTTGTTCATTCATTTTCTTGCAATTTTTGGTACACTTTAATCAGTTTAATACGCGCTCTTTTAAGTCGCATTTTCACAGCGCTTTCATTAATATGCAATAGGTTTTGTAGTTCTTTCACAGAGATATCATCTTGATATTTGAGCAATAATAAGGCTTTGTCGGCAGGTTCAATAAGATCAATTGCTTTTTCCAAACCTGATACTTTCAGTTCAAATAAATCTTCTTCATCTACATCATCCACTTGTGTCAAATGTTTTTCGTTTTTATTTAGTTTTTCCCAACGTTCACCTAGTTTTTTACCTGTTTCTCTTTTTTTATAGTTCACCAAAAAATTATAGGTAAAAGAGTACAACCAAGTTGAAAACTTTGATCGTCCTTGGTATTTGTGAAGTTGTACGAATAGTTTTAGAAAAATATCTTGTGTTAAATCTTGAGCCTCATCCGAATCTTCAGCAAAGCTATAACACTTATTGTATATTTTTTTACCATATCGATCATACAATATCCCAAAAAGTGAAGGATCGTTTGTTTCAACGATGCGTTTTATCAACTCTTCGTCGGATAATAATCTTTTCTCTTTTTCGAGAGATGCACTAAATAAAATAATCATTCTTTTCATTTTACGGTCTATAGACTCTTCATGTAATTAGCGACCTAAAAGATAAAAATTTGCTACTTCCCTACAAAGAGAATTGTTTCGTAAAATTTTATTTACGTATACAACTCCCCATAAATCTACTGAAAACAAGAACATTAACAATGTATCAACTTTTTTTCAAAAAAAATTAAATCATTGAGTGACTTTTTAGTTTTATGGTGTCTTAATGTAAAAAATTATTATCAACAATTTTAAAACCAAACAAAATGGGAGTAGCAAAAACAAGTAAGGCAAGCGATGCACGAAAAAAAGCAGAAGAGCAAAAAGCAAAAAAGAAAGCTGCTAGAGAAACGAAGGCAAAATCTGTTGTTACTAAATCTAACAAGAAAGGACCTTCTTTAGTTTCTCAATCGAAGAAGAAAAAATAATAGTGTATTTTAAACAACACTATATACTTACTATAATTTAAAATCTCAGTAAAGAATATTTCTTTTCTGGGATTTCTTTTTTTTAACTTGTACCTGTTGTTAAGTGATATATCACTAATTTGAAAATAATTTTACTTATGGAAAATAGTTTACCTTGGATTGTCCTTTTTGTATATGTAGCTTTATTGTTGTGTATTGACTTTTTTATTTTACACAAAAAAAATAAGCCTGTTAGTTCTAAAAAGGCACTATACGAAACTATTTTTTTTATTAGTAATGCAATACTTTTTGGCGGCATTCTGTATTGGTTTTATCAAAATGATTTGGTTGCCAATCCTAACCATTTAACTCCTTTAGATAGTATTATTAAGTACTATACGGGCTACATTATTGAACTTTCCTTGAGTGTAGACAATTTATTTGTGATTGCGATTATTTTTTTAGGGTATAAAATTCCGAGTCAGTACCAACATAGACTTTTATTTTTAGGAATTTTAGGTGCTATTGTTTTTAGAGCTATTTTAATTGGTGTAGGTCTCATTCTTATCAATAAGCTACATCATATCACAATTGTATTTGGATTGTTTTTATTGTATACTGCTTTTAAGATGTTAAAGAAAGAGGAGCAACAACCTCAATTTAATGAGAATAAAGGATTTGCAAAATATTTTAATATTTCGAATACTTTAGACAATGGTCACTTTACAACTATAGTGAATGGGAAAAGAGTTTTTACTGCACTTTTTGGAGCATTGTTGACGATTGAATTTACAGATCTTTTATTTGCATTAGATAGTATTCCTGCCATATTTGCAGTTACTAAAGATCCTTTCATTGTTTTTAGTTCCAATATTTTTGCCATTATGGGATTAAGATCTCTGTACTTTTTCTTAGCAAATCTTTTAGAGAAGTTTAGCTATTTAAAGTATAGTGTTTTTGCAATTTTAATCTTTGTTTCTCTCAAACTCATGGTTGCTAATTGGTTTGAAATTCCTGAATGGTTCTCTTTGTTATTTATTGGAATTTCTTTAGCTATGGGAATATGGATTTCAATACTAAAAATGAAAGAAGATTCTAAGGAAATAGAGAATTAGTGATGTATTGACAGGACTTCAAACCTAAATAATAGTTTACAAAAGACTTTCTTTATACTTCTCTTGGCAATACACTTGTAGATTTGAAATTTATACGAAAAATATAACACAACATTCCTACTTCTTTGTATTTATGGTTCTTGGTAATACGTAATTTCAAAAGTTATTTCCTCTTCTAATTCTTTTTTCCCATCAGTTAGTGTATACTGACGAATTATTTTAGGATTTCCTTTGTCGTCATATAAATACGCATATTCTACCGATTTAACATTAGGTTCGTCTTCTTGAGTGGTTTGCAAGTTTCCTATTACTTTATGCAAACGGTTTGCTTTGTCATAAACAAGCGTATATTTAGATTGACTATCACCAGCAATAATTTGGTATGTTTTTAACTGGCCAGAAGCTGTGTATGTATAAGTTCCTGTTTGAATTTTGTCTTCTTCTGCTTTTGACAGTTTTGAATAATCAATACCATCCATCAAATAATTATTACTGTACTCGCCTTCATGATATCGACTATAAGTTGTTTGATATTTCAGAAGTTGTTTTTTAGCAGTATATGTGTATGAAATCGTTTCAGTATTAATACTTTCATCATATTTACTGTATATCTTTTTTTCTTTTGGCAATCCATTTGTATAGCTTATTTTTTCTAAAGCACGATCTACAAACTGACTTTTCCAAATAGTTACTGTTCCATCTTCATCATACGATTCCGAAAGTATGCTCTCCATATAACGTATTTGAGTTAGTTTGCCAGCGTTGTTATACGTATAAGAAATGCTATCATTGGCATTGTAAAAAGTGACTAAACGGTCTTTTTCGTATATATAATAATCGTTAGGATCTAAAAACTCTTGCGCATAATCTGTACTCGCTGCAAATTCTTTTTTTAAAATTTTGATAGTCTGAGTTCCTTTTTTCTTTACTGTAAACTTTGGAGTTTTTAAATACTCTGTTTCTTCAGCACTTTCTTCCACACCATACCAATAAAACCGTTCAATTGATTTTTCTAGTTTTTGTTGTTTATTCATGTAAAAGGTTTCTATGGAACCAACCATTAGGGCTTCTTCTTCATGTGATTGCTTTATAGTTTTTACAACCTTTTTAACCTTTCCATAAAATTTTTCAGGATTTGAAATTTGTTCATTCTCCAAATATGCATAAAAATTATTCTCTGGCGATTCCAATCGTGGGAGTTCAATCTTTTGCGCATTTACTTTCACAAAAGTGACACACAGAAAGAATAATAGTGCAAGTTTATCATTCATAAAAAAAATGTTAGCCTGTTGAAAACAAAGGCAATATACAGATGAATTAGTGATTTTTTTAATTTATTTAGATAGATTTTTTGTCTTTTAGAAAAATACTTTGCTTCCTCAAAAACTTGATTTGCAAATCGATTGCTTGTTTTTTGGCTAAAATTGTAAATTTCTACTAATGAACACTTTATTTTTATTTTTGCAATAAAAACAGATGTACTTTTATTCTTAAAAGTTTTAATTTCTGTTTCTTAAAAAGTAATAAAGGTTTCCATATAGCCTCGTTAGTCATAAAAAATTCTCTAATTAGCTGCGTTTCTACACTCTTCCTACAGTATTATTTGATACTGCATTGCCAAAACATAATTTATTTATGACGATTTTTTTTAGCTTTTCGCATCCGTTTAGGTCCGTACCAAAGCCAAAAACCTGTAATAGTAAACATGAGAAGAGATAAGCCCATTATACTAGAATAGATCAATTTGAACTGACCAGAAGTTCCTGCATAGTAATCTAGAATTGAACCATCATGAATTTTTTCAATTAAGTCAGACTTTCGATGTCCAATAGATAATACTTTTCCTGTGGCTCCATCAAGTTGAATTCCCCAAAAATGATCTTTAAATACAAATTTGACAATGCCTTTGTGTTTTCTAATGTCAATTCTATCGAGTTTTGTTGACAATTCAGTGGAAATTGAATCATGTAAAGTTTGAAATGCTATAGTTTGTAAACTGTCCACAGACAACCAATCTTTAAGCGTTGTAGAAGTTCCTTTTGCTGAATTTGGAAGAATATAACCGTTGCTATTTTTTTTCCACCCCAACAATGTTCCTGATATCGCCATAAAAAAGAAGCACACACACAAAAACACTCCCATTGTACGGTGAATACTTCTTGATATTCTTAATATTTTCGCCTGTTTTCTTCGCTTGGTATCTGGCATTTGCAGCAGTCATTATGCAGTATATATTGATAAATACATTTCACAGCGACGCAAGATAGATAAAAACATTAGTGCAAAAGAATAAGATTATGTTAAAGTAATAGCGCAATACAACTAGCTTAGATTGTAGTTGAAAAGCTCTATAGATATACTAAATTATTTCTGAATTTAATCGTTCTTCTACAATTTCACCATTTTTTTTATAAACATAGAAAGAATGATTTTTTTCATTGAGAGATATTGATTTAACAGCTTTTCCATCTTCAAATAAGATTCCCGAAAGATCATCACACGCATATCCATCCGTTAATATTCCATTGGCGATATTATGGTGAAATAAAGGTCGGCGTGATGCTTCTGAATGGTAATGCGGACAATGACTATATGGCAAAAAATTAAACCCTTCTACAAATGTGAGTTGTTTTGGTCGTGAATCAGTAAATCCACCATTAAACCAACACAGCGAGCCTGCACTTCCGCCTGCTAAAATGATGCCTTTTTTATAAGCCTTCATTAACGCTTTGTCAATTTCGTGAGCTTTTAGCAAAGTCATCATATTGAGCGTGTTGCCACCACCAACAATAATAGCGTCCATTTCTAATAAATAGTCTTCAAAATCCCAGTCTTGCGAACTGGAACTAATCCATACTTTTAATACGTGTGGTTCTACATCCAAATCATGACAGAGTTCATACCAATAGTTAATGTACCATAGTGCATCGCCTGTGGCTGTTGGCAAAAAACAAATTCGTGGTTTTTCTTTTTTAGTAAGTGTTGCGGTGTATTTTACAAATTCACGATTTACTTGTCCGCCATAAATAAATAGAGTTGGTTTCATGGTTGGGTTGTTATTGGTTTTAAGTTTTTAGATTATACACAATATGTTAAAAATAAATTCAAAACAATGCGATTAACCTATTTGTAACTATATTTTTGTTTATAATGGTAAGATATAGATTTTTTAATTCTGTAGAGACACTTACTATTCACAATTTTTGCCCAGTAAGTTTATGTTTTTTTAATAAAAAGACATAAAAAAAGCGACGTACACGCCGCTTGTTTCTAATTGTTTAACATTTCCCAAAGTTTGTCTTTCAATTCTGTAATACCTTGTTGTGCAACAGACGAGATAAACATATATGGCACATTTAAGTCCTTATCGAGTTCCTTACTCATTTCTGCTTTGAGTTCGTCGTCTAACATGTCAGATTTTGAAATGGCAATAAATCGCTCCTTATCTAACATTTCTGGATTGTATTTTTTTAATTCATTGAGTAAAATGTCGTATTCTTTGGAAATATCTTTACTATCTGCAGGAATTAAGAAAAGTAAGGTCGAATTTCGCTCAATATGACGTAAAAAGTAATGTCCTAACCCTTTTCCTTCGGAAGCACCTTCTATAATTCCAGGAATGTCTGCCATCACAAACGATTTGAAATCGCGATATTCTACAATTCCTAAGTTGGGTTTTAATGTTGTAAATTCATAATCGCCAATTTTTGGTTTTGCAGAAGTAATCACCGAAAGTAACGTTGATTTCCCTGCATTTGGAAAACCTACCAAACCAACATCTGCCAATACTTTTAGTTCAAAAATGACGTCTTTTTCTTGACCAGGAATACCTGGTTGCGCATAGCGTGGCGTTTGATTGGTTGAAGATTTAAAATGCCAGTTTCCACGGCCGCCTTTTCCTCCTTCTACTAAAATTCGTTCTTCACCTTGTTCCGTAATTTCAAAAATAACCTCGTTGGTTTCCTTATCACGAATTACAGTTCCTAAAGGTACATCCAAATACACGTCTTGCCCATCGGCTCCAGTACTACGGTTTCCACTACCATGCTCTCCATGACCTGCTTTATAGTGTCTTTTTAATTTGTAGTGATATAAAGTCCAAAGGTTTTGATTCCCTCTTACAATGATATGTCCTCCTCGACCACCATCTCCTCCATCAGGACCTCCTTTGGCGTTGTACTTTTCCCGCAATAAATGCGCAGAACCTTTTCCTCCGTTTCCCGAAGAAAGGTGCATTTTTACATAATCTACAAAATTCCCATCCGTCATGATATCCTATTTTTATTGGTTACGCCAATTGACGTTTTTGAAGTACTTCTATTTGTTGCTCAATTGCTGTCCAAAGATCAATTCTATGCTGTAAAGCTTCTTTACTTACCGAGATACAATCTTCCCATTTTTGTGAATCATCTCCACAAAGTTCATTAATCATTTGTAAAGCCAATGGACCATGTTCATCTCCATCTAATTCAATATGCCTTTCTAAATAGTAGATAAATTTATCAAGATTTACATGAATATGCTTGCGATCAATTCCTTTGACTATTTCCAAAAACATGTTCGGAATTAAATCTTCTCTGCCAAATGTAAAAACCGTAGCAATTTTGTGCACTTCGTTTGTTTCAATGATTGAAAAGGTAAAATTCACAAAATCTTGAACTGCTTTTGGTGCTTTGACAGCGTGTAAGCTTGTCCTAATATCTTCTCCTTTAGAAATATGATTGATACATTCCTCAATTAGTGTAGTAGCAGCATTTGAAGCTTTCATTGCTTCTACATACATTTCGTAATGACTCAGCGGTTTACCATCTTGGTCTACATCACTTTCTTCTCCTAATACAATTTCATTAATAAAACGTCTTGTTATAGGATTTCCTTTAGGAGTCCAAGGCAATTGTGTTTGTGTTAAGTGTATTTGCAACGCTTTCAATAGTGACATAAAATCAAATACGGCAAATACGTGATATTCCATAAATGCGTTCAAAGCCTCTACAGAATTTACTTTATTGTACAAGGAGTGCGACACTATTTTTTGTTGTAGTGGAGCTAGCTCTTGTGCTATTTTTTGTGTGTATATTTCTTTATTATAATTCATCAATAACGGCACTTAGTCGCCCTGTAATTTCTTCAATAGTTCCTATACCATTTACGCTGTAAAACTTGTTTTGGTTTTCGTAATAGTTAATTAAAGGAGCTGTTTTTTGATTGTACTCATCAAAACGATTTCTAATTTTGCTTTCGTCTTGATCATCTGCACGACCACTTACTTTTCCTCGCTCCAACAAACGCTTAATTAAGATTTCATCGTCTGCTTCGAGCGCAATGGTTCCAGAAATGATCATATTTTTTGACGCTAGGTAACTATCCAGTGCTTCTGCTTGCGCCGTGGTTCTTGGGAAACCGTCAAAAATAAAACCATTCGCTTCTGTATTTTTTTCTACTTCCGCTTGCAACATATTAATCGTTACTTCATCAGGAACCAAATCACCTTTATCAATGTATGATTTTGCCAAAACGCCTAAATCTGTTCCATTTTTGATATTATATCTAAACACATCACCTGTAGAAATGTGTACTAAGTTGTATTTTTCTTTTAAAAAGTTTGCCTGTGTTCCTTTTCCGGCACCTGGCTTTCCGAATAAAATTAAATTGATCATGTTGTGTGTATGTAATTGATAAACTTCGGGTAGATTGCGTCCCAACTCGTCATAATCTAGTCCGTAACCGACTATGAATTCGTTAGGTATTTCCATTCCGATATAATCTATATTGTACTGTTTTGTATAGGCTTCAGGTTTAAAAAATAAAGTTCCAATCTTGAACTGCTTTACTTTTTTTGCTGTAAATATTTTGTGTAATTCGTCTAATGTATTCCCTGTATCAATAATATCTTCGAGTACGACTACAGTTCTACCTTCAATATCTTGTGAAAGACCAATTAGTTCTTTTATGTTTCCAGAAGAAGACGTTCCATGATACGAAGCTAATTTGATAAAACTCATTTCACACGGATACGGGTATTTCTTCATAAAATCAGCAAAAAACATAAAAACACCATTCAAAATTCCAATAAAAATAGGTTGTTCCTCTTTCAAATCGACAGCCATTTCTGTTGCCATTCTAGCAACTGCTTCTTGAATTTGCGCTTCTGATATGAATTTTTTAAAATATTTATCGTGTAATTTGATCACTTGTATGATAAAGATTTAGCGATTGTTGTGTGTTTTATTTTAGTCTTTTTTCCTATAGAAAGGTGCAAAGATACAAATTGATTTATGAATAACGTTTAACGAGTTTACTTTTACCAGTTTAGATTTGTACTTTTGTCGAAAATGAGCGTTTTATGAATTATTTTTCTTCCAATTTCAAATTAGGAATTCTAGGTGGCGGCCAATTGGGCAAAATGCTACTCTATACAACACGAAAATTTGATGTTTTTACCAAAGTTTTAGACCCTAGTGCTGAGGCTCCATGTAAAATTGCATGCAATGATTTTCATCAAGGTGATTTAATGGATTTTGATACAGTATATAATTTTGGAAAAGAGGTTGATGTGCTTACATTTGAAATTGAGCATGTAAATGTAGAAGCCTTACAAAAACTTGAAGAGGAAGGAGTTCGTGTATTTCCATCTGCCAATACATTACAAACAATTCAAAATAAAGGTGTTCAAAAGCTGTTTTATCAAAAAAACAATATTCCAACAGCGCCTTTTTCAATTTATATGTCATTGGAAGAATTGATTCACAGCGTTGAAAATGAAGTCATTTCGATTCCTTTTGTCTGGAAAAGCACACAATTTGGGTATGATGGAACAGGTGTAAAAATTGTACGCACTATTGAAGATTTAGAGCGATTGCCAAATGTAGAATGTATGTGCGAAGAGTTGATTGATTTTAAGAATGAACTTGCTGTGATTGTGGCACGTAGTGTTTCGGGAGAAACTAAAACGTATCCTGTTGTGGAAATGGAATTTCACCCAGAAGCTAACCAGGTAGAATATGTAATTTGTCCTGCTAGAATTCCTGAAAATATTCAAGAAAAAGCAACAAAAATAGCTTTACAAGTTTCTGAAGGATTGCAACACACAGGTATTTTAGCCGTAGAAATGTTTCAAACAAAAAATGATGAAATTCTTGTAAATGAAGTAGCTCCAAGACCACATAATAGTGGACATTACAGCATTGAAGCGAGTTATACTGATCAATTTGAACAGCATATTCGAGCTATTTTAGGGCTTCCTTTAGGAAATACCGAAAGTATTGTGGCAGGTATAATGGTAAATTTGGTCGGAGCTGAAGGTCATACAGGTGACGTTGTCTACGAACATATTGAAGAAATCATGAAATTGGATGGAGTAACTCCACATATTTATGGAAAAAAACAAACACGCCCATTTCGAAAAATGGGACATGTAACAATTGTTAACAAAGATGTTGCAGAAGCTCGTAAAATTGCTCAAAAAGTAAAACAAACAATCAACGTAATTAGTAAATAATATGGCAAAAGTGGGAATTATTATGGGAAGCACAAGTGATCTTCCTATAATGCAAGAAGCAATTGATATTTTAAAAGGATTTGATATTGAAGTTGAAGTAGATATTGTTTCTGCACATAGAACTCCTGATAAGTTATTTGATTATGGAAAAAATGCTCATCTACGTGGTATTAATGTAATTATTGCTGGTGCTGGCGGAGCTGCTCATTTACCTGGAATGATTGCTTCCTTGTCTCCTCTTCCGGTGATTGGCGTTCCTGTGAAATCAAGAAACTCCATAGATGGTTGGGATTCTGTATTGTCAATCTTACAAATGCCCGGTGGTGTTCCAGTGGCAACTGTCGCTTTAGATGGTGCTAAAAATGCAGGAATCTTAGCGGCACAAATTATAGGAAGTGCTGATAAATGTGTACTAGATAAAGTTTTGGTATACAAAGAAGGATTAAAACAAAAAGTTATAGAAGGAGCTAAAAAAGTTTCTAGCTAAGTAAAATAGTATGTATAATGTAAAAGCCGCTTCAATGAAGCGGCTTTCCTATCTTTACAAACCATTCAAAAATAAAACTAACCTACCATATTATTAATCATTTTTTCATTCCAAAAAACAACTTGGAAAATTTCGGTTTGTAAGAATGTTCAAATGTATTGCTATGTTTATTTTTTTCACTTTTTCAATTAACAAAAAATTGTTTTCTCGTTTAACTGTGCCAACTTATCGATAAAAAACATCTTTTTACTTTCCTTTACTTTTTTACATAAAAAAACCCTTTAAAGGGCATTTAAAGGGCTTTCAATCAACCAATCCATTTTAATTATTATACAGTTAATAGGGCTATCAACATTGTAATAATGCATCAAGTAGGTTACATATACTGTATTATTATCATGAAAAAAAATATCTCTACTAAATCAACAGGACAAAATTCTTAATTCTCAAGTAATTCCTTTCATGAGCGCATTGCTTTTTCTCAAGAATCGATAACAAGCATGATTAATCGACAAAACGCAATTAATTTGTGTATTTGATTAGTTTTTTAATCATCTTTTCTCCCGAATCAGTTGTCAATAAAACAATATAAACTCCAGAAGATAAATTATTTATGTGCACATTTTTAGTAAATTTTGTTTTTAATAAATTTTTGCCAGTTATTGTAAATAGCTCTATTCTTTGTAAATCTTTTCTATACGTTTGAATATGAAGTTTATTTGATGAAAAAAACACATGTGCATTTTTGGTGTTTTCTTCTATTTGATGGTCATCCAACGTAGAACGATTATCAAAATTAATTTTAAAACGATTATGAACTTCTCCAATTTCGCCTGAAAAACTGTAGCTTATTTGTCTTAAATCTGTAAATGTGTTTTGATAAGTATCTTCTAGAATAATATCAAAATTTGGATCTATAAATTCAGCATCAATTGAAATTGTGTAAGTACCATTCGTAGTAAGCTCATAACCTAGTGGAACAGATACATTTGTCATGTTAAGTTCAGGTAAGGCTTGAATGGATAATCGTGTTGTTCCTAACAAAGAATAAAATTCGACGGCGGCTCCATCATTAATAAAGTGTCCATCATATCCTTCATCAAAATTCACAGTTCCTTCAGGGATAAACCCTAATAGAATGGTCATGTATGAACCATTCCCTGCCAAACGAAGAGAAATTCTTCCATCTGTAGGACTGCTTAACCGATGACTATCTCCTTTTTCGAACGTGTTTTTAGAAAGGAAATTATTTTCTTTTTCTTGTGCTTTAAAAATATTTAAAAAGCACATCAATACAGTTATAATTAATTTGACTTTCATTGTAGAGATAGTTTGGGGATTAATAATCTCTTATGAGGGAATTAAAGAAGCAATCTTTCGGTGTTCTTTTTGTATTAATATGAACGTATTACTTTTTTTGTTACAGTAGCCCCACTAGCTATAGAGTACGTTACAATGTATACACCTTGCGATAATGATGGAACAGCAATTAATTTTGAAAATTCTCCTTGTAATAACTGCTTCCCAGAAATATCATACAAGGAAAAAGTTTCTATATCAGAACGCTGAGTTAATGTTTGCAAAGTATTTCCTTTAAGTAATACATTAATCTGGTTTGCAATAGTTTCAACAGGCTCAATATTTAACGTGTTTCTGTATTGAACATTTAAAAAGAATCGGTCGTTCTCTTCAGTAGGATTACTCGTAAATGTGTAAGCTGCTTGTCTTAAATCGGTAAACGTTCCCTGATATCTATCTTCCAAAATAATATCAAAATCTTGTGATAAATAATCTGCATCAATAGAAATTGTGTACGTCCCGCTTGACAATACTTGAAATCCTAATGGAATTTCTCTATCAATATTTGTCAACGCAGGTAGCGCCTGAATAGACATTTTATCAGTATTTAAATAGGAATAAAATTCAATTCCTGCACCTTCATTAATAAATGGCCCATCATACGTATCGTCATAAGTTTCAGTTCCCTCAGGCATAAACCCAAGTAATTGCGTAGCATACAAACCACTTCCTGCCATGCGAAGCGAAAGTCTTCCATCAGTTTGGCTATTGTTCGCACTTGTGGAATTTTCTGGAGAGAACATTCCATACTCATTACTTGATCTAAAAAATTGCGCATTATTTGCTACTACTCTGTGTGTGTTTTTAAATGTAACCGTTCCTCCTCCAGTTTTAGCTTGCACGGCAAATCCTTGTGCAGTTCCAATATTTCCATCGGCAGCACCAAGTGGATTTGAACCTGTATTATTGTACTCAATATAATCTGAAGCTAAATTATCTCCCACAGGAGCATCCGTTTGTCGCCAATAATATAATGTTCCTTGTATTACATCTGAATTGTCTTTTTGGAAAGATTCCCAATCAATTGCTGACGGATATGGATTTCCGATGATATTATATCCTGATTCACTCGAATTTGGATCAACAGTATAGTATACAGGTTCTGAGATATCACCATTATTTACCGTTCCAGTAAAAATAGCTGTTTCTACATTGAAATGATTTGCTCTGAAGGCATAACCTCTTCCCACTTCCATATGAGTGTGATTATTATTCCAAAAAGCATTGCTTGCTGATGCATCCCAATAATAATTGTATCCTCCCACATTAGGAAAAATAGAAACGATTGTACTACTACTTTGATCAATTGGAGTAGACCAATAGGAGTAAAAATATCTATTCGTATAATTTGGAGAATCACGCTTTATAATAAAATCGCCTGTTCCTATTATAGGAGTATTTTCTCGTGAAAGTAAAGCTCCATCATTTTCTACAGTAATAGTTCCATTGTTGGTAAGGTCATAATTTACATCGAGTGTTGCTCCTGCATTTACAGTAATTGTTGCGGAAGACTGAACAGTTAGTTCTCCTACAATTGTATGTCCTGTCAACACTGGGTAGTTTGTCGAAACTGGGATAATAACCGATTCTAATTTGCTAGCATCTGGCACAACTCCTCCAACCCAATTGCTTCCCGTAGTCCAGCTATTGGAACTCGCAGTTGCAGACCAAGTAATCACCGTTTTATTATTTGCAGTCCTAGAAGTAACAGCATCTGCATCATCCAGATAATACATGGTGTCTCCATCCAAAGCTCCTACCAAATCATTTGTTCCTACAGAAGTAATTAAAACATCTTTATTTTCATCTATTTCAGTAGCCGTTCGAACGTCATTCCAAATTCTAAATCCCCAAATATTTCCTCCAAAATAGTTATTTGAATTTGATTGAGAATTATTATCGAAACAGTATTCAGAACTTCCTCCACTTGTCCATGTAGTACAATTTGGATATCTTATATTGGAGTCAGATCGCCCTAAATTTACATCTCCAGAATGATTTCTAATTTCGAAACCTGCTCTTGAGTCCATCAAGGTTCCGTTTAAATACCATTTAATATTTGTATTGTCTGATGCTGATATTGGATTATTTACTGGAGTAGATAAGTTATCAAAAACCAATGCGAAGTGATACCACGTATCATCACTGATTGGCTCTCTAAAATATGTTCCATCCCATCGAGGCGTGTAATCACTATTTGACCTATTATAAGCTCCAACTATTAAATAATTATTCTCTACATATGCCATAATTCCTCTTGTACCACCACCTTCTTTGTATATAACTTGTCTACTTGTTCCATTGTCTACTTTAAAATAACCTTCAATGGTTCTATTGTTGATTGTGGTAGTGTTTATATTATCTGAATCTGTCAATTCAATGTAGTCGTTTGTCCCGTCAAGATAATATCCATCTGTAGATGGTTGCGCTATAATATGAGACACTACAAGCAATAGTAACGTGAGTAATTGTATCTTTTTCATTATTTAGCTTTTTAAATATATACGCAATTTCTCTATCTTTGGTTTTTAAAGAAGTATAGAAAAACTAATTTATATACAAGGTATATATTTCTCGTAAAGCTAGCTTTTTCTTACAAAAACATGAGTTCAATTTCGATAAACTATACAATTCAATCGTTAAAATGACAATCCTAAACAAAAAATTTCCTACAAAATATACAACTGCTCCTTTTTCAAAAATTCAAATAAACGAATTTAAATCAGCCATTGAAGCTGAAATTGTAAAGACAAAAGCAGAAATTGATGCCATTACTAACACGTCAGAAACGCCTACTTTTGAGAACACCATTGAGGCATTAGAATATTCAGGCGAGCAATTAGATCGTATTACAAGCATATTTTTCAATCTAAATTCTGCCGAAACCAACGAAACTATTCAAAAAATTGCGCAAGAGATTTCTCCAAAACTAACTGAACTGTCAAATGACATTACGCTCAATGAAGCCCTTTTTGAAAGAGTAAAAGCAGTATATTCTGAAAAAGAGCATCTCAATTTATCTACCGAACAACAAACATTATTAGATAAAAAGTTTAAATCATTTTCTAGGAATGGAGCTAATTTACCTCAAGAAAAAAAAGAAATCTTACGAAACATTGATAAACAATTAGCAAAACTCAGTCTTACTTTTGGCGAAAACGTACTAGCAGAAACCAATAAATTTCAATTACACCTAACTCTTGAAAATGATGTAAAAGGAATTCCTGCAGGTGCTTTGGAAGCTGCCAAAACACTTGCAGAAAGCGAAAATAAAGATGGGTGGATTTTCACTTTGAATTACCCAAGTTACATTCCTTTCATGAAATATGCTGAAAATCGGGAATTGCGTCAACAAATGGCTACTGCTTTTGGCTCTAAATGCTTTAAAGGAGACGAATTGGACAATCAAGAAAATGTCCTACAAATTGCCAAACTACGTCATCAACGCGCCAACTTACTAGGGTATAAAACGCATGCCCATTTTGTATTGGAAGAACGTATGGCAGAAACACCTGAAAAAGTAATTTCTTTCTTGGAAGAGTTACTTGAAAAAGCAAAACCTGCGGCAGAACGCGAATTCAAACAATTATCAAACTTTGCACAAAAAATTGACGGTATTGAGCAACTACAAAGCTGGGACAATGCATATTATTCTGAAAAGTTAAAGCAAGAACTTTTTGACTTAGATGATGAAAAGTTAAAGCCTTATTTTAAGTTAGAAAATGTAATTGATGGTGCATTTACAGTTGCCAACAAACTATTTGATTTACGCTTTAAACAAGTTTTTGATATCGATACGTACCACGAAGATGTTAAAACGTACGAAGTGTACAATGGTGACGACAATTTTGTGGCTGTTTTTTATGCTGATTTCCATCCACGAAAAGGAAAACGAAATGGTGCATGGATGACTTCTTACAAGCCACAATTACGAAAAAATGGAAGCGTTGAACGCCCACATATATCAATTGTATGTAATTTCACTAAACCAACAGCTTCCAAACCTTCATTACTTACATTTAATGAAGTAACAACGCTATTTCATGAATTTGGACATGCATTACATGGTATGTTAGCAGATACTACATACCCAAGCTTAAGCGGCACCTCTGTTTTTTGGGATTTCGTTGAATTGCCAAGTCAAATCATGGAAAATTGGTGCTACGAAGCTGAAGCCCTCGCCATTTTTGCCAAGCATTATGAAACAGGTGAAATAATCCCGATGGAATATATTGAAAAGATCAAGGCTTCTGCTACCTTCTTAGAAGGCATGGCTACTCTACGTCAGTTGAGTTTCGGGTTACTTGACATGAGCTGGCATGGAATTGATCCTTCTAGTGTTACAAATGTAAAAGAACATGAAGATAAAGCGTTTAACAAGACACGTTTGTTTCCTGAAAATCCTAAAACAGCAATGAGCACTTCCTTTTCTCATATATTTCAAGGAGGTTACTCTTCTGGATATTACAGTTACAAATGGGCAGAAGTATTAGATGCAGATGCTTTTGAATATTTTAAAGAGCATGATATTTTTAGTAAAGAGATTGCCAGTAAATTTGCGACACATGTATTATCAAAAGGTGGAACAGAACATCCTATGACACTTTACAAACGTTTCCGAGGTAGTGAACCGAAACCTGAGGCCCTTCTCAAGCGTGCAGGCTTACTTACCGAATAAGTTTAATATCTTTTATAAGATTCTAAAAAAATAGTAATATATCGCTTTGGTTACACTTACTACTGACCAAAGCGATAGTATTCAATTTATTAAAAAACAAGAATAAACTTTCAAAAAATATTGAAAGTTTAAAATATATTATATATTTGTACTATGAATTACTTAGAAGCAAAAGATAAATTTATTCAAACTTGGGGCTCACTTGGAACATTATGGGGCATTAACAAAGCTATGGCACAAATTCATGCGCTGCTATTAATTTCTCCTGAGCCATTATCTATGGAAGATATCATGGAGCAATTACAAATTTCAAGAGGAAATACAAGTATGAATTTACGACAGTTAATTGATTGGGGAATTGTATACAAAACTTCTATTGCTGGTGAACGTAAAGAATTCTTTTCATCAGAAAAAGACGTAAATGAACTAGCCAAACAAATAGCTCGTGAACGTAGTCGAAGAGAAATTCAGCCTACACTTAAAGTGTTAAAAGAAGTGAGCAATATTGAAGATGATGGAAGTGCTAAAACCAAAGAATTTATCAAACAAACGAAATCACTTCATGAGCTGGCAGAAACTGCTGATTCTATTATGAATCGTATCGTAAATCAAGAGTCTAATTGGCTTACAAAAACCTTTATTAAGCTCTTAAAATAGTAAATAAAAGGAACTGAGCTTCCTTTTTATTTTTAATCATTATTTCAATATTTTTTGAAAGTTTAAAATATACAATAGTTATGAAATTTATGTATTACATCAACAACATCATTTATGTGCTCACATTAGTATTGTACACAACAATTATTTTCGGCATGTATATGCAAGTCCTTTTAGGCATAGTTCAAGTATTATTTTTTCTCATACTGCTTTTTAATTATGGAAAATTTAGCAAAACAATCCAGTTACATTTAAAGGTATATGGAATTATAACTACTGCGTTTTTGATTCTTTTTTGGAGTTTAGTCTCAAACACTAGTGGCTCAATCATATTTTTCTTTGTTGTTCCAATGCTTATCGGCACTTATTTCACCTACATCATCTATAAATTAAATCAACAAGTATTATGAAAAACCTTTGTCTACTTTCTTATGTATCAAAAGAACTTTACAAACCAACTTCTGTAAAAGAACGTGTTATTGATTTTTATGATGGAGCAACAGAAGATTATCGATTTTGGAGTCGTGATTTAAACATGCATTTTGGTTACTATGTCCCTTTTCAAACTAGCTTATTGAAACGTGATACAATGTTGAACCAAATGAATAAAGAAATTTTTAGTCGCTTACACGTTACTGATCAGAAAAAACATATTGTAGATCTTGGTTGTGGAATGGGCGGATCAATCCGATATGGTATTCAAAAATATCCAAAACTTGCAATTACAGGGCTGACTATTTCTCCTTTTCAAGTGAAAAAAGGTTATCAATTAATACAGTCAGAACGTGGCACTATTCTTAATAGAGACTATCAACGTACATTTTTTGAAAATCAATATTATGATGGAGCAATTGCGATTGAAAGTTTATGCCACTCAGGTTGCAACAAAGCTTCCTTAGAAGAAGCTTATCGGATTTTAAAACCAAATACATACTTTGTTATAGCCGATGCTTTTACGAAGAAAGATTATAGTCAAATGAATTCAATAGCAAAAAATACGTATAAAGGATTGTGTCATTCCTGGAGTTTAGAAAGTTTAGCAAACATACATCAAGTAACTGCCAATTTGAAATCTATAGGATTCAAAGAGATTACAGTGGAAAACATTTGGTACAGAGTTGCTCCTTCAGTATTACATGTTCCCTTCTCTATAAGTGGCTTTATTTTGAAAAAATTTCTCAAGAAAGAAACCTTAAAACCAGAAACCATTCAAAACTTAAAAGGTTCCTTTTTTGCATTACTTTCTAGTCTAAGTCTATCAAACTTTGGATACTACATTATCACAGCTAAAAAATAAAAAACATGAAAAAAATGGTTATTGCAGGTGGCACAGGCTTTTTAGGTCAAGCTTTAGTTGCTCATTTTTTACCAAAAAACTATGAAATTGTCATCTTATCAAGACAAGAAAAAAAGAACATTCAGGAAAATGTGCGGTATGTTCAATGGAATGCTGAAACAATAGATATTTGGATAACAGAACTCGAAGGAGCAGACGTATTGATTAACTTAACAGGAAAGTCTGTAGACTGCCGTTACACCCAAAAGAATAAAACTGCCATTTTAAACTCGCGTGTCCAATCTACCTCAATATTAGGCAAGGCAATACAGGCATGTGTTGTACCTCCCAAAGTATGGATAAACTCCTCAACAGCGACAATTTATGAACATTCATTGCACCAAAAAATGACCGAAGAAAAAGGGAGTATCGGACACGATTTTTCAATGAGTGTTGCAACAGCATGGGAACAAGCATTTTTTACATGTAAAACTCCTCGAACTTTTAAAATTGCTTTACGCACTTCAATCGTGCTTGGTAAAAATGGAGGTGCATTTATTCCGCTACAGAATTTAGTAAAATTTGGTTTAGGCGGTACTCAAGGAAAAGGAAATCAAAAAGTAAGCTGGATTCACGAATACGATTTTTGTCGTGCAGTAGCATTTTTAATTGACGAGCATAAATATGGGATATACAATATCACAGCTCCAAATCCGATACCCAACAAGCAATTCATGAAAATCATTCGAGATGTAATGAAAATACCTGTTGGACTATTTCAACCTGTTTGGGTATTGAAACTAGGCGCAAAAATAATAGGTACAGAAACTGAATTAATTTTAAAAAGCAGATATGTAATTCCTAAAAAGTTGGTAGAATCTGGATTCAAATTCAATTATCCAATTGTCAAAGAAGCTATCACAGAAATCACTCAACGAACATGACCACTATCAAACTAACTACTCATATTAAAGCTCCCATTGAAGTAGTATTTAATATAGCTAGAGACATTTCAGAACATGAACTATCAAACAAACATACGCATGAAAAAGCAATAGCAGGTATAACTTCTGGAAAAATTGGTTTAGGAGAAACCGTCACATGGCGAGCCAAACACTTTGGTATATACTTTCAACACACTAGTATAATTTCTGAGTTTAATTCGCCGACCTATTTTGTAGATAAAATGGTAAAAGGTGTTTTCAAAAGTATGCTACACGAACATATATTTGAAGAAATTAATAATGAAACTAAAATGACAGATGTCTTTACATATGAAGTTCCGTTAGGTCGTATTGGGAAACTCTTTGACACACTATTATTAAGGTCATATCTCACTCGCTTTTTACTAAATAGAAACCGTCATTTGCAACAAAAGGCAACATTGACATAGCCACAAAAAACAGCTATATCTTCTTATGTATGTATAATTTTTTATTTCAACAATTATCAACTACATTTGAAAAAACAATTGCTCTCAAATGCCAAACAATCAATTGGATCCAAACAACTGGATTACACTCTATGCTGATTATCTCTTCAATTACACTATTGTAAGGGTAAAAGATAGAGAAACTGCCCAAGATCTCGTGCAAGAAACGTTTTTTGCTGGATTGAAATCAATGGCGAACTTTAAGGGTGATGCTTCTGAGCGTACATGGCTTATCTCTATCCTAAAAAGAAAAATTATTGATTACTATCGTAAAATAAACTCTAAAAAGGGACAAGCAGAAGTTCGAATAGCCTATAATGCTGACACAGAATCGGAAGGCGATTGGCTGGAAGAACGTGTTGCAGATAATTTTGACCGAAACGCAGAAGATCAAATTCAAAATGAAGAACTCGGACTTGCTATTGAAGAATGTATTGATAAACTTCCTGAAAAGCAAGCAATGATTTTTAAAATGAAAACGATTTTAGGGTATGACACAGAAACAATCTGTAATGAACTGAATATTACAGCGTCTAACCTTTGGGTAATTATCCACAGAGCGCGTACAGCTCTCTCTGAATGTTTAGAAGAAAATTGGTATTAAATTGAAAAAATGAGTACAAAAACTAAATATAAATTTTTTATTTCTTGTGAAGAAGCCAAACATATTTGTGACAAAGCACAATATGGCGAAGCTACTTTTTGGGAAAAAGTAAAACTGAATGTGAGACTTTCTTGGTGTCACATTACAAGAGCCTACTCAAATAACAATGGTAAATTAACGAAATTGATGAAAAAATCGAAGATTGATGCTATTGAGAGAGATAAAAAAGAAGAAATGCAACGAAAACTGCAAGAAGAAATGAAAAAATACTAAAGTTTACATAGTTAACAATAGTATCAACCATACAATCGGAATACTTTCCACCCAAAAAGCGGTATAGTATTTCGATTTTTTTATGCTTGAATACCAGATTGATAAAAACAACAAACAGGCAATTGTCAACGTAACATACAAATGCGAGTCTAATTGATTTTGTAACAAATATGCAAAGAGTAAAAAAATTCCAATCCACACATAGGTAACATATTTGGTATACTTGATTCCTATACGCTGTGGTAAAGTTCCTAAAGCTTCTTCATCATACGATAAATCACTAATCTCAAAAGGAATCATCAAAATCAAGATTAAAATAAAACGCTGTACACATACAAGTACAATTGAAATGTCTGTAGCAAACAGGATATTTGCATTTGCCATGGGCAGAATTACTGTTACACCTGTCCAACATAAAGCAACAATTGAAATCTTAAACCCTGGCAACGTTCTAAAGTTTTTTTGATTTGGCAAAAAAGGAATAATATATAAAGAAGAAAGCAAAGTCAATCCTACAGCAATTAACAACGTAATTACTTGCAATTGAACCGCATAATAAAGTGCTAAAACAAAACACCCAAAACTAACCAATTGTATTACCTTTAAGTACTTGGTTTCCATAAAAAAATACTTTTTAGCAGAACTTCCATACTTAATAAAATTGTACGTCACAATTGTACCGTAAAATGTGAAATATAGCACAGCTTCATCATACGGCAACCGAAAGTATAACAACGTAATATAAGTCAATGAATACACACTCAACCCTATATGAATACTGCTATCTAAGTAAAAATCGAAAAACTTTTTAAAAAGATTCATCAAACAAAAATAACCAAACTGTTCATAACCTTTATTTTTAGTTAAAAACTTTCCCTATGAGGATGTTTATAAAATTGTAAAGATGTAATTTTTTAGTTGTACTTTTGCATGCCATAAACGCAACTATAAAAAGAAAAAATATAGCTGATGAAAACTGATTCTTTTTCATTGAGACACAACGGAATTCGCACGCAAGATATTCCTCAAATGTTAAAAACTATTGGAGTTGACTCATTAGATCAATTGATTAATGAAACTATTCCTAACGACATCCGATTGCAAAAAGCTCTAGAACTTCCTGAAGGATTGAGTGAGTACGAATTTTTGTCGCACATGCAACATTTGGCTGGTCACAATAAAATTTTTAAAAGCTACATTGGATTAGGATACCACGAAGCCGTAACTCCTCCAGTGATTCAACGAAATATTCTTGAAAACCCAGGTTGGTATACTGCGTATACACCCTACCAAGCAGAAATTGCTCAAGGAAGATTAGAAGCTTTATTGAATTTCCAAACAGTCGTCACTGAATTAACGGGGATGGAACTTTCCAATGCTTCTCTATTAGACGAAAGTACCGCAGCAGCAGAAGCCATGACTATGTTATATGCAGTGCGTTCTAGAACTCAGAAAAAAAATGATGTAGCAAAATTTTTCGTGTCTAATGAAGTATTACCACAAACAATCTCTCTTTTAAAAACAAGAGCTATTCCAATTGGAATTGAATTGGTTTTCGGAAATCATGAAGAATTTGATTTTTCTTCAGAATATTTTGGTGCATTACTACAATATCCTGGAAAATACGGCCAAATTTTCGATTATAGAGCGTTTACAGAAAAAGCCAATGCAAACGAAATCAAAGTAGCAGTAGCTGCTGATATTTTAAGTTTAGTATTGTTAGAATCTCCAGGGAATTTTGGTGTAGATGTAGTGGTTGGAACTACACAACGTTTTGGAATTCCTTTAGGATATGGCGGACCTCATGCAGGTTTTTTCGCTACCAAAGAAGAATACAAGCGTTTCATTCCTGGGCGTATCATTGGAATCACTCGTGACACAGATGGAAACCGTGCTCTTCGCATGGCTTTACAAACACGTGAACAACACATTAAGCGAGACAAAGCAACTTCAAATATTTGTACAGCGCAAGTATTACTAGCTGTCATGGCTGGAATGTATGCTGTATATCATGGTCCTAATGGACTGCGCTATATTGCCAACAAAGTACACACTAAAGCTGTAAACTTGGCAAATACATTAACATCATTAGGATTTGAGCAAACCAACTCTACCTTTTTTGACACAATCGTTGTAAAAGCCAATGCTGAAAAAGTAAAAGAGATTGCCGAGCAAAACGATGTAAACTTTTTATATATTGATGAAGAAACGATTGGAATTTCTATAAATGAAGCGACTACCGATCGTGATTTACAAGATATTATCTTCATTTTTGCTGCTTCTATTGAAAAAGAAACTGTAGAAGTTATACATACTGAAGAAACTAAAATAACGCCTTCTGTTGCTAGAAAAACTTCCTTTTTAGAAGAAGAAGTATTCAACAGTTATCATTCAGAAACTGAAATGATGCGTTACATCAAAAAACTAGAACGTAAAGACCTTTCTTTAAATCATTCAATGATAGCTTTGGGTTCTTGTACGATGAAATTGAACGCTGCCGCAGAAATGTTATCACTAAGTTCTCCTCAATGGAATAATATTCACCCTTTTGTTCCTACAGATCAAGCCGAAGGTTACCAAATTCTGTTGAAAGAGCTTGAGCATCAATTAAATGTTGTGACTGGTTTTGCTGGCACTTCACTACAGCCAAACTCAGGAGCTCAAGGAGAATTTGCAGGATTAATGGTTATTAGAGCCTATCACGAAGCCAACAATGATTCGCACCGTGACATCTGTTTAATTCCTTCTTCTGCCCACGGAACCAATCCTGCAAGTGCTGTCATGGCAGGAATGAAAGTTGTGGTAACTAAAACTACTGAAGACGGAAATATTGACGTAGAAGATTTACGTGAAAAAGCAGAATTACACAAAGATAATTTAGCGGCTTTAATGGTAACTTATCCTTCTACACATGGTGTGTTTGAAGCTACTATTAAAGAAATTACAAAAATAATTCACGATAACGGCGGACAAGTATACATGGATGGCGCCAATATGAATGCACAAGTAGGTTTAACAAATCCTGCTACAATTGGTGCGGATGTTTGTCACTTAAACCTTCACAAAACATTTGCCATTCCTCATGGTGGTGGTGGTCCTGGAGTTGGTCCTATATGTGTAGCTTCACATTTAGCACCATTTTTACCAAGCAACCCGGTTATTAAAACAGGTGGAGAAAATGCTATTACAGCTATTTCTTCTGCTCCTTGGGGAAGCGCTTTAGTATGCTTAATTTCCTATGGATATATTGCAATGTTGGGGTCTAAAGGCTTAACAGATGCGACACAATATGCAATTTTAAATGCAAACTATATCAAAGGCCGTTTAGAAAGCAAGTATACAATTTTATATACCAACGACCGCGGACGTTGTGCTCACGAAATGATTATCGATTGTAGACCATTCAAACAAAATGGTATTGAAGTTACAGACATTGCAAAGCGCTTGATGGATTATGGTTTTCATGCACCAACAGTATCATTCCCTGTAAATGGAACGATTATGATAGAACCTACTGAAAGTGAAAGTATTGCTGAATTAGATCGATTCTGTGATGCAATGCTATCTATTTTTGAAGAAATCTCTGAAGCAAGTGCAAACGACACCAATAATGTGATGAAAAACGCTCCTCACACTTTACAAATGCTAACTGCTGACGAATGGAATCTTCCTTACTCGCGACAAAAAGCTGCATTCCCACTTTCATATGTTGCCGAAAATAAATTTTGGCCTTCTGTTCGTAGAGTTGATGATGCTTATGGAGACAGAAACCTTATTTGTACATGTGCGCCAATTGAAGCATATGCTGAAGCCTAAACTACAATAGTTAAAATAACTTCAAAAAAAAGGAACATTTTTCATAAATGTTCCTTTTTTTATGATTATTCCCTAAACACACTTTAACATTTCTCAATAAAACCTATTCTAAATTAAAAATATTTCAAAACATTAACATTTGAATGCAATATCCTCAAAAATTGCAAATTTGTACATTTTGCTAAATAAAGAAAAAGTATAATCGTTAATTTAGTATTCATAAACCCTAAAATTCATAGCTGTATGAACGTGAAAATCACAGGAACTGGATGCTATATTCCCTCTGAAGTTGAAACTAATGAAAACTTTTACCAACATCAATTCTTAAATGATGATGGTAGCCCTTTTAAGCAAAACACCAATGTTATTATAAAAAAATTCAAAGCCATTACTGGAATTGGTGAACGCAGATATGCTAAAAATCATCACAATGCTTCCGATTTGGCTTTTTTTGCTGCCGAAAAAGCAATTGCTGATGCCAAAATTAACCCTGAAGAACTAGACTATATCATCTTTGCTCATAATTTTGGCGATGTAAAACACAATGCCATCCAGAGTGATATTTTACCAAGTTTAGCAAGTAGAGTTAAACACAGTTTACGTATTAAAAACCCTAAATGTGTTGCATACGATATTCTTTTTGGTTGTCCTGGTTGGGTTGAAGGAATGATTCAAGCCAATGCTTTTATCAAAGCGGGAATTGCAAAAAAATGTTTGGTTATTGGTGCCGAAACATTGTCGAGAGTTGTTGACAAACACGATAGGGATTCGATGATTTATTCTGACGGCGCTGGCGCTACCATCTTAGAAGCTACAAATAATGACGGTGGAATTATCGCACATGAAACAGCTACATTTGCATATGATGAGGCATATTATCTTTTCTTTGGAAAGTCAAACAATCAGGAGTTATGCAAAGACACACGTTATATCAAAATGTATGGACGAAAAATTTATGAATTTGCTCTCACCAACGTTCCTTTAGCCATGAAAGCTTGCTTAGATAAAAGTGGCAAAACAATTAAAGAATTAAAGAAAATCTTCATTCATCAAGCTAATGAAAAAATGGATGAAGCTATCATTCACCGCTTCTATCAATTGTATGATCAAAAAGTTCCCGAAGGGATTATGCCTATGAATATTCATAAACTCGGAAATAGCTCTGTTGCAACTGTTCCTACACTTTTTGACATGGTAACAAAAGGAAAAGTGGAAAACCAAGAAATTCAAAAAGGAGATATTATTATGTTTGCGAGTGTAGGTGCTGGAATGAATATCAACGCTGTCATTTACCAGTATTAAAATTATTTTATACCACATTCTATAACTAAAAAAAGGAGTGCTATTTTTGCCAAAAAATTATAGCATGACACGAAGACTATTTAAAGAGTTCAAAGAATTTGCTGTTAAAGGAAATATGATAGACATCGCAATTGGTGTTATTATTGGTGCTGCCTTCAATAAAGTGGTAGATGTATTGGTAAAAGAAGTGTTTTTGCCGCCACTATCTTTATTGACAGATGAAATCAACTGGTCTGACAAAAAATTAATTTTACGTGAAGCCATTATAGAAGATACTACTGTAAAAGTTCAAGAAGTTGCTATTGCTTACGGTAAACTTCTTGAAGTATTAATGGACTTTGCTATTATAGGGTTTGTTGTATTTTTAGTAGTGAAATTCATGAACTCTATTCGAAATAAAGCACAAGATCCAAAAAACAAAACAGTCGCTACACCTAAAGAAATAGAACTATTGAATCGAATGACAGAATTGCTAGAACGTCAATTGGAAATTACCGAAAAAAATGCGCTAAAAAAGTAATCTTTCTATTTAATTTTAAATGTAGCCAGCCAATCATTCAATGCTGGAATCATTCGTAATTTGTAAATCAAAAATCCATTTAAAAGCATGAACACTCCTACTTTGATTACGATGTCTAAAAGTGTTGAATTGGTTGCTGGAATTTGATACAGTAAACTTGCACTTCCCACGAAAGAAATAAGCAATAGAAGGTGTTTTTTTGTGAATGGTTGAATTTTATATTTTGTGTAGATAAACACTAATTTGACACTGTTGTACAACGTCATTGAGATCAATGTTGCATATGCGGCACCTTCAATTCCTAAATCAAGATATTTTATAAAATATATATTTAACGTAATATTTAATAGCACTAATATAGCAATAGCAATCATGTTAAAACGATAGTACTTTGAATACAATAAAATATGAGAGTTAAAAGATGTGGTCATATCAATCACAACATTAAAACTCAAAATCAAGATTACCGGAATGGTGTCCATTAAATTTTCTCGTGTAGGCAAAATAGAGAACAAATCTTCAACACCTAAGTAGATACAGCTAAATAGAAATCCTCCTATCGCAAACAATAATTTAGACACTTCTTGATATTTTTTACCTAGGGAAGAAATATCGTCTTTGGCAATCAGCTCTGTGATAATTGGACTATAAATTGTGTACAATCCAATTGCTGGAATTGCCAATGTTGCTGCCAAAACTACACCAATACTATATGTTCCATTGGCTGTCA
This sequence comes from Kordia zhangzhouensis, assembly GCF_001005305.1. Classification (GTDB taxonomy): domain Bacteria; phylum Bacteroidota; class Bacteroidia; order Flavobacteriales; family Flavobacteriaceae; genus Kordia; species Kordia zhangzhouensis. Next base: position 284,558 of record NZ_LBMH01000006.1, read on the forward strand.
TCGCATTGCTTCCTTCTATCAAGTTGGGCACCATAATACCATCAATCTTAAATGCTAATAAAGAACCGAGAATACTAAAAAAAGCAAAAAGACTATATTGAACATATTCTCTTCTAAAAGAAGGATTAAAGACTTCTTTCGGGCGAAAACGAAATTGAATACGAGACACTTTTATGACATATCGCAAAGCTACCAACATCAAGATAACAAAGCAAAGTGTATACACAAGCTTTCCTGTTTCAACCGAAATATAATCTCCCAATAACAATAAAAAAATTAGAGGAAAAAACACTTTAACCGAAAAGCGTTCTAGTAACGTAGGAATTGCAATTTTCTTATAATTAGATGCTTGTCGCTTGCTTATATCCATAATTGCAAATGAAAATCCTACAACTATCGAATATCCTAAATAATCAAACGTGCGTATAGCTGGAAACAGATGCTTTAAAGAATTTGCTAATAATAAAAACATTACTGAAAATAGCATACTATTAATCACTACGACGAATAAGGTTGTTGAAAAAAAAGAATTCCGTTCGTTACTTGAGTTTTTAAATCGTGGAAAATAATTCACCAACGATTGTGAAGTTCCAAACACAAAAAAAGCCATTAAAATTTGTGCACCGTCAAAAATATAACGGATAATTCCTAGAAACTCTTTATTATTAGGGTAAATAAACAGCGTAGATACAATTCCGATAGCAGCACCAATATAATTAATGATACTAAATTTAAGCGTTTGTGATGATACTTCTTTTTGGTGATTTTCCAAGCGCGCAGTAATTATAAAAACAAATGTACGGATTTTTGGATTGTGTCTCCGATGTTGTTCTATATGTTAAAACAATTGTTACTTCTGTAGAATATAGATGTTTCCCATTCTCGATGATTGATAGGTCCTAATCCTTGAAAGTTGATTTTCTTGAATCCGTTTTGTCGAAAGTGTTCGTATCCTTCTTCATATTCGGTTCGGTCAGAGTTGTCCCAAATCACGATTCCGTCCTCTTTTAGCGCGTTGATGCAGTTTTTTGCACAAGCGACACGATCTCTACCATCGATCACGATAATGTCAAATTCGTTCGTAAATTCAAGTATTTTAGCACTGTATCCTTCTTCTAACGGAATGCATTCATATGCTACGTTTGACAGCGCACTGATCTCGTTCTTTTTTAGATCAAAATATACTTTGTCATGTTCAACCGAAAGCATACTTTTTACTTTGGGAGCAAACCAAAGTGTTGAGTTTCCACTTCCATATTCAAATACTTTGAACGATGTGTTTTCTAGTTTTTGTGTGATGAAATGAATCGACGCATACGTAAACCAAGGCAATGGCGAATTGTGTTGATCAACTGGAGTTGATAAAAATCGACTTAAAAACCAACCTTTAGGCGTTAGGTATTTTTTAGAGAAAAAATACAATTCCAATACTCTTGCGGTAGGTTTATATTTTCGGAGTATTTTTTTTAAAAATTCCATCTGTTGAGATAAAAAATGATCGCTTCGTTTAAAGTCACAATATTAATCATTTATTTTCCGAATGCCGTATTTTAACGTTGTTGTTTTACCAACTGCTTTCTACTTGTTTGATGAATTCTTATCGTCGTAGCGTGATGTTGGTAATATACGTTTGCGCTTGATCGTTTCTTGTGTAATTGATCAAAATCCAGTAATCGCTTGACGGAAGTGCTTTCCCTCTGTATGTTCCGTCCCATGCAGGAAATCGTGGCGTTAGCGTTTTGATTAATTTTCCATAACGATTAAATATGTGTACGATGTAGTTACAACCTTGCACATCTTCCAAATACCATCCATCATTATAACCGTCGTTATTTGGTGTAAAAAATTTACGAACTCGAAAGCATTGTTCTGTTTCGTCTTCACAAGTTAATTGCAAAGAAGCAAACATGTCAGCACATCCTGTAAGGTTTTCTTCTACGACGATATTCAGATATTCTCCAAACGGCAAGTTTTCAAGAACAATAGCACCTTGAGTATTCGCCACGGTAGATACTGTATTCGTTATTCCATTCAATTCATAAGAAACTGTGTACGTAGCGTTGGCGGTGGCTCCTTGAAAAGCGATCGTTCCGTCATTGACCTCACATTCGCTCGGATGCGTTATGTTTGGTATTAGAGTTAGATTTGTACTTTGCAACACTTGATCATTCACCGTAGTGATACAATTCGTCGAGATCTCTTCTACTACTATCGAAGTGTACGTTCCTGCACCTAAATTGTTGATCATTATTACTCCAGAAGCATCTGAACTTATCGTAAGCGTTTCGGTCGTGCCATTCAAATTGTACGAAACGACATAGTTTTCATTCGCTGAACCACCTTGAAGAATAATTTCTCCGTCGTTGATTCCGCATCCACTGGGATCGGTCACACTTGTGGTAAAAGTTATGTCTGTACTTTGCAACACTTGATCATTTACCGTAGTGATACAATTCGTCGCGATCTCTTCTACTACTATCGAAGTATAGGTTCCTGCGCCTAAATTGTTGATTGTAATCACACCAGAAGCATCTGAACTTACTGTAATCGTGTCGGTCGTGCCATTCAAATTGTATGAAACAGTATAGGTTTCATTCACTGAAGCACCTTGAAGGATAATTTCTCCGTCATTGATTCCGCATCCACTGGGATCGGTCACACTTGTGGTAAAAGTTATGTCTGTACTTTGCAACACTTGATCATTTACCGTAGTGATACAATTCGTCGCGATCTCTTCTACTACTATCGAAGTATAGGTTCCTGCGCCTAAATTGTTGATTGTAATCACGCCAGAAGCATCTGAACTTACCGTAATCGTTTCCGTTGTGCCATTCAAATTGTACGAAATAGTATAATTTTCATTCGCAGAAGCACCTTGAAGAGTAATTTCACCATCGTTGATTCCGCATCCACTTGGATCGGTTGTGTTTGCTGTTAACACTAACGAAACTCCTTCTATTTCTAGCATTCCGATTCCATCCGTACATGGAGAAACCGTATCAACGACCATGATAGATTCATAGAGTCCTTCACTTAAGTTTGTAAGTAAGATTTCGCCGTTGGCATCTGCATTATAGGTATTTTGCACCAAGTTCGATTGATAAGAATAATCGACCACATAAGCTTGATTTGGCACTAATCCTGAGATCAGAATAGTTCCATTTGACGCATTGCAAGAAGATATATCAGTCTCAGTAAATGTCAGTACAAAGGCAGGTTGATCTATAAAAATATCTCCCAAGGCATCCATACAGTTCAAATTTGTATTGGTAACCTCAACGGAAGCATATACGCCACCCGTAAGATTGGAGATCAGTATTTCGCCACTAGCGTCAGACGTTGCGTTCAATACTTCTTGCACTCCATCAAGTTGATACGTTATTTGATAGGTTATGTTTGCTCCTAAATTGCTTATGAGAATGCTCGCGTCAGCAGCGCCACACATGGAAGGATCTTGCGTAACATAATTCGCATTGAGATTGCCACTTAGCGACACAGCACCTAGATTTTCGGAACATCCAATAGTGTTATCGCCAACAACAATATTTGTATAGTTTCCAACAGACAAACCTACAATTGATGCTTCTCCGCTCACGTTTGAAGTCACAGTTTGCGTCATCATTGTTCCGTTGAGCTCATAGGCAATATTGTACGTCGTATTTGGACTTAAATTTCCCAGTGCAATTTCTCCGTCATTTGTACTGCACGAAGTAGGATTTTGCGTAGCTTCTATCGTAAAAGATAATTCTCCGAGTTCTAGAATCCAAACGGCGCCTTTGTCATTACCATTTTCGCTGTCTTTATAAGCGCCAACGGCAAAGCGAATCGTTCCGGCATCATTCAGCACAGTAACAGCACCTCCAAAAAAATCGCCTGAGTTTAAGTTTCCTGAAAAACAGTTTTCACCAAATGTATACATACGTTCTTCCGAAACGGTTCCATCAGCATTTAACTCAATCAGAAAAAAAGCGCCTGTTTGAAGCAATGTCGTAGGGTTTTGTTGTCGCAACGCACCAACGACGATCTCAATTTTACCATCATTATCAATATCAACAACACCATCAATAGATTCTCCAAAAAGAGCATCCGTAGAAATTGTTCCATTGAATCCTCCTGATAAATTTGATACTTTTTGATAGTTTTTTACCGTTCCATTCGAGTTTAAGAATAGTACGTAGAAACTTCCTGAATTGGTATTTTGATCGTCATCGCGGTACGCGCCCACCACGATATCCGTGACACCATCTTGATCTAGATCGCCAACATTCGCCACAGATCCACCAAAATAATCTTCAAATGCTAGTGGTGCAAAAAAATTCCCTTGCGTATCGCTGATTTTTTGGTAGTTATTCACGGTAAAATCAGCATTCATAAATAAGATCCAAACCGCGCCTCTTCTAGAACCTCCGTCTGCATCTCTTCTTGAACCTACGGCCAAATCCTGTATTCCGTCACCGTTTAGATCGCCTATATTTTCTATATCCGTTCCAAAAATTGCGTCTCCATTTATAAACCCAGTAAAACCTCCTTGCGTGTCACTTATTTTGGTATGAGAATTTACTGTTCCATCACTATTTAAACTTAAAATCCAAACAGCACCATGCCAAAAGCCACCGTCACCATCATAGTCTGCGCCTACTGCCAACTCGATTAAGCCATCATTATTAAGATCTCCCAAATAAGCAACTGCACCTCCAAATCTATCATTTGGATCTAAGCTGCCTGTGAAATTCCCACTCGTATTACTAATTTTTGTATGAGAAATTACTTGATTGCTAGCATCTAAAAATAAAATCCAAACAGCTCCTTTATCAGTCCCGCCATCATCATCTGTATACGCTCCCACTGCTACGTCATTAATACCATCACCATTAAGATCGCCTATGTTATCTATCGAAATTGCAAAATTATCATTTGCATCAAGGTTTCCTGAAAAACCACCATACAACTCATTGATTTTCTGGAAACTAGCAACTGAATAATTTTGAGCACAACTAAAGCATGTGAAGACAAAAAAAGAGAAGGCAACTAACCACTTTATCATGTGAAAAAATTGTTTAGAAGAGTTTTGATATCACTATATTTGCAATATACATAAAATTATGAATCTACTGTATACAATTATCTATCAACCTGCAATTAACAAGGCGCTTCGAAACCTAAGTTTTCTCTTCAAAAAAATCCTACCTTCAAAATTTCAGATCCATCCTTCAGGAAAACTGACCATTGCTGTTGATAAAGACCATGATCCTTTTATTTTACAAACCAATCAAACCAGTTATATCAGCAAAGAGCTTTTTTGGGATGGCGCATCCAATTTTGAATATACGCCAGTGTTTATTGATCTGATAAAGAAAGCCTCTGTTTTTTTTGATATTGGAGCCAATATAGGGTACTATTCTATTTTGGGATGTAATGTAAATTCACAATTGACCACGTACGCTTTTGAACCTGCTTTAGGTGCTCGCACATATTTAACCGAAAACGTAAAGATCAATAAGCTAGATCATCAAATTTTTGTGGAAGCTTATGCGTTGATGGACAGTCCAGGTGAGATCGATTTTTTTGAGATCCGAAATAAAAAATACCCTGCTATCTATAATTTATCCGGAGAACATAATATTGGTACGAAAACGTATAAATTGGCTACTAAAATTCGAGTGCAAGCCACTACACTTGATGCATATGTTGCAGATCGTACGATTGAAACCTTAGACCTCATTAAGCTGGATACAGAAGGTGCTGAATGTTATATTTTAAAAGGCGCCAGCAAGACCATTGAACATTATCAACCTATTATCATATGTGAATTATTGTTCAACAGAATTGAGAGAGAACTTGAAGAACTCATGAGCAAACACGAGTATACATTTTATGCACATACTGAGAAAGGTTTACAACTAATGAATACTTTGGTAAGAGAAGTAGACAATCAGGTGCGAAATGTATTTTTTGTTCCAAAAGACAAACAAAACCTCGTGGACAAATGGATTATACGTTAAGATTCATTTTTTACCTTAAAAACTCAAAAAATTAGATGCGTTATAGTGTTATCATTCCTGCACACAATGAAGCTGCGTTTATACAAATGACGCTACATTCTATTGTTTCGCAAACTTACTTACCTAAAAAAGTGGTTATAGTGAATGACAACTCATCTGATGATACAGAGAAAATTATTGATATTTTTACCCAACAACATCCTTATATCACTAAGGTTAACACAAATGCAAGCGATGCACATTTGCCAGGCAGTAAAGTAATCGATGCATTTTACAAAGGATTTGAAACACTTGATAAAAACTTTGATATAATCGTAAAACTAGATGCCGATATCATTTTACCTAAAAATTATTTTGAGACAATTTGTAATCATTTCAAAAACGATCCAAAAATTGGTATCGCAGGTGGCTTAGCCTTTGTTGAGCAGCAAGGAAAATGGGTTTATGAAACTGTTGCTGATAAAAATCACGTTAGAGGACCATTTAAAGCGTATCGAAAAGCTTGTTTTGATGAAATTGGAGGCTTACAAAAATCGTTAGGATGGGACACTGCCGATGTTCTTTTGGCACGCTTTTACGGTTGGAAAATTTATGTAGATCAAAGTTTACATGTACAACACTTAAAACCTACTGGAAACGCTTATAAGCAAAAAGTACATCAGGATCACGGAGCTGTTTTTTACAAACTAGGGTATGATTTTTGGATTGCATTGATTTCTTCTGCAAAGATTGCTTTACAAAAGAGAAATGTTTCCATATTTATAGCTTATATGAAAGGTTTCTTGAAAGCAAGAAAAGCCAAAATTCCCAAAATGGTAACTAACAAACAAGCCTCTTTCATCCGGTCTTATAGACGTGCACAGATGTTAAAAAAATTGAAGGCTATTTTTTAAAAGTAAGTTAAGAATGTATTGTTATTTTTAAAAAAATTACAATCTTTCAAAAATTAACCGTAATTTGCTGTCATCGTTCTCTTTCAAATAACCCTAACATATAAATAGTTCATGGCAAATGCTATCATCATTGAAGATGAAAAATCTTCTATGGAATATCTCGTTTCTATTCTAAAAAGAAATCACAAAAATATTAATATTCTAGGCTGGGCTACCAATGTTCAAGAAGCTATATCATTTATTGAAGAAAACGACCCAGATATTGTTTTTTTAGATATTCAGTTGAATGATGGCAATGGTTTTGAAGTATTAGACCTATTAAAAATACAAATGACTTTTGAGGTTATTTTTACAACAGGTTTTTTAGATTATAAAGAAAAAGCGATGGACTATTTTGCTTTTTATTATCTGAATAAACCTATACAAGAAACGGAGCTCAAAAAAGTACTTGATATGTATCAACTAAAGATAAGTGCTTTCAATGTCAAGAAATACAACGCTTTCAAAGAACAAATCGAACAAAAAAACAAACGGATTACCATTTATGAAAAAGGACAATATATTTCTGTTCGATTAAGTGACGTAATTTATATTGAAGCTTTTGGAAACTACACTACTGTTTATACTGTGAATAACAAACAATCTGTAATTTCCAAAAACTTAAAAAAAGTAGAAGACATGATTGAAGCAGATAATTTTTATCGAGTGCATCGTTCTTTTTTAATCAATACAAAATATATTGAAAAATTCTCCAAAGGAGGAAACATCATCATGTCCAATCAAAAAGAAATTCCTATCTCTATTCGTAATCGAAAAAAAGTGTTAGAAATTTTAATGCTTCAAAACAAGTAATCCCTTTATTTTTTCAACACATAATGAATAGGATTTCCTGTAGCTGCATTTGGCAATGATATTTCCAAAAGAGCCGAAATTGTAGGAGCAATATCTGTGATTTCAGTACGTTGCCAAGTTGCTCCTTGTCGAATTCCATTTCCATAAAATAATAATGGCACATGTGTATCATAATTAAATCCTGAGCCATGGGTTGAACCTGTTCGTGAATATGAAATCGTAGCAACATCTAACACAAAGCATACATCCCCTGATCGTTTTTGATGAAATCCTTTTTGCAATGCGCTTGCAATTCCATAATTAAATTCACTTGTTGTTAAACTGTGACGCGTATATACTTTAGCTATTTGTTTATAGGCTAATAATTCCTTTTGCAGAGCGTTTTCTATCTCTTCAGCATTACGTCCTAATCGTTTAATTTCGTCATGATTAAAGAAAATCTGACCATTGGAAATGTTAGTAATTATATTTTCACTTCCATAATTGGTTTGCAGGAATGCCTGTAAATGTTTTTTCAATAATCCTCCATCAAAATATCCCGAAGGAATTTTTTGATCTTGCAAATAGGATGGCACATGAACAGCCGCATGATCTGCAGTTAAGAAAACTGTATAGTTTCCTTTTCCAACTTCTTCATCTAATGCAATCAATAACCGTTCAATATCCTTATCTAAGCGAATATAGGTATCTTCTATTTCTTTCGAATTAACCCCAAATTTATGTCCTACATAATCTGTACTAGAGTAGCTTACTGCTAAAAAATCAGGGTATTCATCAGCTCCCAATTGCTCTCCTTTTATGGCAGCTATAGCAAAATCTGTAGTAAGATTGTTTCCATACGCTGTTCCTTTTAAAATATCAAACCCACCATTTTGATCTTTCAAAGCATTTAAATCATAAGGAAAGCTCGTGTCGTTTTTTCCCCTGAATGTTCCTTCATAAGAGTTTTCATCTGCATCACTTTCTGTATAATTGGCAATATCATACAAAGTATTCCATGGTTTCATATATTTTTCAGCTTCATCAGAGGCATTGAAATCTTGTACCCAACCTGGAAGATTATCTCGATAATACGAACTTGTAATCCAATATCCCTTATCTTTTCCATAAAACCAGTATGCACCATTAGCAGCGTGTCCTGCAGGCAAGATAGCTCCACGATCTTTAATGGCTATACCAATAACCTTTCCTCGTTGTTGTGTATCTAAGCGTAATTGATCGGTTACAGAAGTTGTTTGCATACGATGCGGAGACATTTTTCCTTCATACTTATCTTCAACTCCTATAGATTTTTGATTGGAGTCAGAAGCACAATACACATCTTCTTTTGTAAATTTATCATACCAATTGTTTGCTATTATTCCATGATTAGCAGGCGTTGTTCCTGTGTAAACGGAAGCATGTCCAGGCCCTGTATAGGTTGGGATATAGTTGTAATGGTTATTTTTACAATTAAATCCTTCAGAAATCATCCGCTTAAATCCACCTTCTCCATATTTACGTTCAAAACGGGTTAAGTAATCATATCGCATCTGGTCTACCACAATACCTACTACCAATTTTACTTTTGAGGAAGATGAAGTGCGTGTGTTTGTTTGAGTCTGAACAACTTTATGTTCCGTTTTCGTTTTTTGCTTTACTGAAATACACTGCACAAAAAAGACAGACAAAATACCTAAAGTAATTACTTTCTTCATGGGAGATTTTAATTGATTTTAACTAAAAGAAGTTTTCCTTCTAAAATTTTTCAAAAATAATCGTTTTAAAATAAATAGCATTTAAGTAATCATTAATTCCATTAATTATTTTAATAGCTAATTCGAATAGTGTATTTTTAGCCCATGATTTACCTAGAAAATATAGGACGCTATTTTTTAATGTTAAAAGGCGTATTTAGCAAAATGACCAAATGGTCAATGCTAAGAAATCTTATTTTTAAAGAAATCGATGATTTAATCATTGGTTCTATGGGAATAGTTTGTTTTATTTCCTTTTTTGTTGGTGGAGTTGTTGCCATTCAAACAGCTTTAAACATCAACAATCCTTTAATTCCAAAATATTTGGTAGGATTTGCAACGCGACAATCCGTAATTTTGGAGTTTGCTCCTACATTCATTTCCATTATTATGGCAGGAAAAGTAGGTTCATTTATTACTTCTAGTATAGGTACCATGAGAGTTACCGAGCAAATTGACGCTTTGGAAGTAATGGGAGTTAATTCATTAAATTATCTTATTTTCCCTAAGATAATTGCCCTATCATTATATCCTTTTGTCATTACTATCGCCATGTTTTTAGGAATTCTTGGTGGTTGGATGGCTTCTATATATGGAGGGTTTTCAACAAGTGCGGATTTTGTACAAGGGTTACAAATTGATTTTATCCCTTTTCACGTTACCTATGCGTTTGTAAAAACATTTGTATTTTCGTTTATCCTAGCAACAATTCCATCATTTTATGGATACTACATGAAAGGTGGTGCACTTGAAGTTGGAAAAGCAAGTACGACTGCATTTGTATGGACGAGTGTAGTTATAATTTTGATAAATTACCTCATCACACAATTATTATTGACGTAATGATCGAAGTAAAAAACATAAAAAAATCGTTTGACGGAGTAGAGATTCTCAAAGGAATTTCTACCACTTTTGAAAAAGGAAAAACTAATTTGGTAATTGGTCAAAGTGGTTCTGGAAAAACCGTTTTTTTAAAATCTTTACTAGGCCTTTTTACTCCTGAAGAAGGTTCTATTTTGTTTGATGGAAAAGACTACAAAACCCTTTCTGATGAACAAAAAAGAGAATTGCGAACCGAAATGGGTATGGTTTTTCAAGGAAGTGCCTTGTTTGATTCGATGACAGTTTCTGAAAATGTTATGTTTCCTCTTCGAATGTTCTCAAATCAACCATTAAGTGAAATGCAAGACCGTGTTGATTTTGTATTGAAGCGTGTAAATTTGATTGATGCGCACCACAAGTATCCGGCTGAAACTTCTGGTGGAATGCAAAAACGAGTAGCAATTGCACGCGCTATTGTGATGAATCCTAAGTATTTGTTTTGTGACGAACCAAACTCTGGACTAGATCCTCGAACTGCGATTGTTATTGATAATTTAATTCAAGAAATTACAGACGAATACAACATCACCACTGTAATTAATACGCATGACATGAACTCTGTTATGGAAATTGGGGAAAAAATTGTCTTTTTAAAAGACGGTCATAAAGCGTGGGAAGGAACCAACAAAGAAATCTTCAAGACAGATAACAAATCTGTCACTGACTTTGTATATTCTTCTGATTTGTTCAAAAAAGTACGCGAAGTGTATTTGAAAGAGTTGGAAGATTAAAAAAAGCGAACCAAAGTTCGCTTATAAAATTCATTAACAAGTAGCGTTAGGACAACCTGAAAGGATTCCTGTTGGTTCTGGAGGACACGTCCATGAAACTGGAAGTGGTTCTTGTGGTATTGGATTGTGCGGCGCTGGTGCTGGCTTATCTTTACACCATAACAATGTCCATAAAATATAAGCTCCTCCTGAAACTTGCTGGCTGTCCAATTTAGAGATTGACTCCTTGTGTAAGACCAAACTTTTTACCTTCTTTTTTTTCATAATTTCTATTGTTTTGTTTCGTTTCTCAAAGATCTGACCATCTTAAAAAATACTCAACGATAAAAACACTAATTATGAATAGGGAAAAACACCAAATTAACTATTGAGATGAAAACCTTTTATCAGAAGGTTAGTTCGTGGGGTTACTTTCTGTAAAACAAAAAAGCGAACCGAAGCTCGCTTTTTTAAGTATAAGATTTTTTCTAATTTTTACTTTATGCGTTCAATGATTAATGTATCTAACGTTAATTCATCTCTTAACCATTGTTTAAGTTCCTGCTCACGCACTGTTTTTACACTGTCAGACAATTGCGCATTCCATTTAACAGCTGCCACAGGAATTGTATCTACTTTGATAAAATCAGTTGAGTTTAACATTTTCGCAAAACCAAACTGACGCAAATCTGCATATCGGATTTTGGCATCTTTAGCAACTTTACTAAACTTCACATAGCTATCATTTTCTACAGAAGCTCTTGATTCTAACTGTGAATTTAAGTTTGAAATTTCTTGTTTAAGTTCTGCTATTTGTTTTTGCAAACCATCAATAATATTTTTGCTTTCATCCAAATCTGAATAAGCCCTTTCTAACGATTCTGAAAGTTGATCAACACTTCGGGTTTTGTTTCCGCTTACAACCAATTCAAAATCTTTTATGTATTCGTATTTTTCTAATGCTGCACGATAATCCGCTTCTAAAGCTGGAGGCACTTCGCCATTAAAGTGCAAGGATATTTTTTTCTTATCTATATCCAAGTCTTTATCGCGCTTTTGCAACCAAACTTCAGTATTTTCAGCAATTGGTTTTATAAATAAGTTATAATCTCTTCGTATGTTAGATTCTTGTAATACATTCCAAAAAGTCCAAATTGCTGGAATCATCACCGCCAACGCAATGACTGATGCTAACTGAGAAATACGCTTCCGTTTTTGGGAGTTTGCATATTTTAGCATCGGGAATCGAAGCAACTTCAATACCAAAAAAGTCGCTAATGCAATAAAAATGGTGTTGATTGTAAATAAATACATCGCTCCACCCGCATATCCTAATCCTTGTGATCCTCCTTTTGCCAATCCGTAACCAACTGTACATAATGGTGGCATTAAAGCTGTTGCAATTGCCACCCCAAAAATTACCGAAGCAATGGTTCCTTTTTTAGTACGAGCAATAATTAATGCTAATCCACCAAAGAAGGCTATTAATACATCTCGAATATCAGGTTGTGTTCTCGCTAATAACTCTGATGAATCTTCCTGTAACGGAAAGAATTTAAAAAATAAGAATGCTGTTAACACGCTTAAAAAAACCATGACACCAAAGTTGACTAATGATTTTCGCAGTGTATATATATCATTAATCGCTATAGACATTCCCATTCCCAAAATTGGTCCCATAAGTGGAGAAATTAACATGGCTCCAATTACTACAGCAGGTGAGTTAGCATTCAACCCAATAGATGCTATAAATATGGAACAAACTAAAATCCAAGCGGTAGCTCCTTTAAACGGAATGTCTTTTTTAACATCTTCGATTGTTTGATCTTTATCTACATCATCTCGAATATCTAAGAGTTTATATATAAAACTTTTTAATCCTTCCCACAACCCTTTTGGGTCATCATTTGCAGGCGTTGTTTGTGTATTCTCTTTTGGTTTGTCTTCAGAGAAATTGAATTTGCTTTCTTCTGTACTCATAAATTTTATCCGTATTGTTCTCCAAAAGTATTTTTTACCTTTTGTAATACTTGTTTAATGTCTTGCTCTTTAGTTTTTGGATAAATAAGCAAAACATCATCGTTATCAACCACAATATACTCATTTAATCCATCAATCACCACAACTTTTTTCCCTGTGGTACGAATCATATTTCCACTTGCATCTTGCAAAACTGTTCGTGCATTAATCACTGCATTTTCTCCTTCATTTTTTTGTAGTTTGTCATACAAACTTCCCCAAGTTCCTAAATCATTCCAATCAAACGTAGCTAGCAACACATATACTTGACTTGCACGTTCCATAATTGCATAGTCGATAGAAATATTCTCGGCACGGCTGTAGTTATCACGAATAAAATCGTCTTCAAAATCTGTATTATATACAGTCATTCCTTCATCAAACAAATCATACAGTTTGGGTTGAAAATTTTGAAAAGCAGTAATGATAGTATTCACACTCCAAATAAATATTCCTGCATTCCACAGAAAGTTCCCACTTTCAAGAAATTGTTTTGCTGTTTCGTAATTGGGTTTTTCTGTAAATTGATGTACTTTTTTGATTGGTTTTTCACTTTTTTCAAAATTTATATAACCGTATCCAGTATTAGGAAATGTAGGTTGAATGCCAAGTGTCATCAATACATTTTCTTTTTCACACTTTCGAAAACATGTTTGCAAGTCATTTATAAAAGCATCTTCATCTTCAATCCAGTGATCACTTGGAGCAACAACCATAACTGCATTCGGATTTTCCTTTTGAATTTTCAATGAAGCATATAAAATACATGGTGCTGTATTACGCATTGCAGGCTCTAATACTACTTGTTTTTGAGCTACATCGGGCAATTGTTCTAGTACCAAATCATTGTATTTTTCATTTGTAAGAATGAAAATATTTTCTTTAGGAATAAGCTTTGTAAGCCTATTGAATGTTTTTTGAATGAGTGTTTCTCCTGTTCCTAACATGTCATGAAACTGTTTGGGAAAGCTCGAAGTACTAACTGGCCAAAAACGTGAACCAACGCCACCAGCCATTAGAATTGCATAATAATTCGTGTTCATATTCATGTAAATTCAGTGTAGAATTATGAATTAGCAAGATACTACAGATTGATGAGAAAAATAATAAAAGTCACAATTATTAACTTCTCAATAACTCAACTTCTGCATTTGGATTGAATAAATAAACCCGACCTGTAGCGACTTCCAAACATTCATAGCGTTTAATGCGTTTATTACCGCGTTTGAATATTTTTCCATTATGCAAACGGAAGGTACTTCCTAGTGGAATTTCAAAAACATAATGCTTGTCATTTTCAGGGTCGTATTGTTTGAGTGCTAAAGCAAATTTCGCATCCGTATCACTGCTAGCGCGTGGATTTTTAAAATGATTAGCTACAATAGGCAAAATACGTGTGGGAAATACTTGTGGATTGATAAAAGGCAACATGAGTTGCTGAAAAGTTCGTTTCCACTCAATCCCGTGTGGCTTAATGAAACGTCCGTATTTTTCAAAAGCGACCAAGTGTGCTATTTCGTGAATAAGTGTTACAAAAAATCGATACTTATTTTCTCCTGCATTTACAGTGATTTGATGTTTTCCATCAGGCGTTTTTCGATAATCACCATGACGTGTTACCCGTTGATTCACGATTTTTAAATGTACTTGATGTACTTTGATTAATTGAAAAGTTTCATCGACAGCACGTTCGGGAATGTATTTTGCTAAAATATCTTTCACTATTCAAATGTAAGGATTTGTTTTTTTGAATGAAAAGATTGAATGATTGAAAATTAAAAAACAGAGTACAATCAAAAACTGCGAAATGGATTTTTTTCTATTGTTTTTGACTGTACTCAATATGAGTTTAACCACTATTATTTTTTTGTTTTCTTCCAGCGTTTAAATACAATAATTGCAATAGTTACAACTAAAATAAAAGGCCAAATATGCAACATTCCAATTATAACATTCTGGATGAATTGCCAACCAGCAATCAATCCTTCTTTTGCTTTAGCACCAAACCCTTTTTGATACGTTACTGGTTTTTCTTTATAGGTAATTGTTTCATACAACTCTACTTGAATTGTACTATACGCAACTCGGTTGGACATATATTTAATTTTTCCTTGTACTGCTTCAATTTCTTCTTGAAGAACACGCAATTGACTTTCAGTATCTAATATATCTTTAACTGTTTTAGCATTTTTGCGTAATACAGCTTCTAAACGAGCTTTTACTTCCAATTTAGTTTGCAAGCGTGTTTGTGCATCCATATATTTTTCAGTTACATCAGTTGTTGATATGTTAACATAATCTGTTTCTTCTGCAAACTTTTGAATTCCATCTAGCATTTGATCAAAATTTTCTTTTGGTATTTTGATTGTAAATCTATTTTTCTTTTCCTGATAGTTTTTATCAAACCGCAACTCTGATATATAACCTCCTTGTACGTACATTTCTTGTTTAATTGCTATTAATGCTTCCGATATATCCTTTACTTTATAGCGTGTGCTTGCTGTTTTTATAATTTGTAAGTTTTCAGGAATATTTGAAGTCACAGACACTTTATCAGAAGATGTAAATCCTGTAGTTTGCTCTTGATGAGATTGTTCTATTTTTTTTAAAGAGGGAGAACTCTCTATTCCGTTATAATCATTCCGTAAATCGACTGTTTCTATCGTGAGTTCTTCCGTTTTATACTTTGCTGCATGTTCATTACAAGACATAATTGTTACTAGAAGAAATGTAAATACATATAATTTTAGTGTTTGTTTTCGTGTGATTGCATTCATAATTTTTTATTTTTAAGGATTACAGACACAAACCTATTGGGATGCCATCAAAAAACTTTGTAAAAGAGTTGTAAGCGTCTTGTAAATTATTTTACAAATTACAATCTATTAAATATCAACATATTAACCGTTAATTGAATTCTCAAGAAACATATCTCTTTTCATTACTAAAACAGCATATAACGACTACTTTTTTAGCTTCTCATACTGCTGAAAACGATATTCGTATGTGGAAGGGAAATACAATTACAGATTTCCAAGAAGACCTAAGAAGAAAAACCAAAGGTAGCATTAGTGAAAAATGGTTTTATACATACATCAAAAAAGAAACAGCTAAACTTCCGCGTATTGATATGCTAAATTTATTGAGCGTATACGTAGGTTATAACAATTGGAATGATTTTGTACAACAACATGTAAATAAAGACAAAATAGAAGATTCATCTAAAAAAGCTAAAACGTCGTATCAAAAGTTTATGTGGTTATTACTATTACCTTTTGTTGCTTTTGGAATTTATAGGTTGTATCCAACAGAAAATATATTTTCTTTTTGTTTTGTGGATGCTGATCAGCAAAAAGCCATCACGAAAATTCCGTTGGATATTGTTATATTGAGAAAGCATGAATCACCTGTGTATATTAAAACGGATAGTTTAGGTTGTTTTTCTTATACAACTACTGAAGACGAACTTAGGTTTGTAGTCAAATCGCCTTATCATAAAACAGATACTATTGTTCGACACATCAACTCTAGCAACCACAAAACAGTCAAATTGCAAACAGATGATTATGCCCTAATGTTACTGTATTATGCTAATGGAAATAAAGAAGATTGGCAAAAAAGAAGAGATCAATTAAATATGCTAATTGACGATCAAGCTCAAATTTACCGTGTATTTAAAAATAATTTAGGAATTGAATTATACACTAAAAAGGAGTTTATCAATCTATTAACAATCCCAACAAGTACCTTGAAGAAAATGCATGTACTAGACAAAGTATACGTTGATAATAAAATTGTAAAACTTAAATTTATGATCCAATGATACGAAAGGTTGTTTTTATTTTATTGTTGCTTTTGAATTTCTCTTGCTCTAATTCAACACAAAAGGCAGAAAATACTGTTGCTACAGAAGAAGCAACTGAAAGTGAATTAGCAAACGATCGCCACATAACTTCACAAACCTATGTAGATGCAAAAAAAATAAAAACCACATATACATCTTTGTTACAGAGTATGCACTCAGAAATTGAAGAAAAATTGCAAGCTAGTTATGAAGCATCTGTATTGATTACAAAACACCCAGAATTCAAAGATGCCATTGTAGAACAATTAGCCCATTCTAATAAGTTCGCTACTTTGTTATCAGATTCTATTCAGTCCATTAAAATAAAAGACATACAATATATTGATAATCTAGAAGTTATTAATGACAGTATCGCCGTTCAAAAAATTCGATATGCAATGATCGTAAATTCAGTACATTCACTAAAAGACAGTGCTAATTTGGTAATGAAACAAACGATTGTAGAGGTTGAAAATAGAAAAAAAGTGCAGACTTCTTTTACGTTTCAAATTATAAAAGAGTGAGAAATCATCTGCATAAAAACCAAGGCAAACATTTTTTGACCTCATTTTTTTAGTTAACTTTAAGTCGTAATTAAATTTTATTGTATGAAAAATGTATTGCTACTCCTCTTATGTTGTGCTACCAGCTTAACTTTTGCGCAAACTGAGCTAACAGACCAAACCGCAGAAGCAAAACTACTAGTAAACAACGATCGCTTGATTGTTTTGGATTTTTACGCTACTTGGTGTGGCCCTTGTAAACGCATGGATCCGATTTTAAAAGAATTAGAAGCTAAATATAAAGATCGTGTAGATTTTTATAAAATAGACGTAGATAAGAATCAAATAGATGATGCATTAGGAATTAATGCAATGCCCACATATTTGTTTATTAAAAATAGCACAAACTTAGAACAAATAGAAGGTGCAATGAGTAAGACAACAATGGAAAACTTGATAAAAAAACACATGAATAACGAAGCAAGCACTACCACTGTTTCTTCCAATTCTGGTGACAGTAGTTATTACGACGTAAGTGCTAATCATGGTAATTCTGATGAGTTTTCTCAATCAACATTAGATGAAATTTGGAACTCTTCCAGCAAGTTAAATTCTCTTGCTTGGCATGCATACCAAAAACATGATAACGTAAAGCATTTGCTCAAAGCTATTAAGATTGTAGAACGTTCTATTGAATTAGAAAAAAACTATTACAATGTAGATACACATGCTGCTTTATTGTATAAAACAGGCAATTACACCAAAGCCTTAAAAAGAGCAAAAGAAGCCGTAGATATTGCAAAAAAAGAAGGACTAAGTTATAGTTCTACTACAGAATTGATTGAAAAGATTATTGAAGAAATGTAGTAGTTTAATAGACATAAAAAAGGAAGCTGTTTAGCTTCCTTTTTTTATGGAGTCGAACTAGATACTTGCAGTATTTTTCCGTTGTAATATTTATTTCCGTTAAGCGAAAAATAAAAAATATATTCTGCCATCTCCAATGCTGATAGTGGCGCTTTATAACCTGGAAAGGCTTCTGCCAACATTTCTGTTTGCACAGCTCCTAACGCTAGAACGTTAAAAGCGATTCCTTGATCTTTGTGTTCTTCTGCCAATAATTCGACTAAAGTAATAACAGCTCCTTTGGAAGAACTATAGGCCGCCAATCCTGGAAATTTCATACTTCCTTGAATACCTCCCATAGAACTAATTGTTACCACATGACTTCCTTCAACCATAAAAGGTAACAACACACGACTCAATTCGGCGACTCCAAATACATTTACTTTGTATATCCATTCAAAATCTTCCATAGTCGTTTCCGAAAAAGCTCTATTAAGCAAAGCTCCTGCGTTATGAATTACCACATCAACTTGTTGCCAATTATCTTTTACAAAATCCGTAACTCGCTGATAATCTTCCTGCTTAGTCAAGTCAAAAGCAAAAGAAGTAATATTGTCATAGGTTAGATTTGAAATTGGTTTTTCATTTCTAGAAAGTGCCAATACATTGTGTCCTGCAGTAGCAAATAAATGTACCAATTCAAACCCAATTCCTCTACTCGTACCAGTAATGATGATGTTTTTCATCTTTCTTATTTTTTGATTACTCTATCAAAGGATATTTATTTTGCTGAAGAATTCAGTAAGATTTCTTTTGTAGGCGCATTAACCGCTTTTTTTACTGCTGGAATGAAAGTGTTTACAAAACTCGCCATATGATTGAAATTCATCTTTTCTGCTTCATCGCCTACTTTATGATAGTGTTGAAAGTTGGTAAAGTCAAATGTTGAAAATGTTTGGCAAGGCACTCCAAACTCTTGAAAAAACGGATAGTTATCAGAACGCATAAACAATCTGTATTCACCTGCTTTTGGAAGAAACCCAGCAATTTTCTTTCCTGCATATTCATTCATCTTTTCTGCAAGGTTCGATGTATCAAATCCCGTCACATAGGCTATGTAATCTTTATCTACCAACGGAACACCTACCATTTCAAAATTAAGCATTATGTAAAGATCTATATTCTTTTCTTTTAAGGTTTTTGCAAGGTATTTTGACCCTAATAATCCTTTCTCTTCCGCAGAAAATAATGTAAAGAGAATGCTTCGTTTGTTACTTTTAGTTTTTGCAAAATACTTTGCCATTGCCATTACAGTACCCACACCTGCTGCGTTATCATTTGCTCCATTAGCAATTGTATCGTCTCCATCTGCTTCTCCATATCCAATATGATCATAGTGTGCTCCTAATATTACAAATTCATCTTTTAGCACAGGATCAGTTCCTTCTAAATATCCTATAACATTGTATGCTTCTTTTCCTCTGACCGTAAAATTATCTCTGTATGTGTCAAAATAAGGTTTTACTCCTAACCCCTTAAAGTAGTTTTCAATGTAGATAGCCGCCTTCTCAATACCTTCACTTCCTGTGTCTCTTCCTTCCAATTCATCGGAAGCTAAGTACGTTACAATATCATCAACTTCTTCTGCTTGAATAATTATTTCTTTGGTTTTACATGAAAAAACCAATAAACTTAAACAAAAGAGAGCGACATAGTGTGCAAAATGTTTCATAGTGTTTTTTTTTGATTGATGATTATTTCTAAAAAATAAAAAATCCCACTCACGTGGGATTTTATGATGATATATTATTAAGCTAGCATGGTCACAGGGTTTTCCACGTACTGTTTTACAGTTTGTAAGAATTGCGCTCCTGTTGCCCCATCTACAGTTCTATGGTCGCATGCTAAGGTAACTTTCATTGTGTTTCCTACAACAATCTCACCGTTTTTCACTACTGGTTTTTGAACAATAGCTCCTACTGAAAGAATTGCAGAATTAGGTTGATTGATAATAGAAGTAAACTCTTGAATACCAAACATTCCTAAATTTGAAATAGTGAATGTACTTCCTTCCATTTCCGCAGGAGAAATCTTTTTGTTTCTTGCTTTTCCTGCTAATTCACGCACTTGACTTCCTATAGTTGTTAGACTCATTTGATCGGTAAATTTCAATACAGGAACTAACAACCCTTCATCAACAGCTACGGCTACACCAACATGAATATACTTATTGTAACGTGTTGTATCTCCATTCCAAGAGGTATTTACTTGTGGATGTTTACGTAATGCCATTGCACAAGCTTTCACAATCATATCATTGAATGATACTTTTACATCTGGAATTTCGTTAATCGTTTTACGAGAAGCGATTGCATTATCCATATCTAACTCTATCGTTAGGTAGTAGTGAGGTGCAGAGAATTTTGACTCCCCTAAACGACGTGCAATCGTTTTACGCATTTGAGAATTTTTCACTTCTTCACTACTCTCTTCGCCTGCAGGCACAAATGGTGCTGGAGCCGAAGTTTCTTTTGCTATAGGAGTTTCTTTAGCAGGAGTTGGTTTAGCTTCCGTTACAGGTTGATAGTTTTCCACATCACGCTTTATGATACGTCCATGATCTCCTGTTCCTTTTACTTTTGACAAATCGATTCCTTTATCTTCTGCTATTTTCTTTGCTAAAGGAGAAGCTATGATACGACTGTTAGAACTCTCTGTTTTTCCTTGGTTTGATGCTGATTCTTGAGATTCTTCAACAACTTTAGTTTCTATCGATCCAGTTTCTTCTTTGTTTGAAGATTTCTTTGAACTTCCGCCAGATTTAGCTGCATTCAACACCGCATCTACATCTGTTCCTTCTTTTCCGATGATTGCTAAAATACTATCAACTGGAGCAGTTTCACCTTCTTGAATTCCTATATATAATAAAGTTCCTTCATAAAATGATTCGAACTCCATCGTTGCTTTATCTGTTTCGATTTCAGCTAAAATATCACCTTCTTCTACTTTGTCTCCTACTTGTTTTAACCAAGTTGCTACTGTTCCTTCCTCCATAGTATCGCTCAAACGCGGCATTGTAACTACTTCAGCTCCATCGGGCATTTTTACACTTTCAGAAGATGGCTCTTCTTTTATTTCTTCGCTTGCCATATTTTCTTCAGCAACTTTGCTTTTCTGTTCTGTATTATTGGAGCCACCATTGATTAGTCCGTCAATGTTTTCTCCTTCTTTTCCAATAATAGCTAGCAAGGCATCAACAGGTGCAGTTTCTCCTTCTTGTACACCAATGTACAACAAAGTTCCTTCATGGAAGGACTCAAACTCCATCGTTGCTTTATCCGTTTCAATCTCAGCCAGTATATCTCCTTCTTCTACTTTGTCTCCTACTTGTTTTAACCATGATGCCACGACACCTTCTTCCATAGTGTCACTAAGTCTTGGCATGTTTATAATTTCTGCCATATTTTATAGTTTATGAGGTAAAAATGGATAATCTTCTTGCTCGTACACAGTATCGTACATTACGTTTTTCGCTGGATAAGGTGATTCTTCTGCAAATTTTTCGCATTCTCTTACTAAATCTTTCACACGTTTATCCATTGCTGCAATATCATCTTCAGTTGCGTATTCGTTTTCTAGAAGAGTTTCTTTTACTTGCGTAATTGGATCAATTTTTTTGTACTCTTCCACTTCGTCTTTTGTACGATAGTGTTGTGCATCAGACATAGAATGACCTCTATAACGATAGGTTTTCATTTCTAAAAATGTAGGTCCATCACCTCTTCTAGCGCGTTCAACAGCTTCATATACTGCTTCTGCCACTTTTACAGGATTCATTCCATCAACAGGACCACAAGGCATTTCATACCCTAAACCGAGTTTCCATATATCTGTATGATTTGCGGTTCTTTCTACGGAAGTTCCCATTGCGTACCCATTGTTTTCACAAATAAAGACAACCGGAAGTTTCCAGTTCATCGCCATATTGAAGGTTTCATGAAGAGAACCTTGACGCACCGCTCCATCTCCCATGTAACAAAGTGTTACCGCATCTCTTTTGAAATATTTATCTGCAAAAGCTAACCCTGCTCCAAGAGGAATTTGTCCTCCTACAATTCCGTGTCCTCCATAAAATCCATTTTCCGGCGCAAAGATATGCATAGAACCTCCTAGACCTTGAGATGTCCCAGTAGCTTTTCCATATAGTTCTGCCATTACTTTTTTTGGATCAACGCCCATACCAATTGGTTGCACGTGATTTCTATACGCTGTAATCATTTTGTCTTTTGACAAATCCATTGCGTGTAATGATCCTGCTAAGACAGCTTCTTGACCATTGTATAAATGAAGAAATCCTCGCACTTTTTGCTGAATATATACAGCGGCTAACTTATCTTCAAATTTTCTCCAAAATAACATATCCTCATACCATTTGAGGTATACTTCTTTAGTGATTTTTTCCATTTATTTCAAATTGGTTGTCCTTGTCTTGTTTCCTGTTGACAATTCCGTTTTAAGGTTTATAGCTTCTTGTTGTTTGTTTCTTATACAAATAACAAAAATACTATTTTAATAAGAAGGGAAAAAATGTAGCGGTAAATTATCGTGCTTTTAACATGAAATATTCATTCGAAAACGTTTGAGAAAAATAGAATTTTAATTACATATGTTATTTTACTCTGCTGCAAATGATTTTTTTGTTAGTTTTTTAAAGTTTACAAATATGTTTTATCAAAAACCAACGGCAACAAATCCTTTAAAGAATTGGATTTCATGATTTTCCCTTCGCCTCCCATGAAATAAATTTCAATAGCTTCATCTTGACGCATTTCATATTCTGCAATAGATTGTCTACACGCCCCACAAGGAGGTATTGGAGTTTTATTTACATGAAGATCTGACGTAGCGGTGATGGCAATTTGTTTAATTTGCACACCTGGATATTTAGCTCCTGCATGAAATATAGCAACTCGTTCTGCACATAGCCCTGAAGGATACGCAGCATTTTCTTGATTATTCCCTGTAACTACTTCCCCATTGGCTAGTAATAAAGCAGCTCCAACTCTAAAATTAGAATACGGAGCATACGCATTTTTTCTAGCTTCAACCGCATGTTCCATTAATTTTTGTGTCTGCTGAGGCAACTCATTTATATGATCGTAACACGTAAGTATTGTCGTAATTTTTATTTCTTGCATCTGAAATTTGTTTACTCTCCGTTTTTTGTTTTGTATTCACAAAAAATCAGCTTAGAAAGATACTAAATTATTTATGGAATGTAGAACTATTTACATTACAGTATGTCGATTCCCTTTAAAGTCATTGTCAACAATCGCAAAAAGATAAGTATTGGACATAAAAAAACCTTTCAAAGTATTATTTGAAAGGTTTTTTTATGTGTTTTTATAGAATTCTAGAATTCATCATAGGTTTCTCCAAGATTGAATGTCAAAGAAAAGCGCAAGGTATTTTCTAAAGGATTTCTCACTTTTGAAGCTGAGAATAGATAGGAAACATCAATTTTTACAGCACTGTATTTGAAACCAGCTCCTAATGTAAAGAACTTTCTTGCTCCTTTGATTTCGCTTTCATTAAAGTATCCAACTCGCAATGCAAATGAATCTTGATACCAATATTCTGCACCTAATGCCCATGTAAATTCTTTTAACTCTTCACTGAATCCGCCTGGCGCATCTCCAAACGATTGAAAAATTCCTGAGACAAAACCTACATTATCATCTTGTCCTTCAACAATAATTGTTGGTTCACTTTCGTCAACATCTGGAGTTGAAAGGTCGTCAGAGTCTTGATTCCCGTCATCATCTTTATCAACAAAACCGAGAATTGGTGGCGTAGGCACTAATAGCTTGTTAACTTCAGCACTTACCGCTAGCTTGTTGTATTCGTCAAAAATAAAATCAAATCCACCACCTAGTTTTAACTGTGTTGGCAAGAAATTTTCTTGTCCTAATTCGTCATATTTTAGTTTTGGTCCTAAGTTAGAGATATTAAATCCTGCTCTCCAACGCCCGTTATAATTGTCATACGCAATTTCCTCTGATTGATAATAACCCGCAATATCCACTGCAAATGTACTTGCTGCATTCGCTTCTACATCTTGTTGTGATTGAAGTTTTAAATCTGATCGCAAGAAACGTCCTGTTACCGACATTGAAAATTGATCACTTAAACGCAACGCATACGAAGCATCAATTGCTAATTCGTTAGGACGTTCAATTAATGGAGTAAAGTTTCCTATATCTGCTTGTTGTTGTGTAATAATTTCTATTTCACCCAAACTAAAATATTTAATACTAGCCGACCACGCACTACGTTCATTGATACGATTATAGAATGTAAGATTTCCTAAAAAGATATCATTTACCAAATCACTTAAGTATGGTGTATAGCTAATCCCCACTCCTATTTGTTCATTAGCAAACGCATATTTTGCTGGGTTCCATTGTTGTGAATAGGTATCTGGTGAAGTTGCCACACCTAATTCTCCCATTCCGCCTGCTCTAGCATCTGGCGTAATTAATAAGAAAGGAACACCTGTTGTGATTACTCGTGTATCATTTGGGTTTGTGACAGTAGTTTGCGCCATCATTCCTACTGGAATTAAGCACAATATAAATAAGATTAGCTTCTTCATTCAGTTAAAATTTTAACAAATATAGGTTTTATTTATAGGATTACAAGTTTTTCAAATTTTTCAACTTTCTGATTAGTTAACGGAGATTTTACCGTAATCTTGTATACGTAGACTCCTTTTCCTAGTTTATCTCCAAAATCATCTTTACCGTCCCACACAATATCTCTCGACAATGAGCTATAATCTTTACTTGTAGCTTCAGCGTTCGTTTTCCCTACTAGTGTACGTACCACTTTTCCGGAAACAGTAAAGACTTGCACCATGATATCTAATTCACTTGAGCTATTGTGATTGAACCAAAATTCAGTATAGCTTACAAATGGATTTGGATAGTTTAACACATTTGTAATGGTTAACGAGTTGTTTTCGTTGAAAACGGTAAATTGTATTTCTGTTGTTGAGGAATTATTATACACATCCCATGCTTTGAGAGATAATGTATGTGTTCCATCTTCTAAATCGCGCAAAGGAAATTTAACAATTCCTCTTGTATAGTCATTTAGTTCTGTCTCATAATAATCGTTTAGAATGAACGGATTTACTTCATCTCCATCAAGAATGGCCACTATATCATGACCTATTCCACTAGCCGTATTGATTCCGTTTTCATCAGAGAGTTTGGCTAATAAGAAAGGAGATTCATTTGTAATTCCTCCAGAAACAAAACTTTCATCATTCATATATAGATTAATAACAGGCGGCTCATTATCTACTGGTGCATCTTCATTAAGCTCACCCACTTTGAAACTTTCATTAAATCCTGTGTGATCTTCTAACACCCCTTCTTTTTCAGCATAAAAACTGACACGACCATTTCCGACAGGAATGGTAATATCTCTAGGCACTACAAATTCAAATTCAAAGGTACCATCTACTACTTCAGCTTTTCCTCTAAAGATGATTTCTCCTAATGTTTCGAAGTCTAATATAAAAGGAAAATCGTTTGCTAATGTTTGTCTTTGAATTTTTTTATCATAAATCGTTGAAAAAACAGTTCCATTGTACGTATTCATTATATTACCCGCTTCATCAGTAATATTTCCTGCCATTTTTATTCTACTTAGTGCCTTCAATGTATCTGTTGGCTGCGTGATTGGCACATCGTTGATTGCTGTAAGATTGACTCTTGGCTTAGGAATAGCCAATTTTAATGCAGGATCGCCAATGTAGAATACTGTACGTTTATTGCTAGTTGTAACTAGATTTTTTGTTTGACGCAATGCTTCTGATATTGGTTGATATTCATTAGAACCATACGAGAAGAGATAACGAGCTAGTAATTCGTTAATACTTACACCTACATTTTGGAATATTTGACGTGTTGTTGTTAGTAAAGATATTGCACCTCCATTTTCATTCCAAAACATAAATTCACCTGCAGTATCACGCAGAGGATTATCAAAACGAGTATATTCACATGTAATTGTAATAAATAAAGGAAGTCTACAATCATTTGCCAGTTCTTGCGAATCTACTTTTTCAAAAATTCGTTCTCCTGCTAGTCCGTCTTCTCCTCCATGCCCAAAATAATTCACAACTAATGAACCAAGCGCAATATTATCTTTAATTGCCTCATTTACTTCTGGATATCGCTCACCAGCAGCAGATGATTGCTGCACATAGGCGTCTGAGTGAATTTTAGAAATGTTGATAAATGGTTTTTCTTGCGCAATTGTATTTCCAAGTGCATCTAAGTCAACTTCTAAATCTTTGTCTGAATTATTTTCCGCATCATCTGAAACAATCGTTACTGTATTTCGCCATCTTCCATAGGCTTCTTTACTATAATAAGTAAGTGTTTTATCAACCATTTCTTTAGCCTGATTCACATCATTAACCAGCATTCTTCCAAGCGCAATATCCAAACGGTCTGACACCGCAAGTGTTCCTTCATTTTGATCCATCATTCCATAAAAATCATCACTCATAAAACCTCTTGTTAGGTTAAAACTATCATACGCATGATATACAGGAACGATATTTGAGTTGCCAGCAATACGGTTTTTATAATCGTACGAAGCATCACCAAAAAAACAAACATATTTCAGTCGATTATCTAAACTACTTGCATTATCGTACACATATTTAATAAAGTTACGAATAGCTCCTATATCTGGATTTCCAGTATTGAATTCATTGTAAATTGAGGTTAAGGTTACAACTTTCACATTCATTCCTGAATAATTACGATGAAAATCAGCTAAACGCTCTGCTTGTACTGTAAAGTGATCAGGAGAAACAATAATATAGTCTACATCGCCATCATTGAAGATAGTTCCTTTTAAGTCTTGATTTGCCACTAGGCTATTCGGTTCGATTGTTGGAATTAAGAACTGTGAGCCATCCACTGCAATATATTCTCTTATTTCACCCATTGGTGCTGTAAATGAAAAGGCACTAGCCGCAGTATCATTTGAAATTTTACGTATATTCCATATATCAGTAATATCCCAAACTTGTGTTATTGAAGATGCGTTAGAGAAAACATATTCACCAATTCCCATACTATTTCGTGCATCATTATACCTAAATGTAAATTGACTTCCTGTTCCTGTAAGTGTGTGCTTTGACCAGATAGAAATATAATCTAAATACGCCACAGAACCCGCAATACCATTATTTTGGTACGTGAGTGTTATATTCAAATTTTCTGAAGACAGGTTTACTTCATCTTCTATTAATCCTTGTTGCAATTGCGAGACTCCCGAAACAATATGTTGCGTTGCAAATGAAGAGTCATTAATCGGAGCAAAACTGAAAGCGAATGTTGGTTGTCCATTTGTGTTTTGAGCAGGTTGTCCGTTAATAACTGTTGTCATGGAAGTTGTTCCATTAGAAACCGCAGCAGGTTTGATACCAATTCGAACAGGAGCTGACGTTACTAAATTAGGTAATGTAAAATTGAATGTTTGCTCTGTTTCTATATTGAATACTTCTCCAAACCATCGTCTACCAAGTTTTACAATATTAATATTATCAACTTCGTGGAATTGATAACCATCATATTCGGTAATTGTTACATCTGGCGTTCCTGTAGGTTGTACAGCTTCTGGAATACGTTTTCCATCTGCAGTTCCATCTGCTGTGATGTAATAGTAAGTCTTATCTGTATAAGCATTGATATGTGTTTGACTATCTGCATTCCACTTTTTTGGTCCTTCTGCATAGAATAATATATAATCTTGCGCATTAAATTGCCCATCATCTTCGCCAACTACTGTAATAGCATTTTCTGTGACGTCATAGTATTCATTTTGAGAATTCAATAAAGGAATCATTCTTCCTCCATTTCCATAGATTTTTATTTTTTTAGGATCAAGACTTCCTGTATCCAATCCTAATTGATTCAAAAAATCAGCACTTAAGCGATATACTCCCGATTCTTCAACCGAGAATTTATAAAAACTCCCGCTTGCTAAAACAGAATTTGTTATTGCTTCTGCACTTTTAACAACAATATTTGAACGATTTGCTAAAAAATTATAGCTTACATCAAAACTCAGTACTTTTTTAACGTTCCCATTATCGTTAATTAGCGGTGACACTATTAAGATATGTGCATTTTTATTACGAGCACTAGAGTTTACTATTTTCGCTTTAATAGTAGTTGGCAATAGTTGTTTGTTGATTGCCCCTAAATTTTCACGAGAAATAGCGCCATACACCACATTATCAATACGAATTGAATTTGCATTCACATAACGATCATCATTCCATTGTGCAATGAAACTGATTGTGCCATCGTCATTATTTACATAATATTCTTCATTAAACGTTGGCAGCTTAGTGATTGTATTTTCTTTCAAAAATTCAACGGGCGAGTCACTCCATGTCAAATCGAAGTGCTTATTTTGCGCTTGAACACTTATAAAAAGGAGTCCTATAAGGAGAGTAAGTTTTTTTTTCATTGCAACTAAAACGGTAAATACTTTGAAATATTATTCAATGTTTTCGCTATTTTTCTAAAAAAACAAAATTAAGAATAATAAATAACAACTGAAGTCGTTATAAGAAAACTATTGATAATTGTGATGAAGGTAAAACTCCTTATTAAATTTTGAAATAAAACTTGATAATTTACCTTTAATTGCTATATTGCAAACCAAAATTTTTTTCAATACTCAAGTCTTGACTATGAAAAAGCGTACATTCAAAATTATGCTACTTGTCGCAGTAGTTTCATTAGGATTTTTTAGCTGTAAAAGATCATCATCCAAAAACACCTCAAGAGCCACAGGTTGGCGTATTGACGGAAAAGATGGAGGATTCGCAGCCAACACAAAATACAAGGATCAGGAGACCGCTCCTGGACTCGTATTCATTGAAGGTGGTACCTTTACAATGGGGAAAACTCAGGATGACCCTATGCACGATTGGAACAACACTCCAAATCAACAACACGTTCAGTCTTTCTATATGGACGAAACAGAAGTTACCAACTTAATGTATACAGAATATTTGTATTGGACAAAAACTGTTTTTCCACCAGAAAATGAAAATTATAAAAACATCTACACTGGTATTCTACCTGACACTCTTGTTTGGAGAGATCGTTTAGGATTTAACGAAACAATGACTACCAATTACTTAAGACATCCTGGATATGCACAATACCCAGTAGTTGGAGTAAACTGGATTCAAGCAGTACAATTCTGCCAGTGGAGAACTGACAGAGTAAATGAAGCCGTATTAGAGCGCGAAGGTTATATTGCCAAAGGAGTTAAAACAGACAGTATTGATGCAACTAGCACATTCAGCACTGAAGCATATTTGACAAAACCAGGCGAAACATACGGAGGCAACATTGATGAATACCAAGGTCGTGTTGCTCAAAAAGCTAATAGCAAGTCAAAAGACTCTACAGACGCAAATAAAAACGTATATGCAAAACGTACTTCTGGAATTATTTTACCAGAGTATCGCCTACCTACCGAAGCTGAATGGGAATATGCAGCAAAAGGTTTAGACGGATTACGTGAATATAATAACGTACGTGGTAGAAAAAAATATCCTTGGAAAGGAGAATTCACACGAAGCGGAAACAGAAAAAGACGTGGAGATCAGTTAGCTAATTTCAAGCAAGGAAAAGGTGACTACGGTGGAATTGCTGGTTGGTCAGATGATGGTGCTGATATTACTGCTGAAGTAAAATCATACCCGCCAAACGATTTTGGTTTATATGACATGGCTGGTAACGTTGCGGAATGGGTTGCAGACGTTTATCGTCCTATTGTTGATGACGAAGCTAATGATTTCAACTACTATCGTGGAAACGTTTACATGAAAAACAAAATCAACGATGAAGGAACTGTTGAAATCGTATCTACAGAAACAATTAAGTATGACACGTTAGCCAATGGTAGAATTGTAGCAAGAAACCTTCCTGGACAATTAGCTGAAGTTTCTGTTGATGAAAAAGAAACATATTTACGTACCAACTTTGACAAATCGGACAACAGAAACTACCGTGATGGAGATGTAGCATCTTCTAGATATTTTGACCTATATAATGAAGATGAAGAAGAAGGAGAATCTGATGCAAAACGCATGTACAACGCTCCAAAGCACGTAGTTTCTTCAGATTCTACAGGAATGCTAAGACAGTATGACAAATCAGACACTAGAACAACTTTAATTGACGACAATGTTCGTGTATACAAAGGCGGTTCTTGGAAAGACAGAGCTTACTGGATTGATCCTGCACAAAGAAGAGCTTTCCCTGAATACATGGCAACTTCTTACATTGGATTCAGATGTGCTATGTCAAGAGTTGGTTCTAAATCTCAAGGAAAGAAAAGACCTAGAAACTAATTTTTCTAGCGCACCTATAACATCAAAGCCCTGATTCCTTATTCAGGGCTTTTTTTTCGTTTACACGTTAATAAAAAGTAGTATGATTGAAGAGCTATATCGTATTTATAAAAAACATTCTAGCGTTTCCACTGACTCTAGAAATATCACAAAAGATTGTATTTTTTTTGCCTTGAAAGGAGAACATTTCAATGGAAACATCTATGCAAAAGAAGCCCTCCAAAAAGGAGCCGCTTACGCCGTTATCGACGAATCAGAGTTTAATCTACCAAAGGGAACAATTCTAGTTGAAAATGTTTTAGAAACATTACAAAAACTAGCCAATTATCACAGAAAACAACTTAAAGTTCCAATCATATCTTTAACAGGTAGTAATGGAAAAACTACAACAAAAGAGTTGATAAATGCCGTATTGTCAAAGAAATTTAAAACTACCGCAACCAAAGGAAACCTAAATAATCATATTGGAGTTCCTTTAACATTGCTTTCCATGAATGAAGACACTGAGATTGGAATTGTAGAAATGGGTGCCAACCACCAAAAAGAAATTGAATTTTTGAGTAATATTGCCGAACCTGATTATGGCTATATTACCAATTTCGGCAAAGCACATTTAGAAGGTTTTGGAGGCGTAGAAGGTGTTATAAAGGGAAAAAGTGAACTATATGATTACCTGAAGGCTAATGACAAATTTATTTTTGTTAATGCCAATGATCAAAAACAAATAGAACGCACCAAACAAGCCAATAAATACACTTTTGGAGACACTGATAACACCAATATCACAATTGAATTCCAAAGTGCAAACCCAATGGTTCACTTAAAAGTAGGACAAACAGAAATTAAAAGTCATTTAATTGGCGCTTACAACTTTTCGAATATTGCTGCAGCAGTTGCCATTGGAACTTATTTTAACGTCGACAGAAACAGCATAAAAGAAGCTATTGAGTCCTACATTCCCTCAAACAATAGATCTCAAATTATTAAAAAGAACACTAACAAGATTATTTTAGATGCTTACAATGCAAATCCGACAAGCATGAAAGCCGCATTAGATAATTTTTCAAGTTTGAGCGATATTAAAAAGATTGCATTTTTAGGAGATATGTTCGAATTAGGAGAAAGCGCAAAAGAAGAGCATCAGTCAATTAGTGACTATGCCGCAACTCTTACTATTGACACAATTTATTTAATTGGAGAAAATTTCAGCAAAACTACCAACAAAGACAAGAACATTATTACACACTCCTCATTTAACTCTTTGAAAGATAACTTTCCTTCAATTACAGATAGCACATTACTCATTAAAGGATCTCGAGGGATGGCTCTAGAACGAATTTTAGAATTATTGTAAAATAAAAAAAGCTTCTTTAAAAGAAGCTTTTTTTGTGGGTAATACTGGATTCGAACCAGTGACCCCCTGCTTGTAAGGCAGGTGCTCTGAACCAGCTGAGCTAATCACCCGAATTCTATTTTCAATAAGTTTTGTGGGCGATACTGGATTCGAACCAGTGACCCCCTGCTTGTAAGGCAGGTGCTCTGAACCAGCTGAGCTAATCGCCCTTATTGCGGATGCAAATATAGAATACATTTTATATCTGACAAAATTTAAACTCAAAAATTTTAAAGTATTTCTGCAACTACAAATGTACTTCCTCCAATGTAAATCACATCTTCATGAGACGCTTTTGCCAATGCTTGCTCATAGGCTTCTGAAACTGAATTATGTACATTCCCAAAAAGATTGTATTGAGCTGCTTTTTTTTGTAATTCATTTACAGATAAAGCACGCTCATTTTTTGGAGCACAAAAGTAATAAGTTGCCTTTTTTGGAAAAAAACTTAAAAAATCATCCACATTTTTATCTTTCATAACTCCAAATACTATATGCAGTTTAGTATATCTTTCTTTTTGAAGTTGTTTTATTGTAGCGCTTAACCCTTCTTTATTATGTGCTGTATCACATATAGTTTTTGGGTTTTCATTGATGATTTGCCACCTTCCCAATAAATTGGTATTGCCCATCACATTCATCAATCCATTTTCAATATGTTTTTCTTCTATTTTGAAGTGTTTTAACAACCGAATAGCTTGCACTGCTGATTTGTAGTTTTTAAGCTGGTAAACTCCTTTTAAATCTGTTTTGTACTTTTTCTGGATAGTCTTTTCAGCTAAAAATAGTTGCGCTTCATGTTTTTTTGATTCATTTACAAACACAGGAAATGTTTCTGGATGATACTCACCAATGACAATAGGTGTTCTTTTTTTTATTATTCCTGCTTTTTCAGCAGCAATCTCAGACAATGTATCTCCTAAAAATTTTGTGTGTTCCAACCCTATATTTGTAATGATACTTACCTCAGGATTTATAATATTGGTAGCATCTAATCGCCCACCCATTCCTACTTCTATAATTGCAACATCTACTTTTTCTCGAGCAAAGTAATCAAATGCCATCCCAGTGGTAAATTCAAAGAAAGACAGTCTATGCGTATGTATGTATGATTTGTACGTACGCACAAAGTTAATTACTTGAACATATTCAATCATTTTACCATTAATCCGAATACGTTCTCTAAAATCTTTTAAGTGAGGCGAAGTAAACAAGCCCACCTTGTAACCTGCTTCTTGAAGAATAGAAGCAATCATATGACTCGTAGAACCTTTTCCGTTGGTTCCTCCTACATGGATACTTTTGAATGATTTTTCAGGCGACTTCAAACACTTAGAAAAAGCAATTATTTTATCTAAGCTCCATTCCAAATCTCCTTGAACAGCTCCTTTATTTTGATAAGATGAAGCTAATTTTTGTTCAAGCCATTGCAATTCTTCAACTTCAGACATTTGTTTACAAAAAAATTATTGCCCTATCTTGAAGTTTACCACAATAAAACCTGTTTGCGTGGCAGGAGCTTTAGAATCTTTATTCCAACGATATTCATATGCAGCTTTTTCTGCCGGTTTTAAAAGACACGCTGCTTTGTTTGTAGTTCCTCTTACACCTGCAACTGCATCAATTACTTTACCTTCACGATTTACGGTAATTTTTACCACCACTCTACCAGATTCATTACAGTCTTGTTTGTCAACATTCCCACCACCTATCTTGCTTCTTCCATTTAGACCATATCCTCCAGCTCCGCCATTACCAGTTCCTGGGTCTCCATAGTAACTAGCTGCATAAGGATCTCCGTTAGGATTTCCTTTATCGCCTTCTCCATCGCCTGGACCTTCTCCTCCTTCTTCATTGCCATTAGAATTGTTTACACCATTCATCATAGCATCCAATTTTGCCTTCTTCGCAGCTTCTTCTTGTCTTTTCTTTTCTTCAGCTTCTCTTTTTTCTTTGGCGATTCGATCTGCTTCTGCTTTAGCTTTTTTAGCTTCTTCAGCCGCTTTACGTTTTGCTTCTTCTGCTTTTTTTATTGCAATCGATTCTTCCGAATCTTGTGTAACTACTTCTTCAGAAGACACTTCTTCCGTAACCGTTTCTGTTTGTTCTTCTGGTTGCGATTCAGTTTGTTCTTCTACTTCTTTTTCTTGAGATTCAGGAGCCGTTTTAGGTTTTAACGCATCCTTAGGCTGCTCATTACCACTACCAACATTGGTCGTTCCAAAATTCACAGCAATCCCGCTTTCTTCCGGTGGATCTAAATATTGCATTCCGAAGAGAAACATAATAATCAACAATGCAACCATTACTATAGTGGTTATTGTAGCAGACTTTCTTTTATGTTCTGTATTGAATAATGACATAATCTATTTATTTTGACAATGCTACAACCTCAACTTGATAGTTTTTTTCTTGAAGCATTTTTATAATTTCTAATGTCGTAAAAGAAGTAAAATCGTAGGTTTGAATTTTCACTCTTACGTACTGACTATCAGTTAAACTTACGAATTTTTTCTTCAATTCTTGCATACCAATCTTAACTTCTTCTAGGTATACAGTTTCTTCACTTGCAATTTTTACAGCGAATACTACCTTTTCTTTTGAGAAATCTTTACTTGGTGTACTTTCTTGATATCCTTCTATATATCGAGCAAAAAACATCAAAAAAATTAAAAAAAGAGCACCTGCAACGAAAACAAATGGTATTTTAAATTTGCTATTTTTAGTTTGAAGCAAAGACATTATTGAGGTCGTACTGCCAAAATAATTTTATATTTATTTCTGTTGGCAATATCCAGGATGTTTACAGCTTCCTCGATAGGCACACCTTCTTCTGCTCTCAATATAACTGTTGGCTCTTCTTGACCTTTTAGTTTAGCTTGCAACTTCGCTTCTACCTCTCCTGCTCTTACACGATCTGCATCAATGTAGATTTCTAAGTTTTTTTTAATACTTACAGCTACATTTTGTGTATTTGTTGACTTCCCTTTTGCTTTTGGCAATAATAAATCGAGCGCATTAGGAGAATTTGAAGTAAGCATGAAAAACACCAATAACAAGAATACAATATCTGTCATTGATGACATACTAAACTCTGGACTCACTTTGTTTCTACCTCTTAATTTCATAGAAAAAAATTACACAGGTTCATTCAATAAATCTAAGAAATCTACTGCATTTGCTTCCATTTGATGCACCACTTTATCCGTTTTTACTACTAAGTGATTGTATCCCATGTACGCAATAATTCCCACAATTAAACCTGCCACAGTTGTGGTCATCGCTGTATAAATTCCATCAGCCAAACTACCCATTTCAGCTTGCCCTCCACTTGTTGCCATTTCATGGAAAGCCAAAATCATACCAATTACTGTTCCTAAGAAACCAATCATTGGTGCTGCTCCTGCAACTGTAGCCAGAATACTAACATTTTTTTCCAATTTATAAACTTCTAGTGTTCCTGCATTTTCGATAGCTTTGTTGATATCTTCTAGTGGCTTACCTATTCTACTTATTCCTTTTTCCGTTAGTCTTGCCACTGGCGAATCAGTTTGCGCACATAATATTTTAGCAGCTTCTATTTTCCCACTCATCACATTATCTCTAATTTGATTCATGAAGTTTTTATCAATTTTCGAAGCAGCTTTAATAGCAAAAATTCGTTCAAAATAGATATAAAGTGCTACTGCCAGCATCACCAATAACACACTGATAATGATAATACTTCCAATACCACCATTGACAACTAATTCATAGATGGAAAGTGTTTTTTCTTGAACTTCCGCCGCATCTTCAGGATTTCCTGTTGATTGAAATAATAACATACGCATTTTTTGATTAAAACTATATAACGTTTATTTTTTGAGTTAAGTATACTTTAGAATAATGTTCGCATAATCATAAAGGCAATTGAACCAACAACAAACCCTATGAGTGCCAACCAAGATATTTTTTTAAGATACCAGAAAAAGTCTATTTTTTCCATCCCCATAGCCACAACACCAGCTGCAGAACCTATAATTAACATGCTTCCTCCAGTTCCTGCCGCAAAGGCAATAAAGTGCCATAATTCATGATCTAATGGTTCTGTAAACATTCCTAAACTTGCTGCTACTAAAGGTACGTTGTCAATTACTGCTGACCCCACACCTAATAACATTATTACCAAATCAGAAACACCTCCTGTTTCCATTTCAGTTCCCAATTGTGGTGTTGCTTCTTTTAACCAATCTGCAAAACCAAATAGTAATCCTAAAGATTCGAGAGCTGCCACAGCCATTAAGATTCCTAAGAAGAATAATATACTAGGCAATTCTATTTTAGATAATGAATGATGCACAGGACTATGGTGCGCACCTAATGAATTATCTGAATCAGCATCATGTCCTTCGTTTGCCGCCACAGAAGCCATAGTAAACTTTGTATTACTGTACATTTCCGCAAAAATTGCAACTACAGATAGCGACAACATCATTCCTACGTATGGTGGTAAGTGCGTAACTACTTTGAAGACCGGAACAAAAATAATTGCTGATAAACCTAAATATAACATTGTTGGTCCAAAACGATGAGTTCTTTCTGTGTTATCCTCTTCTTCTTCATTAGGCAAGTTTCCTTGAAAAGGTTTTAGGAATGAAGCAATAAGTGTAGGAACAAGCATACATAGCAAAGAAGGAATGAATAAATATCCTAACAATTTACCTGTTGATACTTTTTTACCAATCCACAACATTGTAGTCGTTACATCTCCAATTGGTGACCAAGCACCACCTGAGTTTGCTGCAATGATAATTAAACCAGCATACCAAATACGTAAGTTTCTATCTGAGATTATTTTTTGCAAAATAGAAATCAATACGATTGTCGCTGTTAGGTTGTCAATAATTGCAGATAAGATAAATGCTAAGAAAGCAAAAATCCAAAGAACACGCTTTTTGCTACGTGTTTTAATGAATCCTTTAATAGTTGCAAATCCATTAAAGTAATCTATAATTTCTACAATGGTCATTGCCCCAAGTAGGAAAACAAGTATTTCGGCAGTTTTTCCGAGATGGTGCAACAAGGTTTCTTCCATTAAATGCATTTTATCACCTTTAGGCATTCCTTCAAAATTATCTACAAGAGCATGCGCTCCAGAGTCGAACCAATTTTGAAAATCTTCAATCCCGAATGCGACAAATGCCCAACAAATAGCCATCATGGCCAATGCAGGAATAAGCTTATCAATTTTAAGGTTGTGTTCTAGGGTTATTGCTAAATATCCTATGACGAATACGGCTACTATTGCTGATTCCATATATAGTTTTTATAAGTTGAATTTATACTAATTCTTTTAATGCAATTTCAAAAGCAGTTTTACTAATATCTACTTTGGATGCATTTTTTTTGAATGTGTTTTGTAATGCTTTTTTAATGACTTTGGACGTGTCTTCAAAAATAGCTTCATCAGTCATTTGCACTCTTCTTTCCATAAAATAAGCAAATACCCTTGCCATTCCACAATTGGAGATAAAGTCTGGTATTAAACTTACTTTTTGATCTGTATGTTCCATAATAGGACCAAAGAAGATTTCTTTGTCTGCAAAAGGCACATTAGCTCCGCACGTTATTACCTCTAGTCCTGTTGCAATCATCTTATCAATTTGATCTTGTGTAATGAGTCTTGAAGCTGCGCAAGGTGCAAATATTTCTGTTGGCAATTCCCAAATACGCTTATTCATTTCTTCAAATGAAATCAAGTTATCCGCTACCAAAGTATTTCCTTCTTTTCGCAAAAAGAAATCTTTAATCTCTTCAAAAGAAAATCCATCTTCCTTGATTACTCCTCCCACAATATCTATAATTCCTACTATTTTAGCTCCCATTTGGGATAAATAATAGGCTGCAGCTGCTCCAACGTTACCAAATCCTTGCACAATGGCACGTTTTCCTGCTACAGTTCCTCCATAAATATCATAATAGTGTCGAACAGCTTCCGCCACTCCATATCCTGTAATCATATCTGCCACAGTATATTTACGAGAAACATCAGGAGAATAATCCGTACTTTCAATCACTTTGATTACTCCTAGACGCAACTGTCCAATTCGATTGATTTTATCAGCTTCTGTTGGCTTAAAGTGCCCATTAAAAACACCTTCTTGCGGATGCCAAACACCACTATCTTCTGTAATAGGAATCACTTCATGAATTTCATCAACATTCAAATCTCCTCCTGTTCCATAGTAGCTTTTTAGCAAAGGAGCCACTGCATTATACCAGCGTTTTAACACTCCATTTTTTCGAGGATCTCGTGGATCAAAGTTAATTCCTGACTTTGCGCCTCCAATAGCTGGACCAGACACGGTAAACTTCACTTCCATGGTTTTAGCAAGCGAAAGCACTTCATTCATATCTAATCCTTTTCGCATTCGTGTTCCTCCACCGGCAGCTCCTCCGCGCAATGAATTTATAACAGTCCAACCTTCGGCTTCTGTTTCTGGGTCTTTCCAGTTGAATACAATTTCAGGGGCTTTATTTTCGTAAATTTTGAGTAATTCTTTCAATTTAGTAGTTTTTATTAGAATTCAAATCTAAATCAAGCAAATATAAAAATTGTTAGCTTCTTTAGATAATCATTTTAAGACTATTTAACGTAATCATAATGATGTGTAATCGTATATGACGCCCGAACTATGATTCTTTGAAGCTCCTGTAACCGATTTCAGACAGTTTACTTCGTTTCTCAGCCGCAATACTCCTAAAAAACCAAAGATTAAAGCTTCCTTGTAGTTGATGATTTTTTTATCCGGTATAATCAAATTGACAGTACTGTAATTTTGTATTCTTGTCAATAAATAATCATTAAATGCTCCGCCACCTGTTACTAAAACTTTGGATTCCTTTAAAAAATTATTACTCATTTGTCGAGCAATATGCTCTACAAAAGTGTGTAAAATATCCTGCGGCTTCAGATTTGAGGCTTCTAACCGAGGAAATATTTCTTCTTGAACCCATTCCAATCCTAATGATTTAGGTGCTGATTGTTGATAATATGCCAGTTGATCCAACTCTTCTGCCAACTTTTTTATATAATTTCCCGATTGAGCCATTTGTCCTTTATCATCATATTCAAGTCCCAAACGATTTGCATAATGATTCAATACAATATTTACAGGACAGATATCGTAGGCAACTCTTGCTCCTTTTTCATGATAGGATACATTTGCAAATCCTCCTAAATTCAAACAATAATCATATCCTTCAAACAACAACTCATCCCCAATGGGCACTAATGGCGCACCTTGTCCGCCAAGAGCAACATCTTGTACTCTAAAATCACACACTACTTTTTGTTGCAGTAATGTTGCTAGTTGACGTTGATTTCCTATTTGATAAGTAATTCCTTTTTCAGGTTGATGTAGAATTGTATGTCCATGTGAACATATTGCATCAATAGTTGTAATTTTTTGATTATCTATAAAAGAGCCAATAGCTTTTGCTAAATATTTCGTGTAGACAGCATCGAATGCTTCCAATTGTGCTGCGGAGTAATTAATTGCTTCTCGCAATTGTTGTTGCATAGGTTTTGAGTACGGAATTGTGATTGCTTTTTCTATAGAAAAAAACCATTTTTCTTTGTTCTCAAAATGTAAATAGGCTACATCTATACCGTCGAGAGATGTTCCCGACATTACTCCAATCACTTTATACATACTCATTCGGTAAAACTATTTATTTTATACCATATGTTTTTCAGTTTTAAGATAATCTTCACATTTTACAAAAAACTAGTATTTAGACAGATTAAAGATTCTTAGAAATTCGTATTGATTATTGAAAATCTGCTATTTTAAAATTATCTTTGTGCGACTTTTTTAAAAATTTATTAATTACTATATATACAGTTATGGATTTTAATCTTACAGAAGAACACATCATGATTCGTGATGCAGCGAGAGATTTTGCAAGAACTGAG
Organism: Kordia zhangzhouensis; assembly: GCF_001005305.1. Classification (GTDB taxonomy): domain Bacteria; phylum Bacteroidota; class Bacteroidia; order Flavobacteriales; family Flavobacteriaceae; genus Kordia; species Kordia zhangzhouensis. The sequence goes on from NZ_LBMH01000006.1 coordinate 324,661, forward strand.
TTGCTTCCAGGAGTCATAGAACGTGACAACAAACAGGAGTTTCCACAAGAATTAGTTCGCAAAATGGGTGAATTAGGTTTTATGGGAATTATGGTCGATCCTAAATATGGTGGAAGTGGTATGGACACAATCTCCTATATTTTAATCATGGAAGAACTTTCCAAAATTGACGCTTCTGCTTCTGTAATTGTATCTGTAAATAATTCTTTAGTTTGCTACGGATTAGAAGCATACGGATCAGAAGAACAAAAACAAAAATACCTAACAAAGTTAGCCACTGGAGAAAATGTAGGTGCATTTTGCTTGAGTGAGCCAGAAGCTGGTAGTGATGCAACCTCACAAAGAACAACAGCTATTGACATGGGTGATCATTATGTAATTAATGGAACTAAAAACTGGATTACAAGTGGAGGTCGTGCAGATGTTTATCTTGTTATAGCACAAACCGATAGAGATAAAGGGCACCGAGGAATCAATGCGTTTATCGTAGAAAGAGGAACTCCTGGTTTTGATATTGGTCCAAAAGAGGACAAGTTAGGAATTCGTGGAAGCGATACACATACATTACAATTCAATGATGTTAAAGTTCCAAAAGAAAACCGTATTGGAGAAGATGGTTTCGGGTTTAAATTTGCCATGAAAACACTTTCAGGTGGACGAATTGGAATTGCTGCTCAAGCACTAGGAATTGCTTCAGGAGCTTATGAATTGGCTAAAAAATATTCAAAAGAGCGTAAAGCTTTTGGTACTGAGATCGCAAATCATCAAGCAATTGCCTTCAAATTGGCAGACATGCATGTAGAAATAGAAGCTGCTCGTCATTTGGTTACGAAAGCTGCTTGGGATAAAGACAATGGCAATAACTATGACATGTCAAGCGCTATGGCCAAACTATACGCTTCAAAAGTAGCAATGGACACCACAGTCGAAGCGGTTCAAGTACACGGAGGAAATGGTTTTGTAAAAGAATATCACGTAGAACGCTTGATGCGTGATGCGAAGATTACTCAAATTTACGAAGGAACTTCTGAAATTCAGAAAATCGTAATCTCTAGAGGAATTTTGAAAGCATAAAAAATCTTTATTACTATAAAAAGCGTATGATAAAACTCATGCGCTTTTTTTTTATTTAAAACCGATATTCTCCTCCAACTCCTAAAGCATTCACGGTAACACTTCCTAGTTGATAATGCCTATAACCTCCATGAATTGCAAATCGTTTCATATAATACTTTGCTTGAAGTGTAAATTCATCTACAGATGAATTATTAATCAACGATTGTTTCCATAAAGAACTTATACTAAAAGGTGCATTCAAAAAAACTTCTAACCCAACTTGATAAGCAAATCCGGTTTCATCAACTCCATTTCCCACATATGAGGCTCCAACACCCCAAAATGCAGTTACATACTTTTCACGAACGCGATAAAAATTTAGCATAAACGAACTAATTCCTAGCTCGGAATCAGGTCTTGATTCAAAAAAATGCAAATGATTTGCTTCTAATCCTAGTATTGGAAGTACTCTAAAATTTACTTTTATATCATTCCCATAGAATTCTTTTCCGCTAGCAAATACGGTATTAGAGATTAGTAGCTGGCTTCTTTTTAACGCACCATCTTCTTCAAGAAATGCATATTCGCCATGTGATCCATTTGCATACGGATACTGATAAAAATAGCGTGTTTCCATGTTTCCGAAAAATATACCAACAGTAGCATGATATGCAATTTCTATAAAAACATCATCAAAAAAGCCTACACTATCATTACCATCACTGTCATCGTTCCAAGAACGTTCTGAACGCGTATCAGACGAAGAGCTCCCTGAAAGATCTTCTTTAGCTCTATTGAGCTTTCCTTGCGCGGCACAAAAATTAAAAAATAGGTAACATAGTGCGAATGATAGTGTAATTTTTGGCTTCATAATTTGGTTTTAATGTTGCAAAATGTCATCAAGAAAAGTGCCAAGCTGTTCTCAACGGTATACAATCATTAAAAATGTTTCAAAAAACCAACTTCAATCATTTCCTTCTTGAAAAACAGTAACCTGATTCTTATGAATAGCAATCGTTAACTGTGAGTTTTTTGCTTCATCGTAATAAATTTCCACTTCTTTAAATTCATTACCTATTTCGATAGTTGTCTTTGATGATTTCATTTAATTGTGTTTTTGGTTTTCATAAATATCATTCAAAAACCAACTTCAAGCAATACTCAATTATACTTATTTTTTGCTCCTCATTACACAGGAAAAAAGCGCAATCAACAGTTCGTAAAAAGTATTGTTTTTTAGAAACTTACCTCTCAAAAAATCATTTATAAAATCAACGAAAATCTTGTCTTATTTTAACTTTATGTAACATCTACCAAAAAAAATACACATATACTATTAAATTCTTTATCTTTAGAAATTGCTTACAAAAAGTAACTTTTCAAGCAAAACTAAGCTAAACATAAAAATAACATTCATTAACAAATAATAACTCATAGTATATGGCTGACGAATTTGATTTACTGGAAACTTCAGGAGCAGAACAACAACAAAAATCAAACGATAAGGTAGATTGGGGAAAAGCAATTGACCAAATGAAGTCAAAACTTGCCCAAGAAGATAGTCCAGAAGTACGTCAAAAAATATTAAATGCAACATTAGACAATGTTGTAGATATGGCTGAAAAAGATCGTACATCTTTATTGGATGCTATCAAAGATTTAACTGATTATCAAGATGAAGTTGGTATTATTTTCGAACGCTTCTCCACATTAAATGATGAAGAGCAACGTGTCATAGATAATGCACAAAAAGAACTGGAAAAAGCAGAAGCCGAATATCAAGAAGCTTTGAATAAGCCAGATACATGGTGGAATAATCTTTGGGGAAGAAAATCTCGAATTAAGCGTGAAAAAACCGAATTAGAACAAGCAAAAAAAGATAGAAAGTTTGCCGACTCTAAAGCTAAAGAAATGTTTCAAAAGCGAATTGAGAGTTCTGATACAGAAACATTACTTAAAGAATTATCATTCAAGAGTCAAGCCGCTGTAAAACGTTTAAAAGATCGTGAAGTGGAAATTAAAGAAGTGGAAGACAAACTTCAAGATGCCATTGTAGAAGCGAGTAAAAATCATACGAAAGCGTTAGAAAAGAAAAAAGAAACTGAAGACCAACTAGAGGAGCAAAAAGCGTTGTTGAGTCAAGCACGACAAGAATTAGAAGAAATTGTTGACAAGCAGTCTACTGCATATTCGGAAGCCTTAGCTAAAATTACAAAATTAGAGCAAAAAGTGGAAGAATTAGACGGTTTACGAACGGCTTACATTACCCTTGCTGCTAGTAAAGATAGTTTTGTGCACAAACATAATTTAACCATCAAAGTACTTACTTCATTACGCAGTAATTTACAAACGCACCGCGCAAAGCTAAAGTCAGATACCGAAGAACGTATTCGCTATTATGACGGTTATGTAGTTGCTTTAAAAGCTAGAACAGACCAAGAATTTGCTGCAATCTTAGAACATTTAGGAATTAAAACAGATGAAAAGATTGGAGAAACCTTAGCGGCTATGTATACAGCTAGTTCGAAAGCACGTCAAGATATGATGGAAAATATTCCAGTGCATGAAAAAGTAATGAAAGGAATTTACAGTAGTTATGCAGAATCCTTACAAGAAATTCGTGAAAAGGATATAGAAATTCGCAAAAATTTTGCCGATCGCTACGGAATTGACATGAAAGAATTATTCGAAGAATATTATAAAAACAACGAAAATCCATCTACAGGAAATGCTGACGGAGCTGGTGATTCTACCGGCGGAGGAAATGGTGCTCCAAAAAACGATGGCAATTCGGATGATCTTTTAGGATAACTTCCTCACATATTCTGCCTTTTCGTATAGAAGAATAGAAATGAATTAGTATATCATTACAAGAATGAATAGCATTGTAATTTGTAACTACAATTAGACAGATTACCGTTTTTTCTATGAATTTTCTTGTAATGATATATCAAAAAATATAGAAAATCATTTGAGCGTCAATTTCTAATTGGCGAACATGCCTACGAACTAAATAATTACGAAACACGATTGTTTTCATGTCCATAAACGAAATTATCACACCTTTAGATGCCGCAAAATTAGACTCTGATGCGCAATATGACCTGTATTACCGAATGGTCACACATGTATTAGATGAATTTGAAATCAATCTAGTGGAATGGAATCATTTTCGAATTTGCACTAAAGAAGAACTCAAAGCTTTAGAAGACTATTGCAAGCGACTTGCATTTTCCATCAAGGTTATGCAGCTTAAATATCGTTTTGACGAAGAACATCTAAAGGTTGATTTAACCGAATCTGGTTTTCCAAACTATTTGGAATTGCGCTATATTCATAATGATTTAGATTTAAAAGAAGAATTCAAAGCTAAATTTCCAGATGCAGAAACTTTCAAAGACAAGTTTATTCATCAATTAATGGTAAACAAAAAACACGTTGATAAACGTGACCTTTTTGAAGCTTCTTCTTCTCTATATTATAACAGAATTCAAGAAGATAAAATCTTTCAAAAATTTATCTGCGGAAGCATAAAAAAAACCAGCAGTACATTTGGAACATATGTTTTAGATTGGGCTTTTTATGATGTAACGCTCAACCGACCATTTATATGTTTCATGTATTTTGATGCCAAACTCGATGAAAAAATAGAGCAGGAAATTTACACTACTGTAAAAGATTGCGCTGATCGTTATTTGGATCTTGACAATATGGCGTATATGATTGATAAACGATTAAAAAATGTGCATCCAAGAAAAATAAAGCGTGTTGATTTGGGAATTTTACATAGCATTTTCTCTAAAGATGACCATGAAATCACGCATGCATTGCTCAAAGCGATTGCCCAAAAAGAAGTGCATCTACATTCTTTTTCACTAACCACTACGGTAGATACAATCACAGCAATCAATTCGTCAAAAGTTAGTAATGACTTACTATCGTTTAAAAAACAAGAAATTCAAGTTTGGAGTGAAATAACCAAACATCAATATATTTTGGCTCCGCATCGAGTAATTCAATTACTGTACGGAAAAATTCCAAAGACCATTATACATCTTCATCATGAACCTTTTGAAGTTGAAGAATTGCCTGAGCTATAACAACCTCTGCAAAAGCGATTAAACCTATACTAAAATAAATAATAAAAGCATACATGGAGAAACAACCGACTTTTCCTATCAAAAAAACTGAATTACAAATTCTGCGCGAAGAAGCTTCTTCCTTTATAAAAAGCATACATTGGGAGCAAGGTTACAAAGCGCGAAGTCGTGACGGCAATAAAGAACAAGAAGATATTCTTTTATACTTATCCAAAGTAAAAGGAAGTGACAACGGAAATGCTGTTTCTATTTCAAAAACAATTTTAAGCTTAAAAAAAAGATTACTCCCTGACTCTGTTGCCTTACCACTTGCATTAAACGAAACCTTGTTCAATTTGCAAGAAGCTATTGCAATTGGATTGTGGATTCGCGATAGCTATTATGATGCCTCTGGTTTGTCTATTCTTCATGAAAAACGAGCAGGACTTTCTACTGAACAACGTAAAGAATATGAATCAAAACAGCAAACGGCTACTGCATTTATGGTTTTCAGTTTGGCGTATTATGTAGTTTCTAAACTCAAAGAAAAAGCCTCAGAAGACAATACTGTGATGCACAATAAATTTGCTGGCATTCCTGAAGTATCACTTATTTCCCCAACAAAAGGAATCTCTTGCCAGTTATTTTACTACGATAAATACCTAAACCATCCAAACCTAATTAACTCTGAACAAGACGTAATTGATTTTACAGTTATGTATTTCGAAACATATTTGGATGAGATTGTACAACGAAAAGGGGCTTTAGATTATACCGATGTAATTACAGATAGAACCTATCAGCTTGAAGGTTCAGAATTTTCAATTGCTGGTTGGGAAACAGTTTTTACAGGAAATGCAACTAGTGTTGAATTCAATCCAATTCGTTTTGAACAAATTGTTGGAAACAAAGATGCCAAGCATTTTGCCAAGCGTTTGGTAGAGCGTTTGATGAGCTACGACATGACAACCAAACGAAATCCATTTCAAGAGTTGGGTGGTTTTATGCCTGTATTTATGGGATACGGAATTCCTGGAACAGGAAAAAGTATGTTAATTGCTGCCATTGCTACTATGTTAAAAGAGCGTTGCGACCACTTAAATATTCCGTTCTTATTTCATCCAATGCCAGACACTGTAGTTTCAACCTTTCAAGGTGGATCTGCCGAAAAAATGGTACAATGGATGAAACCTATGCAAGACCCTTCTCGCTTAATTTTTGCACCGATTGATGACGCCGAAAACAACTTGCAAGAACGTACCGCACAAGGTGTTTCTGCGGGTGTTAAAGAAGTGATTGGAGTTTTTCTTCGCTACACAGAAGGCGCATATGCAGTAAATCATGGAAATAGTTCAATAGGTTTATTTACGAATTTACCTGAACAGCTAGACAAAGCGGTAATTTCAAGAATCCAAGGCCGTTTCAAAATTGATGGTGCACGCACAGAGCATGACTTTTTAGATCAAGATTATATTTGGTGGTCTAAAATCGAAAAAACAGTGCCGGGTTTTGTTGGGATGAAAAATCATCCAAACTATCAATACTTAAGTGACCAAGCTTTAGCAAAAAATGCAGGAGAAATCCTTGGGCAATTAGACAGACCTTCGGAAGAAAAAATTGCGACTATTTACAATCAAGTGCTAACAAAAGATTCACTGGACTCACATACATTCTATTCAAGTTTGTATGGCGCTGTTCAAAAGGAGTTTCCATTTTTCTCTTCACGAGACATTCGAAACATTCAAAGTGCAATTTCATTACGATTGACTGACTTTAACCTTCCAGAAGATTGGTTTGAAAATCCGGAGTTATATTTCTTAAAAGATTACGACACCAAATTAGGAATGCTTAAAGAGCTAATGACAGAAAACATGAAAGGATTGAACTTTGCTGATATTCGAAAACAAGAAGTTATTCGTTATTTAGACAATGTAGCAACTATTGCAGATACTGATTTTTCTCGCAAAGTAGAGCAACAGATTACTCAGATTAAAATTGCAGCAGAAGCTCGTAATCGTTTCGAAAAAAGGAATGTAACTGACATGAAAAATCGTTGACATATAGTTCTTAAAACGCCTTGAGTTTGAATAAAACACTTAAAATCGTATTCATTATCGCTGTTTCTTTAGTAGCTGTCGTTTTCTTGCTCAACAAAACAGGCATGTATGCTTTTTACAGCATTCCAACCACTGGTAATGAACCCAATATCAAGTACCATGATTTTATTGCAGTTTCCAATTTAATTACTCCAAAAAGAGGTGATTTTGTCTCCTATGTGTTTGATTGCCCTACATATGGAAAAGTTTCACAAATCCATCGATTATGCGGTGTAGAAAATGATACAATTCAAATTACAAATGGCGAATTATTTGTAAATGGAAAAAGTTTTGACAAAAATTACAACTTACTACACGCCTATCTTTTGGACAAAGCACAATACAAACTCTTACAAGACCCTACAATAGAATATTTTCCAATTTCTTCCGATAAAGGTGACGATTTGCTTCTTACTTTTGTGGAAGATGTAGATGCCCGAAACTTTAACTTACACACAGCACGTTATCGTGACTTGAAAACAATTCCAAATCCAAGAATTAAAGAAATCTATCAACAACCATGGAACAAAGATCATTTTGGTCCGTTGATTATCCCCAAAGGAAAAATATTTGTATTGGGTGACAATCGCGACAATTCGATTGATAGTCGCATTTTGGGTTTAATTGATACCAATGCACTTACAGGCGTATATCAAAACACACTATTCAATTTAAAATAGATTTAAAAAAACGTAGCTTTTAAACATCTGTAACAAAACATATAAATTTCTTACTCATATAATATGAGATATGCTTTTTTGAGAACTTAAAAGAACCTTTTTTATTCATCAGAAAACTATAAATAATTGTATTTTTATAGCACTTTGAAACCGAATACATGGAAAAATTAAAACGATCTGAATTATTTGGCGCTGCATTAGTTCCTATTACAGGAGCTTTGGTTGAGCGTTATAATAAATGTTTGTTGTATATAGGAACCACACCAACAAATTTATCAAGTTTTCATATTGATGCTATGGGTTGGAGTCCGGAGATTGCCGAAGAAAAAAATGATTTTCTCTATTTGAATTCAGGAGAAGCTAACCCAAATGCAATCATTCTTTCGCCAAAGCAAAATGAAAAACCTGCGTATTCGCCATTCCACAGTTTTGATAGAGAAATTATGAATTCTGTGTTTAAAGAACATAAACTTGCTATTAAAGATATAACACGTGATGCTGCTATTTGTGTAGATTTAAATCAATACATAGATGCATTCTATGAACCTGAAGATCTATTAAATTACAACCAAATCACAGTAGGTTTTACTGTTGTAGATGATTTATATAGCATACAACAACAACAATTAGAACTCATTCGTGAGTTTCGTGAAGAAGATAATTTTTTAGACGAAAGTCTACATTTAAAAATTCTAGCTTCTGCAAGAAAGTATGGCGACCTTCGCTCACGTACGCTTACAATGGAAAGTATTGATTACAAAACCAGTTCATTTTACACCAAGGCCTTTGGAGGCGTATTTGTTTTTAGAAGATATGGAAGTGGTAAAAACATTTTAATCTTTGAATCAAAAGAAGAAGCCGAAAAAGTAGAAACCTCTAGTCAAACACAAGCTTTTCATATTGAAGACAAACGTTATTTCAGTACTTTGGCTGCTGAAAAAATGATTGTACTTGACCCTGAGGTTAGTGTTCAATCTGGCTATTTTGAACGTGTGAAAAAAGCTATTTTTTTATCACAAATCAAAGATCCAACACATGACATGAGTGCCATTTTACAAAATCCAAATGTATATAAAAGATATTTAAATAGCTTATCGATTCAATCGCGAAAGAAACTAGTAATATTAGATCGATTGCAAGCCAATTCTTCTGATGAAAATGCGCTCACTATTGAAGGCGGATTGACTCCTGAAGTACTTGCTTGTATTCAAATTCCATCTCCAGAATTACCTATGAATGAACAAGAACTGGTATGGAAGCTTATTGTAAAAACAACAAACTTTAAAGATCCGTTATTCTTGTATTGGTATGACAAAGAAACTTTTTATAAAGAATATACCTCTTGGGACGAATCTTATAAAGATTGGGTTATTAATTTAATTAAACAAAACACCTGGAACTCATGAACTTATTAGAACTTATCATATTCATTTCGAGCATAGTTTTTGGAATTTCCCTGTATTGGTTGGAAGCAAAAAACAATAAACTATACCGAATGTTTGACAAAATGGTTAATTCCAAAGAATTGCAAATGCCTGTGCATAGCAAAAAAGGGTTTATCGTTAAGCGAGGATTTATTCCAAGACTAATCTTTGTGAATGTACTACTCATTATAGGGCTCATTATTATTTTAGTGCTGCCTTTAATTAAAAGCGCAGGGCTTCAATATCATTATGTCTCCGCATTATTAGGAATGATGATTGGAATTTACATTGCTAATTTCATTATTGATGTAAAGGACAAATCAGAAGATTTTATTGATAAAGTAGTCGATTCTGGAAAAGACTTTCTAGACGATATCAAAGAAAAAGGCAAAGAAGCAGCCTCTAGTTTTTCATCTGATAAAAAAGAAGAAAGCACAAAAACCAATCACACCTCTGAAACGAATGAAAAAAGTGCCAGAGAACGTTTGAAAGATAAAGGACTATTAAAATAGAAACTATGTTAAAAAGATATTGGAATAAAGGAACCAAGCAAAAAACAATCTTAATCATTATAGGGTTGATTCTTTTCTGCACGTTGTTCATTTTGAGAGACGACTACCAACCGTTTTTATTGTTCATACGCAAGTACCTATTCATATTACTACTGTTTGCTGCGATTATTTACTTAGGAATACGTTCGTTTCGTAAAGCTACTACAGCTTTAAAAAAAATCTTTAGAGCAATTTTAACCATTGCTTCCATTGCAGTAATCTATGTACTCTTATGGAATGTTGGGATGTATGATTACATGCAAACCTACAATGTTTTTAATGATATGAATTTGCAAGAAATTTCAAAACTACCGTTAAGTAGAAATGAGCGAATTCAACCATACAATAACATTCGAACAATGGCATACGAGTCTATTTCTGAAACACAAGAAGTTTCCACACCGCAACTAGTTCGTGTAGATGATCGCAATCAATGGACAATGGCTGTACAGCCTTCGCAAGAATATTTTATCCAACGAACCAAAGACAATATTGAAGAGTTATTCTCTGTATCAAGTACGTCTCCTTCTCCTCGCTTTTCAAGTGAGAACAGAATTCAAGCGACATTTTCCATTGGTGAATCACTAGCATTCAGCAGAAATACGTATAATGCGGTTGTACAACGCTTCAATCCGTGGCAATTATTTAATTATGAACCACACGAAGCATATTACATGAAAAACGATCAAGGAAATTGGGTACAAGTAGTAAGTTTAATTAAATGGAAAGGATTCTTTTTTCCTTATCCCACATTTGGAGGCGTGATGGTTCTAGAAGCTGGCGACCATGATTTTAACGACTATTTAGAACGCCTTCTTATTGGAAAAGGAACTTATATTTCTGCAGAAGATGTACAAAAATATCCGTATTTACAACGTCAAAATACTTTATCTGAAAAAGTATCTCGTTTACAAGCAAAATCAATGATGTTTTTAGGTGGTTTTACAGATCCACTTCCGTGGAATAAAAAGACGGCTGTTAAAATTCCTGATCTTGTAGAAGATCAAAACCAGCAACCTTTTGTGACTGATTTTAAATTTTCAGGAACAGTCAACAATGCGTATGATGGTTTATATCATTGGTTTGGACTAGAACCGATTGGTGACGAACGTACAAGTTTGTCTATCAGTGTTTTCATTCCTGCTGATGGAAGTAAAAAAGTGTACTATTACAATCACGCTAGCCGAAAAGAAGGATTGGCAGGTGTTTCTGCCATGCCTGCAAAAGTAATGGAATCTAAAAAATCGTATGATTGGACTGTAAATAAACCTGTAGAGTTCAGACCTTTTATTAGAGATATTGCCGGAAAAAGACGTCTATTTATGCTAAGTACCATCGCCGCAAAACGCGAAAACAGCGATCAATTTGATGGCGGTTCAACACCTGATCTCGCTTTAGTAGATGTTTCGTATAAGGATGTAGTTTGGATTGATGCAAAGCATCCATCACAATGGAACACTGAAATTTTGAACCAATTGGGAGAAACTTGGAAAGATTCTGAACAATTATCAGATAGTGATTTATATCCTGACAAGGAAAACACGGAACGACTTAGTATAGTTGATACGATTTCCGTTCAAAAAGAGAACATAGTAGCTGATAGTTTGGCAATTCAAAAAGATAGCATTAAACACTAATTTTGCTTTTTTAACTACTTAATAAAAAACGTTGTTCTATATAAAAACAGCGTTTTTTTATTTTAAAGGAATTGTAAGTACAACTTCTGTTCCACTAGGTTTTTTATGCTGATCTTTTAGGTCTAAAAAATGTACTGAAAAACTATTTTTAAAGTCTTTTACAAAATTTGCCAGTCTATTTTTAGTCAGCGCAATTCCAATAGACTTTCGCTTTACAATTTTTTCACTGGCAATTTTTTGAGCTGCTTCACGCCCAATTCCATTGTCAATAATAGAAATTGTTACAAAATCATCTTTTGTTTTTTTAACCACTAACTTAATATTTTTTTCTCCCTTTTTAGAAGACAAACCATGCCATAATGCATTTTCTAGAAACGGCTGTAATACTAAGGATGGAATTTTGATTTGATCAAGATCTATATCTTCATCAACTAATACTTCAAAATTAATTTCATTGGAAAAACGAATATTTTCAATACTCATATACAAATCCATCGTTTCCAATTCGTCACTTAGTGAAACTACTTTTACTCGAGAAGCATCTAAAATTTTTCGAATAAGCTTAGCAAATTTGTTTAAGTAATGTACTGCATTTTTCTGCTCATTGCTAATAATATATTGTTTGATAGAATTAAGAGAGTTAAACACAAAATGTGGGTTCATTTGGCTACGCAGCATATCTTGCTCTAGTGTCAGGATCTTTTTCTCGTTATTAAGCAGTCGTTGTCGGTACAAAATGTAAATCATGATTGCAAGAAAGGCAAATACAATACTGCTTGTTATCCAAATACTTTTATTCCTTTTTAAAGTTTGCTTAACTGTTTGATTTTCTTTTTCTAGCGTTTCAATTTGTGTGCTAATTTTTTTAGTATCATACTTTACAATAAGGTCATTTACATATTTAAAATTCTTCTCATTAGTAATTTCTTCATTAAGCTCGTATGACTTCTTTTGAAACTCCAATGCCTCCTTGTAATGACCTTCTTCTTCTGCTACGACAGATAAACGCCCATAGCTTTCTGCAATAGCACTTTTCAGATTGTACTCTTTAGAAAGAGCCAGTCCTTCATTTAAATATTTTTTAGCTTCTTGGTAATTTTTTAATTCTAAATGTGCCCAGCCTAAGTTTGTATAGACTCCCGAAAGGTGAAATTTATCTCGTAATCCTTTCGCTTTTTCAAAAGTAGAAGATATTATTTCGATGGCTTCATTATACTTTTGTTGCTTTATGTAAATTCGACCAATTGTATTATTGCAAATTACACGTCCCAAATCAGAATCGATTTCGTTATTATAACGCAACGATTCTTTGTAATCAGCAAGCGCTCCTTCTAGGTCACCTTTGGCTTCTTTTACATATCCAATATTGTGGTAATTAATTGCTAATCCTAGCTTATTACCAACACTTTCTTCTATTTTCATAGACTTTGTAAATCGCTGAACAGCCAAGTCATACTGTTCTAACACTAAAAAAATATTTCCCATACTATTTAGTGAAACTGCAATACTTCTATTTACTGATTCGGTACGATTTTCAATAGTTTCTGCCAAAGCTAATGCCTCTTGATGGTAATCTAATGCTGTTCGAATATCATCTATTCGGCGATACACTACACCTAGCATATTTAACGCATTGACACGAAGTTCCTTGTCTCCCGCTTCTGTCGCTTTTTCTAGTGCTTTTTGGTGAAATTCAATTGCTTTATCATATTGAGAAGTATTTCTGCAATAAATTCCTATGGCATTCAGCGCATAACTTTCTCCTTGAAGATATTCGTTGTTGTGGTATACGTTAATTAAATATTGAAGTTGTAACGAATCTCTAGTATAGACTTTAAGTTTCTCGTTAATTTCGAAGTACGCTGTTGGTCTTTTTACCAACAAGGCATGTGCCTCTTTCACAAAAGTACTATCTGAAGTTTGTGAAAAACATATCATTGTAAAAAATAGGGCAAGAATGAACAGTGTTGCATTCTTATTAAAATGGCGCATACACTTCTAATTTTCTTATAATTTCTCTAAAAAAGCGGCTTTTCGTTGTCTTGAAATTGGTATTTTATGATTTGAGACCAAAATCACATATCCATCAGACTTAATAAATTCTTTAATCTTGTCTAAATTCACAATATAAGAGTTATGAATTCTGAAAAATCGTTCATCTGGCAACATTGAATTGACTTCTTTTAGTTTTTTAGTTAAGACGATTTTTTTTGAATTATTCAAGTACAGTGTACTATAATTCCCATCCGACTCGGCAAAAAGCAAATCATCCAAGTCTAAAAAAATTAATTTCCCATCAGTATTAATTGTAATTCGTTTTTTATTGAACCTACTATTATAATCTGACAAGATACGCTCAAATTTTTCAGTCGAGACATCATTTCTGGATATATACTTTTTAACCTTTGAAATCGCAATTTTTAAATCGTCCATATCAATAGGTTTCAACAAATAATCGATGGCTTCTTCTTTAAGTGCCTTGATTGCATATTCATTGTATGCTGTTGTAATGATTACAGCAAAATCTTTTGATTTTAATCTATTTAGAAATTGAAACCCGTCCATTGTTGGCATTTCTATATCCAAAAAAATACAATCGCAAGGCGTTTTTTCAATATATACTAAAGCTTCTTCAGGATCCGTAAATTTTGCTAGAATTTCTAGTTCATCAGAAAAATTATCTAATTCCCATGAAAGGCTTTCTAGTGCTTTAGGTTCGTCATCAATTAAAATCGCTCTGAGCATACATATTTGCTTTTTATTAGTCTAAAGGTACACTTTTTACACATATTTCTTATGTAGTTCGTATCATTGGTGTAAAAATATGTATATGCGGTTTGGTTTTTTAAATAAATAACAGACAAGGGTATTTTCACTGTTTTTACGCATTAACAGGTTATACAACTTTTAAATCCATCTATACAAAAATCACTCGTTGCATGTCTTTCATATTCTATATTTGAGTCAATCAAACTACTCCCAAATTTTAGATGATCGCCCTAATGTTATGATATATGATTTTTAATCACATCAATACAATTATCTAATAACTAAACAATCAAACATCAAAGTAATGAAAAGAATTACACTATTTTTAACACTTGTTTGCTTCATATTTTCTGTGCAGGCAAACAATATCAGGGTAAATAATATTTCTCTGGAGAATTTAAATGAAGTATCCAATTGGGTTCATGTAGAATTTGATGTAGCTTGGGACAATTCTTGGAGAATTAGCTCAGGTCCTTCTAACTGGGATGCTGCATGGGTTTTTGTAAAATATAGAGTTAATAATGGAGCATGGACTCATGCAATTGTAAGCCAAGCAAACTCAGTCGCTGCGGCAGGTAGCACTTTAGATGTCACCTCTGATGGCATGGGTGCTTTTATCTATAGAGATAGTGACGGGAGTGGAAATGTAAATTTTCAAAACGTACAGCTTCGCTGGAATTTTGGCGCAACAGATACGAATGATATTATAGACATTCAAGTATTTGCCATTGAAATGGTATATGTTCCTCAAAGTGCTTTTTACGTAGGTGGAACAACAGGAAGTGAATCTAATAAATTTTATGCTGGAGGTTTTTCTACAAGTTCGTCATTTCAAATTACTTCCGAAGCTGCTATCACCATAGCAAATACTTCGGGAAATTTATACTATACTGGAGACAGTGCGAGTGGTGGAGATCAAACCGGAACACTTGGAGCTGCTTTCCCAAAAGGGTTTAATGCCTTTTACTGTATGAAATATGAGGTTACCGAAGCCCAATGGTTAGGCTTTTTTAATAGCTTAACCGAAACACAAAAAACCAACAGAGATGTAACAGACGCAAATCACAAAAACAGTGACAGTGTTGTCAGTCGAAATACCATTTCTTGGACAGGAGGATCAGCAAGTGCTACAACTTCTGCACCTGATAGAGCTTGTAGTTATTTAAGTCCTGGAGATATAAATGCTTATATGGATTGGACAGGAATGCGCCCTATGACTGAATTGGAATACGAAAAAGCCTGTCGCGGTCCTGTACTACCAAAACCAGGAGAATTTGCGTGGGGAAGTGCTAATATCGCTTCAAATGCATATACGTTAGTGAACTCAGGTTTTTCAAGTGAACGTGTTTCAAATCCGGAAACGAATACTGGAAATGCAATTTATGCTGATACTAACGGAACGATTAGTGGCCCTTTACGTAATGGAATTTTTGCCGCAAGTGCCGTAAATAATAATCGTGAAGAAACTGGTGGCACATACTATGGTATCATGGAAATGTCTGGAAACTTATATGAACGTTGTGTGACTGTTGGAACTGCTCAAGGACGTAATTTTACAGGTGTTCATGGTAATGGAATCATTAGCTCTACTGGTAATGGAACTGCTATCAATTGGCCAAATAATTCTACAGGAGATGGTTACAGCTATCGAGGAGGAAGTTGGTTGAATGGATCTGACTTCATTAGAGTTTCTGATAGATTTGATGGTGCGTCTGTAATTGGAACAGGCAATAACCGATTAGGCTTTAGAGCTGTAAGAACTGCACCTTAAAAGTACGGAGATGAAAAGAAAAATTATTTTCTTACTATATATTTCTCTCCTGTACAGTTTGCAAATATCGGCACAGTTCAACGGGTCTAATGGTGATGGATATGACAAAGAAGAATTATCAGCCACAACCTTAACCAATACTTCGCTAACAATAATGTACTTAGGTAGTAATGGAGATGGATATGACGCAAGGGCTTTAAATGCTACAACTTTGCAAAATACACCATTATTTGTGTTATATTCAGGAGGAAATGGTGATGGGTATGATGATACTTCTCTCAACGCAACGACGCTACAAAACACGCCTCTATTTGCTTTATATTCGGGAGGAAATGGTGATGGATTTGATGAAAAAAGTCTAAACGCTACCACTTTACAGAATGCTCCTTTATTCGCATTGTATTCTGGAGGAAACGGTGACGGGTATGATGATACTTCTCTCAATGCAACAACGCTACAAAATACTCAATTATTTGTATTGTATTCAGGAGGAAATGGTGACGGATATGATGATACTTCTCTTAATGCAACAACGCTACAAAATACTCAATTATTCGTGTTGTATTCAGGAGGAAATGGTGATGGATTTGATGTAGATCAAGAAACAGGTTTTTTAAATCCGAATCAAATTGTAGACTTACGAATCCAAGCTAAGGCTCTACTTCAAGGCCCCATATTGAGTCCAAATGATGATGGATTAATGAATGATGATCTTCGGATAGGAAACTTAATTCCGAAAATAAGCCCATATGATGCAGGTACATCTATACCAAATTCAGATGTGTTTAATAATGGAGGTATTTCTGGAACAGGTTTAATGGCAGATAATATTGTAGATTGGGTATTAGTAGAAATTCGAGACAGTTCTGACAATACGTTAATAGTTGACGAAACGTCTGCTCTATTACAACGTGATGGAGATATTGTAAGCTTAGACGGGACTTCAGATGTTATTTTACGAGGAATGACAGGGAATTATTTTATTACTATACGCCATAGAAATCATTTAGCAATGATGACACAAAGTACAATAGCGCTATCTGTAGTTCCTACTAGTGTTGACTTTACGAACAGTGGTCTTGCTACTTATGGAAGTAATGCACGTGTACAACTGGCAAATGGAACAATGGCAATGTGGTCAGGAAATGTAAACGGAGATACTATTATTCAATATTCAGGAACTACTCCTGATTCACCAAGTATTTTATCATTAGTGCTCAATGATCCTGGAAACTTCCTAAACTTCCCTACGTATATAGTGAACGGATACAATACACATGATATTGATATGGATGGAAACACTCAATATACCGGAACATCTCCAGACACGCCAATAATATTACAAAATGTATTAATCCACCCAGGAAATTTCCTAAATTTTAGTACATATCAAATTTTAGAACAATTACCAGAAAATTAAAATTATGAAAAAAGCAATCAACATATTAATATTGAGTTTTATCTATTTTTTAGCTACATCACTAAAAGCTCAAGATGGCTACACCTATACGTTTCAACATAATGGAGCTTATAACTTTACTGTACAAGCAGTACCAAATACAAGTTCAAATACATTTGCCCCGTTAGTACAAAGCTATGGATTTACAATTATAGTACCTGATGGAGTTACAATTGATACTGGATCTGCTACTTCGTTAGGAGGTGGTGCTAGTGCTACATTCTTTGATGGCACCAATGTAGGAATGCCTTCAATTGATGGATATTTAATAACAGAAACTTTGGGGAGTCCTGCTACATATCCAGCTCCTTCAACCGCAACCAACACAAACGTGTACACATTTACAGTAAATGGAAGTCCAACTAGTGGAACTATATATATTTTAGAAAACAATTCTGCTTTGGCAAACTCAGTAACACCCTTAAAGTCATTTAAGCAAGCAGACATGATAGATGATGGTACTACGGTTTTTGTAAACGTAGTCGATCCAAATTCTGCTGCTGTATCTGGAATGAGTACATTCAATTTCAATACACTATCTGTGGAAGAAACAAATGAATTAGATACTTTATCATTGTATCCAAATCCAGCCAGTGATATTGTAAAAATAATAACCCCTGAACGCGTAAATAATATAGAAATTGAAATCTATGACAACTCAGGAAAACTAATTCATCTTCAATTATCAGAAGAAAATACAATTGATGTGAGCAATATTGCTTCCGGTCTGTACTTAGTTACAATAACATCTGATGATTTGAAAATAACTAAAAAGCTTATTGTAAAATAATAAGCTTCTATTTTTTGTTTCGCAAAGCCTCTTAGCAACCTAAGAGGTTTTTTTATAGCTATAAAAGGCTATTTCCACAAAAGTTATACAGTCAGTATAGCAGTATAAAAATATTTAACTATAATAAAATTAAATGTAGTGTTTACAAAAGAATCATAAAAAGAAAAAGGAATAACTTGATTTTAAGGAATAG
>NZ_LBMH01000007.1 GCF_001005305.1 Kordia zhangzhouensis
TGTAGCGCCTGCTTCTACATAAATATCTCCCACATTTAGATTAATGATTGTGTCTCCATTTAAAGTGATTGTAGGAGGAACATCATCAACAGGAATAACTACATGAACTGTTCGAGTTACCTCGTTGGCTTCATTTCCAGCCGCATCAGAGACATTATAGAATAGTGTGTAAGTCCCTGCTGTTGTTGCATCTACCGATCCAGTTACCTGAATGGCATTTGTGATATCTCCATCTATATTATCAAATGCTGTTGCCCCTGCATCTGTATATGTTGTGTTTATAGGTAATGTTATTGGATTATCTCCAAGTAAGGTAATAACTGGTTTTAATGTATCTGGTTCTGCTGAAACAATTCGCACAGTATAATCTTCTACTTCCCCATAAGTAAATGTTTCGCAGGGCAATGGAATTTCGTTGTATTTCATAGAAACTCGCATTCGAGTAACTCCATTAGGGATTGCCGTTGGAATTGTAAATGTACCACTAACAGGAGTCGTCTGTGTTGCTGATTGCGTCCATACCTGCTCTCCAGGATCGTCAAAATCTCCATCTTTATTGTAATCAATCCAAGCTGCATAAGCTTCATCGTATGCTGAACCTGTCCAAGTTGGTGTTACGGTTATTGTATATTGTGCATTTTTCGTCAAATCGGTTGTTATATTTGTAAAATCAGAATAAAATTGAGCATCTGAAGCATTGTTAATATCTCCAATTTGAACATTGCTAATGTATTCGTCTGTCACATTAGAACTTACTGAGTTACAATAAATCAATACGAGGTCTTGACCAGTTGTTATTGTTACCTCATTACTCATTGCTGATTCGTTTCCGGCAGCATCTACAGCAGTGATACTAAATGTATAAGTTGTATTGGGAGATAAGCCTGAAACTACATACGCCATCGATTCTGGTAAAGATTCTCTTAAATTTCCATTTTGATATAAATTATATCCAATAACGTCTACATTGTCTGTAGAAGCTGTCCATGAAAGGTCTGTTGAACTCTCTGAGGTATTATTTGCAACCAAATCTAAAGGAACTGTTGGCGCTTCGGTATCTTGAGAAATATCATTAACAATTTTGATAGTTTGTGATGTTTTAAAGTAACCACATGTACCTACAGCATAAGTAACTTCATATGTTCCTGAAATAGAATTTGCCACATCAATTTCTCCTGTTGTAGGATTGAGTGCTATTCCTGAAGGAGCTGAAAATAAACCATTGCTTACGCCAATAACAACTGGTGTTGGATTTGATCCATTGATGGCATAAGTACTTGCCATATATGAGAATTTGGCAAAATCATTGTAGTGTGTGTTGATAAAGTTGAGTACAACTGCGGCATAATCTTTTGCAAAAGGCACTAGAGTTTGCGGTCTGTTGTCATACACTTGTCCATTATACGTACCTAAATCGCGTACACGGCGGTTTACTTCTGTCATAATTCCATCGATTCTTCCTGCACCACCACGTCCGTCATTGGCTCCATTTCCAGAACCATGGCGTCTGTTGTTGTAATAATCTCCATCAAAATAAGCATTATTGTTAGGTTTTGTATCATCGCAACTTCCATCTCCATTATTGGTTGCACTAGGAACTGCCCTATATCCACTTGTACTATTGCAACCAGGATACCCCAAACTAGCATAAAACGTACCTGAAGCAGATTGAAACATTTCTCCAAGACTTGTATTTCCTCTAATGAGCTCTTCGTGTGTTAAATTGTTTAAATTACTACTAACTAAATGTCTGATTGTCGATTTGTTAATAATATTCGAGGCGTTTAAGTCTGCCACATTCAACTCATTTGCTGTTATATTGTATCCTGCTTCAATCCGAGGAATAGAGTGGCTTTGCCCGTGAAGATCAATGTACAATCCTTTTCCCCAATTGGCTTCAACAGAGGCACTTGCTTGATCTATAAAATTATGGAATGCATTCCAATGGTCTGCTGCATTTGCGTTTCCACAGGTAGCTTCATTTATCTCTCTATTAGGATCTAGTTTGGATCGATGCAAATTGTTTATGATTACATGAGCATAACAACCCGTAAGTTGAAATATTTCTTTTTGTATTTCACGAACTAGAATTTCTGTATTATCATCTCGCTCGTTTGTACCGCAATTTCTATCAGGTAATGAACTATCATTGTCTGGATAAAAAATTCCTCCTATTGTTTGTCCTGATTGTAATACACCTCCATGCGGAGCGGAAATGATAATTGGTAAATTTCCTGGTATGTATTCAATGTAATTTCTAGTGTCGCCTGTAGTTTGTTGGTAGTACATAGACACGCCTGGTGTTTGTGCTTGTAAATAAGACGCAAGAAAGCATAGCACAAAGAATTGTAAAGTTTTCTTCATTTTTTTAATAATTAGGTTAAGTTCATAGATTATTTTGGGAAGAATAATCCGAAAAACAGTTTTATTTTTTTTGAAACACACATTTGGGGCAAAATGTATATTCCAGAGGCTATAAATTGATTAAAAAATCACCCGATTTTTTGGGGCAATGCTATATATAATTTGTTAAATCCGTATATCTATTTGTTATATAATTGCATTAGATCGGGTAAAATTTGAATCATTTATAACAAATGTAGCTGACTCTTTTTGGAAAACTTTATGATTTTACCTTACAATAGTTAAGTGATTCACTTAAATCACCTCTCTTTTACATTTTTTTAAAATATTTATATAAAAAAAGATTGTCTTTACAGCTTTATGATTGTGTAGTCGTGAACTTAGTTTAAAACTCAAAGCATTGATTTGAAGTACTATGAGAATCTTGTTAAGTTAGAGTATGACAGTCACAAGTTGTATAGACAACCTTATTTGTGTCTTTTGTACGTATTTATTATGCTTTTTTCAATGTTTCTACATAAAATAACGGATTTTCATTGAACGCTTTCCAATCTTCTAATAATGCATCATATAATGCATCTATTGCAGTAGTTTGCTCTTCAGAAAGTTTTATTTTTTTGTTTTTCTTTAGTTTTAATATATAATCCATCAATTTATAGCATGAGGTAAATTGACCACAGGCAATGAGTGTATCCATTCGGTCTTTTTGAATGTCGGTTTCATCCCACCATAGTGTTGTAGGTGTTTCTGAAGCTGTAAGCCCTACATTTTTTAGGATTGTACTTGGTGCAGGCTTGATATTTCTGTTATAGCTAAAAGATTTACTATAAGCTGTTTTTTCACCATTTAGTTCATATACTGTTGCTGTAATGACTTTGTGTCGTAGTTCTGAATTTGAATACAGTAACTTATAATTTAAACGTCTTACTTGTTTTAAAAAAATATCATTCACCATGATTACCGTAGAAGAGATACGTTCTGTAAGCATTCGTTGAACAAGTCCAATACTTAATTTCCCAAAGCTTAATACATCATCTACCAATGGCGGCGGAACATTTTTGGTAAATAGTGACTTGATTGAGCGTATGCCAAATCCTTTGGCTACCGTTGCGAGTAACCCAAGTACCGTAAGTAACAGTCCAATACCAGTTATAATTCCTCCTAAAATATATAAAGCAGTCCAAGATTTGCCTTTAACTATTTCCATAGAATTGAGAACCATCAACAAAATACCTACCACAAGAACGATGATATATAGCGGTTTTATTTTGACAAAACTCATGATTTTAGAAATTGTACTTTTGATACTTGCACTTTCGTTTTTGGCTTTTGCTTCTGGTTGCCACGGGTTCATTTTAAAACTTCCTACATCATTTACTACTATCAAGTCTAGTTCTTTTTTTAGTTCATCATCACGCTTACGAGCTTCACTAATATTAATCATACTTCCAATTCCTTGATTGTCAGCAATTCCTCCATCCATAATTCCAACTCCATCAGCAAAACGTTCTAAACTTTTAACAGATTTGTACGCCGTTGTTTGTTGGTTTTTAATATAATCATCAGGAAAAGTTAAGGGCTCAAATCCCAATGGAAAACAAGAAGAGGAAGCTACTATATCGCCTAGCTGCAATTGCCCTTCTAAATCGTTTAAATGTTTACTACTTAACGGTTTGTTTCCAAATAATCCACAATTTTGAAAACGAAAAGCTAAACCAAACGAAAATTCAGTAGAGTTAAAACATACATATTTCAAATTCTTTAACTTCTCTTTGTCTAAAAACATATCAAAGCTTCCTTTGTAGATTTCCATATCTGCATAGGTAAGCGCAAAAGCATTGATTAATGAACGCTTTTTATGTGGATTTTCTTTCCAGACTTTATCATTCCCTAATTTTTCAATTGCTGTCGACAATAACATGTCATAAGTAGGTTTGAAATCATTATAGAATTGTGTAAAAAATTCTTGAAAGTTAAAATTTTCTTGTTGAGAAGCTTTTGCAAATGCAACTCCAAATAAAGTTCCACCACTTACGGTACTAATAGCTTCAACATTTTCTAGTAATGGTTTTCCTAAATAGTGAATCTTATCATAATAAGAAACCACTCCTAGAGAAAAAAAGGTAGCACGATAACCGCCACCACTAAAACATAACCCTATGTTTTGAAACGGAATAAAATCTTCTTGCATGATGTGTAGTTTATATGGTTCGTTAGTATTAATTGGCTATTAATGAGTAAGGGAAGTTTCTCAAATATAATCATTTAGGTATGTAAAAACCAAAAGGAAAGTCGTAAAAGACCTTCCTTTTGTAAAGAAAATATATAGTTGTTAGTAGTACTGATATATATGTCATTTTTTTACGGCAACATCGGGAGCTGTTAACACACCCCATGTCGCTTTCATTTTAACAATGTGTTTTGTTGCGTTCATCTGCTCTAAAATATTATTGACCGCATTATACGCAGAATCTAAAGCTCCTACAATCCATCCATGATGAACAGAGCAACACTCTCCTGCTATATTTAATGCTCCATCAAATTCAGGAGTTAGCAATGTTGGATATAGATTTTTAAATTGTCCTGGGTTGAATAATGCAAAAGCACCACCACCCGCATGATTGTCCCAATACCATGTTTTTGTGGTTACACCATTAGTATATCCTGCAAAATGTTCATAAATATCTATTTCAGGGTACATAAATTGAATTCCTTTCAAGCATTCATTAACACGCTCTTCATCAGTCAATGTTCCCATACGCTCGGCATCTTGAGCCCAGCAATAAATTTGTAATACACCTTTTTCTGCATCATATCCATACGAAGGATATACAATTTGTCTATTAGCGCGATCACTTGCAGAAACACCCAACCCTGTTTCGTATTGACGTTCTCCTAAATTTTTCCAAAATTGTTTATTGAATGTTATGAACGCTTTAAAAGCTGGCATATAGTTACATTCGCGTAAAGCCCGTGTTTTAGCAAATGATAGGTTTTCAAAAAAGTTAGCATGTTTTTGTCCGTTAAGATAGGCTCCGTTTGGCAATGTACTGATTACATATGCGTATTCTCGTGTCAATTCATTAACCGTTCCATCTTCTTTTTGATGCTCAATTGTTAATCGCATTCCGCCTTTATTATCAAATAATGATGCGTCATATACAGCTTGTGAGACTTTATGATTCATATGAACACGTTTCTTTTCTTCGGAAGGATCATAAGAAGTATTCGCTTCATGTTTTGGTTCTGCTTTTGGAACAGATGTTGGCGGTTCTGCGTCTTTCGTTAAGTTTGGTGGAGAATACCCATAGGCATCATTTTTGCCTTTTTCCATTCCAATAAGCTCTTGCGCAACTTGTCCGTCGTTCATCGTAACTCCTTTTTTAAGATTGAGTACGGTACGACAAGTATCTGGAAAATGCTGCATTCCTTTATCCATCGTAATCATATAAATGTTTGGATCGGAATAATCATACGAATTTTTACTACCATCCCAGTCATATACCGCAATTACCATTTCAACAAAAGAAACACTGTACATTCCAGTTCCAACATTCACAGTTTCTAAATAACTTGCTACATTATACGAAAGGTTTTCACAAGGCGCGCCCATCTTAGGGTCGTAATATTCTTCCAAGTCTGCCAACGTAAATACATTGGTCAAATAGGCCCACATAGAGTAGTTATCATAACGCATCAGCTTCGCAAAACCTGTTTCAAACGATTTGTCAATCGCCTCCAAAAAAGGACCATTAACTTTGTCTAAAATTACATTGATAGGCAAATATTTATTTCCGTTTTTATCAACCTTTTCTGTTACCCAAACTTCCGGTAAATCACCTCCTTGTTGAACTCCAAAGTTTAGCGAGTTCGTAGAAGCATCTTTTGCTAAAATGGGTGCTTTCATATTGTTATATCGTAAGCGTTGATATTCAGAGTTGTAATAGAATTTTCGCCATCTGAGTAATTGATCTTTCAATCCATTACGTTCTAATACATAATTTAATGATAATGCTAAATGCTGTACAGGCAACATATCGTCTGAGAATTGCGGAATGCGCATACCTCCTACTTCCCCATACAATCCTTTGTTTTCTTTACTTTCTGCATCATACTTAGGAGAATACCAAGTATCAATACGGCCTCCTACACGATTTGAAGCTTCAAAAATTTCAAATTCTATACCAAGTGATTGCAAAATTAGTCCAGCATACATCCCTGCAAATCCGCCTCCAATAATACCCACTAATGGTTTTGGTTCTTCTGTTGTTGAAACGTCTACTATACGTTCTTTAAGCAATCCGATGCTTTCTGTTTTTCTGCGTTGTTTTTGAAGTGTTTCTTTATAATCTTCACCATAATTTTCAATAATCCAATCAGAAAAAGCGCGACGAACTGAACTTTTCACTTTTTTGCCTTTGTCGGACGAACGATTTCCTGGATGAAATGATAAGTAACTCATACGAATTGTATTTTGGGTTGGTTAAGGTTTAAGACAAAGCTACTAATCTCACTATGGAAAGACAATAGGGATTTCTACGTGGTTTTTTGATATATAATAACTGAATAATATAATTAAAAAAGCGCCAATTCAACCAAATTGACGCTTTTAAAATCCTAAAACTATTTACAGTGTTTAGTAATGATCTGGACAACAGAATCCTGCGGCACTACAAGCCCAATTTGGAGGACAATCTGAATCTCTATCACAATAGATCATCACGCCTCCATTGATTTTTGCTTGTGTTTCTTTAGATAACATTTCTGCATTCTTGATTGTTGAAATTTTGTGTAACATACTGTTTGTTTTTTGATAATTCCTACTCTATTAAAGGCTTTTCAGATTCCGCCGATTATGAGTCAATGTAGGAAATGTATTGTAAGCATTTGCAAGTCCCGACAAAGGTTAACACATTTTAGTAAAGGTTGACATTTTTTTTAATGCATTGACGGTGAGTTAATTTACTTTTTTGAATTGATTATTTGTTATCCTAAAAATGCTTAGTTTTTCGTTGTGAGCTTCTGTTTTAAACGTAGAATTACAAAAAAAAGCGCCAATTCAACCGAATTGACGCTATCTTTTTATACTCTAGTTTGTATTTTTTATATACTTACACTTGTGTTAAAGTATTGTTTATTATTCCTCATTAAACAAGCCCATTTGTCCATTATTGGATGTCTCATTCTCTTTTTTAACATCGATGGTTTCCTCATCTACAACTTCCATATCTTCTGCAGGAACTTCTTTTTCTTCTTCGTAAGGTAATGATTCTAAAATATTAATTTGGCGAACTTTATCTGTTGTTAATTGGTTTCCAAGTGCTTTGATTCCTTTCACTGCAATAAATTCTTCCAAGTTAACTTCTAAGTTTGGTTTTTGATCTTTTCCGCGTTGTTTGTAAAAGACCACTTCTGCCATCGGACGCCAATCAGTCATAGCCAATTCCAGATGCGATTTTGGATGATCTGTAATAAATTGTTCAACTTTTGAAGGGCTTTCTACCAAGAAACGTTTTACATAGTAGCGTTCTTTTTCGCCATCATAATAAATTGCAGAAATTGGTTTTTTTGGATTCCATTTTTCCAAAATAATCATGTCATCATCAAAATGAGTCGTTAGTTCAGGAAGAATCGTTTTCACTTCTCCTTTTTGATTGATTATCAACAATCGGTCTTCGCCTTTAAACGCTCCTAAAAGCTCGCCTCTACCATCAGTATTTAAACGTTGTACAGTATCATCAAACCATATTTTTCGTGGTTTGAGTGTAGATATTCCTTTTTCTTTTAATTCTATACGTTTAACAGCATACTTGGTTACTATGTTTCCTTTTACTGCCCGACCTTTGATTGCCAAATCTGCAAAATCTAAATCCCATTTTAGTTTTTTAATACTTCCTGCTTGGCGTAGTAAAATGGTAACAACTTCTGCTTCTCCATTCGGATTGGCCGAAAAGTAGGTAATCATTGATCCTTTTTTTTCTTGAGTTAAATCATATTCTTTGTCACGAGTTACACTTGTTACGGCAAAACGCTTCATGTAGCTCGCACCACCTTTTCCGTCACGATAAATCATGTTGTAAATGGTACGCTTGTCTTTTTTCTTGAAAATGGCTACATGAATGATGTTTTTTCCAATGAATGTTTTTGCATCTACACGTGTTACTTGCATTTTTCCTTCACGAGTAAATACAATAATATCGTCAATGTCTGAACAATCAGTAACGTATTCATCTTTTCTAAGAGAAGTTCCAACAAAACCTTCTTCTCTATTTACATAGAGTTTGGTGTTGCGAATGACCACTTTTTTCGCATCTACATCGTCAAAGATTCTAATTTCTGTATTGCGCTCTTTTCCTGGTCCATATTGTGTTTTAAGACGTGTAAAATAAGAAATTGCATATTCAATAAGATTGTCTAGATGATGATTTACTTCTGCTATACTGTCTTCTAAAGCTTCAATTTTTTGTTGAGCTTTGTCAATATCAAATTTAGAGATACGTTTAATACGTATTTCCGTTAGTCGTGTAATATCTTCAACCGTTACTTCTCGTTTTAGATGCGTAATATGTGGTTTTAGGCCTTCATCAATAGCATTGATAACACCTTCCCAAGTTTCTTCTTCCTCTATTTCGCGATAGATTCTATTTTCAATGAAAATTCGTTCCAATGAAGCAAAGTGCCACTGCTCTTGTAATTCAGCTAATTGAATTTCTAACTCTGCTTTTAAAAGATCTACGGTATGATCTGTTGAACGGCGCAACATTTCAGAAACACCAATAAAGAGTGGTTTGTTATCATAAATGATACATCCTAAAGGCGAAATAGAACTTTCACAATTGGTAAATGCATATAGTGCGTCAATCGTTTTATCAGGAGATATATTGTTTGGTAAATGCACTAAAATTTCAACATCTGCAGCCGTATTGTCTTCAATTTTTTTGATTTTAATCTTTCCTTTGTCATTTGCTTTAAGGATTGATTCAATCAACGTTGTTGTATTGGTTCCATAAGGAATTTCAGTAATGACTAGCGTATTTTTGTCTAATTGCGATATTTTTGCTCGAACACGTACTTTTCCACCACGGAGTCCATCATTGTAATTGCTAACATCCATAATTCCTGCAGTAGGAAAGTCAGGATAAATTTGAAAACGCTTCCCTTGCAGGTGTTTGATTGATGCATCAATCAATTCAATAAAGTTATGAGGCAAAATTTTTGTAGAAAGTCCTACTGCGATTCCTTCAGCTCCTTGGGCTAATAATAATGGAAATTTAACAGGAAGATTTACAGGTTCGTTTTTACGACCATCATATGATAGTTGCCATTCTGTAATTTTAGGACTGTACACAACATCTAGCGCAAACTTTGATAAACGAGCTTCAATATAACGTGAAGCTGCGGCTCTATCACCGGTAAGAATGTTTCCCCAGTTTCCTTGCGTATCAATCAATAAGTCTTTTTGCCCAATTTGTACCATTGCATCTGCAATACTTGCATCTCCGTGCGGATGGTATTGCATGGTATGTCCTACAATGTTAGCCACTTTGTTATAACGACCATCATCTAGGTCTTTCATAGAGTGCATGATACGACGTTGAACAGGCTTAAAGCCATCTTCAATAGCAGGGACAGCTCTCTCTAAAATTACATAAGAGGCATAATCCAAAAACCAGTCTTTGTACATGCCTGTAACTTTAGTTATAGTATCTTGTGTCGTATGTTCTTCTTGCTGATCGTTTGCGTGCAAATCTTCGTTATGTTCTTCCATTAAGAAATTTCGTTGTTATGCTTTATGACTTTTTCAAGTGATCGTTTTAAAATTCTTGTTTTATTTCTGCTTAGCAGAGAAATGTTGAATCGTACTCTTTTTATGTGATTTGTTTTGGACTTGACATAAATGTATAAAAAACTTAAAAATACATAGTTTTTAACACGGAATCGATGCAGTTTTTCTTTAGGAAATTCTGCTCTATGCTCACGATAATTGATAAAATGAGACACAAATAGTCCTTTATTTATAAAAGTAAGCACGTTTCCGTCACTGTCAAATTCAAAATATTTTGCCGTACTATAAAAAATCAACATCAAAGACAATAAAAGTATAGGGATACTATACCATAAATGTTTTTGATTTGAATCTTCTTGAAAAAGAAATAAGTAAAGTATGACTAACAGACTACTTATTCCTAAAAAAAAGTAGAAGAACGGCACCCACTTTTTTGATTTTGAGTTGCTAAACCGCATATTGTAACCTATTTATCTTCCACCAAATCAAGTTCAACTTTAAGATTGTTAATAATAAAGTCTTGCCGGTCAGGTGTGTTTTTCCCCATATAGAATTGCAATAATTCTTCTATGGACGTTTCTCTGTCAAGCATTACAGGATCTAAACGGATGTCGTCTCCAATAAAATGTTTGAATTCGTCAGGAGAAATTTCTCCTAATCCTTTGAATCGTGTAATTTCAGGCTTTCCAGATAACTTTTGTATGGCGGCTAGTTTTTCTGCTTCGCTGTAGCAGTATATAGTTTCTTTTTTGTTTCGAACTCTAAATAATGGTGTTTGCAATATATATAAATGTCCTTCTTTAATTAATTCTGGGAAAAATTGTAAGAAGAATGTGATGAGTAATAAACGAATATGCATTCCATCTACATCGGCATCTGTTGCAATTACAATATTGTTATAGCGCAAATCTTCCATAGATTCTTCTATGTTTAATGCGGCTTGTAATAGATTGAATTCTTCATTTTCGTACACAATTTTCTTAGACATTGAATACGAGTTTAGTGGCTTTCCTCGCAAGCTGAATACCGCTTGAGTGTTTACATCACGAGATTTTGTAATTGATCCCGAAGCGGAATCTCCCTCAGTAATAAATAGCGTCGTTTCGAGTCGTCTGTCTTTTTTAACATCTCCTAAATGAATACGACAATCGCGGAGTTTTTTATTGTGCAAACTTGCTTTTTTAGCACGCTCTTTAGCTAATTTACGAATTCCAGATAATTCTTTACGTTCGCGCTCCGCTTGCAAAATTTTACGTTGCAATTTTTCTGCGGTGTCAGGATTTTTATGAAGATAGTTATCTAAATACTTTCCTATAAAATCATTAACATACGTACGTACTGTTGGCAAATCGCCTCCCATTTCTGTTGAACCTAATTTGGTTTTGGTTTGTGACTCAAACACAGGTTCCATTACTTTGATACTGATTGCAGAAATGATTGATTTACGAATATCTGATGCCTCGTAACCTTTTCCATAAAAGTCACGAATAGTTTTTACGATAGCTTCACGAAACGCAGCTTGATGTGTTCCTCCTTGCGTAGTATGTTGTCCGTTAACAAACGAATGATACTCTTCGCTATACTGAGTTTTACTGTGTGTGAGTGCTATTTCAATATCATCTCCTTTAAGGTGAATGATAGGATATAGCATATCTTCTTGATTGTTATTGTCCTCTAAGAGATCTTTAAGACCATTTTCTGAGAAGAATTTTTCTCCATTAAAAATAATCGTTAGTCCTGGATTCAGATATACATAGTTGCGTAACATTTTTGCAACATATTCTGTTCTGAATTTATAGTTTTTAAAGATGGTTTCGTCAGGAATGAAGGTAACTTTGGTTCCGCGTCGACGTGAGGTTTCTTCCAAAAATTCTTTCCCTGTTAGTTCTCCAGATTCAAATTCTGCTGAACTTGATTTTCCATCACGAGTTGATTCTACTCTAAAATATGTAGAAAGTGCATTTACGGCTTTTGTACCAACTCCATTTAATCCCACAGATTTTTTAAAAGCTCTTGAGTCATACTTTCCACCAGTATTCATTTTAGAAACGACGTCAACTACTTTTCCTAGTGGAATTCCACGACCGTAATCGCGTACAATTACTTTTGTTCCTTGAATGGATACTTCAATTGTTTTTCCTGCGCCCATCACATATTCGTCAATAGAGTTATCTAAAACTTCTTTTAACAGAATATAGATTCCATCATCTGCGGATGAGCCATCTCCCAATTTTCCGATATACATTCCAGGTCGCATACGGATGTGTTCGCGCCAGTCGAGTGAACGTATATTTTCTTCGGTATATTGTGAGTCTTGTGTCATTGATTGAAGTGCTATTAGGGTTGGATGCTAATATACTATTTACATTCAAAAAATAAAACCCGAACCGTTGAAAATAATCAACAAAAAGCGCAATATCTGTATAAATATTGCGCTTTTCTTGTTAGGTATATTTTTAGATTCACTTATTCTGACCAATAACGTAACGTTACAACGATAAATCCATCGTTTCCAACTAAACTTTGATCTAAAGTTACTATTGCGCTTGATGCGCCATCAAAATAACCATCATAGGCATCAAAACGATACGTTCCTACTGGTAAGTTTAAAAATGTATCATAGTTGTAATAGTCTGTGTAAAAGATTTCTCCCGTATCTTGATTGCTTGCTGCATATCCTGGTAGCGTTCCTGCTGGAACAGAAGCGCCAGAACGCTCATCTACTAATTCAATACGTACATTGTATGTTACTGCTAAAGATTTTAAATTGGTTGCTTCTATTTTTATTTCTTTCGCTAAAGCAATTTGCGTATTTAATAAACCTCGAATTTCACTGATAAGCCCACGAGCTTGGTTTGTATTTCCTTGTTCTATAGCCGTTTTTAATGCAGCACTTTTGATTCGTACATAGTCTTCATTTCCTTCTATTGTAGAAGCTTTACTTTGAATACTACTCGGATCAATGTTGCTATTTCCTTGTGCTGCTCGTCCGATGTAATAGTTTACTTCATCACTATATTCTTCAACAACTTCCATACTTACATCCATAAGTTGTAAATAGGTAGTTACATCTGGATTGGGATTGTTATTTACTAAATAATCAACGGTTAATGTTTTTAAAGCAGCTTTCGTTCTTTTTGCTTCTATACGAATTACTTCCGCCGAATCAAAAACTTCGTCTAAATCATTAATAACAGATTGCTGTGCGCTTATATTTGATATGAAAAGAAATACAAATGCACTTACTACTAGAGTAATTTTTTTCATGATAGTGGTAATTTTATTGGTTGTAAGAAATATTTGAATATTAAAAAAGGCGTATTCTTATAAATACGCCTTTTGCAATGTTTTATTCAGACCAGTAACGAAGTGTTACGACAATGAAACCGTCGTTTCCTTCTAAACTTGAACTTAGTGTAACAACTTCACTTGAAGAGCCATCAAAGTACCCATCGTACGAATCGAAACGATACGTTCCTGCTGGCAAATCATAAAATTCATTATAATCGTAATAGCCAGGATAATACAATTGGTTAGTATCTAAGTTTCTAGCTGCATATCCCGGTAATGTTCTAGGATCTACAGGTTGTCCAGAACGCTCATCCACTAGTTCAATACGAACATCAAATGTTTGTGTAACTTTCTTTGCGCTAACAGCTTCTGATAACATTTCTGAAGCTACAGCAACATCAGTAGTGTTTTGTAGGTTGTTTTTTTGTAACTCTTGTGCTTTTACATTTGCAGTAAATACAAATAGTACAGCAATTAGTACATACGATAGTTTTTTCATGGTAATAATATTTTTTTGATTACCATGCTAAATTACAAACAGAATGTAGCTAAATCGTTACTGTTATATTATAAAAATCTTAATGTTTTATCGTAACTTTTTTAAACATTAAATAGGAAATGCATTACATCACCATCGTTTACAATATAGGTTTTTCCTTCAACTGACAGTTTACCAGCTTCTTTTACTTTATTCTCTGTACCATATTGAACATAATCATTGTATCTGATTACTTCTGCACGAATAAATCCTTTTTCAAAGTCTGTATGAATTACTCCTGCTGCCTGAGGTGCCGTAGCTCCAATAGGAATAGTCCAAGCTCGTACTTCTTTTTCTCCAGCAGTAAAATACGTTTGTAGTTCTAATAATTTGTATGCAGCACGAATTAATCGTGACACTCCAGGTTCTTCCAATCCGATATCTTCTAAGAATAGTTGACGTTCTTCATAATCTTCTAATTCTGCTATGTCTGCTTCTGTTCCTACTGCTAGTACAATAATTTCTGCATCTTCATCTTTTACTGCTTCGCGAACCTTTTCCACATAAGCGTTTCCTGTTTTAGCAGAAGCTTCATCTACATTACATACATAGAGAATTGGTTTTGCAGTGAGCAATTGAAAACCTTTCATTAATTCAACCTCGTCATCAGATATTTCAACTGCTCTCGCTGAAATTCCTTGTTCTAAAGCATTTTTAAACTTTTCAAGTGTAGCTTGCTCTTTTTGCGCTTCTTTGTTTCCTGTTTTGGCTGCTCTCTTAACTTTTTCTAAACGTTTTTCTACCGTTTCCAAGTCTTTTAATTGCAACTCAATATCAATCGTTTCTTTATCACGAATTGGGTCTACACTTCCGTCTACGTGTACAATATTGTCATTATCAAAACAGCGTAACACATGCATAATAGCATGACACTCACGAATATTGCCTAAGAATTGATTTCCTAAACCTTCTCCTTTGCTAGCTCCTCGAACTAATCCTGCAATGTCAACAATTTCTACGGTAGCAGGAATTACTCTTTGTGGATTTACCAATTCTTCTAATTTTTCCAATCTTGGATCAGGTACATTTACAACACCCAAATTAGGCTCAATGGTACAAAAAGGAAAGTTTGCACTTTGCGCTTTCGCATTTGATAAACAGTTAAATAGAGTTGATTTTCCAACGTTTGGCAATCCTACAATTCCAGCTTTCATGTGACAGTTCAAATTTTAGTGCTGCAAATATACTATAATCTCTATGTTTTCATAATTATAAAATTAAAAAGGAGACAATTCGTTTTACTTCTTTATAAATTATTATAAATGGTAGTTATACTCATCGCATCTTCTCCATGATTTATAAAAGTTATACGAACTCTAGAAAAATTTGATGTAAATTGACGATGTAGTGCTTGCCCTTGTAGTGGAGCACATTGCTCTATACTATTTCCGTATGGTGTACCATTAGAATCTACACGTTGTATTTGTATTCTGTGCCAATCCATTCCATTATCATTAGTCATGGTAACATGAATTCCTTTAGTTCCTCTTCTTCTATCATAATTTCCTGATGTCACTGAAAGTGTTGGAAATTGATTTCCGAATGCTGGATAGAGTGCCCTAGCTGCTCTTTGGTCATTTGCATTGATATTTAATGTTCCTGCTCCATTAAAAGAAGCAATCATTACCGAAGTAGGATCATTAAGATTAGTGTTACATAAAATGGTTGTAGTACTAGAATCTCCAATATGTGAATGATGAAATCCTAAACAATGCCCCAATTCATGTCTAAGAATACTAATTCGACCATTCTGCGTAAGTGCATTGCTTGGAGGAACATCATTGATTGACATTACATTTCCTACATTTCCGTTAGCTGGAAAAGAAGCTCTTGCCCATACATTTGCAGGTAAGTTTCTATGGGTTGCTGGAGCTGCTGCAGAATTATCTCCATAGATAATTAACTCTGCTGCATTTTCATTAAAAACCTCTTGAAGATTGATTGTTGAATTTGCTATTCCTGTCCAATCAGCAGCCGCAGTTCTAATAGCAGTTTCCCAATTAGCTCCATTATTCATCGCAACAACACTTGGATGAATGAAATAACTGATATTTGCTGAGTTTCCAATAGTTATAGTTAAGTTGGAAGCTACAGCTGTTTGCTTTCCGCAATCATTAGCAGCTACAGTTTCTTTGGTTACTACAATATCATCTTCAACTACATAATGATTTGCAAACACCCATACATTTTTAGATTGAAATCCCATACATTCAATAGCATCTTTTACTCCTTGATCTTTCAGTAGATAAGACGTTTGATCTTCAACAGAATTAGATTCTTCTGAGAATACTTCATCTTCCTTTGTACAACTTATAAAGCAAGTCCCAAACGCACTTATAAGTAGCACAATAACTACATAATTTATTTTACTTCTTTTCATAATTATTATTTTTAAGATTATACCTCTAAACTTAACAAATGTATATTAGGTTTTCTTACGGTTTAATCCTACATTTTTGGATGTATAATGGAAAATACGGTCTTAGCGTTTTGATTTACTATATAAAAAACTGATTTTTGTTTATATAATCAACAAACCTAGTATTATGAAAAAGTATTTTTTTGTATGTTGTTTTCTAATCGCTTTTTTAAGTGCTGCGCAGGAAAAGGACATGTTTTCGTACTATTTACCTCAAAATGTAACATACAATAAAAATATTCCCACGCCTAAAAGTGTCATTGGTCATGAAGTTGGAAAATGGCACGTAACACATGATAAGTTAGTGATGTATATGAAAACACTCGCTGCGAGTTCAGATCGTATCACAATTCAAGATCGAGGAAAAACTTTTGAAGATAGACCATTACTATTACTTACTATAACAGCTCCCGAGAATCATCAAAACATTGAGAAAATTCAGAAAGAACATGTATCGTTAACAGAGTCTAACGGACAAAATATAGATGTTTCTAATATGCCAATTGTAGTATATCAAGGATTTTCTATTCATGGAAACGAAGCTAGCGGTAGTAATGCTGCTTTGCTTCTCGCCTATTATTTGGCTGCTGCAGAAGGATCACAAATGGATAATTTATTGAATAATACAATCATTTTATTGGATCCTTCTTTTAATCCTGATGGGTTGCAACGATTTGCAAGTTGGGTTAATATGCATAAAAGTGAGCATTTAATCAGCGATCCGCAAGACAGAGAATATACTGAATCATGGCCACAAGGACGTACAAATCATTATTGGTTTGACATGAATAGAGATTGGCTCCCTGTACAATTACCTGAATCGAGAGCACGTATTAATACATTTCATCAATGGATGCCTAATATTTTGACCGATCATCATGAAATGGGCTCTAATTCTTCATTCTTTTTTCAACCTGGTATTCCGTCACGTACACATCCTTTAACACCAAAAATGAACCAAGATTTGACAAAAGAAATTGCTACGTATCACGCAAAAGCTTTTGATAAACTAGGCTCTTTTTATTATACAGAGGAAAGTTTTGATGATTTTTATTATGGAAAAGGTTCTACGTTTCCCGATATTAATGGAAGTATAGGGATTTTATTTGAACAAGGAAGTGCTCGTGGGCATGTTCAGGAAACTGAAAATGGTTTGTTGACATTCCCTTTTGCTATTCGAAATCAATTCACAGCGGCATTGTCTACGCTAGAAGCTGCTAAAAATATGCGGACAGATATTTTACGATACCAACAACAATTCTACAGTAGTGCACAAAAAGAAGCTAACAATTCAAAAATACGTGCTATTGTTTTTGGTGACGAAAAAGATGCGGCAAAAACATATCATTTAGCTGAAATGCTACAACGACACAAAATTACTGTACATGCGTTGAAAAATGATTTTACACAAAACGGAAAAACGTATGCAAAAGGAAGTAGTTATATTGTTCCTGTTGACCAGCGTCAAAGTAGGTTAATTACTGCCATTTTTGAGAAACGAACAAAGTTTCAAGATAGCTTATTTTACGATATTTCTGCATGGACACTACCATTGGCGTTCAACCTTTCCTATGATAATTTAAGTTCTCTTTCTAATGCAGGCGATGTTATTACGGAATTAAAAATTCCTAGAGGAGATGTAATAGGTGCTGGAGATTATGCTTATTTATTTGAGTGGAATGAATATTACTCTCCCAAAGCGCTAGCCAAAATTAAAGCAAAAGGGTTGCGTGCTAAAGTGGCTATGAAACCGTTTACTTTGGAAGGAAAACGTTATGAGTATGGAACCATTATGATTCCAGTTCAAAATCAACAGTTGAATGCAAAAGAATTACGTACGTTTTTAACAGAAATTGCCAACGAAAGTCATATAACCATTACAAGTGTTAGTTCTGGCTTAACAGAAGGTATAGACTTAGGAAGTAATAATTTTAAAGCTATTAAAAACAGCAAAGTAGCCATGCTAATTGGCGACAATATTACCTCATATGATGCGGGAGAAATTTGGCATTTATTTGACCAACGTTATGAAATTTCACTTACAAAACTTGATACTCGTAATTTTGAAAGAAAAAATCTTTCAGCATATACACATATTATTATCCCAAACACATATTCGTTGCCAAAAGATATTACAACAAAGCTGAAAGATTGGGTTAAAAATGGAGGAACTCTAATTGGATACAGAAATACTGTACGTTATTTAACTAACAATAATTTTATTTCATTAGATATTAAGAAAACTGGAATTGAAGCAAAAAATGTTTCATTTGAACAGCGAAGAGATCATACTGGTGCACAAGTTATTGGTGGAGCTATTTTCAATACTAAGATTGATCGTTCACATCCTATAAATTTTGGATATTTAAATGATGAACTTCCAATGTTTCGAAATACTACGGTTTTTCTTAATCCTAATGATAAAAGCTATAACAATCCGATTCAGTACACCAACAATCCACTATTAAGTGGTTATATTTCAGAAGAAAACTTGGAGCTTCTTAAAAATAGTGTTCCTTTTCAAACAGCACAAATGGGTGGCGGACGTGTTATTGTTTTCACAGACAATACTAACTTCAGAGCCTTTTGGTACGGGACTAATAAATTATTGATGAATGCAATTTTCTTTTCAAATATGATGTAACTACTGCGCTATGTGTGATGTGTTTTTTATGAAATTTTTAAACCGTTTGGGATTGGGACTGAAGGCTCCATTAAAATAACATCATCCCCATCAACAGCTCCCATGACTAAACACTCAGAGAAAAAATTAGCAATTTGCTTTTTAGGAAAATTCACAACGGCCATTATTTGTTTGCCAACTAATTCTTCTTTTGAATAGCGTTTTGTAATTTGTGCAGATGATTTTCGAATTCCAATTTCTGAGCCAAAATCAATTGTAAGTTGATATGCTGGTTTTCTTGCTTTTGGAAAGTCATTGACTTCCATAATTGTTCCAATACGCATGTCTACTTTTGCAAAATCACTCCATAGTAAATCACTCATAGTATTTTTTTGAGTAAATTTATGGCTTAAAAAACAAACTATCAAATGGCACTTACACCTTCAAATATGCTTTCTCTTGGAACCAAAGCTCCTGATTTTTCTTTGCTAGATACCATTTCAAACGCTACGGTTTCTTTGCGTCAACATAGCGGAACAAACGGAACTATTATTATGTTTATTTGTAATCATTGTCCATTTGTAAAACATGTGAATCAAGGAATTGTAAAATTGGCTAATGATTATATGTCAAAAGGAATACAATTTATTGCCATTTCTAGTAATGACATAGAAAATTATCCAGAAGATGCGCCACATTTAATGAAGGAGAACGCTGCGCAGGAAGGCTTTCCTTTTCCATATTTGTACGATGAAACACAACAAGTTGCCAAAGCATATGATGCTGCTTGTACTCCTGATTTTTATCTTTTTGATGAAGATTTATTACTTATATATCGTGGTCAATTAGATGATTCTCGTCCAAACAACGGAATACCCGTTACAGGAAACTCTATTCGGTACGCCTTAGATATGTTACTCTCTGGCAGACAAATGAGTAGAATTCAAAAACCTAGTATTGGTTGTAATATTAAATGGAAGAACTAATTATTTCTTTACATTTTTATTAATCCAATTATTTCGCATCAATACATTTTCAATATGAGCATAATGATGGTTGCAATGCCAAGCATAAATAGCTATATTTTCTACCAAACAAACTTCTTTACTTCCTTCTGGATGAATAAATATTCTTTTCAATTGTGTTTCAGACAATCCTTTTAATAAATAAACCCATTTAGCATGCAAGGAATTAATTGTGGAAAGCGCAAGTGAAATTGGCGCAAACTTACTATCAAACATGTCTGCCCAACGATCTTCATAATATGCTTTTATAATAGGTTTCTCCTCTGTAAGTGTCCACTTAAAACGAATATAACTATTCAGATGACTATCGGCAATATGATGTACTACTTGCCTAATTGTCCAGCCACCTGGTCTATATACTGTATCCAATTGAAACTCTGACAAATGAGAAACTAATTGTTGAAGACGATTAGGGAATTCTTCTATAGTTTGTATCCAATCAGCAATCATCTCCGTTGTAATATTTTCTGGAATGTCGGGTTTTCCTTTTGGATACTTGAGTGATTCTAAATTCATAATTAAAAAAAACGCTCTGAAATTTCAGAGCGTTCAAGATATTATTTTACATCCATTAATTCTACATCAAACATAAGCATTGCATTTGGAGGAATAACGCCTCCTGCTCCTCTAGCTCCGTATCCTAAATGTGGTGGAATTACAAAGCGAGCTTTATCACCAACTTTCAACAATGCAATACCTTCATCCCAACCAGAAATTACATTTCCTTGTCCTAAAGGAAACTCAATAGGTTTGTTGGCTCTGTAAGAAGAATCAAAAACACGTCCATCAGGAAACATTCCTTTGTAGTGAACCGAAACAATTTTTCCTGCTTCAGCCGTTGGTCCATTTCCTTCTTGAATAATTTTATAACGCAATCCACTTTCTGTTTTATCAAAACCAGTAGCGATTTCTTCAATTTCTTTCTCCATTTTCTCTTTAGCTGCCTTTTCTCTTTCGGCCTTAGCTCCATTAAATAATCTGAATTGTTCAACAGCATTAAATGCTTCTGCTTCTGCTCCAATTCTTACGATCTCTACATTATCAATTTTATCTCCTTGAGAAATAGTATCTACAACTTCTTGTCCACTTTCTACATGTCCAAAAACAGTGTGTTTTCCATCCAACCATGGAGTTGGCACATGTGTAATAAAGAACTGGCTTCCATTTGTCCCTGGTCCAGCATTTGCCATAGATAAAACTCCTGGAGCATCATGTTTGAGTGTTGGATGAATTTCATCATCAAAATTATATCCAGGACTTCCAGTACCTGTCCCTAAAGGACAACCACCTTGAATCATAAAATCAGGAATTACTCTATGAAAAGAAAGTCCATTATAATAAGGAGTTCCTTGTGGTTTTGCTTTATTTTCTAAATTTCCTTCAGCTAAAGCAACAAAGTTACCTACTGTTCCTGGCGTTCTTTTATAAGTTAAACTTAAAAGGATTTCACCTTTCGTTGTATGAAGTTTTGCGTATAATCCGTCTTTCATTATGATAAATTTTATTTGAAATGCGAAGATACGCATCCTAAAACAATTAGGAAATACACAGAAGAAAATAATCACCTTACCGATTGTACTGTATTACCGTACTTTTTTTACTTAAAAACCATACCTTCTTTTTTTAGTTTGGTTTTAACTTGATTTCTCGAAATCAAGTTATAGAACCGAAAAATTAACATCTCTGATTTTCAGTTACTTAAATTTGATTTTACGCTCTTTAAAAAATAAAAAATATAGTATTTTTTTATGAATCAGGAGTTCAAGTAGTGTTTTGAAACAAAACGAATAATAAATGTTTTTTTTATCTATAAAACATTTGTAAACACGAAAAAAAGTAAGGTAAAAACTTACAAAATGAGATTAAAAAAGTACTTTTTAAGGGCTGAAGAATAAAACGTTAGGAAAAAATGAGTAACAAAATAAAGAAACAATAACTAGTAAATAACTTAATTAAAATTAAAAAAAATGAAAAAAATATTCGGATTATTCGTATTATTATTAATAGTGAATTTAGGATTTATAGCATGTGAGCCAAACAGTATTTCAGATGCAGGAGACGATAATGTTTTTGAAAATGTAACAGGAACTGGTGGCGATGAAGAAGTTGTTGAAGGAGAAGGAAGTGATAGCCCATCTTCTACCAATTAAACTATAAAATATCATATAAACTATAAAGAGCCTCTGATAAACTAATATTTGAGGCTTTTTTTAAAATTATTTATTTTTACAAATAAATAAATTATGCAGCATCACTAATGCTTATAAAAAAATATATATTATTACTATTAGCAATCGTTTCATTTACAAACTTGTATTCTCAAAATACTGCTATTAATGATTCTATTCAAGAGCTGATAAAAAAGTCTAATGACAAAACTTTAGAAACTTACCTACGTAGGAATTATTTAAAATTGGCGGTAGAGAAAAATTCGTTGATTGATTATGATTCTATCAGAAGTAAAAATCTCTACAAAATTTCAAATAGTTTTTTAAAACTAAAAGATTCTGCAAACTTCAGAAAAATAAATGAGCTTGGTTTAAACTTCTCTCGCAAAATCAAAGACTCTGTTAACTTAGCAAAACACTATTGGGATTTAGCTACCTTTTATAAGTATCATAAAATAAATGACAGTGCATATATTTGTTATGAAACTTCAAGAAAAATCAATCAAAAGTTAGGAAACTTACTTAATGTAGGTAAGTTACAGTATAACATTTCTGAAGTTCAGATTAAAGTTAAAGATTATACCGGAAGTGAACTCACAACTACCAAAGCAATCGAAATATTTAAAGAATTAAAATCTTACCGTAGTTTGTACAGTTGCTACAATAACTTAGGAATTATTCACAACAACTTAGAAGAGTATGAAAAAGCGTTAGAATACCATAACGAAGCTTTGCTCTATTTAAAAAAATCTGGAGAAAAAAACATTAAAGAAGCTACAACATTAAATAATATTGGAGTTGTACATCGTAATGAAGGCAATCACGAATTGGCCGTTAAAAATTATACAGAAGCATTGAAATATGACAGTTTATTTATAAAAAATACCCGATTATATGCTACTTTAACAGATAACCTAGCCTATTCTAAGTTTAAATTAAATGACCTAACAGAGTTACCTGAACTATTTTACAAAGCTTTACGTATTCGAGACAGTCTTGATATTTCTGCAGGTATAATAATCAACAAATTACATTTAGCCGAATACTATTTATTTAAAAAAGATACATTAAAAGGACTTGAACTCACTAATGAAGCAATGATTTTAGCTAAAAAAACAAATGCATTTAGAGACTTGCTAGTATCTTATAAATTACTTGCTGAAATTGAACCTGAAAATGCTTCTTCCCATTTAAATGAATATATAAGAGTAAATGATAGTTTGGTAAAATATGAACGAAGCATTCGAAATAAATTTGCTAGAATTAAGTTTGAAACCGAAGAAGTGAAAACTCAGAATGAAAGATTAAGTATCCAAAATACATGGATTGTAGCTGTTTCTACTGCAATTATATTTTTTGGTTTTCTTATTTATATCATCACGCAGCAGCGAACACGTAATAAAGAACTGGAAATGGAGCAACAGCAACAACGTGCCAATGAAGAGATCTATAACTTGATGATTGATCAACAAGATAAAATTGAAGAAGGGCGAAAACGTGAAAAAGAACGAATATCTTTAGAGCTTCATGATGGTATTTTAGGAAGGTTATTTGGAACGCGATTAAGTTTAGGAAGTTTGAATGGCAAGGATGATTCCAATTCCAAAAAAATAAGAGAGCAGTATATCAATGAGTTACAAAGCATTGAAGAAGAAGTAAGAAATATATCTCATGAGCTTGGATTGGATAATTTCGACAAAACGACGAGTTATAGTACAATGATTGCAAATCTTTTGGAAGAACAATCTAAAATAACTAACTTTAAATACCAGATTGAAGATGATGATAGAATTGTCTGGACAGACATTCCTGGGCATATCAAAATCAATATTTATCGTATTATTCAAGAGTCTGTTCAAAATATAAATAAGTATGCGCAAGCAGAAAATGTAATATTAGATTTTAAAAAACACGAAAATCGTATTCTTTTAACAATTAAAGATGATGGTATCGGTTTTGACCAAGAAAAAAGAAGTAACGGTATTGGATTAAAAAACATGAAATCACGCGTAACCTTACTTCACGGACAATTCACTATCAACTCAGTTCAAGGTAAAGGAACTTCAGTCACTATTGACGTTCCAATGGCGTAGAACTTAACCTAACGAAATGAAAGATATTAGAGTACTTATTGTAGATGATCATCCAATGATTATTGAAGGCTATAAAAATGCCTTGCTAGGAATCAATTCAGACGAAATGAAACTCCGAATTGATACTTCAGATAGTTGTGATGGTGCATATGCAAAAATTAAAAATGCATCGACAGGCACACCTTACGATGTTGTTTTTTTAGATATAAAACTACCTCCTTCAAGTGATGGAAAAATTATTTCTGGAGAAGATTTAGGAATAAAAGTAAAAGAATTACTTCCCGACACTAAAGTAGTAATCTTGACAATGTTCAATAATAATTTTAGAATTCATAACATTCTTAAAAATATCAATCCTGATGGTTTTTTGGTTAAGAGTGATGTTACTTCTGATGAATTAATGCGAGCTTTTCAAGTTGTTCTTACCGATCCGCCATATTACAGTCATACCGTAACTAAACTACTACGAACACGAATTATTAACGAAGTCGTTTTGGATGATATTGATAGAAATATTCTTTTCCATTTATCAAAAGGTATAAAAACAAAAAACTTAACAGAATACATTCCGCTCTCGCTTGCTGCAATTGAAAAACGCAAACGTCATTTGAAAGAGGTATTTGATGTAGAGAAAAAAGGAGATGAATCGTTATTAGAACAAGCTAGAAATACCGGTTTTCTATAAAAACTAAAAAGCTGTTTCCGAATTGGTAAACAGCTTTTTTTTATTC
This sequence comes from Kordia zhangzhouensis, assembly GCF_001005305.1. Lineage (GTDB taxonomy): Bacteria > Bacteroidota > Bacteroidia > Flavobacteriales > Flavobacteriaceae > Kordia > Kordia zhangzhouensis. The sequence continues at coordinate 25,039 of NZ_LBMH01000007.1, forward strand.
TTTTTAATTTGCGACTTCACTAATGAATTTGATTCGATACAAGCGTAACTCTTCGTCATCGTAGTCGCCATCAAACTCTTCCAAAGCATCTGAAATTTTGTCCGTTTCAGATTCTAAGAAATATTCATGAATTTCCTCTTGTTGGTCTTCATCCAAAATTTCATCAATCCAATAACTGATGTTCAACTTTGTCCCACTATAAACTATCTGTTCCATTTCTTTGATAAAATCAGACATTTCCAGTCCTTTTGCAGAAGCAATATCGTCTAATGGTAACTTTCTATCTACACTTTGGATAATGTAAAGCTTTAATCCTGAATTAACCCCTGTACTCTTTACGACCAAGTCATCAGGACGAACAATATCATTCTCTTCTACATAGTTTTTGATAAATTCAATAAAATCTTTCCCATATTTTTTTGCTTTTCCATCACCTACTCCATGAATATTTTTCATTTCTTTTAAGGTGATTGGATACTTAAGTGCCATGTCTTCCAAAGAAGGATCTTGAAATACCACAAATGGAGGAACTCCTATGCGTTTGGCAACTTTTTTACGTAAATCTTTTAGCATGGTCATCAATTGCTTATCCGCAACTGCATTATTACCTTTTGAAGCGGTAATTATACTATTGTCTGTAGATTCATCAAAATTATGATCTTCCGTCATCATAAATGACGTCGGATTTTTGATAAAAGATAATCCATCATCTGTCAGCTTAATTACACCATATGATTCAATATCTTTTCGCAAAAGACCTGCCACCAATGTTTGGCGTATCAATGCCATCCAAAACTTACTATTGCGTGAACTACCACTACCAAAAAAAGGTTGTAAATGCGTTTTATGCGACTTAATCAAAGCGTTTTCTTTTCCGACTAATACATTTACAATATTCTTGGCTTTGTAAGTTTGTTTCGTTTCTTGAATTGTAGTTAAAAGCTGTGACACTTCGTCTTTTGCTTCAACTTTTTTCTTAGGATTTCTGACATTATCATCCATATCAGCTCCTTCTCCATCATCAGGAAACTCTTCTCCAAAATAATGCAATATAAATTTACGTCGCGATATAGAAGTTTCTGCATACGCAACTACTTCTTGTAGCAAAGCATGCCCTATTTCTTGTTCTGCTACCGGCTTACCTGACATAAATTTTTCAAGCTTTTCGATATCTTTATACGAATAAAAAGCCAAACAGTGACCTTCACCACCATCGCGACCAGCTCTTCCCGTTTCTTGATAGTAACTTTCAATACTCTTAGGAATATCATGATGAATTACGAAACGAACGTCTGGTTTGTCAATACCCATTCCAAAGGCAATAGTTGCTACCACTACATCACATTCTTCCATTAGGAACATATCTTGATGTTTTGCTCTTTTTTTAGGATCTAAACCTGCATGATATGGAACTGCATTGATTCCGTTAACTTGAAGTACTTGCGCCAACTCTTCTACTCGTTTACGACTTAAACAGTATACAATACCACTCTTATTAGGGTTTTGTTTTATAAAACGTATGATGTCTGCGTCAACATTTTTTGTTTTCGGGCGAACTTCATAAAATAAATTAGGTCTGTTGAAAGATGCTTTGAATGTGTTCGCATCAGTTATTCCTAAATTTTTAAGAATATCTTCCTGAACTTTGGGTGTCGCAGTAGCGGTTAATCCAATTATAGGAATCGCATCTCCAATTTTTTTAATAATATTTCTAAGGTTTCTATATTCTGGTCGGAAATCGTGTCCCCACTCAGAAATACAGTGTGCTTCATCAACTGCCATAAAAGAAATTTTTACCGTTCGTAAAAACTCTATATTTTCTTCTTTGGTCAATGATTCAGGTGCGACATACAATAATTTAGTTATTCCATTTGTAATGTCGTCTTTTACTTGTTTGGTCTCCGCTTTGGTTAGCGAAGAGTTCAATACATGTGCAATACCATCTTGGGAAGATATGCCACGTAAGGCATCTACTTGGTTCTTCATTAAGGCAATTAGGGGAGAAACAACGATTGCCGTACCATCTTTCATCAATGCTGGCAACTGGTAGCATAAGGATTTACCACCACCCGTTGGCATTATAACAAAGGTATTTTGATCGCTGATAATGCTTTTGATAACTTCTTCCTGTAGTCCTTTAAATTGACCGAACCCGAAGTGCTTCTTTAGTTCCTTGTATAAGTCAATTTCTACTAAACTCATTCTATCTTTTTACTATTTTACATACATTTGCATTCACTAAAGATACTATTTTCTTTAGGAACCACAATTTTTAAATTTAATCATTTTGAAATATAAAGATACTATTATTAGTGTTGCTAAGCAAACCATTGAAACAGAATATAATGCGATAAAAAATTTAATCCCTTTAATTGATGCTGAGTTTGCAGAAGCTGTTTCTTACATTTACCATTCACAAGGCAGAGTGGTTGTTACTGGAATCGGGAAAAGTGCTAACATCGCTACAAAGATTGTAGCAACCTTAAATTCTACAGGAACACCTGCTATTTTTATGCATGCTGCTGATGCTATTCATGGAGATTTAGGAATAATTCAAGAGCATGACACTGTTATTTGTATTTCAAAAAGTGGAAACACTCCCGAAATCAAGGTTTTAGTTCCTTTAATAAAAAATAGTTCTAATAAATTAATTGCTATAACTGCCAACAGAGAATCCTTTTTAGGAACACAGGCAGACTTTGTGCTACATGCATATGTGGAAAAAGAAGCGTGTCCTAATGGCTTGGCACCAACCACAAGTACAACAGCACAACTTGTTTTAGGTGATGCATTAGCGATTTGTTTGTTAGAATTAAGAGGGTTTTCTAGTAAAGATTTTGCAAAATACCATCCTGGTGGCGCCTTAGGAAAAAAATTATATTTACGAGTAAATGATTTGTCTTCAGTAAATCAAAAACCTAAAGTTTTCTCAACCAGTTCTGTTAAAGATGTTATTGTTGAAATTTCTAAAGGAATGCTCGGAGCAACAGCTGTTATTAATGAAAAAGAAGAAATTATCGGCGTAATTACTGATGGAGATATCCGTAGAATGCTATCTAAGAACGATTTTATTGGTGATTTGACAGCAGCAAACATCATGTCATCCAATCCGAAGCGTATTTCTAATGAAGCTATGGCGGTAGAAGCTTTGGAAATGATGGAAGATAATGGTATTTCTCAATTAATGGTTGAAGAAGACGGGAAATATGCTGGAATTGTACATTTACACGATTTGGTAAAAGAAGGAATATTATAATGGGGAAAAATAAAAACGAAATGTCGTTCTTAGATCACTTAGAAGAACTAAGATGGCACCTTATTCGAAGTTTTGCTGCAATTTTTATCATTGCTTGTGTTGTATTTGTATACATTCAGCCTATCTATAAGAATTTATTAATTGTTCATTTAGATGGAGACTTTGTAACCTATAAAGTGTTTTGTGATGCGTTTCAATTTTTTGGTGTAGAAAGTGATTTTTGTTCTTTAACTTTTGATGATCAACTCATTAATACAGATGCTACAGGACAATTTACCATGGCTATTTGGTCTGCTATCATTCTCGGATTTATTTTTGCATTTCCATACATTGTTTTTGAATTATGGAGATTTATAGCTCCAGGATTAAACCCTAAAGAACGTAGTAGATCTAGATGGTTCATTTTCTTTGCCTCTTTTCTATTTTTCATAGGATTGTTATTTAGCTATTATATTATTATGCCTATGTCTTCTTACTTTTTCTATAATTTTGAAATTGCTGAAGAGATTAAAAACACCATTAAAATACAATCACATATCAGTCTTCTAACCAATACACTTATTGGTGTGTCATTGGTTTTCGAATTACCGTTAATTATTTACTTTTTGTCAAAAATTGGACTGGTTACACCGCGATTTTTACGAAAATATAGAAAACATGCACTTGTTGTTGTACTAATATTAGCGGCAATTATTACACCTCCTGATGTTGGAAGTCAGATTGTCGTGGCAATTCCAATCATGATTTTATACCAAATAGGGATATTCATATCAAGTAGAGTTGAAAAAAATCAAAAAAAGAAATTAAAAAATGGCTAATCAAGTAGAAGAATTCAACGCATATCGTGCTGAAATGAATGAAAAAATTTTAGCAGATAACAACAAAATCATCAAGCGAATTTTCAATTTAGACACTAATGCTTATATGGAAGGTGCGCTAGATGTAAAGACTAAAGAACTACTCGGATTGGTGGCTTCTGCGGTATTGCGTTGCGATGATTGTATTAAATATCATTTAGAAACAGCATATAAAGTTGGGCTCTCAAAAGAACAAGTAATGGAAGCTCTTGGAATTGCTACTTTAGTTGGTGGAACAATCGTAATTCCTCATTTACGTAGAGCATACGAATTTTGGGAAGCATTAGAAGCGCAGTCCTAATCACGTTAATTTCCTATTAAAAAACGTAAGCGTAGTATTGAAATTCGTATTTTTACGCTTCATAATAATCAAAATATGATTTTAAGAGCCGATAGTATCATGAAGTCCTACAAAGGACGTAAAGTTGTAAAAGGAATTTCTTTAGAAGTAAATCAAGGAGAAATTGTAGGATTACTTGGTCCAAATGGAGCTGGAAAAACTACTTCTTTTTACATGATTGTAGGTTTGATAAAGCCGAACGGAGGAAAAATCTATTTGGATGATATGGAAATTACTAATTTTCCAATGTACAAACGCGCACAAAATGGAATTGGGTATTTGGCACAGGAAGCTTCTGTTTTTAGAAAATTAAGTATTGAAGATAATATTTTAAGTGTATTACAACTCACTAAGCTCTCAAAAAAAGAACAGGAAATGAAGATGGAATCGTTGATTGAAGAGTTTGGTTTAGGACACATCCGCAAAAACCGTGGCGACTTATTATCGGGTGGTGAACGTAGACGTACTGAAATTGCACGAGCCTTGGCAACTGATCCAAAGTTTGTATTATTGGATGAACCATTTGCAGGGGTTGACCCTGTGGCGGTAGAAGATATTCAGCGTATTATTGCGCACTTAAAGAATAAAAACATTGGAATTTTAATTACAGATCACAACGTACAGGAAACCTTGGCCATTACCGATAGAACGTATTTAATGTTTGAAGGAAACATTCTCAAAGCAGGAAAACCAAGAGAACTGGCCGAAGATGAAATGGTGCGAAAAGTATATTTGGGACAAAACTTTGAGTTACGTGAAAAGAAATTAGACTTCGAAAAATCTTAGCAAAACTCCTTTTCGTATAGAATAAATCAATAAAAGATATTTTTTTTAAGTAAACCATTTAGTACATTTGTGTAAAATCGTGTATTTTCGATTTACCAAATCTATACGCAACTGTGGAAATTATCCAAAAAATAAAGGACATTTGCTTAGCCTGTTTGTTACTATTAACATTGGCTACTCCTTCTTTTATACAGTTTTCACACCAACTCATAGAAGAACACGAAACAAGAACGTGTCATGAACAAAAAGAGCACATTCATGAAAATAATGTGCATTGCGACTTGTGTACGTATCACTTTTCAAATTATTACTTTGAGTTCACAAGTCTTCCAAACTTATTAGTAGCTCCAATTATTTCTAACCCGGCTGAAGGCACTATAAAGTCTTTATGCCATTATTTACCGCTTACCAACAAGCGACTTCGTGCGCCTCCTTATAATTCTTAGAACATATAAACTTCATTATTTTTAAACTAAGAATTTTAAAATGCGTACTTACATAATTATGTTATTGCTTTGCAGTAGCGTAGTTCTGCATGGTCAAAACTGCAACTACGAACTCACTGGTAAAGTGATTGACTTACATGATGAATCTGTACTTCCTGGTGCAACATTAATCATCGCTGGTCATGAAAAAGTTACTCAATCTGATTTGAATGGGAATTATACTTTTTCAAACCTTTGCGAAGGAAATTACACGATTCAAGTATCACATCCTAATTGTGCTACACAAGCTTTCAAAGTAAAAATTTCTAGCAATTTGAACCGAAACTTCAAGCTAGAACATCACTTAGAAGAATTAAATGCGATTACGCTACAAGCGTCCATTTACGGAAATAAAACAAAAACAAATTTTGAGCAAAAAATAGATCAACAACAATTAGATCGTTTCTCAAATGGTTCTTTAGGAGATGTTTTAAACACTTTAAGTGGTGTTTCTTCACTTAACACAGGAAACGCTGTGGTAAAACCTATCATCAATGGTGTACATAGCAGTCGTGTAGTAGTGATGAATAACGGCGTCCGTATGGAAGATCAAGAATGGGGAGCAGAACATGCACCAAGTATTGATGTGAATACGGTTGGAAATATTACTGTTGTAAAAGGTGCTGGAGCCCTCAAATACAGTGGTGATGCGATAGGCGGAATTATTATCACTGAGGCTTCAAAAGTTCCTGTGAAAGATACTATATATGGAAAAACGTTGATGACTGCTGCTTCGAATGGTCGTGGTGGGAGCATCACTTCTACCCTTACAAAAAGTTATCAAAATGGCTGGTATGGCTCCATACAAGGTACATTGAAACGTTTTGGCGATTTTGAAGCGCCCGATTATGTGCTGAGCAACACTGGTGTTTTTGAACGAAATATCGCTGCTCGAATTGGTTATAATCGTTTCAACTATGGTGTAGAAGCTTATTATTCTTATTTTAAAAATGATATTGGAATTTTGCGTGCCTCTCATGTAGGTGGAGCAAGCGATCAAGTGCGTACCATAAATAGCGGAGTTCCCTTAATCGTCAGAGATTTCACGTATGATATTAACGCTCCAAAACAAGAGGTGTCTCACCATTTGTTCAAAGTACGTGGATTTAAAGACCTTGAAAACTTAGGGAAAATTACGCTCCAATATGATTTTCAACGAAATCAACGCTTAGAATTTGATGTGCGTCGTGGAGACGATCTTGAAAGAGCTTCTTTAGATTTGGCACTCACCTCACAAACACTTCGAGTTGATCTAGACACCAACAATCCAAAATTATTGAACTTGGAAACTGGTATATTAGCGCAGTTTCAGCAAAATGAAGCTGATCCTAGTACAGGCGTACGACGCTTAATTCCAGATTACAAACGTTATAGTTTCGGGATATATGGTACAGGGAATTATTCGATTACAGATAAATGGTTAATAGAGTTTGGTGCACGATTGGATTATATACATATCAATGCTGATAAATTTTATCGCACTTCTTTTTGGGAAGATCGCAATTATGATGTTCTATTTGCCGATATTGTAGTGGGTGAATTTGGAAATCAAATTTTAACCAATCCTAAGTTAGATTTTGCGAATGCTTCTGCTACAGCAGGTACGCGCTATTCGTTGAATGACTCATATACAGTATTTGCAAATTATTCACTAGCTTCTCGTGCTCCTAACCCTTCTGAGTTATTTAGCGAAGGCTTACATCATTCTGCATCACGTATAGAGTTGGGCGACTTACGATTTGATTCTGAAATTGCACATAAAATAGCCCTAACGCTCCAAAAAGAGGGAACTATTTTTGGATTTTCTGTTAATCCGTATATCAATTTCATTAATGATTTCATCATTATTGAACCAACTGAAATTCAACAAACAATCCGTGGAAATTTTCAAGTTTGGGAATATCGTCAAACCAATGCCACATTACTAGGTTTGGATATTGACGCTTCGCTAACCTTATCTAAATATTTTAATTATTATCACCAATTTTCATTGGTAAAAGGATATGATGAGTCACGCAAATTACCATTGATAGATATGCCTCCTGTAAATACTGTTAACGGGTTAGTCTATCAAAACAAACACATACACAATCTCAGAATTGATTTACAAAGCGAATATACATTTAGACAAAATGAATTTCCTAATAACAATTTTGAGGTATTTATCCCCGAAACAAACACTTTTGAGCTTGTAGATGTTAGTACGCCACCAAAAGCGTATCATTTACTGCACTTACAATCGAGCGCAGATTTTACTTTAGGAAAAACATCAATGCTTGCTGTAGGGGTTTCTGTTTCTAATATTTTCGACACCAAGTATCGAAACTACCTGAATCGTTTGCGCTATTATGCAGATGATATGGGGAGAAACTTTTCAATTAATTTAAAAATAACTTATTAAAAAATTAAAAAAATGAATACGATTAACTATAGACTTTTAACTTTAATTACCATCATCAGCACTTTATTTATTTCTTGTTCTAGTGATGATGATGCACCGATTCCTGTAAATGAAGAAGAGGTAATTACTACAGTTACTGTAACGCTAACTCCTGTTGGTGGTGGAACTGCTGTAACTTTACAGTCCAGAGATTTAGACGGTGATGGTCCTGATGCTCCTGTAGTGACTGTTTCTGGAAATTTAGTTTCTTCTGCGTCTTATACGGGTACTGTGGTTTTATTGAATGAAACAGAAACTCCTGCAGAAAATATTACCAATGAAGTACAAGAAGAAGCCGAAGAGCATCAATTTTTCTATGTTGTTAACGGAGCAAACATTAGCACAACTTATACAAGTTTTGATGCGAATAACAATCCATTAGGTACTACATTCAACTTGAGTACAGGTGCTGCAAGTACTGGTACATTTACAGTAACTTTAGTACATGAACCGACCAAACCAAATACTGGATTGGCTAATGCTGGTGGAGAAACAGATGTAGAAGTTACATTCAATGTAACTGTGCAATAGATTTTAGTAACGAAACTATTATAGCAACAAAAAAGCCGTTATTTAATTGTAATAACGGCTTTTTGTTATCATATTCATAAAATTTCTGTATCATCAGATTCATTGAAAACAGCACCAAATACTTGCCCTGAGCTAGTATTATTTACCACCTTAATTGCGCTAGGATACTCTTTTATCCCTTTTTTATAGGTCGATTTAATAACTATTCCGTAGTGTTGTGTCAATTGTGCTTCGGTTGGCACTTGATAAAATTCATTATTCTCAATGGTAATATGATGACTTCCATATTCTATACGTATACCACCATAGGGATGATTTTGATAAATACGATCTCTCGTTTGTTCATTGCTTCCACATTTATTGTGCGTAAGCGAAAGGTAGGAACTTCCCAATACACTTATACCACAAGAATTGTTCTCTTCTGCAGTATTATTGCTAATTTCTCCTTGATGACAACGCTCAAAAGCAAACCCAAGATCACCTGAGCCAGTAGCTATATTATTTTTGCATACAAAGTTTTTAGTGTCCTTTATGCTGAACAAATCAGCAGAACCTCCACTAAAAAAACCTAATTTTGGTCCTATAATGGTATTATTCATTAGTTGTACACTATCATGAAAATTAGAGTTTCCTGTATAATCTTTATCGCCACATGTTAAATATATACCGCTAAAACTATCTGGTCTTCCTTTAGGTTTTCCATCAGGTTGAATGACGGATGCTACTGCTTTTATTCTAATTGAATTATTTTCTATACGTACTTTATCACAAAATTCAGGGTTCTTCTTGTCCATATTTCCTGTGAAACGGATTGCTGTATTTGTCATTGAATCTGAAAAAGAATTGTTTTTTACTTCTATCTCAGAATTTCGCTTCCATAAACCAATTCCTATATAACTATCTTCAAATGTGCAATTTTGAATCGTAACTCCTTTGGTTTTTTGAATTCGTATTGCACAACATCCGCTTTTGTTCATTCCTTTAAATTCACAATTGTCTACTAGTATATTTGAATTCTCCATAGGAACTTTTCCATAACTAGTGATAACTATAGCGCCTACGGACGGACTTTGATGTTGTGTGTCAAATATGATATTTGAAAATGTTACATTTTGCACAGCATTCCCAAAAAAGAGATGTTTTGTTTCTATATTTTGAGAATGATAATATTTTATGCGTGCTTTTCCACGTTCAGTAGTCATAACTACATTATCAGGAAGCGAAAGTGTTCTGGAAATACAAATAAATGCGTTTTCAGGAAACTGAATCGTTCCTCCTCCACTATTCTTTATATCTTCAAGAGCTTTTTCCAATGCATCAGTCGCATCATGTGTGCCATCAATAGAGATATGATATGGAGCAGAAGTAATATCTAGTAACATCGTTATTTTTTTAAAATGGAAAATAACACATATAATAGTATAATAATTGGTATCGCTATAAAGTGTAAAAATGCTAATAAAGCTATACACAATAGCAAAAAGATATATTTCACACTATTATTAGCAAAACTCCAATCTTTAAATTTTAGAGCGAATAAAGGTATTTTGGCATTCAATAAATAGCAGCTTAACACCGTTACTGCCATTAAAAACCAAGTGTTGAGTAATAACGTATTGATAAACTCACTTCCTTGATAAGCCAATATCAATGGAAAAGAAATGATTAATAACGTATTTGCAGGTGTTGGCAAACCTATAAATGAAGACGTTTGATTTTCATCAATATTGAATTTTGCCAAACGATAGGCAGAAGCCAATGTAATCAACAACCCAACCATTGGTAGGATATGAACTTCATTTTGAAACCAATGCCACGAATCTGACCAAGAATGACCATCATATACTTTCTCATGAATTTCTAATGATCTGTTTAACAATTGATACATCACGATTCCTGGAACAAGTCCACTAGTCACAAGATCTGCTAAAGAATCTAACTGCAAGCCCAGTTCGCTTTGTACATTCAGCAATCTTGCCGCCAATCCATCAAAAAAATCAAAAAATATTCCTAAGAACACAAAAAAAGCAGCAATCTCCAACTGATTCTTAACGGCAAAAATTACTGCCAAACAACCACAAAATAGGTTTAAAAGTGTAATAAAATTAGGAATATGTCTCTTCATATGTTTGAATTGATTTTTTGTAAAAATAACTAAAGTTTACAAACTCTATCTTGAAACAGGCGAAATGTTCTTTAATATCTATACAATATCTATATATTTTTTGAGTTTATTAGGGTAGAAAATTGCATATTTGTAAAAATTTACACTCTTGAAAAAGTTATTTGTTTTCCTCTTTATCAGTGTTGCCTACGTTGCGCATAGCCAGTCTGTTGCCAAATATTCGAACGAATTTATGAATATTGGTGTAGATGCTGCTGCTTTCGGAATGGGAAATGCAGTCGTAGCCAACATCAATGATGTCAATTCTGTATATTGGAATCCTGCTGGATTAGTACAACTAGAAGATAAACAAATTGCTTTGATGCACTCAAGCTATTTTGCAAACATAGCTTTATATGACTATGCAGCTTTTGCAATGCCTATTGATGATAGAAGTGCTTGGGGAATTTCGTTAATTCGCTTTGGAGTAGATGATATTTTAAATACTACACAACTTATCGATAGTCAAGGAAATATAGATTTTAATAGAATTAGTTTATTTTCTGCTGCCGATTATGGAATTACCTTTTCTTATGCTCGTAAGCTACCTGTACAGGGATTAAACTATGGTATAAACGCAAAAGTTATTCGTCGTGTAATTGGTGATTTTGCCTCTTCTTGGGGATTTGGATTTGATCTTGGAATTCAATTTAAGCACAAAGATTGGAAGTTCGGACTAATGGCTCGTGACATTACAACTACCTTTAATACATGGAGTATTGATGAAGATTTGTTTAATAATGTTAGTGACCAAATTCCAGAGCAAGATCTTCCTGAAACTACTGAAATTACTATTCCGAAATTACAATTTGGAGTTGCACGTACGTTTACGTTCAATTACGATTATTCGCTTACCGCAGAAGTAGATTTGAATATGCGTTTTGCTGAAACCAACGATATTGTTTCTACTTCTTTTGCTAGTATTACACCTTCGGTTGGCTTGCAATTTGCGTATACAGACCTTGTCTTTTTACGTGCTGGTGTAGGAAACTTTCAGAATGAAAATAATTTTGGTTCTGAATCGCTTACCTTTCAACCTAATATCGGAATTGGATTTAAGTACAAAGGAATCCAAATTGATTATGCATTGACAGATATTGGAGACCAAAGTGCGGCTGTGTATTCAAATGTGTTCTCCTTAAAAATCGATTGGAGCTTATTTCGATAAAATCAAATCGTTAAATTCTAATTAAACATTTGAACATAATTTCATCTGCACACAAAAAGTAATACTTTTGATTTGATGAAAAAAATAGTAATTCTTCTTTTTCTATATGCTGGAATTGTTTTCGGGCAGACTTCTCAATCAATTAAGATTTCTCCCGAAGCCACATTCTCTGTAATTACCTGCGGAGCAGGAAACGAATTGTATTCGTCATTTGGCCACAGTGCATTCCGCTTCAAAGATCCTGTATACGGATATGACGTTGTATACAATTACGGTACTTTTGATTTTGACACTCCTCTTTTTTACGTCAAGTTTGCTCGTGGAAAACTTCCATATCAATTAGGAAGAAGCAGTTTTAAGCGATTTGTTGCAGTTTATAAGTATGAAAAACGTTGGATAAAAGAACAGGTTTTACGGTTAACGCCCGATCAAACAGAACAACTTCTCGCCTTTTTAGAAACAAATTATGAACCCGAAAATAGAGATTATAAATACGATTTCTTTTTTAATAACTGTGCCACTAAAATTAGAGATGTAATTCGTGAAAATTTTGATAATCAGTTCATTTTCCATCAAGATCATTTACCTGAAAAGAAAACGTTTCGCGACTTAATTCATGATAATTTAGATTCTAATTCCTGGTCTAGTTTTGGAATTGATATTGCTTTAGGTGCTGTTATTGACAAACCTGTGCATCCTGATGAATTTCAATTTTTACCTGAATATGTATTCAAAGCTTTTGAAAACGCTACACTTGTAGATGGTGTAACGCCTTTAGTAAGTGAAACAGAACTTATCCTAGCAGCTCCTGAGAATGCACATGTTAAAGGGAATTTTTTCTTAAGTCCATATTTCATTTTCTCCATAATAGCACTCCTCGTTTTTAGCGTTACTTATTTAGATTTTAAAAAAGGGAGACGCTCTCGATGGCTTGATACTATTCTATTAACTGTAATTGGTATAGCCGGTATTGTTATTTTTCTACTTTGGTATGCTACTGACCATTCTGCTACAGCAACAAATATGAATATCTGGTGGTTATTTCCTTTAACTATTTATTGGGCCTACCAATTGTCAACAAAAAAACAGGAAAAAAGAAAACTATGGATTATTCCTGCAATATTACTTTTCTTGCTATTGCTTGTTTTGTGCATTTGGATAATTGATTTTCAGCAATTTGCTCTAGCAACAATTCCTTTGTTATTCGTATTGATAGTTCGTTACGTATATTTGTTGTATTACTTTAGAAAGTTAGCATCCTAATTGAAAAGGATATGCGAATCTGAACTGTACCTATAAAACAATTACAATCTAAAACTTATCTACCTCGGTAAAACAAAACGGTACTAAGTGTTTTTACAATGATATTGATGTCTAAAAAGAAACTACGATGTTTTATATAATAAAGATCGTATTGTAATTTGCGTAAACTATCTTCAACCGAAGCCCCATAATCTGTTTTTACTTGTGCCCAACCCGTTACACCTGGTTTGACGACGTGACGAATTTCGTAAAAAGATAATTGTTCTGATAGTTCTTTTACAAATGAAGGACGTTCTGGTCGAGGACCAATCATGCTCATTTCTCCTTTCAAAACATTGATAAATTGTGGTACTTCATCTAAACGAGACCTTCGTAAAAAACGTCCAAATTTCGTTATTCGTGTGTCATTTTTGGTAGCCCAAACAGCACCGTTCTTTTCGGCATCTACTACCATACTTCGCAACTTATATATCTTAAAAGGTCGCCCGTTTTTACCAACACGCTCTTGAGTATAAAATAAAGGGCCTCGATTTGCTATTGCATTTCCAATTAATACTAGAGGCAAAAAAATCAAGCTTATCAATAGTCCCAAAACAGAAAGAAGTACATCAAACAAACGATGAAAAAACAGGTACAATTTGTTTTGATTGCTTCGGCTAAACGGAAAATATTTATAAAAGTCTTTACCAATATACTGTACAGGTACACGGAATGTTAACTCTTCATATACTTGGATGTATTCTTTAATAGGCAATCCTGTTTCCAACAAACCAATCAAACTATCAAATAAAGGTTTGTGTAGTTCTTCTCTTTGATTACTCGCAATGATAATCTCAGAAACAGCTTTTGAACGAACAACTTCCTTTAAATTCAAGCTAGTAATTTCTTCATAGTTTGCTAGTTTGGGAGCTATCTCTTTTTGATTGTCACTAGAGTTAATATAACCTACTATTTTAAAATACTTAGTGTTACTTTCAATAGCTTCTGACATAATTTTTATCTCTTCAAGAGTACCAATTATAAGAATGTTCTTGTAGAACCTCGGAGAAGAAATAAAGAAAATATATGCACAACGCCATAAAAAAATAGCGACTGATATTGCCAAGAAAAAGTACAATATCTGCAAACGATTTTCAGGCAACTCAGGCGTAAAAAATGGAGTTAATAAATAACACAATACGGTAATAGAAACAGACAATACAATTCCTTGGAAAGTAGTATCATATCGACTGGATTTTTGTAAATTATATAATTCTAAAATTGTCGAAAAAAGCATATAATATACAATCAACACCACACTCCAAAGCCAGCGTTCATGGGTCAGTCTAAAATAATCAAAATCAAAGGTGTTCGATACGATATACAAGCCAACAAGCAAGGCAATCACATCAAAAACACGAAGTAGCAACTTTCGTTCCGATATTTCGAAATGTATGTTTGAGTTTGAGGCCATAATGGTGTGCTAAATATAAGAGATAAAACTTTTAGTTTTCTCTTTGCCAAATTTTTTCTTCACATTTTGGTTTATTTTGTAGGTAATATCGTCGGAAAAATAATGGTGAATCTCTTTTTTTAGCAGCGCTAGTTCGTTATTAGTTAGGTTTTCTTCAAGGTTAAAGATAAGGATTCCTTTTTCTTTTTGGATAATTTGGTAGGTTAGTTTTAGATTATGTTTTTTTCCAAGGTTTTTAAAAATGTAGTAAAAGTACAAACTAGGATATATGTGTGCTTTTCCATATACGTTTTTCCCTATTCTTCCAGTTACTTCTTCTAAAATATAGTGAGCTTTTCCACACGAACAGGTCACTTCCTTAGGGGCTAATTTAATATAATCACCCAATTGATAACGGATTATAGGGAAAGCTTTCATTTGTAAATTGGTCACTACAATTTGCTGCGCTATTTCCTCTACAATGACGCCTTCCATATTGACATGCATTTTACCTTCAGTACATTCAAACGCAATGATTCCCGTTTCTGCAGCTCCATATTCACTTATTATAGGTACACCAAACGCGTCTTTAATTTCTGCTTTGTAGCTATCGTAAATTTTCTCTGAAGTCCCTTTTACCATTTTAAGCTTTTTAGGTTTTGGGAGTTGCTGTTCATTAATAAGTTTGGCTGATTGATAAATCATTGAAGAATATCCATGAATGTATGTAGCCCGTCGTAACTTATTAACGAATTTTTTAAATGATTGCTCTTTATAATCAAATACTCGAAAGCGATTTTGTAAACTATCTAAGAGCTGTACTTTTATTCGTTGTACCAGAGAGAAATCAAAACCCCAAAAATATCCGTTGCGCTCCCACGGCTCTACTTGATGCCAAGAATATCCTCTAAAAATGGAGGCGCGATTAAAGGAATCGGCACTTTCTTCACGTTTATACACTAACGGATCTCCTGACGAACCTGAAGTTGTTGCTGTAAAAGTTTTTTTAAAGTTGTAGTGTGTGTGAATTTCATTGCTGTGTTCCAATACTTCTTTTTTAGATAGCATTGGCAATTGTTCAATGTCTTGTATTGATGTAAAAGAATCTACATCAATTTCAGCAAATTTTTCTCTGTAATACGGAGCATTTTCTTTTGCAAAAGATACCAACTCTTTTAATTGTGCCAACTGATATGCTTCTAATTGTTCTCTAGACCAGATTTCAGATTGTTTTAAAAACGCAAACCACTTTCTAATAGAAGGATTTCGTAAGCGTTCACCAACCTGAAATATAAACTTGAAAAACATACAGGAGAATTATCTATAAGAATCGTTTAACTGTTTAAAAAGCGCCAATGCATCAGTTCAACATCAAATGAACCGTATCGTGCAAATCTAAAGTAATAAAATTTAACAGATGAAAATAATCATTTTTTATTTGTTATTTTGCAAGCGAATTTATCGTATATGAACCATAAAATAAAATCATTCATTTTTAAAACGCTAGATTTATTGCCAAGCAAATTGGGGTTTGGCATTTATCATCAGCTTCAAAAATTTCTGAATAGAAATAGTGTTCATTACAAAATCAAAACTAATGACCGTTCTTTTAAAGAAGCTTTACAAATCTTAGCGGAAGCTGATATTGAGCTTAAGGATAAGACTGTGTTAGAATTAGGTTCGGGATGGGCTCCCATCATTCCTTATTTTTTCCTATATTTTGAAAATGCTAAAAATGTTGTAACATACGATATTAATGAGCATTATGATTCCAAAACTATTGTAAAATTAAACAACTACTTTAAGTCTACTTTCAACATTGAAGTCGCTACAGAAAAAGGAAATTATCCCCTGCCACATCCTATTAGCTATTATCCTAATAAGAACTTAGCCATTTCGAAAACATTATCAGATGAACCTGTTGACTTGATTTTTTCAAGATTTGTTCTTGAACATATTCCTCCTAATGACTTAGAGAAGATTCATCAAAATTTTGCTCAAAGCCTGCTAAAGCCATTCTATATTTTACATATGATTTCGCCAAGTGATCACCGCGCGTATGACGATAAGACACTGTCGTATTACGACTTTTTAAAGTATAGCAAAGAACAATGGAAACAACAACATACAAAATTCGATTATCACAATCGATTGCGTTTGCCTGATTACTTGCAAATTTTTGAAAAAACTGGATATGAAATAGTCTCTTTACACTATGATACATGTGATGTAAACTCCGAAAAATATCGTAAGTTCAAGGAGTTAACACTTCATGAAGATTATACACATTACACCGAAGAAGAATTATTGGCAGGTAGCATTAATGTACTGCTCAAGTTTGGCTAACAAACACAAGCGTTTACTCCCTAAAAAGCTTTCTATAACAACTTCTAAGTAATACTATATATAACTTTTTAATTATTGAGAATAAGGAATTTAAATGTCCCGATTACAATAGAAAGAATAAAAAGGAAAAATTTTAAATGACTTCTACGCTAACAACTGCTTCCACTGTGCTTTGACAACGTTCCAATCAAAAGTTTCGGCTTTTTCTCGTGCGTTTTTGGTAAGCTTTTCCACCATTTCTGGAGAATTTAATAGCGTTTTAATGGCTGTACACATTTCTTGTACGTTTTCAGGCGCAACCAAAATTCCGTCTTCACCATCACTGAGTAAATACGGAATGCCTCCAACATTGGTTGAAACAACCGGTAATCCCAATGCCATGGCTTCTATCAAACTTACAGGAGTATTGTCAAAATTGGTCGTATTGATAAAAATATCATAGTCTTTAGACAGTGAAATCCATTCGTGTTTGGATAGTTTTCCTGTAAAGGTAACGTCTACATTTAATTGCTTTGCGAGCGTTTGTGTCTGTACAAACGAATCATCTTTTTTAGGCCCTACCATACACAATGAAACTTTTACACCACTTTCTTTCAATTGATGCGCCACGTTTACTGCCATTTGCGGATGATAAATTTCTGCAAACGAACGCACCCATAACAACTTCGCTCCTACTTTAGAACGTTTGGTGAATGGATAGTTTTCAATTTCTACATTGTTCGGAATGTGTTGCACGTTTGTGTAGCCATACTTTTCAAATACACTTTTTAGAAATAATGAGGGCGACACGTTTACATATGCATGTTGAAAGATTGCGTCACTTTTTGCCTTGCTGTGTTGCAAACGTTGCGCTAAGTTTCCGCCATGTAGGATGGGAATGTACTTGAGTTCAAACTTTCTACACAGTTGACTAACATAATAGGCATACAAAAAGTTGGTTGTACTATATGTATCAATCAACACGTACTCTACCTGTTTTCGATATTTAAATACATTCCAAAGCATGTCCAACAACCGTAAAAACTTGTTTTGTTTATTGGAAGTTAGCCGTATATCAAACCCTTCTTGTTGGAGTAATGCTCCCAAAGTTTCAATTGTAGTAGCAGTTTTTCCATGACGAGACACAATATTTCCAACGTAAAGAATCATCTATATAGGTTAATCAGTTATTTGTTAGACTAAAGGTGATTTTTTCTTTTCCAAAGCCATAACCATCAAAAATTGCTTTGTAAGTTCCATCTGGCAATTCATGAATATCAATATGATGCATTCCATTTTTTGCCCACGTATCTCCTTGGTTTTTAAGAATTGGATTCGTAGATAATTCTGACTCTCGATAATAGGTTTTAGAGATTGAATCGATAGCAAAACCATATACTGCACGTCCATATCCTCCAAAGTGATCTTGTGCAAAGCGAATCCATTGTCCATTATACTCAAAAATTCTTCCTGCAGAGCGTGTGTAATTTCCATTTCGTAATGGCGATTGCGGATGTTCTCGCCAATTTCCATACAAACTATCAGCTACATACAACCGTAAGTCCCAACCATCAGTAGCAAATAGATACGATGTTGCATCTTTTTCAAAATAGGACGCATCAACCAAACGCGCATCATTGATTAGTACTTTTTCTACTTTCCATCCAAACGGAAAATTATCGGTTGTATACAATCGTACTTGGCCGTGACGTTTCGTTTCAGGAATCATATAAGTTTTCCCTTTTTTTTCAAATATATATGGATATGATAAATGTACCGTTTCGTCAAGAGCAATTCCTAAATACTTCCATTGTCCATTTTCTTCCACAGCTACGCCAATATCTGCATGAGTTTTACCCATGATTTCGAAGAATGCATACCATTTTCCATTTTTTTGTAATAAGAAAGGATCTGCCATCAGCAGTTTTTCTGGAATATCATTTTGTATTCGATTAAATACTGTAGCTTCTGAAACGTTCCACTGCAGTGGATTTGAGGAAGTAGTCGTAGCAATTGAATAGTAAGCACCTGTAATTTTACGTCCGAAAAAAGGAACAGGTTGTTTCGTTAAATAGCAATATACAATATAGCTTCCTGTAATGAATACCAAAGTTATGAATATGAGTGCTATGCGTTTGATAAATTTCATACTACTTATTTACTTTATATAATCTCCAATTATGAATTTGATGCACTAATTCCAATTCAGGCCAGTCAATATATACTAAAACATAATCAATTCCATAAGAGCGCATAAATGCATTTCCTTCAATTCGAGAAGGTTGACTGTTAAAAGTATTGTATGCTTTGTACCATTGTATAAAACGCTCAGGATTACCTTCAATAATCATAGAAGCTCCTTTGGTGTCGAGATCTACAGAACGCTGTGCTCCTGACCTACAAATGGGCGGTGCATAAAATAAAGCATCTTTAGGTGTATTGGCTTTGATGTATTGCAACATTTCATGAAGCCCATCATTGCCTGATGCAGCATTGGTAATGTGTCCTATAGATAGTGAATTTGGTAATACTCTTGTAAAAAACTCCTTTGATACTATTGGAATATGTGCAGTAGCTCCTGATTTTGCTCCAATAAGAATGCATATGTATACCAATGTGAACCAAGGAATCCATTTTTCTTTTTGATACCTTTTTATGATATAATCCATCAAAAATAGAGCTGAAATAAAACTACTTATAATGGCTAGTTTTTGCATTCGTATAAGCTGAAAAGACATTCGTATATTCAAATCAAAAACATGATTGATTGCTTTTTCTACATATACTGAGCTATTGGGTAAACCAAGTACCAATGCTGTTACAAAAAGTATAGTGTAACATTTTTTTCGTTCTTTTGAATCAAAATAAGCAATAATTGTATAGAGAAATAATGGAACAAAAAATACAAGAATACTTGGCGACAGCCACTTTTGAATGTATACTATCGGGTCGAGAAAATATGGAGGTATCCGACTGTAAAATGCAGCATTATAGTCTTCTAAATTATAATGCACATCTACGTGTACACTTTTTATATAGGTCATGAAAAAAGGAAACATTCCCAGAGCAATCATCCCTAGTAAATATAGTGATCGAAGCGAAATAATCTTTTTAGTTCCCTTTTGAATGTATAGATACGCAACGTATACTGCCAAAAAGATGAGGATTCCGCCTAATCCACTGATTGGATGAAAGTTTAATATAAACCCAATTAGAAATCCAGCAATGTATAGTTTCTTTACAGATTGTATACTGAAAAATAGAAATGGTAAGGGTAATAACGCATAGTAAACTACGCGTGGTAAAAGCGACCAAATATCTGAAATTCCCCAATATTCAGCACCAGGTAACCAAATAATTCCCCGCATTGCTATGGAAATTAATAATGCTAACCAAAAGTTTCCAGATAATCGATACAATAAGAAATACCAAGCTATTCCAAATAAAATATGACACAAAAATGTGAGAATGTTCATTGCTTGCACATAGTTTCCTCCTGTAAACTTGGCAATACCGCGAATTGTTTCAATATAAAAAGGAGTATAATATGCTACATTTTTCAAGTCGCTTGCAAATACATCTTTGGGAAATAATGTGGGATCATCTTTTTTGAGACATACCGTAATGATATTATTTTGATCTGAACTGAAATGCGTTTCATTTGCATCTTTGTTTCCCAATACATATCCAAGCGCAATGATAAGATTGATTATTACGACAAGTATTCGCTGATATTTAATGGAAATGGAACGCATTAGTTACTTTTTGGAGCGCGTAATATATCGTATTGAATAGCTTGAAGCAATAATTGAAATCCTAAGATAATACACAGAGTGATGAGCATAATTGTTCCTGTAGGAGTGAATTCGCCTAGATTGTGATAATATATCCAATTGTAAATTCCGTATACCACACCAAATATAAACATTGGCAAACCAAATAATAAGTAAATTGACGCTATGTTAAAATCATAGATGAAATAGGTTTTTACCATTCGTTTTACGAAAGTTTTGGTAAGCTTTGGAATAAAGATAAAAGGTATTTTCCAGACTTTCATTGTTGATTTTTCATCTCCGTAATGTGCTGGCATAGGAACATCTTTGATTCGTGCATCGTGAAAGTACAGTTCGGCAATTAAGGATGACTCAAAATAGTAGTCACGATGAATATTTGTAAAGTCTAATTTTTTTAATAATGCTACTTCAATGGCAAAAAAACCATTTGTCGGATCAAAATTGTTCCAATAGCCTGAAGCGGCTTTGGTAAGAAACGATAAGCCTAAATTCCCTATTTTTCGTATAAATGGCATTTGTCGCAGTGCTTTGAAATCTTTGAAACGATTTCCTTTGGCATATTCCGCTTTTTTATCGATTAATGGCTGTAATAAATCTGGAATGAATTTACTGTCCATTTGGTCATCAGAATCCACCTTGATTACATAATCCAACTCCAGCTCTATCGCTTTTAGAAAGCCATTTTTTGTAGCACCACCAACTCCTGCATTTTTTTTGTTTTTAACAATGACCAATCGTTCTCCTACTTTGGCAAGTGATACTAAACTTTCTGGAATTGGTTCTCTTCCACAATCGTCTACAATAATGATTTTGTCAATATAATCGGGCAATTTGCGAACCACATTTTCTATGTGCTGTGCCGCATTGTAATACGGAATCACAACTCCTATTTTATGTTCTTGAAAACTGGTCATTTTATTTAAGTTTATAGTATCTAGGGCTTATAAATATGGCAGTTGCAAACAAAAATAAACCTAAAATTGCAAAAATAGGTCTATATACATATAAATGTTCTCCAAATAACAAAGTTACCATCATGGCTAGTACCATTCCTTTGAGAGACAAACTTAATGATGCATGTCTTGGCAGCTTCATTCTAAAATAGTTAACCAACCAACGCACATAAAAAAATAATCCTAAAAGACCTACTTCATTAATCAATGTTAAGTATATATTGTGTGCAGAGTTTCCAACTAAAATAAAATTATTAAACCCTGAACCTAAAGGAATTACATACGGATTCGCTAATAAATAATCAACATACCGCAGGGACAAGTTTTTTCGCCCTGATCCTAAATCTTCATACAACTGATCTACATCTACATTTCCTTGTTGTAACATTGACGGGTCGGAAATTTTGTTAACAACACGTCCTTCAAACACATCGGTAACCATGGTTAGTATTTCAGAATTATAGATAGACAAAGCGATTACACCCAATCCTATAACCATTGACATGTATATGAATTTTCCCGTTCGCATTACAAAGAAATACAATGCAAAAATGGCAACTCCAGTGTAACTCGTTCGAGAACCACTTATTCCGATGCAAAACAAGGCAATCAAAATTCCACTCATGAGAAGAATTTTATTAATCTTTATGTTCTTTTCTAAATAAATGCCAACAAAAGTGATTAGAGAGAGCATCATAACCATTCCTAATACAATTTTATTAGGGCCTAGTATCCCTGAATAGAAATTTCCATAGGCTTGTCTATCCAATTCGCTCCACAAGTACGGTACGATTCCAATATTTTGTAAAATCACAACCATTCCTGCTACTAAAGTCATGATGAGATGCAGGTAAATGAACAGTTTTAGATTTTTTTTTCGTTTCATTAAAATCATAAAGAATATTCCCGATAAAAAGAATACGACAAAATGATACATAAAAAGAATGGTACGAAGAATCCAAATATTTTTTCCATTTAAAAAGCTAATAATAAATGTCAATATCATGGTAATCATACACCATCTTATGAAAACTGCCAAGTAGTATAAATAGCTTCTCTTTTTTATAAAATAGTCAATAAGAGGCCTGTTATTGAAATAGTAATACAATACGGCTAATCCTAAAAAATCATACAATCGAAGCTCATTATTTCCGGTAAGACTGTAATTAAACACTGCTAAATTGTAGAAATAAGAAACTAGCATTCCTGCCAATAAAATTTTTAAATATTTAGTATCAGCCAATGCAAATAATTTCTTTTCTACCACTTCTTGCAATGTCATGCTTTGTCTATTTCTGTATATAAATTGTGTATCTTATTAATGATCGCTTCTTTTGAATAGTTTTGTTCTATATGTTTTGTGAAATTTGACGCTATTCTCGCTCTTATTTCTTCATTTTGCATTAAAAGCTGTAGTTTTTCTGCAAGTGCTTCAGAGTTTTGCGCTGGTACAATGTACCCTACTTGTTCGTTATATACAACTTTTGAACATTCGCCCACATCCGTAACTACCACACTTACCCCATGTAAACCGTATTCTAAAAGGGCTATTGGTAAGCCTTCCGATTTAGAAGAAAGCACTCCGATGTCACACTGTGCTAATATATGCGAAATATCTTCTCTGCTTCCATACATATACAGTACTTTTTCCAATTTTTTATAGGAAACATATGCTTCTATTTCTTCAGCATATGCATCTTGAAAATTTTTACCTACTAGATGCAGTGTCCATTGCGGAAATTGCTCCGTACATTTTGCGAACGCATCAATCAGATTTTTATGATCTTTTTGTGGACGCAAGTTTGCCAAACATACAATGCGTTTCCCTTCAATTCCCATTAGCTTTGTTTGTGGTACTTCATTCTCATTTTTTACTGGGAAATTTGGGAAATACATAACTCGTTTCACATACAACTTCTTCACAGCCCATTCTTTAAGTAAATGATTCACAGAAATAACAGCACTCATACCAAAGGATGCGATGGTAATGGGCAATGACTTTCGTTGATGTAAAGCTTCACTATTGCCATAATGATCATGCCAAACAATTTTTATGTTTGAGTAATACATTTTGACCAAGAAAGCAAAGAAATACGAACTTGCATGTGCATGTATAATTGTGATTTGATGTGTTTTTACAAAATGTACCAGTCTTCGTATAGCTGCAAAGTCAAATGTTTTTGTTTTTTTTAGGAAGAGATACGTAACATTATTTGCAAGTTGATTTTTCAACATTCCTTCTTCACGTGTCGCACATAAAAACGAAGCCCCATATCGATCTGCAAGTACGTTTGCATAACTTATTGCTAGTTTTTCTGCGCCACCCGCATTTAAAGAATCTATAAGTTGTAAAACTCTCATAATCGCCCTCGTTTTGGCACATAATAATCACACACAAAAGCAATACTAATCATAAATAATCCCATAGATGGCAGCATGTATCGCAATAATGGAACGACCAATAAAGCCATTCCCCAAAAATAAAAAGTAATAAGAAAAACTGTAATTAACCACCATGAATAATGTCTTTGTTTCTGGCGAAATAGCACAATACTTCCAACCACAAAAAACAGTATATACACAATACTAATAATCTTAATAACACGTTCTTTTTTAGAGTTTTGACTATCCAAACCGTACCATACTCGCTGTGCTTTGTATGCATAAAAATTGAGTACTGCTCCTTTGTCTTCTTTCCATTTTTCCTTTAAAAAAGTGAGTACATCGCTTAGTGAATGTACTTCTTCTCTTTGCTGATAGAAAGAATTACTAATCATTGCCACATCTTCCGATACAGGTATTTTTTCACGATAAAATTTATTGCTCAGATTAAATCCGTCAATAATTGAATTTACACCATGCGATGATAGTACAACAAATTGATTGCTTTTTACGTAATTGTAAACTGACCAAGGAGCAATTGTGAGTGCAGTAACAGCCAAGCTTATAATTGCACTTAAAGCTGCTTTTTTCTTGTTCTTAAAAAGATAAACGATGCATACAAAAGCGTATATCAACGGGATTAAAATCCCTATAGGTCTTGTCAATAACGCCAATGCTAGTAAAAAACTACTAATTATCAATTCTTTATAAGTAGTGTTTCTGTATAAAAATCGAAAAAAATAGAGTAATGACGCATACAAAAACACACAGAAAGGTACCAAACTCAACGGTTTATAAGTAGCGTATATAATAAACGGACAAGCTAAAAATAAACACATTGCAATACGTGCCAACCGTTCTTTTTCAGGAAATATAACCAATGAAATTGAATGTATTAAATGTCCTGAAAATAGTGTCAATACAATAGAACACAATGAAGTAATAATCATTTGAGGAATCCCTGTGAATGCTGCCAATTGATATTGAAAGTAGAGCCATATTGGGAAAACAGGCGGAGTTTTGTTCCAAAAAAATCCTGTTTCATCCAAAAAACTTCCGTTATTAATTAAGCTTTGCACCGAAGCTGTATAATCTTGACTTTCAGAACTTAAAATACCTAATTTATAAAATACAATATGCGCTATACCGTATAGTATAAAAAAGATGAGATAATATGTTCTGTAAGACATTTTCATACAATAATTAATGTTTTAACAACTGAATAATTTCTTCTTCAAAGGTATCCAATGTATATTTTCGACTCCATTGAATTGCTTTTTCTACTTTTTCCTGATAGTTTTCAGGAGACAGTAATACATTCTCAATAGCAATCACTGCACTTGCAACCGAAGGCTCTATTAATATACCACGATTTCCATTATCTAACATGTATGGAACGCACGAAATTTGCGTCACTATTGGTAAACTGCCCCAAAACATTGCTTCTGCTACAACTTTAGGCCAACCTTCAGATTTAGAAGGCAGCATCATAAAATGTGCGCTTTTATGAACTTCTTTTATTTTATCTGCGGCTACGTTTCCGTGAAGCTGCACGTATGTTTGCAATTGATTTTTCGATACATACTCCTCTACTTCAGTTCGCCTTATTCCATCTCCATACAAATCTAAACGAACGTTGTGACCTTTTTTTTGGAGTTGTTCTATCACTTTGACCGCAAGCAACGGACGCTTTCCTGGTGACAAAGAACCTATAAAACTAAAGTTAATTGTTTCGTTTAAATTACGACGCATTACGGCTTCTTTATCACTGTTTTTGTATGTTGCTGTAAAAAACGACTTAATGTTTTTGGTTTGGTTTTTCCAATCACCATATACCAAAACACTCATCTTTTTTGTTAACCAAGTATTGGAAAGAATTTTTTTCTGCAATCGGTAACTTAGAGGTTGTTTACTTTTAGGATCCCAATTTCCTGCATATTTTGCTGTTTTAATTTTGGATGGAAAGAAGATTTGTGCTACACAACCTATGAGTCCTATGTTTCCTGGACAACGCAAGTGTATATGATCTGCTTTTCGCATCGCCGAAATAATTTTAAAAAAAATAACCGGCAACACAAATAGCGCTTTGATGGCAGCCTTCGCATTGAGTAGATTGAAAGCAGGGATTTGCTTGAAATCAATATGTGCATGTTGATAAGAAATATCAATAGGCCGAATTTCTTTATCTTCTAGGAATGGTGCTACAATCGTAACGGTATCTACATGTTTTAACCACAAATTCATCTCTTTTACATACGGTGCGTATGCATAGTACTCAGCTTCTTTTTGAGCGTGTAAAACGTGGGTAATTATTAGAAAATTCATATCAAGCTACACTATTTCCTGCAAAAGTGATGATTTCTCCATCTTTATAAAAGACCGTTTTATATGGATAGTTTATCGCTTTAAAGAAAGCTTCTACTTTTTTATAGGTTTGTTCATTATTTACCCAATGATAGCTAGCAATGGCAAAATTTGGTTGATGCTTTTTGATGGTTGTTTTTAAACCATCCATCGCTTCAATTTCTGCTCCTTCTATATCCATTTTAATGAAATCCAAGCGTTGCAGTTGAGCTGTTTGCTGAAAACTATCAATCGTAATCGCGTCTTTTAAAATAGTTTTGGCATTTGCAGGTTGATAGTGAATCGAGGAAGACACTGTTCCTGCTTCAAAAAACTCTAGTTGAGTGTTTTCATTCCAAATTAGTTCTTCTTTGATAGAAATATTGTTCACTTCTGGGTTCAAAGCAATGTTTGCCTGCATTTCTACAATGTTAATTTTGTCTGGCTCAAAAGCAAATACTTTTCCAGTATCTCCTACTTTTTTACTGTAGTAAATAGATAAATATCCATGATTAGCTCCAGCATCAATAACGACGTCACCTTTTTTGACTGTGTAAAATGTTTCGTATCGCTCAATATCTTTTACAATGTAATACATCGGAAGCTTAGTGATAACTTCTGTACAATCAGAAAAAACAGTTTTGTAATTTCCGTTGATGCGCTTAAATTGTTCTCTTCGTATTTTATTGAAATACAATTCTTTGAACAACTCTTTAGCTCCTTTAGATGGGAGTAGTTTATATATTTTTTTGAGAAAACTCATCGTTCAATTCGGGGTTTTTGGAACCATAATGTGAACCAAGCGACTATTCTGCCAATCGATTCTGTGAATGCTTCTATTTTTTTAGGTTGGGTAAAGATATTTGTAAATCTGAGAATTGCCAAAAACAATGTCGTTGCATTCCACTGTAACCTAGCTTTTATTGACGGGTTTGCATATTTGACACGCCAAACGTACCAACCGTTTTTTACGACCATTTTCCCATAAGCGTATTGATTTGGGCGACCTGCAGCATCATGATGATGTTCCAGTTGTGCAGCCGTATTGACATATAATTGTCCTATTTTGGATACCCGCAAAGTAAAATCGGTATCTTCATACAAACCATATCCATCAAAATAAGTTGAAAATTTAAGTTGTTGAAATACTTCTTTTTTGAAGGAAGAAACACCGCCCATAAAGACTTCTACAGGATAGGTATTTCCTGAAGGTGGTAAAAATCCAACAGCTCTTCCATGTGCAAATGTAGGCATTATACACGGTGGTGTAGCATCTAGCAGCCCTAGCTTTTTTCGCAATTGATTGCGTTGTGATTCATTTCTAAACCAGCCATCATATTCAAAAGATTTTTGAGAAGGTTGGTTATTTTCCGTAATTTTTGTCCAGTGTACTTCATTTGTGATATATCCGCCAACTCCCAAAGCGTTAGGATAGGTTTTGTAAGTTTCTAGTAAATGTTCAAAATAGTGAGCTTCTAAAATAGTATCATCATCTAAAAAACAAATAACGTTACTAGTTTCTGAAACGTTTTTGATTCCAAAATTTCGTTGTTTTGTTAAACCTCGATCCGCTTCTGTTACTTTAAAATATATGAGATTTTTAAATGAATGATGATTCAACATCTTTTGCGTTTCCTCATTTCGAGATCCATCTATGATTAGTATTTCATTAGGATATAACGTTTGTGCTGCTACCGATTGCAATAAGGTAAGCAAAGGTTTGGGACGCATGTATGTACAAATAATCAATGTAAATTTCATGAGTGCTCATTCATTAAAGATGTGTAAACAGCAATATTTTGCGAGGCAATTTTAGTAATGTCAAATCGTTCAATCGCTTCTTTTCGTGCTTTTTTTGCCATTCTTCCAGCTAGTTCTCTATCGGTTACTAAGAGATTAATTTTTGCGGCAAATTCAGTATGGTTTGTTGGATCGACCATGAAACCTGTTTCTCCATCCGTAATGATTTCAGTTGCCCAGGGATAGTTTGTATTTACCAATGGCTTTTCCATTGCCATAGCTTCGATAGTTACCATTCCAAACGATTCTGCTAATGAAGGAAATACACATACAGCAGCTTTTTTGATATGTTTTTTCATTGTTTGGTACTCAACTTTTCCTAAGTAATTTACTTTAATCAAAGCTTCTTTGGATACTAATTCTTGAAATAACTCCCAAGTGGAGCGTTGTTCTTTCACATCAATCGCATCATTCCCCACTAGGATTAATTGGCAATTATCATTTTTTTGGATGAGTTGATTGAAAATGTATGCCAATTCAAAAATTCCTTTTTTACGAATAAGCGTTCCAAAGTACAGAATTGAACCATCAACTGTTTGTGTAGCATCAGGTGTAAAATCGTTGAGATATATTCCATTGGGAATGATTGTAATATTTTGAGTTGTATTGAATAATTCAGTAGTCTTTTCTGCAACAAATTTACTAACAGCAATCACTTTATCAGCTTTTTTAAAAGCTTTTTGTTCACGTTGAAAGTTTGCTTTTTTAACCAATCGTTGTTCCAAGTGACAAAAAAATGTATCACTCCCATGCAAACGCATGACAGTAGGAATGGAGAAATTCATATTTGCAGAAATTCCTGTCCAATCAACCACTTCCAAAATATCTATTTGTTCTTTTAGAATTACTTTATTGATATACGCATTAATAATTCCTTCATTCAGTTTCCACGTAAATGCTGGAAATTTGCGAAGTTTTATTTTATGAATAGTTATACTACCTTCTTCAACTATTTCCTGTTTATCTTGAAAATAGGTAAAAATAGTAACACGTAATCCTTTATCAACTAATGCTTTGCATAAATTTTTCGTACTCGTCCCTATTCCTGCAGCTTTAGGAAGTTTTTCATGAGGATATTCAGGAAGCAAAAAAGCAATATGCATGTACAGTCGTTTTTAATACGTGGATGAAATAAAAAAGGTTTGTGCTATATTACATATGGCAACAAATAGTAAAGATATTGTGAATAGTACATCTAAAACAGTATTCTTGAACTTTTTACGCAATAACGGAATGCTTACTAAAATAGCCATAAGTAATAATATTTCATAGCCAATATACCATCGGTATTCCATCATTGTAAAACACAACATACAAATTAATAATGTATACGTAATGAACAGCCAAAACGCTATTTTTTGTGAACCAAACCATGGTTTTTGAAAGAAAATCAGTAATGGAAATACTAACATACAACCGTAATAACGAATAAATTTGGCAACAGAATACACTACATTGTACGCAACTACTTGGGCATATAATTTAGGATCTTTTTGAACAAATTTTAATGAAGAATTTGGTAACGAGTCTTCTCCATTTTCTTGAACATATGTCCGTACTTCACTAAATGGTGTTTTATTAAAGATAGCACTTTTATGCAATGGCTCCTTCCCTTCTTGAATTTTTTTTAGTCCTAGATAATTACGTTGAATCCAATTGACGTCTTTTTCAAAGTTTTTATTGTAAAAACTCAATGTGCCTTTTTCTTTTAATGACGGATAGTGTATTAGAGAAATGATGGTTGCACACGAAACACCAATGATAAATCCCGCGCTGAGCAAGTTTTTGAATTGTAAGCTTTGAAAGAGGAATTTGATTCCAAAGAAAACTGCCACTATAACAAACAGAAATAATGACGTTGGACGAATTGCAGTGCAAATTCCAAGCAATAATCCTATATAGATGTAATATAGATTTGTTTTTTGTGTAGTAGGGAGTTTTGCAAAAAGTATATAAAAAATAATAGCTATAAAAACGGCTAAAAATGTATCATTTGCAGTCCGAACGTATGAGTGAATGTTGAGTGTTATAAAAATATAGGTAGCTGCAATTGCGTAAAAATATATATGATCAACAATTCCTTTGATTTTTTTGAGTAATTGCAACCCAACAAACAATACAATGAGTTCTGATAAAATATTGACTGTAATAATCGCTGCATCTACATTATTGAATAGTTTGTAAAACACCCAAATTGCTGAATTGTATAACAAACTTGTTCCATGAACACTTGCTTCGTAAAAGCCATTTTCGTTGAAAAAAGCAAAACTTTCCTTATATCGATCTGGATCTCCCAATTGATGACTTCCAAAAAAGATATGTTTCAAAATATACATAGCCCACGTCACAACAAAGACAATCAACGAAAACCGCAAAAGCTTTCGTGATGTATTTTTTTGTGTTGTAAGTGTTTCGCTTGACATTTTATAGATTCTTTAATAGTGTTTGAAAGGCATCATACATACGCTTAGAAACTTCATCTAACGGATGTTTTGCAATACTTTCTGCCCATTTACTACGCGATGAACGATTTTGCTGCTCTAACGCTTCTAAATCGCTTAAAACATTCGTATATTTTGCTTTATCTTCTATTCTGTAAACAGCATTTTCATGTGTTTCAAATGTTTTAAAATGCACAAAATTGTACAAACGCCCAATATTAAAATCTTTATGTCCATTGGTTTGCGCATATGTGCAATAAAAAGCCGGTTTTCCCAATAAAATTGCATCTAAAGCCATTGTGGAACCAATATTGAACATCGCTTCGCTGTAAAACAATGTACTATATAATACACCCAAATTGGAGTTGACCATATAATTTTTTGGCAACGGAAAGACATCATGATTCCAGGTAGGAATCACTTCTGTAAGTACTTCTTTGTATGTTTCTAAAACAGTCTTGAATCCTTCATTATAATCTGCTGGGTTAGCTCGTAAAATTACATGATATTGTTCTGAATTTGCTTGATTGTATATTGTAACGGCTTCTGCAAGATCTTTTAAATATAAAGGATCATCCATTCCAATAGACGTAAAATTCCCTGAAAAACACAAGAGCTTTCTATTCTCTGGCAAGTTATAAGCCTTGTAAAATAGATCTTTAGGGATTAAATATTCTGATTTTTTGTAAAATGTAAACTGCGGTGTCCCAGTAACGGTTATATTATTTCCTAAAACTTCCTGCGGATAATATGCTTCCATTTCTGCCTTCATATAGTCGCTCCACACAAAATAATGATCGGCTTTTAACATTTTATTCCCTTTCGGAAGATTATCCCATGAATGGATAAAGCTCACAACAGGAATATTTAAATCACGTGCAGCCAAAACAGGTGCAAGCGAAAAACTAGACACTTGGTGTGAACAATAGATAAGATCAGGAGTGTTTTCTTGTAAATATGTTATACAAGCCTTGTAATAACTCGAAGCTCTAGTGAGATTAAAAAACTGATCTTCTAATTGTTGAATTCCTTTTGGAGACGCGTAGAAATATGACAAAAAATTAATCAATCCGAATTTGAGCTGTTTCTTAAAACTGCTCTTTCCAGGCGCAACTCTGTATAATACATGGTTCTTGTTAACTTGTTTTTTATCATTAAAACGCAACGTTGCTTTAGCTTTTAAATAGCGTAAAAAATCAGTCTTTCCGTGATAATCAAATTCAGGCAATTGTTCCGTTTCAATATGAGAAGGTAATTTATCTAAAGCCGAAGAGGTAATGTTGTGCCAAACCAACATGTCAATGTTTTCTGGAGTTGTAAAGAAATCACTGGCATAATGGTTTTCAAAACTTTGATATCCTACAAATATGGATATTATCTTTTTTCGCATGGGGCAACTGCGTTATTGATATTGTCGACAAATATAGCCATTGATAAGATTCTGAAAAGAAAATAAAGTCCTCTATTTGGATTTTTTTGTTGTTGTCGTGCCAATTCTAATACTTTTTGCGTATCAAATACCTCTTTAAGCGAATGGATATGCTTTTGAAGCAATTTATACAGCACTACTCCTATTTCATTAGAAATACGATGATTCCAGTCTTGAACGGTTACATCCGACTGAATCGGGTTTCTGAAAAATGCTAACAAGTCTTGATTGGAAGTGTAAATAATTTCCTTGTGAATTTCATCGTTTTTGTAGCGATTCAAAGGCAGATGATGAGTTTGTTTGATGAAATCTTCGTGTAAAAACGGTGTAATTTTGTCCCGATATACAGATAGTAGTTTATGTCTGTTGCCAAAATTCCCCGGTAAACGTCCATTTCTATAAAAATTAATTAAAATTTCCGCATTCGAATTTCCTTGGTAATTTTTGATAATCGCTGCTGAAATATTCTCTGGATATTTTTGTAGAAACGAATAGAAATCCTTCTGAAAAGTATCTACTAAAAACTCTTTGGGAGTCAAATAATTATGTAATGCTTTTACAAGATTTGTTTCTTCCGGAAAGAACATGCGTACACATTCGCCAGCTTCTCCCATTACATAACTATAATTTGGCGGAATTCCTTGATCAACAAATTTGAGCATATCTACATACGAAATTGTACCTAAACCACCTGAAATATTCGCTATTTCATAAGCATAGTGCATAAACTCTTCTTCATCACACAAAGTAGTATGTTGATACGCTACTTCCAAATTTACAGCGATTTCTTTTCCTTGTACGACATCGGCAGAGTAAACTTTTCCGAAGTTTCCCGTTTTCACATTTGGAGCGTGTTTTTCTACCTGACTCAGTAATGCTAAGCTATCTTTTCCTGCAGTAGCACCAAAAAATAGTTGACTGGCAACATGTATTCCTTGTTTAAGCGAAAGAGAAGGTGTTTCTTCTGAAAATTGTATCGAAAGTTGTGTAGCATTGTATACTAAACTCGAATTGAATTCGTGTAGCGTACCTCCATGAAGTCGCACAATATTCTTATACGGGAGAGAGAAAGGCTTCACTTGATATCCAAATGCAAAATGTGCTTGCAATCCGTTGTAATCAAATTCTAATGGCACATTAAATACTTCAAAATTTTGAAAGTTTAGGAAGAAATGAAGTGTATCGTTCAATCGTAAACTAAAACTTCCATTAACGCCATATAAGTCACTAATAACTATTAAGTTGTTTTTATTTTTATCATAAATAAATAATTCAAAAGCTCCTCCTAAAAGATTATATATATTGGCAAGTGTCTCTTCTTCATGATAGTGTAATTTTTCTAAGAAATTAAGGATTTTCTCTCTGCTATGATCTGAAGAATACCAAATGATTTCTCGCTGTGCATCTTCAAACCAATACAATGTACTTCCTTGTTTTTCTTTTTGAAAAAGTTGCACTTTAAAACTGTTTCCATCAAAGGAAATATGAAAATTAGTGATGCTATGTTTTTCTAGTCTCACAAATGAAGTGTTTTAGCTAGTTTTTCGGCTTGCTGCCAATCTTCTAGGGTATCTATGTTTACATAATAAGCAATGTCAGATACAATATACGAAATCGATTGACCATATAAAGAATTTTGAGATTCAATTACATTTGTTTTTGTAATATAGATACTTCCATCTCTATGGTATGCTTTTGGTAATTCTTGTCGTCTTGAGATAATTTGTTTTTCTCCTGTTGCAATATGTAATATCCCTTTTTCATTGGCTTCAAATGTCCAATGAGGATTGTATTGATGTGGTACTTCTAACACTGAAACCAGCGAATCTGTCTGTTTTTCTTGAAATGTTTTCAAGGCTTTATCTAAAAAACCTTTGGGACGAAACGGACTAGTTGGTTGTAATAGACAAATAGCGTCAAACTCTTTTCCTTCTTCTTTTAAAAAAGCGATTGCATGTTGTAATACAGGCAAGGTAGGTGTGGTATCTTCTGCTAAATGTTCTGGTCTTTTAAAAGGAACATTGGCTCCCAATGATTTCGAAATTTTTATAATTTCATCATCATCTGTAGTTACTAAAACTTCAGAAATATATTTGCATTGCAATGCAGCGTCAATACTATAGTGAATTAAAGGTTTTCCATTGAGTAATTTTTTGTTTTTCCCTGGAACACCTTTGCTTCCTCCTCTTGCTGGTATAACGGCTAGAATTTTCATTAATACATAATCGTTTTGTGTGCTATCAATTCTGTATTGGCTAGAGCTTCTGCAATTTGTTTTCCAGAATTTCCATTACCATAAATATGTTCCGAAAGCCTTCCTTTTTGAGTAATTCGCTCTTTAATTGCTAATTTGATAGCTTCCGTATTATATGGAACATCGACCACATTTTTTCCTCGCTGACGACGGTTTTGACGTGTTCCAATGTTTACTGTTGGTACTCCTATGAATGAACATTCGCGAATACCAACACTTGAATTTCCTACCAAACAATCACTATTTTTTAATAAATGTAAAAAGTCATTCGGCTCCATATTTTTAAAGAAGCGAATATTTGAAGGTGCAAAATTTTCTCTGTAATACCGTATTCCGTTAGATGTTCCGTCCGAACCTGCATCTACATTTGGCCAAAACCAAAATGTAGGGATATTCAATTCATGAACAGCTTTTAAAGTGCATAAAACATCTTCTCGTGCCGATTCATATCGATTGGTTTCTGGATGTTGCATTACAACTAAGTAACCGTTAGAGATATCTATATTTGCCCCAACACCACCGTATTTTTTAATTGGATCAAATTGATATTCATTATTTTCTAAGACCTCTTTGGCGATATCGATTGATGGACACCCTGTATTGATTACATATTTCGGATCTTCTCCCAATTTGATGACACGGTTTTTAGCATCTGCGGAAGCGACTAAGTGCAAATCTGCCAATTTTGTATTAGCATGACGTACTTTTTCGTCAATATTTCCGGTGACTTCACCGCCTTGAATGTGAACGAGTGGAATGTTTTGATATGCGGCAGCAATACTAGTTGCAATGGTTTCAAAACGATCTGCAATGGTAATTACGGCATCTGGTTTTAGATTGTAAAATACGTTGGAAAGCTCCATCACGCCTAATCCTGTAGTTTTTGCCATTGCTGTTGGATTTTCACCTTCCAATACCATAAATACCTTTTCATTGATTTTGAAACCATCTTTTTCAATGACATTCACAGCATTTCCATAACGACCTAACAACGCAGAACCTGCCACGACGAGTTGTAGCTCCAAGTTTGGATGTTCTTGAATGGCTTTGAGCGCAGTTTTAATTCTACTATAGGAAGGTCGTGCAGTAACAACAGCACATATTTTTCGTTTGTTCATTTTTTTTAATTCAATAGTTGAATGATTTCATGCACCATACGCATTAATTTTCATAAAAATTCGTAATTATAGTACTTATTTTCTCTACTTCCTGCAATGAAAGTTCATAAAACAATGGCAATCGTAAAAGTCTATCTGAGAATTTTTCAACATTTTCCAATGTTCTTCCATCATGTTGATCCTTGAAATAGTTACTTTTATGCAAGGATTGGTAGTGAAAAACCGCATGTACATTGTGTTCTCGTAAATGTTTGATGAGCTGCATACGCTCTTCTAAGCTTTTACAAACTATATAGAATAAATGTCCATTGGAAGTAGTATTCTTTAGTTCGAACAATTGTATATATCCATTTGTTTCTAGTGATTGTAATTTTTTATAATAGGTATTCCAAATTGCTTTTCGCTTGTTTTGAATTTTTTCTAGATTTTCAAGTTGAGCAAACAGAAATGCTGCATTTAATTCTGACGGTAAAAATGAAGATCCAATATCTACCCAACCATATTTGTCAATTTCACCTCGAAAAAAAGCAGCTCTATTTGTTCCTTTTTCCCAGATTATTTCAGCGCGAGCTTTAAATTGTTCGTCATTAATGAGCAACATACCACCTTCTCCACATTGAATATTTTTTGTTTCATGAAAGGAATAAGTTCCTAAATGCCCAATACTTCCTAAAGCTTTGCCGTTATAAAACGAATCAATGGCTTGAGCCGCGTCTTCAATAACGTACAAATTATGCTTGGTTGCCAAGTTCATAATATAATCCATATTACATGGCATTCCTGCATAATGAACAACTACGACAGCTTTGGTTTTTTTTGTGATTACGGCTTCAATTTTCGTTTCGTCTATGTTGGGATCATTGTCTTTACTATCAACAAATACAATTTTCGCTCCGCGTAATATAAATGCATTTGCTGTTGACACAAATGTAAATGCAGGCATGATAACCTCATCCCCTGGTTGAATTTCTAAGAGAATTGCCGCCATTTCTAATGCATCCGTACACGAAGTTGTCATTAGACATTTTTTAAACCCGTATATTTTTTCTAAGAATTCTTGGCAGCGTTTGGTATATTTTCCATTTCCTGAAATTTTCCCATATTGAACTGCATCTGCTATATATGAAAGCTCATTTCCAATGATGTATGGCTTATTGAATGGTATTAGTTTATCTTGTTCCAAAATACTGTATCGAATTTTTGAGCGTTATAGTGTAAAGCCGGATTATATAAGCATTCCGCCTTATTTTGATTAAAAAGAATCTCTTTTTCTTTAGAGTCTTCAGTGATAATGTATAGTGCATTTAATAGCGTTATACAAGCATTTTTAAATACTATATCATAAATTTCAGTGATTTCTTGTTTCCAATCAACAGGAAACACAAATTGCGATATTATTTTACCAGCATCTACTTCTTCATTTACATAATGTGCTGTAGCACCAATAAGTTGAACGTGTTGTTTTTTTGCTTCTTGAACAGTCCGCATGCCAATGAGTCCTTTAAATGCTGGAAGCAACGAGTAATGTAAGTTTATGAACCCATTAGGGATTGTATCTAATATAAATTTTGGAATGATTTTATGAATGGTCGTTATGACAATATCTGGCTTTTGATTTTGTAAAAGTTGATGTAAATCGTTCCAACCATCATTTTTTAAGTTTAAGATTGTTGTGTTTATTTTTTTAGACATTGCATAGGTAGCAGCACCACATTCTCTATCGGCTACCACAGCGATTACTTCAAAAGGTGCTTGTAATGTTTGAATCGCTTCTGCCATGAATTTGAGCGTTCCACCGTTCCCAGATACTAAAAAAACAATCTTTTTCATCGCTATTTTTTTATGGTATAATTAGGTCGTTTTGTCGTTTTAAGATTGATTCTATATAGATATTCACCCACAATACCTAAGCCAAGTAACAAGGCGCTCATTCCTAATCCTATTGCGATGATTAACGTTGGAAATCCCGCAATTAAATCATCATATAATAATTTTCTAACCACAATGTATATGCTATATACAAGTGTTACGAGAAAAATAATAATCGATGAATATGATAGAATACGTATAGGAATGTTTGAAAATGTAAATAGAATATTGATTGAATGTTCTATGAGTTTTTTCATTGTGTAAGAACTCTCTCCTGCAAAGCGCTCTTTGTGTTCTACCGTAGTACTTGACACATTATTTGTAATCCAGCTTAAGTATCCATCCAAAAAGGTGTATGAATTTCGCATCTCAATAAGTTGCAATGCAATATCTTTTTTAATTAGTCGAAACGCAGAATAATCTTTGTGCAGGTTTTCAATTGCGTACGAAAGAACTTTTTTCATGATTCGGGACGTAATATTCCGAAATTTAGAATGCTCCAATGTTGCATTGACTCCATACACTACATCATAGTCTCCTTCTTGTTGTTTTTCTAATAGTTTTTGAATGTCTTTTGGTTGATGCTGTAAATCTTCATCCATTGTTACAATCAAGTCTCCTTCACATACTGAAAAACCAGCTATAATGGCATTGTGTTGCCCGTAATTACGTGTAAGTTCAATGAGTTTTATCTGCTCTGGAAACGATTTTTGTAACTTTTTTAAAACCGTTATTGAATTATCTGGCCCGCAATCATTTACAAATACAATTTCGTATTTGAGTTGAGCTTCATTACAGTACGAAACAATTTCAGAGTGTAAGGCTTCTAAGGTTTTCTCACCATTATATACAGGTATGACAATCGATATGTCCATATTAGAAACTTTTCATGAATTTTGGGGCATTGGGACCTTCGTTAAAAAGTAAGTCCAATATAGTTACACCATGTTCAAATGGCAAATATTTTTGCTGATATTCTGGGTATCCTGAATAATTTGCCCATTCTACCTCGATATTATTTTTTGAAAACAGGTGCATATCCATATAACTTTTTGCTGCAGGGCCTGATATATACGTTGTCGCTTTTAAGGTATTCAATATTTCTATCAATCGTTGATTTCGATCTCCTGCAAATGAAAGTTCCTTGCTCAAAATTATTTCGGTTTGAATCCCTAATAATTCATTAATAATTTTAATGAACTGTACATTTATGTGAGACAAATTGGTTTCAGTTGTTCCTAGATAAGCTTCTTCAAACACCTCTTTATACATAGGAAAGAAAGGTGTTTTACCATAATTTTGAACGATGGTTTTCCAATGTTTTTTTCGCCAAACATTTTTAAACGTTTCTGTCTCGTTAATTTTTTGTCCAAACTTACCACTTACAACTACAGGAATTGTAAGCCATTGTGTTCCGTTTGGAGTTTTTATGATATTTCGATTGCGCCAATCATTTTTAGTATATTGCATTTCGTCATACACTACAAAAACGTCTGCGGCATTAATCATATCAAAGTAGCCTTTCCAAGGAATATAGTTGGATTGAATAATTGTGGCTTTTTTAGCTTTCATGTATATCTTCTTCATTTAAAAAATCCCACTGTTGCATACTTCTCGTTAGCTTTTTACCTATGACTTCTTGAAATTTTGAAGCTACAATCCCGTAATTCTTTGGTTTTTTTGCCTCCAAATCGTTAAAAGTTAGCACATGTCCTTTCGGCAGATTTTTATTGATTGCTAATGATTTTTCGAAAATTTGTTTGAGCGATGTGTATTGCGAATTGTCTTTTTTATTGATTGGATGATTTATGGCTTCATCAATATTTCGAACAGCTTGTACCAATTGTGTTGTTTCTGAAAACGTTAATGATGATTGTGCATCTGGTCCAAACATGTTTTTATCAAATACTACGTGAAATTCCAAAATTTCTGCTCCAAGTGTTACCGCTGCAATTCCGGCCTCAATAGTAGACGAGTGATCAGAAAACCCAACAGGTACATGATAGCGTTCTTTCAATTCTTGGAGCACATTCAATCCAAATTGTTTGGGAACTGTTGGATAAGAAGTTGTGCATTGTAAAATTGAAAATTCACATTTTTTTTCTTGCAGAAATGCAACAGTTTCGTCTAATTCTTCAAAAGAGCTCATTCCCGAAGAAATGATGATTGGTTTTCCTGTACGGGTTATTTTTTCAAGGAGCAAAAAATTATTGACTTCTCCTGAACCAATTTTATAATACTTTACTCCTACTTTTTCTAACAAATCTACTGCGGCATTACTAAAGGGAGATGATAAAAAATCAATCCCAACTTCATCACAATGTGCTTTGAGTCCTTTCCATTGGTCTAAAGTAAACTCCATTCGTTGCCAGTATTCATAACGTGTAGCATCTTGTTGAGAAAATTTTACTCGAAAGGGTTCATGAATACTACTTTCTGCAGCAGCAATGTGAGTTTGGAATTTAATTGCATTTGCTCCTGTTTTTGCCACAGCATCAATATATGCATGTGCCATTCCTAAACTTCCGTCATGTGCTTGTCCAATTTCTGCTATGATGTAGGTACTTTTCATTGATGTAGTATTTGATTTTTGACGTGTGAAAGGTATTATGTTTTATAAGATTAGATTCGTTATTAAGCCATTCTTTATAATACTACTTTATAAATGGGTTAAAAACGATTGTAATTTTTTTATTTGTTGTTCAACTGTAAAATTGTTTAGAAATGTTTGTTGCGCATTGTCGCCTATAAATATCCGTTTTTCCTTGTTGCTATACAAATCAATGATTTGATCTGTCATTTGAGTCAAATCATTACTCAAAATACTATTTTCTTCATGTACAACTTCCGGATAACAACTAGCAGCAGCTTTAGTACTTACCAACACTTGAGCATACTTAAAAACCAAAGGAATCCGAGTTCGTGTTCCGGTATTATATTCCCAAGGAATAATATGTATATCATAAGATGTAAGAACTGTATGTAAATCTTCTACAAATCCGAGACATTCTATTTGAGCATCGTTGAGTCGTTCTTCTAACTCTTTTGAGGCATATTTTAAGTTCCCAATAACTTTTAGTTTGCAATTGGGTATTTTTTCTTTAATCGTTTGCCAACACACTTCTAAGAATCGTTCCAGACCAATACGGTTTGCGGTAGTTCCCATGCCTCCTAAATGTACAATCGATACCGCTTCTGTATAATTTTTATGGGGCGTAACTTGAGGATAGGTCAACGGAATATACAATGCTTTATTAGCTCCAAATGTTTTTAATTCGTCTGTTTCTGTATAGGATGCAGACACACAAGCATTAACTTTACGAATCAAATCCATTTCTACACGCTTTTTTTGATATACGTGAAATTTATGTTTTAGGTTTTGGTTTTTCTTCCGAAGTTTCCCCAGCTTGTATTCCCAATCGTGATGTGCATAGATTACAGGTATCTTTGTACTGCTATATGCTGCGAGTAAAGCTGTCCAGCGCCATTCTGCCCAAATCACATCAATTTGCTTTTCTGTACAATATTTATCTAAAAGCGAACTGTTTTGAGCATTTATAAAATGATATTCAAACATTTCGGGAGCAAATACTGCGTTGTATAGATGTTTTATGGAAGCTTTTGGCACTTCATAGGCTACTTCAAATAGAGCCACTGAATTATAAAAATCTGACACTTCCGTTAGATAGTCAGTTTCAACTTTTTCAGAAATTTTTGCTTGTCCACTCTCATATTTCCAATCCACCAATAGTAAATGCACAGTATATCCTATTTTACTCAATAGTTCTAAGTGACTATAATATACCGAAGCACCGCCATTGGCGTTGGGTGATATTTTGGTGTTATTGACTAGAAAAAGAATGTTCATGTTTATTTATCAGTATTTAAAATACTATCTATTTTTTTTGTGTATGTGTGAGCGCCCAATACGTTCAAATGATCTGAGTCTGTATAGTAAGTATCTTTTGTCAGGTTTAAAGATTTACCATCGATGTATAGTACATTTTTATTTTCTGAGGCAATATTCATTAATAATTCGCTAAGATATGTATGGTAATTAGCGTCAGAATTTGCATAATAATCGGGATGATATGGAGGCGTTATGTAAACAATTTTATACGTATGATTTTGTTGCAAAGAAGCGAAATCATTCAGCAATTGTACATTTTTTTGTAATAGTTTTTTTTGTTCAGTGGGTTTTCCTTCTAATTGTTCTATTCGGGCTTGTACTATTTCTATTGGATCTTTATAGTTTTTTCTACTTGGATGCCAGCCTAAGTCAGAAACCTCTTGATTGTGATTTTGTTTGTTTCCAAATAACATATTATCCACCAACTCTCTAAAAGGTTCATTACACAATAGGTAATTTTTAAATCCATTTTGCTTGTAAGCATCCAATCTAAAAAAGCGATAATACAATCGTTTTTCTTGAGTATCAATTGTATCTGATAATAAGCTGTATTGAGAAATTGGCACAATTACATATTGTAAGTTGGGCAATTGCGATTGATAAGCTTTCAATAATTCATAATCCGTTGATAGTTTTCTTCCTTTGTTAGCTACATTTATCATTCTGTATTGAGATACTTCTGGGTTGATTCCGAAGAATGAATGTGAGTTTCCTAACACCAGTATTTCTGTATCTTTTTTGTGTAATAAATCATATTTTAACCCCATTTGATTGTTATTGTATGGAAATACAAAAAACTCAAAAATGACCGCCAATGCTATAAAGATGGTTGCAAATATGATTATTTTTTTGATAAATTTTTTCATGGTCAGAATTGAAAGTATATAAAGGACGTTTGTTCTGCAGCCGACGCAAAATATACAATAATGATGGTTAATAGCACATAAAAGAAATGCCTGTATTTACCTTGTAATAAAATCATCACTTCTTCTTTTCTGGAAATCCATTCTAGCAACATAAAAATAGCTAAAAATAGAATGACTTTTTTATGTTGAATTGCAGTCCCAAAATTAGAAATATCAAAGAGTCTATAAGCAAATTTAAAAGAATCTGTAACTGATTCTGCTCTAAAGAAAATCCACGTTAGCGTTACAATTCCAAATGTCGCTAACATTTGCAGAGTTTCTTTGATTGTTGGAAACCATGAGTTTTCTGCCACAATGGTTGTTCGGTTACGTCCGCTTCCGTACACAACGATGGGCAATATGAATACAGCATTTAAAGCGCCCCATAAAATATATGTCCAATTAGCTCCATGCCAAAACCCACTTACTAAAAATATAATACAAACATTTCTAACTTTTAGATATTTTCCTCCTCTCGATCCTCCAAGCGGAATGTATAAATAATCTCTAAACCATGTTGTTAATGAAATATGCCAACGTCGCCAAAACTCAGCAATATCTCTTGAAAAATACGGATACATAAAATTTCGCATCAAATCAAAACCAAACAATCGAGCTACACCTATAGCAATGTTTGAATACCCACTAAAGTCACCATATATTTGAAATCCAAAGAAAATTAGTCCTAATAATAATGTGCTTCCCGACGCCGTTTCGTAGTTTTCGAAAATGTTATTTACTATAAGTGCACAGTTATCAGCAACGACAATTTTTTTAAAAAATCCCCAAATCATGAGTCGTATTCCTGAGGCCGCTTTTTCGTAATCGAAAACACAATTTTTATGAAATTGCGGTAACAGATTGCTAGCGCGTTCAATAGGACCAGCCACTAATTGTGGAAAGAATGAAACAAACGAAGCAAATGCAATTAAATCTTTTGTTGGCTCTAGTTTTTTCTTGTACACATCAATCGTATAGCTTAATGTTTGAAAGGTATAGAAAGAGATTCCAACAGGTAAAATGATATGCAATGAGCTTTGCTCTGCCTGAATTCCTAAACTATTCAACAATTCAATCCAGTTAGCCATGAAAAAATTATAGTACTTGAATACTCCAAGCATTCCTAAATTCATCAAAATACTGATCCACAATAATTGTTTTCTTTTCTTAGCAACTTCGTTTTTTTGTAATTGTATCCCAATAAGATAATCAACCAAAGTACTCAATATGATTAAAGATAAAAATCGCCAATCCCAACAGCCATAAAAGTAATAGCTCGCTATCAAAATAACGATATTCTGTGCTTTTCGTTGCTTGAATACAAACCAATACGCTATAAAGACAATTGGTAAAAATACTAAGAATGC
Organism: Kordia zhangzhouensis; assembly: GCF_001005305.1. Lineage (GTDB taxonomy): Bacteria > Bacteroidota > Bacteroidia > Flavobacteriales > Flavobacteriaceae > Kordia > Kordia zhangzhouensis. The sequence continues at coordinate 68,651 of NZ_LBMH01000007.1, forward strand.
TATGGAATTAAAGAGCATGTGCTGATCTAAAAGGTTTGTAATAGGCTTGAGTAGCAATTGCTAACATTTCGGAATCTCCTGAACTGTCTCCAAAAGCAATGATTTCATCATAAGCTGTTATGTCTACTTCTTGTTGGATGCGGTATACTTTTTCTGCTCCTTTACAATTTTTCCCTAAAAAGTGACCGGCAAATGTTCCATTAGTGCAGTATGCTAATTGTGTTGAAATAAGTTTTAAATGAAACTCATCGGCAAAATTTTGTAACCAAATATCAACAGAAGCTGATACAAGATACATTTCTGCATGTTCATTTTTTAATTTCTTCAAATATGCGAGAGCTTTGGGACGAATGATTTTGTGTAATTTTTGTTCTGAATACGTTTTTCCTAATAATTGCAATTCTTCTTTGGTTTTTCCTTTGCATAAAACCGCAATTATCGCTTCTTTTATTTTCCCCTTATCTCTCTTGATTACAATAGCTTTACTAATTTTTCCAATGCCTAACAACAATAACCAAGCTATTTTTTTAATTCCGTACATGGTACAGAAAAAATCTTTGAACGAATCCTTATAAGTGAGCGTTCCATCAAAATCAAATAGATATAATTTTTTACTCATTTAGCTGTAATTCGTTGTTTTCAATAATTACAATATTATTTATTTTCAATGGTTTTTTAAAGCTTTCAGCATCGGCTTCAATAAATTTTATTCCATATTCTTTAAATAATGCTTTATTTCCCAAATAATTATCAAAATCAATTGTAACCGGTTGTGGTAATTGTGACAATTCAGCAAGTGTTTCCTTTAATTGACTAGCATCTTTGTATTTTAATCCTAAACTTACTACCAATGTTAGTGCAGCATTGATGATAACCATGCCAAATAATCCTTTCAAAAAGAGGGTTCGTCCTTTATATCTTTCTAATGAAAAATATAAAAGTAATGGCGCTAGCCAAAAATAAGGTGTGTAACGTAGCCACCAACCTGCTTTGTTAAGAAGTATTAATCCGATGATTATACCTATAATGGCTTCAAATTTTGAAAGCCTGAATTTCGTTCCTATTCGAATCACATGATATATATAATACAATAATGAAAAGAGTAATATTCCACTCCACCACACACCAAAACTTCCTGTGCGTGGTGCTCCATTTCTATTTTTTTGTAGCTCGTTCTGTGTGAATGTGAACGGAATTTTGATATAGGAATCGCCTTTATTGCCAATAGAAGCCAAATTGCTTAGAACGAATTTTGATACACGATTTTTAGTATGTATAAGTGCAGGTTCATAATTATCAATAAAATCAATTTGTCGCTTTCCCATAACAGGATGCATTGGATGTCCTTCATGATACAAATTCACAATGTACGGCCCAATTAAAAAAGGGATTGATAGTATTAGAAATACGAATGTTTGTTTGATATGTATTCCTGCTTTTTCTTTTTGAAGGAAGATTCCATCTACCAAAAAGATTCCGTATATTACTGCTGCAAAGATAATTCCCGTAAATTTTATATTTATAAGCAACATGATACCTATAAAAACTTCCCAACGGTATTTTTTTTCTTTTTTACTTAATAGATACGCAAAAAAGGTAATGATTGTTGTTGCGTATAAAAAGCCATCAATTAAATTGGTCATTAACTGAATTAACATCACTGGATTGAGTGCAATAATTGACGCTATTATGAATGAATGTTGTACCGATCTTTTTTTCTTGAAATAGAGAAACGGATAGAGAAAACTAAGTATTAAAAAAAGAGTGTTAAGTGCTTTGACAAATGTGATTTTTTGAAAAGTGCTATATATGATAGCACCAATACTTTCATAAGCTTTAGGATAATGCTGTACCCAAACATAAATTGGGCTATCTTTTGGAAACGTTTCATAGATTGGATTCCATCCGTTTGCCATTTGTATGGTCATTTCTTGATGATAGGATTGGCCATCATATGTTAAATCCAAATATAAACTAGCCGTTCCCAATAGGAAAACCCAAAAAAGTAAAAAAAATAGATTGAGAAGAATTGAGCTCTTATTTATCCCAATTTCTTTATTAGCCATAACCCAAGCTGTCAATGCTATGAACAAACTCCCATAAAAAGTAAGGGAGATTCCTATTACAAATATAATGGTGAGCAATAGAAACATGTTTCCCACGAAAAGGAAAGTTAAGCGAGTAAATTTGGGTATGAATTGGGTAAAATTCATTGTTATTTTTTACAAATAATTGTGTAATGTGGGTATACAGCAATGGTTTGTTTTGATACATCAAGAATAGAGAAACCAATATCTTTTAAAATTCTTTGGGCGCTTTCACAAGTTATTTCACGGCCAATTTCTTGAGAAAATACAAGGTCGTGTAGTTTATTGCAATATACTAATATACTTGCTGCATCAATATCTTTTAAAACAAATACAGTTCCTTCAGAGATACTGTCATATATTTTTTGCAGAAAGTGTATTTGTTGATCTTTTGGAACATGATGCAATACATCATTTAAGAAAACCTTGTTATAATTTTTCATGCTGTCTGGAAAGTGAACTCCGTCGTATACAGAAAAATGATACTCTGCCTTAGGCGCATGTTTGGCAAACAATGCATTGGCGTTTTCTACTAACTCTTGTTTTATCTCAACACCGCTAATTTTTTGCACCTTTTTAAAATGCTGTACTAGCAATGCAAATTGACCTGAACCGCAACCAATATCAAAAAAATGATCCGTTTCATCAATATGACTCAATAAAGTATCTACAGGAAATATCAACGGGCGAAATTTTATCTTCAACCGATTTATAAAAGATTCATCTTTTGCTTTATCACTTAAATATGTAAGGTATTTATTTGATCCCATTAGAAATAAATTAAGAAATAAAATGAACTCAACCACATCAGTATAATAAATAGAATCAATGTGTCTTTTAGTAAGTATTTTACAGGCGATTCGGTATTATTATACACAAAAGTTTGCTGCAAATGTCGCAGCATTGCCAAAACAACAAAGATTGTTGTAATATAAATTTTGTCTGTCTTAAAGCGTGTGATTACTTGTTCATCAACCGTGTACATGATGTATGTTACAATACTAACTCCAAGAACTAAAATCATCGCTGCGCTAAGATATTGTTCATTGTAAGCTGCCAAAACCGTTCGGGTTTTATGAGGATCAGCATGAAGCAATTCACCTCTTCTTTTTGCAATGATAACATACAGCGCCATGAAAAAGGTGAGCATTATAATCCATTTAGAAGGCACTACTGCTACAGCCAAACCACCAATGACTATTCTAAAAACAAATCCTAAAGAGATAATAAATAGCTCAATAATAGCCATTTGTTTTAGCCAAAATGTATACATAAGATTTAGCAGTAAATATGTAAGCGTAACATATACAACTTCTATAGGAAGGTATATTGAAGTGATTACTAGCGCCATTACTAACACCGCCATGATAGCATATGCTTGTGATTTTGAAATGGCTCCACTAACCAAGGGACGATTTTTCTTGTCTGGATGCAACCTATCCTGTTCAACATCCTTTACATCGTTAACGACATATACCAAGCTCGCTGTGAGTGAAAAGTATAGAAATACAATTGAAAGTATGCTCAAATTGGATAATTGCAACAACTCGCCACCAAAAAATGCCGTAAAAAAGATGAGCAAATTTTTAATCCAATGCTTGATTCTTAAAAGATGTAGTACCTGAATCATGGAGCGTAAGTTACGTAGTTTTTTAGTTATCGTGGTTATTTTTGAGATTTTGTTGAATCTTTTGATATGCTTCTAGTACTTTTTGCTGTATACATTGATAACTTAAAGAAGTTCTATACTTTTTATTGTTTTCAAAAGCCGTAAGAAGCAATTCCTTATTTGTTAGGCTTTCTTTGATGGCAGTAGTAATCTCATGAATGTTTTCCGCATCATTGATTAACCAACCATTGATTTGATGTGTAATGTATTCTTCTGAAACATTTCCTGGATTGGTTTGAATAGGAAATGCTCCATATAACATTGCTTCTAGCATAGTATTCGGTATTCCATCTGTGATGCTAATACCAATAGCAATTTTTGCTGCTCCAAACTTTTTCATTAAAGAAGTATGTGATTCTTCAAAACCTCGTTTTGTATATGTAATTTGAAGTTGATATTCGCTTTGCAAACGTTCAATTTCTGTAACAACAACAGGATGTGCCGCATACACATGAATATGATATTCCTTTACCAAATGGATTGTGTTTTCCAATGCTTTTAATGCGTGTAAAGCACATCCTGCCCAATGATGGTATCCTTTTACTAGAATCAATTTTCTATTTTCAACAGGTGTTATCATTTCCTCATCCACCAAAAATCCGCCTCCTCCTGGATAACTTCCCAAAGCTTTTCCTAAAAAACCATACTGTTGTGCCAACGCAATATCTCGAACGTTGTCAGTAAATAAATAATCAATTTGCGCTAACAGTGTTTTGATTTTTTCTTTGTGAAAAGAATCATTGTAAAAATGATAGATATCACTTCCCCAAGTAGAACAAACCCATTTAAAGTGAATTTTTTTTCGAACTGAAATCAACGGATAACTTTCTGTTTGAAGTTCCATTGAATGCACAATATCTGGTTTTATTTCTTCAATTAATTCTTGTAATTTTTCGCTAGCTGTTACTTTTAAAAGCGGTTCTACTTTTTCATTAAGTCTAGGGAATTTTTTTTTTAGAAAAGTTTCTCCTTTCAAGCGACGTATTTTTCGCTTCTTCCAACCTGTAACATAATTTGTCCATTGTAACTCTTCGTGAATGGGTCTATCCAAACAATCAAACACATACACATCATGAGAAGAATCTTTTAATTGATTAATCCATCTCACTGCGTGTATGTATTGCATGGCTACAAATAGAATTTTCATGCGATTAGGTTATTTTTTCCGCAATATTAAAATGACAGATTCTCCAAATGGATATTTTCCTTCTTTGACACGCTTTACCAAACCTACTTTAGTAATTAACTTACGTATAATTTTTTCAACTTTATGCGCAAACGTATCGTTTACAAATATGTGCTTTTTTGTATAGAAAAGATTCAACACTCTTTCTGTAAGTCTGTTAGTCAAAAGGTTTTTATGTAATTTTTTAGGAACAGGTTCATTGTGTATGTCTACAACTTCTACATTAAAAATTGTTTCAAAATGATAACATGTATCATTAAACCAACGTGTTATATGATGAGGCGGAAAGTTCAATACATGATTTTTGTTGTTGGTCAAAATTGAATTTGCTGAAGGAATTCCGATAATGAGCAGTCCTCCTTTTTTTAATGTTTCTAAGCAAGCATTGATAAACTCGTTCGGATTAGGCACATGTTCCAATACTTGAAAATTACACACTACATCAAACTCTTCTTGATGTGTTTTTGCAAAATCTTGTATGCTTTGATTGATTAATGTAACATTTCGCTTTGCAGCATTCTCAATTGCTTTATCATTATATTCTAGACCTGTGTAATTTTTTGTAGCAAGCAAATCTGCAAAATAACCACTTCCCGCACCAATTTCGAGCACATGATGCGAAGGATCTATAAAATTTTTAGCAAAAAAGAACTCATATCTGTTACTATTGTAGTAAAAATCTTGTTTTTCCTGAAGTAACTCATAAAATGCGGAACTTCCATTACATATAGGTGTAAAAAAATGAAGATTACACGAATTGCATTTTACATACTGAATTGTTTTATGTGAGTGAAATTCGCTTGCAATAGAAATCCCCAGTCGATCTTTATACAAAGTACTGATTGCTTCCGTTTCAATTTCTTGAACAGTTTCTACTGTGTTCTCTTTACATAAAATGCAAGCTGTATTTTCTAGTATTCCCATGATGTACTTCCAAATGTTGATCCCCAATTTTTTGAAGGAGGTAAAATGTGTTCATTTTCCCAAAAAACAGGAAATGTGATTGCATCTTCTATAATATCAATATCATATTTTCCATTCCCTAAAAATAGTGAAACTGAATACGAAGCTGGTGCTAATGGAAGTGCTTTAATCACAATTGTGACTGTATTTTTCTCTTTCTTCGTTATTAGCTTGGTTCCGTATTGATTGGTATTAGAGGCCATGATAACTTGCCCTTTTTCATTTTTGAACAGGTAGCCAATCGAAAATTCTTTTAACGTATCCAGTGTAAGTTTTACGTGCATTTGAAACTCTTTCCCTGTAATGACTTTAGCATTTCCATCTCCAATTGTTACTTTTTGCATGATGGCTTGCATGCCTTTTTTACGATTTTTATGCGCTTCTAAGCTTTTGACATACGTTTCTTCAGAACCTTGTAAATAATGTTTAATCACATTCACAGTGTCTCCTTGCAAGACCATTTTACCATTTTCTAGTAATATTGATCTCGTACATAAATTTTGAATATTGGTCATGTCATGACTTACAAATAACACTGTTCTTCCTTCTCCTTTTGAGATGTCCTGCATTTTGCCAATTGCCTTTTTTTGAAATTCGGCGTCTCCTACTGCTAAGACTTCATCTACAACCAAAATTTCTGGTTCTAAATGTGCTGCTACTGCAAAAGCCAAACGTACTTTCATCCCTGAAGAATATCTTTTGACAGGTGTATTTACATATCGTTGTACTCCTGCAAATTCTACTATTTCATCAAATTTAGATTTGATCTCTGCCTTTGTCATCCCTAAAATTGCTCCATTGAGAAAAATATTTTCCTTCCCTGTCAATTCTGGATGAAAACCAGTTCCTACTTCCAATAAGGAAGCGATTCTTCCTTTCGAACGAATAACACCACTTGTTGGCATAGTAACTTTAGAAAGAATTTTAAGAAGTGTAGATTTTCCTGCACCATTTTTACCAATAATCCCTAACACTTCTCCTCTATGCACATCAAAACTGATATCTTTGATTGCCCAAACATAATCAGATTTTCCCGTTGTAGAGCGTTTATTTTCTTCTCCTATTCGTTTATACGGATCTTCTTTTCCTCTGATTTTATGCCACCAACGATTCAAATCGTGACTAATTGTTCCTGTACCAATTACCCCTAAACGGTATTGTTTAGACACATTTTCTACACGCAATATGACTTCCTTCTCCTTCATTATACAGTGTCTATAAAATTACGTTCTGTTTTGTTGAAAATGATAAGCCCAATTAAGAATATGAACAACGAAATTCCCAAAGTTGATAGCACATATTGAATAGAAAATTCACCTTCTGTAAATACCATATATCGAAACGATTCTACCACACGAGCTAACGGATTGTATTCTACTATCCATGAAATAGATGTTGGCAATTTTTGAATTACAATCGCCATTGGATACATGACTGCCGATACATACATTAAGAGTTGGATTCCAAACTGTACTAAGAAAGTCAAGTCCCTATATTTGGTAACCATTGATGAGATAATCATCCCTAGACCTAAACCTAACAACCCCATAATCAATACAATTACAGGCAGTAATATTAAATTTGAAGAAATAGTTCCTGCTTCATTATAGTATGCAAAATAGCCGTAAAAAGCTATAAATATTCCTATTTGAATTCCAAATTTTAGCAAATTGGACACTGTGATTGATAATGGCATAATCACTCTCGGAAAATACACTTTCCCAAAAATATTTTCATTTTTTTTAAATGTATCGGAAGTGGCTTTTAAACATTCTGCAAAATAGTTCCAGATGGTAATTCCTGCTAGATTGAATAGAAAAGCATTTACATTTCCTGTTTTAATATCAGCAATTCCATTGAAAACTAAAGTAAAGATTACAGAGGTTAGCAAAGGTTGAATTAAATACCACAACGGACCTAATATAGTTTGCTTATATAAAGTAACTACGTCGCGACGCACGAAAAGCATGAGTAAATCTCTATATTGCCAGATTTCTTTGAATTTGAAATCTAAGAGATTACTTTTTGAAGATATTTCAAATAACCAGTTTGTATTTTTTTGGGGCGTATCCAAACGTAGTTTTTTTTAGTTTACCAAATGTTTTCTAAGTCTTTTTTCGTGTACGTATGATTTCGTTCGACAAATGTAGTATCTGAATCATGCTTTAATTTAAGATTGCTTCCTTTAGAAAAAATTCTAGAAAGAATCCCAAAAGGTGTCAAAAAGATAAAGAAGACCAATGATAGAATAATCTTTGTGTTAATCCATCCTAAAACCATCGCAATTTTACCCCATATCCAAACAATTAAGCGTTCTAAAGGAGGTAAAAATGAAGCCGCACCAATTGCTAAAGCAACATAACGTATATAATCTGCTGTTTTTTGGTTTTCTAGTTTAAATTCAAAAAAAGCAGAAATTATTAGAAAACCAGCAACAATAACTAATATGACTTTTGAGTTATCTTCTTTCATTTTTTTAGAATAGTGTATAGATAAATGGCGCTATTGCTGATCCTCCACCTAAAACCAAGATTACTCCTAATAATAGTAATACAATAATCATTGGCAACAGCCAGAATTTTTTTCGTTCTTTTAAGAAATTGAACATGTCTTTCAAAAACTCCATAGTCTACTTATTTAATGCCTTCATAAATGTTGCTAATTCGTTGCCCATTTTTTTACTTCCTTCTGGATTAAAATGGCAATCATCATACAGATAGTCACTTGTTTTGGGAATAATAGAATCTGTTCTAAACACAGGTATTTCAAATGACGCAGCTTCTTGAATAGTGATAGCGTTAATACTATCTACTTTTTGTTGTAATCGCTCTGCATTGTATCGAACGCCTCCACGAGATGTCATCCAATGCCAGTTTTTTAGCGTCTCATCATTCGTATCCCAACTCACTACTTGCGTCGCAAATATAAGCTTTATATTATTCGCCTGACAAATACCTATCAATGATTTTATTTTATTTGTATAATTCCCATAATCAGTTTCAGGCAACTGATTTACTACAGGACGAGCTTGTGTTTTTTTGACCTTTTTTTTATAACTAGAAGTTATACTAATTGTTTCTAAATCACTTTCTTCATTTTTGAAAACATAGTATAAGCGTCTTGGAATTTGAAACTCATATAGAAACATGCCTAACATTTGTGTAAAACTAGTTTCTTTTTTTTCGTTCTTTATCACATTTAGTTTTAATGGATTTTTATCTAAGAGCAAGCGTGTTACATCATTAATTCCGCAAAAAACAATTATTTCATCAGGTTGCAAATGAATAATTCGATGAACCAACATCGAGATATGATCCTGAATATTATCTCCTGATTTACCCGCGTTATACACTTTGACGGTTTTATTTTGGTATGCAACTTGGTTTAGGTCATTTTCTAAAACCTTTGTCCATACATCTTCATCATCTATATATAAACTTTCTGTAGAACTTCCTCCAATAGCAAAAATTCTATATTCGTTAGCTGGCTTAGGCATTTTTAGTTCTTCTCCTCGAAATCCTATATTATTGACTGTGAATTTTGTTTTTTGCTTATAGCTCTCAAAACCTAAAAGGCCCTCTTCGGCAGCAAATTCTAATTGCAAATTCGGGTCAAATTGCGATTCAATATACATGTTTCCTATTGGCGGAAAAAACATGTTCTTTTTGGCGTTTTCATACGGATCAGGCACTGGAAAAAACCACAGAATTCCTTCTACTAATACCAAAAGTACTAGTAATATAATTAGGTTATATTTAATTGTTTTCCACACAGATTTAGTCTAATAAAAATTCTTCTTTCCAATCGTCTTTATCTTCCCAACTTGGCTGCTCCTCTTTTTTATATACATAATTTCCAATAACTAAATAATCCATTTCTGTTCGCATAAAACAACGGTAGGCATCATCGGGAGTACATACAATAGGCTCGCCACGCACGTTGAAACTTGTATTTACTACAACACCAACTCCTGTAATTTTTTTAAACTCATGAATTAATTCCCAATATTCAGGATTGGTTTCTTTGTGAACAGTTTGAATACGTCCAGAGAAATCGATATGTGTAATAGCTGGTAATGAAGAACGCTGCACATATAGTTTTTCTCGAATTGGCAATTCGTGATAGTTTGCAGGAACATCGCGTTGAATATTTGGGTGTACTTTGTGTACCAATAACATATACGGAGAAATTCCATCATAATCAAAAAACTCAGTAACATCTTCTGCCAAAACTGAAGGTGCAAAAGGTCTGAAAGATTCTCTGTATTTGATTTTCAAGTTAAGTTTTTTTTGCATTTCAGGATTTCTAGCATCGCCTAAAATACTTCTTCTCCCCAATGCACGCGGACCAAATTCCATACGACCTTGCATCCAACCCACAGCATTTCCTTTTGATATATAACCTGCTACTTCTTTGGTTAGCGCACTAAAGTCTGAAAAGTGGGTCGCTTTTGCTCCGTATTTTCTATTTATATTTTCCACATCAAGAGATGAAAATTCAGGTCCGAGATAAGAACCTTTCATTGCATCATTAGATTCAATTTCACGTTCTTGATCAAAATACGTATGGTATGCTGTTAACGCTGCTCCTAATGCTCCACCAGCATCTCCCGCAGCGGGTTGTATAAATATTTCTTTAAAAATGTGTTCGTCTTGTAACTTTCCATTTGCTACACAATTCAATGCAACTCCTCCAGCCATACAGAGATAATCTGCTCCCGTAATTTCTTTAGCATGTTTTGCTAATTTGATAATAATTTCTTCGGTAACTTCTTGAATTGCCAAGCCTAAATCTGAATGTTGTTGTTCAAATTCCGACTCAGAAGTTCTTCTTGGAAAACCGAACAATTCTTCCCACTTATCATCATATACCATGCGCAATCCTACCGCATAATTGAAATAGTTTTGATCTAACCAAATTGATCCATCATCATTGATCTTGATTAGTTTGGTTGTAATAATTTCTTTGAATCTGTGTACACGTTCCGAATTTGGATTTCCGTAGGGAGCTAATCCCATAAGTTTATATTCGCCAGAATTGACTTTAAAACCAAGAAAATAAGTAAATGCTGAATACAACAATCCTACAGAGTGAGGAAATTGTAATTCTTTAAGCATTGTTATATTTTTTCCTTCTCCAACACTTATGGAAGCTGTTGCCCATTCTCCTACTCCATCAAGTGTAAGAATCGCAGCTTTTTGATAAGGTGATGGATAAAAAGCACTCGCAGCATGCGATAAATGATGCTCTGGGAATAATAGTGTAAGTTTCCGTTTGTTGAATGATTGAATTTGTTTCAATTCATCTTTAATCAATTTTTTAAGAAACATTTTTTCTTTTAGCCACACTGGAATTGCTGTAATAAACGACGATACTCCTTTGGGAGAAAAACCGTAATAGGTTTCTAATAAGCGTTCAAACTTAAGCAATGGCTTGTCATAAAATACAACCGCATCTAGTTGATCTATTGTAGTGCCTGCATATTCCAAACAGTATTTTACTGCATTTGTGGGAAAAGCAGGATCGTGTTTTTTTCGTGTGAAACGTTCTTCTTGAGCAGCTGCGAGAATTTTTCCATCTCGAATGATTGCTGCTGCAGAATCGTGGTAAAATGCAGATATTCCTAATATCGTCATAATCGCTTTATTATGAAACACAGTACCTGTGCCTCATTTTGATAGTTTTTATCTTTTCTTAAAAGGGCGTAATAATCTAGACATAAATGATTGTCTTTCTTCTTCATGATATCCATTTCCATAATTTCCATAGCCATAACCGTAGCCATAGCCATAACCGTAGCCGTAACCATAGCCATATTTGGTTTTTTGGCGGTAATCATTGAATACAAAACTGATATTCTTTACTTCTCCTTTTTTATATTTTTCATTAATGATATTCAACATGGCTTTTTTAGAGTAATCCTGTCGAATCATATATACTGTAGCATCTACATGTCGAATCAAATCTAACGCATCAGATACTAATCCCAAAGGAGGCGTATCTAAAATGATGTAATCATAACGTTGTTTCAGTTGAGACATCAATTCATCCAACTGTTCACTTATTAACAATTCTGAAGGATTGGGCGGCACAGGTCCTGAAGTAATTACATCCAAATTGTCATATGGTGTGTTTTGAATGACTTCATCCATACTTTTTTGACCGATTAAATAGTTTACTACACCTACATCATTGCTAATTCCAAAGTCTCCAAAAATTTTAGGCTTGCGCAAGTCCAATCCAACCAATACTGTTTTTCTTCCAGTTAAAGAAAATACAGACGCCACATTGATAGAACAGAAAGTCTTTCCTTCTCCACTAACAGATGAAGTAATTAGTACTGTTTTTGAAGTGTCTTTATCAAGGTTTTTATATATGTATTGCAAACTTGATCGAATTCCTCTAAAAGCTTCAGCAACTGATGATTTTGGGCTTTCAAACACAGCTAAATTTGAACTGGATCGACTACGACTTACAATCCCTAACAATGGAATATTAGATAGTTTTTTAATGTCTTCTGGAGTGTTTATATTGTTATCTAACAAGGTAACTAAGAAAACAAAAGCTAGCGGAATCAATAATCCAATAAAGAATGCTATGGAATAGTTTTTCTTTGTGTTAGGAAGAATTGAAGTCTGTCCTAAATCACGTGCATTGTCAATCACTTTTACATCCGACACATTTGCCGCTTTAACAATTCCAGCTTCGTTCTTCTTTTCAAGTAACATTGTGTACGAAGCTTCGCTAATTTTGTAACTGCGTTCTATATTGAATAATTGTTGTTCTTCTTCTGGTAATTTTCTAAATTCTGCATTCGCTCTAGCAGTTCTTCGTTCGACATTATCAATATCAATATTGGTAGACGCGCGAGCGGTTTTAATATTTTCAAGCAATACACGTTTGGTCGCTTCAATATCTTGATCAATTTCTTTAAAGAAAATATCATTTTTAACCGTTTCTCCAAGTTTGGCTCTACGAATAGACAATCCGACAATTTTAGACACATTGTTCATTATATTCGGATCATCAATGCCTGAAGATGCTGGAGCAGGCAATGCTCTGTAATCAGAACTATTGTTTAAATAATCTTCTAATAATTTGTAGTACTCAAGTTTTAATAAATAATTATTTTTTTCAATACTATATTGATTGAGCTTTGCAAATACTTCTTCTCCTTTTGCTGAAGGATTAAACACTTTATTTTCTTGCTTATATCTTTTAAGCTTCTGCTCATCTTTTCGCAAAGAATCTTCAACTCCATCAATCATTTTATCAATAAATTCCAACGTATTCGTTGCAAATTGATTTTTCTCTTCAAGTTGCTTTCTCTTTAAAATCTCTGTTGTTAAGTTCAAATAATCTGCTAAAATAGCTCGATTAGGCCCTGTAAGACTCAGCACCAACATAGAAGCTCCTTGTATTTTTAGATTTACTCCAATAGAGCGATACTTAGAAATTTCAGAATTTAAACTTGTAAAATAGACAAAGTATTCTTTTCCAATTTCAATCTTTGTATCTCTTCTAGCTGTCAAAGCAAATTTGAAATAGTTTGTAGAAGCTTCTTCATTTAAAACAAACTCACCTGTGTAAGGCGTCTCTCCATGAGCGATCTTTGCTATTTTGTTCAATTTATAATTGAGTCCACTAAAACTTTCTGCTGTTGAAAAATCAATACTAGCCGTATATTTTTGATCGCTGCTAAAAACAATTTTAATTGGCGTATTGAGAATTTGCGGAAAACTTTCATCTATACTAACAATAAAGGGAGCTTCAGTATGAATGTCTTCCAAACGATATTCACCTTGCACTTTGTAGTGTATATATGATTCGAGCATTCGTACTACATCTTCATTATGTGCTCTCGATTTTAATGTAGTTTTAATGGTTTCTACTTTATCACTCGCACCACCCCAATTGAACGTAAGGTTCATACTCGAAGAAAAAAATGGATTTTGCTCTTCTTTGATTGATATTAAACTCTCTATTCGGTATATGCGCTGTAATCGTTTATTATAAAAGTATGTTGCAACGAAAGCGATTCCTAACGTAATCACAAAAAGATACCAATAATTCAATGCTCGAAACGCAAGCGCTTTGATATCAAAAGAATTCTGTGATTTTAATTCTTCAAATTCCTCTTCCATGCTTCCTATAAATTTCTAGACAAAACTAACACACTGGTTACCAACGACAAAACAGTGACTACTGTAGTAATTGATTCTAATAAAGTAGTTCCCGTTCCAAGCGATTTTTGCTTCAATGGCTTTACATAAATCATATCGTTTGGCTGAATGTAATAATACGGGGAGTTAAATGCATTTTCGTCTGTTAAATCAATATGATGTATTTTTTGTCCTTGTGGATATTGACGAATAATTAACACATCTTTTCTATTTCCCACCAAGTTAATATCTCCTGCACTTGCTAATGCTTCAATAATATTTACGCGATCTTGAAATAAAGTAAAAATTCCAGTGTTTCCTACTTCTCCTGTTACAGTAAATCGCAATCCTGCTAATCGTACAACAATAAAAAGATCTTCGGCTTTTTTAAAATATTCGTTTAATAATTTCTCTTTAATTGCCTCTTCAATCTCATCTGTTGTATACGCAAGCACATTCATTTCTCCTAAAATTGGAATCTCGATATTTCCATGCTTACTTACTGTAAATCCATTAAAATATAAACCTTGTTCTGTTTGAGATATATTCCCTGCTTCGGCAGATACTGGTTGAAACATTGCGGCTAGTCGTTGATCCGTAGATTTTATACTGATGGATAATAAGTCGCCAATTTGAATTCTATAAGGCTTTTCATTGAGTTTAATAGATTTGTCTATCAACTCTTTTTCACTATTCTGCGTCCCGAAATAGGTCATTTCTTTATTGGAAACACAAGAAGTCAACAAAAAGAATATGACAAGGATTGCTATTGGGGCTTTCAATTTCATTAGGTACACTGTTGTTGAATAAGCAAATATAAGTTTTACACAGTAATAATAAAATTCTATGCAATATATCTGATCTTTTTATTTTTAATTTGTAAAAAATATCTACGAAGTGAATTATTTATCTGTCGAAAACATCTCAAAGTCTTATGGCGAGCGTGTATTGTTTGATGCAATTTCTTTTGGAATCAATAAAGATCAAAAAGTGGCTTTGATTGCTAAAAATGGTACAGGAAAAACCTCTTTACTTAATATTATTGCAGGAATTGAAGAACCAGATAGTGGGCAGATTGTTTCTCGTAAAGGAATACACATTGCTTTTTTGTCGCAAGACGAAAATTTAGATCCTCATCTGACGATTGAAGAAACCATTTTTGCTTCTGATAACCCGATTCTAGAAATCATTGCCAATTACGAACGAGCACTATTACATCCAGACGACACAGAAGCATATCAAAAAGCATTTGAAAAAATGGATCTTCATAATGCTTGGGATTTCGAAACACAATACAAACAAATTCTTTTCAAGTTAAAACTTGAAGATTTGACTCAAAAAGTGAGTAACTTGTCTGGAGGACAGAAAAAACGATTAGGTCTAGCCACAATATTAATCAATAAGCCAGACTTATTAATTCTTGATGAGCCTACAAATCATTTAGATCTAGAAATGATTGAATGGCTTGAAGAATACTTTAAAAAAGAAAACATCACACTGTTCATGGTTACTCACGATCGGTATTTTTTGGAACGTGTTTGCAATGAAATCCTCGAACTAGAAAACGGTCAATTATACAATTACAAAGGTAGCTACTCTTACTATTTGGATAAAAAAGAAGCGCGAATACAATCCGAACAAGCTTCTGTAGAAAAAGCGAAGAACCTTTATAAAAAAGAGCTTGATTGGATGCGTCGCCAACCTAAAGCACGTACAACCAAATCTAAGTCTCGAATTGATGATTTTTATGTAATCAAAGAAAAAGCACACCAACGAAGAAAAGAGCACGAAGTTCAATTGGAAATTAATATGGAACGTATGGGAAGTAAAATTCTCGAATTGCATAATGTTTCCAAATCATTTCAAGACAAAACTCTGCTCAATAAATTTGAATATGTGTTCAAAAAAGGAGAACGCATTGGAATTATTGGGAAAAATGGTACTGGAAAATCTACCTTTTTAAATTTGGTTACAGGAAATATAAAACCTGATGCTGGCAAAATTATTGTTGGAGAAACCATCAAATTTGGATATTATACGCAAAGTGGAATTCAACCCAAAGAAGGACAAAAAGTAATCGATGTTATCAAAGAATATGGCGAATATATTCCTCTCAAAAAAGGACGTTTAATTTCTGCCGCACAATTACTTGAACGCTTTTTATTTGATCGTAAAAAACAATATGATTATGTTGAAAAATTATCGGGTGGTGAATTGAAACGTTTATACCTATGTACGGTTTTAATTCAAAACCCTAATTTTCTTATTCTTGATGAACCTACAAACGACTTGGATATTGTAACGCTCAATGTATTGGAAAGTTTTCTGCTAGATTTCCCTGGTTGTTTACTAGTTGTTTCTCACGATCGCTACTTTATGGACAAAATTGTAGATCATTTATTTGTTTTTCGAGGGAATGCAGTCGTAGAAGATTTTCCTGGAAATTACACCGATTATAGAGTATATGAAGACAGTATTGAGCCTGAAACCAAATCTCCTGAAAAGAAAGAAAAAAAATCATGGCGTCAAGACGAAAGTGACAAATTAACCTATAATGAACAAAAAGAGTACAAACGATTGGAAAAAGACATTCAACGTTTGGAAGAAGAAAAAGAAGCCATTGAGCAATTGTTTGTTGCAGGTGAATTAACTCAAGAAGAAATTCAAGAAAAGTCACTAGAATTACAAAAGATTATTGACGAATCGGAAGAAAAAACAGAACGTTGGTTTGAATTGGCTTCAAAAATAGAAGAATAGACATGTGGTATCAGATCTTTGCATATTTTAGATTCTTTTTCAAATCCACCAATCAGCACGGAATTCATTCGCCATTTGTGTATGATCTAGTTACCAAGTGCTTTTATGACACATCTTCAAAAGAGATTTACAAGACCATTCAACAGTATCGCAAAGAATTATTGCAAAATGATACTGAAATTGAAATCAAAGATTTTGGTGCAGGAAGCAGAGTATTTTCGTCCAACCAAAGAAAAGTTTCCGCTATTGCGAAAAATGCAGGTATTATCCAAAAAAGAGCGCAATTATTAGCACGACTTGTCTCCTATTTATCAATTCAAAATAGTTTGGAACTGGGAACTTCTTTAGGAATGGCAACCATTGCCATGAAACATGCTGGCGAAATTTTTTCAATTGAAGGTTGCCCACAAACAGCAGCAATTGCAAAAAAATACTTGCAAAAATTCAACATAGAACACGCTTCAATAAGTGTTGCTCCTTTTGAAAAGATAGTACCGCAATTTGTGAATAAAAAATTTGATCTCGTCTATTTTGATGGAAATCATCAAAAAGAAGCTACAGTAAACTATTTTGAGCAATTAGTAGGGACTGCCCATAATGATTCAGTCTTCATCTTTGATGACATTCACTGGAGTAAAGGCATGACAGAAGCTTGGAACATCATAAAAGCTCATCCAAAAGTCACAGTTACGATAGATACCTTTTTTTGGGGATTTGTATTTTTTCGTAAAGAACAAGCAAAAGAACACTTCATTGTACGCTTATAACTTGCAATCAAAAAGATTCGGCTTAAAATTTCATTAATATTCACGAGAAATAAAGTAAATTCGTAGTAATTTTTATATTTAGCCCTGAAAAACCTATTATAGTGAGCAATCAACGTTTAGAAGAAGTATTAGAAGTCAATAAAAAGCAGAAGGAATTCTACAACGTAAAAAAGAAAAATGCAGCAACAAAGCTTTGGTCTTTTATGCGAAATAAATTGCTGTCTGACTTCCGAAAAGAATTAAAAATCAACGAACAAGTATACGAAAAACACAAATCGTGGTTAGGCGATCTTTCTAATAAAAAGGTTTTAGACTTAGGTTGTTATGCGGGCAACCATTTAAGTTTATATTTGGCCGAAAATGCCAAAAGTTATTTAGGAATAGATCTTAGTGATAAAGCTATTGGACAATTGAACGAGCGCTTAAAAGACATTCCTTCTGCCAAAGCTGAAGCTATAGATTTTTTATCCCCCGATTTTACTGAAACCGATTTTGACATTATTTATGCTTACGGAGTTTTGCATCACTTTGAAAGTTTAGACCTTTTATTTGGAAAACTAAAAGAAAAACTAGCGAAAAATGGAAAACTCATTTCATATGACCCGCTTAAAACAAGTTTACCTTTACGTATCATTCGTGGTTTGTACAGACCGTTTCAATCGGATGCCGATTGGGAATGGCCATTTACAAAGAAAACTGTGCAACGCTTCCACAGTGAATTTAACGTAGTTGAACGTAGAGCTATTTTAGGAAGTTCTAAATGGGCATTTTTCCTAAACTTGATTCCCATGAGCGCAGAAAAAAAGTTGAATTACATTAAAAAATTACATCAAAAAGACTGGGAACAATCACTTACAAATGATACTCATCTGTATAAATGCATGCACCTTACTATGCTAATGGAACAAAACACTAACTCATGAGCCTAGAATTAATCATTATTATTGTTATCGTGGCAATATTAGCACCTTTGCTATTAATCAACACACGAAAAAACAAAAAGCAAAATCAAGGGCGAAAAAGCCGTTCGTTTATGGGCAATTATTTAGAAGAAAAGAAGAGAAACCAAAAATGAAGACCAATTGGCTAGTTCCTGTAGCAATAATCATAGGTTTTATATTTGTATTCATATCAAATAAAAAAACTAAAAAAAATTGATGGAAAATCCAAAAGAAGAAAAAGAAGATGAAAATATATACAAAAACAGGTGACAAAGGAACAACAGCGCTTTTTGGCGGCACACGTGTTCCCAAACACCACATTCGTATAGACAGCTACGGAACTGTAGATGAGCTCAATTCGTATATAGGTCTGATTCGTGATCAAAAAATTGATTCCCATTATCAACATGTTTTAATGGAAATTCAGGAATTACTATTTACAGTAGGTGCAGTGTTGGCTACTGATCCTGAAAAGGCAACTCTCAAAAACGGAAAAGACCGTTTAAACATTCCGCAAATCTCCGAAAATAACATTACTGTTTTAGAAAGAGAAATGGATGCTATGAATGATGCTTTGCCACCTATGACACATTTTGTCTTACCTGGCGGTCACCAAACTGTGTCATTCTGTCATATTGCTCGATGTGTATGCAGAAGAGCTGAACGCTTAGCATCAGCACTTTACGAATCAGAACCTTTTGATGAGTATACACTAAAATACTTAAACCGACTTTCTGACTACCTTTTTGTATTGGCACGAAAGTTGTCGCATGACCTACAAGCAAATGAGATAAAATGGATTCCTCAAAAAAATTCATAATTATCTGAAAATTAAAGGAGTAATCCTATTAAAAAAAACGTTCTTAAAAATAATGAGTAAATAATGATTTTTTTACTTGACTTTCTCATTTAAAAATTTATTTTTGCAAAAAATATAATAAAATACAAATATTATGTATTGGACATTAGAACTTGCATCTCACCTGAGTGATGCGCCTTGGCCAGCTACAAAAGACGAGTTGATCGATTATGCAATCAGGACAGGAGCTCCATTGGAAGTTGTAGAAAACTTACAATCTATTGAAGATGAAGGAGATTCATACGAGTCTATTGAAGAAATATGGCCAGATTATCCAACAGAGGAAGATTACCTCTGGAACGAAGATGAATATTAAAATAAACTAAAACAAGGAAAAAAGTCTCCATACCAGAGGCTTTTTTTTTGCTTAAATACAAAACCACATACACCATGAGTTTTTTAAATTCTGTGTTGAAGATCTTTGTTGGAGACAAATCCAAAAAAGACATCAAAGGCATTCAACCTATTGTTACTAAAATTAAAGAATACGAGCAACAATTATCTGCATTGACGCTTGACGAA
Source organism: Kordia zhangzhouensis (assembly GCF_001005305.1). GTDB lineage: Bacteria > Bacteroidota > Bacteroidia > Flavobacteriales > Flavobacteriaceae > Kordia > Kordia zhangzhouensis. The sequence continues at coordinate 88,564 of NZ_LBMH01000007.1, forward strand.
CTAAGAGCAAAAACTACCCATTTTAAATCGCTGATTACTGAAGCGTGTAAAGAAGTAAATGCGCAAATAACTTCCTTAAAACAAGAAGCCGAGCAAATTTCTGACATTGAGCGTAAAGAAGAAATCTATCAAGAAATTGATAGACTTCGTGATGAAGAGTATAGCATTTCAGAAAATGTATTGAATGATATTTTACCTGAAGCATTTGCTGTAGTTAAAGAAACAGCGAAACGCTTTGCTAATAATAGCGAACTCTCTGTGACTGCAACTCCATATGACAGAGAACTCTCTGGCATTCATGAATATGTAACTTTAAATGGTGACAACGCTGTTTGGCAAAACTCTTGGGACGCTGCAGGAAAGCAGGTTACTTGGGACATGATTCACTATGACGTGCAGTTAATTGGTGGTATTACAATGCACCAAGGAAAAATTGCCGAAATGCAAACAGGAGAAGGTAAAACTTTAGTAGCCACATTGCCTGTATATTTGAATGCATTGACAGGTAAAGGGGTGCATCTTGTAACAGTGAATGATTACTTAGCCAAACGTGATAGCGCATGGATGGCTCCATTATTTCAATTTCATGGTCTTTCTGTAGATTGTATCGATTATCATCAACCTAACTCTGAAGCGCGAAGAAAAGCCTATATGGCAGATATCACTTATGGAACTAATAATGAATTTGGTTTTGACTATTTACGTGATAACATGTCACATGCGCCTAACGATCTTGTACAACGTCCGCACAACTATGCAATTGTAGATGAGGTCGATTCTGTATTAATTGATGACGCACGTACTCCTTTAATTATTTCTGGACCAATTCCGCAAGGAGATCGTCATGAATTCAACGAGCTAAAACCAAAAGTATCTGACCTAGTTCAAAAACAACGTCAATATTTGACAGGTGTTCTTGCAGAAGCTAAAAAATTAATCAAAGAAGGTGACACCAAAGAAGGTGGATTTTTACTCTTAAGAGTATATCGAGGTTTACCTAAAAACAAAGCATTAATTAAGTTTTTAAGTGAAGAAGGAGTTAAACAACTACTTCAAAAAACTGAAAACTACTATATGCAAGATAACAATCGTGAAATGCACAAAGTAGATGCAGAATTGTTATTTGTCATTGAAGAAAAAAACAATCAAATTGATTTAACAGATAAAGGAATTGAATATCTATCTGCGGGAAGCAACGACAAAGATTTCTTTGTAATGCCTGATATTGGTGGTGAGATTGCTAAAATCGAAGCACAAGAATTGGAAAAAGAAAAAGAAATTGACCTCAAAGAAGAATTATTCCGAGAGTTTGGTATCAAAAGTGAACGTATTCATACATTGAGCCAATTACTTAAAGCCTATACTCTTTTTGAAAAAGATGTAGAATATGTCGTAATGGACAATAAAGTGAAAATCGTTGATGAGCAAACAGGACGTATTATGGATGGGCGTCGTTACTCAGATGGTTTACACCAAGCGATTGAAGCAAAAGAAAACGTAAAAATTGAAGATGCTACGCAAACCTTTGCTACAATTACATTACAAAATTACTTCAGAATGTACCGCAAACTATCTGGTATGACAGGTACTGCTGTCACGGAAGCTGGAGAATTCTGGGAAATCTACAAGTTGGATGTAGTGGAAATTCCGACCAACCGACCAATTGCACGTCACGATCGTGAAGACTTAATCTACAAAACAAAACGTGAAAAATATAATGCCATTATTGATGAGGTTACCGAACTTTCTAAGCAAGGAAGACCTGTATTGATTGGTACAACATCTGTTGAAATTTCTGAATTGTTAGGTAGAATGCTTTCAATTCGTAAAATTCCACACAACGTACTGAACGCAAAATTGCACCAACGAGAAGCAGATATTGTGGCTGAAGCAGGTCGTCCTGGTCAAGTTACGATTGCTACAAACATGGCAGGTCGTGGTACAGACATTAAGCTAAGTGATGAAGTAAAAGCTGCTGGCGGATTGGCAATTATTGGTACAGAACGTCACGATTCAAGACGTGTTGACCGACAGCTACGCGGTCGTTCTGGTCGTCAAGGAGATCCTGGAAGTTCACAGTTTTATGTGTCACTAGAAGATAATTTAATGCGTTTGTTTGGCTCTGACCGTGTTGCAAAAATGATGGATCGAATGGGACTCAAAGAAGGAGAAGTAATTCAACATTCAATGATGACCAAATCTATTGAACGTGCACAGAAAAAAGTAGAAGAAAACAACTTCGGAATCCGTAAGCGTTTATTAGAATATGATGATGTCATGAATGCACAACGTGAAGTAGTCTATAAACGTCGTAGACACGCTTTACATGGAGAACGCTTAAAGGTAGACATCTCAAATATGGTGTACGATACCACAGAAATTATTGTACAAACCAATAAAGCTGCGAATGATTTCAAGAACTTTGAATTTGAACTAATTCGCTACTTCTCTATCGCAAGTCCAATCACAGAAGCTGAATTTACAAGTCTATCAGAAGAAATGATTATTGGCAAAGTGTACACTGCTACTTTTAAAAGTTATAATGAAAAAATGGATAAAAATGCCGAAATGGTATATCCAGTTATCAAGCAAGTGTATGAAAATCCAGAAAATAAATATGAACGTATTGTTGTAAAATTTACAGATGGCACCAAAGAATTGAATGTTATTAGTGATTTAAAAGAAGCATACGAAACGGAAGGAAAGCAATTAGTCAATGATTTTGAAAAGAATATTTCTTTAGCAATCATTGATGATGCATGGAAAACTCATTTACGTAAAATGGATGAATTAAAGCAATCAGTACAATTGGCAGTACACGAACAAAAAGATCCATTGCTCATCTATAAGTTTGAAGCATTCGAGCTATTTAAAGAGGTAATTGATAAAGTAAATCGCGAAATCTTATCCTTCCTATTTAAAGGAGAATTGGCTGACAATAATCCTAACAGAGTACAAGAAGCACGCGAGCAAAAGCGTAAAAAAGATAACTATACCACTTCGAAAGAAGAAGTTTTGAACAGCGACGAAAAAGAAGCAGCGCAGCGTGCAGCAATGCAACAGTCACAACAACGCCCACAAGTCACTGAAACCATTGTTCGTGACAAGCCAAAAATTGGTCGTAATGATCGCGTTACCATCAAAAATATCATGACAGGCGAAAACAAAACAGTGAAATACAAACAGGCAGAACCCTTGATTGCCCAAGGGCAATGGGTATTGATTGAAGAGTAATACTTCTACTCTAATTAGTATTCTTTTTAATGAGCTAAAAGGGTAAATTAATTAGAATCAAAATGTACTTTCAAAATAAAAAAAACTCTCATGTTTTTCATGAGAGTTTTTTTTATGCCTTCCAATAAATAATATACTATGCATGCATTACTTTTTAAGAAAAAAATGTAATTTTAAACAAAATCATTATTCATGGAAGCCTACGCCAATGCTTTACTTTATGCCATTCCTTTCTTTTTTGTGTTAATGCTTATTGAGATTGCGTATGGTTATTTTGTTAAAAATCAAACACACAGTGTTAATGATACGATATCAAGTGTAAGTTCTGGATTAACAAGTATTATTAAAGACTCACTAGGTCTTGCCGTAATTTTAGTCTCCTACCCTTTTCTACTTGAATATCTAGCATTAATCACCATACCAGAAACTTGGTATACCTATCTTTTGGCATTTATTGCTATTGATTTTGCTAGTTATTGGAATCATCGATTGAGTCATAAAATTAATTTCTTTTGGAACCAACATGTTATTCATCACAGTAGCGAAGAATTTAACTTAGCTTGTGCTTTACGACAATCCATTTCTAATATTCTTGGATATTTTCCATTATTATTAATCCCTGCTGCATTAATAGGTATTCCGTATAAAATTATCGCTATTTTAACACCTATACATTTATTTGCTCAATTTTGGTATCACACAAAACATATAGGAAAATTAGGCTTTTTAGAATACATCTTCGTAACACCCTCACAGCATCGTGTGCATCATGCAATCAATCCTGAGTATATTGATAAAAATTTGGCAGCTGTTTTTTCTGTTTGGGATCGAATGTTTGGTACATTTCAGGAAGAACTTGACGAAATCCCTCCCGTTTTTGGTGTCCTAAAACCCGCATCAACATGGAATCCTGTATTGATTAATTTTCAGCATGTATGGCGTTTAATTAAAGATGCTTGGCGTACCAATAGTTACTATGACAAGTTTCGTATTTGGTTTATGCCTACAGGTTGGCGTCCAAAGGATGTTAAAGAAAAATATCCTATACCAATTATTGAAGATGTCTATAACTTTCAAAAATACAATACTCCTACGTCAACTGCTTTACAAATTTGGTCTGCTTTTCAATTACTTATGACAATTGCTTTGATGCTGTTTTTATTTTACAATTTTGGGAATGTTTTAAAAACAGGAGGGTATAGTATGTTGCTACTATATGGAGCAATCGTTTTTATTAGTATTTATAGTTATACAAGTTTGATGGATCGATATAAATACACTCTAATATTTGAAACTATAAAGGTTGTGTTGGCTCTTTTTGTGATTTTTTATTTTAAAGATTGGTACGGAATAAATTCCTATTTTCAATACGGAAGTATTGCAATGGCAATCTATTTTGTAATGAGTTTTTTGGCGACTATTTACTTTTCGTATATAGAAAAAATGGAAGTTTCATCTAAAAAGTTAGCGATCTAAACTCTTAGAAAAACGCTTACTAAATAAATATACTTGAATAATTACAAAGACGAGCAAAAATGCAAAACTATACGCATAAGTTGTAGGAATGGAAAAGGTAATTTTATACTTTTCTACCCATAAACTTGTCAGATTCCAATTGCCGAAAAAAGAAAACCCTAGTGAAAAGCGTGTCAAAACATAGGTAAAAACTACAAACAAGCTACCAATAAGCATCCAACCTACTTTAGAGATTAGCGGTTTGTATACCTTTTTCGTCACTTTTTCTTTGGAAACTTCTGCCATTACATGCTTCAAAAAATCTTCAGAAGGCACCTGTAATCCAGCATCTTGAATAATTTCTTTGGTAAAGGCATTTAGTTTTTCATCTTTTGCTTCCATGATTCAAATATATAGGTTCTACAACATTTTTTAAAATATGATACAACTTCTTCCTACTTCTATGCAGTTTAATTTTCACATTTTCATAGGAAACTCCAACAATTTCTGCCACTTCTTTCAAAGAAAGCTCTTCAAAGTAAAATAATGTCAAGAGTACACGTTCATCTTCTGGTAATTTTGCCAAAGCTTTCTCAATAGTTTGCTTTTTTTCTTCAGCTTCTAAATAACTCATAGCATCCTGCATTTTACCAATATCTGCTTCATTAACCTCGTCAATATGTGTTGAAAGAACGACTCTAGTTCGTTTTTTAAGATAATCTAAACTCGTATTATACACTATTCGATACAACCAGGTAGAAAACTTAGAACTTCCTTTAAAACTTCCTAAGGCTCTATATGCTTTTATAAAAGAATCTTGGGCGACTTCTTCTGCATCTTCTTTATTTTTAATGAGTCGAAACGCTAACGTAAATACCATATTTTTATATCTGGACACAAGCATAGCATAGGCATGTACATTGCCAGCCTGAATTTGCTCAATATAATCTAGGTCAGTTTTTGGTATCATTTATCAGTAAGACGACTACTTCAAATAAATGGTTACACTTTTTTTTAGTTCTTTTTAAAAAACTTGCTGTTTTCTACTCAACTTAAAGTTTATAAAAATGCATTTCTAAAAAAAAGTGCTTTTTTCTGTAACCGATTTAAAAAAGGCTTCGTCATAATGGGCAAATACAAAAACTAAACTTTAAAAATTTTTATTATGGGATCAGAAGTAATTATTATGCCTGCTATTTTCGGAGTAATCTTTGGAATTTATTATTTATACATCACTTCCAGAAACAAAGAGCGCTTAGCATTGATTGAAAAAGGTGCGGAAGCTTCCATTTTCTTTAGCTCTAAAAAATCGTTAACTCCAACATGGAAAGTAGTTGTATTAAACATTGCTGTATTAATGATAGGTATTGGCTTAGGAATCTTTATTGGTAATATACTACATCAAGTAGTTGGTTTACCTGAAGAAGTAGCTTATCCAGGAACCATTTTTACTATTGGCGGAATTGCGCTATTCTCAGGTTTCTTTGTGACAAAGAAATTAGTAGAAAAAGAATAAATTTTAGCATCAATCAAAAAATACAGTTAGTTCATCACAATTAAACGATTGTTTTTCAAATGAAAAGCAATCGTTTTGTTATTTATATACCAATAATCGTTCATTTCTAGAATCAAATACTTTAAAGTTTCATTAAGAAAGGAAGACTTTTATAATTTGTATTTTTATATGCAGAAATCAAAAAAATCATTCCGCTTTATCAACTAAAAAACTGTAAGTTTTCCCTATACTTTCGACTAAACCAAAAAATAAAAAACTATGAAGTCTATTTATATCACATTATTTGCCTTCGCATTTTTCACTTTAAGTTGTAACTCAAATACAACAGCCTCAAAAACAGTTCAACAAGTAAAACTCTCACACGAACAATTAGAAACCTATGAAACCGCTTATTTTGCAAGTGGTTGTTTTTGGTGTGTTGAAGCAATTTTTGAAAGTGTAAAAGGTGTAAAAGAAGTAGTGTCTGGGTACGCAGGCGGAAAAGCAGAAACAGCCAATTATCAAATGGTCAGTGCTGGAAAAACCAATCATGCAGAAGCTGTAAAAGTATATTACGATTCTAAAGTAGTTTCGTATGAAACATTAGTGAAAGTCTTTTTTGGCTCACACGACCCTACAACATTAAACCGACAAGGCCCTGATTACGGACGACAGTATCGTTCAGCTATCTTTTACAAAAATAGTCACGAAAAAAAAGTGATAGATCAGTATATTTCCCAATTACAAAAAGACCAGGTTTTTAATGGACGTATCACGACAGAAGTAACACCGTATACAGCTTTTTATGACGCAGAAGAGTATCACCAAGATTATGAAGCAAACAATCCAAACAATCCTTACATTCGTAATGTTTCGATTCCAAGATTAAAGCGTTTTCAAAAGAAATTCCCTGAATTATTAAAGAAAGAAGCGCATTAATTTCAGATTTAAGACAAGTCAAATAAAGTTATAAATTCCTAAGACTGATGGCAAAAGTTATCAGTCTTTTTATATTTCTTACTTTTAAGTAAGTAGTATCTCCCAGTTATCAAAGTAAAATTTCAAGCATCTTTTTTATTCGAGAAAAAACGTTGTTGTTTATCGTTATCACAACAAAAAATAAACGCTTATACAATAAAATCAACGTTTATACATTATTAGTATTTTTTTAAGATTTTAAATGTATCTTCATAAAGTAATTACGCACAAAAGCGCTTTTAATTTTATTATAAACGAATTAAAACTTTATACTTATGAAGAAAAAAATGATTTCATTTGCTTCTTTAGGGCTTTTATGTGCTACATTTTTCCTAAGCTGTGTAACCAAAGACCAAGCCACTGAAGAACAATTAGAAAACGAACTGGCAACACCTGCTAAAATTATCTCAAATACGCAGGCTGCAACTTTATTTCAGAACGATCAAAATACACGCTTGTCACAAATTGGTAAATCAAATACACGTTTTGAAGACAAAGTGATTCGCTTTGATCTTTCAACATTAGAAGACTATATCAGTCGCTTGGAAACGATTAAAACTGCTAAAAACATTCCAATCACAGGCGCAAATTTTATATTTGGCGTAGATACTGATGGAAAAAGAACCGCAATTTTAATGCCTTCCACACGAAATGCTAAGTTGGATTATCAAGAATCATTCACCATTGAAAATGGTCAGTTTCAAACCTTCAAACATGTAGATTCTTTGTTACAACCAATACAGAATTCTCAAAATGACGAAAACCTGATACTTTCAACAACAGGATATCTTTCTTATAACCAAGCTACTGAGATGTTTAATAATTATCAAACGCAGTACATCCAACCGTTTGCAAAGAAAGTAACCAAAGAGTATTATACCAAAGCGGTATGGTACTCATTGGATGAGTTTAAAGGATATATCAACTATTTAAAGAAAAAATCCAATCAACATAACTTAGCAATTACAGGTGTTGATGTTTTCTTTGGTGTCTATAATAATGATCCGAGTTTGGAGCTAAAGTCAAATGCGCAAACAGTTTTCATGGCTGCTAGTACACAACAACACACAATTGTGAGTACGACTGGTAAATCACTACAATCTATCACTACTGATGAATTCATATTTAAGGAAAATGACAGTGCTGACGGAAGTCTAACTTACAACATGGGACAATTATCTCCTCCTCCTCCAAGAGGCTAACATTTAAAAGACCGATTAAAAAACTTAATCGGTCTTTTTTAACATTTCATTAAGATAGCTGACAGTTATACAGAAAAAAACGACAGGTATACATCTTCCCTTTACTGACTGGTCTTTTTATTTATTTTTGATTGTGTAATTACATTTCAAGTCGACGTTACAATTTATCAACGTAAAACTATTACCATGAAGAAAAAAACTACCATGTTTGTTTCTTTAGGACTGATGTGTATTACATTTTTCCTAAGTTGTGAAGCAAATCATGAAACCGAGGAAACAACATTAAATGCTATGTTGGAAGTACCAGAAAAGGTTATTTCAAATGCAGATGCTGCACAACTTTTCCAAAACGATCACAGAACTAGACTTTCTGTTATAGGAAAGAAAGAAAGCTCTTTTGAAGACAAAGCTATTCATTACAACCTAAACACTCTTATACAATACATTCAGCATTTAGAGACTATTGCCACTTCTAAAACCATTCCTATTACTGGAATCAGTTTTATTTTTGGGGCAAATAATGAAGGGAAACGAACTAATTTCATTATGCCATCTACGAGAAATGCTGAATTGGATTATCAAGAATCATTCACCATTGAAAACGGGCAATTCTTAACTTTTAAGCATATTGAACCTAATTTAACTAAGAAAGATGCTTCCTTCAACGATGAAAACTTGATTCTTTCACCAAAAGGATACTTATCTTACAATGAAGCAGTTACACTGTTCAATGAGTATCAAACACAGTATATTGGTCCATTTGCGGCAAAAGTCAAGAGAGATTATTACACTAAAGCTGTTTGGTATTCTTTGAGTGAGATTAAAGAATACGTAGCCTATTTAAAAAAAAGAAATCAGGACTATAATTTAGCTATTACAGGTATTGATGTGTTTTTTGGTGTATATAATGAAGATGAGAGGTTAGAATTAAAATCCAACGCACAGACTGTATTTTTAACAGCTAGTACGCAACAGCAAACAATCATCAACACGAAAGGAACGTTCCTAAAAAACTTCATACAAAATGGCTTCTTTGCTAAGGAAAGTGATAATGACACTAATGAAAGTTTAACTTTTAATTTAGGTCATCTATCTCCTCCACCAAACAATAATTAAGGACACCCCAAACCTATCTTCTTTTTTCTTGAATTATTTACTGACTAAACTACTATTCCTAAAATCGTAGTCTTTTTCTTTACTCTATCAATTTTACACTTTTTGCAAAAAGGGAAAAACACCCAATTTTTAATTTCTGATTTTTTTTCTAAAAAGATTGGCTAATTTTAGACTATTAAATAAAAGACTAACAAAACTACAATCTTATGGAAAAATCAGTACTACTCATTTTGGCATTGCTTGTCGGAATAGTAATTGGCTATTTTATTTGCAAAAAACTACATGGTGGAGATTCACCTGGCAATGGCAATCCACCAACCAACACTCCAGATGGAATCATTTCTGTGTACGATGCCATTAATTTACATGAAACGTATAAAAACACACGCTACCAATTAATCAATGATGCTATTGGTGGAACGGATTCAAACTTTTTAGATACCCAATTTGTATGGTTTGAATACGAAAGAATGAAAAATTACATGCAGTATTTAGCTACTGTAGAAGAGAAAAACCCAAATAATCCGAAAATTTCAGGGGTACGTGTATACTTTGGTGCTTACAATCAGCATAACCAATATCCACAGCAACAAACAGTTTTCTTTAACCCAACTATAGAAACAACGTTGGACGAAAAACATAGCAATATGAAAAATTTACCTTTTTATATTGTGCCAAACGCTACAACAGAACCTTTGGTGGGACAATACAAAGTAATTGAAAGGTTATTAATTGACGAATACAATGCTACTGAAAGAGCTTTTATGGCTAATAATAGTTTAGGACATAAACAATCATCTAAAGAGAAGCTTGCAAAAGAATCAAATCCTGAGAATGGAGATGATGGAACAAGTTTGTCATTTAACATAGGGCATTTAAGTCCTCCTCCTCCAAGAGGATAAATTACATTTTTAATAAATGAACGATTTTTTATATGAAGCTACTATTTATATTGAAACCTTGACTGCTATAGTAGCTTCTATTTATTATTATAAATATAGATATAGTAAGTTGAAATATTTTTTAATATTTCTTTGGTATATAGTTATAAATGAATCTATAGGTAAATTCTACATTGATATTAAAGGAATTCAACTATTCGAAATATACAATATCTATATTTTTATAAAGTTCAATTTTTTATTTTTTATTTATTGGAATTTTTTAAAGAAGAAGAGACATATAAGCCTAACCAAACTATTTGCTTTAATATTCTCAATTATCTATTTCATAGATTTTTTGTATTTAGAAAATTTTAATCAAGAATTGCTAGCCTATTCTTTTATGATTGGCTCTTCTTTTTTAATGATAGTAATTTTTTTCTATTACATTGAAATTTTAAACTCTGAAAAAGTCTTTGACATTACTAAAGACATTTTATTTTGGATAAGTTTTGGAGTTTTACTATTTAATCTTGGAAATATACCTTGGTATATAGTTAGAAAATACTTTTTAGAGATATTTATAGAAAATACATCCATATTAATAATCTTGTCAAGATGTTTATTATTTATTTTTAATTTTTGTTTTATCATCGGTTTTATATGGGGACAGAAAATCCAGAGGCACCAGCAATCATAGCTACTTTTGTTTTTATTCTATTAGTAGTGGTAATTTTTGTGCTCTTCTTGGTATTTATCAAGCGGAAAAATAATCTCTTGACCGAAAAACAACAAGCGCAACGTGAGTTTGAAAATGCTATTGCGGAAACACAAATAGAGATCAGAGAACAAACGTTACGCAATATTAGTTGGGAATTACATGACAATATTGGACAATTGTTAACTCTTGCCAAAATACAATTGCATCAATTGTCAAATACAAGTGAAGATGTTTCAGAAGTAAGTGATACCATTTCAAAAAGTTTGACAGAATTACGTGCATTGTCCAAACTCATTAATCCTGATGCTCTTAAAAATATTATGCTTCCTGAAGCATTGAGTCTAGAAGTAGCACGTTTTAATCGTTTGAATTTTATAGAAGCAACTCTTGTTATAAAAGGAGAAGAACAAGTAATAGATGATAAAGCAGAAATCATTTTGTTTCGCATTTTACAAGAGTTTTTTTCAAATACCATCAAACATGCAAAAGCGTCTAAACTTGATGTTACTCTTACTTATGCTAACAGTAAACTTACCATTGTTGCCAAGGATAATGGAAAAGGGTTTGACGAATCTATAGAGAAGCTCAATAAAGGGATTGGATTACAAAATATGAAAAGTAGAGGAAAACTAATTGGTGCAGAAATTGAACTTGAATCCGCTCACGAAAAAGGAACAAAACTGACGATTATTCATTATCTTTAAAGACCAAAAAAACACTACCAAAAAATATAAATTACTAACCAAAACCCACATTTTGAAAACATATTCTGTTGTTATTGTAGAAGATCATGTGTTATTATCGCAAGCCATTGGCGGTTTAGTCGATTCTTTTGATCGTTTTAAAGTGAGCTATTTATGTAAGAATGGCGAAGAACTCATTACACGATTGAACGAAAACTCAAATACACCCGATATCATATTGATGGATATCAACATGCCATTGATGAATGGTATTGAAACTACTACCTATATTACAGAACATTTTCCTAATATTGATGTGATAGGGCTTTCTATTGAAGAAGACGAACGTACTATTATTCAAATGTTGCGTGCTGGCGCCAAAGGATATTTAATGAAAGATGTTGAAAAAAGTGTGCTTGAAATGGCGCTCAATGAAGTAGTAACAAACGGTTTTTATCATTCAAAACATGTTACAAATATTTTAATTGGATCGCTGAACGGAAAAGGAGGTTCTGGTAAAAAATTGAAAGAAAACGAACTCGAATTCATGCGACTGGTTTGTACTGAAATGACGTATAAGGAGATCGCTGATAAAATGTGTTTGAGTCCTAAAACTATAGATGGTTACCGAGATGCTTTATTTGAAAAGTTAAATGTAAAGAATCGCATAGGTTTGGTAATTTATGCTATAAAAAATAAAATTTATTTACCTTAATAATTTTCCCTTATTTCATAGACTTTAATAAAAGAATAATGATTGTTGCTAATTGAGAGTTAAGACTTTCTTTGTAGCATTACATCACTATACTTAGCATTGATGTTAATTTCTTTGTCTGTTTGACTATTTGTTTGATATCCCCGTACAATAGTATTGAATTGCGTTTTGTTTTCAATGCCTTTGACAGTTTCTGGATATGAGATTTCAGAGCTTGAACCGATATAATATAGCTTAAACGCTGTTTTTGGCAACTGAATACGTGCATCTGTATTTTCAAGAATGATATCAAGTGTAGAAAAATTTTCTCCAATATTGTGAATCAGTAGATTCCCAAAGGTTCCGCTAATAATTCCCTTCTCTCCTAGCGTACCAACATTTACTTTTGAGGAGTTAGACATTAAATTAATATCGTTTACAAGTTGTAAGTCTACATTTTCCACAAAGTTTACTTTTAATGCGCCACGATTCCAAGTAGTAACATGAATAGGCGCATACGACGATTCAATCGTCGTATGCGCACCATCTATAACATTTGCATACAAAGCTGCGTGAGACAGCTTTGCATTTAGGTTTTCGCTTACAGCCGCCATAGTTACCTCTCCATGACGTACGTTTAACTTTAACTTTGCCTTTTTAGGCATTTTTATTTTTATTTTCTTTGTAACCTTATATTTTTTGTTCCCTGAAAAAATGTAAAATAGATTGTTTTCGCCATTGCCTAAGTTGAAAACCTGTCCTTGTACATGTTTGTTTTTTTCTAGTCTTTCAACTAAAAGACGTTGTTGTTTTTCTAACTGTTTTTGATATTTTTTTGCTTGCTTTTCTACTTTTTCTTGAATTTTGGTCAAATCTTCCTGTTTTTCAAGATATTTTTTAAGTAATTCTTCTCGTTTTTCTTGAGTTTTTGCAAATTCTTCTTTCCACTTTTCCATTCCTTCTTGAAACTTCTTTTCATCAAAGTTTTCTTTCCATTGTTTTTGCCATTTTTTCATGTAAGCTTCACCATCTTTTTGATATGCTTCGTAATCAAACTTAATGTCATTTAATGATTCCATTACATGTATAGGAAATTCAGGAATCTCTGCAAGTTGCTCTACTTCTACCAATTTTTCAAGTTCAGGAATTTCAAAAACTATGGGCTCAGCTATCGTAAATTGTCCTACATTTCCAAATAAAGCATGACTTCCTTTAGAAGAAATTGTTATTTTTTCACTATTTCCCACAGCTGAAAAATTCCACTTTTTGAAATAAGCTTTTATTTCTTCTTCGGTAGCATTTTCCACCTCAATAGTCGCCTCTATCTCTACTTTATTTTTGTTCCATGTATCAAATTCCACATCTGCATGAGATGTATTAATCTCTAAGGTAATATCTTTATTTACTGTAAAAACCTCCTTTTTTGTTCGTTTTTTTGATTGTGAATATCCAAATGTGATGACTAATAATAATAACCATACACAATACTGGGTTTGCTTTTTATACTTCATTTTCTGATTGTTTTAATTCGTTTAATTTTTCCTTTAATTGGTATAGCAATTTGAGTCGAAATTGTAAATTATCAATCATTGCATTAATAGTTTGTTCGTTAGGACCAATATCTGTTAGCTCTTGTTGTAACACTTTTTGCTCTTCATTCAATTGTGACAGTTTTTCCATATAACTATCAAACAATTGCTTTCCAGCTTGGGAGACTTCCACTTGTGTTAATTCGTAATTAATATTGGCAACATAATAATCTTCAATCTTTTTTAAATCTGGAGAAATATCTCCCAAACTTTTCAAAGATGAACTTTTTTTATTGTTCGTTTCTGTGTCTACGATTGTAGTATTGGTAACTTGTGCTTTTTCTTGTAATTGCTGAAACATCAAAGCTCCAATAGTTACTAAAATAATTACAGCCGCAGCCACTTTGAAATTAAAAAAGGAACCTTTTTTCGTTGTTTTGTTCGGTGAGACTATTGGTAATGCCTCCTCTAACCATTGTAAAAAACGTGCTTCGTGCTCATCAGGTAAGCCTTTTTGAATATGCAATTGGTCATTTTTCAACAAATCTTTAATATCCTGTCCCATGACTTTTCTTTTTTAATGCGTGTTGTAATTTCTTTTTCCCACGTAACAATTGGGTGCGTGATGCGGTCGTAGAAATATTTAATATTTCTGAAATTTCTTGATGATCGTATCCTTCTAAGAGAAATAAGATTAATACAATCCTATACTTTTCCGGTAAATTTTCAATTTCAGTTTTAACGTCTTCCACTGTTGTCTCATCACTTGTTTGCCAATTGTTTTCGTCGGCTACTACTTCTAATTGTGCTTCTTCAATAGTCATATAATACTGTTGTTTAGCACGTAATTTGTCTAGACTTTTATTAATCACAATTTTTTTCAACCAAGCTCCAAAGCTAACTTCAGCAGTATATTGATGGATTTTTTGAAAAGCGTTAATAAACGCTTCTTGCATGGCATCTTCTGCATCTTGCGTATGCTTCAAAAATCGATTGGCTACAATAAACATTCCTTCACAATACTGCCTGTACAGATGCAGCTGTGCTTTCCTGTTATTTTGTTTGCATTGTTCGATGAGCTCGGTTTGAGACATACGCGTCAGTTGCTTTTTTGGGTGTTGCTAATTGCTATACATGATTAAATACGTAGCAACTTTTTGAATGTGACAATAAATTAAAAAAAACGTACCAAATGATACGTTTTTTGAATTTATATTTTGTTCTATTGCCCATTTACATTACATACAAACGATACCGAGCTTTAATTTATTTTTTTAGTCAAGGTGTAAAAGTGTTACAAATCCATGAGTAATATCGAGCTTGAACATGTTTTTTCGGTATTCAGTAGTATCTTCTCCTCGTGTAAACATATTTGTTTTTTCATGATTCCGATTGGGTTGAATGATTACTTTGATATCACCATCTTTTAACACAGCATTATGTCCAATTGCTTTCAAGTAATACTTTTGGTTTTTATTTGTATATAATTTGATGTCTGAATATTCACATTCCATAGTTATAGAAGTGAAATTTTCTCCCAATTTATGGATGAAGAAATTACTTTTAAAATCTCTAAAAGCAACATCTTTTACAATTTCGCCAATTGTAAGTTTCGAAAATTCCGTTTGTATTCGAGCTGCTTCCAATTGACCAAACAATCCATTCGTAACATTTTTAAAGGCATAACTGCCTCCCGTAATTTTTTTGATTTTTACAGTTCCGTTCATTACACTGATTTGATTTTTCTCGTGTATTAATTCATCTGCTTTTAATGTGCTTTCTACTAAAGAAGCTTTTATAGGATTTATAAATTTTCCTTCAAGATCCACATTCGCATTAGCCGCAGTAATTCGCAGCATCATATAGTTAGGAATATATACATTGTATGCAGAACGAATACGTTGAATACTTGTATGTTTGCTTTTATCAATATCTGCAAGAGGAATGCTATCTTTCTTTGTGATGATATAACCAGACATTTCCTTAATTCCTACACCTCTGGATGCTATTTCTTTGTTAATTTCAGCAACTGATTTATACGAATTCTTTTCTTTAGATTCATCTCCTAAGTTTGTAATCGAAATATAATTGTCTTCTTTTAATTGATACGAAAGTCTCCCAATTGAAGTTATAGATGCCGTTCGAATATGTAAATATTGTTCGTCATTCAGTCGAGATTCCATTTGAGTAGAAGTCACAATTCCATTTGAGATTTCTTTAATTTCTTTTTCTGAGTAGTTATCAAATTCTACGATAAAATCAAGTTTTACTTCATCTTTGTCCCATGTTTTAAAGACTACATCTACATTTTGTGTTTCAAAGTTTAATTGTGTGTCTTTGTTAACTTTAAAAGATTTTTGATAAGTCTTTTTTGATTGAGCAAAGAGTCCGAAAGTGCTAAAAAAACAAATCAGCACTAGATTACATATTTTGTTGTTCATCTTGTAAACGTTTTAAATGTTGTTGAATTTCCTGCAAAAGAGTTAATCGTAATTGCAAGTTTTGAATCATTTTATTCAATACAGTCAAGCTATTTTGTTGTATCAAAAACTCTTGTTTCAATTCTTGATAAGCTAAGTCTAAGCTTTGTAAGCGCTCTTTGTACTTATATACTAAATATTCATCATTTGCTGTTAATTGAAATGATTTCCATTCGGAAGCAATATGTGTTAGATATTCACTCTCTATGGCTTTCATTTCTACCAACAAAGGAGATTCGTTCTTGGTTTTCTTCGAATACGTTGTATATATAAAAGCGCTCATTCCAAAAAGAAATACACAAGCTGCAGCTATGCTTTTCCATGAAAAATGTATTTCTTTTTTAGAAGTAACTGTATTTTTCTTTGTGAGTTTTTCAAAAAACTCAGCTCGATGTCCTTCAGGTAGTTTGGGTATTTCCAAAAGTGCATCTTGTTCGTTTATTATTTTTTTGATATTCCGTCTCATAATACCGTATGTTTATAACGAGATTGTAATTTTTTTTTCAATTTTTCTTTCCCTCTCATTAGATGTGTTCGTGAGGTTTGTATAGGAATTTCTAAGATTTCTGAAATTTCCTGATGATCATATCCTTCTAATAAGTACAACTGTACTACATATTTATATGGATTGGATAATGATTCAATAGCCTGTATTATTTCCTGTTTGGATACCTCTACTGTAATATCCCATGATGCTTCATCGTCAATAATTACTAGACTTTTATCATCAATTTCTTCATAAAAAAGAGAACGTTTTTTTAACACATCCAAACATTGATTAATCACAATACGTTTTAACCACGCACCAAAAGTCACTTCTCCTTTATACTGTTCCAATCGCATGAAAGCCTTTAAAAAAGCTTCTTGCATGACATCTTTAGCATCTTCACGATTCAAAATGTAGCGACAAGCAATTATATACATCGCATCAGCATACAAATCATATAGCTTCATTTGAGCTTTTTGATCTCCTTGTTTACATTTTTTTAAAATTCCTAAATGCGATTGCTTCATGTGTTATTTTAGTCTACTATTGAAAAGACGACACTTTGTTAAGGGCGTTTCATTTTTTTTCTTCCTTTCTATGAATGTTTTTAAAAGAAAAATATATTGTATTTTCGTTTTTAAAGATAAAACATACCGTTCATTTGAGTTCAAAACCCAAACATAGTTCTGCGTTACACGAAAAAGATGGAATCAATCCTCCAGAGATTATCAATAAGTCTTCGTTGGATTCTATCAAAAAAAGACGAAAAAAACAACCTTCTGTCGATGAGTTGGTTGCAGGAATTTTGGCTCACGACAAAGTAGCATTGAGTCGTGCTATTACACTAATTGAAAGTAAAAACACAGAACATTTAGCAAAAGCAACTGCTATTATTGAAAAATGTTTGCCACATGCCAATACTTCTATCCGTATAGGAATAACGGGAGTTCCTGGTGCTGGTAAAAGTACTTTTATTGAAGCATTTGGAACGCATTTGACCAGTTTGGGTAAAAAAGTAGCAGTTTTGGCTGTAGATCCTAGTAGTTCTATATCTAGTGGAAGTATTTTAGGAGATAAAACACGCATGGAAGAGTTAGTTAAAGACGAGAACGCGTTTATTCGTCCTTCTGCTTCTGGTGATTCGCTTGGCGGAGTAGCTCGAAAAACTCGTGAAACCATCATTTTATGCGAAGCCTGTGGTTTTGATACAATTATTATTGAAACTGTCGGTGTTGGACAAAGCGAAACCGCTGTTCATAGCATGGTCGATTTCTTCTTATTATTGAAGTTAGCAGGAGCTGGAGATGAATTGCAAGGCATCAAACGAGGAATCATTGAAATGGCAGATGCGATAGTTATAAATAAAGCAGATGGAGACAATATAAAACGTGCTCAAATGGCTCGAACAGAGTTTAAAAGAGCCTTACATTTGTATCCTCAAAAAGCTTCAAAATGGCAACCAAAAGTTGTAACTGCTTCTGCTATTCAGAAAGAAGGAATTGATACAATTTGGCAAATGGTTGAAGAGTTTCAAAAAAGTACACATGCCAATGGATATTTTGAAGATCATCGGAAACAGCAGAATCGTTTTTGGTTACTCCAAACTATCGAAGAACGTTTAAAACATAATTTTTACACAAATGAAAATGTAAAAAAAGTACTAAACTCATACTTAGAAGCTACTGAAAACAGTGCAATTTCTCCGTTTCATGCAGCACAACAATTACTTGAATTATTAAAATCATAAAAAAAGCAACCTAAGTTTGCCTCATTTTTTAACAATTGCTTTTACAATTCACAATCCCAAACTGTATTACATTCTATATCTGTACAATCTCTTTCGGTTGAACAATCTCACCACAAATCTTCCGCCACAAGGTAGCCTTTCTTCCTTTATAAAAGTTTTCTATCAAGCTTGAAATTGATTTTTTGTTAAGCTGTAATGATTTTACATTTCTTTGTTTATGATATGAAACTCAAATTTTTGATTATATCATAAAAATAGTGAATTCAATATGGCTTCGCTTCTACTTTCCAGTTTCTTAACAGCTTTTACCAATTATTGAAAATATTAGTTTAGACATTGTTTCCTTTTGAGGTAATGTGTACACTATTGACCTTTCCAATTTTAATTTTTAAGAGCAAAACACAATTGACCTTTTATAAAAGGTCAAGTAAGTTCCTTTGTATATAGCTGTTGGCGCGTTTTCTTTGAGCCAAAATTAATTCAAAACTTTTATTATGAAAACACAAACGTACTTACTTTTAGCAATGTACTTACTTTTAACAAATTTTACTTTTGCTCAATCAAATACATTTCCATCTAATGGCAATGTGGGCATTGGAACTTCTGTACCAACAGCAAAAACAGATATCTATATACCTGATTTCGCTACGATGGAATCTGGGTTGCGTGTAACGAGTCCTTTCTCCTTTCAATCTGGAAGTACAATCAATACTATATTTCACTTAAGAAAAATAGGAAGAACCAAAAATGAATTCTTCAGTCAATTCGTAGTAAAAACCAATGGAAATGTTGGTGTAGGAATCAATTACAACGATCCATTATTAAATGATAAAAAAATGGTTATTACAGACAATAACCCTAATGCTGTAGACTTGAACGTGAGAGGATTTGCACTGATTGATGGTCAAAATGCTTCTCTTTTATTTGGAGCAACAGGAGGAGAATCGCTCGGACAATGGGGAATTGAGTATAATGAATATGCAACGGTAAAAGGATTGAATTTCTGGAAACCTGCTGGCAGCAATAATTTTGGAAATTACTATATGTTTTTGACAGATACTGGTAAAGTAAGTATTGGACTTGATCCGAACGCAGCAGGTACTTATAATGGCGATTTTAAATTATATGTTTCAGAAGGCATCATGACGGAAAAAGTGAAAGTCACTTTGCGTAGTTCTAGTGATTGGTCTGATTATGTATTTGAAGATGATTATAAATTATTACCCCTAGAAGAGGTCGAAGCGCATATTGAAAAAAATGGTCACTTACCGAATGTGCCAAGTGCCGAAGAAGTAGCCAAAGAAGGAATTGATTTAGCAAAAATGGATGCAAAACTCTTAGAGAAAATTGAAGAGCTCACATTGTATGTGATTGAACAACAAAAGCAAATAAAAGAATTACAGGAACAATTGAAAACTAAATCATAAGCAATGAGAAAAATTATAATTGTATGTTTCTTCTTTATTGCTTTCTCGAATATTGCTTTTCCACAAGAAAATCTCATTCCTAATGGCCATTTTGATGAGAATACTTCACAATATAATGGCGGCTTAGACCCTAGAGATTATTATACCGCAGGGCAAGATTGTAGTCTAGGTAGAGAACGATTTGAATCGGAAATAACATCTTGGTATGTTGCTACGTCAGATGCTCCATCAAGCGAACTGGAAAATCCTTTTGTCAGAAGATGTTCTCCAGATTGGATCGCAGGTTATACGTATGATACAGGAGCTCCGGATTGTACCAATACAGAAGACTCGTTTTATTTAGCACATGGATTGAACACGGAAAGTGTTATGGTTGAATTGAAAAATGGTTATAAATTAATCAAAGGGCAATCATATAAATTTCGAGTTAAGGTAAGATCCGCTAGAGGTGCAGGAAGTTTTCAATTAGTATTTTCAACAAAAATTGAAGGCTTACGAGTGCAGCCTCATAAAAAATGGGTGGCAGGAGATTTTTATTTCAATCCTGATTGTGAATGGCAAAATATAGAATACTACTTCACGGTTCCAACTGATGATGAGAATGATTATGCTGAAATGAAGTATCTAATTTTACAATTCAACCATGAAAAGAATAAAGATGATTACGGTCATAAAATTGCAATGCATTATGACGATGTATTCCTCGCCGAAGGTGAAAAATGTGAAGACATAAAGTATATTCAAGATTGGCAATATCATAATATTCATAAAATTGAACAAGCCAATTTGGAAATTCATGCTGGTGCCAATGTGAGTCCGTATGCTTGGGACGAAAACAGTCCTGTTATAGTAAAAAGTACCGCAAAAGTAATTTACAGAGCGCCTACTGTGTATTTAGAGCCTGGCTTTTTTATAGAAGAACCTGGAAGCTATTTTGAAACACAAGTCGGAACTTGTGTAGAAGATCCATGTCCGTCAATTGAAGCTTTTACACCAACATCAACAACAGTTTGTTCGAGTTCAGCAACATTAGGAGAAAATATTTCTGCACAACCAGGCGTTTTTTACAGTTGGTCTCCAGCAGAATATTTTTCAAATCCATGGTCTAGAATTACTGACTTTAACCCACCTACGGGTTCAGGTTGTGTAAATGCCAAATTGGTAATTTGGACCATTTGTGGAGAAAGTCAAGCGTTTCCGTTTACCATGAGTTATTTTGATACAGCACCATCTATTACTGTCAATAATACGACTCCTGGAACGAATAATTTAAACCTTGACTTGGACATTTCCAATGCCAACTCCTACACTGTTACAGCAGTAAATGTTGCAAATGGAGCAGTATTGTATACGGATACGCAAAGTTCAAGTTGTGACAATTTAAACATAAACAACGTACTTTTAGATTTGAACTCATGTCTTTTAGATATGTGTGATGATGTTGAAATAACAATCACTGCTTCTAATCCTTGTTTTAATGATGTACAGGAAGTTTTTACTTGGACAGCACCAATACCAGTGGCACCTGTAATTGGGATATCAAATATAGTAAGTACTGATTTCGATTATCAATTTGACCTAGCACTTCCGTCTAGTTATGAATATGTAGTAATTGAAACATGGGATGAACAAGAAACTACATTAATCTGTTCTCAAACTGTGGAAGCTTGTAGCAATCCAACGATTGACACATATCATTTTGATGTTACGAGTTGTCTAACGGGTTGTGTTTCACAATGTCATAATTATAAGATCAAAGTAAGAATGAAGAATTTCTGTTATCCAACTGAGGCAGTTTCAATACTATCGTGGAATAAATCGAATACTACATTTTCAATGCCTTCAAGCTATCCAAATGTCATTACGGCAAATGGCGATGGTATTAATGACACCTTATGTTTTAGCCCTCAAGGAGCCGATTTTTATCACCTAGTTGTCGTAAATAGAGCAGGAAATATAATGTTTGAATCATCAGGTTGTGTTACAGAAAACCCTGTGTGTATTTGGACTCCACCAACCAACATTATGGATGATACTTATTTTTATACCATAGATTTTAGCAATCAGTGTGGACAATCTGGAAGTAATCATGGCCCTGTTCAAGTTTTCAATGCTTATAGAACCACAATAGACGAACCTGATAAATTTGATCCAATAACTACGACAGAAATTTCAGTATATCCCAATCCTTCTAAAGGAATATTTAATGTGAACTTAGGCGCAATGTCTGAAGCCAATATGACTGTTTTGGATATTACAGGGAAGACTGTGTATACTAAAAATACAACAAGCACTGTTGAAACTCTTAATCTTAGCAAATATGCAAAAGGTATTTACTTTTTAAAGATTGAAAACAAAGAGCGCACAGTCACTAAAAAGTTAATTATTGAATAGACATCGTTTTTAACAGGGTACAAATGCTATTCTTTAGTTTTTTACTGGCATTGATATAATATCAATGCCAGTATTTTTTTCTAAAATAATTTATATTCTGATTAGAAGTAATCACGCGTATTTTTTAATCAAGAATTGACGAAAGCTAAAGATTAATCCTCCGTATAAACCACCTACTATAAATCCAGTAATCACATCTCCAGGAAAGTGTACACCGATATAAATTCGGCTATATCCTACCAATGCCGCCCAAAACAATAATATGAAAATGAGCTGTTTGTAATGATTTCGTAATACCAATCCAATAAATGTAGCTAAAGCCATTGCATTAGACGCGTGTCCTGAAAAATATCCAAACTGTCCACCACAATAGGATTTAACCAAACGCATGTGATCCATAAGATCTGCTGTGTGGCAAGGCCGTGGACGTAAAAAAAGTGTTTTCTTAAAAAGATTTGCGGTTTGATCTGTCAAAGTAATTAATACTGCAACCAATACTAGTGTGAAAAAAAGTTCCTTTTTTTTATGTGTTTTTAATATCAGAATCAACAAAAAAGCATATAGAGGAATTGCATAATATTTGTTCGTAATAAACATCCAAAAACCATCCCATGTTGGCGTTCCGAGTCCGTTGAGAAAAAGAAAAAGCTCTTTATCGTATTGTATAAGTTGTTCAATCATAAGTTTTATTACTCTTCGTAGCGAGCTAATTCACGATCATAAAAATCATTTGCAGCTTGAAATAAGTTCTCAGCTTCGGCAGCAAGTTCTTTTTCATCTTCTTTTTCAAACTCTTCTAACCATTCTACTTCATCATTTTCTAGATTGATGATAAAACGAGGAAATTCAGTATGAATGATGAAAATAGCATTCGGATAATCAGTGTTGTCACCCAATAAAAATTTAGGAAGTTCCATAAGCGGCTTGCGTATTAATAAGTTTTTTTGACAAATAGTTAAATCTAATATACAATAATATAGCGGAAACAGTTAATCCTGCCAATAATCCAATCCAAATTCCTGAGCTTCCAAAATCTGTGTAAAGTCCTAAATAATATGATATAGGAAATCCTACAACCCAATAAGCAATAAAGGTAATTCCCGTTGGAATTTTCACGTCTTGTAACCCGCGTAAAATCCCCAATCCTACAACCTGAATTCCATCTGATATTTGAAAAAAAGCGGAAACTAATAAGAGTTCTGCTGCAATTAAGATTACTTCTTGGTTATCAGTAAAATTGGCAACATCTGATTCATTGACATATAATGTAGGAAACCATGTGTTTAACAGCATAAACATGATTGCAAATATAATGTCTATAAGCAATACAAGTAATAAAAGAGATAAAGCAATTCGGCGAAGTTCAGAAAAGTGCTTCAGTCCTTTTTGATTTCCCACCCGAATCGTAGCAGCAACACTTAATCCCATTGCAACCATAAATGTCATAGATGATAAGTTTAATGCAATTTGATTGGCTGCCTGAGCATTTTTACCTAAAATACCTGATAACCAAATAGCCGCAGTAAAAATGGCAACTTCAAACAACATTTGCAACGAAGAAGGAAATCCGAGAGATATAATTTTTTTAAGTACTGTTTTTTTGATAATCGTAAAGTTAAAATTGGTTACATACTCTCTAAACTTCTTTTTATAACGTAATAATAACCATATAAATATAAGCATCACAACACGAGAAACTAAAGTACCAATAGCAGCTCCAATAATTCCCCATTTAGGGAAAATCCAAATACCGAAAATTAAAAAGTAATTGATAACCACATTTACAACATTTGCTAATAATGTAGCCCACATTGCATATTTGGTTTGTGACAAACCATCTGCAAATTGCTTAAATGCTTGAAACATAATTAACGGAATCAACGATGCCGCTACTAAATTAAGATATGGCATAGCCAAATCAACAACTTCTTTAGGCTGATCCATGACATACATCAGTGGTTTTGCCAATAAAACACCAAAAAACACACTTATCCCAATTAGAGTACACAAAAGCAGACCGTGTTTAAGAGCACTTTTTACTTTTTGTGTATCGCCTGCTGCATCTGCCTCTGCAACCAATGTTGTAATTGCTGTAGAAAAACCAATTCCCAAAGACATGGCGATAAAAAGAAAACTATTACCCAAAGATACAGCCGCAAGTTCAGCTGTTCCTAATTGCCCAACCATGGCATTGTCTACAAAACTCACAAAAGTGTGTCCTAGCATACCTAATATGATTGGGGAAGCTAGTTTTAAATTGTAAGCAAATTCTTTGGTGTAATTTTGTAAGATCACTCGTAGTATTTTGACGTGCAAATATAGAACTCTTCTAGCGTTTATAACTACTGTTTTTAATGAATTTACTCTTTCTATTTTATAAATTGAACAGTCTATTTTTTTAAAATGAAAAGAAGACTTCTTTGTAAACAATACCTATACAACTACTTTAGTGTCATGAAAAGAATGAGTGGCTTACACATTTAATCAACTTAATTATTAATTATTAACTTTTACAATCATGAAGAAAAACATTTTAAACATTAAGGGAGTTTCTGCGATTTCAAAAGAACAACAAAGTCAAATCAACGGAGGAGCAGGATACGACTTCTCAAAATGTGGATGTGACTGTGCTGGACGCGTTACAGGTCCAAAATATTGTGAGTGGTTTATCGCTTGTCCACAAGTATACACTTGCAACGATACTATTTAAGATTATACTTATTTTGGGCAGTGCTCAAACAAAATATAGTCAACTAAACTAAAATCTATATTTTAAAAGTAAAAGGCTTCGAAGGTAATGGTAGAAGCCTTTTAACACTTTTCAAAGTATTCAAATCAAACGATATCCTTTAAACGCTTCAACCTAAAACTTAAAAATTTATTATATCATGAAAAAAACCATTTTAAACATTCAAGGAGCAACAAAGATTTCAAAAGCTGCACAAAGTGAAATTAACGGAGGTGCACGTTGGAATCCTGGTGGTGGAAACAACGATTTATCAAAATGTGGGTGTGACTGTGCTGGACGTGTAACAGGTCCTTTTTACTGTCACTTAGAAATTGCTTGTCCACAAGTATATACTTGTGATGACGCGCAGACTATGTAAAGCAGTTTCATAATTTAAATCGTAAAAAAGGCTTCATAAATTTATGAAGCCTTTTATTTTTATCATTCTTTTTAAATATTAAATATCTGTATCTGGGCAATCATTGTCGTATGAAACTGTTTGAGTGCGTCCTCCTTTTGGTGTTCTTGATTCTTGAATAGTACAAGGTACTGTTGATTGTGGATCAGTTGTCCCTCTTCCCTTTATGGCAAAGGCATTTACTTTAGCGATTTGTATTTTTTTTAGGTGTAATGATTTCTTCTGCGTTTTCATGACTATGTATTTTATTTATTAGTTTTTATTCAAGATACTATTTGTGCGGTTTGCTTGTTATAAAAAGGCTTGCCAATTTATAAAATGAACACTCTTTTTAGCGTATTTTTTTTAAGTATGTTGAAGGGTTCTCGCCTGTTTTAGCTTTAAAAGCTCTTGAAAACGATCCGTGACTTTTATACCCAACTTCTTTCGCAATAGCTTTAATTGTATACATGCGGAATTTTTTATCTTTTTCTAATCGATCAAGTGTATATTGAATTCGTAAATTATTCAAATATTCGGTAAAGGTCATTTTTTTGTGTGAATTCAAAATACTCGATAAATATGTAGTATTCGTGTCAATTTTTTTAGCTGTTGCGTATAAATTGTATTTTGGATTAAGGTAAAACTCTTGTGCTTCTAAGTTGGCCAGTTTTTGAAGAAGTTCATCAACTGTTTTATCACTTTTGATTGTGTGTTGTATTTCTTTTTGAGGTTTGGCTATTTCTTCCGTTGCTACTTGCTCTATTACTTTTTCGCTAATGGTCATTTTCTTTTTTGAAAATTGTCTGTATAGAATAAAAGCAAACACACCAAACGCTACCACAGCAAATCCTAAAAACAAATACAGTCTGTTGGTATCCTTTTCGTGCAAAGCAGCATATTTATTCTTTATTTTTTCAATTTCGTACTGAGCCGCTGTTTGCAACACTATATCTTCATGATTGCTTGCTAAAAGACTATCATTAAAATCTTTAGCCCTTTGTCGAAAGAAAGATTCTTTTTCAAACTCTTTGATACTTTTATAAACATCTGCCTTTAATACCAGCGCTTCATAAAAATCTGTCAATAACATTTGTTGCTGATTGTAACGAGTTTCCAAAGAATCAAGTGTTTTAATAGCTTCTGTAGGTTCGTCATTTTTAAAATGATAATCTGCAATCAAATACATGATTTTAGATACTTGCTTATCGTTATTAAAGTCCTTAAAAATTGTTTGCGCCTTTTGTAAACTTTCGTATGATTTGGCATATAAACCTTGAGCAATTTGTGTTTTTCCTTTCAATTCAAACAAATAGGCTTTTCCTTCTATATCCTTAAAATGGTTGGCTATCACAATCCCTCTATCAATGTATAACATGGCAGAATCTGAACGTTTTTCAGCCTGATAAGCTTTTGCCAGAAACATATGATAATTTATATAATCTTCTACATAATCAACGGAATCTTTTTCTATCAGTTTTTCTTTTTCAATTGTTGTAATCGCATCGTGAAAACTTTTTTTAGCTTCTCCATAACTATTGAGAGACAAGCTTAAAACGCCCATATTTCCATTAATATTAATGAGTTGTCGGGTAAGTTTATTTCGTTCAGCAATTGAATAAGCATTTAATAAAATATCGGCTGCCTTATATTTGTTACCAAGTTCTATTTCGGCTGTAGCAATAGCAACTTGTGTTTGCACATAACGTGCACTATCTGTATCATCTGACCTATGCTGCAATGCTTTTTCATATTCTGACATTGCTTCGTTATATATCCCTCTACTTTGATAAAAATCTGCTAAGTAAAAATGAGATCGGTATTGGTGAATAGAATCATTAAATATTTTTGCTTTGTGGTAATAATCCATTCGCAGTTCCATCAACGTATCGGTGTCCATACTTTGATGATTGAGAATAGCTTGTTCAGCTTGTTCAAGAATTTTTTTTACTTCAGTATTACTTTGAGAACTCTGCGTATCTTGTTGACACGAGTACCACAAAAAACTGAGTAAAAAGATCAGTAAAAAACGATTCATTTTTGATTAATTATGTCCCCTTGATGAAATATACTTTTTTTCGAAAAATAACAAAGCTTTCTGTTTACTTTTTTTCAAGGATTGTGTTTAAGAAAAATTATTATTTACGTTTTAAAAAATAGATGTTCACATTCTGCAAATATATCCGAATAAAAAAGCAACGCTTTTTGGTAAACGTTGCTTCTAGAAATATCGATTGTATTTTGTGAGCTATCTTTTAGCTAAAAATGTCAATACGTTTTTTTCAATACGCTTTTGAATATTGGAAACATCTGCTTTTTTAAATGCGTCTCCTGTAATATTTTCATAGAGTTCTATATAACGTTCAGATACAGAATTAATATATTCATCACTCATAAATGGTACTTCTTGTCCTTCTTTTCCTTGAAACCCATTACTGATTAACCACTGACGAACAAATTCTTTAGAGAGCTGCTTCTGCGGTTCATGCTTGGCTTGTAATTCTTCGTATGTATCTGCATAAAAATAACGAGAAGAATCGGGTGTGTGAATTTCATCAATCAATACAATTTGTCCATCTTTTGTTTTACCGAATTCGTACTTGGTATCTACTAAGATTAAGCCACGTTCTTTGGCTATTTTTGTTCCTTCTTCAAATAGTAAATGTGTATATTTTTCTAATTGTATGTATTCTTCTTCTGAAACAATTCCTCTAGCTAAAATGTCTTCACGAGAAATGTCTTCATCATGTGCGCCCATTTCTGCTTTGGTGGCAGGTGTAATAATTGGAGAAGGAAACTTGTCATTTTCTATCATTCCTTCTGGCATTTCTACACCACAAAGCATCCGTTTACCTGCTTTATATTCGCGCGCTGCATGTCCTGATAAGTATCCACGAATCACCATTTCTACTTTGTAAGGCTCACATTTATGACCAATTGCCACGTTCGGATCAGGAGTCGCAATCAACCAATTTGGCACCAAATGTTCGGTTGCCTGCATCATTTTGGTCGCAATCTGATTTAAAATTTGTCCTTTGTACGGAATACCTTTAGGCATAACTACATCAAATGCCGATAAGCGATCGGTTGCAATCATAACCATTAGGTCATCATTAATTGTATATACTTCACGTACTTTTCCAGTGTATTTAGCTGTTTGATTTGGAAAATTGAAGTTCGTTGCAGTAATTGTATTACTCATTATAGCTGTGTTGTTGTGTTATTGTATTGAAAGGCAAAATAGTACGTTTCTATCGAGGAATTTAAAAACGTACACCTTTATTAGTTTTGATGTTCTATACTTTTATATGCATCGATAACTTTCTTAACTAATTGGTGACGAACGACATCTTTGTCATCCAAATAAATGATTCCTATACCTTTAATATCTTTTAGGACTAATAGAGCTTCTTTGAGTCCAGAAATCACACGCCTTGGAAGATCAATTTGGCCCGGATCGCCAGTAATCATGAATTTAGCATTTTTCCCCATACGTGTTAAGAACATTTTCATCTGCGCATGCGTCGTATTTTGTGCTTCATCCAAAATAACAAAAGCATTATCTAATGTACGACCACGCATAAAGGCCATTGGAGCTATTTGAATGATTCCTTTTTCGATATAACTAGCTAATTTTTCATGCGGTATCATATCTCGCAAAGCGTCATATAATGGTTGCATATAAGGATCTAGTTTTTCTTTCAAATCTCCTGGTAAAAAACCTAAACTTTCACCAGCTTCAACAGCAGGTCGTGTTAAAATAATACGTCTAACTTCTTTATTTTTTAGCGCTCGAACTGCCAAAGCAACACCTGTATAAGTTTTTCCTGTTCCTGCGGGTCCAATGGCAAAAACCATATCATTTTTGTTTGTCAATTCTACCAATTTTCGCTGATTGGCAGTCATCGCTTTTACCAAACGTCCATTCACACCATGCACCAAAACTTCTCCACTTTCTTGAGAAGTGTCATAATCTTTAGCGCTTTGACTTGTCAAGACACGTTCTATAACATTTTCATCAATTTTATTATACTTGGCAAAATGTTCCATTAACATGGTCAATCGTTTGTCAAACTCTTCTAATAAATCTTCATCTCCGTATGCTTTGACCTTGTTTCCTCTGGCAACAATTTTAAGTTTAGGGAAGTATTTTTTCAGCAATTCTATATTGGTGTTTTGATGACCAAAAAACTCTCGTGGACTGATCTCAGAAAGTTCAAAAATAATTTCGTTCAAAAGCGACTCGTATTAAGGTTAGATTTCCGTTTTGTTTTTTTAGATTTGCATAGCAAACTTACCATTTTTTCGTAGATTAAGTTAAAAAAAATATCAACAATTCGCCAATGGCAATTATAACATTGACAACTGATTTTGGAGAGAAAGACCATTTTGTAGGCGCAGTGAAAGGTGCAATTTATAGTGAGTTGAACGATGTTCGCATTGTTGATATCTCTCACGGTGTAAATCCTTTTAACATTACTGAAGCTGCTTATATTATCCAAAATGCATTTAATAGCTTTCCTAAAGGTAGTATTCATATCATTGGTATTGATTCAGAATTGAATCCAGAAAATAAACATATTGCTGTCAAATTGGACGGTCATTATTTTGTATGTGCCAATAATGGAATTATGAGTTTGCTTGCGTCGGATATTGTTCCAGAAAAAATTGTTGAGATTAATATTCATGACCGAATTGAAACGAATTTCCCCGTACTTGATGTATTTGTCAAAGTAGCATGCCACATCGCTCGTGGTGGAACATTGGAAGTAATTGGGAAAACCATTGAAAAAATAAAGATTTTAAAAGGATTAAAACCCGTAGTAAATAGCGATGAAAGCCAAATTATCGGAAATGTAATTTATATTGATAATTATGGAAATGTAGTGACCAATATTACGCGAAAGATATTTAAGGATGTTGGTAAAGGACGTAATTTTGAAATTTCAGCACGTAACTATAAATTTAAAATTATTCATGAACGATACAGTGATGCTATTAATTTTAATGTAGCGCGTCACAAACGTGAAGAAGATGGCAAAAAACTCGCATTATTCAATTCTGCTAATTTCCTAGAATTGGCTATATACAAAAGTAACCCACAAACAGTTGGTAGTGCTTCTACCCTTTTTGGCTTACGATTTAGAGACACTATAACCATAAACTTTTCTTAAATATGTTGGTACGTATTGTAAAAATGAGTTTTCATACACATCTTATTCCTGATTTTTTAGCTATGTTTGACGAAAAAAAACAAGCAATTAAAGATCGAAAAGGGTGTAAATTTTTAGAATTATATCAAGACAAACACAATCCTGAAATCTTTTTTACGTACAGTCATTGGCAAGAAGAAGCAGATTTGGAAGCCTACAGAAACTCCGAACTATTTAAAGCTGTTTGGAAACAAACCAAAGCAATGTTCAATGACAAACCTTATGCTTGGAGTGTTAACACAATAGTAAGTTTGTCCTAAAAATACTAGAACTCATATCTTAACGTTTCACATGAGTACTATATAAAAAAGAAGAAAAAACACCCTATGTTGCGATCCATATATTATAGTTTATCTCCTAAACAGCGATTGTTGCTGAGAAAGATAGTGTACTTCCCTGTGGATCTTTTCCGAAAACGCCATGAACTTGAACCGCCCAAAGGATATGTATATACAGGTCCTGGAAATTATATTGAAATAGGACAAACATTTTTTGAATATTTTAAAGAATATGGGGATATTCAACCTAATAGCCGAATATTAGACATCGGATCTGGTATTGGTCGTATGGCAATTCCATTCACGACTTTTTTAAATGAACAAGGCAAATATCAAGGGTTTGACGTTGTAGCTCAGGGTGTAAATTGGTGTACGGAACACATTACAGCAAAGTATCCCAATTTTGTATTTACACATACGCCTCTCAAAAATGATTTGTATAACTTACATACAGAAAAACAAGCAAAAAATTTTACATTCCCATACAAGGATACTAGCTTTGATTTTGCATTTTTAACATCTGTATTTACTCACATGTTACCAGAGGATGTTTTGCATTACCTGAGTGAAATTTATCGCGTATTGGATACACAAAAAGTATGTTTGGCAACTTTTTTTATTTTAGATGATATCTCCAAAAAACAAATGCGAAATAGCAAAATGAACTTTAGTGTTCAACACAAACACTATGCATTAATGGACAAAAAAGTAAAAGAAGCAAATGTTGCTTTTGAGAAAGATTTTATTTTTGCTGAAATCAAAGCGAAAGGTTTTGAAATTACCCACTATTTTCCTGGCTCTTGGTCTGGAAGAACTGAAAATACACTATCATATCAAGATATAATTGTTATAAAAAAGAACTAAATGCTTGCAATACTCAAGAAAGAAATCAATGCCTTTTTTTCCTCTTCGGTAGGATACTTGGTCATTGCTTTATTTTTGATTCTCAACGGATTATTTTTATGGTTTTTTAAAAGTGAATTCAACATTTTTAACTATGGATTTGCTGATTTGACACCATTCTTCACATTAGCTCCATGGATATTGATTTTTTTAATTCCTGCCATTACTATGCGTAGTTTTTCTGAAGAAAAACGTTTGGGAACCTTAGAATTATTAGTAACAAAACCTATTTCCTATTGGCAGATTGTTTTAGGAAAATATACAGGTTCGTTTGTATTAATCTTACTTGCACTACTTCCTACTCTATTGTATGTGTATACAGTTTGGTATTTGGGCGATCCTGAGGGAAATTTAGATGTAGGTAGTACACTTGGATCGTATTTTGGTTTACTATTTTTGATTGCCGCTTACACGAGCATTGGTATTTTCACATCGACTTTATCTCAAAATCAAATTGTAGCATTTATTACAGCCGTTTTTATCTGTTTTGTAATGTATTATGGCTTTGAGGGAATGGCTAGCACACCTCTTTTTGGAGATTTTAGTGCTACCGTAGAAAAGGTTGGCATGAAACGTCACTTTGATAGCATAGCTCGTGGAGTTATAGATACAAGAGATGTAATATACTTTGTAACTGTGACCATTTTCTTTTTATTTCTAACAGTAGTACAACTTAAAAAAAGATAGGCTTGAAAAAAGAACTTTCTACAACCTCAAAAATTATATTGATTCTGTTAGGATTACTAATTGTAAATGTGATTGCTAGCAAACTATTTACACGTTTTGATATTACGCAAGATAAACGTTATACACTTTCAGAAGCTTCCAAAAATACCATCGCCAATGTAAATTCTCCTGTGATGATTACTATTTTTTTGAAAGGAGAATTGCCACCTGCTTACAAACGACTTGCCGATGAAACGGAACAATTGATAGAAGAATTTTATGCTTTCAATTCGAACATTAAATACAATTTTGTAGATCCTATTGAAGAAAATGCACAAGATTTCTTGACAAACAACGGAATGCAACCACGTTATGTAACCGAAGAAGAAACCAATAAAATTTCTAGAGAAGTTGTATATCCATGGGCAGTAGCGATTTACGAAAACAAAACTGTAAAAATTCCATTGTATAAAAATGATTTAGCAAGTTCGGATGAACAAAAAATAGCCAATTCAGTACAGCATTTAGAATATGTTTTTGCAGACGCTTTTACCAAACTTACACTGATTGACAAACAAACTATTGCAATTTTAAAAGGACATGGCGAATTGGACGATGTATATATTGCTAGTTTTTTACAAACACTAAAAGATTATTATAAAATCGCTCCTTTTGACCTAGCTGCTTTTCCTGACAATCCGGAAAAATCTCTAGAAAACTTAAATCGTTTTGATCTTGCAATTGTGCCAAAGCCAACCAAACCATTCACTGATGACGAAAAATACATTTTGGATCAATATACCATGCGCGGAGGAAAATCACTGTGGCTTATTGAAAATACGATGGCTGAAATGGACAGTTTATACAATGAAAAAGGGCAAACGTTAGCATTTCCTCGCGATTTGCGTTTAAACGACTTTTTCTTTGAATATGGTATTAGAATCAATCCGAAATTAGTTAATGATGTACAAAGTGCACCAATTGTAATGGCAGTTGGTGAAGATGCAAATACACAATACCTTCCTATACAATGGCGATACAATCCGCTTGTAAAACCTTCTACCAAACACCCTATTACGAATAATACAAATTTGGTCAAGTTTGAATTTACCAACCAAATAGACACCTTGAAAAGTAGTACAAAAAAAACAGTTTTATTAAAAAGTTCAGCTACATCAAAGCTCGAAGGAACTCCTAAAATGATTTCACTATCCGTAATAGAAAATGAACCTGCTTTGGAAAGCTATAACGGAAAAGGAAATCAAAACCTAGCTGTTTTACTAGAAGGCACGTTTGAATCCGTTTATAAAGGTCGTATCAAACCTTTTGCATTAAAAAATGACCAATCTGAAGGAAAATCGAAAATGTTAATCATTGCTGATGGTGATGTTATTAAAAATCAAGTAACTCGTGGGAGACCACAAGAATTAGGTTTTGATATTGTTACCAAACGCCAATACGGAAACAAAGAGTTCCTGTTAAATTCTGTAAATTATCTTTTGGATAACAATGGACTTATAAACATTCGCTCAAAAGAATTAAAACTAGCGTTTCTGAACTCAGAAAAAGTACTTACTGAAAAAACCTATTGGCAATTGATAAACATTGGGCTTCCACTAGGAATATTAGCCATTTTTGGCGTTGTATTTACCTATACTCGTAAACGGAAGTTTGCGAAATAGTTGTTAATAAGTTTCCTTTCTTTACAACAACATTTAAAATATATTTGTAAGAATAAAATAATGCGGTTTATTTATGTAGATTTTGTAAATAAAAACTGTGAATTTATTGGAGAAGCATTATTTTTGAACACTAAATAGAACACAAACACATGAAATTTATTGTATCAAGTACTTATTTATTAAAACAGCTTCAAGTTTTAGGAGGCGTAATTAATAATAGTAACACCTTACCTATTTTAGATAATTTTCTTTTTGAATTAAATAAAAACGAACTTACTGTTTCTGCTTCTGACCTTGAAACAACCATGTCTTCTCGCTTGGATGTAGAGTCTGATAGCGAAGGAAGTGTTGCTGTACCTGCAAAATTATTATTAGATACTTTAAAAACCTTCCCTGAGCAGCCTTTGACTTTTGTAGTGGAAGAAAATAATACGATTGAAATCAGTTCAAATCATGGTAAATATGCTTTGGCATATGCGGATGGAGCCGAATTTCCTAATGCTGTGGAATTAAAAGATCCTAGTGCTACAACCATTATTGGTGATGTGCTAGCTACTGCAATTAGTAAAACTATTTTTGCTTCTGGAAATGATGATCTTCGCCCAGTAATGAGTGGTGTATTTTTTCAGTTTTCACCAGAAAATTTAACTTTTGTTGCTACAGATGCTCATAAATTAGTAAAATATCAACGTACCGATATTCAAGCTTCTCAAGTTGCTGAATTTATCATGCCAAAGAAGCCACTAACATTGCTAAAAGGTATTCTTGGAGGTAGTGAAGACGATGTTATCATTGAATATAACGACAGTAATGCTAAATTTACTTTTGACAATACAGTATTAATTTGTCGTTTAATTGATGGAAAATACCCGAATTACGAAGCTGTAATTCCTAAAGAAAACCCTAACAAGTTAGAAATTAACAGAAATCAATTCTTAAACTCTGTACGTCGTGTGAGCATTTTCTCGAATAAAACGACACATCAAATTCGTTTAAAAATTGCTGGTGCAGAACTAAATATTTCTGCAGAGGATATTGATTATTCAAACAAAGCTGAAGAGCGTTTAACTTGTGATTATCAAGGGGATGATATGCAAATTGGATTCAATTCACGTTTCCTTACAGAAATGTTGAACAATCTAAGCTCAGACGATGTTTCTCTAGAAATGTCTTTACCTAACAGAGCAGGGATTTTAACACCTATTGATGGCTTAGAAGAAGGAGAACATATTACAATGTTGGTAATGCCTGTAATGTTAAATAATTAAACTGATACTTAGAGAATAAACTGTTCTCATAAAAAAACATATAAAAACCCGTTGTAGAAATTGTACAACGGGTTTTTTATTTCAATTAATAATAAATAATTTATTTCAATAACTATTCATCTCAGATTATAAAATCTTTATAGATAATGGATAGTACGGTTCTTGTTCGTTACTTACGCGTACTGCATTAATAATTGGCATGATAAAAGACAAAATTAATACGCCTAGAAGTAGCAATAAACCTAATCCCAATGCTAAGATTAATGGAATACTGATAATTCCGTAAATTATCATGCTCAATTGAAAATTAACAATCTGCTTTCCTTGTTCGTCCATATCATGTACGTCATTTTTATTGCAAGCCCAAAGTATTAATGGAACAATTAAGCTTCCAAAACCTATGACAAAACTTGACAACTGACTTAAATGTGTAATGACCATTAATTGATTATCTTTCCTTCTCATAATTGTGTGTTTTATTGATTGACATCTATGGGACGTAAAAAAATTGCTTTTGTTACAGCTTTCAATTATGAGTAATTTAAAATCATATCCAACTCATAAAATTATCCGTATTTTTGCCAAAATTTTTGTCCATGATCCAAAATGATACGATTGTTGCATTAGCAACACCTTCTGGAGCAGGTGCTATTTCTGTAATTCGCGTTTCAGGAAAAGATGCTATTACTATCTGTGAACCATTATTTAAGTCTATTCGTAATAAAAAATTAAGTACACAAAAATCACATACCATTCATTTAGGACATATTGTAGATAATGACCGCTTTTTGGATGAAGTGCTGGTATCTATTTTTAAAGGTCCTCACTCCTACACGGGCGAAAATACCATTGAAATTTCCTGTCATGGTTCTGTATATATTCAACAACAAATTATTCAGTTGTTACTGCGAAATGGTTGTAGAAATGCGAATGCTGGAGAATTTACTTTGCGTGCATTTTTGAATGGAAAATTAGATCTTTCTCAAGCAGAAGCTGTAGCAGATTTGATTGCAAGTGATTCGGAAGCGTCGCATCAATTGGCTATGCAACAAATGCGTGGAGGTTTTAGCAATGAAATTAAAAATTTACGTGAAGAACTCTTGAATTTTGCTTCTCTTATTGAATTAGAGTTAGATTTTGCTGAAGAAGATGTAGAATTTGCCGATCGTACACAATTTAAATCGCTAGTAGAACGCATCCAATTTGTCCTTAAACGCTTGATAGATTCCTTTGCAGTAGGAAACGTAATCAAAAATGGAATTCCTGTGGCTATTGTTGGAGAACCAAATGTGGGAAAATCTACATTATTAAATGCTTTATTAAACGAAGAACGTGCCATTGTTTCGGATATTGCAGGAACTACTCGTGATACCATTGAAGATGAACTAATAATTGATGGAATTGGTTTTCGTTTTATTGATACAGCAGGAATTAGAGAAACTAAAGATGTTGTAGAAAGTATTGGCATTCAAAAGACATTTGAAAAAATTGAGCAAGCACAAGTTGTTATCTATTTGATTGATAGTTCGCAGTTAACCGAGGAAAGTTTAGCTTTGTTGAAGACAGAAATTGGAAAAATCAAAAATAAATACCCTCAGAA
The DNA here is from genome assembly GCF_001005305.1 of Kordia zhangzhouensis. Classification (GTDB taxonomy): domain Bacteria; phylum Bacteroidota; class Bacteroidia; order Flavobacteriales; family Flavobacteriaceae; genus Kordia; species Kordia zhangzhouensis. The sequence continues at coordinate 125,822 of NZ_LBMH01000007.1, forward strand.
ACCTTTAATCATTGTAGCGAATAAAATTGACATGCTACAAGAGTCTCAAATTGCTCAATTACAAATAGAAATTGAACAAATTCATATCCTTTCTGCCAAAAAAAATATAGGAGTTGATTTCTTAAAAGAAAAACTTGTTTCATTTGTAAATACAGGTGCATTACGAAACAATGAAACCATAATCACAAACACACGTCATTATGATGCATTATTAAAAGCTTTGGAAGAGATTGACAAAGTACACCAAGGGTTGGAAATTGGTCTTTCTGGCGATTTGATGGCAATTGATATCAGACAAGCGCTGTATCATTTTGGAGAAATTACTGGAGAAATTACAAGCGACGATTTGCTCGGAAATATCTTTGCTAATTTTTGTATCGGAAAATGACTATGGAAAACATCTGAAAACAAATGCAATAAAAAGCAATGTAAATCAGGCGTTTATGAAAATATGATTTTCTTTTAGTTTCATTTAGTCGTTTTTTGTGTCAGATATATTGAATATATTTGGTCACAAAAATACTATTTGTGTCAATTTGTGTCAAAATATTCAGCTATGTATTAAATATCATTTTTATTTTGTCTGCTTATGTCCACTTATGGTATGTTAATGTCTTTCTATTATGACTTCAACAAGGACTTATAATAAAATTTGTTTGTTCTGTAGAAAAGAGTTTATGGCTCAAAAGAGAACTACTAAGTATTGTAGTCATAAATGTGCTTCTCGTGCTTATAAAGTGAGAAAACGAGATGAATCTATATTAGAATCCAATTTTGAAGAATATGTAAAACGTGAATTGCATATTCATTCACAAGCCTTACAACAAATTCAAGTTTCATTAAGTGAGTTATTAAGAGTGCAAAAAATTGGTAAAGGAAATTTCATTACACCAAATGATTATTGTGAAATGAAAGGCATTAGTAGAAAGACTTTAAGTCGTTGGATAAAAGACGATAAAGTAGAAGTTAAAAAATTAAGTAGTCGTAAATTTTTAATAAAATCGGATATATTATGAGTGTTAAAACATATTTAAGACCTGCAAAAGGCGGAAAAAGTAGTATTTATGTTAATTTTATTTTGAATGGAAAAAGAAAGCGTAACCGAACAGGAATGTTTTATTATGATAAACCCAAAAATAAAGCTGAAAAGGAACACAATAAAGCAACAAAGAAACTGACAGAAACATATATAGCTCAATTAACTCTCAAAATACAGAATAATGAATTAGGTATAAAAGCGCCTAAAAGCAAAGCAAAAGATTTTGTTCAATATTTTGCAATATTAACTGAACATAGAAAAGATACAGGTAAAAATTATCATACTTGGCGTTCTACACTAAAACACTTAAAAGCATTTAACCCTAGCGGATTAAAATTTAGCGAAATGGATATAAAATGGTTGGAGCGTTTTCGACAGTTTTTGCTTGAAACTCAAAAACTAAAAAGTGCTTCTGCAAATAGTTATTTCAATGTTTTAAAGCATGGAATTCATGATGCTTTTAGAGATAGGTTGATTGATATTGATTATGCTGAATATGTAAAAGCACCAACTGTAGAACAAGCAGAACGTCAATATTTAACCGAAGAAGAAGTGTTGAAATTAGAAAGAACAGAATGCAAAAACGCTATGCTCAAAAAAGCGTTTCTATTTTCTTGTAGAACTGGAATATCAAAAGCAGATATTCAAAAATTGCAATGGAAAGACATTAAAAAAGACCATGAAAACAACTATTTCATACCATTTAACAGACAAAAAACGAAAGGATTACAATATCATCCTATAAACAAAGAAGCAATTGAAATTTTGGGTAAACAAAGCGAACCCAATGAACTTATATTTAAAGATTTAAAATTTCATAGTTGGCAGAATGCAATTTTGTGTGATTGGGTATATAAAGCTGGAATTCAAAAAAAAATAACATTTCATTGTGCAAGACATACTTATGCAACTATATTGTTACATAAAGGAGCTGATATAACACAAGTAAATAAATTATTAGGACATGCTGATTTAAAAACTACTCAGATATATGCTAAAGTGATGCCTGAAGATTTAAGAATTGCTGCTGAACTTATGAGTTTTAATAAAACAAAAAAAGATTAACAATTTTACTTTTTAGATAAATGGATAAAACGACATCAAGACACATTTCAGAACGTATTGTAAATGCAAGTTTCATTAGTCAAAAAAATATAAATGATAGTTTGATTGAACACACAAAAGCATTTTTATATGAACAGAATACTTTTGATAAAAAAGTAAACCTCATCAATGATTTAAAACGATTTTTAAAGTCCAATGAGTTAGATGTTTTGTTAAAAGATATTTACAATAATCAGCTATTCAATATTTATATTGATGTAAGTAAAATTACTAATGAAAACCCTAAAAGCATTGAGTATTTGAAAGAAATAGAAGTGCTTAAAAATGATGCTTTTGATAAACGATATAAAGAAATACATCTTTTTCAAAATAGTCTGTTAGATAAACTCTTAAGCACTTTTATACCAAAGGTTAATAAGGGATTAAATTATCAAGGGCATCAAAACCAACTAAGAAAATTCAAAGAAACATTAGAAGTCTTAGAATATATTGAACCAATTGAATTTGTTGATTTTTTAATTTTTTTTCAGGAAGAGTTTCAACCAGACGACAAAAAAATTCATTGGAAGCAAAACCTAAATAAACTCAATCATTTGTTTAGGATATTTAAAGAGAAGAAAAAAGAATTACACTACAATCGTACAAAATTTAAAGACATCCTGCCCTTAATGTTTACATTTAAAAACGAAAACGGGCTTATTGTTGAAGTTTCTAAAGACCAATATTCTCAAAATAATAGCCCTGTTTCAGTTGCAAAAAAACGAGAATTGCAACAAATTTGTTCAGCACTTACTATAATATGAAATTAGAGTGAAGTTTTTTTCGCTTTAAATCCCTTTATTCACAATACCTACTAAAAATACTGCTCTAATCCTAAAATTAGAGTGAAAATCGAGCTCATATTCTTGCAACATTTGCCTAAGCAAACAGCAAGAAACTATGAGTTTAGACGCTTTATATACAGAGATTTCAGAACTAAAAAAGTTAATTCAAAATTTAGGTATTCAACAAAAAGAATATCTAAATACTGAAGAAGCGTCTACATTTTTAGGCATTTCAAAAAGTACCTTTTATAAAATCACTTCTGCTTGTTCCATTCCAAAATATAAACCGAATGGAAAAATGATGCTGTTTAAAAAATCTGACCTATTGCAATTTATTGAAAATGGAAGAATAAATAGTGAGCAAGATTTAAATGAAATAGCAGATAAATTGACTGATGACCTTCTAAATGATTTACTAAAATGATTGATTTTATTAGGTTATTTAGAAGAATAGACAACCATAGATTGTTTTTGGAACGTGAAGACATCAAGTTTGTTGAGGGTATTATATATAAAAATCAAAGACATATAAAATATGCTTGGTACAATGACCCTAAATCAAATTGTAAAATTAAAGTTGGTTATAATAATTGGGTAGAGTTTTCGGGTAGTATTACAAAGTATTGGTATGAAGAAAACTATACAAATTTACCATACTCTGACTTGGCTTGTGCTATTCATGAACTTGCAGACACGCTCTATTCACACCCTAGCGATTTAATTCTAAGGTCTTTTGAGTTTGGGCTGAATATTTTATTAGACGATACTATTAAAGCTCTTAATCTTACGGATTTAGCTTTCAACTATAAAAACAAGTTTTTTCAAGATATGGATGGCGACAATTTAGCAAGTATTGGAAAAAGATGTGTTTTGCAAGAATATCAGCTTAAATTATACAGTAAATCTATGCAATACAAACTTCCTTACGAATTGTTGAGGTATGAGATTAAAGTGCATAAAAAACGAATTTTAGACCCTTATAATTTCCATACATTCGATAGTTTATTGAATAAAAATAACCTCATTTTTTTGAAAGAGCAACTAATAGAAAAATTAAGTGAGATACTATTTTATGATAATACCATACCTCAACACTTATTAAGCAATTACGAAAGGCAATTATGTGCTAATTGGCAAAGTGAAATTTATCGTAAAAAATTGCTAAAAACAAAACGTCAAAAATTCAATTATCAAAAAAAGAGATTGTTAGAAACAATCGATAAACATGGGAAATTACACCTAAAACCAAATTTAATTCAACAAGTTTCAGATACTTGGGATAACCTTTTAGAAAGTTAATCAAATTACCTAATAGTTAAATGGATAAAACAATATAATATTATGACACAGAAAATTACATTAGACACAGAAAATGAGTTGTTAAACTTCTCAGTTGAAATAGTAGAAGATTTTCCTAAACAAAATATGTTTCTTACTGGATATGCTGGTAGCGGTAAAACACATTTTTTAAAGTATGTACAACAACACATTGATAAAAATATGATTGTTCTCGCACCTACTGCCATTGCTGCTATGAATGCAGAGGGGGAAACGATACACTCTTTTTTTAATTTACCACATAATCCAATTTACCCCAACAACATCATATTTTCCTATAATCCTGAAACAAGAAAAAATCGTGTTCATGAATTTTTTAAATTAAGTTTTGAAAAAATAACACTTATTAGAAAACTTGAAGTATTGTTTATAGATGAGGTTTCAATGGTTAGAAGTGATACTATTGATGTTATTAATGCAATTTTACAAGCAGTAAGAAGAAGTAAAAAGCCTTTTGGTGGGATACAAGTTGTTTTTATTGGGGATTTATTTCAGTTACCCCCAATTGTAAAAAGAGAAGAAAAAATTGAATTGCTAAAACATTACAATTCTGAATATTTTTTTGATTCTAATGTTATAAGACCAAATCAACCACTAATAATCGAACTTCAAAAAATTTATCGCCAAAAAGATACAGAATTGATTAAAATATTGAATGAGATTAGAACTAACTCTTTGTCCATTCAATCAAAAAGAACTTTGAACTCCAAAATTGAGTCTAATTTTTTTGATGATAATTATATTGTAATTGCTTCCCACAACAATATTGTTGATAAAATCAATTACCAAAAACTTAATGAATTAAAAGGCGACTCAATGGAGTATAAAGCCAAAATTGAGGGTAATATATCGGTTAAAAGTATTCCTGCACCTGAAAATTTAGTGCTAAAAGTTGGTGCTAAAGTGATGTTTGTAAAAAATTCTAACTCACAAGAAATATATAATGGAAAATTGGGAGTGGTTAAGAAATTAGCAAAAGATAAAATTATTGTAAAATGTGATGATAATAGTGTTATTGAAGTTCAAAAAGAAACTTGGGCGAATAGAAAACATACAGTAATTGATAACAAATTTTCACATTCAGACATTGGAAGTTTTGAACAATATCCATTAAAATTAGCATACGCTATTACAGTTCATAAAAGTCAAGGTTTAACATTTGACAATGTAATTGCCGACATAGGAAGTTCTTTTGAAAAAGGGCAAATATATGTAGCGTTAAGTAGATGTACTTCATTAAATGGGCTTGTTTTAAAAAGTAGAATTAATGAAAGTTCAATAAAAGTATCAAAAGATGTAATTGAGTTTATGAAAAAACGTGATGATAGACTACAGTTGCCCTAATAGTCAATAAAACATATTGATTTTTAATTAAATGCTCTCTAATGTTATGTTTCGCATAAAAAAGAGGGCGTTTATTGTTTTTTACAAAGGCGAAATTTATAACAGGACTTCTTATTGCATAGTGATTTAAAATTATTACCTTTGCATACTATAAATAGCGTAAAGGTAATGAATAGAATTTTCCATAAAAGTTCAGAATCAATGCAGGAATTGGAAGATAAAAGTGTTGATTTAATGGTTACATCTCCACCATATAATATAAATATTAATTATGGTAACAAATGGGAAAATGGGAAATTAATCTCATCTAAAGGAAAAAAATATAAAGACAATCTTGATGAAGAAAATTATAGAAATCTACTTGAAAAAACAATAAACGAAACAAAAAGAGTTTTAAAAGATGATGGACAAATTTGGTTTAACATCAAAAACAGATACGATAAAGGGAATATGATACCTCCTTTTTGGGTTATGGATTTTTTTCAAGACATGTATTTAAAAAATATTATTATTTGGAATTTTGATTGGGGAGGTTCAACAAATAAAAGATTTTGTTCGAGGTATGAATATGTTTTTTTCTTTACAAAAAATAAAGATAAGTACACGTTTAACCTTGATGATGTTAAAATACCAGCGTTAAACTACAGACCTGACAGATATAAAAGTCAATTAAAAAATCCGTCTGATGTTTGGCGAATTTCATTAGTTAGTGGTAATTCACCTGAAAGGACTGAACACCCTGCTCAATATCCAGAAGAATTAATTGAAAGAATAATAAAAGTTGGAAGTAATAAAAATGACATAATACTGGACCCATTTATGGGTAGTGGAACTACGGCTGTTGTTGCAAAGAAATTAGAGAGAAAATATGTTGGATATGAAACTGAAAAAGAATATATAGATATAGCAAATAAAAGATTATCAAATGGCTAAAAATAGATTTTTTAATATAAATAATGAGGACGTAGTAAAAATAAAAGATTGTTATTATACAATTGGAGATTGCCTTGATGTAATGGGAAAAATCCCTGAAGAATCTATAAATACTATTGTTACTTCCCCACCTTATAATTTAGACAAGAAGTATGGTAAGTATAACGATAATAGGCCTTTAGAAGAATGGGAAGAGTTAATTGATAATGTTGCTAAAAAAGCAAATAAAATTCTTTGTAAGGATGGAAGTTTTCTATTAAATGTTTCTCCAATACCAGATAAAAAAACAAAAGAAATCATTCCTTTGGATGCGATAGCATATTTTATCTTTAAAAAAAATGGTTTTTATTTAAGAAACTCTATTATTTGGCACTTTAACAATATGCAAAATTGTACTAATAGATTAAGTGGTAGATGGGAATCAATACTTTGGTTTGTAAAAGATATTAAAAGCTACAAATTCAATCTTGACGAAATAAGAATACCGTATATTACGAAAAATGATAAACGACTAGTTGGTGGAAAAGGTAGAAACCCAACAGATACATGGAACTTCGATATACCAAGTAGTGATTTTTGGTATTTTGATAGAGTTAATAATATGACTAAAAACAAACTCGGGTTAACTAAACACCCTTGTATCTATCCTACACCAATGATAGAACGAATTATTAAAATGACAACTGATAAAAACGATATAGTTCTCGATCCGTTTTTAGGTAGCGGAACCACACTAGTAGCTGCACAAAAACTTGAAAGAGTAGGATTAGGTATTGAATTAGATGAAGAATACTCTGAAATTATTAATAAAAGAGTACAGAACGAAGCAATAAGAGAGTTGTTTAATTAATTTACTCTATATTATACCTATACACATCAAAATTATGAATCACTAATTTTGCACGGTTGTTAAAAGTATTATGAGAAGTGTTATTTGATTGATGCAGTAAAATTGAATCAATTATATCAGTCATTTCTTCATTAGAAAAATACGCACGATTATTAGGAACTTCTGAATGTAGTTGTAGAATACGACTTCTATTTTGAGGGTTTATTCTAATTAAATCTTTGGAAACATAGTCATAATATCCCGACATAGAAGTTCCTCTCTTGTTTCCGTCAATTGCACGATTATAAGCTGTAGTATTATCAACAGAAAAATTTTCTAAATTCCCTAAAGTTTCAGTTATAATATTAGCTTTCCTAATTCCACCACTACCTAAAAAATGTACTCTTTCATAATTTGAAAAGTTTAATAAGTTATTAAGTCTTACAAGCATTTCAGAAAATTCAGCAACTCTATAATCAGTTAACCCACCAATAGCAAGTTTTGTAGGATTATAGTTAAGTAAATTCAAATATTGCTCAATATCCTCATCAGACCAATGTGCGGAAATTATTGTAAGCAATAAATTAGGGTTTTGTCCTATTCCATTATAAGTGTAATTAGCATATTTTGCAGATGCTTCAATAAGTAGTTGTCTGCATCCATTTTCAGAAAATAAATTCCTTGATTGGTTACCTACTTGAGTTCTTACTTTGAAAAGGTTTGGGATATCAAAAGTTACAGCATTTGAAATGTTTGAATTAACTATAATTTGATTGAATTTATCTAAAATTTGCTCATCATTAATTAGTCTATCAAATTCTTGGATTATCTCAACACCATTCATATTTTCATTATGGTGAGTAATAAAACTTACAATTTTTGAAGTTCCAACATCCAAAACCAAACCATCAGTCTCAAATAATGAATTGTCATTAGTGTTATTAAATAGCCATTGACGTGCATTATCAGTATTATTCCAATAAGATGGTTTGATTAAGTTGTTACTAGACCTGTGATTAAAAAAAATATCTCCGAACTTTATCAATAAATTATTTCTAAAATATTGAGGCATAGAATCCTGCCAAATTCTATCAATTGCATTCCAATCTCCAGCACCACCTCCCGAACTATATACAAAACAAAAATCCATATTAACTAACAATGTTTAAAAATGATGATAAAGAGTCCATTTTAAGTAATGGTGGATATATTTTACCCTTAATTTGATTTGCAATTTTATCTCCCTCTCTTTCTTCTCTATTGTGAAGAGTTCCTACATTATCCCAATAATCAAATACTTCTTCTGCGTTCATGAAAAAAATTCCTTTTAAATGAGGTGCGTCAAACCACCAAACAAAATAAAAAGGGACGCCTTTACTTTTTATTTCATTTTCATATTTATCTCTTTGTCCTTGTAATTTTTTTCCTGTATCTAAAGTTAAAGAACATTCATAATCATAACGTGTTGAAGTATAAGGGTAAGTATTTTTAACCATATTATTCGCACTTATGAAAGGAGCTTCAATATATTTTAATTCGTAATATGCTTTTGGCTTTTCTGGGTTAACTACAAAGTCAGGAAAAGGGAACCCTTTTTTAGCAACAATAATACCTTTTGATTCTAAATAAAACTGAAATGCCTTTTCGTACCATTGCCCAAGTTGAATATCTAGGCCTTTTATCATCTTATTTCTTTTCCTCATGAACTTGAAACCCATTTTTTTGTAACATTCTGTTAGCCCTTCAATTCTAGTTTTTAATTCCTTTGGGGCAATCGGATTTGGTTCATTTTTAATTTTTAGATACATTTCATTAAAACAGTCCTCATTAAAGGAGGTAAACTTAACCTCTCGGTCAAATTTAGTTTCAATATTATCTTTGTTAGCATTACAAAAATCAACTAACTCTTTATATAATTCTATATCATTCATAATTCAGCTTTGATTTTTGATGCCACACTATTAAAGTCGTTCCATAAATTGATCGACTCATATTTTTTTTCTGAAAACACATTATTCTTAAAGTCATTGATTTCAAAAAATGAAAGAGTTTCATCATGCTTATAATGAAAAATAAAGAGTGGCCTGTCTAAACTTGAATAACGAATTTTAGAATATTCAATTAATTCTTCTTTACTTATTTCAATTGAATTTACAAAGACAGCATAAGAATGAATATTTCTTGTTCTATCTAATAATATGTATTTAGGAATCCAGCCAGTTGAAAAGTTCGCTTCTTCAATATTTATTTTGTACTTCGATTTAAAAAAATCTTTAATGCTATCCCTATTATTTAATAAAGTTCTATTCATCTAAAACAACTCTTTTACGTTTACTTTAAGAGCTTTAGCGAGTTTTTCAATGTTCAATAAGGTTATATTCTTTTCTGCTCTCTCAATCATTCCTATGTATGTTCTATGAAGTTTAGCCTTTTGTGCTAATTGTTCTTGGGAAAGTTCATTTTGTTTACGCAATTCCTTAACACGCAAACCAAAATTTTCGAGAATTTTAGAATCTGAAATCATCACTAAAACTTATCTCACAAAGATAACTATAGTATTCAAGATGTGCAAGTTTAATTAAATCAATAAATTTGTTATTCAATACATTAAAGAAATGCAAAACCTTACATTTGAAAACATATATAGAGATGCCAAGAAACTAAAATTAACCGAGAATGATTCTTATATAGGTTCATACACAGCATTTCTTAACTACTTTGAAGAACTACCTAAAATTGAGCATAAACATTTGGTTATAAGCAGTCATTTTGTATATGGTTGGATGCCTACAATAATTCAATTAGATACTAAAAATTCAGGGGAAGTATTAAAATATCTTAATGCCGTAAAATCCAATCACAGATTAAAGGAAGATGAAATTAATAAAATCAAAGAATGTATAAATAATTCAATGGTTGGAACATCTAAATTATTGCACTTTATAAACCCTCACAATTATGCCATTTGGGATAGTAGAATATTTAGATATGTAACAGGTAAAAAATCACAATATGGAATAGCCAACCCTAAAAATTACCTGAATTATTTAGAAAAAATGGAGTCAATCTCAAATGATAAGAATTATTTTAAAATACACGATATCGTACAAAAGCATTTTAAATACTCAATAACTCCAATGAGAGCAATAGAAATAGTAATGTTTGAAACAGATAGAGAAAGGCAAAGAAAAAACTAATTTTCAAATTCAAACATTTCAGATGTTTTCACTTCCAAACCAAAGGCTAAAGCTTTTATAGTACAAATAGTTGGATTTATTACTCCTCTTTCTATCCTTGTAATTTGAGCCAATGCAACATCAGATTTATTCGCTAAAAATTCTTGAGACATATTTCTTTCTTCCCTTAATTTCTTAAGGTATTTACCAAATTGCTTTAAATATTTCTCATCTCTAACGTGAATCAAATCAGTAAGTAAAAAATTTTACCGTAAAATTCAACTAATCATTTATGATTTATCTAATCATCTATGATTAGTAAATGAGATTTTGATTACATTTGTCAAAAGTATTTCAGTATGAATTTATTAAAGGTATTTGTAGGTCTATCTTTTTTATTAGCATTTTCAAATGTTCAAGCACAAAAAGATACTTTAAAAACTAATGTTGTTATAGTGGATTGGACACCACCAGTAAAGTATGAAGAAACCTACCTTTCAGAAGAAGATAAAACAGCATTAAACCAATTTATAGCATTTTGCAAAATTCAAATAGATATAGAAAATCCAAACTATCATTATTCAACAGGATATACTTATTTTATAATAAATGCTTTAGAAATAAATTCAAGCACAATTTCAAAAGATAGCTTAAAAAGTCAATTAAATATTGTAAGAGAAAATGACTCAATTAAATATAAATTTTTGACTTCTATTTCAAAAGTGTCAAACAATGACTATGATAATGTTTATAATTTTGTGAGGCCACCAAGTATCGATAATAGATATATAAGTAAAATATCAAAAAAAGATGCTGAAACACTTACCAATTTAATTTTATCAAAATATTATTATTACGAACCACAAAGCAATGATACAACAGCTCAAAAAATTACACCTCTAACAAAAATTGATAGAGTGGCAGAGTTTAAAGGTGGTAAACAACGACTTAATAAGTACATATATTCAAAGATTGAATTTCCAAAAATTAAAAATTTAGATAATAGAATAGATGAAGTTGAAGTAATAGCAACAATTCAAGTAAATACTGATGGCTCTTTAAGTGACTACAACTTTAACACATCAATAAAAGGCAATTTAACTGAATTAGAAAAAGAAAACTTATCAAATGATATATCATATCAATATGAAAATATTGTTGCTAAAATTATTTCTAATATGCCTAATTGGATACCTGCCCAATCAACCAATAAAAATGTAAATTCAAAAGTATCATTTCCTATCATTTTCAAATATCAATAACTTTCCGATATTTGCCTTTATTTTCGCATTTTTTCAAGGTTTTTGGCTCAATCTTGACACAAGACACTCCCAAACCCTGATTAAATCAATATATTTCATTTTTTGTATCGGGAAGTAATATTAAAAAAAATAAATCGTCCCTCATTCAATATTTTTATAAAACCATCTGCCCTTTACAACTGGTTTTTGTTGTATCCTATTCTATAAAATATATAGAAACTTATAAAAAATATTTTAGCTAAAACGTTCAACTCCAAAACCATTTAAAGGCATTGAAGTTGGCTTCTCTTCTATCAATTCGCTGACTAGTTTTCCTGTAGCTGGTCCTAAGCTCCAACCCATCATAGCATGACCTGTTGCAATTGTAAGATTAAGATACTTACTAGTTTTTCCAATATAAGGCAAACCGTCAGGAGAACATGGACGCAAACCGCAAGCGGCATTTGCAATTGCTCCTGAAGGAATCTTTAACCCATCATAAAAACTTTCTGCTGCTTTAGCGATGGCGAGTACTCGCTTTGGATTTATTTTATGATTAATTCCTCCTAATTCCATTGTTCCTGCAAATCTTGTGAAACCCTGCATTGGTGTCACAGCCACTTTGGCTTCTGCCAATATCGCCGGTATGGTAATTCCTGTGCTTTCTTTTACATCAATACGGTATCCTTTTCCTGCTTCAAGCGGAATTTGTAATTGTAATTTTTTAGCTAATAATGAACTCCAAGAACCTGCCGAAAGTATAAACTCGTCTGCAGTGAACGTTTGTTTTGATGTTTGAACAGAAACTACTCTGTTTTTTGAAAACTGAAAATCAGTAATTTCCTCATTTGCATAACATTGAACTCCTTTTCCTTTCAAAAATGCAATCATTTGTGGCATAAAATTCGTTGGCGTCATGTGAGCATCCGAATCAAAATATACCGCTCCTTTAATGTTAAATTGTACGTTTGGCTCTATCCGTTTTACTTCTTCTTTGGTAAGATGTTGTACATGCAAACCTTCTTGAATGGCTCGTTTGCCCATTTCCCATTCTGCTTCACCTTCTTTATCCGTTTGATAACACATCAACAATCCTTTTCGCTCGTAATGAAAGTCAAATTGATTTACTTTTTTCAAATCTTCATACAAATCGCGACTCAGCAAATTGAGATCTTTAATAATTGGAATGGAATGCGCTACATGCTTGGTTGTTGCAGATTTTTTAAATAACCAAGACCATTTTAAAAAGTCTTTTTCTAAACGAGGTTTTACATAAAACGGACTCGAAGCATTAAACATCCATTTTAGTCCTTTTGTAATCATTCCTGGAGACGCTAAAGGAATGATGTGACTTGGCGTGATATAACCTGCATTCACAAAAGATGCTCCTTGGGTAAAATCACTTTTATCAATGATACTTACTTGATGCCCTTCTTGCTGCAAATAATATGCACAAAAAAGCCCTATTATACCGCCGCCAATTATGACTACTTCTTTTTTCAATATGCTAGATTTTTATTGTTTGTTTTGTAGAGTTACTGTTTATAGATGTTTCTAGCACTCTCTACCCATTTTTCAATATTAAGTACTACTAAATCACTTGAAAACCATACGCATACGGATCATCATCATCAATAATAATGGTATTGTATCCATATACTTTTGCCCAACCTTGAATGCTTGGTATAATGGCTAATTTACCATCTAATGTAGCTTCTTCAACAATACGACCTGTAAATTTAGAGCCAATATAACTTTCATGAATAAAGTCCTCACCTACTTTTAGTTTTCCTTTTGCGTACAATTGTGCCATTCGTGCAGATGTTCCTGTACCACACGGACTTCTATCAATTGCTTTGTCTCCATAAAATACGGCGTTTCTCCCAGAAGATGTTTCATCAATTGGGTTGCCTGTCCACAATACATGTGAAACATCTCGAATAGTATCATTTTCTGGATGAATAAACATATTAGGATATTTTTTATTGATGCGTGTACGTATTATTTGTGAATATTGAATAATTTGATTTGCTGTAACATCTTGAATCCCTGTAAAGTTTTGTTGCGGATCAATAATTGCGTAGTAATTTCCGCCATAGGCAACATCAAAAGAAAGTTCACCGAGTTCGGGACATTCAATTGTCAAATTTTCAGCCGCTAGATAACTTTTTACATTTGTTAGTCGTACCCAATCTACCTTTTTTCCTGTTTGTTGGTATTCTATTTCTACTAACCCAGCAGGAGCTTCCATTCGTATTTTGCCTTCTTTTTTAGGTATAATCAATCCTTCTTGAATGGCTATTGTGATTGTTCCAATTGTTCCATGTCCACACATTGGTAAACAGCCCGAAGTTTCTATAAATAAAATACCAAAATCATTTTCTAGTTTACTTGGAGGAAATAAAATACTTCCACTCATCATATCATGACCACGAGGTTCAAACATGAGTCCTTTTCGTATCCAATCGTAGTCTTTTAGAAAATGCTGACGCTTTTCACTCATCGTGTTTCCTTCTAAATTGGGTCCGCCACCAGCAACTACTCTAACCGGATTTCCGCACGTATGCGCATCAATACAAAAAAAAGTCTTCTTCATAGCAATTTTTTATAATGCTTCTTTTGTGTTAATTAGATCTACCTTCCTAAAAATTTGTAACGGATTCTCGTTCTTTAGAGCGTCGGGTAAGCTTTCGTTTGGCCAGTCTTGATACGCAAAAGGTCGCACCCAACGTTTAATTGCATCAGTTCCAACTGCTGTAAATCTACTATCTGATGAGGCTGGATACGGTCCTCCATGTTGCATTGCTGTTGTTACTTCAACACCTGTAGGAACGCCATTGTGAATAATTCGTCCCACTTTTTCTGATAAAATATCGACAACGGTAGAAAAATCATCTAGTTCGTTTTGTTCAGAAAGAATTGTTCCCGTTAGTTGTCCATTCATACAAGCAAGTACATTTTCCAGTTCTTCTTTATTTTCACATTCTACAAGTAAGGAAAAAGGTCCAAACACTTCTTCTTGTAGTGTTTTATTGGCTATAAATTCTTTTCCTGAAACCTTTGCTATGGTTTGTTGAGCATAATTTTCATCTACATTTGTATGCAAATCCGCTACAATCTCAACATGTTTTTGTGTTTTTGCTTGTGATACTAGCTTTTGATAGTTTTCCTGAATTTTTGGATGTAGCATACATTGCGGTGCTATTTTTACAATTTCTGAAACCAACGTAGCGCTAAATTTGAACAACCCTTCGCTTTTTATTCCAATAACCAACCCAGGATTTGTACAAAATTGTCCCGCTCCTAAAGTTATAGAGCTTGCATAGGTTTTTGCCCAAATTTCAGCTTTTTCTTGTGTCGCTTTAGGAAGCAATATCACAGGATTGATGCTTCCCATTTCGGTAAATACAGGAATTGGTTCTTTTCGATTTGCTGCAATGTCTAATAATGCACGCCCGCCACGAAGACTTCCTGTAAAACCTACTGCTTTTACCTTTGGATGCTGTACCAATTGTTGTCCAACCTCTATTCCGCGACTATTTAAATGCGAAAAAACACCGTTAGGCATTGATGTTTTCTTTACTGCTTTAATAATTGCAGTAGCAACTAATTCACTCGTCCCTGCATGCATTGGGTGCGATTTTACAATCACAGGACAACCAGAAGCCAAAGCCGAAACAGTATCGCCTCCAGCAGTCGAAAAAGCTAAAGGAAAGTTACTTGCGCCAAAAACAACCACAGGACCAATAGGAACTAACATTTTTCGTATATCTGCTCTTGGATTGGGCTCCCGATTAGGTTGTGCAGGATCAATTGTTGCTTCAACCCAAGAGCCTTCTCCCACTACATTGGCAAACATTCGCAATTGTGCTATGGTTCTTCCTCGTTCACCCAATGCTCTTCCTTCTGGCAAACCACTTTCTGCTGTATAAATTGTAATCAATTCGTCTTCTAGTGCTAAAATTTCATCTGCAATAGCGTTTAAAAAAGTAGCTTTTTCACTTCCCGAAACAGTTCGATACGTTTTAAATGCTTCAGAAGCCGCTTCTACTGCTTGATTAATTTCTTCGGGAGTTGCTTCTGTAAAAACAGTAGTGTTTTCTTTATTTCTTTGAGGATTAAATGTTGTATAAGTGGTCGTTCCTTTTGCAGAAAGAGTAGTTCCAATATAGTTTTTTCCAGTTATCATTACGATTGTACTTTTTATGATAAAATTGTATTAGTAAATATACCTCAGTTCTTAAAGATATTGTTTATAATTGGGCAATTGAGGTCTTGAATTGACTCCTTTTTGAATACTATCTAACACAGATGCTCTTTCAGTTCCTACTAATGGCAATCGTGGTTCACGAACATTTTCGGTTCCTATCCCTGTTGCAACTTCTGCCAATTTTATATTCTGAACAAGTTTCGTATTGATATCTAATTCTAACAAAGGTAAAAACCATCTATAAATAGCAACTGCTTCGTCTATTTTTCCTGCTTTAGCCAATGCATATATGGCAACTGTTTCGGCAGGAAATGCACAGACCAAACCTGCTACCCAACCTTCTGCTCCCATTAATAAACTTTCTAGTGCTAAAGTATCTACGCCGCATAAAATAGATAACCTATCTCCAAAACGATTTTTAATACGTGTTATATTTGAAATATCTCTAGTAGATTCTTTGACAGCTTGAATATTTGGGCATTCATTTAGTAGCTCTTCAAACATATCTAGAGTTACTTCAATTCCGTAATCAACAGGATTGTTATACACCATTATCGGCAAATTTGTACTGTTGGCAACTGCCTTAAAATAAGTAATTGTTTCTCTTGCATCAGCTTTGTAGCGCATTGGCGGCAACATCATTAAACCGCTTGCTCCATCTTGTTTAGCATCATGCGCTGCTTGCTTAGCTTCTTTTGTAGTTTGTTCAGCAATGTTACTAATTACAGGCACTTTTCCTTCAACAATCTTAACCGTTTCTCGCACTAAAATTCTTTTTTCTTCTTTTGATAATGTGCTAGCTTCGCCAAGTGTTCCTCCTAAAATAATTCCGTGTACGCCTGCATCTATTTGTGCTTTTATATTTACAGCAAACATTTCTAAATCTAACGTATCCTTATTCGTAAACTTAGTTGTCACTGCAGGCATGACCCCTTTCCAATTGATTTTCATAAGTCTTTTTTTAGTAGGATAAAAGTACTGCTACATCTCTGGTTTGAAATAGTAGATATTATCCAATATTGATACTATATTATCCAAAAAATTAATTTTTACATGATTTAAGATTAATTTTAGCGTAATTTTATTGTCAACTTCCTATGATTTTAGGAATACTAGAATAGTTATAAATGAAAGTTTTACCTTTTAAAATACCCAAAGCCGAAAGCGATATTTTAATTGTTCAAGAAGATTGTGGCACAGCATTTTATGAGCAATTACATCAACATGAAGAAATTCAACTTTCATGTATTATTAGAGGGAAAGGCACTTTTATTGTGGGTGATACAATTCGTGATTTTCAACCAAATGATGTGTTGTTATTTGGAAGTCATGTACCGCATGTTTTGAAAAGTGACATTGTAGATGGACAAGATTGTTATATGATTTCTCTTTTTTTTACGACCACTAGTTTTGGTCCTCAATTTTTTTCATTACCAACACTACAAAAGGCAAAAGAGTTACTTCAGGATGCGAACTTTGGGATCAAATTTAAAACAAATTTATACTCATTAAGAACACATTTTGAACGTATTTTAGTTGAAAATCCTATTCAGCAGTTTGCCACTTTTTTTGAGATGCTTTCTATACTATCTGAATCGAATTATGAAACGGTTTCTTCATTTCTAAATACAAAAACTTATACTGACGATGAAGGAAAGCGAATGAGTGCTGTTTTTGAATTCGTAATGAATAATTATGAACAAAAGATTGCATTAAACGATATTTCATCAATTGCAAACATGACTCCTAATGCTTTTTGCAAATATTTTAAACAGCGAACCAATAAAACTTTTTTTAGGTTTTTAACAGAGGTACGAATTGAAAATGCATGCAAAGCCTTTATAAATAAACCCCAACTTTCAATTGCAGAAATCGCTTTTTCTTGCGGATTTTTTAATATTTCAAATTTTAATAGAAAGTTCAAAGAAATTAAAGGTGTTGCTCCTTCCATATTTCGCAAGCATTATACTTCTTCTTCACTTAACATTTCTACAGAAGTACAGATGGGAAAATTGAGTTTATAGTGCTTCAAATTAATCCCAGAGTTGTAAATATTATATATATTACTGAAATTTAAGTGTTTAAACTTTTATCTATGAATAGTATTGATGCTTTATATGGAAGTCAGTATCACGATTTAAAATCTAAAGGATATGACACAAACAAAGGTCGTTTGTATGGAAATTTGCTATTTGCAGCGACCATCATGATTTATTTGTTTGTAATCGTGATTATTTGGAGCTTTTTTACAGATGATTTAAGCAAAGATTTGACGCGTTTTTTAAAGAGTATTTTCGGAAGAAGCACAGGCAAAGTTATCGGAAAGATTGTTGCTATTCCGTTAATTACTATTATTTATTTAATTGTAACACTTCTTTTTGGCTCAAAAAAACAGTACGAAAAGCGGCATCAGAAGTTTTCAAACGCTCCTCAGCATGAAAAAGACAAAGCTATTGGACGTATGATTACTATTTTCGTGATTGGATTGGGCTCATTAGTAATTCTTTCAATAGTGAGCTTGTTTTTGTAAATATAAATCTTACTCAATCGCTTTTAACGTTGCCATTGTAGCAAACCACACAATTACAGAAGAGAAAAAGATACCGATTGTATTGGCTGCAAAGGCTTTTTTACGTTCTATATTGAATAGATACGTAGCAATGGTTCCTGCATATACACCTGTTCCTGGCACAGGAATCATTACAAATAGCATTAAGCCCCAAAAGCCGTATTTTTGAATTTTATCTTTGGCTCCTTTTTTTGCTTTTTTCGCTACGAATAACGCGCCTTTTTTATAAAAATGCCATCGTAATAAATAACGATTTACGTGATCCAAGAAAAAAATCATTACTGGAAATACCAACACATTGGCTACAAAAGCTGCTACAAAAATAATGTATGGATTCGTTCCCGATTTTAAACCTATAGGTATCCCCACTTTGGCTTCTCCAAAAGGCGAAATACTCCACAACATTGTTATTATTATATCTTCTATCACAGCTTTCTTTTTAAGAGAAGTGCAAAACTAAGCCAATTTGCATTTTCCGCAAATTTTACCGTTGTAAAGTTTTGGTAAAAGTTCCTTGCTTTATAAAAAGTACAAGACTTTACGTGGTTTCCTTAAAAATTGGAAGAATTCTATTAAAAAATGTATCTTTGAGAAAACCTGTTTTTAAAGAAACACTCGTAGCATTGTATATTATGACTGATGAATTTTTAAATTTCTTCAAAGATCCTACTCAAGAAAATTTTTTAAAAGCTAGGAATTACGTAATCACTCACGAAGAATACAACCCGTATTCTGATGATATTTCTAAACTACAAGAGTTGCTTGAAGTTGCAAATTATGAAAAGGTACTGCATTATAATAATATTAATGTGATTATGAGTCCGAGAGCACATCTATATAAAAAATATGCAGCTACTCAATTAGGAAACGAAAAGGATGCATCTTCAGAATTTTTTTTAGCGCATCGAATCTTAGAAGGTATTTTACTCACAGGAGATGGTAGTAAAGAGCACCCATATGTAGTGTTACGTGTAAGTGATGAACGCGACGTTTTGAGCTTTATCAGTGAAGAATTTGAATCGCAATCGTTAGTAAAAGAAGAACGCATATACGACTTAATTACTACCAAAAGCGGAAAAACGATTTATTTTGATATAACGGATAGTTATAACACTATTGCTTCTTTTGGAATGAATGATATGCTACGTTCACTAGGTGTTAATCTTGAAGATGAAGATGATGATAGTAATGAAAACACACTTTCCCCAAACGAAAAGCCAGCTAAAAAATGGT
Organism: Kordia zhangzhouensis; assembly: GCF_001005305.1. Classification (GTDB taxonomy): domain Bacteria; phylum Bacteroidota; class Bacteroidia; order Flavobacteriales; family Flavobacteriaceae; genus Kordia; species Kordia zhangzhouensis. The sequence continues at coordinate 145,623 of NZ_LBMH01000007.1, forward strand.
GGAAGTTTTGGTAAATTTTACCGAATAAATTTTTCTTGAATTTTTTGGTGCCGAATTTCCTCAAAGTCAGAAATAATCATATTTGCTAAGGAATAGTCTTGGTTTTTAGAATGTTTACTATCATAGCCAACACAAAATATTCCTGCAGCATTTGCCGCTTTAATCCCGTTGGTTGAATCTTCTATTACCATACAATGCGAACGTTCATGTCCTGTGGCATGCGCTGCTTTTTCAAAAATTTCTGGATGGGGTTTGGATTGACGTAAATCGGCTCCACTAAATTTTGCTATAAAATATTGATCTAAGTTAAATCGTTCAAATACATTATTGATTGTCATCATAGAAGCCGAAGAAGCCAATACAAGTTTTAGATTGTTTTCATGATATTCTTGAATGATTTGCAATACACCATCAATCATCTGTAAACTATCATCATTGGCAAATAAATGGGCAAAGTAATTTCGTTTTAATTGCATTAAGCGTTCAGGAGAAGCTTCCAATGAAAAATGATCACATAACCGCTTACATATATTGATTGTTGATTGCCCTGTAAAAGATTGATATAATTCGGGAGATACTTCGATTCCTACCTCATCAAACATGTTATAATAAGCTTTGTGATGTAACGGTTCGGTATCAACAATAACTCCATCCATATCAAATAAAACACCTTTTAACATTGCCTCTATTTTTTTGGCGAATATACTAAAAACACCGCTAGATTTTTCTTTTATAAGATTAACTGAATGTTAGGATTTCAAACAATCGTATCCTGAGCTTCGTAAAAAATTAGTACTATTGTAGTTTAAAACAATGATTTATGACCGTTCACGATTTTACTTCTCAATCTTCTTTACTAAATCAATTTATTTCCGAATTACGTGATGTTTCAATTCAAAAAGATGCGATGCGTTTTCGTCGAAATATTGAGCGTGTAGGTGAAATTTTAAGTTACGAATGCAGTAAGGTTTTAGAAAATACCTCACAAACAATTACAACTCCTCTAGGCAGTAAAAAAATGCAATTACCGATAAACGATATTGTTATTTGTTCCATATTACGTGCAGGTTTGCCTTTACATCAAGGAGTATTGAATTATTTTGATCAAGCTGAAAATGCTTTTGTTTCTGCATATCGTCATCATATAAATGATGGTGATGAATTTGAAATTGTTGTAAATTATATGGCTACACCCTCACTAGAAGGAAAAACTTTAGTGTTGGTTGATCCAATGTTAGCAACAGGGCGTACTATGAAAAGTGTGTATGAAGTGTTGCTTCAGGAAGGAACTCCCAAAAACCTTCATATTATCTCTGTGTTAGGCTCTACAGAAGGTGTTGAGTATGTACAGGAGCATTTTCCTTTACATACACATTTATGGATTGCTGCTGTTGACAATCAATTGAACAGTCGCGGATATATTGTGCCTGGATTGGGTGACGCTGGCGACTTAGCATATGGAACAAAACGATCTAATTAATTTTACCCTTTTAAAAAAAGTATCTTTAAGTAAGTTTTTAATCATTTATTTTTGAGCAATTCCATGAAAACAGTGCTGTATTGTTTGCTACTTTTTCCACTATTTCTGAATGCACAAATCAATGAAAGTGACAGTTTACGTGTAAAAGCAACTCTTTCTCTAACAGGCTTTTGGCAGGGAGGAAATGTGCAAACCTTGATTTTTAGAGCAAATTCAGATTTTAGTTTTGTCCCTTTTAAAAAATGGGTTTTCAAAACCAAGAACTCTTATATTTATCAAGAGTTTGGAAACGAAAAAGCTGATGAAGATATTTTGAGTTTAAACTTTTTATACTTTAATCCTAAAAAGCGTTGGTACCCTCAAGTTTTAGGATTTGCCAGTACTAATTTCCGTCGCAAAATAGATCTTCGCTACTTAGTTGGTGCGGGTGTAACCTATCAAATTTTAACTCATAAGGATCATTGGCTCAAAGTATCTTTAACAAGCGAATACGAGTACACTAATTTTGCCCAAGCTTTATTTAACAGACCTGAGTTTAATGGCAATCACACAATCAATACTTTGCGAGGAACCATATGGGTTAACGGAAAATATAATCTATTCAAGAAGAAAGTAATTTTGAGTCATGAAAGCTATTTTCAACCTTCACTTACTCAGAAAAACAATTTTCGTTGGCAAGCAGATTTAGGCTTGGAACTGCCCATATGGAAATTTTTGAATTTTAAAGTGAATTACCTACACACGTATGAAAGCATTGTGATTGAAAACGAAGTGCAAGAAGATCGTATTTTAAGTTTTGGCTTTAAACTTAAAAGTTATTAAACCGTATAAATACTTTTACTCTATTATTATTTTTTTGGTGAGCGATTGTCCGTTGGATGTAATTTTGGCTACATACAAACCACTTTGCAATTCCAAAGATATTTGATGTGTTCCCACAAACGTATGCGTGAATAGTTTTCGTCCATCAAGAGCTATAATCTCTATAGTAGCTTCTTCTTTTATTCCTGCAATGTGTATGTAATTTTTTGCTGGATTAGGATAAATTTGAACTCTGCTCAACATGTTATCTTCTGTTGATAATGGTTGTGTCCATGCAACGCCTGTTTGATTACCCCACAAGTGTTCAACCAATTCTGGATGATCTATAAAAGGATTCCTATTAAACTGCCATGTATACACGACATTGTTACGATTCATTTCAAAATCATCTGGCGGATCATTTCTATGCCAATCCAACAAGGTTACTAAATCACCTATTTGTCCTTGAACCGAAGGATATCCATTTTCTACACTCAAACCGTTGTATCGCACAGCTAAAAAGAAGATACTACGTGCTACATCTCCACGAAAACTTCCGGCAGTTCCTACAGGCCCTGTATATTGCCCGTAATGTTGATTTCCTCTTGAACTATTTTCAGGACCATCACTCGCTCGCAAACCATGTCCGTCAGAATTTCCATGACGCAAAGAATCGGCTTTTGTTGCCCAAAATACATCTCTTCCATCTCCTATATCGTCTGCTTCGATACTATTATATCCTGCGAGTGATCTAGGAAAAGTATGCTCCCTATTCCATGTTCCTGTGTTATTAGAACCACTTTGTACGTCCAACTTAGCACGTCCTTGTTCGGTGTATACCAACCATACTTGATTACTATTTTCTGGATTCTGATCTGCCTCTCGTAATATGTCATATACATCTGCATATGTGTGTGCTCGTACAGTTGTTGGATTTGCAACAATAGCTTGCATTGCATCCCGTAAAGCAGTATCTGCCAAACCATCCATACTATCATAATAACCATTGGGAGCTGTACTTGATACGATTCCAAATGTAGGATTTAAAGGTGTTCCAAAAGGTGCTATTGTATAGTCATCATCAACTGCTCTAATTACAATTTCATTGTTGAGAATTATATATTCTACCGAAAAGTTATCTTGAATGTCAATGACCAACTCTTCATCTCCTTCATCTAAAATATCATTTACAAGAGTAATATTTGTAGAAACTACACTTTGTCCACTAGGAATCGTTACTGTTGTATTTCCTGTGAAATCATTACTATCAAACGTCCCATTATCTAAGGTAAATGTTATATCTAAATCAGTAGTTACTGCTGTTTCTGTGGTAAATTGTATTGTAAACGTTTCTCCTTCGGTATATTGATTGTTTGCAACACTCACTGCTATTCCATTAAGAACAATACCACTACCATCATTGAGTTGACGTGGTGTTGGAGTTGCTATATAGTACGTTCCATCAGTTTCATTTCGCTGAATCGAATTGGTATTATTGTTGCCTCCTTCACTGATTTGAGTAGTTTCTCCTAGCAAGTTCAACAATCCAGTGTCAATGGCTTCTCCCGTATCATATACAATTGCATCTACCAAGTTTGTCGTTGTGGCTTGCGTTCCTTGAGGAAAGTCATAATCATTTGCTTGGTATATTGCCACAGCATCGGCTCCGTTTTGGATTACATTGGCACCAATAATTAATTGTGGAACAGGTGACACTGTAGTACTTCCTATCAACAAAAGACCATTTACATCTGTTATATAACCATCTAAATCAAGTGAAAAGTAACTACTGTCGTTCCCTGAAGCAGAACCATTAAAAAGAACTAGCACATATCCATCTAGTGGAAAATTAGGTGTAGCAGATTTTAATTCGATGAATTCTCCAGTATCACTTCCTGGTGTGTCGCAATCAATTTCATTAATCACAACAGTTTGACTAAAAGCCCATTGCGATAGCAAGAGCATTATAATATAGGGAACAAAATGCTTCATTATTCTACTTTTGTCAAAAGTACAATAATAGTTAGTAGCTATGCTTGTTTTTTTGTGAAATTAACAGTTCCCTGCTGTTCTTTAGCAACTGATTTTATGTGTCTTAACTACTAGTGTCTCCTATAGTAATAGAGGTGTTGAGAACGAAATCTTCCGTTGATACGTTTTCTTCTTTTTTTTCTAAACGCTCCAGTAGTATTTTGGCGGTTTGTTTTCCAATTTCTTGTGGATGTTGATCGATATAAGAGATTTTGGGATATGAAAGATCATTATGAGAAGCGTCTACATATCCAATCAAAGCAATTTCCTTAGAAGGCGTAAGTCCCTGTTTTTGAATCATACTATTGCAAAGTAAGGTTGCGTTGATATCTGCAGCAATTAATCCGTCAACTTTTTTTTCTTGAATCAATTCTTCAATAGACCGTTTTAATTCATTGATATCTTCATGAGCTACCACAATTGGGTTATTCGCTTTTGAAAGATATCCGTCTTCGCGTAAGCGTCCTACTATTAGGGTAGGAATGGATGATACAAATGCTATATTACGACGCTGTTGATTTTCTAAGTGTTCGTACGCACGAACAATACTGTCAAAGTCATTTACTTTAACTGTGTCAAACCCTAATGGTTGCATTGGTATACGATCAAATAAAACCAGTGGAATTCCTTTCTGTTTGATATCAATAATATGATCGAATGTTTTCTTTTTGTTGGTTTCTTCTGCAATACAAATTAAAATACCATCTACATTTCCTTGAGAAAAGTAGTCTAAGCACTCTTTTTCTCGTGTTAGACTTTCATTACTTAAAAAGGTAATAATGTTGTATTTGGATGAACTTACTAGTTCGTCAATCCCTTTTAATACAGACGCAAAAAAAGGATTTTCGATATTTGGTAATACAACACCTATTTGCATGGTTTCTTGCTTTTGCAAACGCACAGCAATAGGATTGGGTGCATATCCACGAAGTTTCGCTAAGTTTTTGACACGTTCTTTAGTTTGTGCACTAATTTCTTCACTATCATTTAAAGATTTTGATACGGTCGATACAGAGATATTAAGTTCTTTGGCAAGGGATTTTAAAGAAACAACATTTTTCATTAGATCGGTTTTTTATCTGATTTTTGGCTTTATATGAAAGTGCATACTGTGATGAATAAAAAAGTGTGTTTATTGTTTATAAACACACTTTTTTTTGAAAGAATGAAAAATTAGTTTTTTACTAATTTCACACTACTAGTTCCTTTATTAGTTTCAATTTTTGCAAAATAAACACCTCTTTGAAGTGTAGTTCCATCAATTGTTATCTGGTCAGCTTTTGGAGCTAAACTCATAACTTGTCTCCCTGCAATATCAAATACTTCTACTCCATTAATAATAATATTATCCGTTACAATATTCCATGAATTGCTTGTTGGATTTGGATATGTTTGAAATGATACAGAACTGAACTCTTGCGTTTTTAATGTGCTTCCTTCTGCATTCCACACATAGCTTCTAGATTGTTCTCCTACCACATTTACATATCTGTTGGTAAAGCCTCCGTTAGTTACTGTTCCAGCATCTCCATCCACAAAGTTTTCTTGATCTGTCCAGTTATCTACTTGAAACTTAAATTCTGTATAAGCTTCTGGTAGCGGTAATGTTACTGACCAGATACCTCCACCCATGTCTGTTAAAGGATTCGAGTCACCACTCCATCCGTTGAATTGTCCACTAATATACACGTTGGTAAAGCTTCCTGTATATCCGCTCATATCCACACTAAATGTAGTATTGTGAGGTCCTGGATTTCCATCATCATAACAAACGCTAAATATAGGCGTGTCAAGAGTTAGGTCTCCTCCATTTACTTCAAGGATTCTATTAACAAATCCTCCATCAGTAACTGTACAAGCATCACCTGCTGTAAAGTTTTCTTGATCTGTCCAGTTGTCAACTGTAAATTTGTATTGATATTCTCCAGCTGCTAAGTTGATTGTTGCAGACCAAATTCCACCACCCATATCTGTCATAGGGTTAGCATCTCCACTCCAACCATTGAGTTCTCCACTTACATATACAGTTGTAAAAGATCCTCCGTAACTACTCATATCAACACTAAAGGTTACATTATTTTGAGCGGTGGTTGAAAAGGCTACAAATAATGCAATTAAAAAGTAAAGTTTCTTCATACTCTTATAGTTTTAGATTTAAGGAATTAATTATTATATAAATATATTACTTTATTTTTTAAAAAGGTGTGTCTACATCTCATAAACACACCTTTCTCTGAACTGATTATTTTAATCTTTAATTAATTTGACACTGCTTTCTCCCTTATCTGTACGCACTTTTGCTATATAGATTCCTTTTTGAAGAATATGTCCATCAATTATTGCCGATGAATGATTGGGTGTAAGAGCTAAAATTTGTCTTCCCGCCACATCCATAACTTGAATTGAATTGATTGTTTGATTATCAGCGACAATATTCCAAACATCACGAGTTGGATTTGGATAGGTTTTGAATGTTGCATTTGTGTATTCATCAACACTTAGTACTGTATTTTTATGCAAATAGATATTATCATACCAAACATTTGTCAAATTAGCCGTAGTTATTCCTATCTGCGCCACATCACTTCTTGTAAGATTTCCAGCAACTACACCTCCTAAAGAAGTAATATCTACATCCACAGAAACCCAAGTATTAGCAACAATAGCAGGCGTTGTTCCTGTATTGATATTTACTTCTAATGCAGAAGCTTCTCCACTTCCCCCTGCAAAATCAACTAATTTAACATTGAATACATCTCCAACAAGATCTGCATCATCAGTATAAAAATCAAAGTGTAAATGTGTAAAATCGGTTAAATTTTGTCTATTCGTAGAAAAATCAATTCCTTGACATGGAATCCCTGTATTTTTTTTGAACATATTGTTTCCACCAATTTGTACTTCAGTAATTGCTGGTCCACACCAACCTGCATCATACGTTCCCACCGTAATGTTAGGATATGCATCACTGTAAATAGAAACAACATCTGCAGCAGGTCTGTTAGGTGGTTGCGGTGCTCCTGTTGCGGGACCACTAATTACAAAGGATACGGTATATGTTTCCATAACCGTCCCATTTTGAGAAGTAACTACTACCGTAGCATCTCCTGGAATTGCTGGTGCTTGAGTGATATTTACACTCATTGCTGCTGGATCAGTTGGTGTTGCAGACGTAATTTGTGGGACTGTCATAGTCCCTGGCGGCACACCTATGGTGTAATTGAACACTCCTGATCCAAATCCGTCAATAGTCACTCCATCCACTTGTAAGTCACTTAATGTTGCATCAGAGCCAGGTGCCGTTGGGTTTTTCCAAAAATATATGTTGTCGAGATAGATATCTACAGGCACAGTACTTCCTGGAGCATTGGCTGCAAATTTCATCTGAAATACACTATCCCATGTCATTCCGGTAAAAGCTGATTTTGGAATGTCTACGCTAGTCCATGTCCCTGAAGTGTAAGCAATGGAAACTAAGGTTTCTCCCACTCCTGAACCATTGTTTACTGGGCTCACTTGAATGTCTGTATTTGCAGGATTTGCTGATGTCCAAATATCTACGTGTAAAAACTCCATTTGTGAAGCATCTTGCGTTGTAAGTTCTGTACCTTGATAATTAAAGTTAGGGTATGCTAACAAGAATTGTCCAGTACCTGGATCATAATTTGGATTTACTTGCATATGTCCAGATTGTCCCCAGTTAGGATCATAGTTTGTGGCTACATTTGAATATGTATCGCCATACACTGAAATCACATCAACAGCGGCATTTGTTGGTGCTGATGGATTGGTTGTCGGTTGAGCAAATGCTATTGTAGCGAACAATAACATGCAAAAAAAAGTAATTTTATTCATAAACCTATATTTAAAATTTTAATCGTTCATTTTTATCCCAAAGTCCCCAATAAGCTCCTACGTCACCTTCATTTCCGACTTTCCATGATTCATCAAAAGATGAAAAGTAAAAGATGTCAATATTCTCTTCTTGGGCCCATTTTTGGGTATTAATAAAGTATTTAATAGCATTGATATCAGAAGGGTACGCTCCTTCTAGACTTGTTCCTTGGTTTGGCCAACCGGTTTCTGTGATAATTACTTTTTTACCATTTCCCGCTTTTAACGCTCTGTTGTACATATCTTTCATGTACAATAATGAGTAATCTTGATCACAACCTTCCCAAAATGGGTAGCAATTGGCTAATATGAGATCGCAAGCTTCAGTGATTGCTGGTCTTTCAGCAAATTCATAATAGGCATCTACATAGCCTACAGGTATGCTTTTTAATTGTTTTTTGGTATCGTAAATAAAACGGATTAATTCTTCTTCTGTAAGATCGCCACGATACATAACTTCGTTACCAACTGCGGCAATATCTACATATCCTTTTTTTGCTAATTTGATAAGTCCTTCAATCTCAGCTTCATTTATTTCAGGGTTATTTCCCAGCCATGCACCTACTAGTGTCTTCATTCCTAATTCTTTTGCTATTTTAGGAATGAGTTCGTTTCCTTCTGTACAAGAAAATGATCGTACCCATTGAGTATATGGCTTTATAATTTCTAATCGTCTACGAACTTGAACTTCAGATAATGTATCACCAGGTTCTTGCCCTTCTTGGTAAGGACTAAAACAGAGTCCATGCATTCCTTTTTCAAGAGTTTCTCGCCATAATAGTTTCAGTTCATCCAATGAATGTCCTTCAAAATCTAACGCTGCTAATGCAAAGAATTTTTCTTTTCGTAATGACATTATCTTTTTTTGATTAAAATTTTAATTGTTCATGCTTGTCCCAAAGTCCCCAATAGGCTCCTACATCGCCTTCGTCTCCCGTTTTCCAGGACTCATCAAAAGAGGAGAAATAAAAGATGTCGATATCTTGTTTTTTACTCCATACTTGTGTGTTGATAAAGTATTTCATCGCATTTTCTTCTGATGATTCTGCGCCTCGTAAACTACCGCCTTGACTTGGCCAACCCGTTTCTGTAATAATTACTCTTTTTCCATTTGCTGCATGTAAAGCTTGCCCATACATTTGTTGCATATGCGCCAATGAACCATCAATATGACAACCTTCCCAATACGGATAACAGTTACTCAAAATGACATCTGATATTTCAACCAATTCAGGGTGACGTGAAAACTCATAATAGGCATCTACATAACCTACAGGAATAGTTGGCAAAGCTTTTTTTACTCTTTTTATGTACTCTAATAGTTGTTCAAGTGATAGATCGTTTCTGTATAGAACTTCATTCCCAACTGCTGCTATATCTACTACTCCTTCTTTGGCAAGTTGGATAAGTGCTTCAATTTCTTTCTCATTGTCGTCTAAATTATCTCCTAACCATGCACCTACTAATGTTTTCATTCCATGTTTTTTGGCAATTCGAGGAATGTGTTCATTTCCTTCTATACACGAAAAAGAACGAACCCACTGTGCATATGGTTTCAAAATTTTTATCCTGCGTTCTACTTGTTCTTCACTTATGATATCACCAGGCTCCTGTCCATCTTCATACATACTAAAACAAATGCCATGCATTCCTTTATTTAACGTCGCTCGCCATAGCTTTTTAAGTTCTTCCAATGCGTATTTTTCGAAATCAATTCCTGAATGTGCAGTGAATTGAGCTCCTTGATATAAATGATATGCTTCGTCTCTGTACGACATGTTATTTTTTACTTTTGTTGATAGTTTATAATTCTCCTCTTCTTTCTACTAATTCTTGTTTAATGGCAATGGCTCTACTTTCTGTAAGGTTGTACTTCCACATTACCCAAATTGCTAAAGCGGCTGTAATAACTGGTAATGCAATATCTGTTATACGCATTCCATGAAGAGCTTCTGCTGTTTGAGTTGCTGCTGAAGAGTTATAACCCAATAGTTTTAATATCAATCCTGAGCATACTAATGCAATACCTTGCCCAACTTTGATCATCCACCAATAAATAGCGCCAAATGTTCCTTCTTTTCTAGGCATTCCATTTTCTAATTCGTCCAAATCACATACATCCGCAGTCATAGACATCATCAATGTGAATAAACATCCCATACCAAATGCCATTAAAGGAATTGGCAAGAAAATCATATATGGATTGGTTGGGTCAAATCCCCACCATTTTAAAATATATCCTATAATTGATATTGCGGTAGAGATAATAAAAGCTTTACGCTTGCCCATTTTGTTTGCCATTGCATTAATAATTGGAATCGCTATAAATGCAGTATATGCAGCAGTAACCGCTGGAAATAGCGCTACCCACCATTTGGACGCTACCCAATCGCCATCAAACATGTAAAAGTTGATGATAAAAACTCCGAACTCTGCTACAATTTGAAATCCGTTAAAGACTAAAAATGTAGCTAAGCATAGTTTTACAAAAGGTTTATTTTTAAATACTATTTTGATTCCTGTGAAGATTTTCCCCATGCTATTTAATAGTGCTTTTGGTGTAATTTCTTCACGTCCTTCCATTTTGCTCGAATCAATTCCTCTACAGAATATAGCTGGTAAAATTCCCAATACTATAATAACCACTCCCGAGAGAATTGCTATGGTACGTATGGCTTGTGGTTGAGTAGCAAAATAATCTTCATTAGGAATTAATAAGTATAAAAATGGTACTAACATCCATGCTACTTGTCCGATAGTATTTGCAAAACTCATCAATCGAGTGCGCTCTTTATAATCAGAAGTCATCTCATAACCAAGTGCAATTAAAGGTGTAGAAAATATTGTATTCCCAAATATCAGCAATATGGAAAATATCAATAAATACCAAAAATTGAACATTTCAGAATTGTTTTCGCTTACTTGCCAAAGAACCGCAAATACAATTCCTGTAAAAATGGCTCCAATAAAAATGTAAGGTCTTCGCCTTCCATACTTAGAACTTGTATTGTCTGATATATAGCCCATTACAGGATCGGTAATAGCATCAAATAAGCGAGGTATTCCCACAATAAATCCTGCTAAGAGTGGATCCATACCAAAAGCAGATGTTTTGAGAAATAATACAAAAACTCCTAATATTCCAGGAATTAGATTGTTTACTAAATGTCCTGCTCCAAAAGCGGCTTTTTGAGCAATTGGGACTCTACCTCTAGCGTGTTTTTGTATGGTTGACATAATAATGTTAGTTTTTAGTTGTTAATTAGTATCGTTTGTAGTGCTTGTGGATTGATAGCAATAGTTTTTTCATTGTCTCCTATACTGAGCTTAAATCTTTTTGGAGTATTCCCTTCATTGAATACTACTACTGCAATACTTCCATCAGGATTTTGTGCGGCAGTTACCATTAATTCTTTATCAGTATAGTGTGCGTCAATTATTTTAGCGTTTGGTCGGATGTACTTACTAAAGTGCACCATAACATAGTATAATGGAGTCATGTACACTTCGTCTGTATCAGGGTCAACAATTATTGGAGCAATGCACCAATTTTTAAACCAGTTAGGACCTCCTTGTTTGTCTAATACCATATTCCAATCTACCCAACCATCAACCCAGTTGTTCAGACAACCTATGATATCACGAGCATATCTATTAAAAGGCGCATATTTTGGATGTAAATGTTTTTGATTCTCTGGAGCCCATTTCCATCCCCAATCTGTTGCCTCTTTTTTCCAATACCAAGCATCATCTTTCCATACAGGGACTTCATCGTCTATACAACCTTCTGTTTCAATTAAATATTTATTGGGTGCTTTTTGGTGAGCATATTGTAAATCTTCTGGAAAGAAATCGTAGGTACTTTCATACCAATGGATTGCTGTTCCATCAAAATATTTTGAAGAGGCTTCATCTTTATACATAACATCTACCCATTCTTTGAGACCTGCACGGTTTTGATCATACCCAAGAATCACCAAATTTCCCTTACCATCCGCCTCTAGTTTAGGCCCTAAGTGGTGTTGTACAAAGTTGGTCATTTCTTCGGGTGTAAAGTGCATACTTTCCCAGTTGTTACCATTTCCATGAGGTTCATTTTCTACCGTAAATCCCCAAATATCAATACCTTCGGCTTTATAAGCATCTACATATTTAGAGAAAAACAAAGCCCATGTATCGTAGTATTTAGGCAAGAGTTTACCGCCAACCCAATGATTGTTATCTTTCATCCAAGGTGCAGCTGTCCAAGGAGATGCAAATATTTTAAATCCATCTTCTGAGGCAGCCATAGCGTCTTTAATCATCGGAATAAGATCATCTTTATCTTCTTCAATTGTAAAATGGTCTAAGTTCACATCGTCTGCAACAGGAGTATATGAGTAATTAGTTAAGGAGAAGTCACAGGAATTCATATGCGTCCGTGTTAACGAATAGTTAGCACCTTCACGAGAAAAATATGCGTTTAAGATTTTGTTTCTGTTTTCTTTACTAAGTTTATTTAAGAGATAGGCAGAAGATTCTGTAAATGCACCTCCAAAACCTGTAATTGTCTGATATTGCTTTTTAGGGTTTATAACTATATTAGACACATTTACAGTCGTATCTTCTGTTTTTATAACGTTTTTAATTTCAGTCAGCCTATTCCCATTTTGAGAAGTTTCAAATACTTGTACTTTCAGTTTTGATTTTTCTTGTGTACATGCAGTTATCATGAATAATAGGATAAGTAAGTATGTTAATTGTTTTTTCATTCGATCAATTTGTAACAAGATTTGTTTTTACTGGCGGTAATTGTACTTCTAATAGAAGTGAATCTTTGTTCCCGTTATAGGTTTTAGTAATTGGGTTTCCTCCTCTGGTCAATCCTTTAAAAGTTCCCTTATCAACCAAATCCCATAGTGCATATTTTGCTTTTCCGTCAACTGTAAATAGTCCAAAGTGATTTTCAGATCCTCCTGAGTTTTGTGCATCTTTCCAAACTTCATCAAAGGCTTCAAAGTAAAAACAAGACATCCCAGCATCGGCAGTCCAATCGCGCATGTGTTTGTAATACAATGCTTCTTTGTACTCGTCTGTTGCTTTACTTCCATTGTTTCCATAATGTCCATTAGAGTAGGAAGCCCAACCTGTTTCACCAATATGAATAGGTTTGTTTACTCCTAAGCTTTTCATGTAGTTATATACACTATCATATTGAGAAATTGCATATTGTTTTGCTTGTAGCATTGCGTCAGTAATTTTGTCAAGACTTGATTTATCTGGGTTTGCATCAATTCCCCAAAACACTGGATTGTAATGCGTATCATGCATTGGATAGGTATGCATCGAAATATAATCGACAGCTTTGATAAGCTTGTTCAAATCTTCTACATGATACAAGCGATCTCCTCCTCCCCATGAAGCAAAATTATCCGAGCTTGTAATCCATAGGTCTTTGTTTAATTTTCCTTGTTTTTTGAGTTCTTGTAAGTGTACAACCCATTTGAGTATCACGCCAGGTTGTACGTAATAGCTTGTTGCCCATTTGACCATAGCTTCGTTACCTACCGCAATAATTTTTACAATGTCTGGATATTGATTCGCCAATGCGACAGCTCTAGCAATTTCACCTTCATTTTGTTCACTTTCCTGATTGTGATCGGGAGTTTGCCCTGTCCAGGCATATTTACAATCAATCCACGCTCCTAACATCACATACATCTCAAATGTTTGATCTTCGTTTTTCAGTTCCCTGATAGCTTTAAGAATGTTGGCTGCGTGTGGAAGTTGCACATTATAGGTGCGTACTACTCGAATGTCCATCGCATGGAGAATCTTCATGTCTTCTTTTAGCTGCGATATGGTAGGTTGTATGTCGCGCGACTTGGCACGATATCCTCCATAAGAAATTGCTAAATAATCCTTGTTTCCTAATATCTCTTTTGCTGTCACTTCTTTATGTATTTGTTTTTCTGAAGGTGCTTTCTTTTTTGGCGAATTTTCACAAGACATCAGTAATAGCGTAGCTAAAATTAGTTTCGATATGTGCTTTACTATATGCATGATGTACTTTATTTTTATTTTAAATGATTAGATTTTATATGTACTTCTATTTGAATAACTTCTCCACTACGACTAAATACTTTTTCACTTGTTTCTGTATCTAAACGTAAGTTTTCGAAAGAGCGAGAAGAGCCATCTTTATATAAAACATTTAGAGTTTCTTGAGAAGCAATTGTGTATATAATCGGTACCTGGCAATATGTGAAACACAAAGAATCCTTCGGTATAGAAACTTCTTTGAAGTCTCCATTCACATGTACATAGCTAAAAGTATTGTTGGCGTTTAAAAATTCGTCTTTGCGAAGCATACAAGGATCAAAGTACAGCGTTCCATTTTCTACAAACACACCAAGTTCTCCAAAACGACTGAGAATATCTTCTTTAACTTGCCCTGTCATACCTGGTTGTTGTGCCCCTTTTCCTGCCGGTGTATGCGAATATGGATCGGTTGGAAATGCACCATATAGTGCAGGCGATTTGTGTACACCAATTCCTTCATTAATTTCGTAGTAATGTTCTAATAGTCTACCAATAGTTTCATCACTTCGTCTTTCGCGAATAGCTCTTAAACAACATTCCAATACTGCCAATTGCAGTTTGGATACCATGTGCCAATAAATAGAACCTAAGCCTTCATATCCATAAAATGTTCCTGAACGTCCTGTAAATGCTTTATGATTGAAAACTTCTTCAAAGGTTTTCAAAATTTGAGAATATTCTGCCGCTACCAAAGAGCCATACTTAGTAGTTGTAAGTTTTTGCAATGCTTTGGAAAGATCGTTTGCATTTTTAAAGCTTCCATTAAAATGGTATTCTCCATTAATATCTTGGGAGACAATACTTTTATTTCCATCAGCAATTAATGTCTTTAACAGTTCTGACGTGGTAACTGCAGCTTTTGGAATTGTATTTCGTTCTATAAACCCTTTTAGTGCTTTGTTGGGATATAGTAAATAGCTGTATTGATCTTCTCGAAAGAGTTTACTATTTTTTAATGCATCAAGTACTGATAGCGCTTCTACAGAAGAAATATAACCTGAGCTCAACACAGCAACTTGTCCTTCTAGCATTTCATTGAGATAAGATATTGAAATCTCTCCATTGTTCTCTACTGTCATCAAATTATAGGCGTGATACAAGTTATCGTCACGTCTGTTTGCTTCAATAGAATGCTCTAAATAAGCTAAACTCGTATTTACAAACGATTTGATATCAGTGATCAAAAGTGTTACTTTCTCTCCTGAAAATGCGTGATTATAAATTTGCTGTCTGTAAGCACTTCCAGCTTTTCCAACACCATCAAGAATTTTTTTACGCCCTGCATTGTTAATTCTATTTTGCAACAAGCTATTATTTTCGGTAAGAGTTGTTGCTACTGCATTAAAAAATGTCGCTAATTCACTAGAAATGTTAACCGTTTTGATTGTTGTATTTTCAAAAACCGTTTCAAAGAATTTTAAGAATCTACGCAAATAGCAAAGCGTTACCATTGATACTCCATTCCCAACTAAGGCATTGTTGGCATCGTTCCATTCAGGACGTTGTGTGTTCATCCAAATTCCTCCTTCAGGGATAAAATTGGACAACTTTGCCAAAGTTGTTGCTAGAATTTTTTCGATAAAGTTTACATTTATAATCGCATTATTGGTATTTCGAAGTAAAGCGCCATCAGCTCCCATACTTTCTCTATCTTCACGAATTTTATGATCGGAAGCTTCATCAAATTCTATTGTATCTTTAGGGTTTTGAAGCAAATCTTCATATGATTTAATTTTATAAGGAACATTTGCATACACAAAAAGATCTTGATCAAATAAACTTTCTAAACGACCTGGTTGATGACTTTCAATGATTTCTAAAAACTTTTGTAAATAGATAATTTGATGATCGCCCCAATAACCAATATATGACCACGGATCATCTGGTTCGATGGTTTCCCAATCAAATCCACTTTTGGTAACGCGATACGGATTGTACCCATCAAATGTAGTCGCATTGAGAAACTTGTGAATCATTCCCTCTATAAATTCTGGATAGGAATGCGCCAATGCTTCCCAGTTTTGGAAAATATCACGCCAGTTTCCTTCATAGTCTAATATTTTAGAGCCATCTACTTCACTTCTGGTATTGATTGAGAATTTGTTCCACGGACGACTCGGGTCACCGTGTCTTCGGCTAAACTTTAACGGCAAATATTCTAAACATAAACGCTTGAAATTTGCATCAGCACTGTTGTGAGCGAGCGCGTGTAAATCGTGTAGCGTACATGTTTCTGATAGTGATTGAATTGCTTCTGCATTGTGCAGATATACCTGTTTACTAGCATTTTCCAAATACGTTTCAAAATCCCACTTTTCAATTATGTAATTATCATCAAAGATTCCGCCTCTCATGATATTAAAAAGTGTATTTGAAAAGTGTCGTGCATCTCTAAACTTGTCTGCCGTTAATTGCAAACCATCAGAAGCAGCATTTAGTTGTATTAACTTTTCTGTACCTGTATCAATACTTTTTTTGATTTTGCCTGCGAGGTTCAATTCATTTTTGATACGATAAGATAACGCAGCAATATCATTATGGTCTTGATTAACATTTGCAATTAACATCCAATCTTTTGATGCATGAGAAGCCAATGTCAGTTCTGCATTAATGAAATACGCTCCTTTTTCTGCTTTTATATCTGTTTCTTGCTGGACTGCTCTTCCTTTACGGAAAGATTTCAATTGTAAAGAAGACAGCAGATAATTGGCATTTTCAAAACCTAACGACCATACTACATTTGCCTTTAATGCTTCACTAGGTTCAGCTTTGTCTACAATAATTGCACTTAAGGCAAAAATTCCCAACCCAGTAGCCACATCAAGTTCCGTACGTTTGTATGCATCTACCAAATTACTACTTGCATTTTGCAAATCTGCTCCAACTCCATAAGGCAATACATTTTGAATTCCGTCCAAAAGACGAATCTCTACGCTATGGCTCGCTGTATTGATTAGTTTTGATTGTCGTACAAAACCAAATTCATTACTAGAGTTCCATTGATAACGATATGTTAGTGCTAAGTCATGATTAATTTCCTCAAACATGACTTTGTTCCCGTACCTATTTTTGTATAAGTTACGGGTAATATTGTAAAATCCTTCAAATCGTTCAGAGAAAGGTTCCCATGTATACTCTTTTTCATTTTTAGTAACATGAAAGATTGATTTACTACCTGTAATTTCTGTAGATTCTGTGATTTTATCGTCCGTATAGTAAGGAAATAGTGAATACTCTGCATTTTTACGCCCTGCAGTCAATCCTCCATTACTTGAAATGAACATCCAATGATTGGAATCACTTACAATGCTCATAAAAAATGGGCGAAGCTCATCGCTATTGGCTATTTTAAAAAATTGTTCATTATCTACAGTTACAGTATCAATCTTGGATACTACTTCTTGAGTTGGTTTTGTTTCTTTAATCATTTGTATTGATGATTTCTACTTTTAAAAAAGTAAGGTCTTTATTCTATTTAGTTTTTTAATTCTAATTATTGATATACACGTACGTAATCCACTAATAATGTTTGTGGAAAAACCGTTTGATTTGTTGGAGAACCCACAAAGTTTCCTCCTACTGCAAGATTGATGATGATGTAGAAAGGATGATTAAAAACCCAATCACCTGTGACATCTTCTGGAGTAATTTGGTTATACAAAACATCATCTACATAGAAATTAATGTAGTTTGGTCCCCATTCTATTCCAAAAATGTGAAATCCAGTATCAAATCGATCATTTTGTAATTCAAATTGTTTGGTAATCGAATTGGCTGCCGAATATCCCGGACCATGTACAGTACCATTATTGATAGTAGGCTCTTGTCCTCGATATTCCATAATGTCAATTTCTCCACATAGAGGCCATGAAACCACATCTATATTATCTCCTAATAACCAAAAGGCTGGCCAAAGTCCTTGTCCCCAAGGCAACTGCATTCGCGCTTCAAAACGCCCATATTCTTGCGAAAAAAGCCCTTTGGTGTTAATTCTAGCAGAAGTATAACCAGCTCCTTCAAAAGATTCTTGATGAGCTGTAATGTGTAACATTCCATTTTCTACCTTTATATTTTCTGGACGATCTGTATAGTATTGTAATTCATTATTTCCCCAACCAGCACCAGCCGTTGTACCATTACCTGTACCTAGGTCATAATTCCATACTGTACTATCGGGAGCTCCATCTACATCAAAGTTATCTTCAAATGTAAGATTAGTCAGTGTAGTAACTTCCTGTGTTTCATCTGTATTGCAACTACTTACCATGAGAGAAGTTACTACAAGTACCATCAAACTAAACAGGAGTACATCGCGTCGTTTTATTGTATATTCTTTTACAAACTTCATAGTTTTTTGTTTTTGGATGTTATTGTTTAGTTTCTGAAATACATGTTATCAATAAATACATCTGTCGCCTCAAAAGGTTGTGCTACGAGAATATACTGTGCTATGTTGGAGGTAGATGCCAATCCTGTGAAATCTGAAAGAGGAATGTCAAGAGACACCCATTCTCCTTGAGCTGGCATATTAATACTTACTTCATGTTCAGTATCATCACCGCCACCAAAGACATTATCTGCGCCAAAATCAACTAGTTTAATATTGAATGATGTATACGTAGATGACCATACATCTATATGGAAATGTGTCATGCTTGATGCGTCAACAGTATTTGTTGTGGTTTCAATACCTACAAAACCAAGATTTCCGTATTTTTTTGCAGCATTTCCTGCTACAGTAACATCTTCAAAAGTAGTAGCTGCCGCAGACCAAGGCGTTCTCCATGTGTCAACATTGACATCTGTGTATGCATCACTAAAGAGTGAGATTACATTTCCTGCTGGATCAGTTGGAGTTGGAGCTGCTACTGTAGGTGAAGTAGGAATTTGATATAAGTAAATATTGTCTACCAACATATCTGTAATTGTTCCATCAGAAATGAACAGTAATTGCCCTAAATTGGCAGTGCTTGTTACTCCTGTAAAACTTGCTAATGGAATGTCTAAACTTACCCAACCATCACTAAATAATGTTGGAATTGTATAGGTTAATTGATGTGTAGAGTCATCTCCGCCACCAAAAGTTCCATTAGCTCCATAATCTTGCAACTCTATACGCAAGAAATCTCCTCCATCTAATGGACTTGGTTGTTCTATATACAAATCCATATGTAGGTGTGTCATATCAGAAGCATTGATGGTAGGTTGTGAAAATTGAATTCCAACAAAATTCAATTGGGTATACTTGATAATATTATCTCCATTAATCGTAATATCATTTTGTCCTTGAGTGGTTTGAAATGGTGCGTAGTAACCATTGTAATATTCTACAGGTTCATTGGTATATGCGTCACTAAAAATAGATTTAACAAGACTTGGATCTCTTGTAGGAGTTGGTGCAGGTGTAAATTCTCCTTGAGAATCAATCGTAAGTGAACCCGCCGCCATATTGCCGTTCAATGAAGCAGTTACAGTTGTAAAAATTGGGTTTCCTCCTGCATCAAAACCATTAGCTCCTATTACATTTACATTCCCTGCTTCATCTACTGTTACGACACCAGTATTTGACGATTGAAATTCAAAATAACTAGGAGCGGCATTTACAGTAACATCTTGCCCTGATGCCAAATTGAATGTTTGTGTTAATCCTTCTAAAGCTATATTTGTTCCTATAAAAGCTTGACGTGTTTCATCATTTCCATTGAGGATTGCTGGACGTGGTTGCGCTATTGTTCCTAAGTTTTCAAATCGAATCTCATCAATCCAAAAAGTGTAACCTAAGCCATTAGTACTTTGCGTTCCTGCTGAAAATATGAATAACCCTTTTTCTTGTGTAAGTTTAGATGCGTCGGGAATAGGAATCACATATTTTCTCCAATCTGTAGAAAGTGTGATGCCAGGAAGCCCTACTGCATATTTATTTTCTTCAAAGTCAGTTCCAAAACCAACAAGATCAATAGTTGCTGTGGTAGAACCTTTCGCCCAAAAAGTAAGCGCATCATAGCCGGAAAGATCTCTTCCTTCACCACGATCTTTAAAAATTCCTCCTATATAACCTCCATCGGGATCATTTGGACTTGGCACATCGATTCGAATAGAAGTTGTTCCTTCAAATGCCTCGTCTTCATCTGTTCCAAAACCATTAGGATTGGCTCCACTTGCTGGATCAAATGATGTAAAAAATTCATCTGTAAGTCCTACCGGAGCATCTGTAAATACTTCGGCCGTGTTAGGAAATGTCGCTTCTACTGCGTCATCAGAGATGTCTCTTTCACAGCTTACACTCATTGCCAATGCAATAGTAGCAAGCATTATATTTTTAATCTGGATTATTTTTTTCATCTTTTATAGCTTTTTATTTTCCGATGTTGATGTGTACATAAGTTCTTATTTCCCATTCTGAACCATTATCAAAGCCAACTGGACTTATGATAGGTGCATTTGAAAATTCTTCAGCACTATTGGGTGCATATCGTGGAGAAAACTCATTTAAAGAACGCCATGTTCCACGAATTCCAATTTTTGTATCTGGTAAAATAAACCAGTCTGGCTTTCCAATTGAAGTAGATACATCAAGCATCAATTGTGTTGGAAATGTAAGGTTGAAATCCCTGTGGTAGTCAAATGGTCCCCAATCATTTATTTTTACATGAGAAACCACTTTGATTTTTTTGTAAATCATACGGATATCAGCTCCAAAACGTTTAATTAATCGTTCACTATCTCCATTAGCTTGTGCATTTCCATAATAAAAGTTACCTATAATTCCTAAGTCAGGAGAAATTTTAGATACTATACGTGTATTTGCCTCCCATAAGTCTTCAGCAGGCACAGCATTAGGAAAAGCAAAGAAAGTACGATTGGCATTAAACCCAATATGTGCATCTTGTGTGGTTGGTAAATGGCGGTATACAAAACCTACACTTGCCGCAAATTTGGCGTCTTCAACCCTATCGTTGTTCCATTCATACATCCATGTACCAGGTGTAGGATCATACGTAATTAATAATTCACCTGCGGTTGTTTTTCTATTAGCTCTTACGGCAAAAGGATCATCAATTACATTACGAAGTCGTCCTGGAGCATTTACATCGTTTGGCATTGCATCAACTAATGGTTTTTGCCATAAAAAGTTAGGTGCAATTTGAAATTTCCCAACGGTATAGGTAAAACCTGTTAAGAAATTGGATTGATTTCCACTTCCATTATCTTTTAATCGCCAACCAGTAAATGTTTGTGTTTGATCTGCTCCTCCATTGGCTACCAATCCTGAAACTCCTCCTTGGGCATACCAATTGAATTTTCCTCCTTGATATGTAATTTTGGCTTTTCCTCCCCAGTTATCACTAGATTTAATCTTGTCAACCACAACGGTATAGTTTCCTGACGATCCACGAACATCTTGATATGAGCTACCATTCAGAGGACTTCCTCCCCAAATTCCACCTACGGTGATTCCAAACTTTCCAAAATCACGCTCAAAAACTAATGTCGCTCTTTCTGTAGGCCATGGTGGAATTACACCACTTCGTATCTGATTAGGATCTAGTTCTCGACGTCCATTGTCATCAAACGTTAAATCGGTTTCCACGTCTCTATGATAAATTCCTGTAATGTCCCAATTTCCAACTTTTTTAGTGTACTTAAATAGCATTGTTGGGTTTGCTCCCCACCATAATTGAGGTCCAAATGCGGCTTTAAATCCGTTTAAAGATCTTTTTCCATCAAATTCTAACCCTAGAATTTCTCCTCCATAGATGTCTAAATTTGGCCCATAATTTGCTTCTGGATAAAGTCCAAAGAAGTCTCCTTCATATCCCCAGTGATAGTGACCTGTTCGATAAAAACCACGTACGTCAAAATCTTTTGCATTCCACTCAAATTCTGCATTGTAAACACTTACTCGGTTTACATCATTAAATACTACTTCTCCAGACTCTACACTGCTTGCACTTACTGAGCGTCCTCGATTTTCGTAAAAAATTTCATCAATTGGATTTTCCGCCACACGCCCTAGTATGTTGAAGTTTACATTTGCTCGCATGTTTGAAGAAGGTTTTCCTTCTATTCCTACAAAATAGGATTGCATATGATCAAAACCTAACTGATTTGGGTAAGTAGCAGCATCCGGATCGGCTGTATTGGGAGTTGTAATCAAGCTTCCATCTGTATAGAATGTTGTAAATTCTGCTCGAAGTTGACTTATACTTAGTTTTCTATCTGCTCCACTAGCGGCTTTGTCTCCTCTTGCTCGTAAAACAGCATCCATTAGTTGAATGTTATCAAAATAATTGGCTACCGACTCTCCGTTTACATTGGTAGCATATGGATCTAACTGATGTACTTCTTTTAAAGCATAATATGCTGCACGAGGATAAAGTGTATATAAGCCTCGCTCATTGGTTTGGCCTTTGGCACATATTCCAAACCACTCTTCGTTCATATTATTATCTGTAGACTTTACTTGATCTCTAGCGTATCCGCCATTAGGCCAAGAGGCATTATTATCATGGACGTCTAAGTTTTTGGTTTGCAAGTATTTCCACCAACCATCAGAAAATTGAAATGTAAATCCTCCTAATGATATTCCTGTATTACCAAGGCCAGCAGCATTGGCATAAATTTCTTTCCAGTTTCCTACCATATAGTAGGCTTGTGAATACTGATCTTCCTTGTTGTCTCTCGCATTGAAAGCATCTGCTCCAAACTCAGCAAATAAAATTGGTTTGTTGAGTTCATCTTTTACACGTTGAAAAGCATCTCCAAAAGAAATCCCGCGATACATGTTGGTACCGTAAATGTCAATATCTTTACATTCTTCTTTTACCAAATCAAGGTATAATAAATCTCCATTACATATAGCTACAGGATGCGATTTATCAATTTTTTTGATTTCCAATGTAGCATCATTAAATGCTTTGTATAAAGCACGAGCAGCTTGAATTTTTGCAGAATCAATTCCTTCTATGGGAATGGCTTCTGTTTCTGCCCCAGACCATGATAAATGATAATTGTTTTCATTCCCTATCATGTATAGTAGTAATCCTGGAGTATCTTTGTATGTGTTGGCCATTTCAATAGCCTCTTGCATTAATACTTGTCTTGTTGCAGAGTCGGCATAATCTGTTTGCGGCGTCCATACACCATCAATGGTTAATCCATATGCTCCAAATGTAATGTTGAGCATAGTGTAAATTCCATAATTTTCATAGATGTATTTAATCCACTTTGGCTTTAGGTTATACGTTCGGATAGCATTGACTCCCATGTTTTTTAATAGACCCATTTCTGCATCTAAAGCAGCCATGATAATCTCGTCAGATCGATTCCATATTCCAGGATCTGTAATTGTAGATCCAATTGGCACGTAATCCCAATTCATACCGTTAATCATGAAATCTTTTCCGTTGACCACTAATTTCATTCCTTCATTCGTTTGCTTCACAGAAACAGTTTCTGATTGCGCAAATAGGGACGCTGTCAAAAAAATCAGTGCGAGTGTTAGAAAGTTTTTTTTCATCTGTTAATTTTTAGTTTGATTAGTTTCAGATGGAATTCACTATTGTACAATCGTTTTCAATGGTAGCAGATTGATGTAGCGTATTACACTGTTGTTTTGTTTTTTAATATTTGTAGAGAAGGTGGCTCTACAATTTTGTTGTTTCTTAAATTTACGAAGGTTCGTTATGAATTCAATAAAATTAACCTCAACAAAAAACATACATCGTAATTAAATAGTATAAAAATTATCAATTATTCAATTTGACAGTGATTAGAATAAGGGATTCTCAATCTGAGGGTATATGCTTTTTATTTATATAAAATAGTTTTGATAAACTCTATTTTTAAAAATGTTGTGGTGATGTTGTGTTTTTTTTAAGTATATATCAAGTCTCTCTACGCAGTTAATTGTTGTTTTTAAAGGTATTTTGTTCATTTTGAGTGACATTAAGCGCAATCGTTATCACTTTTATGTGTATAGTTTTGATATAACATACTAGAAAATCACTTTATAAAGGTTCTTTTTGAGTGTTCGCTTGTCATGCTTGTTCTTTCCATTTTGCAGAAAAGAACAAGCATAGTTACAAGCGTGAGTATATAGCTGTATTCAATAAATTTTCAATACTTATTGATACACTCTTACATAATCAATCTCCATAGTATCTTGAGTAAAGTTAGGGTCAATTGTACCACCTAGAGTTCCTCCCATTGCAACATTAAGGATTAGGAAAAAATCACTATTAAATGGTAGTGTAACATTATTATCAACGGTATGATACACAAAATCGTCAACTAAAAACGTGATTGTTGTGTCTGTCCATTCAACTGAGTAATTATGAAATTCTGTAGTAGAAGTTGGCAACGCGGTAGTTGCTGAGTCTCCGCCACCTGGAGAAACTCCAGGATGATGTACCGTTCCTAGTATCGTATTCTTGTCTTGACCTTTTTGTTCCATTATATCAATTTCGCCACAGCCTGGCCAAGTATTCGTTTGGTAGTCTTCTCCAAGCATCCAAATGGCAGGCCATGTTCCTTGTGAAGCGGGTAGTTTAGCACGTACTTCTACTCTACCATAGGTAAATTCAAAAAGATCTTCAGATTTTAATCGCGCCGAAGTATAGGTTCCTCCTGCTTCTTTGATTGCTGTAATTTTTAATACCCCATCTTCAATAATTACATTATTTGCACTATTTGTATAGCTTTGCTCTTCTTGATTTCCCCAGCCACCTGCACCAAGATCATATGTCCAATTGGCAGCATCTGGCGCTCCATTGGTATCAAATTCATCTTGCCAAACTAAGTTGTTGTATTGGGTTTGAAAATTGTTCCCCGAAGGTTCAGCAGATGTAATGATAAACCACCAATCAAACTCTCCGTTTCCATCTGTTGTACGCAATACTAATTCGTTTGGTATAGAACGGTCATAAATTTCGTAGGTATGAGAACCTCCGGTATAATATCCAATAAATCCATTACCTGTCAAACTAATCGTTTCAACACCTCCTGGTGCTATTAGTGTCCAGTTTTCTTGAAAATCATCATACGGTAAGTTTTCAACGTCTGCTCCGTTAACATTTCCGCCAGAGCCGCCTAATTCATCAATTAAATCAATACGACCAAATACCGTTCCTGATACATCTGTAGTTGGATCGTCATTGGTATTGTTTGTAATAAAGGTAAATGTTCCATCTGCATTAAAAATGTATCTATCATCATACATTCCTACTCCTGCTTTTTCATCAGGGCCAGCTCCATACCATTCTACAGGAGTTGTTCCGCCTACAGGTCCTAGTCCAAAATGTCCTTGCTGTTCAGATTTAATTCTCCATGTTCTTGAACCATTTCCTACTAATTTATCTAGTAATTCTGCTGGTGGTGCATAGGTTGCTAACACATCAACTGTAATGGTTGTTAAAGTCGAATTTCCTCCTGTACCATAAGCAATAACCGTTACGGTATAGGTATTTACGCCAAGATTTGAAAATGTGAATGTCGCCGTTCCTGTTGGATTTGTTTGTTCGTTTCCTTCATAGACAAAGCGATACGTTATGGTATCATCTGCGGAAGCGTTAAAATTTACCACTCCACTTCCATCTCCATTAGGATTATTGGCATCTTGTCCAACAATTGTCGCTGTGACTTGAAGATTTGTTGGTGTAAGAAGATCGCCTACTGTTGGATCATCATCTTGACAACTTACAGTCAGCAAGAATACACTTAGTAGCGATATGAATATATATGTTATTTGTTTCATCTTTTCCCTGATTTAATTTTTTATCATTTTAAAAGTCCAAAACACACCTGCTCCTGCTTCAACTCCAACACTAATAGTGCTAGCATCGATAAATGTTACAGTATATGTGATTGAATTTGGTACTGGAACATTTGGCAATTCACCTGCATTATTTGCTTTAGGAATTCCTAAGTATGCACCTGCACCATTAATGGTTACTGTTCCTGCAACATCATCGTATGTAAAAGTTGCTGCTGCCGAACCATCATGTGGAGCTACTGGTGCGCCACAATTATCGCTTCCACCTTGCCAGCCTTCTAACCAAGTATCTGCACCAAGTACATTACTAAATGATCCGTTGGCACCAAATACATATTCATCGTCATAAAAACAAGCTCTTTGTGTAACTCCTGCATCGTCAATTGCCCACCAATCTGAT
>NZ_LBMH01000008.1 GCF_001005305.1 Kordia zhangzhouensis
GATAAGGGTTTTTTTGTATACTAAATGTAAGTTTTTGGAATTTTTTAGTACTAATAATTTTATTATATTATAATTGTAAAATTTTCCTATGAATACCTTTATTGTTGATTCTTTCCTTTATACTCTACAGAAAGCCAAAATCTTATTATCTGAAATTGATGATGAATCTTATTGTTGTAATGAAGTAGGACCTTACTATTCCAGTGTAGGTTCGCATTTGAGACATGTATTAGACTTTTATAATTGTATATTTAATGGTTTTGATCGAAAATATGTAAACTTGACCGCTAGAGAAAGGGATCAAAAAGTTGAAAATAATTGCAGTGAGGCTTTGGTTTGTATTGATTCGATTAGTGAAAAATTAAAGACATTAAGATTTGTAGATTTAAACACGTTAATTAAAGTTGAAGATAACTTAGGGAAAGGTTCAATTACTTTACAATATACTTTAGGAGCTTTACTGGCTCAAGCAAATGGGCATACGATACATCATTATGCTATAATTGGTTATATTCTAGATCAACTAGGAATTGAAATTAAAGATGCTGAATTTGGATATAATCCTACAACTCCAAATTCTGTTAGGAAAGCAACTAGCTAAAATATAGAATCCATTATTTTTCGAATTCCTTTAAAAGCCAAAAAAATAGCAGCTGCAGCAATTAATAAACCAATAATAAGTACAGGCATATATAAAGGATGTTGTTGATTTTTAAATGCTGAATGTATTACTGTAGGACCTGCAAACATGCATAATAACGATCCAAACATAAATCTGAGTCCTTTAGAAAGAAGTTCTTTATCTGTTTTTTTTGTCATAATTCTCTATAGCTTTGCGAACATTATTGTATTTTTTTAATAATCGTTGGGCGGTTTCTTGGGAAACAGCAAGTTCAGACATAATCATTTTAACACCTCTTTCTACCAACTTATGATTGCTCAACTGCATGTCAACCATTTTGTTTCCTTTTACTTTTCCTAATTGAATCATTGTAGCGGTAGAAATCATGTTTAATGCTAGTTTTTGGGCAGTGCCAGCTTTCATTCGAGAACTACCGGTAACAAACTCTGCGCCTACAATTATTTCTATAGGATGAACAGAAACTTTAGATAACGGACTTCCTTGATTACAGGTTATACAGCCTGTTAGAATATTTTTTTCATTACACTTTTTAAGTGCGCCTATTACATACGGAGTAGTTCCAGATGCGGCAATTCCAATCACAGTATCATTGGTAGAAACTTTGTGCTCTTGTAAATCTAACCAGCCTTGATTGGTATCGTCTTCGGCAAATTCTACAGCTTTTCGAATAGCTGTATCACCGCCAGCAATAAGTCCAACAACCCATTCGTGAGGCACACCAAAAGTTGGAGGACATTCTGAAGCATCAACGATACCTAATCTTCCACTAGTGCCTGCACCAATATAGAATAAACGACCGCCATTTTTCATACGTTGAACGATTTCATGGATCAAATTCTCAATAGCAGGAATGGCTTTTTCAACAGCAAAAGGAACTGTTTTATCTTCATTATTTATATTAGTCAGAAGTTCGTTAATGCTCATTTTATCTAAATGATCATACTTAGAGTCTTGTTCTGTTGTTTTTGTAAATTGCATAGTCAAAAATACATTATTTTATGTAGAAACAGAATGCTTTTCTGTGTTAGTGAATTTTCCTGTTCATATAACAAAGAATCTAATCTAACTTGCTAAAACTTTAATAGCTAAAAACTGTATTGAAATTTTATAAATATAGGTTAGTAATAAATAAAAAACTCAAAGCTTCTTAAATAATTCCAATAATTGAAACTTATGCTTTTAAAAATTTTCATTCATAAAAAAAGCTTCTTACGATGATGAAGAAGCTTTTTTACTATTATATGATATAAAAAAATGCTTATGAAATACCATTTAATATAGTATTGAAAGTCTCACTTGGACGCATTGCTCTAGAAGTCAATTCTTCACTAGGCATATAATAACCTCCAATATCTACAGGTTTTCCTTGCGCATCGTTTAATTCTTTAACAATTTTTTCTTCATTCTCTGCTAATTGAGCAGCAATAGGCGAGAAGCGAGCTTTTAGCTCTGTATCCTTGTCTTGATTCGCTAATGCTTGCGCCCAATAAAGAGCTAAGTAGAAGTGACTTCCGCGATTATCTAGCTCATTTACTTTTCGAGAAGGAGATTTTTTATTCTCTAAAAATGCATCTGTAGCATCATCTAAAGTTTCTGCTAATACAAGAGCTTTTTTATTGTCGTAATTAGTTCCTAAATGTTCTAAAGAAACTGCTAAAGCTAAGAACTCACCTAAAGAATCCCAACGTAAATGTCCTTCTTCGTTGAATTGCTGAACGTGTTTTGGAGCCGATCCACCAGCACCAGTTTCAAATAAACCACCGCCATTCATTAAAGGAACGATTGACAACATTTTAGCACTAGTCCCTAATTCTAAAATTGGAAACAAATCTGTTAAGTAATCACGTAATACATTTCCTGTAACAGAAATAGTATCTTCTCCTTTTTTAAGGCGTTCTAAAGTGAATTGAGTTGCTTCAGCTAAAGGTAAAATATGGATTTCCAGATTTTGAGTATCGTGATCTTTTAAATAAAGCTCAACTTTTTTAATAAGTTCGGCATCGTGCGCTCTTTCTTTATCTAACCAAAAAACAGCAGGCCACCCTGTAGCAGTAGCTCTGTTCACAGCAAGTTTTACCCAATCTTGAATTGGCGCATCTTTTACTTGACACATTCTCCAAATATCGCCAGCATCAACTGTATGTTCAATAAGTGTATTTCCATTAGCGTCTACAATGCGTACCGTTCCGTTTTCTGAAATTTCAAACGTTTTGTCGTGTGAACCATATTCTTCTGCTTTTTGCGCCATCAAACCTACGTTAGGAACAGTTCCCATGGTTGTAGGATCAAACGCTCCGTGTTCTTTACAGAAATCAATAGTTGTTTGGTATAATGCAGCATAACTACTATCTGGAATCACTGCTTTTGTGTCCTGTGTATTTCCTTCAGCATTCCACATTTTTCCAGAATTTCGAATCATTGCTGGCATTGAAGCATCAATAATTACATCACTTGGTACATGTAAGTTGGTAATTCCTTTGTCTGAATCAACCATAGCGATATCGGGGCCATTTTCCATAGCCAAGGCAATATCTCCTACAATTTCTTCTTTCTTTTCAGGAGAAAGTTCTTCCAGATTATTTAACAAGTTTCCAAAACCATTATTGACATCTACACCAATTTTTTCAAAAGTGGCTTGATGTTTTTCAAATAAGTCTGCAAAGTAGGTGCGAACTGCGTGTCCAAAAATAATTGGATCACTCACTTTCATCATGGTTGCTTTCATGTGTAATGAGAACAGCAATCCTTTTTCTTTGGTGTCAGCAATTTCTCTTTGTAAGAAAGCTAGTAACGCCTTTTTGCTCATTATAGTGGCGTCAATAATTTCACCTTCTAATAATTCGATATTCGATTTTAGAGTCGTTTTTACACCTTGTGTGTTTGTATGTTCTATAGAAACAGAAGTCGCTGCGGGAATTGTAACTGACTTTTCATTAGACCTAAAATCTCCAGAGTTCATAGTTGCTACATGCGTTTGCGAGTCAGATGTCCATGCACCCATACTATGCGGATTTTTCTTTGCATAGTTTTTTACTGCTTTAGGAGCTCTACGATCAGAGTTTCCTTCACGTAATACTGGGTTTACAGCAGAACCTTTTACTTTATTATACTTAGCAAGAATTTCCTTTTCTTCTGCTGTTTCTGGCTCTTCTGGATAATTTGGAATAGCATATCCTTTGGCTTGTAATTCGGTAATAGTGGCTTTCAACTGAGGAACTGAAGCACTAATATTTGGAAGTTTGATAATATTTGCTTCTGGTTTTTTTGCTAATTCTCCTAACTCTGTCAATGCGTCATTTACACGTTGCTCAGGAGTTAAATATTCAGGAAAATTAGCTAAAACTCTTCCTGCTAAAGAAATATCTTTGGTTTCAACGTCAATACCTGTTGACGTAGTAAAAGCTTTTACGATTGGTAATAATGAATGTGTTGCTAATGCTGGTGCTTCGTCTGTTTTTGTATAGATAATCTTAGTTGATTTTGCCATATGTATTTGTAGATAAATATTAGGTGTATAGTTTGATGAATTTTTTTCGAATGGCAAATATACAAAATGAAAGACTATTTTAGTAATGATTCACAGGCTAGTAACTATTCTTATTCTAAATTTAATGCAAAACAAAAGCCATATCATTGTAATTTCTTACCTTGACATGGCTTTCTTGAAATGTGCTCTATTCAATTATTCAATATATACATATTAAAAAATTAAATAAACCAGCATTTCTGGTGTTGAAATAAGTTCATCGTTATTTGGCATTTTACCCTGTATAAAACTTATTTCAAGTTGTTTTCTAATATACCTACTTGTGCAAATCGACTTTCGTGATATGCCCTTTTATGTATTTTTTTCTTAACAGAAATTGAATACATAACACTTTATTAGCATCTTAGCAATACTAATAAGTTTCAGCGTTTTCAAATACTTTTATCGTGTAATTTACATCACAATCAAAAACTTGCAAACATTTTTCTCAATGATTATTTGTACCCAAAAAATCATTTTTGAAAAACTTACTAGAATAACAACTATTTAGAACGTTCTTTCAAACACTTCAATGAGTCAATTTGCATTCACTCTTTTCGTTATTTGTTTTATAAATGTAGTATAAGTTTTTTAAAAAACAAGAAATATAAAGATTTAAAAATCAACAAGATATGAACTTAGTTTATTAACAATTGTTGAAAACAAAAAAAGTCCTGCAATTTTGCAGGACTTTTCTATGGTATCTTGTAGCAAAGAAATTAGTTATGTCTTTTTTCTTTGATTCTAGCTTTTTTACCTGTAAGACCTCTAAAGTAGAAGATACGAGCTCTACGAACTTTACCTCTTTTGTTAACTTCGATTCTTTGTAATGCTGGTAAGTTAATTGGGAAGATACGCTCAACACCAACGGTTCCAGACATTTTTCTAATAGTAAATGTTTCAGATGAACCTGAACCTCTACGTTGAATCACAACTCCTCTAAAGAACTGAGTACGTGTTTTTTCTCCTTCACGGATTTCGTAATAAACTGTAATAGTATCTCCTGCTGCGAACTCAGGAAAATCTTTTTTTGTTACAAATTCGTCTTGTACAAATTTAATTAAAGCTTCCATTTTAAACTTTTTAAAAGAATTAATTTAAACCAACATTCACGTCTATCGCCAGAGGTTAATTCAAAATTGAGTGCAAAAATAAATAATTATTGTGAATGTGCAATTGTTTTTGCGTTTTATATCTAAAAAATAATGCAAGAAAAAAGATTTTAATCTTTTAATAAATCAGGACGCAATTTTTTGGTACGTTCGTATGCTTGTTCTTCTCGCCAAGCTTCTATTTTCGGAAAATTCCCAGATAATAATACTTCAGGAACTTCCCAATCATTATAAATGGCTGGTCGAGTGTAAACTGGAGGAGCTAGTAAATTATCTTGAAATGAATCAGTTAAAGCAGATGTTTCATTTCCTAAAACGCCAGGAATTAAGCGAATGACGGCATCACAAAGTACAGCAGCTCCCAATTCTCCACCAGAAAGTACATAATCTCCAATAGAAATTTCTCTTGTAATGAAGTGATCACGGACGCGTTGATCTACACCTTTATAATGCCCACATAGAATGATGATATTTCCTTTTAAGGATAACTCATTTGCGATTCCTTGGTTTAACGTTTGTCCGTCAGGTGTCATATAAATGACTTCATCATATGTGCGTTGCGATTTCAAATCAGAAAGACAGCGATCTATTGGGCCAATAGTCATTACCATTCCTGCACCTCCACCGAATTGATAGTCATCAACTGATTTGTAACTATCTGTAGCATATTCACGTAAATTGTGTAGATGTATTTCTACAATACCTTTATCAATGGCTCTTTTTAAAATTGAAGCTTCAAAAGGGCTTTTCAATAAGTCTGGAACTACAGAAATAATGTCGATACGCATGCTATTACTTAATTATTTTTGTTTTTATTAATCTCGTCTTGTAGTTTTCTTCGTACTTGTTGTTCTCGTTCAAGAGCACGCTTTCGATGTTCTTCAAATTCGTATTCTGTTTCTGCGAGTTTAGCTTTGGCTTCTTTAGTGATAGTATTGCTAGTTT
Source organism: Kordia zhangzhouensis (assembly GCF_001005305.1). Taxonomy (GTDB): domain Bacteria; phylum Bacteroidota; class Bacteroidia; order Flavobacteriales; family Flavobacteriaceae; genus Kordia; species Kordia zhangzhouensis. The sequence continues at coordinate 6,227 of NZ_LBMH01000008.1, forward strand.
TAAATTTATAGGTAAAAAATAACCATAAAAGTAATAAAACACCAATAATTCCCCACATGAGTGTTTGGTAGCTTCCTTTGCTTAATTGTATACCAAGAAGAGAAATACTGTCTTTTTCAGTATTTAAGTCTTCCATTTTTTGTTGGATGCTGGCTAAATCTGTCTTGAGTTGTTCAATCTCACTTTGTTGAGCAGCTACTTTGGCTACTTCTTCATTAAATTCCTTGTTGATAGATTGGATAGAGTCGGCTACATTTTTTTGTAATTTTTCAATCCAATCACGTTTTACAACTTTGTAGTCTTGGTATTTGTTGGAATTTTCTAAAATGAACTCAAATTGTTCGTCAATGGGTCCTTGTTTTAAATGTAAATTAGCGTTTCTAGCTACATTTTGTGCATTGGCAAGGACTGAAATACAAAGCGTAATTGCTAAGAATAAATGTTTCACTTTCATCGTCTTTTCTAGTTAAAAAAATCAGTTTTCAAATAAACGAAGATATTTTTATTTATTGTATGATTTTGGAGTAGATTTCTAAATAAAAAAAGAGTCTCCCGTAAGAGACTCCTTTTTTTATCTATTTTACTTACCATTAATAATATGTAAAACGTCGTACTTTTGAAATGTATTTTGCCAAACGCATTACTTGGTGAGAATATCCATATTCATTATCGTACCAAACGTAAAGAATGATATTTTTTCCATTTTCACTCACAATTGTTGCTTTGCTATCAAAAATTGATGGCGCAGAAGAACCAACAATATCAGAAGATACTAGTTCGTCATTTAGTTCGTATTTGATTTGCTCTACTAAATCACCTTCTAATGCATACTTTTTAAGAATCGTATTGACACCATCTAAAGAAGTTTTGTTTTCGATTTCTAAGTTCAAAATGGCTAATGAACCATTTGGTACAGGAACACGAATTGCATTGGAAGTTAATTTTCCTTCTAATGAAGGCAATGCTTTCGATACTGCTTTTCCAGCGCCAGTCTCAGTGATAACCATGTTTAGAGCAGCAGCTCTACCACGACGGTATTTATTGTGCATGTTATCTACCAAATTCTGATCGTTTGTGTAAGCATGAATGGTTTCTAAATGTCCATGAACCAGTCCAAAAGAATCTTCAACTGCTTTTAAGATAGGGGTAATAGCATTTGTAGTACAAGATGCTGCCGACCATACATCTACTTCATCAGGATGATGGTCTTTATGATTAACGCCATATACAATATTAGGAACGCCTTTTCCTGGTGCTGTTAATAAAACTTTATCGGCTCCTTTTGGAACTAAATGTCTTTCTAAAGCTTCTTTATCGCGAAAAGCTCCTGTATTATCTATGATTAATGCATCTTTAATGCCATAAGTTGTGTAATCAATTTCTTCAGGACCATTAGCCGAAATAATGTGTACAGTAGTTCCATTGATAATCAATGCCGAGTTCTCTGCATCAACACCAACTGTTCCTGGAAAGTCTCCGTGAACAGAATCATTGCGTAATAAAGAGGCTCTTTTCTCCAATACAGTTTGATCAACTTTTCCACGTGTCACAATAGCACGCAAACGCAGCTGATTCCCTCGTCCAGTACGTACCATTAATTCTCTAGCTAACAAACGACCAATACGTCCAAAGCCATATAAAACAACATCTTTCGGAGTAATTTCTGAAGAATTTTTAGCATCTTTTAATTTATCAACCACAAATGATGTAGCATTGGCATGCTGATTATCTTCTAAATGATATTCGTATGTTAGTTTTCCAATATCAATTTTAGAAGGAGGGAGATCAATTTTAGAGATAGCTTGGGCAATTTCAACAGTATCGAAAATTGAAATCGGCTTTTGTACAAATTGACCAGCATATTCGTGAAGATTCAATATTTCACTTACATTTCTATCAATAAGTTGATTTCTAAAAAGTACCAACTCAATAGATTTGTCATACCATAAATCGCTAACATTCTTGATAAATTCAACAGTCGCTCGTCTTCTATCAGCTTGAAAAGTGAGTTCCTTTTCGTAAGTTTCATTAAAACTCATAGTGTTATATTTGTGTAGTTGTGTTTACAAATTTTGCGCAAAAGTATACAATTTCAAACGTTTTCGTAAATAAAAAAATAAAAAGTTTTTCAAGTAGGTTTTGAACGTAGTTGGCTCGTATACAAATTAAAAAAGCGAGGCACATTATCTGTGTCTCGCTTTTCAACTATATATGGATGGCGATTTTATCGGAAGATAAAACGCTCGTATTGTCCCTTAGGATTAAGAAACCCTAATACTCTAATTTGATCTTCGCCATATGTATTGATAAAGTTTTTCAATTCTTGAGCAGATTTCACTTTTTTTCCATTTACTTCAACTAAAATATAACCTGGCGTAATACCTAGTTCTTGATATAATTGTTTGTTGTCGTTATTCGTTACTTTTAATCCATATGTAATGTCAAACTTATCGGTTTCTTCTTTATTTAAGTTTTCCAATTGCATATTCATTAAACGTACACTAGAAGCAATTTCTTCTTTTTTGAGTGTTACAGGCAATGTTTCATAATCTCCGTCACGTAATACAGTTACATTGACAACATCTCCAGGGCGTTTTGAGTTTAAGTAACCAGACAAGTCTGAAAAACTTGAAATTTTTACACCATCCAATTTTTTGATGATATCACCAGACTCTATACCAGCATCAAAAGCACCCGAATTGTCGAAGACTTTGCTAACATAAAATCCTTCGGTTTCATCAATATTTAATTTTTCTGCAGCAACAGCATTTAAGGATCCTCCAGAAACTCCAAGAAGTCCTTTCTGTACATTTCCAAATTCTAGCAAATCGTTTACAATTTTTTGAGCAATGTTGCTTGGAACGGCAAAAGAATATCCAATATAAGATCCTGTTTGAGAGGTGATTGCTGTATTGATTCCAATTAATTCGCCCTGCGTATTAACTAATGCACCACCAGAGTTTCCTGGATTTACGGCTGCGTCAGTTTGGATAAATGATTGACTCAATCGGTCTCCTTCATTTAAATCTCTACCTTTGGCACTGATGATACCTGCGGTAACTGTAGAAGTTAAGTTAAAAGGATTTCCAACAGCCAATACCCATTCTCCAATTTTGGCATTGTCAGAGTCGCCAAAAGAAATGTAAGGTAATTCTTCATCAGCTTCAATTTTCAATAAAGCGATATCCATGCTAGGATCTGTACCAATAATTTGTGCAGTATAATTTTTGTTATTATTCAATGTAACTTGAATTTCATTAGATCCTTTAATAACGTGATTGTTTGTAACAATATATCCATCTGGTGTAATAATCACACCAGAACCAGTTCCAATTTGTGTTTGTGGTCTTCTAGTACCATTATATAAATCCCAAATACTTCTAGGAGCTACAGTAGTAATCTTATTTTTAACGTGTACAACCGCATGTACAGTCTTTTCTGCTGCATACGTAAAATCAACACCAGCGTTAGCAGCATTAGAGGTTGGAGAATTCACAAAATTAGTAGGAACATACGTCGGTTGTTGTAATACGGAAGCTTGTTCAACTTTTTCAGGGGATTCTGAGAAAAATTTATAAGCCCCAATACTAATAACGCCTCCAAGAATAGAAACTAATAGTAAACTTGCAAATTTTTTCATTGTATATCTTGTTTAATTTTAATTGTTAGAAGATTCTCTAGCGATGTCTTAGTCAGTATTTAACACTTAAAATTACATATTTATTGTAGCGGTATTTTAACTTTAACGACACTTTAACATCGTAAAAAATCAATACTTTATTTGTATTTTTGTCGCCATAAAACCTATACATGATTTTATCTTTTTATAAATATCAAGGAACAGGAAATGATTTTGTTCTTATTGACAATCGACAACATATATTTCCCAAAAATGATACCAAACTTGTACATCATTTGTGCGACAGAAAATTTGGCATAGGAGCTGACGGCTTGATTCTTCTTGAGCATGATGCTACTTATGATTTTAAAATGGTGTATTACAATGCAGATGGAAACGAAAGTACCATGTGTGGAAATGGAGGTCGTTGTATTGTTGCTTTTGCGAATTTTCTGGGTGTAATAGTTGGAGAAACCACTTTCAGTGCGATTGATGGAAAACACTATGCTACCATAAAAGAAGACGTGGTCAATTTGCAAATGAAAGATGTCGAACAAGTTGAGGAGCATTCCAATCATGTATTTTTAGATACAGGTTCGCCTCACCATGTGATATTTAAAGAAAATATAGGTCAATTTGACATAAAAGCAGAAGGAGCAGCTATTCGATATGGAGCTCCATATTATGATGAAGGAGCTAATGTGAATTTTGTGAAAAAGCTTTCAAATACTGAATTTAGAGTACGAACCTATGAACGAGGAGTAGAAGATGAAACTCTTTCTTGTGGAACTGGAGTTACGGCTGTTGCAATAGCAATGCATTCTTTGCAGCAAACCAATGCTAATGATATTACATTGTTAGTTGAAGGCGGAACGCTGCAAGTTTCTTTTATAAAAAATCAAGGAAAGTATACAAATGTATTTTTAAAAGGAAAAGCAACTCAAGTATTTAAAGGAGAAATTGTATGCTAACACTTACAGGCGAAAAACTAGATTTGAGAGCATTAGAACCTGAAGATCTCGATTTTATCTATGAAATCGAAAACAATGAATCAATTTGGGAAATAAGTGCAACTCAAACACCTTATTCTAGGTTTTTGATTATGCAATATTTAGAAAATGCACATCAAGATATATACGAAGCGAAACAGGTACGCTTGGTAATGGTAAACAAGCAAAAAGAAAAAATCGGTCTTATCGATTTATTTGAATTTGATCCTAAAAATAAACGTGTGGGTGTAGGCTTGTTAATTCAAAACCCTGCTTTGCGAAATAAAGGATATGGGAAAGAAGCCTTGCAATTGGTATGTAATTATGCATTCAAATATTTAGATGTACATCAAATATTTGCCAATGTAGGAGAAGATAATACTGCAAGTATCACGCTGTTTGAAAATATGAACTTTCAAAAAATTGGACTGAAGCGAGATTGGAATTATGTCAATGGAGTATTTAAAAATGAAATCCTATATCAAAAATTTAAATAATGTATATACGTAAAATATTAATTGGAATTTTAATTGTTGGGATTGCGATTGGATTCTACATGATGTATCATATTACACAAACTATATTTAAGCCTGTTACTAGTTTTACAAATGAAACGGCGTATGTATATATTCCATCTAATGCAGATTTTAATCGAGTAAAAGAAGAACTGTTACCTTTAGTGAATGATATTGAGGCGTTTGAGATTTTAGCGACAAAAAAAGGATATATAAAACAGGTAAAAGGAGGAATGTATATTTTAAAAAAAGATATGAATAGTAACGACATTGTCAACACATTACTAGATAAAAGCACTCCTATAAAAGTCACCATTCCTAATTCTGAAAATATTTCTTTATTGTCACAACAAGTTTCATTACAAATACAAGCTTCTGCAGAAGAATTAACGCAAATAATGAATGATACGCTTTTCTTAAAAGAAAAAGAGATTACCTTTCCTCAATTATTCAAACCAGGAACATATACGATGGTCTGGAATATGTCTGCCACAGAATTTAGGGACTTTATGTTTGAGGAACACGTACGAGAAAAATAATGGTGGTTTATGAAAAGAATACTGCGACTCTTTTTTATTATTTGCATTGTAAATACAGCTACTGCACAATTAACACCGCCGAGTTTTTGGACGGTTTCCGACACTTTGCATAAGCCGCGAAGAAACTTTGTTGCTATTACAGAAGCATCTTTGGCTACGGCGACTCTGATTAGTCTTGATAGAATATGGTACGCAGATTTTCCCCGCTCGTCGTTTCAATTTATCAATGACAATAATGAATGGTTGCAAATGGACAAGGCTGGGCATGTGTTTACTTCATACTACGTTGGTCATGTAGGAGTTAAAGTGCTTCGGTGGAGTGGAGTTTCTAAAAGAGATCAATTAATTTATGGTGCAACACTTGGTTTTGGATTCTTAACGGCGATGGAAGTAATGGATGGCTTTTCGGCAGAATGGGGAGCCTCATGGGGAGATGTTTTGGCAAATGGACTAGGAACAGGTTTGTATGTAGGACAAGAATTAGTATGGAATGAGCAACGAGTGACATTAAAGTATTCTTTTCATCAAACACAATTTGCAGAACTAAGACCTAATAAACTAGGAGATGGATTGTTGGAAGAAGTATTAAAAGACTACAATGGACAAACTTATTGGTTAAGTGCAAACGTGCATTCATTCTTTAAACAACAAAAAATTCCTAGATGGTTCAATATTGCTTTTGGATATGGAGCCGAAGGAATGGTAGCTGGAACATCACAAAAACAACGTGAAATTTTGCCAAATCAGCAGCGATATAGGCAGTTTTATTTCAGTATTGACGTTGATTTAACAAAAATTCAAACAAAATCCAAATTCTTAAAAAGTGTGTTTGAAGTGATTAATTTTATTAAAATTCCTGCTCCAACTTTGGAAATCAATACCTTAGGAAAGTTAAGGTTTCATCCAATCTACTTTTAACAGTACTTTAACAATTAAGTTTGGTATTCTAAAAAATGTTCGTATATTTGCACGCTGAAATTTTAAGCGGAACTCATTGAGTTTGTGAGTCTTAAAGAAAACAAATTTTATGGGAAAAAGAGCAATAAAATGTACAATTTTAATAGCTGTTTTAACATTTGTAAGTTTGGGTTTCACTTCTAAAAAAGAAGCCAGCGTTCTTAAAAATACGAGTAAATTTACAATCAAAACATCGCAGTTAGTTACAGTGCTTCCTGCAGATGTAACGCTAAGCGAAGAAGCGCCAATTCCTTTTACAGGAAGAAAATATTTGGGCTTTAAAGAAGCGATAGCGTTTAAAGAATCTCAAGGGAATTATTTCGTGGTTAATACGTTAGGTTATCTTGGAAAGTACCAATTTGGAAAGGGAACATTAGAATTAATAGGAGTGTATAATCCTAAAGAATTCTTAAATAATCCTAAATTACAAGAAAAAGCCTTTGAAGCTAATGCCTCTAGAAATAAGTGGATTCTTAGAAAAGACATTCAACGCTCAGTTGGTAAAACTATAAATGGTGTAGTTGTGACAGAATCAGGAATTTTGGCAGCTGCACATTTAGCAGGACCAGGAAGCGTAAAAAAGTATTTGCGTAGTGGTGGATCTCAAGGATTCTCTGACGCATATGGCTCTACAGTGAGATATTATATGAAGCGATTTGCAGGATATGATGTTTCTTCAATTAAAGCCAATAAAAAAGCAAGAGTATAAATCACTCTGGGTTTGGTTAACATTATAAAGCCTCAGTATATTACATGCTGAGGCTTTTTTATTGTTGTTTCTAAATATAAAAGAGTTTCAAAATTTAGTAAACCTTAGTTATTTGTTAACGGTCTATAATAAAAATAGTAGGACGTTTGTGTAAATTTATCGAAACTTTTTTCCATTCATTAATTGTTAAAGTGCGAATATACTCTGAAGGAAGTGTAATGTCGGAAGCAATACATAAACGTGTTTGCCCTGAAAGAGTAGTTAACAAATCTGAAAGTAATTTGTCGTTTCTATACGGAGTTTCAATAAAGGCTTGTGATTGTTGAAAATCATATGCGCGTTTCTCCAATTGCTTTATGGTGCGTTTGCGCTCTTGGCTGTCAATAGGTAGGTATCCGTTAAAAGCAAAATTTTGTCCATTCATTCCAGAAGCCATCATTGCCATTAATATTGAAGAAGGCCCCACAAGCGGAACAACTTTAATGTTTTTTTCGTGTGCAATCTTTACTACAGCAGCACCAGGATCTGCAACACCAGGGCAACCTGCCTCTGATAAAAGACCTACATTTTTACCTTGAAAAATGGCTTCCAAAAATGCGGGTAGCTCTTCATCTTTCGTGTATTTGTTTAGTAAAAATAATTGCAAAGATGGTTGTGGTTTTTTTGGAGTAATTTTTTTTATGAAACGGCGTGCCGTTTTTTCATTTTCAACAATAAAATGATCGGTTATTTCTATAATTTTTTTTACGGATAAGGGTAATACTTCTAGCGGTTCGTTGTCGCCTAAAGTAGTAGGAATTAAATATAAGGTGCCTAAAGTAGCTTGCATAAGAGTTGGAGTTATGCGTGTAAAACTAAAAAAAATATAGGAAAAAATCTTTATGATTCTTGTGAAAGTCGCTTCGCAAAAATAGTGCAGGCTTCATCGAGCATTTGATAAACATTTTCAAAACCTTGATTGCCTCCATAATACGGATCTGGAACTTCTGCATTCGAATTTGGAGAAATTTGATTCAAAATCAATTGAACTTTTTTGCGATCTTCGTTTGTTTGCGCTAAAGCAAGAATATTTTCATAGTTTGACTGATCCATTGCAAAAATATAGTCAAAGGAATGAAAATCAGCTTTGGTAAACTTTCTACAACGTTGATACGTAATGTCTATACCATGCAGTTTTGCAGTAGCAATAGAACGTCTGTCAGGAAGTTCGCCAACGTGATATCCTGCAGTACCGGCAGAATCTACAATATACTTTTTTGGGTCAAGCTTAGAAGCTAAAATTCCTTCTGCCAAAGGAGAACGACAAATATTTCCTAAGCAAACCATTAAAATTTTAGTCTTCATGAGTAATTTTTATAAAGAAAGTTTCTTTGTAAGATCCTCTACATATTTTCTAAACTGTTTATCGGTAGAAGATAAATTGTCAACAGTTTTGCAAGCGTGTAAAACTGTTGCGTGATCACGTTTTCCAATTTGAGAACCGATACTTGCTAATGATGCTTTTGTAAATTTCTTTGCAAAAAACATGGCTAATTGTCTAGCTTGTACAATATGACGTTTGCGAGTTTTTGACTGTAATGTAGTCACATCCATTTGGAAGTAATCAGAAACCACTTTTTGAATATAATCAATGGAAACTTCTCGCTTGGTATTTTTTACAAACTTTTCAACAACTTGTTTTGCAAGCTCAATAGTGACTTCTTTTTTATTGAAAGAAGATTGTGCAATTAGAGAAATAATAGCGCCTTCCAATTCGCGAACATTGGTTTTTATGTTTTTAGCAACATATTCTACAATGTCGTTAGGCATTTCAACACCATCACGATACAATTTGTTTTTTAAAATAGAAACGCGTGTTTCAAAATCTGGAGTTTGTAATTCTGCGGATAATCCCCATTTAAAGCGAGATAATAAACGTTGTTCTATATCTTGCATGTCAACAGGAGCTTTGTCAGAAGTCAAAATAACCTGTTTTCCGTTTTGATGCAAATGGTTGAAAATATGGAAAAATACATCTTGAGTTCCCGATTTTCCTGAAAAAAATTGCACGTCGTCAATAATCAACACATCAATCAACTGATAAAAGTGAATAAAATCATTGCGTGTATTTTTCTTAACAGATTCAATATATTGTTGTGTAAACTTTTCTGCAGAAATATATAAAACTGTTTTTTCAGGATACTTGTCTTTAATTTCAACACCAATTGCGTGTGCGATGTGCGTTTTTCCTAATCCAACACCACCAAAAATCAATAATGGATTGAAAGAAGTGCCACCAGGTTTGTTTGCAACTGCCATTCCTGCAGAACGAGCCAAACGGTTAGAATCTCCTTCTAAAAAATTGTCAAAATTGTAATTTGGATTCAGTTGCGATTCGATTTTTACATTTCGAATGCCAGGAATGATAAAAGGATTTTTAAGCTCAGGACTTTTGTTCTTAATAGGAACATCAACTTCTTGTGCTTTTACATTACTGCGATTGGCACTTGGAATTTTTTCCGTAAATGGTTTTTTATTTCCATAGGTATTTTCCATCTTAATAATGTATACCAATCGAGCTGTATTTCCTAACTCTTTTACTAAAGCTACTTTTAACAATTTTACGTAGTGTTCTTCTAGCCATTCGTAAAAAAATTTGCTAGGAACTTGAATGCTTAACGCTTTATTCGTTAACTTTACTGGCTTTATAGGCTCAAACCAAGTTTTGTAAGCTTGTGGTTGAATGTTGTCCTTAATAAAAGACAGACAGTTATCCCATACTGATTGCGCAGTTACACTCATTTATTACTGTTAAATTGTTATTTTTTAGGTTAGGAAAAAAAAGAAAATTCGGGGTTTTCTCCTTTTGTCTTTAAGCGTGAACAAATATGTGAAAAAAAAAGTAAAAAAAAAATTAGAACGCTATTGAATTTCTTAATTTTTTTTCGCATGATTGGAAACAATTTCTTTACAATACATTAACATTACTTAATATATAAATAATAGCTTGAAAAGTCACGAAATACAAACGCGAATTCGGTATGGAGAAACCGATCAAATGGGAGTCGTATATCACGGAAACTACGTGCAATTCCTAGAAATGGGACGAGTTGAGTGGTTACGCGCATTGGGTGTGTCATACAAAAAAATGGAAGAAGAAGGCATTATGCTTCCTGTTATATCTTTGCAACTTAATTATCGAAAATCGGCATATTATGACGATGTGTTGACCATTAAAACTACACTTAAAAAAATGCCTTCTGTAAAGATTGAATTTGACTACGAAATTCGCAATGAAAATAACGAGATAATTACCTTGGGAAATACTGTTTTGGCATTTATTAATATGGAAACAAATCGTCCAACTCGCTGTCCAGAATATTTATTGAAAAAGTTTGACAAATTAGATTGGTAAGGCCATTAAAAAAACAAAAAAAAGTATGTTAATCTATACAACATTATTTATTCTTTTTCTCGTACTAGTTTTTCTGGAAAGAATCAAAAACTATTTCCAACACAATTCGCAAGGGTGGAAAGTTCGAAAAGAAAGTCATAAAAAGATTATTTATGCAGAGAAGATAAATGGGAAGTGGAATGAGATAGAAATAGAAGCACATATTAACATTGGAACTTTTGAACCTTTATTTAGAACCAAAGATGTTTGGTATGAGTATCCGGCTTGGGCACAAGATCGACACACTATTATGAAACGTGTTACACAACAGTTCCCTCTTAAAAATGAAATTGCTTTGATTGGTAGTGACGAAGAATAAAGTTTATGCTTCGATTTTTTTGATTTTAATTTCATACATGGTCTCAAACAATTCAAAAATCTGTACAGCTTCGTTCTTTCTTACAGAGATTGTAATGCGACAATCCATTTCCAGTTGTTGTGCTGTAATGTTGAGGTTTCGTTCTTTGATGACACGCATCACTTTGTTCATGTTTTTATAATCAAAGATGAGCAAATAGTCAATATTAATTGTCTGTTCAACAATTTCAGCAGCTTCTAGAGCAAGCTGCGCACCAGTACGATATGCGTTAATTAGTCCACCAACACCCAATTTGGTTCCTCCAAAATAACGAACCACAACAATGAGAATGTTTGTAACATCAAAAGATTGAATTTGCCCGTAAATAGGCATTCCAGCACTATTAGAAGGTTCGCCATCGTCATTGGCACGAAAACGAAAAGGTTCACTTTTTCCTAATTGCCAAGCATAACACCAATGACGTGCCGTATGATGACTTTTTTTTAATGCTTCAATATGTTCTTTGATTTCCTCTTCTGAAGTAACAGGATATGCATAGCCATAAAATTTGCTATTTCTATCTTTAAATACTACTTCTTCTGAGGGTTTTACGATAGTTTTATATGTGTCTTTTATCTCCAAAGTGTTTTGTGTTTCTATTAGTTTTTACAAAAAATGTGCTCAACTATTATGAGGAAGAGAATTTTCATTAAAGCCATATTGCCTAAATGTTAGGTTGATTCTTCCTTTAGTGTATTGTACATTGGTTGGCAAACTATGTTCGTAGCGTTCTTGACAATGCTTACCCATAATTAACATGCTACCTTCTTTTAAAAGTATATCATATACTTTCATAGTTTCTTTTTCTCTTAAAAGAAAATTGCGTTCTTCTCCAATACTTATAGAAGGGATTACGGTAGTATCCCCAAAAGCGGCATGGTCTGAATGATAGGCTACTCCAGAAGTTCCATCGGGATAAAATATACATACGCACACACTAAAAGAAAGACCTGTATATGTTTCTACTTTTTTCTTGATAGCAATTAATGCTGTTGACCAAACTGCTGTTTTTCCCCAAATGAATTCAGGGAATGCATTTTTTTTATATAAATGCTCGTCCATGAACATAATTTTCCCTGTATTATTTTGTACTGTATCTTCTTCTGAAAGAAAAGGAATTTTTTGAGAAGTGATGTCATAAACGGAAATGAGTTCCGCATAAAGATTTTTAGCTTTTTCGCTACTCACAAATGCTTCAACATATTCAGCAGTACAATGTAAGGGTAATTTGATTGGTGTTTTCATGTAGGTATCAAAATGTTTTAAAATACGGTATATTATTGAACCGATGCAGAAATCATGATAATACTAATAATAGCGATGCCTATTCCAATCCAATTCTTTACTATAAGTTTTTCCTTAAAAATAATGATTCCTATTATGGTAGACAACATAACGATCGCAACATTGTTGATTGGAAATACAGTAGAACTGTCTCCTAAATTTTCAGGACGTAAAGCCTTTAATAAAAATATAATCGAGTAGAAGTTAGGTATTCCCAACGCGATACCTCCTAAAATTGTTTTACCGTTAATCTTTATATCTCCTCGAAATGTAGCTACAATAATTCCGACGATACATGCACAACCAAAAACTGCGGCAGAAAATACAGGAACTTCCCCTTCTGCTAGGTATTTGGTTTCAATATATTTTATGGTTGTATCAATAATTCCAGAACCTAGAAATAGAAGTACGGGAAACACTATTTTTTTTCGATCAAAAGAAGCGTTATCCTTTTTGACAGTTGTAAGGTATACTGCTAATAAAGCTAATAAGATTCCCATGATTTTGAGGAAACTTAAATGTTCTTGATATACAATTACGGCAAAAATTACAGGAATAATTACCGACATTTTACTTGCTACAGATGCTACAGAAAGTCCGTTGCGTTGTGCGGTAGTAGCCATGACCATAAATATTGAGATAAATAAAAATCCTAAACCAATAGCTCCAGGTATCCATGAACGTTGTACAATGTCTCCAAGAGTTATCCCGTTACTGTAAAAGAAAAAACCACAGCAAAAAGCAGTGAAATAATTAACAATAATTGCTTGAAATGTATGGATTTGGTACTTGTCAAAAAGTTTAAAAATGACAAACAACGAGCTAGAAATGACAATACTTAACGCAAGATAAATCAAAACAATACTTTTTTGTGGGTAAATAAATCTACAATATCTTCTTTTTCGGGATTCAAATTCCACACATGGATTCCTAGAGTTTTGGCAGCATCTGTGTTTTCTTGTGTGTCGTCAATAAATAGAGTTTCCGTAGCTTTTAAATCATTTTTAGATAGTACAAACTCATAAATTTCAGTATCAGGTTTGCGTAATTGAATTTCGTGTGACAAATAAAACTGTTCAAAATTCTTTTTAAACTCTTCATACAATTCTATTCCCCAATCTTGTTGTATCCACGAAATATGTAAGTCATTTGTATTACTTAACAAAAACAACCGATAGTTTTTGTTGTTGGCTAGTTTTTGAATGAATTCCAACCGATGTCGGGGAAAATCTAGCAAAATAGCATTCCAAGCATCTATTAATTCGTTTTTAGAAGTTTTAGGAAAGAGTTCATGATAAAAATGGACAAAAGCATCTGTTGAAATTAATCCTTTTTCGTATGCTTGATTTTTAACAATCATTTCTGGCGTAAAATCATTGATTCCTAATTTATGCAATTCACGAGCAGTTGCAGTTTTATCTAAATTGATGAAAATATCACCGTAATCGAAAATAATATTTTTAATCATTGTGAAAAATTTGTAAAGTGTCCTCTATAATGGAGGTCTTAGTACTTGTTTTTGGGTGAAAATCAGGCGCTTTTATGCCATTTTCAAACCAGACATTCCCTGTAAAAACACGCGCTTCATCCCACAAGTTTGCATCAATAAAAGTTTGTAAGGTTTGTTTGCCCCCTTCAATAATGACAGATTGTAATTCGTGACGATATAATACATTGCAAACTTGTTGAGCTACATTTTTTGAAAAATCAATCGTTTCAAATACAAGGTTTTCTTTAGAAGAAACTTTTTGTGCTGTCAATACGATAGTTTTTATTGATTCATCAAAAAGGGAATAGTTTTGTGGAATACGCAAACTTTTGTCTAGTACAACTCGTACAGGGTTATCGCCATACCAATCACGTGTATTTAATTTAGGATTGTCTGTAATTGCAGTATGCGTACCTACCAAAATAGCTGCTTCTTCACTACGCCATTTGTGTACAAGTTGGCGCGAATACGTATTGGTAATCCAATTGGGTTGCACCGGATCTTTTTTTGTACGTATCTTATCAATAAAACCATCTTGTGACATTGCCCACTTTAAAATGATGTATGGGCGCTTGTGTTGGTGAAACGTAAAAAAACGCTTATTGGAAGCAATACATTCAGATTCCAAAACACCTAAAGTTACTTCACAACCAGAATTTTGAAGCTTAGCAATCCCTTTTCCAGCAACTTTGGCAAACGGATCTATAGTACCAATCACGACTTTAGGAATTTGATGCTCAATGATGAGGTCGCTACATGGCGGTGTTTTACCAAAATGACTACAGGGTTCAAGTGAAACATATATCGTAGCTTCTTTTAGCAACGATTTGTCTTTTACAGAACGAATGGCATTGACTTCCGCATGATGTCCTCCATAAGCACTTGTATAACCTTCACCAATAATCACATGATTGTGTACAATTACAGCACCTACAGATGGGTTGGGCATTGCCGCAGGAAGTCCGTTGGCAGCCAATTGCAAACAACGTTTCATATAGGTTTCATGTGTTGTTGTCATCAAATTTTGATTGTTATTTCTTGTGATTTTTCTATTTCATAATCATAGGAAAAACCTAATGTATGGTAGGTAATAATTCCTTTATATTGAACATTTATCTTTTTAGAAAGTAAACTAGTCAGCAATCCACCAAGAACATCTTGCGCATTTTTCTTAAAAATTTCTTTAGTAGGGATTTCTACTTTTAACGGAATGCTAAATTCTTTTCGAGCAGGTACATCAAACACTTCTGAGCTCATTTTTGCCACAACCATATCGTTGATAATGATATCTATATGTTTACTTTCCAAACTTCCGCCTACATCATTTGGGTTAATGAAAAAAGCATCTGCCGTAAGCACAACGCGATTTAAGTCAGAAGAAACTACGTGCATGTTATCTACTTTAACAAACAATGGTTTTTCGCGCACGCTACAACTTATAATCAATAGCAATAGAGGAATTATGAATAGTTTTTTCATGTGTTGTTAGTGAAAAAAATTAGTGTATTATGCAGTTATCGGTTAAAAATTAAGCGAGTCATATAAAACGAATCTTTCTCTTGCAGAGAACTGTTTTTCAAAGATAGTATTTAGACTTCAAATTTCATCCAAAATCAGTATCTTCACGGCATCGCAAAACTACATAATTTCTATCTGAAGCGCATATAAAATGAGTCAAGAATTCTATCAAGATCAAACTTTCACACAAATTGATTATACGCAACAGGCATTTCCAAAAGGAGAATATGATCACTGTACTTTCGTAAATTGTAAATTTACGGAGGTAGATATGGCTGTAACCACTTTTATAGAATGTACTTTTGATACTTGTGATATGACGAATGCAAAAGTAAAAAGCAGTTCTTTTAATGAAGTCATTTTTGACAGTTGTAAATTGTTGGGCGTTGATTTTAGTTTGTGTAATGCGTTTATGTTTTCTGTTGAATTTGTAGAAACTCAGCTAGAATTGGCTTCTTTTGTAGAACTATCCATGCCGCAAACAACATTCAAGAATTGTAATATGCGAAATGTAGACTTTACGGCAGCTAATGTAGAGAAATCTATTTTTGACAATTGTGATTTGAAAGGCGCTATTTTTGATCATACGAATCTTCAAAAAGCAGATTTGTCTTCAGCATTTGATTACACTATTGATCCTGGTACAAACTCAATTAAAAAAGCCGCTTTCTCACGAAAAGAAATACATGGTTTATTGACTAAATACGATATAAAAATTAGCTAATTTGCAAAGCAAAGTATAAAAATGGTCTGTCTTTGCACTCAAAATTTTGACTGATAATTAACGAGAAAAAAGAATTAGGTATGACGATTAGGAAAATACAACCCGACGACAACGCAGCGGTTGCTACTTGTATCCGTAAGGCTATTACAGAGTTTGGAGTCCCCACTACAGGAACTGCGTACGAAGATCCAGAAACAGATGCGATGTATGAAGCGTACCAGGGAGCACGAGAAATTTATTATGTTATTGAAGAAAATGGAGAAGTGGTTGGAGGAGCAGGAATCAAAAAGCTTCATAACAATACTGATAATGTATGTGAGTTGCAAAAAATGTATTTTTTAGCCAAAATCAGAGGAAAAGGGTATGGAAAACAATTATTTGCAAAATGCCTAGATGCTGCAAAAGAATTTGGGTATAGTCAATGTTATATTGAAACAACTCCGCAATTTAAAGCGGCAATCCATATATATGAGTCGTTTGGTTTTGAGCACTTGGAAAAGCCTTTAGGAAATACAGGACACTATTCTTGTGATATTTGGATGCTAAAAACGTTGTAAATAAGTGTATGTTCATTAATAATATAGCACGCTAATACCCAAAATATTTGAGACTAAAAGATATACAAGATATTTTTCACGAAGAGTTAGACAAACTGTACGGTACAGATGAGGTAAATAGTTTTTTCTTTATGCTTACAGAAGCCTATTTTGATGTTGATCGTTTTGCGTTGGTGATAGATCCAGAGTATGTAATTAATAAAGAACATGAAACATCTATGTTTGCAGCGTTGAGCGAACTCAAACTTGAAAAACCAATACAACACATATTAGGAAAAGCACATTTTTTTGGGTTAGAATTCCATGTAAATGAACATACATTGATTCCACGTCCTGAAACCGAAGAGCTGGTACAATGGATATTGGAGGAGGTTTCTAAAAATCCTCAACGAGAAACGCTACGTATTCTCGATATTGGGACAGGAAGCGGTTGTATACCCATCGCATTAAAAAAACATTTGCCCAATGCTTCTGTGTATGCTATTGACATTTCTGCGGAAGCGCTAAAAGTAGCCAAAAACAATGCAAAAACGAATACCATAATTATCAATTTTGAGAAAGCAGATGTTTTGTCATTGAATGATTTGAATGTGTTTGAGGAAGATATGTTATTTGACATTATTGTATCTAACCCGCCATATGTAAGGAATCTTGAAAAAGCTAGTATGCGAAAGAATGTTTTGGCATACGAACCAGATACTGCATTATTTGTTTCAGATGAGAATCCTTTAGTTTTTTATGATAAAATTGCTAATCTTGCTCAAAAGCACTTGACGTTACATGGTAGTTTATACTTTGAAATCAACCAATATTTAGGAAACGAAATGTCTCAATTGTTAGCAGCAAAGCAATTTCGAAATATTGTTTTGCGACAAGATATTTTTGGTGTTGATCGGATGATGCACTGTACCAAATAAAGCGATTGGACCATATAAAAGTTTGATCGTCTAAAATTTTTAGAACGAATGAAAAGTATCGCTATTTATTGCGGAAGTAGTCTTGGTAATGACAAAAAGATTGTAGCAGACGCGCATGCCTTAGGAATAGCACTCGCTAAAGAAAATATTACAATGATTTATGGTGGTTCTCAAATTGGAATTATGGGAACAGTAGCCAACGCAGTCTTAGAATATGGAGGAAACGTAATTGGTGTAATTCCACACTTTCTTAAGCGAAAGGAAGTGGTACATACCAATTTAACTCAACTATATACTACGGAAACTATGGTTGAGCGCAAGCTAAAAATGATTGAACTCGCAGAAGGATTTATTGCGCTTCCAGGCGGATTTGGCACCATGGAAGAACTCTTTGAGGTTATTACGGCTTTGCAATTAGGAAAAATGCCTCATCCCGTAGCAATCTTAAATAGCAATGGATATTATGACGATTTGATTTCGATGATGCAAACTATGATGCAAAAACAGTTACTTAAAGAAGAAAACTATCGTATGTTAATCATTGAGCAACATATAGAAACTTTGTTGGAGCGTATGCGAGCATTTGTTCCAAAAGTAACACCAAAGTGGATAGATAGTAAGGAATAATTATTTTTCTTCTTTTTGTATGTTTCTTAAAATAATAAGAGCGTACTTCTCGTCGATAACAATTGCTTCCAATTTTGAACGATATACTATTTCTTTATGCTTAAATAGTAGCTTGCCTGTTAGCCCTTTTATAGGACCACTTGTTTGATCATTATAAGAAAAATCAACATATTCAATTGCGTTCCAAATAATTCCGTACTCTTTTCCTTTTTCTTTTAATTCATCAAGTTCATCAACTACTTTTTTACGATATTTTTCAATATCCATTTGTTGTACTTGTTGTGTCACTTCATTATTAGTAGAATCTAACTTTTTTGAAACAAACTCTTTTAGTTTCTCAATGGTTATAAAACTATGGATGAATTCTTTATCAGAAATATGGTCTAGCTGTTTTAAGATAGGCATCGCATTTTTACCAACATCTTCTGCTTTTTCACTAAGCGTTAGATTTTGACTATATGTTGTAAATGTTACAATGACTAATACATAAAAGAAGAATAGTTTTTTCATGAGTTGTTTGTTTTTAGCTTCGTTATTTTGTGAATAAAGGTGTTATCACAAACAGTTTACTCTGTTGCTTGCAATCCTCCTACACCTAGTAAGCCTGATACTGTAAGGTCTGTAATCCAGTAAACTTCTAGTTCAAATTGTTTTTTGTTGTGTAAAAAATGTATAGTACCGTGATTTAAGGTCATACTTCGGTTTCGAGTCGTTTTGTAATCGTACTTTTCAAACGCTGTATTTTTCCAACCAATGGAATTATCTTTAGCATCTTGTTTCAAAAAAGAGTAGATGCTATCAATGTCTTGATAGTATTGCTCTGCGGATATTTCTGCAAGTTGCGGAATGAGTTTTTCGCCTTCTTTTGTATTTTGAATCATTTTTAAAAGTTCTTCATACGATATAAAAAGCGAACGAAATTTTTCAGCAGGCAAAGTATCTAGTGTCTGTATCGTTTCAAAAACATGTTTCCCCACATTGGGATGCGAAACATATGCGGAGTCACACGAACAGCAAATACTAAAAATGCTTAAACTAATGATAAAGCTATAAATCTGTTTCATTAAGCTAAAAAATTATGGTTTTTGAACAGGTTCAAAGTTGGAAAAGTTAAACAATCGTTGTTTGCCATCATACATAAGAGAAATAATGTTTGCTACATATTCTTTTTTATTATGAGTAAACACAACGTACCCATCATGAAAATTAAAACCTTCATGTAGCTTCGTTTGATACATGTACTCTTTGAACTCAATAGCGTTCCAATCAATCGCATACGTTTCTCCAGTTTCTTTAATCATTTGGTACGATAACTCCAAACGTGTGTTATGTGTTTCTGGTGAAACCTTCATAATAGCATTTCGAAAGGTTTCTGCAACAACAGTATCTTTTACAAACTCACGTAATTCTTCTAACGAAATAAAGTATTTATTAAATTCTTCTTGAGAAATGGTCTCCATGTTTTGTAACAGTTCAAATGTATGTTTACCAACCAATTGTACTGTTGTAGGCTTTTTAGAAGTACAGGAAATGATACAAGTTAGAATAAAAATAAAAATCGCTTTTTTCATAAATCAGGCGTCTAATGAACTGCTAAAATACAGCTTTAATTAGGAACTTAAGTTTCAAACACTTGTAAATCGTTAAACACGCAATAAACAAAACCTCTATAAAGTGATTCATCTTTTTTTCGAGAACACCTACTAGTGTTATAAATTACAAGGTTGGTATCGTTTTTTCTCGAATTCCATTCAAGGTTTTAAATGCCAAATCGTCTATAGTATCGGCATCAGTTTCAAAAGTAATGGTCATGGTTTCATTTGGCAATACATCAAAGAAATTATCTGAAAAATGGCCTTTGGTTTTGGTATAGAAAAACACGTCTTTTTGTAGCGTTTTAGAGGAAATTTCAATGGAAAAGCCTCCTTCAATTTTAGTAACTTTTGTAGAGATATCTTCTTTAGGTAAATTCAACTCTTTAGGTTTGGCTACATAAAACAATGACGTTAAACTCCAATTTGAGTTAGTACTTGCAGCATCTGTACTGAGTTGAGGCGAAGTAAAAACAGCTTTCATCACGTACTCGCTTGGATGGGCTTTACTATTAGAAACAGGTGTGCGAGCAATTAACGTACTCGAATTAGCTGGTATTGTTACTTTTTGTTGTACGTTGTGAATGTTAGTTCCGTTAAAATCTATAAAGTTGAGAAAAAAATCACCTTCTATTGGTTGTAATTTATCAGAAACAATATACGTTTGGATGGTATCATTTTCTACCACGGAAGAGATTAGTACATCTTCAAAGGAACGTTTTGCTTTGTAATGTAGTGCTTTCCAATTGCCAAAAAAGTCAATGCTCGACCATGAAACCACTGGCCAGCAATCGTTTAATTGCCAATATAAACTTCCCATGCAATACGGCATGGCTCTACGTTGTGCTTCCATCCCCATCGTCATTCCTTTGGCTTGTGTTAACTGACTCATATATACATAATCATCACCTGAAGTGGGTACAGGATAATCACGTTCCATATACTCACGTATCAACTTGAATCCTCTTGGATGTTTTTGATGTGTGATGTAACTATCATGATTAATGCTGATGGAGTCTTCTTCTGTAAAGTACCGAATGGCTTCATACGAAGGGAACGATTGAAACCCAAACTCACTCATAAAACGAGGGACTTTTTCTTCAAAACGTTCAAATGGTAAGGCATCGTGCCAAACACCCCAATCATGTGCATCTCCTTCAAATTGAAATAAAGGATTTCCTCGTCCATATTCGGGAGAACTTTCCCAATAGGAAATTTCAGAGTCGAAGTTTTTGACTGTATTGGGTAAAATGCTGTCAAATACAGCTAAATAGCTATCCCATATTTCTTTTTTTTGCGGTTCGGTTTTATCGGTTTGCCAGCCCCAACGATGCCACGCTTCACGGTTTTCATTATTCCCACACCAAAGCGCTAGTGATGCATGGTTGCGCAGTCGTGTAACTTGATGTTCAGCTTCGTGTTGTATATTTTTTAGAAAATCTGTATCGCCAGGATACATGGCACATGCAAACATAAAATCTTGCCACACAAGAATTCCTTTTTCATCACACAATTCATAAAAAATATCACGTTCATAAATCCCGCCACCCCAAACACGTAGCATGTTCATGTTAGCATCTACAACATCATTTAACAAGTTCTCGTAATGCGTGTTTGTTACTTTATCTTGCAAGCTGTGTTGTGGAATGTAATTAGCTCCTTTCATAAAAACAGGAACCCCATTTAGTTCAAAATAAAAGGTTTCTCCTTGCGCATCTTTTTTACGAATTAATTCAATGGTTCGCAACCCAATTTTAGCTTGTTGTTGTGCCTTGAGGTCGTTTCCTTCTTTCAGTGTAATATCAAACGTATATAAATACGGCTCGCCCAAATTATGCGTCCACCATCGTTTCGGATTTTTAATCTCTACTTCTGTAGTATACGTATGCGTACCTTCTTGAACGGCTGCAATAACACGCTGAGTGGTATTTTCGGTTTTTACTTCAAAGGTAGTTTCTTCAATAGCTCTATCAGCAGTAATGGTATATGCTACGGAAAGGACAGCTAGTGAATCGGTTATTTTTTTCTGAGAGAAATATACATCTTCAAGTTTCATGGTATTCCATGAAGTAATTTTTACAGGTTTCCAAATTCCTGAAGTGTTTAGGGTAGGACCCCAATCCCAACCGTATTGAAATTGTGCTTTTCGTGTAAATACACGCGGTCCAGGAGGCAATACATAATCAAGTTTTGCTGCTTCGGGAGTTTCATGTGTACTGGTTTTTTCAAAAGCTATGCGTAGGGTGTTTTGTTCTTTTACCCGATTTTTAATAGTAAATGTCCAAGTGCGAAACGCATTATTTGTTTGTCCAAGCAAAGAATCGTTAAGGTAGATAGTTGCATACGTATCCAAGCCTTCAAATGTAATTTCTATATGGTCTTTATTTCGTGTTTCTTCTTTAAGAGCAAATGTAGTTTGGTATTCCCAGTTTTTCTTTGGAACCCATTGTACAATCAATTCATTGGAAGCTACAAACGGGTTCGGAATTTTTTTATGAGTTAATAAATCTGAATATACATTTCCTGGCACCGAAGCTGTCAACCAAGTAGTATCTGTGTCTTGTTTGAATTGCCAATTCTCGTGAAGATGTAACGTTGTAGGTCGGTCATCTTTTGAGCAACTTATGAATAACCATATACAAGCTAGATAAAAATATTTATTCATGATCGTAAACAATATATGCGGAAACCATCCAATAATTCATTTCTCCTTCTTTAGCTTCTTGAGCTTCGGGAATGCTTATAGATACTGTATGTTTTCCTGTTGAGATATTTTTTAATGGAATACGTATAGGAGCAACGTCGCTTCCTGGACACCAATTAGAGCGAGATAGATCAGAAGAGGCAATTTTTTCACAATCGTCTACATCGTCATAAAATTCATTGGCTTTCCAAGTGCCCGAAGTAGGGTTGAAGCGTCTAAAACTAGCACAATCGTCACGCCAAGGAATAAATGATTTAATAACGGTATCATTTAAACGAATTATATTTTCTTTCTGAACAAATTCGTCTCCCGTAGCATGCCCACCATGACCTGTGGTCATATAATACAGTCGGACATTGGTGGCTTGTTTAGGTAATTCAAATTCTACTTGCAAATCAGATCGGGAAAACTCGTCATACAACTTTTGACCAGAAGCATATTTTGTTGTATTTAGTAATGGAAGTACAGTTGATTGTTTTTTTTCATGTAGCGGAATCTCACTTTCGTCAAAGTGAAGTGTCGCTGTAAGTTTGTATCCTTCTTTTGTCCATGTATCAATAAAAACACCTACATAAATTTCGTCTTCTAGCAACGGCAGCAAATGTGTGATGTTTTGTGACCAAGAAACGTTTGTTTCCCACTTTGGGATGTACACAGGTTTTCTGCTTTTTACACGTTCGTCATTGGTAAAATGTCCCACACCAAAAGGAGTCATAAAACGAAGCAATTCAACAGTAGGTTGATATTGTAAGCGATCCTTTTCATAGTAGGTTACCATTGGATACATTACTTTAAGACTATCCAGATTAAATTTCCCTGTTTCAAAGTCAATCAAACTAAGATTGGAAGTTTTGGGAATGACAAATAGTGAACCCGATTTATCCCAAGGGTCACCATTGGACGTGAGTGTCATGTCAACAGTGACAGTTGCTTGTTTTTCATAAGTAGGGACTTTTATCTTTTTGACTAATACACGTCCCGCATCTAATCGTAAAATGTCGTTTTGGGTACTAGGATTTTCTTTAAAAGCCATGTCAAAATGAAGATGTTCATCCTCAAATACTACGATAGAAGTATCTCCAATAGTTTTTAATTCTTTATCTGCACAAGCAGTACACATGAGATATAAAAAAATAGATATGTACGTGAAATTTTTCATGAAAGGATACGTGCTACCAGTTGTTTGATTTTTTCTTTATTGGATGTTGCAATACGAGTTTCATTGAACAACGTAGCACTATGCATGCTAATTTTGGGTTCGTTGATGGTTTGATGAATACTTGTGGCGGAAGCGTGAATTTCGGTAAAATCACTTTCTTTAAAAAGATACACATTGCTAGGATTGATACCGCCGCCAGGCATGATAATAAGCTCGTTTTCGACTAAATCTTTTAATTCTTGTAATAATAATATTCCTTTTTCAGCAGATTTTGCCTGTCCTGAAGTCAATACACGATTTACACCTAAAATGGCTAGTTCGAGAATGGTTTCTTTCGGATTTGGCACCCAATCAAACGCCCGATGAAAGGTAAACGACAAGGGCTTTGCCAATTCAATCAGTTCTTTGGTACGTTCGGCATCAATTGTTTGATCTTGCTTAAGCACGCCAGACACAATGCCTGCACACCCCAATTCCTTACACAATTCAATATCTTGCTTCATGATTTCAAATTCTACCTTTGAATAGGTAAAGTCGCCACTTCGCGGACGAATTAGTACATGAACAGGAATTGATACTTCGTTCATAACCTTTTTCAGTACCCCATATGAAGGAGTTACACCGCCCACAGCCAGTTCGGAACACAATTCAATACGGTGCGCCCCTGCTATTGAAGCATTCATAGCAGATTCGTACGAGTTGGCACAGATTTCTAAAATCATTCTTTGAAATTATAAATGTTGAATTCTACATTTTAAATGTAAAACTACGTATTTGAGCTCGATTTCACTTTTGAATTTACTTCCAAATTTTGAATACTGAGTGTAGCAAACAAGGATTGGGAACTCCAAAAAAAGGTGCTGAGCTTGTCAAAGTACCAAATATATCATTTCTAAATTGTTTTGAATGCGCTGAATCTTTCAATTATTAATCTAATTTTTAGCATTCGAGTGATTGTGTTTGTTGTTTTTGATTATATACGGACGCGTGTTGTACGATTGCGAGGTGCTTTTGTACGTTGCGGAACGCTAGAAACAGTTTTGTAATTTAGGTTCCGTACGTGCGGAATGCTAAAAACAGTTTTGAAATTGTGATTCCGTAAGTACGGAAATGTTAAAATAGTTTTGAAGTCATGATTCCGCAAGTGCGGAATTATTATAACAATAGTGTATTTTTAATTCCGCACATGTTTTATGTGATAATTCCTAATAAACATGCTATATTTAGTAAAATTATTACCAATACTGTAAATGAGCTCGTTTTCAAGACCAATTTTAAAGGATTATCGCAGTAGTGAGTTTCTACAATTTATGAAAGATATCGTCAAGTTAATCAATCAGTACGATGTGGCTGCTTTAGGGTTGACAGCCGAACGTGCTGCGATGGCTTCGCAGGTAGCAAATTTAGTTTTGGCTTTTGAAGTGGAGCAAGAACCAGTGCAAACAGCCGCTTTACAAGCATTGGATGCTCAACGTGATGATTTGTATAAGGGGATTCGGTATGTGTTGAAAGGATATACGTATCATATAGATTCGATTAAGAAAGAAGCTGCTAAAAGTTTGCTATTTCACTTTGAGACTTACGGAAAGAATGTACACAGAATGCCGTATCAGCAGGAAACTGCGTTGATTGCCAATATGATGGAGCAGTGGCAAACCGATACACAACTGCAAGAGGCAGTTACCATGCTGCATTTGTCAGATTGGGTACAGGCGTTGGAAACCGTGAATAGAGAATTTGGCCAATTGTATGTAGCACGTGTTTCCGAAATTGCTACCAATGACATACCGACTTTTACGAGTTTACGTGACGGTGCCACGGCTGTGTATCGCACATTGGTGGAACGATTGGAAGCTTTCGTCACTCTGAACACGCATGACGATCATCAAAAGTTGCATGTCGAAATTCACGAATTGGTTCGACAATACAATCAAGTAGTCAAGACACGGCGGAAGAAGCGTTCAGAGAAAGGGTAGTTTTTATGAGATTATTTCGACTGCGCTCAATACAAGTATTTCGACTGCGCTCAATACAAGTATTTCGACTGTGCTCAATACGAGTGTTTCGGCTACGCCTCGTAATGACAAATCTAAGAGTCAATCAAAATACAACAACCAACCATCCGACAAATATTTTCATTTAGGATGTATCTTGATTGTAAGAACTCTAAATTTTAGAGTTCAATAGTAAAACTTAAAAGAAAGATATTCTTAAAAGGGCTGAAAATCCTCGAGGATTTTCAGAAGTAGGCGAGAACAAGCAATTACTTATAGCCATTGCTAGACAACGTTTTTTAATTTTTTAATCAGTTTAGGGATAAGAAAAAATAATAATCCAATTGCCAAAAAAATCAATGCTCTTTTTGAAAGTTCACCCGATTTTTTCATATGGCTATCATATTCCGATTCATATTTTTGTTTATGCTTAATTGAACTAATCATTTCTTTTGCTGCTTTAAAGCTTTTACTGTCATTATTTGGTAAATCGAAATATTGAATATTTATCCAACCTTCTTTACCCAAACTTTTTATTTCATACAACGATTTTCCCATTATTGAATATTTGGCTAATGAGTAATTTTCCGATTTTTTAATAATTAGTGTGTCGGCTTTTATATCTTTCGTCATTATATGATTTAGGCTTGTAAGAACTTTTTCAGAACTTTCAAGACCAAATTCAGGCATTTCATAATACTGATATTGGATTTTAGGGAACTTCTCCAAATCAGTCGAATCAGTAAATATTTTTCCTATTTCGTGAAAGTTCTCATAATCTAGCTTTCTGTCTTGTTCAGTAAAATAATTAAATTCAGTTGGGATAGAAAAAGTCAAATCTCTCAATTTCACTTTATTTTGTGCAAATGTCAAAACTGGGATTGATAAGATTATGACTATAATTTTTTTTTTCATTAGTGATTTTCTCAAATGTTGACTAACGCGTTTGTATATGGTTTGTTGTGTGAAAATCCGCAAGGATTTTCCGCCGTAACCGAAAGATAGCAAATTGCAATGAATTCCGATTAGGAATTCAGCCGCAATGAACTATACACGTTGTTAGGCACAGTCTTTTATTTTTCAATCATATAGCTTGTCATTCCGTTATATTGTTTTAAAGCAGTTTCTTTATCAAAATCATCGTGTAAATTTGCAATTGATTTTCTTACCGAAGTAAAAACAAAAGGCAAATCACTTTTATTCAGAAATTCAGTTTTTCTAACAATATCAGATATTGAATTTGCATACCATTCTTTTCGTTTTTCATTTACTTTTGATATTTGTTCTTTAGTAAGTTTTGGAAACCAAATTTTATTATTTAAGCTGTCAGGTAATATTGGATGTTTGTATTGCCAAGATGAATAAACTTCAAAACTACCTTTCTCCATATCATTTTGAAAGTTCAAATAGAAAATCGCTTGTTCTGGGTCAAATCTTCCACTTTTTACAGCTGATTTTAAAATTGGTTCCAAATCGATAACAGTTTTGTCATAACTTCTCCTTTGAGCTGTATGATGCAAAATAATATAGTGAGGTTGTTGTCTTAAATAATTGTCATATCCTAATTCTACTTGAGATGGAAAACCGTCTGAGTCGGTTAGTTCCAATATTCGTTTTAAGTTTATTTTTCTAATCGAATTGATTGTATCATCGTGAGTCTCATACATTGGTCTAAACAACTGGTCCCTAGCGTGAATTTCATTAAATTCAGTTCTTAATTTTTGGTTGTATTTTATTTCTCTTTTATATACTAATTTATCCATTCTTGCTCAGTCATATATTTACTTACAAAAACGGATTTCACAAAATCTAATTCATTTGAGTTGTTTATTATTTCTTGAAGGTATTTATCTCTCTTTTCGAAGTTATTCAATAGTTGACTCAATAATGCCAAATTAAAAACATCTTTCCCAAATGGTTTTTCTATTGCATCAAAAGCAGTTTTATATTCGCTTATAGCTTTTTCATAGTTTTCATCACAAATGGCAAGTTCAGCATTATTGATATGTTCAAAATAATTTTTTGAATTGAATTCTTTGGTTCTAGAACAACTCAAGATAATTACAAGAAATAAGATATAAAATGTGTATTTCATAAAGTTGCGTTCAGATTGTGCCTAACGGTTTGTGTATGATTTCGTTGCGTGTTTCAGCAACTAATTTAATAAAAAAGCAAAGGCAATAATTCAGCGCGAGGATTTTCCGAAAGGAAAATCAGAAGCAATGAATTATACACGTTTTTATTTGCTGTTTTTTATTTTTTCCAATAATCCATTCAGGTCAGCATTTGTCATATTATATTTTGGTTCAAAAAGACTATTTTTTACAGATAAAACTCGTAGTAAATACATTTGGTATGAAAATGAGGATTCATTCCTTTCACAGCCCCAAGCCATGTAAATCTTCTTTTCCTCAGTTACGCTATTTAATAAGTTTAAAACATAATTTTTATTATTGTTTCTTTTGGCGCTTATTAAATAACCAATAAATTTAATTGTTCCGTTATCACTTGATTTTAAAGACTCAAGTTCCTCGTCATTAATTAATTTATCAAGTTTTAGGATTTTCTTTTTTTCTTTTTCACAAAATTGAAATACAGGTTCAGGTTCTCCTCCAGGAGATTGAACATAAATCCCTTTTTCTCTGCTCATTTTCTTAAAATCATCAATTATTTTTTCAGATTTAGATTGACCAAAAATAAAAATTGGGACTAATAAAATTAAGTAGATAATATTCTTCATTGTTTAAGTTTGAGTGTTAAAATTGCAAATAACGGTCTCGTATAACCGTCAGTTACGGGTTTTAAGTTACTACTTTTCGGTTTAGCACAGGCTTTAGCAATTCCGAGTGGATTCGGACGTAGTCGAATCCGCCGTAATTGCGGTTATACATTGTTGTACGCAGGTTTTATTTTCCATTTTTCATTAATTTAATAGAATCAATAATTATAATAACTAAATAAATTATAAGTCCGATTCCGCCAATTGGTAGTGTTATAAATATTCCTAACCAAGGAATTACTCCCCAAAAGCAGTTTCCTTCGTGACAAGGTTCATTTGTTATTAATTCGGTTAAATAGGCTCCAATAAATCCAATTATAAAGGAAGAAAGTGTTAAAAATATAATTACACCTAGCCATAACGGAAATCTAGTCAAATAGTGTTTTTTGGTTTTTAAAATTATACCCATTACATTTTTAATATTTGAACTTCGATTAGAGAATTTTTTTAGTCAGTTTTTTCAAAATTAGCATATTTTTCACTCTATCTATTTTAATTCAGTTGGATTTTTTGCGATTTGTTGTCAACTTGCGTACAACGATTAGAATAAGCTGCGTTTTAATGCAAGTGTATTCTGTTGTTATATATATGTTTTTTTGCGTTCTTACTTTAACTAAAGTACAACTTAAATTCAAGCCATAAAAAAGGAGTTCTAAAAAGAGCTAAAATAGCCTATAGACATCCGTTTGAAATTGTAAAAAAAGATGCACTTTATATTTGTATAAGGCGTGCCTTTTTTTTCATTTGTAACTTTAGACTTTATCGTTTTCTAATTAGGAGTTGATTTTATCAAATAAATCCACTACCTTAAATCAAGTTTTTGAGTACATTGACAATGTTTGAAAGAACGCTCTTTCACAGTGTAACTGCTAAAAACTTGGACTAAAATCTGCTGATTTTAAAGAAAAACTAGATAAAATCTTTCCAATATTTCCTTTTTCAAACGGATGTCTCCAATTCTCTTTTGGAATTATATATAACGGTTCTCAGCTATACGCAGGCAGGGATTTTTACCACTGAACTTTCTACGAAGAACTGAACTTCAAATTTACCACTTTCCTTTCCTACGAAGCACGAAACCCCTGCTTGCGTATAGGTGATGTTGTGCGTTCGGTGTTCTTTTTCGTCCGTCTGTTTTTCGGTCGTTTTGGTCGTGCGGTAGGGCAGACACACTCTTTGCCAAGTTTTGGCTTGCGGGTCGGCTGGTGCGACTTGGCAATGTGTGTGGGTGTGAAGCGTTGGTTTTATTTCTATTTTGTTATAAAGCATTGAATAGTCCTTTTCTTTCTTTTAGTTTATTTAATTCTATTGCCTTGATACTTGTCAAGTCAGATTTATATTTCACTTCTGAAACATTGTTTGGAATATGAACTTCCTCTATTTTGTCAATGTCTTGATGTCTGTAAAAACGTAAAGACTGTTGAGCAATGTCATAATCGAATTTTACGCCAATGGAATGTTCCAAAGAACTTCCAAGCGTTCTAAAAACAATTGTGTTTAGCTTTTCAACTGTATCAAAGTCGTAATCAATCTTCTCAGAAATTCTGTCAATTAAATACTGAATGCTATTCCCTGAATTGTGTTGTTTTAAAAAAACCGAAGCAATTAAAACTTGTGTATCAGACGGAGGGTTTAACTGTTCCGCTGAGAAAATATGTTTTCTCTCAAAGTTCGAACTGCTCTTAACTTCAATTCTTTCTGTTCCTGCGTTAAAATCAAATTTCTCCTCTGGTATGTTATGCCAATAATTTATGAGTTCTTTTGGATTGGTTGAATTTTCAATTAAAAATAACTCAGCCCAAAGACCGTTTACTGTATTTGTTGGAGAATCTGTCAAGGTTTTAAATACTTCAACAAACTTTTTGAGCGAATCAATTACTTGTGGTTGAGTTGGATTTTGTCCAACTGTTTTTACGAGAGATTCAGATATTCTAAGAAAGTATTCTTGCAAGTTTCTGTCGCTGCAACGGAATGTAATAACAGTAAATGTTTGAAATTTGAAGGAATCATTCTCATAAATTTTACATTCAAGGTTTTGTTCAAGTTGCAAATATTTGAGGCGAAAATTCTTCAGGCTTAAATCCTTAATTCTCTTAGATACAGAAAGCAATAAAACTGCATTCCCTTCAAAGTCAATTGCCACTCGAAAATTTGGGTATTCGGGGATTGGAATTGCATTGAAAACCTTGCTGTCATTTTCAGGCAAGCTCAGAGAATCGTATAGGTCAATTAAATTCATACTTGCCTTATTAAATCAGCTCCCATATGTTCAGGAATCCAAATTGCTATGGTTGGCACGTTTTGAAAATCGGTATCTCTCAAATTCAAAAGGTGAATTTGAATTGTCAAAAGATTTTCATCCTTAATTTCTGAATCACCTGGGTAAATTACTTCTCCTGTTCTCGGGTTACGACCTTGAAATAGCTGTTGTATTTCATCATTTCGATTTAATCTACGAGTTCTTGGTGTCCAATTTTCATAAGAATTTGTACTCATCAAGTAAACCAAACATTCTTCGTCTGAATGTTCCTCAATATATCCTTTTAAAATTCCTCTAAGGCTTGAGTATGTTGCTGAATCACTTTCTCTTGTATAACGAAGATTGTTAAGCAAATGCTCCAAACATTCTTGAATCGTAATTCTTGCAACTAAATGTTTTTGTTCTTCAGTTCTATTTGGATGTCCCTCATCTTGGTTAAACAATCCTGCTCTTGATTGTAGGAAAGTTAAAAGGGCATTTCTATTGGCTTCAATCAATTCATCTGTGTCGTGTGGTGCGTTAATTCTAAACCAATCATTGCCAAATGTATCTCTATCTAAATCGTCATAGATGATGTTTCGTCTAGTTAGGTTTAACATTTGATTAAGCACTGCCACTCTGTCTAAATCGTTTAGGTGTCTATCATTCAAATGGAATTCTAAAAGTCTATTTCTTACATCTTCTTCGTGCTCTACGATAAAATTATAAGCATCAATAGTTACTTGGTCTAAGAATACTCTACAATAGCCTAAGTAACCTCTTTTATATCCAAAAAACCTTGCTCTCTGTTGAATTGTATCAACGTTTCCTGTACCAATATTTCTCGGCATATAAGTTACGGTCAAACCTTCAACCGTAAAGCCTCTATCCATTGATTGTCCGCCCACTAAAATCCAAGAGTAGAAATCATTCCAAGGAATTTGCGGTGTTACTCCATTTCTAGAATTGACTTCAACAATTTGGGTGTATCGCAGAGCGTGAATCAAATCGTTTCCTGTCAGCGTTTCAAAACTAGGCAAATCAGAAACAGTCATTTGTAATTGATTATATGAAGTTCTGAACTCGTCAATTAGTTCTCTTCTGTCTTCAGCATCATTGCCTGAAAGTAACCTCTGCCAACTATTACAAGTATTTCTTATCCAATTTGTAAATTCGTTATGGTCTCCTTGCAGTCTTGAAGGATGGACAAGCATTGTCCTATTCCTGTGATTATTTTGCATTTCTCCTGCAACTACACCCAAAAAGAAAATGCGTAAAGCACTTTTCAAACTCTCTGGAATTTCAAAAAGCGGATTTGTTGGAGTAGGAATTTCATTTGGTGGTATCTCCAAGATAAGGTTTGGATTATTTCTGAAAAAATCAATTCCTCCTGTGTAATCAGGTCCGGGAGTTAATAGTTTTATGAAATTAGGAGAAAGTCTATCCATTATATTTATGAATAGATTTGCCTGTGGTGTGGCGGTGTATTGTAGAAATGTGTGATGTGGGAAAACATTGCGAAGTGCGTTTATTCTACGGTAAATAGTAGAAACTTGATTTTCGGTTAAACTTTCTATATCAATATTTTGTCGTGCTGCCCATCTTGCTCTAGTGTTTAGACTTGCTTGGTCTCCTTCATCATCAATTATCAAGGTTGGAACACCTGTAAGGTTTTGTCCCGCAAGAATATTAACTAAGTTATTCAAGTGAGATGTGTTCTTCATCACTGTTATAAGCAATGTTCTACACCTTTCTATTGGGAAAGTTGGGTCAGCCCATTGAGCAAGTGTTGTTTCAATTGTTTCAGCTTCTTGGTTGCTGTTAGGGTTTTGGAGTAATGTCCACTTTCTGTCAAAGCGAGTGTTTAACCTTAAATCGTCCGCTAATCGTTGTGTTGACTGATTTACGAGATTAGTTGAAACACCTGCAATTACGATTACAATCTGATAGTTGTTATCTCTAGCTAATGCAGTCAGAGTAGTGAAAGAAAGGGTTTTTCCACTTTGGACATAACCAATTACAATTCCTGTTTCATTATTGGTTTGGTCATTAGGATTACCACACACCTGCATAATTCTGTATGTTTCATCCAATATTCTTTCGCCACTTTGATTTAAACTTCTATTAGAATTAGTAAAACCTTTACTTCGCAAAAGTTCAGTAGTTTCATCACCTACAAATGGTTGCCAATCTCCATTTTGGTTTTGATTCTGTATTTCGATTATTTCTGTCATATCTTTATTGTTTTGAGAGATTGGATATTAGCTCATTAAAATTTCTCCGAACTTCTCCTTGATTTTTGTAGCTGTCCTTTGCAATGATTTCAGAAAGTCCTAAAGCTGCCGCAATTCTGAGAACAGGCTCAATTTTGTTAGTGTCGGCTCCTGCAAATTCAACCATAAAAGGATGTGTTAAAGAAAGTCTTATCCCAATTTGACGAACAGATGAATTGCTAACTTTTTCTTTAATAAAACTATCGCCTACTTCAATTAACTCTGTTAGTGAAGGGTCATATGAAAGTTCAATTGACACTTTCCAATCAACTTTATTAAAGCGAATGTCAAATTCTCTATGAAGCGTTTTTTCGGTTTTGGTTAATTCTACCTTTTCTTCGGGTTCTGCTACAGAAATTGAATTTACTACTTCGGCAACTGCTTGCGGTGCTTTCTTCTGAAAGTCATTCACCGTTTCATCAAGTGCTTTTACAGCTGCTTTATATTCTTTTTCAGTCGCTCTTACTCGATATTGTTCTGCTTGTTGCAGTAATGGAAAGTCTTTAGAGCTAATATCATCTTTAAGTAGTCTGAGAAAAATCTCTAGGTTTTCATCCCATTGGATTCCTTTTTTTGTAAAGTTTACACTAAATCCGTCTAAGTGAAGTTCTCCAAAAACTCTTTGATAGCGATAACTGTTTGGAGCTCCGAAAATAAAATCAGGTCTAAAGCCATTATCAAAACTGCCTTCAATTACTCTGCCTCTGCGAAATAATGCAAAACCTGCTTCTGATGTAGATGCCTTTTCTCTGATTGCAACAAAACCGTGAACACTTAAACCTTCTTCTAATTCAAAATCAATTTCCTTTCGCCACAGAATAGGGTCATCATCTGGTTTGTCATATTGAGGAACATTAAGGATTTTTGGGTCTTCAAATTTTAATTCTTCATTGTTCAAGGTTAGCTTTAAAACGCCTTTACGGATAAATTCTCTGTAAATACTTCGTAAATGGTCTTTTACTTTTCCTACACCTTTTCTTCTCGGCATTCTATTTACATCAAACAATTCTACGATTGTGAAATGATGGTTTTTTTCGCAAGATTTAATTTCAACATCCAACTCCTCTAACTTGTCCTCAAAAATCTTTTTCATATCGAAGGAAACCTTCTTCACCTGCGTTTCTCCCAATGCTGTGGATGTAACACACCAATTGTCAGCAAACCAACAAGCTGCTGATTTCATACCCATTCCAAATTCAGAAAGACCTGAATTATCAGGAGGAACTTCCGCAGCTCGAAATGCTCTTGAATAATCAGCTTCTCCAATTCCTCCTGCATTATCTCTTATGGTGATTCTATTTTCAGGTTCGTTTATTTCAACTCTTACTTCAAGAACAAAATCATCACCTTCAATTTGTTTTAAAACCTTTATGTTTTTTAGGTAACTGTCAACTGCATTATCAATGAATTCAGCCAATGCAAACCAAGTCTCATATTCAATGTGCTTGAGAACAGAGAGCATAGTAACTTGTGGACGAATACTAACTTTACTTTGCTGGCTCATAGGATTTGGATAATGAATTAGACGCTTGGAGTTGCTTCGCAACTCCATTCAGTTTCTTTTCTTCAACCAAAAGCTGAGTAGCAATGAGCTTTACAATTTTGGCATTTACAGCGTTTCCTAATGCTTTGAAAGCTGCATTGTCATTTTCAGGAAGTTTCAATCCTGTTAAAGACTGAAGTTTCAATCCTTCTTTTTTGGTAATGTATCTGTTTTCCCAACCAATAATTGGAATTTGAGTGTTCGTACAAACTAAAGAAGGGAAAAAATCAGGCTTTTTAATTCTTATGCCTGATGGTCTAAATTGCAATAGATAATTATTTATTATTCGTTTGCTGTCGCCAACATTCCATTCTAATTTCTGCCAACTTTGAGATGGCAACTTTGCAATTTGCTTAACGGCTTCTTTTATGAACTTTTTGTTGTCTTTGTAAAATTGTCTGTTCTGTCTAATATATCTCTGTTTCCAATCGGGAAACTCATCTTCAACTCTTGCGTAGCTTGGTAGATTTGCTAATTGTTCTTCCTTGGTCATTCCTTTTAATGAAATCCCAAAATTTCCTTTGTATTCACCTAATTCTTTTGCAGAAAGTAAATGAGGATATTGTTCTTCAAATGGATAGTCTGCTCCGAATTCCATTCCCCAAATTGGAAAACCTGGGATTTTTACCTCTTTTGGTAAAGCATCAATTAAGTCTTGCCAAAGTCGAATGCAATCTTGATTTGATTTAGGTAGTTGTTTTGCACTAACTGGATTCTGCTCAATGAAATTTTCAAGTTCAACAACATTTTTTTTGTATTTGTCTACCTTGTCAAAACTAAAATGGTCGAGTGCATTTATTCCTAACGAGCCAACAATAAATATTCTTTGTCTATGCTGCGGAATACCAAAGTCGTGAGGGGAATAGTCTTTATGGTCAACTTGATATCCTAGTCTCTCAAACTCAACTTTCATTGCTTTCCAAGTTTCTTCGTTATTGTGCTTGGCAATGAATCGAACATTCTCTAAAATGAAATATTTGGGTTTTCGAGCCTCAAGAATTTTTACAATTTCGTCAAACAGCGTTCCTCTGTCGTCCTCTCGTCCAAGTTGTTTACCCGCTTTTGAAAATGGCTGACAAGGGAAACCTGCACATAATATGTCGTGGTCAGGAATTAAGTCAATATTGTCTTTTACAATTTTCCTAATGTCTCCGTGAATGTTAATGTCTTTACCCCAATTCTTTTTGTAGGTATCTCTTAATACAGGGTCGAGTTCACTTGCAAATACACACTCGTGGCCAAGTTCGTGTAACGCCTTATGAAAGCCTCCAAGTCCCGCGAATAAATCTATAAATCTCATTCTATATTTTCTGTCCTAAATATTGCTTTTTCAAAATTCGCAATTTATGTTTTTAATCTTCTCTGTTTGTCCGTGCGTTGGCAAAAAATGGCTCTTTTGGTTTTTGGAGCGTTGGCTCGTGTGTCGGCAAAAACCAAATGTGCCATTTGCGGGTCGGCTTTTTACACTGACGCACAACATATGTATAACAGGAATTCCTGTTATCATACTAAATTTAGAAAATAACAGGAACCATTTTATTATAAACGTCCTATTATTTTTTATAAATGTAACACAAAACCTACATATGCACAATGAGGTTTCCCGTAAAGCGGGATAAAATATTTTAGGAGCGTATTATTAGATGATACTATCCAGCCTAACTGTTTTTGAGAGTATTAGCTAAGAAGATAGTTTTTCTTTATTGCTAATTCGGAAAGCTAAAAACCAACGGAATCACAA
Source organism: Kordia zhangzhouensis (assembly GCF_001005305.1). Lineage (GTDB taxonomy): Bacteria > Bacteroidota > Bacteroidia > Flavobacteriales > Flavobacteriaceae > Kordia > Kordia zhangzhouensis. The sequence goes on from NZ_LBMH01000008.1 coordinate 42,486, forward strand.
ATTGAAAGAACAGAATCAATAGCGCAATAGAGATAAGGTTTAGAACAAAACCTGCACGTGCCATTTGCGCTACTTTTACATAACCACTTGCAAATACAATGGCATTTGGCGGTGTAGACATGGGCAACATAAAGGCACAACTAGATGCCATGGTTACTGGAATGAGAATGTGTAATAAATCTACGTTTAAACCTATGGCAACACCTGCTACCATCGGCGCAAAAATGGCAATTAACGCTACGTTGCTCATCAATTCTGTCATAAATAGCATTACAGTGATGAGAATGCTGCAAACGATAAGAATACTTAAAGTGGTATGATTGCTCACAGCAGTTCCTATCAAGTCAATGATACCAACTTCTGACAGACTGCTTGCTAGGGCGAGTCCACCACCAAATAAGAGTAAAATTCCCCACGGAAGTCGTTTGGTATCTTCCCAATCTAGAATTTGACGATTTTGATGCGTCGCTATAAAACATGCAAATGCTGCCACCAAACTAATTGTGGTATCGGAAAGGTTTAGGTTTGGGAATAGACTGTTGAGGTAATTTTTTCCAATCCAAAACGCAATCGCTATGATGAATATAAGCATAACAATGATTTCGGATTTGTTAATTTTTCCCAGTTTATCCATTTCACGATCAATGAGTGTTTTTGATTCTTCAAAGGAAGCCAAATGGTTTGGGTATAGGAATTTTGTTAAAACATAATAGATAAAAAACAGCATGATAATGGCAAACGGAATTCCAACCATCATCCATTTGACAAAGGAAATGCTGTAATTGTATTCGTTTTCCATAAATCCTGCCAATACAATATTAGGAGGCGTGCCGATTAATGTTGAAATTCCACCTACATTGGCGGCATAGGCAATTCCTAACATGATACTGAGTGCAAAATTTCGATCGTTTTTAGTAAAACCGTCCGCATCATCAATTAATAATTCAATCACAGAATAGGCGATAGGCAGCATGACAACGGTTGTAGCGGTATTACTAATCCACATGCTTAGAAAAGCAGTTGCTAGCATAAATCCGAGAATGATTTTATTGGGACTTGTACCTGTGAGTTTGATGATGCCCAACGCCACACGTCGGTGCAGATTTACTTTTTCTAAGGCGAGTGCTAGGACGAATCCTCCAAAAAATAGAAAGATGATCGGATGCCCATAATTTACTGCCACTTCTTTGATAGGCATGATGCCCAATAGCGGAAAGAACGTTAACGGAATTAAAGCTGTTACAGAGATTGACACTGTTTCGGTAATCCACCATACAATCATCCATAAAGCTACTCCAATTACTTTGTCCGCCGCAGGATTAATGAGTTCAAAAGGTGCTAAGAAAAACAGTAAACACAGTGCAGGACCTAAGACTAGCATGATTTTTTTCTTCATGTGTTGACAATTCTTTAGGATGTTTAGGATTGCAAAATAGGAAAAATAAAATTTCTTAAAGCCACTATTCCTCTTATCGATTCTTACCCATTTGCTTTTTCTTCATACTCTGGACAATCCAATCGAATTTCGGTTGTCATTAAAATTTTTTGAAGTAGGTTACAATAATTCGTTTCCTTATTCTTTTGATAATATTTGCAACCGTAGCAAGTACGCTGTACAGTTAAAACTCCGTTGTAATTGAGTTTGTAAATTAAATTACTAAGTGTATTTAGCAGACCTGTTAATTCGCTCTCATTGAAATTGTCGATTTGTTTTTTTAGTGGCATTGCAAAATCGTTAGTTTGAGTAACCATTTTTTTGCCTGATTCTGTCAATTGTAACGTGTAACTCCTATTGTCTGAAGATGAAAAGTCTTTGGAAATCATTCCTTTTCTATTCAAAGCTCTAATTGCATCGCTAATAGTAGGTTTTGTGACATTGAACTCTTTAGCTAGGTGACTTACATTGCAAAGCTCACGTTTATGAAAAGCAATAAAAATCAATATTTGAATTTGGATTGGGCTCAATCCAACTAATTTCGCTTTTTCCCATAACAACACTTTGAATACTTCTGAGATTCGTTCTAAACCAGCAACTATTTTACTAGAAATATCTTGTTCTTGTTGTGTGGGGTTAAATATACTGTTATCCATAAAAAAAGTCCCGTTAATCAACGGGACTAAGTTAGTAATCCTAATTAAATTAATTGCAATTTTCCATTTCAATTATGTGAAAACCTACCTTTTTGATAGATGCGATTACCTCTTCTGTTGCTTGTTCAATATGACAGAATTTGCATTCTTTTGTGGATAATTGATTGGAGCGAAACGGTTTTGACTTTACATAGTGTTTGCCAAATTCAAATACAGTGTATTGATTGGTTGTTTCACTTGGTACTAGAATATCAAAATGCATTATTTTACCATCTTCTCTCTGAACATACGTGTCCCAAACAGCTACTTTCATATTATTCTTTTTTTACGGTATATGGTAGTGATAAGTTTCCACTAGCTATACTATATATTTCATATACACCAAGCATAGGCAAGTTTTCATTACTTGTGTTTACTTTCATGAATGCAGTAACGCCATCATATTGGAAATTTGATTGATTATTCATCCTATAATTTGGTACTACTACATTGATTGTGTTTTGTCTTGTAGTAACAGGATAACCTGGAGAATCCATATACATTGGCATATTAGGATTAGTTGGTGGTAATACCACAGTTTTGTCAGCTTTTTTAAACTGCTTAACTGATAGCCCTCCAGGAACTCTTTCATCTTTGATTAATATGACCCAATGCGGATGCCAAACAAGTCCATCGTTGTTAAAAATTTGGTCGTTGTTCTCATCCCAAAGCGGAGTGTCATCAAAATCAGGATGTGAGGTCAATGCAAGGGCTACTATGCCGTTGGTTTGTCCAAACCCCACATCAGTTGGTTGTAAGGTAGTAGGAAATACATATCCCAATACGGGTGCACCATCCAATTGTCCTATTTTTGTTGGTGTTGTATTTCCTGCCGTTCCATTAACGTCAATTTCCCAAATAGTGATACCTAAATCCTTTTTAGTTGTGACTCGGACTTGTTTTATTGTAAAGTCATCGATTTTGTGTGAACTTTCTTGTGTATAGGACTCAGTTGTTCCCAGAATAATAATTGTTGTTAAGAAAAAGATAATTGATTTCATTTTTTTGATTTTAAAAGTCATGAGTTTATTTTTAAATTAGGAATCCTAACTTTATTTAATAAAAAATTTAACCTTTTACATCTTCTAAAGATGCTCCAAAATTGATATGTAGTGCATTTCCATTTGGTGTTACTAAAGCAGGGACAGAATTGACACCAGCTTTTTCTGCTTCAGCTATTCTGGTACGGTCTTCTCCAAGATGTACAATTTCAACATTTTTGGTTCCGATTAAGGCTATGATTTCTTGTTCTGCACTTACACATACTGGACAACCAGCGTGATAAAAAATTGATTTACTCATTTTTAAATAGTTTTAAAAGTTTTATGCATTATTGCAATGCAAATATAGTAAGGAATCCTAACTTTTAAAATTAAATTTGAAATTTTCTATTAATTAAATTTAACTTCTAAAAACATGTTGAGTTGTAATTGGTTGATATTTAATATTTTGAAGTCTATTTTAGAGATTTTATTTTTAAGAGATTTTGTAAAAATTGTTAGCTAGTAAGTCACTTAAAACTTTATTAGGAGCAATAACTGAGTGATTTCTTTTAGCAATATTAGCTTTATCGCCAATCTTTATTCCGTTTTTTATCCTTACTCACATTGTATGAAATACGATATGATGAGATATTGTATGTACTAGAACTTAGTACTATATCGAGGTATCAAAATCTACTAGTTTAAATTCATTAATTAAGGTAATTGAATGAAGAATTTCTCTTATTTTTTAAGAAATTAAACTTTCAATACTCAGAAAAAATATTTTCAAATATCTATTTAACGACTATCTCATCCACAAATGTCCATGCTTTATTTCCTGCGCCTTGTTTGCCTTCTGGAATGCTACCGTAGTTTGGAATAAAAATTTCAATCTTTTTAGTCATGACGCCGTTGAGTTGAAAGGTATGCGGAATCAGTGTTTCGTCTTTTTGTTGAATTGGACTGATTTGATTGAGCGTTCTACCGTCTTCATCATTGATAAAACTGATACCAATTTCTGTTGGCGCATAAATCCATTGTCCGTTGGCATTGTAAAAACGTGTGGAAATGGTGTTGATTTTTGTAGGTTCGTCAAATTCTATCGTAATAGTCACATCTTTACCCCAAAAGCCCAGCCATTCTTTATCGCCATACCGTGTTTCATTTCCCGAAACGCCGTTGATGAGCCCTTCTTTGCCGCTACCTGGATAGGATGTATGTGGTTGTGGTGCTAAACTAATTTTAGCACCAACCGCTTTGTGATCGTTGTATACCAAAGTAAAATCGCGACCAAGTTTTTGCGTGTCATCAAATACGGCTGCGTTGAGTATGATAGAACCTTCAATTGGGAGATAGTTATCATAAATTTTGGAATTTCCTGTGGGAGATGTACCATCAGTCGTATAGCGAATGGTCTTATCACGAATCACAGTTTGTAAATCAAACACCAATTGTTTGTCTCGTGTCGTCACGTTGCCTTCAATTTCATACAAATGATTGGCATAGTTTACGTGTTGTGCGTCCAGCTGTTTATGAAAATGTGATAAGCGATAGGCAAAGTCTTGGTAATCACGTTTTCTTGGATTCGACCACGTAACTTCTGACATGGCAATGGCTCTAGGGAATGCCATATACGCTGCTTTTTCAGATGAGGAGATATATTCTGTCCATAGATTTCCTTGCGCACCTAACACGTATTTGGCTTCTTCTTTGGATAGTTCAGCAGGAATTGGTTCAAAGCTATATACTTTTTCCAACGGTAAGTAGCCGCCAATTGCCAACGGTTCGCTTTCGTTGTCCGATTGGTAATAATCAAAGTAACAATGTGAAGTTGGTGTTAGGATTACGTTGTGTCCCGATTTTGCCGCTTCAACAGCGCCATTAGTACCACGCCAAGACATAACGGTAGCATTTGGAGCCAATCCGCCTTCGAGAATTTCGTCCCAACCAATAATCTGTTTGCCTTTACTATTTATGTATTTTTCCATTCGGGTGATGAAATAACTTTGCAACTCGTGTTCGTCGTGTAAGTTTTCTTTTTCGATTAACTTTTGACAATGCTCACAGGCTTTCCAACGTGTTTTAGGAGCTTCATCACCACCAATATGAATATATTTGGAAGGAAATAATGGCATTACTTCATCCAATACATTTTCAAGGAAGGTAAAAGTTGTTTCTTTCGGACAATAAATATCTTCAAAAACGCCCCATTTGGTGGCCACATTAATAACTTCTCCTGTACAACCGAGTTCTGGATACGCAGCAATCGCCGCTTGCGCATGTCCTGGCATTTCAATTTCAGGAAGTACGGTAATGAATCGTTCCGAAGCATAGTTGACAATATCTTTGACTTCCTCTTGTGTATAGTAACCACCATATTTTTTGCCATCAAATTGTTGAGGTATGTCGTTGTAGTGTCCGATGAGTGTTTCATTACGATACGCAGCGACTTTTTGTAATTTTGGATAGCGTTTTATTTCAATACGCCAACCTTGATCGTCTGTCAAATGCCAATGAAATGTATTCATTTTAAGTTGTGACAATAAATCAATGTATTTTTTGATGAAATCGACTGAAAAGAAGTGCCTTGATACGTCCAAATGCATTCCACGATATCCAAAACGCGGCGCATCGGTAATTTGTATATTTTGTATCTGTAGTTCGTCACTTTCTACAACAGCAGGTAGCAATTGTCGGAAGGTTTGCATTCCGTAGAACGCGCCTTGTGCTGTTTTGGCTTTGATTTGTATCTTTTTTGCGGAAACAATTAACTGGTAACCTTCATCATTTTCAATAGCATCGTCCTGTATAAATTGGATGGTTTGTACGTCTTGTTTGTTTTGAAGTAGCAACGTATATCCTAGTTTTTCTTTTAGATAGTCATTGAAGAATTCTGCCACAGCGATTAAGTCTGCATCTGCATACAATGACACATTTTTATGCAATACAAAAACACCTTCATGAATGTCTAATTGACTCGGAATAGGAATGATATGTGGCTTCACTGGTGATTGCGGTTTTGAACAAGAAATTAAACAAAGGAAAATTGCGACTTTAAAAAAAATATTGCGACTCATTTTAGTATATTAGTTGCCATAAATTTAGCAATCTATTTAATGAAACTTCAACACAACCTCTATTTTATTGTCATTTTTCTATTTTTTAGCTGTAAGAATGATGAAAAAGTACACATTGCTCAAAAAGATACTGCACTCATTAATTATGTAAATCCTTTCATTGGAACGGGAGGACATGGACATACGTATCCAGGCGCTACGATGCCTTTTGGCATGATGCAACTGAGTCCTGATACGCGCTTGGATGGATGGGATGGCTGTTCGGGCTATCATTATTCAGACGAGTATATATACGGTTTTTCACACACACATTTAAGTGGAACAGGTGTTTCCGATTATGGAGATATTTTATTGATGCCGACAACTGAAGTAAATTTTCACAATGGTGCTGATGGAAAAAAAGGCTACCGTGCACATTTTTCGCATGATAATGAAGTAGCCGAAGCAGGTTTTTATAAAGTGTTGTTAGATAGTACAAATATTCAAGTAGAGCTAACGGTCTCAGAACGAAGCGGTATACATAAATACACATTTCCTTCCGCAGACAATCAGGTAATTATGCTTGATTTGGAGCATCGAGACGAACTACTTTCAGGGGAAATCAAAGTTGAATCTGCTACAGAAATTTTGGGACATCGCCACTCCAAAGCATGGGCAACAAATCAGCAATTGTTTTACTATATAAAATTGTCACATCCGTTGAAAGATACAATGCTTACGCAGAATGAAGCAAAAACCATTGCAGGATTGGAAATTGAGAACCCGAACAACGAGCCTGTATACGTAAAGATTGGAATTTCGGCGGTAGATGTAGCAGGAGCTAAGAAAAACTTAGAACAAGAAATAGGAGCGAAGTCGTTTGAAGAAGTGAAGAAGATCGTGCAAGATACATGGGAACAACAACTAGGAAAGATTGTTATTGAAAGTGAGGATGAAGATTATAAAACGAATTTTTACACAGCTTTATATCACACCATGATTGCTCCAAACTTGTACCAAGACGTAGATGGGCGTTATCGAGATATGGATTTAAAGATCCATGAATCTGTTGAGCACACACATTACACAGTTTTCTCTTTGTGGGATACCTATCGAGCAGCGCATCCGTTATATACTATTATTGAACAAGAACGCACAAACGATTTTATCAAAACATTCATTAAAAAGTATGAATCTGGTGGTATTATGCCAATCTGGGATTTGTCGGCAAATTATACAGGTTGTATGATTGGTTATCATGCGGTTCCTGTCATTGCAGATGCCTATTTAAAAGGCATCCGAGACTATGATATAGAAAAAGCTTTTGAAGCGATGAAACACAGTGCTACACGTGACAAACTCGGGTTGAATTACTATAAAAAATTAGGGTACATTCCTGTAGAAAAAGAATCAGAGTCTGTGTCTAAAACCTTAGAATATGCCTATGATGATTGGACAATTGCGCAAATGGCAAAAGCGCTCGGAAAAACCGACGATTATGAACAGTTTACCAAACGAGCGCAATTTTATAAGAATGTATTTGATCCTGAAACACAATTCATGCGTGGGCGTTTTCGCAATACATGGTTTGCTCCGTTTGATCCGTATGAAGTAAACTTTAACTATACAGAAGCTAATTCTTGGCAATATAGTTTTTACGTGCCACAAGATGTGTCTGGATTTATCGAATTGCTTGGCGGAAAAGACCAGTTAGAAGCACAATTGGACAAGCTATTTACAGCAAAACAGGAAACTTCAGGACGTAACCAAGCGGATATTACTGGATTAATTGGACAATATGCGCACGGAAACGAACCGAGTCATCACATGGCGTATTTGTACAATTTCATCAATAAGCCTTCGAAAACACAGGAATATGTGCATGAAATTTTGACAACATTATATAAAAACGAACCTGACGGAGTTTCGGGGAATGAAGATTGTGGGCAAATGAGCGCATGGTATGTGTTGAGTAGTTTAGGATTTTACTCGGTTACACCAGCAAGTAATGAATATATTATTGGAACGCCGTTATTTGGCAAAGCAACAATCCATTTAGAAAATGGAAATACGTTTACCATTGTAGCAGAGAATGTTTCTTCAGAAAATAAATACATCAAATCAGCCAAATTAAACGGTGAAAATCATCCAAAAAGCTATATAACTCATGAAGCAATCATGAATGGAGGAAGTTTAGTATTTGAAATGACCAATACACCAACCGATTGGGGAACCAAGGATGAACACATTCCCGTAACGGAAATTACAGAACACAAAATCGTACCGCCTCCATTTATTGCAAAAGGCGATATTGCCTTTAAAGGAGAAACTCAAGTTACCCTAGGTTCGGTTGACAAGGAGGCAAAAATTTTCTATTCTCTAGGTAGTGAAACAATAGAATATACGCAACCGTTTACAATCAGTGAGCCTTTAAAATTACATGTATTTGCTGAGAAGAATGGCAAACAAAGTACCACGATGATTACAGAATTTTTTAAGATTGATCCGAATGTGAAGATTGATTTGCAAACAGAATACGCAAACCAATACAATGCAGGCGGTCAAAATGCGTTGATTGATGGAATTTTAGGAACGGAAGATTTTCGTACAGGTACATGGCAAGGATATTTTGATACCGATGTAATTGCAGTGGTAGATTTGGGTAAGGTAAAACCGATTAACACAATTCAAGTAAACTTCTTGGAAGACCAAAAGAGTTGGATCTTTTTGCCAACAGCAGTTGAGTGCTACGTAAGTGACAACCCAAACCGATTCTATAAATCGTTACCAACCCAAACGTTTCATGTGGTGCAACCCAAAGAAGGTTCGCATATTAAAAATGTACAGTTTGACATGAAAGGGTATAGCGCACGTTATGTAAAAATAGTTGCTAAGAAACTTGGCGTATTGCCTGAATGGCATTTGGGATATAAGCATAATGGACGTTCGTGGTTGTTTGTGGATGAGATAGAAGTAAAGTAAGCTTTATTAATACTCAGCCCTATTTTATATGTTTAAAATTAGAAGGAATCTGTCTTATGAGAGGAAAACTTCAAAAAATAGAAATCTAAACTATAGATGAAAAGAAAAAGCGTTATACCAAGTGCGATTCTGATTGTTTTTATAAGCTTATATGCCTGTAAAAATGATCAAACAATAATTGAAACCCAAAAAGAAGCAGTTGCTCAAACTACGAAGGATTTTACACAATTTGTAAATCCATTCATCGGAACGAGCAAAATGGGACATACCTTTCCAGGAGCGACAGCACCTTTTGGAATGGTGCAACTGAGTCCGCAAACCAACATGGAAGTTATGTTTAAAAAAGATGGTAGTTACAACTCTAAAACATACGAATACTGCGCGGGTTATCAATATAAAGACAGTACAATCATAGGATTTGCACATACAAATTTTAGCGGTACAGGACATTCCGATTTAGGAGATTTTTTGGTAATGCCCACTACGGGAACACTCGTATTAGATCCGCTAAAAACTAAGGAAGGAGATAAAGGATTTTATAGCACATTTTCACACAAAAGCGAAGAAGCTAGCCCAGGGTATTATAAAGTTGTGTTAGACGATTACAATATCAAAGCAGAACTTACAGCGAGTGAGCGTGTTGGATTTCATAAGTATACCTTCCCAAAAACAAAGGAGGCGCATATTTTGTTAGATCTTGTATATAATGTGTATCATCATGATGATAAGAACGTATGGACGTTTGTCCGTGTAGAAAATGATACGTTAATTACAGGATATCGGCAAACACGTGGTTGGGCGCGAACAAAGAAGGTGTTTTTTGCGATGACATTCTCAAAACCATTTACAAGTTACGGGCATAAAAAGTATGATTCGGTACGCTATAATGGTTTTTATCGTCGATTTGAAGAAGAAAAAAACTTTCCAGAAATGGCGGGCGAGAACATTCGAGCCTATTTTAACTTTGATACACAAGAAAATGAAGAAATCAGCGTAAAGTTTGCATTATCGGCTGTTAGTACAGAAGGAGCTATGAAAAACTTAACGACTGAAATACCACATTGGGATTTTAAAAAAACGAAAGAGGAAACCAAAAAAAAGTGGAATGTAGAATTGTCTAAAATTGATGCAACGCTGCTAACAGATGCGGACACGGAGACATTTTACACTGCTTTATATCATACCATGTTGAGTCCGATTTTGTATGAAGATGTAGATGGCAAATATAGAGGGTTAGATCAAAATATTCATGCCTCAGAAGGATTTACAAACTATACTATTTTTTCTCTTTGGGATACGTACAGAGCATTGCACCCATTATTCAATGTAATTCAACAAGAGCGCAATAATGATATGATTAAATCGATGTTGGCGCATCATGATGAAAGTGTACATAATATGTTGCCTATTTGGAGTCATTACGCCAACGAAAACTGGTGTATGATTGGATACCATGCGGCGTCGGTAATTGCAGATGCAAGCGTTAAAAATGTAGGAGATTTTGATATTGAGCATGCTTTAACCGCTTCTGTAAATACGGCTAATGTTCCTTATTTTGACGGTTTAGGCGATTATATTAAATATAAATATGTTCCTGATGACAAAAGTCATTCGTCTGTTTCAAAAACGTTAGAACTGTCGTATGATGATTGGTGTATTGCACAAATTGCCAAAGCAGCAAGAAATGAAGCTGTGACAAACGAGTTTATGGAACGTGCCATGTATTATGAAAATGTATACAATTCTAAAATTGGTTATATGAGTCCAAAACTAGCGGATGGGACTTTTAGAAAAGATTTTGATCCGTTAGATACGCACGGACAAGGTTTTATAGAAGGAAATGCATGGAATTATGGTTTGTATGTTCCGCACGACTTGGATAAAATGATTTCAATGATGGGAGGAAAAGAGCAATTTAGCCAGCATCTTGATTCATTATTTACGATGGAACTGGACGATAAATACATCGCGAAGCATGAAGATATTACTAGAGATGGCATTATAGGGAATTATGTACATGGTAACGAACCTGGGCATCACATTCCGTATTTATACAATTGGACAGGAAAACCAGAGAAAACTCAAGAACGTGTACGTATGATTATGCGTACAATGTATGGCCCTGGAGTAGATGGATTGTGTGGAAATGATGATGCCGGACAGATGAGCGCATGGTACATATTCAGTAGTTTAGGATTTTACCCTGTAACACCTGGAGCAAATCAATATGCATTGGGAAGTCCGCTCGTAAAAGAAGCGACGCTGCATTTAGAAAACGGAAAACAGTTGACTATTAAGGCAATCAATCAAAGTGAAAAAAATGTATATGTTTCTAAACTGACAATCAATGGAAAAGAAATTGATAGAGACTATATTTTACATGAGGAATTGATGAATGGAGGCGAAATTATTTTTGAAATGACTAATCAACCAGCACCAAAAAATTAGTTCAAACTCCTTGCTAAAAACGAAAAAGTATCAAAAGAAGTAAAAATACGATTGACTGTTTTTCATTTTATTCATTTACTTTGAAAAGTTTGAAAAGCAGTATTTTAAACAGACAAACATGAAACGAAGAAAATTTATTCAAAGTGCTGCTTTAACAGGTTTGGGACTTACGGTAGGAACTGCTTTTGCTGCTTGTACAGATACACAAGAGCAAGAGAAAAAAAATAAGTCGGCAACTTCCAACTCTAATATGGAGCCGAGCACTCCTATGGTAATCGCTACGTGGAATGTACCTAATGCTACTACCAAAGCATGGGAAGTGTTACAAGAAGGAAAATCTGCGTTAGATGCGGTTGAACAAGGTGTTATGGTTGAGGAAGCTGACGAAAAAAATCAATCTGTAGGAAAAGGAGGTTTGCCTGATAGAGATGGAAATGTAACGTTGGACGCATGTATTATGAACAAAGATGGTAATTACGGAGCAGTTGTCTGTATAGAAAATATCAAACATCCTATTGCAGTAGCACGAAAAGTAATGGAAAATACACCACATGTACTATTGGCAGGAAATGGTGCGAAACAATTTGCAATAGAAAGTGGTTTTACACCAGAAGACTTGTTGACAGAAAGTTCTAAAAAAGCATGGGAAGAATGGAAAATAAAGTCAGAATACAAACCGATTATCAATATTGAAAACCACGATACAATTGGGATGTTAGCGATTGATAAAAATGGAGATATTTCTGGTGCGTGTACTACGAGTGGATTGGCATATAAAATGCAAGGTCGTGTGGGAGATTCTGCAATTATTGGTTCAGGATTATTTGTAGATAATGAAGTTGGTGGCGCTACAGCTACGGGAATGGGTGAAGAAGTATTAAAAACAGTTGGCAGTTTTTTGATTGTCGAATTGATGCGACAAGGGAAATCACCGCAAGAAGCTTGTGAAGAAGCCGTAAAACGCGTCGTTAAGAAAAGTCCTAACTATAAAGACTTTCAAGTTGGCTACATTGCTGTGAACAAAAAAGGAGAAACAGGAGCGTATTGCATTCATGAATGGTTCAATTATACTGTATACAAAAACAACGAAAACAAAAACTACAAATCAGATTTTTACAATAAATAACAACTAGTTAATAACCAAACACATATCATATGGCAACCAATAAATCCTACAAAAGTGCTTTTATATTCATTACTACCTTATTTTTCCTTTGGGGATTCATTACAGTATTGGTCGATCCTCTTATTCCACGTCTAAAAGAGGTATTTGAACTTACACACTTTCAGTCGGGGTTGATTCAATTTGCATTTTTTGGGGCTTACTTAGTATTGTCAATTCCTGCGGGACTTATTCTCTCTAAGATTGGTTACAAAAAAGGAATTATTCTTGGGTTGGTTATAATGGGTACAGGATGTTTACTATTTTATCCTGCGGCTTCCTCTCGGTTATATATTGTTTTTTTATTAGCTGTATTCATCTTGGCAAGTGGTATGACTATACTACAAGTGGCTGCCAATCCGTATGTAGCCGCGTTAGGTTCGGAGGAAGGTGCTTCTAGTCGATTGAATTTATCGCAAGCATTTAATTCGTTAGGAACAGCTATTGCTCCAGCTATTGGAGCTATGTTTATTTTAAGTGATAAGATTAAAACCAGCGAAGAAATCTCTACACTAGCCGATGCTGAAAAAGAAGTATATTTTGCTGCAGAAGCATCCAATGTACAATTACCTTTTGTTGCTATTGGAGCATTTACCTTATTGCTGGCAGGGATTTTTGTATTTGTACAATTGCCTAAATTACTGCACAAAGCTCCGAAAGGTGGATATGCGAGCATTTTACAAAAACCCTCATTAATCATGGGAGCTTTAGGAATATTTGTATATGTAGGAGCTGAAGTAGCTATAGGAAGTTATTTGACCGATTATTTTAGAGATATGAATCTGTCTGAAGCCATTGTAAACAGTCCTACCATGAAAAGTATTTCTGAATGGATTGTAGGAGCAGATCTTTCTACCTTAGACTCAAAGGCGATTGTTGGAGCATTTGTCACTTTTTATTGGTCTGGCGCAATGATTGGACGATTTATTGGAGCATACTTAACAAAAATTATAGATCCTGCTAAAGTGCTAATTGGTTTTGCGGTGGGCGCTTTGTTGATGGTGCTTATTTCTATGAATACTACAGGATTTATTTCAATGTGGAGTATTTTGGCTGTTGGACTATTCAATTCAATTATGTTCCCAACAATTTTTACTTTAGCACTAGGCGGTTTGGACGATTTGAAACCTCAGGCTTCAGGAGTATTATGTACCATGATTGTTGGTGGTGCAGTGATTCCTCCTTTATATGGATTGTTAACAGATAACTTCGGATTCAAACTTGCTTTTATCTTAATCTTAGCATGTTATGGATATATTTTATTTTATGGATTTATAAAACGGAAAACTCCTATTGTAACTGGATAATCTATACTAATATCATTGCAGCAAAATTATAGTTTGTTATCTTTGTTAGGATACCTAGATAACACTAAAACTTCATGAGCAATATTCAAGAAAAATTGAACGCTTTACGCGATGAATTACGCGAACACAACTATAATTATTATGTATTAGACAACGCTACTATTTCTGACTATGAGTTTGACATGAAACTCAAGGAATTGCAAGAACTGGAAGCAACCCATCCTGAATTTTACGACCCGAATTCGCCTACATTACGTGTTGGAGGAGAAATTACCAAAAACTTTGATACAATTGTGCATGAATATCGAATGTATTCACTAGACAATTCATATTCCAAAGAAGATTTGCTCGATTGGGAAAAGCGTATTCATAAAATTTTGGGAGTTGATACGATTGAGTATACATGCGAATTGAAGTATGATGGTGCGTCGATGAGTTTGACTTATGAAAATGGTGTTTTGAAACGCGCTGTAACACGTGGCGATGGATTTCAAGGAGATGAGGTTACAAATAATGTAAAAACAATCAAATCGGTTCCATTACAACTAAAAGGCGAATACCCTGATAAGTTTGACATTCGAGGAGAAATTATTCTTCCGTTAGACGGATTTAAAAAAATGAACGAAGAACGTGTTGCCAATGGAGAAGAACCTTATATGAATCCGAGAAATACTGCTTCAGGTAGCTTAAAATTACAAGACAGTAGTGAGGTTGCCAAACGCCCGTTAGAGTGTTTGCTGTATAGTTTAAAAGGAGAAAAATTACCTATTACAACACAATTTGAAAGTTTGGAAAAAGCACGTGAATGGGGATTTAAAGTTCCAACCGTTGCCAAAGTTGCCAAAAGTGTTGATGAAATTCTAGATTTTGTAAATCATTGGGAACAACATCGCCACGAACTTGCTTACGAAATTGATGGTGTGGTTATCAAAGTGAATAGTTTACAGTACCAAGAAGAGCTCGGATATACATCCAAAGCTCCACGTTGGGCAATGGCATACAAGTTTAAGGCAGAGCAAGCCGTAACCATTTTAAATGAAATTACCTATCAAGTAGGACGTACTGGCGCTATTACGCCTGTAGCCAATCTACAACCTGTATTATTGGCAGGAACTACTGTAAAACGCGCCTCTTTACATAATGCTGATCAAATTGCAAAATTAGATATCCGCGAACGCGATACTGTTTTTGTTGAAAAAGGCGGAGAAATTATTCCGAAAATTGTAGGTGTAAATTTTGACTTGCGTCCCCAAGATTCAACGGAAACAGTATATGCTACTCATTGTCCTGAATGCAATACGCCTTTAGAGCGAAAAGAAGGCGAAGCACAGCATTATTGCCCAAACACGTACGGATGCACACCGCAAATAGTAGGTAGAATTCAACACTACATTTCCCGTAAAGCAATGGATATAGAAGGATTGGGAGGAGAAACGGTAGCGTTATTAGTACAAGAAGGTCTTATAACTAATTATGCAGATCTTTACGAATTGACTCAAGAACAGGTTATTCCGTTAGAACGCATGGCAGAAAAAAGTGCTGATAACTTAATCAACGGAATTGAAGCGTCTAAACAAATTCCCTTTGAGCGAGTTTTGTACGCATTAGGAATTCGATATGTAGGAGAAACCGTTGCTAAAAAATTAGCAAAACATTACAAATCTATTGATGCCTTAATGAACGCTTCGTCGGATGATTTAGTTGCGGTCGACGAAATAGGAGTGAAAATCGCCGAAAGTGTTGCACAGTTTCTTGCAGAAGATAGTAATTTGCAAATTATTGAACGGTTAAGGTCATATGGTGTTCAATTGGAGTTTTCTGCTGAACAATTAGAAGGTTTAACAGACACGTTGCAAGGGAAATCATTTGTTGTATCTGGAGTATTTGAAAAAGTATCTAGAAATGAACTGAAAAAAATGATTGAAAATAATGGAGGCAAAGTTTCTTCATCGATATCATCAAAAACTTCGTATGTAGTAGCAGGTGATAAGATGGGACCGAGTAAACGAGAAAAAGCAGATAAACTAAATATACCTATACTGACTGAAGACGAGTTTCTCAATATGATTCAATGAATTTAACTAAACCGACACATATAGCTTTTGTAGTAGCCTCAATAGTTACCGTAATTGTTAGTGTGTTGTGTGAAAAGATATATTTAATTTACGCACATCCTTTTACAGTTATTGCAATACTGCTTATATATCTTACGGAGAAACAACAAGCTACAAGTATGTTGTATGTATTGTCGCAATTGCTTTTTTTGGTAGGTTGTGTATTGCTTATTCTTGGGATGCGACATCATTTGCGTGCAGTATCTGTAGTGTTTTCGGTTTTTTACATTTTTTACTTACGGTTGATGTACTTACGTAATACTGGAAAAAAAGCTTCCATAAAAACATACGCATATCTTCTTATTTTTACTTTGCCAGTATTATATATTTACTATAAAGTAATCCAAATCATTTCCTCAGAAATTAAACATGTAGCGATTTATTTTGGTATACTGATGTTTTTTATGCTAAGTTATGTGATTACAGCAGTATATTATTACTTGAGAGATAAATCCTCTCAAAATCTTTGGATGCTAATTGCAGCAATGAATTTAGGGTTTATGAATATCCTTGTTGGATTGAACGAATTGTATATGTACGAAACAATATTTACAGTAATTGTGATAATTTGTAGTTTTTGCTTCCAATGGTTTGTTTTAAAATTTATGTTACCTAAGGAATTAGAAAGTTATTCGATTTTTGAGTTCAATGAATTGGATGAAATGTAGTAATTAAAGCATTTTTAGTTACTACCAGTTATACTTTACTAACTATAGCTTAGTTCCAATTACAGGAATGTGTTTTCGTTGTAACCAAAGTGTTATAGCACTCAGTATGAATACAACTACCGCCGTTATGAATAATGTACCACCATCAAGAGCTCCTCTAAAAGGTACTTCAATACCTAAAATGGTTAAATGCATCATAATTGCGCCTCCAATAATGCCTAAAGTCATTAATGCGCCTAGCCAAGCCGTTTTTGGTATAAGAATAAGGATACCCGCAATTAGTTCAGCAATTCCAATTCCTATTCTGCCGTAAGGCTCTAAGCCAACTTTTTCAAAAATATAAACACTGTCCTGAGCTCCTGTAAGCTTAAAACGTAGCGTTTGAATTAAAATAATGGCTATAGTCAATCGAATTATAAAAGGAATGTATTTTTTCATCTTATTGGTTTTTAGTTGACTAGATAGTCGGGTAAAAAAAATATAGCTTACAGTGTATGTAAACAATAATTTTTTGCGAATTATTTTGTAAATTAAAGGAACATCTAAAGCGCTTTTAGAATGAATAAACAGACAATCGTAACATACATTTACTTCTTCATTATGCTTTTGGATGTGCTTGGTGTTTTTTTTCCAGAAGTGATTCAACGACGCTATACTACTTTTTTTCCTATTCCTGTATTGTTTTTGTTATATATGGTTTCTGTAGAAAAGCTTAATGTATATTACAGTTTAGCGTTGTTAAGTACATTTTTGGGAGTTGTTTTTTTCAATATCGAGGCGTATTTTAAACTGGGATTGATATGTTATGCGATGGGTGTTTTTTTGTATATCATTATTACCTTACGGTATGTTTCAATTATATCTACCAAGAGTATATTTTATGCTACAATTCCTTTCTTAATAGTGTATTTAGTACCATTAATGCTCTATTCTCATGCTGTTCAAGGAGAAATTTTTAATCACATTATGTTGTATGTATTTTGTGTTGGATTTTTCTTCTTGTTGGGAACATTGGTATATATCAATCAGCCAAACCGATCCAACTTATGGTTGTTATACTCAGGAATTTTATTTGTCATATCTACCATTATACATGGGTATAATATGTTTTTTGGATATGTAGCGTTATTACAAGCAGGAGTTATTACAACTTTTTTACTCATGCATTTTGCTATGTATAAACATATGACTATGGAAGAAGTATAAAGCTATTTATTATTTTGACAAGTAGTTGAATACTATGTGATTTGCCAATTGTTAGTAACTTTTGAACTCCTAAAAAAAGTATAGGAATTTTTCATGGAAATAAGTTACTTTGCAGTGTTAATGAAAAAGGTTACTGCACTATTAAAGGTACTCTTAATTGGTATTGTCTGTATGGACATTCTTTGGCTATTTTTCCCTGAAATGTTTGACAGGAAATATGCTATTGTTCTTGCTATACCTTCAATTACCATTTGCTATTTTTTATATACCGAACTCAAAAACTTGTTGTATTTAGCCGCTTTAGCATGTTTTATGATTGCTGATTATTTCTTTTTTGTAGAAGGAAGTTTGGCTAATGGACTTACTAGTAGTGTTATTGCGATGGGAATTTACGGAGCTATAGTGTTAAATCAATCACATTATATTTCTACGAGAAGAATTTTAATATTCACGATTCCCTTTCTTATTGTATATATGCTGCCTTTTGTCTTTTTTGTAGACCAAATTAGCGATATCATTTTCAAAGAAGTGATATTTTATAGTTTTACGATTGGTTATTTTTCATTCATGTCTACACTTGCTTACTTTAGTAGAAAAAACAAAATAACCTTCAAATTGTTTCTCTCTGGAGTAGCAACAGCGTTAATGGGTATAATGTTTGGTATTTATCTCTTTGTAGAGTCTAAACCATTATATGCAGTCATAGCCAACATGCTTTTTGTATATTCACATTACAAAATGTGGCAATATATCATCATAAAAGACTCCCTAGAAGCGAGACAAGAAGTCTAATTTTTTAAGAAAATATTCAAAAAATTAAAAGAGATTTCTATAAAGGCTTACACAATAATGGATTTTCCATTAGCGATTACATTTTTCTCATCATCAAAATAAAAGTCAATTCTTCCAAGGTAGATTCCATAGGCTCCTACTTGATTTACCAAAACAGATTCTCCTTTACTATTTTTTTCGATAGTTGGTTTAGGTAAAAATGTATGTGTGTGTCCGCCAATTATTAAATCAATGTTTTGCGTTTCTTTAGCAATAATTAAATCTGAAATGCGTTCAGGATGCTTAGAATAATGATATCCTAAGTGCGATAAGCAAATAACAAGATCACATTTTTCTTCTTCCTTTAAAATACGACTCATATCTTGAGCAGATTCCATTGGGTCATTATAAACAGTTTCTTTATACATTCGTTTATCTACTAAACCATCTAATTTTATCCCAAGTCCAAAAACACCAATTTTAATTCCGTCCTTTACAAAGATTTTGTATGGTTTTACATGTCCTTCCATAGAAGTATTAGTAAAGTCATAGTTGGCAGAAACAAACTCAAAATTTGCATGTGGTAATTGCGCCGCCAATCCGTCGACACCGTTATCAAAGTCATGATTTCCAATAGTGGCAAGATCGTATTTCATCATGCTCATAAGCTTAAACTCCAACTCACCACCATAATAATTAAAATATGGGGTGCCTTGAAAAATATCTCCCGCATCCAATACCAATGTATTAGGGTTTTCTTTGCGAATACTTTCAATCAATGTAGCTCTTCGCGCGGCACCACCTTGGTTTGGATTTCTTGGATGACTTGCGTCAAAAGGATCAATATGACTGTGTACGTCGTTAGTATGTAAGATTGTAATATGTTTTTTTGCCGAACTAGCAGTAAAACTTTGTAATGACAAACCACCTAATGTTACAAAAGTACTTGCGGCTAGTGATTGTTGTATAAAATCTCTTCTTTTCATTGTAATTAGGTTATTGTTGTATAAATCGGTTGTCAAGTACAGCAGGAATCGTATCTACACCTTTAAAATAGTCAATCATTGCATTTCTAATTTTGTAGTCAAGTATTTCTAATGAAACAGGATCTTTAAAGAAATTCATTCGATCACCTCCATTTTGTAAATAATCAGAAGTTACAACGGTATAAGTTTTACCTTCTTCAATGGGTTTGCCATTTATAAGCGCTTCTTTTACAGTAAAATCCTGATCTACTTTTAAAGTTAGCCCCGAAATTGGATGTGCTCGTTTAGCACTTGCTAAGTAATCAATCAGATTGCGAACATTTTCAGTCGTTAATTCAACAACTACAATCGAATTTTCAAAAGGCATTACATTGAAAGCGGTTTGTGTTTTGATAGGTCCTTTTGGAATTGGAGCACGAATACCTCCATGATTTAACAAACAAATATCAATACTTTTTCCAGTTCGCTTTTTATAAATTGGCTCGCTCTGTGATTTGATTAAATCAGCCATTAAGTTTCCAATTGTACTTTCTAGTTCACCGTCATTTTTGTGCATATCTTTAGGAGCATAGCTAAGCACTTTGTTCATATCTTCTTCAATGCGCTCACGAAACGGTTTAATGAAAGCTTCTATGTTTTGATCAGCAGCAATAGAATCATTGATATTGATACGTTTTCCTTCAATTCGAGTAACACTTTGTTTTTCCTGAGAGCAAGAAAAAACAAGTAAAATAGCAAAAAGAGCAATAATTTTTCTCATAAATTCAAAATATGCGGCAAATTATGAAAAATCAGAGATACTACGTTTGTCAAGAACACTAAAAAATTATAAAAACACGTACTTTTTTTGTGAATAGAGCTTCAAAATCAACGTTCGTTGTTAAAATTCAACGCTTACGAAATAATTTTTCATTTCAGGAAAAGCTCTCTTAACTTGCAGAAAACTAACGTTTGTGAGTGAAAAGGTTGGTTGAATATTTTATTTTTTAAGAGATGTATGTCTTTTTCATACATCTCTTTTTTGATTGAAAAAGAGTATTTTTGCGTACAATTAATTTTTATCATGTTCATCAAAACGCTTCAATACAAATCCGCAAAAAAAGCGCTCTATAAAAAACTAGCTACGGTTACTGAAAAAGAAATTAGTAAAACGCCTGTAAAACGTATAGGAGTTATTTTTGATGCTGACCAAATTGAAAAAAAAGAAACACTTATTTCAGGGCTACGTACAATTGCTGAAGTAACTGAAATGTGTTATCACAAAGATTTTAAAAAAACACGAACAATTTCATATCCCGTATTTTATGAAAAAGATTTTGGATGGAAAGGAAAAACCAGTTCGTCCGAATTGCAAGCATTTTTAAATACTCCATTTGATCTTTTGATTAGTTATTATGAAAATGATACTTTGCCTTTAGCATTAGCTTCAGGCTTGCAAGTCTCTAATTTTAAAATTGGGATTGCAGGAACTAATCAAGCCATACATGATATGATTATCCAAACCAAAACAAAGGATGTTCAGGTATTTATAAAAGAATTACAGACATATTTACACATACTTAATAAACTATCATAATGAAGAAATTCGTAGGAACTGGAGTAGCCTTAGTTACCCCTTTTAAAAAAGATACATCTGTAGATACAGAAGCATTAAAAAATATTGTTACTCATGTGATTGAAGGAGGAATAGACTATTTGGTGGTGCTAGGAACAACGGCAGAAAGTGCTGTACTTACTCAACAAGAAAAGCAATTGGTTATTGATACTGTTGTAGAAACAAATCATAAGCGATTGCCTATTGTATTAGGAATAGGAGGAAACAATACGGCTGCTGTTGTAAATGAACTTACAACAACAAATCTAGAACATGTTGATGCACTATTATCGGTGTCCCCATTTTATAATAAACCTACACAAGAAGGAATTTATCAACACTTTAAAGCAGTGGCAACAGCTAGTTCCAAACCCATTATTTTATATAACGTACCAGGAAGAACAGCTAGTAATATGTTGCCTGAAACAGTATTGCGATTAGCCAATGAATTTGATAACATTATAGGTGTTAAAGAAGCAGCAGGTGATATGGTACAGGCAATGCGACTCATTAAAAATGCACCAAAAGACTTTCTAGTGATTTCAGGAGATGATATGATTACCTTGCCTATGATTTTAACAGGAGGATCTGGTGTGATTTCTGTTATTGGACAAGGATATCCAAAAGAATTTTCTGAAATGGTTCGTCTCGCTTTGGCAGGAAATACGGTAGAAGCTACTGCGCTTCATTACAAGCTTATGCCTTCAATTGATTATATTTTTGAAGAAGGAAACCCAGCAGGAATTAAAGCCGTTTTCGAGCTTTTAAATTTAGCTACGGCAACTGTTCGATTGCCTCTTGTAGAAGCTTCTGTAACATTAAAAGAAAAGTTACGTAACTTTACTGAGAGATTGAATTCATAAAGTTACATGGCTCGAAAGGTAAAAGATCCAGGGCTAGGAGAGTCCACCACTACATCGGCAAAACGAATTGTAAATAAAGATGGTTCGTTTAATATCAAGCATTTACATGGCAAGACAGGAATTGCTGCCTTGTATGCATACTTGGTCGATATTAGTTGGACACACTTTTTTTTGCTTGTTTTCTCAGCCTATTTTGTATTGAATATGGTTTTTGCTAGTGTATATATGCTTATTGGTGTACAATACATTTCAGTAACGCCACAATCATTTTTGAGGGATTTTGTCAATGCCTTTTTCTTTTCCTCTCAAACCATTACAACTTTAGGATATGGAGCAATGGCGCCAACAAATATAGCAGCCGGTATAGTATCTAGCTTTGAAGCTTTATTTGGATTGTTAAGTTTTTCGTTCGTGACAGGATTGTTATATGGTCGCTTTTCAAAACCGAAAGCGTCTATTGAGTTTAGTGAACATATTATTTATCGTGATTTTAAAGAAGGCAAAGCTTTAATGTTCCGATTGATGAATAGCAAAACGGATGTGATGATTAATCCGCGAGTAACAGTTACTCTTGCAATCACAGAACTAGATAAAGAACAAGGATATAAGCGTAATTTTTACCAAATAAACTTAGAAAGAAATCATATTACGTATTTGCCAACTACATGGACTATAGTACATGAAATTGATAAAGACTCTCCTTTAGAAAAATTTTCAGAAGAGGAATTGAAAC
The DNA here is from genome assembly GCF_001005305.1 of Kordia zhangzhouensis. Taxonomy (GTDB): domain Bacteria; phylum Bacteroidota; class Bacteroidia; order Flavobacteriales; family Flavobacteriaceae; genus Kordia; species Kordia zhangzhouensis. The sequence continues at coordinate 65,489 of NZ_LBMH01000008.1, forward strand.
AACTCAATGGAGAATTCCTGATTATGGTAACATATTATGATGAGGCGTTTAATGAAGAAGTGTATCGCTTGCATTCGTATACTTTTAAAGAACTACTTATAGATGTGGCTTTTGAAAAAGCGTTTTATTATGACGAAGATGGCTATACTGTATTAGATCACAAAAAAATAAGCCATACAGAAAAGTTTACGTCTTCTGAAACTTCGAAAACTATGAGCAACTCCAACTTGAAGAAACAGGAAGCTTTCTCTCAGCAAACAAACAAAAATTAACAGAGCAGCCATTAAAAAGTTAAATCTATAATAAAGTGTGCTAAAAACAGAATTCTAAAGTTAATTTAGCGACATTAAAAATGTTTTTATAATATATAATAAATACCTATTTTTGCCAGATGTTTAAAAAGATGAGGAAATTTTTATTTTTAGCCGCTATTGTGGCAACATTAGCTTCTTGTAGTGAGTACCAAAAAGCGCTGAAGTCTGAAGATACCAAAGTAAAGTATGAACTGGCTGAACGTTTATATAAAGAGGGAAAGTTCAAAAAGGCTAGTCGTTTGTTTGAACAAGTAGTGCCAAGATATAGAGGGAAACCGCAAGGAGAGCGTGTGACATTTTTATATGCAAAATCATTATTTGAGATAGAACAATACATTATTTCTGGCTACCAATTTGAGCGTTTTGTACGTTCATACCCAAAAAGTGATAGTATACAAACAGCTTCATTTTATGAAGCAAAAAGCTATTACATGGAATCGCCTCGTTACAGTGTTGATCAAAGAGAAACAATAAAAGCGATTGATAAGTTGCAGTCATTCATCAATATTTATCCTAACTCTAAACATTTAGATGAAGCCAACGCAATGGTAGACGAGTTGACTACAAAAATTGAGAAAAAGGCGTTTGAAATTGCAAAACAATACAATACAATTTCTGACTATAAATCATCAATCAAAGCTGTAGAAAACTTCCTTTCAGATTATCCAGGAACAAAATTTAGAGAAGATGCTATGTACTTAAAACTGGATGCCATGTATAACTTGGCTCTCAAAAGTTTTGAGTCATTAATGGAAGAACGTTTTAACGAAGCTGCATCTGCCTATAAAACATTGGTAAAGTTTTACCCAGAATCAAAGTATAAAGAAGAAGCTGATAAAATCATGGCTTCAATCACAGAAGAATTAGCAAAATTTTCAAAATAACCCTATAATATGGTTGATATTAAAAACTTAGATGCTCCTATAAGCACAAAGACTATTGAAAGAAATCAATTTGATGCTCCGACCAACAATATTTACGAAGCAATTTCTGTAGTAGCGAAAAGAGCGGTGCAGATTAACTCTGAAATCAAAAAAGAATTGATTGAAAAATTAGACGAGTTTGCTACGCATAATGATAGTTTGGAAGAGATCTTTGAAAACAAAGAGCAGATAGAAGTATCAAAATTTTATGAAAAACTTCCTAAACCACATGCTATTGCTGTACAAGAATGGTTGGAAGACAAAATTTATTACCGTAACACAAAAGAAGAAGCTTAATTTATGTCAATTTTAAGGGGCAAAAAAGTATTATTAGGTATCACTGCTGGAATTGCCGCTTATAAGACAGCTTCTCTAGTACGGTTATTCATTAAAGCAGGCGCAGAAGTCCAAGTGATTATGACGCCTGCTGCTAAAGACTTTATTACACCGTTAACACTTTCTACGTTATCTAAAAATCCTGTGCATTCGTCATTTACTAATGAAGATGATGAAAATGCGGTGTGGACTAATCATGTTGAGTTAGGATTGTGGGCAGACTTCATGTTAATAGCACCTGCAACGGCCAACACCATGTCCAAAATGGCTTCAGGAACGAGTGATAATTTATTGCTTGCAACGTATCTATCGGCCAAATGCCCAGTGTATTTTGCACCAGCAATGGATCTGGATATGTACAAACATCCTTCTACAAAAGCATCTTTTGATAAATTAACCAGTTTTGGAAATACCATGATTCCTGCTACCAGTGGGGAATTGGCAAGTGGTTTAGTAGGAGAAGGGCGCATGGCAGAGCCAGAAGATATTGTACAATTTATAGAAAAAGATATTTTAAACTCATTACCTCTTAAAGGTAAAAAAGTACTTATTACGGCTGGACCTACATATGAAGCTATTGACCCTGTACGTTTTATAGGAAATCATTCTTCAGGGAAAATGGGTTTTGAGCTGGCGCGAGTTGCTGCAAATTTAGGAGCTGAGGTTGTTTTGGTTGCAGGACCTAATCATCAGCAAATACAGCACAGTGCTGTACAATTGGTGCATGTTGTTAGTGGTGATGATATGTATACTGCTGCTCATGCAGATTTTCCTTCGGCTGATATTGCAATACTTTCTGCTGCAGTTTCAGATTATAAACCAAAAAATGTTGCTTCTCAGAAAATAAAAAAGAACGATACATCGTTACACTTAGAGTTGGTTAAAACCAAAGATATATTGGCGTCTCTTGGAGAAATTAAAAAAAATCAATTTCTAGTTGGTTTTGCGCTTGAAACGAATAATGAACTAGAAAATGCAAAAGGGAAACTCACGCGAAAAAATTTAGACATGATTGTGTTGAATTCTCTAAATGACAAAGGAGCTGGATTTGGAAAACCAACAAATAAAATTACGATAATTGATAAAAAAATGAATACCTTAGCTTTTGAACTGAAAAGTAAAGCTGAAGTTGCCAGCGATATATTCAACGAAATTTTAAAGCAAATCCATGCGTAATCTTGTACTAAGTATTTTATGTTGTTGTGTGACACTTTTTATGTCTGCACAAGAATTGAATTGTCAAATTACTGTAGACACACAACAAATCAATCAAACCAATCAGCAAATTTTCAAAACATTAGAACGTTCGCTAACTGATTTTGTAAACAAAACGCAATGGACCAACAAAAAGTTTGCTCCGCAGGAACGTATCAATTGTAGTATGGTAATTAATGTGTCGCAATACAATTCAGATGAATTTGTTGCGACGATTCAAGTACAATCATCACGACCTGTATATAACTCTTCATTTGAATCGCCTGTATTCAATTTTAACGATCGTCAATTTCGATTTATTTATCAAGAATTTCAGCCAATCGTTTACAATCCAAATGCATTTACGTCCAATCTGGTTTCTGTAATTTCATATTATGTATACGTAATTTTAGGTATAGATGCTGATACGTTTTCGCTTCGTGGCGGTTCTGATTATTTTGCCCAAGCACAACAAATTGTCAATTTATCTCAAACAAGTCCTTTTTTAGGATGGAAAGAAGCCGATGGCAATCGTACACGTTGGACTTTATTGGATAATATGCTCAATAATACACACAAAGAATATAGAACGGTAATGTATAATTACCATCGTGTAGGTTTGGATGTTATGGCAGATGATCCAAGAGCAGGAAAAGAAGCCATCAGTGGAACGTTGGAACTCTTTAAAGCATTGTATAATCGTAGACCAAATTCATTTTTGTTGCAAACCTTTTTTGATGCAAAAGCCGAAGAAATACAAAGTATATTTTCTGGTGGACCTAAAATTAATGTGGTTCGATTAGTAGAAACTCTTAATAAAGTAGCTGCATTTCACTCTTCTAAGTGGGGAAAAATTAAATTCTGATTTTGGTAAAAAATTAGAGCAATACACTATTTTTGTGTTTAGATTTTAAAAATTAAAATTTGACGAATTGCTCACAAAACTTTCTATAAAAAACTTCGCATTAATAGATTCTTTACAAGTAGAATTTGATAAAGGATTTACAATTATTACAGGAGAAACTGGAGCGGGAAAATCGATTCTCTTGGGTGGATTGGCTCTCATTTTAGGAAAAAGAGCAGATTTAACTTCTCTTAAAAACAAGGAACGTAAGTGCGTGATTGAAGCAGAATTTGCGGTTAAAGAATATCAACTTACTACTTTTTTTACAGAAAATGATCTCGATTATGAAGATTACACAATCATTCGTCGGGAAATATTACCTTCTGGGAAATCACGAGCTTTTATCAATGATGTACCTGTTCGTTTGGACGTGTTACAAAACTTGGGTGCTCAACTTATAGATATTCATTCACAACATCAAACGTTGCAACTTACTGACGATCAATTTCAGTTTCAAGTAATTGATACCTTGGCAAATATCTCAGAAGAAATTGATTCCTATCAGCAATTATTATCCAACTATCATCGTACTCAAAAAGAGTTGCGAAAGATACAAGAGGAACGAACAGCACTAGAAAAAGAACATGATTACAACATGTTCTTATTAAAGGAATTGGAAGAAGCTAAATTAGAAGGTTTGGTGCTAAGTGACTTAGAATCGCAATACGAACGTCTGAACAATACAGAAGAAATTAAAACCAATTTAAGTGCTGCTGAACAATTATTAGGAGATGAACAAATAGGGATTCTTAACTTGCTTTCAGAATTGCGTGTTGCTTCGGGAAAATTATCAAACATTGCACCCGAATTTCAACAATTGGCAGAACGCATCAAGAGTTCATACATTGAGTTGGATGATATTTACAATGATGTGAATACACTACAAGGAGAAACTGAATTTGACCCGGAGTTATTAGATGAAGTTTCTGCAAAACTTCAGAAAATCTTTGATCTTCAAAAAAAGCATGGAGTACAAACTTTAGAAGAACTGCTCACTATTCAAGGAGAATTATCACAAAAAGCATTGACTTCGGCTACTATTGATGAGGTAATTCAAGCCAAAGAAAAAATGTTGAATGAGTTAAAAAAACAACTAACTCATATAGGAAAAACGATTCATAAAAAGCGCACTGAAAATATCCCTGCATTAACAACACAATTGGAAACAATGCTTGCTACACTAGGTATGCCTAATGCTCGTTTTAAAATTGATGTTCAGTTTGCGAATCGTTTTTTTAGCAATGGAATGGACGAACTACAATTTTTATTTGCTGCAAATAAAGGAGGGCATTTTAATGAATTGAAAAAGGCTGCTTCTGGCGGAGAATTATCACGCGTTATGCTATGCATCAAAGCAATCCTTTCAAAATATATGTTGTTACCTACTATCATGTTTGACGAAATTGATACAGGAGTTTCTGGAGAAGTAGCTAACAAAATGGCAATCATTATGCAAGAAATGAGCAAGAGTATGCAGGTATTTTCTATTACGCATTTACCTCAAATTGCTGCCAAAGGAGCACAACATTATAAAGTGTACAAAAAAGATATTGATAATGTTACTTCTACACATTTAAAACAATTACAACAAGAAGAACGTATACAAGAAATAGCGCAGATGTTAAGCGGAGCAAAGATCTCAGACTCTGCGTTGGCAAATGCCAAGGAATTATTAAAAGCATAATAAGATTCGTTCGTGAGAAAACGATCAATTCAATCTTTTACCATATATTTGAACCACTAAACAACTAAAAAGAAGAAGCATGTCATATAACTTACTAAAAGGAAAAAGAGGAATCATATTTGGTGCGTTAGATGAAAATTCTATCGCATGGAAAACTGCTGAACGTGTTCACGAAGAAGGAGGAACATTTGTATTAACCAATGCTCCAATAGCGATGCGTATGGGAAAAATAAATGAGTTAGCTGAAAAAACAGGTTCTGAAATTATTCCTGCAGACGCAACAAATTTAGAAGATATCCAAAACTTAGTAGAAAAATCAATGGAGATTCTAGGAGGAAAGCTTGATTTTGTGTTACACTCTATCGGAATGTCTGTAAATGTTCGAAAAGGAAGACACTATACCGACTTGAACTATGATTGGATGACTAAAGGTTGGGATGTTTCTGCAGTTTCTTTTCATAAAGTAATGCAAACTTTGTACAAAGCTGATGCAATGAACGAGTGGGGAAGCATTGTAGCACTTACTTACATGGCGGCGCAACGTACGTTTCCAGATTACAATGATATGGCAGACAACAAGTCGTATTTAGAATCTATCGCACGTAGTTTTGGATATTTCTTTGGAAAAGACAAAAAAGTACGTGTAAATACAATTTCACAATCACCAACACCAACTACTGCAGGACAAGGAGTAAAAGGTTTTGACGGATTTATTTCGTATGCAGAAAAAATGTCTCCTTTAGGAAATGCTACTGCAATGGACTGCGCTAATTATACGGTTAGTTTATTTTCTGATTTAACACGAAGAGTAACCATGCAAAATCTATACAATGACGGAGGATTTTCAAATACAGGTGTGAGTCAGGAAGTGATTGAGCGATTTACTGAAGAATAACATTTATACAAATCATATTTATACGATGCCTTTACAATTTGTAAAGGCATTTTTTTATGGTAGTTGGTGTGACATAGCGAAGAATTCACCCAAAAACTGAAAACTAATTGTAGTTCATAGATGTACGTGCGTTAAATATTTGTTAAATAAAAGTTGTTTTAATAGATTAGTTGTCTCGAATTCAACTATTAATTCCCGACATCCTATGAAGAAACAACTACACTTTTCTTTACTTATTGCATGTGCTTCACTTTCGTTAAATGCGCAAATTTACTATCAAAATCAAGCAACGACACTTGGAGTTGGAGATTACAGTGGAACTATTTTCTTAGGAAGCGGAATTTCTTTTTGCGACTATAATGATGATGGTTGGGATGATATTACTATTGGAACGCAAAGTGGAGATCCTATAAAAATGTATAAAAATAATGGAGATGGAACGTTTTCGCTAGATACTTCTTTGGGAATCAACAATACCCGTCAACAAAAACAAGTCATTTGGGTTGATTTTGACAATGATGGAGATAAAGATTTATATGTATCTTCCAATGCAGACGGAAGCCGTTTATATAGAAATGACACAGGAACGCTGGTAGATGTTACGGCTACCAGTGGTTTACCAACTGTTGCGCAAGATAATTCTGGTGCTTCTTGGGGTGATTATAATAATGATGGAAATTTGGATGTATTCCTCTGTAACCGAGAGATTAGTTCTCCTCAATCCAACTATTTATACAGAAATAATGGAGATGGTACTTTTACAAATGTAAGCGTCGCAGCAGGGATTGATCCAGGAAGTCATTTTTCTTTTTGTGCTGCATTTTTTGATTACAATAATGATGGCTGGCAGGATATTTATATGGCAAATGACAAAACCAATACCACAAATATCTTATATAAAAATAATGGAGATGGTACATTTACAGATGTGAGTGAGCAATCGGGAACCAACCTAGCCATTGATGCAATGTCTGTAACTATTGGCGATTTTGATAGTGATACTTGGTTTGACATATACGTTACTAATGGAATACAAGGAAACTACTTCTTGCGAAACAATGGTGATGGGACATTCACAAACATTGCATTGAGCACAGGAACTATTTTTGGAGGTGTAGCGTGGGGAGCCGTTTTTCTAGATGCCGACAATGATAGTGAATTAGATTTATACGTTAGTGGTTCTCTTGATGGTTCTGTACCAGGGATTCCTTCTGCTGCCTTTTACAAAAATAATGGCGATGGCACTTTTAGCTCGCCTACAACGACAGGATTTCAAGGAGATACTCGCGAAAGTTATTCAAATGCAATTGGAGATACGGACAACGATGGTTTTCCTGAGATAATTGTGAGTAACTCTGCAAATGATGATATCTTCTTGTGGAAAAATCAAACTGTGACAACCAATAACTGGCTAAAAGTAGATCTAGAAGGAACTATAAGTAATAAACAAGGTGTAGGAGCTTTGATAGAGTTGAGTAGTGGAGGTACTTCTCAATATCGCTACACAATATGTGGAGAAGGATATATAGCTCAAAATTCAAGTACCGAATTTTTTGGAATAGGAACAAATACCACTATTGATTATGTAAAAGTGACATGGCTTGGAGGAGCACAAGATATTGTATATAACGTAACGCCAAACCAAAGGTTGCATATTACAGAAGGGAGTAATCCACTTGCTGTTGATGAGTTTGAATCGGTTGCTGAAATTCAGTTGTATCCTAACCCAAGTCAGGGAGATATCTGGTTAAAATCTACGTATAATTATGATTACAAATACTTTATTTTTGACAGTAAAGGGGTACAAGTACAAGAGGGGATAATTAATAGCAAAAAAGCTATCCAAATCTCACATCTTGCATCAGGTTATTATATGGTTAAAATTTTAGGAGAAAAGACCGTATTTAATAAAAAAATAATGTTAAAATAATGTAAAAATAAAATGTAGGAAATATCATTTTTTATGTATTTTATCGACAAAATGCATTCTTTCATCGATATTAACATGTTTGATTCAAAAAAAATGTGGTAATTTCTACTGATATTCAACTAACTAACAAAAATCAAACTTTTTTATGAAAAAAATTACACTAAAACTTTTTGTATTAATGTTTCTGTTAGGTACTTCTTTTAGTATCTCACAAACATTAAATCAACCAGCCAATTGGCCTAATGCCGCTTGGTCACTTTCCGGTACATATACTGCTGGAGGATTACTCGGTGATCCTACTACTACTGGAGCTAGTTTCATCTTTGATGATGATGCAGCAGGAAACGGTTCATCAGACAACATCATAGCTACGTCACCAGTAATTGATTTGACAGCTGCTAGTGGAGCAGGTGAAACTTGGATTACGGTAAGCGGTAACTTTACGTATTATCCATTAGGAGGAGACGTATTAGCTGTTGAAGTATATGATGCAGATGCAATGACTTGGTCTCAATTACAAGTTTTCTCTGGAAATACTACAACGGTAGCAGATTATCAAAACTGTACAATTTCAGAAGCATACACTTCATCAGTACTTGATATTTCTGGATTTACTGCTACGCAATTATCAGGCTTCCAATACCGTGTTTCATACAATGACCAAGGAGGATGGCAATATGGTTGGTGTGTAGAGTCACCAACAATTACGTCTGCAGCTCCACCATCATGTATTGATCCTTCTATGTTAACAGCTTCTAATATTACAGACACTGCGGCAGATTTAGGATGGACAGAAGGTGGAACAGCAATGGCTTGGGATGTTGAAATTGTAACTAATGGAACTCCTCCTACAGGAACACCAACGGCTTCTACAGCGATGAACCCTTATCCAGCTACAGGTCTTACTGCACAAACTGCATATGATTTTTATGTAAGAGCAGATTGCGGACCAGGAGGAACTTCTAACTGGGTTGGACCTTTTACATTTACAACAGCTTGTGCGCCAATTAACGCACCTTACACAGAAGATTTTGAAACTTTTACAACATCAACTTCTGCTTTTACCTCTCAAAATTGTTGGACAGCAACAAATTCACCATCTTATTTTTGGGAATCTGCGCCAGGAACTGATACAGGTTCAGGAGGAACTGGGCCAGATCCAACAATTACTACAGGAAACTATTTTTATATAGAAGCTTCTGGATCAGCAGCAGGAAATGTAGCAGAATTATTATCGCCTTTAGTTGATTTAACTCCATTAACAGCACCTTCATTAACATTTAATTATCACATGTTCGGTGGACAAATAGGAACTTTAGATGTTCTTGTAAACGGAACTACCAATGTTTGGACATTATCAGGACAGCAACAAGCATCAGCTACAACACCATGGGAATTAGCAGTGGTAGATTTATCAGCGTATGCTGGTCAGCAAATTACAGTAACTTTCAGAGGAACTGGAGTTGGTAGTTTTGAAGGAGATATCTCTATTGATAATGTCGTATTTGATGAATTACCTGCTTGTCCTACGCCTAATGCTTTAACAGCTTCTAATATTACAGATGCTACGGCAGATTTAGGATGGACAGAGAATGGAACAGCAACAGCTTGGGATATTGAAATCGTAGATATTACGGGAGGTGGAATGGCAACAGGAACACCAACTGCTTCAGGAGTAACTAATCCTTACACTGCTACGGGACTTACACAAAATAACGATTATTGCTTTTATGTAAGAGCTGATTGTGGTGGAGGAACATTTTCTTCATGGGCTGGACCTTTCTGCTTTACAACATTAGAAACATGTCCAACACCATCAGCATTAACGGCTACTAATATCATGGAAACTTCTGCAGATTTAGGGTGGACAGAAAATGGAGCAGCTACTAGTTGGAATATTGAGCTTGTTGACGTAACTGCTGGAGGTACTGCAACAGGAACACCAACAGCTTCTGGAGTAATGACTAATCCTTATAATGCAACGGGACTTGTAGGAGACAATAGCTATCAATTCTATGTGCAGGCAGATTGCGGTGTAGATGGAACTTCTGCGTGGGCAGGACCATTTTCATTCAGTACTCCGTATGTAGCAGTTCCGCCAGATTGTACTAATGGTATCTTCTTAGATTCTGGAGGAAACTCAGGAAACTACTCAAGTAATGAGAATATTACATATACTATTTGTCCAGATATGGCAGGAGACGCTGTAAACGTTGAGTTCACATTTTTCTCTACTGAAAATAATGGAGCAACTGCATGTTACGATGGATTGACTATCTACGACGGACCAGATAATACAGCACCAACAATTGATCCAGCTGGTGGTGGAACAATATGGTGTTTTGATAGAAATGATACACCAGCAGCAGGTACAGGAGATTTACAAGGAATGACAATCGTTTCTTCTGATCCTTCAGGATGTTTAACATTCGTATTTACTTCAGATGGATCTGTTGTTAGACCAGGATGGTCTGCTAATGTAACTTGTGCACCGTTATCAGTTGAATCTGCTGAAGCTAGAGGTTTCTTACACTATGTTAACAAATCTAATAATAGCTTTGTTGTAATGGCTCAAACAAATATTAACTCAATTGAAGTATATAATTTGATGGGACAAGTAATAGGAACTGCTAATCCTAATGATACTTCTGGAGAAGCTTATTTAGGAGCTGCTAAAAACGGCGTATATTTTGCAAGAGTAACATTAGAAAATGGAAGAACTTCAATCGTGAAATTCGCAAAATAATTTATAAAATTATTCATTATATTAAAAAGCTGTTCCATAGTGAACAGCTTTTTTTGTTTAGTTATATTTGCGATATGCAAATTAATTTTTCCATAATAGTTCCAGTATATAACAGACCTGATGAGGTCGACGAACTTTTAGCGAGTATATCCAAACAGACATTTCCTGGTAATGTTGAAGTTGTTGTTGTAGAAGATGGTTCTACGCTACCAGCGAGAGACGTAGTTGCTTCATATCAACAAAAGCTAAATATAAGTTATTATTTCAAAGAAAATACTGGTCCTGGTGACTCTCGTAATTATGGTATGCAAAGAGCTAAAGGGAATTATTATTTAATTTTTGATTCAGATTGCATATTACCTCCTCAATATTTGGCAGAAGTCTATAAGGCACTAGAAAAAGAGTATGTGGACTGTTTTGGAGGACCAGATGCAGCACATAACTCATTCACTGACATTCAAAAAGCAATCAGTTATGCAATGACTGCTTTTTTGACAACGGGCGGTATTCGTGGTAAAAAAGGAGCTGTTGATAAATTTCAACCAAGAAGTTTTAACATGGGAATTTCTCAAAAAGCCTTTGAAAAAACAGGTGGCTTTGGACAAATTCACCCAGGAGAAGATCCTGATCTAACCATTAGAATTTGGAAAGCAGGATTTGAAACAAAACTAATTCCACAAGCTTTTGTATATCATAAAAGACGTATTTCTTGGGAAAAATTTCATCTGCAAGTACGTAAATTTGGAATGGTGCGACCTATCTTAAATACGTGGCATCCACATACCGCTAAGATTACATATTGGTTTCCCACATTATTTTGTTTTGGGTTACTTATTTCTGTACTAGGAAGTTTATTCTTCCATTTTCATTGGTTTTTAATTGGATATGCTGTATATTTTATACTCATCGTATTGGATGCTTTACGTGTAACAAAAAGTATAAAAATAGCTTTCTTGTCACTTATCGCAGTTTGTATACAATTTTACGGATACGGTTTAGGTTTCTTGAAGTCAACCATAGCAGTAAAAGTGTTCAAACAAGATCCTCAAAAACGATTTCCTAAACTATTTTTTAAAAAATAGCCAATGTCAAAAGGAGCACTACATTCAATCTCTGTATTATTAAAAAGGCGAAAAATCAATGTATTTTTAGTCTTTTTCTTAATCTCTTTCATTGTGTGGACATTAGTGAAGTTATCTAATATATATACGGACACAATCACGATGAAGGTAGCTTATACGAATCTATCAGAGGATAAAATTTTATTAGGAAATCAACAAAATATGCTGCAAGCGCAAGTAAAAGCCAGCGGTTTCCGAATTTTGCGTCAAAAGTTATTTAAAAAAGAAATTGAAGTAGATCTTAAAAAGGTTTCTAAAACAAAAACAGACGATATTTTTTATGTCTTATCTGACGCGGCTATAAATAAGCATCTATATCAAGGAGTTGAGATTTTGAGAGTTTCCCCAGACACTTTATATGTTAAATTAGGAAAGAACGTAACCAAGCGAGTTCCTGTGGTACATCGTTTAAAAGTGCAATTTCAAAAAGGCTATAACTTATATGATTCTTTGCGAATTGAACCCGCATATATCAATGTATCAGGACCAGAAGATGTGATGGCGCAAATAGATACTATATATACGGAAAAAAAAATCATAAAAAATATTAGTTCTAATATAAAAGAGGAGCTAACATTATTGGAAAACGATTCTCTAGATCGTATTAGCTATGAACAATATCGGGTAAATGTAATCGCAAAAGTAGAAAAATTTACCGAAGGAAAATTAACAGTTCCTTTGCGTGTTCGAAATTTGCCTAAAGGATATTCAATTAAACTGTTTCCAAACGAAGTTACGGTTACCTATACAGCCAATGTATCTGATTTTAATGATATTACCGTTAACGATTTTGCAATTTTTTGTGATTACAAAAGCATAGAAAATACGGAAAACTCGTTTTTTATACCTCAATTAGAGAAAGTGCCTAAAAAGGTAAAATCGTATCGAGTTGAAAATCAAAAAATAAACTTTTTAATAAAAAAATGATAGTTGGACTTACAGGCGGGATTGGAAGTGGAAAAACAACCATAGCAAAAATGTTTCATGAGCTAGGAGTTTCTATTTATATTGCTGACATTGAGGCAAAAAAACTGATGCATACTTCGCATGAACTTAAGCAAGAGTTGATCAAAGCTTTTGGTAAAGAAACATATATTGATGGAGAACTGAATCGAAGTTACCTATCCAATATCGTTTTCAATCAGCCTGAAAAATTACAACAAATCAATTCGATTGTTCACCCGCGTGTCGGACAGCATTTTGAAGAGTGGTATCGAGAACATCATGCGGAAAATTACATAATCAAAGAAGTTGCGATTCTTTTTGAAAACGGATCGTATACGCAATGTGATAAAATTATTACGGTAGTAGCTCCATTAGAAAAACGTTTTGAACGCCTATTACAAAGAGATCATACCACCAAAGAAGCTATACAAAAACGGATGGATGCGCAATGGACAGACGAGAAAAAAATAGCTCTTTCAGATTATGTGATTCATAATGATGATCTGGAAAAAGCCAAAGAACAAGTACTTAAAATACATGGAGAATTAACGCTCGCAAGTGAGAAAATTTGACGATACATACATATTTGTTAAGGTTTGGTTAAAAAGTTATTATAACCAAGATTATACGTTAATTTTGATTAAATGAGTAAACGATTATTTATTGTCCTTGTCATTTTGATGAGTCTATCGCTCGTTGGAATTATTTTTGTTCAAGGATATTGGATTGCTTCCGCGGTAAAAGAGAAGCAGGAATCTTTTTCACTAAATGCTAATCAAATTCTGACCAATGTAGCAGAAAGAGTTGCAGATGCTGAAAATCGTAGATATTACTTGAAATTTCAAAAACTGATTGATAGTGTAGGAGAGCCTAAAGATGTTCAAGTAACCAATATCTTTCAAATACAAAGTAGAGACGATAAGAATAATGAAATAAGTATTTACACTAGAGGGATTATTGAAGAAGATTTTAATATTTTCCCTACGTTCATTGACAATACAACTGAAGACGACAGTACTTCTGTAAAAAACTACATGCGTTTTGAAACTCGTACGATTTATCGAGAAGATTTACTTGATAATACAGACTTTAAATTAACGCCTGTTCAAAAATTCAAAAAAGTCAATAACGTATCCAAAGTAATGTCAAAATATAATGACGTTATTAACGAACTAACTCGGCAATTGCCTATTCATCAACGTATATCAAATGATTTACTAGAATTTTTATTGCAAGCGTATTTAGATGAAATGCACTTGGAATTGGATTTTGAATTTGGCGTATATGATGACGGATTGGCAACAAAGATTAAGTCTGATGGATTTAAAATAGATAATGACGGAATGTACGATGTGCCACTCTTTGAAGAAGAAGATCGAAAAAGTGGCTATACGCTATTTGTGAGTTTTCCCAAAAAGAATAAATACGTACTGTCATCTATTATGGGAATGGCTATTATGTCGATTGTTTTTACGTTAATTATTATCATCGCATATTCAAGTGCTTTATATCAGTTAATTAAGCAGAAACAGATATCTGAAATTAAAACAGATTTCATCAACAACATGACGCATGAGTTTAAAACACCGATAGCAACAATCAATTTAGCGTTAGATGCAGTAAAAAATCCAAAGATTATTGATGATAAGGAAAAAGTAAAACGCTATTTGGGAATGATTCGTGAAGAAAACAAACGTATGCATGCGCAAGTAGAAAACGTATTACGTATTTCCAAATTAGAAAAAAATCAGTTGGAAATTAGTAAAGAAGCAATTGATGTGCACGATTTAATCGAAGATGCAATGTCACATATAGAATTGATTGTAGAAGATCGAAAAGGATATGTAAAAACACATTTAGAAGCCGTTGGCTCAGAAGTGATGGCAAATGATACTCACTTTACCAATGTATTAGTCAATATATTAGATAATGCTGTAAAATATACTGAAGGAGAACCTAAAATTGATATTTATACAGAAAATATAAAGAATCATATATTGATTAAAATAAAAGATCAAGGACAAGGAATGTCCAAATCAGTACAAAAAAGAATATTTGAAAAATTTTATAGAGAACATACAGGTGACATACATAATGTTAAAGGTCACGGACTTGGTTTAGCTTACGTGAAGCGCATTGTAGACGATCACGAAGGTCACATTAGCGTGGAAAGTGAGAAAGGCAAAGGAAGTACATTCATTATCAAATTACCATTAATATCGTAACTAACATGGAGATTCAAAACAAAAAAATTTTATTAGTAGAAGATGACCCGAATTTTGGAACTGTATTAAAGGATTATCTATCAATGAACGACTATGATGTGGTTCATGCAAAGAACGGAATGGAAGGATTTGAAAAATTCAAAAAAGACAATTACGATCTTTGTATACTTGATGTGATGATGCCTTATAAAGACGGTTTCACACTTGCTAAAGAAATTCGTGAAAAAAACAGCGAGGTTCCCATCATTTTCTTAACCGCAAAAGCATTAAAAGAAGACGTGATGAAAGGCTACAAAGTAGGAGCAGACGACTACCTAAATAAACCTTTCGACTCTGAAGTATTATTGATGAAGATCAAAGCAATCATGCAACGTAAAACATCTGATTCTGTTGCAGATAGCAAACAATTTGAGTTTGAGATTGGAAGATTTAATTTAAACTCAAAACTTCGTTTCTTAACTTTTGATGAGGAAGAACCAATCAAATTATCACCAAAAGAAAATGAACTACTTCGTTTATTAGCTTTACATGAAAATGATTTGATGCCTAGAGAATTAGCGTTGACTAAAATTTGGAGAGATGACAATTATTTTACGTCACGTTCAATGGATGTGTATATTGCAAAACTTCGTAAATATTTGAAAAGAGACGAAGATGTTGAAATTTTAAACATTCACGGAGAAGGTTTCCGATTGGTAGTCAAAAATAAAGCAGAGTAAGCATAAGTACTCTCATTGTGATTCCCTCAAACAATTGAAATATAGTCGACTACCCGAATGTCGACTTTTTTCTTGATTCTCTTGTAATATTGTAAAATAGAAGTACATTTTTTCAAAGTAATTCGATTTTTCCATACCTTTAAATCAAATTGATTGCTATGAAATATTTTTACACACTCTTATGTGTGTTTCTTATTACCTGTAATACTTCATTTTCACAAAACTTAGACACATATAACTTTATAAGAACTTCGTATGCGGGCTTTGATATATTTAGCTACGCAACAACGACTGATGCTAGCGGAAACCTATATGCTGCGGGCAGAGCAGACGATGAAAACAATAATTACGAACATCTTTTCATTGCCAAATATGACGCTAGCGGTGTACTAGATGCTACGTTTGGAACTAATGGTATTCTGTTATACGATTTTGGTTCCGCCGTAAGGCAAAGAGTTCGTGATATTGAAATAGATGCGAACGGTAAAATTATTCTGGCAGGTTTTGTTGATATGGACATCTATAGTAATCATCGTAATGCCTTCGTGATGCGTCTTGAGCAAAACGGAACTTTAGATAGTAACTTTGGAACCAATGGTATCATAACCATTGATAATGGATACAAAAATGATGCTTTTAAAATTGTGATTGCCGCTGATGGAAAAATTTTTATTGGTGGAACTATCAAAAATAGTACTGTGAGCCAATTGGCTGTACTCAAATTGAATGAAAATGGCACGTACGATTCTACATTTAGTACTAATGGAATAAGTGTCACAGATCCCAGTACTTTAGACGCTCCATTAGCAAATCTATATCCAGATTATAGTTATATAAATGACCTTCATATTCTTCCCAATGGAAAAATTTTAGCACTTGCTTCAACAGGATACAACATACTACTCGCTCGTTATACGGCTCAAGGAGATTTAGATGCTACGTATGATGGCGGAGACGGCGTTTTTGTTTACAATCCTCCAAGTACAAACGTTGAGTTTTATCCAAGTGAATTTCATGTGAATAATGACGAAAGTATTTATATATCTGCTACGAAACAATGCGTAAGTTGTAATCCAGGAAGTGGAAGTAATACTGGCAGATGGATTTTCAAAATGAACGCTAGTGGCTCGTATGACAACACTTTTAGTGGTGATGGACAGTATTTTATTAGTGATTTTTTTGCTCCAAGCATAGCAATGACTGTTTCGCCGACTCAAGAAGTGTATATTGCTGTAAGGTTATTCGATTTTGAACTTCGAAAACTCACTAGTACGGGAAGCATAGATACCTCTTTTCACGGTGATGGAATCTGGAATCCAACAGAAGTATACCGTAGAAAAATGATTCCTTATGAGCTTCAACTTACTGATAGTAATGAATTAGTAATTATGGGTAGATTTTCTTATCCTAGTTCTTCAACGAATATATACTTTTATACAAATTTACCAGAACAAAACAATGTAGTTTTAGAAATAGGCGAATATATTTTCAATGAAGCATTTACGGTATATCCAAATCCTACGAAAGATCGTTTCTTTATAAAAACGCATAACAACACATCATTTGCAATCGAGCTATATAATAATTTGGGAATGCGTTTATTAACAAAAGAAATATCCAATGTACAGAACGAGGTCAACTTAGAGCAATATCCTTCAGGTGTGTATTATTTAAAAGTAGCAGGAACCAATACAACGCAAAGAATCCTTAAGAATTAGGAAACTTTTATCTTGTCAATTGTTGGATAATAGTAGCGTGTTGCGGATATTCTTTCGTTAAATCGGCACGATTAGCCAACTCAAAATCGTCAAAATCAAATCCTGGTGCCACTGTACAACCCACAAATGCATATGAATCTTTTTGTGAAACGCTAGAAGCAAACCAACAACCTGCCGGAACCACTAGTTGTGGCTGTTCTCCTTTTTCAAAATTCATACCTACATGATGTTCCGTATATTTTCCATTTGGGTCAATTACATGTACGCTTAAAGAGCTTCCTCCATAAAAATGCCAAATTTCATCTTGTTTGATTCTGTGAAACGCAGAAAAATTTTCGGAAGTCAACAAAAAATAGATACTTGTACAATAGCTGCGATCTCCTGAAAAATTGTCGGGCAACGCTGTTTTAGCAATTGTTTTACTACTTCTGTAGACTTCTTTATAAAATCCACCTTCGGGATGAGGTAATAGTTCTAAACTTTTTACCAATTTCTCAATCTGTTGATTCATATCTTTTTTTCATTATATCTTGAATCTTATCAATAATATTTTCTACACGTTCTTGATAATCAAACCAAAGAATTTCTTCATCTTTTCGAAACCATGTTCCCTGTCGTTTTGCAAAGCGTCTCGTATTTTTTTTAATCTCACTCACAGCAAATTCCAAGGTACTTTTTCCATCAAAATAGGCAAACAATTCTCGATAGCCGACAGTTTGTAGCGCATTTAAGTCTTTATAAGGATACAAGCTTTTAGCTTCTTCCAATAAGCCTTCTTTTATCATATTATCTACTCGTTGATTAATGCGACTATACATGAGCTCTCTTTCAGCTGTTAGTCCTATTTTGATTGGAGTGAAATTTCGAGTAACAGTTTTATCTTTCAAAAAACTAGAATAAGGTTTTCCACTTCCAATGCTTATTTCTAATGCACGTATCAAACGATGCGGATTTTCTAAAGCAACACGTTTATAATAGTGAGGATCTAACTTTTGCAACATTGTTTGTAAAGATTCGATGCCTTCTTGTGCCAATTTTTCATTTAGTTCTTCTCTAATTTTCGGGTCTACTTTTGGAAAATCATCCAATCCTCTTAAAACAGCATCAACATACAAACCACTTCCGCCAACCATAATAACTACGTCATATTTGGAGAATAATTCATCTAATTTTGCAATGGCATCTTTTTCAAATTGTCCAACATTATAGGATTCAAAAATGCTAATATGTTGGATGAAATGATGAGGAGCAGCACTCAATTCTTCATTTGAAGGAACTGCAGTGCCAATTTTCATCTCTTTAAAAAATTGACGAGAGTCACTAGATATAATTTCGGTATCAAAATGTTGAGCAAGCTGAATGCTTAAAGCAGTTTTTCCAATGGCGGTAGCTCCAACAATTGAGATTAGGTATTTAGACATGAAAAATAAGGGTTAATCTGTTTCTTCTGGATGCAAACTTTCTCCGCAATTATAGCAATACTCAGCATCATTTCGATGTTTTTCTGCAGCACAATTTGGACACGATTGTGTATTAAGGTCTACTTTATCTAAAGTAGCCATTTCTGCTGTTACAATTCCTGTAGGAACAGCAATAATTCCGTATCCTAAAATCATAATGATAGAAGCAATAAATTGTCCCAAAGCTGTATATGGAGCAATATCGCCATAACCAACCGTTGTCAAAGTTACAATGGCCCAATATATACTTCGAGGAATACTCGTAAAACCGCTGTCTTGCTCACTTTCTACTAAGTACATAATAGAGCCTAAAATGGTACAAAGAATCAAGATAAACATGATAAATACACCTATTTTGATTTTGCTGGCATTCAGGGCGCGCATAATATTATTTGATTCTCCAATGTAGCGACCAAGTTTTAATACTCTAAAAATGCGCATTAAACGCAAGGCTCGAAATGCGATTAACGATTGCGTTCCAACAAAGAAGAACGATAAATACATTGGAATTGTAGAAATCAAATCAATGATTCCATAAAAGCTAAAAATATATTTTGAAGGCTTTTTGATGGAAACAATTCGAGCAAAATACTCAATGGTAAATAAAATTGTGATGAGCCATTCAGAAACATACAGAAAAGTACCATATTTTGAGGCAAATTCACTCACACTTTCTAGCATAACTAGCAAAATACTAGCTAAGATTAAAATGAGAAGAATCACATCAAATAGTTTTCCTTCGGGCGTATCGGCCTCATAAATGATTTCGTGAAGTTTCGCTTTCCAATTTGTTGCCATATGATAAAAATACAATTATTTCTTTTGAATCACGATTCGTGTATTTGATTGTAAGGTTGCTACCTTTCCGAAAAATTCTTTTAATGCTTGATATTCTTCAGGCTCGTAATAATAGCCACCAATCACAAGTTGAAAATATACATTTAATTGTCCGCCTTGCTGTGTTACATTAATTGCGTAGACAGCTTTTCCGCCAGCTAGCGTAAATTCTTGATTTTCTGGAAGGTTTTTGTATGAAAAGTTGTCTGGTATTGACATTAAAAAACGAGTGGTGTATATACGAGGATATGCAAAGTCTACAGGATATTGACGCTCATTTAACTGAAAGGGATTGGAAGCTAGTACTTTTTTTAAGAATGGATCTAAAAATGTCTCTTTTCCAGCAAAAGCCCCTTCATTAAAAGAAAAAGAAAAGCTTTCGGTAATTGGTTTGTCTACATCACTTTTATTTTTTGTTTTGTACTCATCTATTTCAATAAAAGTTAGTTTCTTTTCAAGATTATCTAAATATTTATCTTCATCTATTTCATCTAGGTCTTTGCGCTTTTCATATCCTAAATAACCTGTATGTACCTGTGCAATTTGTCCTTTGGCTTCTCCATCTTCATCAACAGTTATTCGAATAGTAGTGTTTTGACGATTTTCAGAGGTAGGACTGATTGTGTACCAATAGCTAGGATTTTTAAAGTCCATAGCACGACCGTTATAGTTAAGTGCGCGAATTGGTAATAATCCAAATGATAAAAATTTGTCAGTGGCATCTAGTAGATATTCTTTTCCATCAATGGTAACTTTAGCAATCAAGTAATTAAAGTCACTCATAACAGGATGTTTTTGTGTAGGTAACCCTTTGGCACGGGTAGAGAGCATAACGGTTTCTGTTTTCAAATCGGCAGCCAATAAACTATTTATGAGAGAGATATTGATTTCGGCAACGTTTCCAGATCCGTTTTGAAATGCCTGTCGAACATTTGCATCTCTGAAAAGTCCATATTCACCATTCCACGTGTAGTGATTTTTGATAAAATTGTATATTTTTTGTGCTTTTTTAAGCTCTGATGATTCGTTGAGAATTGTTTCAGGAAGTTGGTTTTTAAAGTAATTATTTTTACGTACTTGAGCACCGATATCTTTATCTTTTCTCATGTCAGTATCTACCGCTTTCCACGTTTTTGTGAAAGCTTCTTTAGTACCATCAAAGCGAATCAATTCAGACATTTCGAAGGCGATTCTAGAGATGTAATTATTTTTTGATAGCATGAAAGCTTCTTCTTTGAACGCAGGAATATCTTTCATAGCATAGCGTAGTAGCTCACAATCGGCTTTGTCGCGAAATTCTTGAATTTCAAAGCATCTTTTTTCTACAGAAGCTTCGTTGATTGCCAACTCTTGAAATCCTTTTAATGTTCTATTGTAGCGATAGTTTGCAGGAATACGAGCATTAAATTCGCTATATACTTTAGGGATATCTGCTTGAAAATCCCATCCTTCAAAATTGTAAATAAAAGGCGATTGCAACGTGTAGCGATACTCTAATACACTTCCAGGCTTGGCATTAGGAAATGTAAAGCGCTTTTCACTGTAATAATTTGAAAGATCTACAGAAAAAATTTGATCTTTTTCTAAATAATCAATCTGATCAGAATTATGAGTAATAGCAGAAATGTCTACAATTTGCTCAACAGATTTTCCATTTTTGTAAAAAGGAATCTTAATATCTGCATAAGCCAATCCTTGCTTATCTATGATTTTAATTTTAGCGTAAAAATGTTTTATTAAATAGATACGATCATAAAGAACATCAAAGTATGTTTCTCCATATTCTTCTAAAACTACAGCATGTGCAGTAGTATCTTTATCATACACTTTCATGCGTAGTTCATCAGACGTTACTTTGTTGAATTTTTCATGAATTGTCTTTTGAGCTTGGCATACAAATGTGCATAACAAGAAGATGGTAAGATAAAATGATTTCATGGTTTATGACAGTGGTATAATTTTTAATTTGTTTTTTCGACGAAGATAGCTTTGAATAATATGTTGTACTTCTTTGTTATTTTCCATGGGTGTAATAATTGACTTCAGGACATTTTTATTGGTAATTTGATAATTCAAACTATAAAAACCAAAACCCTTATACTCTCCATTTTCGATTAAAATAGCACTTCGTTCATCATGATGACGACCACGATCGACGATAATGACACTTTGATTTATAAAACTATATTTTTTAATAGCTTGTTGTACACGTTCGTTATATGCAGAAGCAGTTTCTTTGGCTATACAAGCTCCATTACATTTGTTGATGGTATATTGAGCACAATTTGACTTTGCAGCATCTAACTCATTTAATTTTTGACATAAATTAAAATCTTCTGTAAGCTTAAACATAATATGTTTTGCTTGTGACAAATTACTAAAAGAGGTTATGTATTTTCTACGAGCATCTGCTTTTTCAATTCGCAAAGTATGGTAACCTTCTTGATTTGTTTCAGAACGAAGAACACATTGAAAAGATTTGTTTTTTTGTCCACGATTATACATTGGTCTTTTCCGTCTAATCTCTTCACTTTCTTTTAAAAGGGCGATTAATTCACTTCCTGTACGTTCAAAAGTTACTGCGACTACTTGTTTTTGCAACTTTTTAGCTTTATTATTTGTGCCTGTAAAATGCTGGTTGACTCTTTTTTTGATATTACGACTTTTCCCAATAAAGATGATGTCACCTTTTGCATTATGCATGTAGTAAACACCTGTGGCGGTAGGCACGTTTTCAATAATATCCAATAAACGGGTAGCTACCTTTTTTTTGATTTCAGTTTTTACAGCTTTACGAATAATACTTTTTTCAGAATCTTTATCAAGAAGTAATTGAAAAAGCTTGACAGTGGCTAAAGCATCTCCAGAAGCTCTGTGCCGATCGCTCATGGGAATTCCTAATGCGCGCACCAGTTTTCCTAATTTATAGGATTCCATCTCTGGAATTAATTTTTTTGACAACTCAACTGTACAAAGACTCTTCCGCTTGTACTCGTAACCTAAACGGTCAAACTCAGTTTGAAGCACTCGGTAATCGAAATTTGCATTGTGTGCAACCAGTATACAATCATCAGTAATTTCGACGATGCGTTTGGCAATTTCGTAGAATTTGGGAGCATCGCGAAGCATTTGGTTATTAATGCCCGTTAAGTTTACAACAAAGGGCTGAATTTCGCGTTCTGGATTGACTAAACTAATAAATTGATCAACAATTTCATAACCATCAAATCGGTAGATTGCAATTTCGGTAATGCCTTCTTCATTATACTTTCCACCAGTAGTCTCTATGTCTAATATAGCGTACAAACGATATGTTTTCTTTTAAGAATTTGGTATAAATATAAACATATCCTAGCGATTAGCTAGTTTGTAGCCGTATAATTTCGAGCGCCAAAAATACTACTTCCAATGCGAACCATAGTGCTTCCTTCTTCAATAGCAAGTTGATAATCACCACTCATTCCCATTGAAACAATTTCTAGTTTTGGATGTTGTTGCTGTAATTTGTTAAAAGTAGTTTTTAAGAACTTGAATTCTTTACGGATTTGTTGTATATCTTCGGTAAATGTAGCCATGCCCATTAAGCCAATTATTTTTACATGTTTTAATTGTAGCAGTTCCTCAGAGCAGAGTAGCGTAGAAACTTCTTCGGGAGTCATGCCAAATTTTGAATCTTCTTCTGCAATTTTTAGCTGAAGCAAGCAATTAATGACACGATTATATTTTTGGGCTTGTTTATCTATTTCTTTTAACAACTTTACACTATCTACGCCATGAATAAGCTCTACGAATTCAGCCATGTATTTTACTTTGTTGCGTTGAACATGTCCAATCATGTGCCAAGAAATATCTTTGGGTAGTTTTTCCCATTTTTCAGCCATTTCTTGAATTTTATTTTCACCAAACACGCGTTGCCCAGCATCATACGCTTCTTGCAGGTCACTAATTGGTTTCGTTTTAGAAACAGCGACAAGTGTTACATGTTTTGGAAGAATAGTTTGTATATTTTTTAAATTAGAAGCTATTGACATTGTATGTGTAATCTTTTTTAAAATTCGTAAATAGCAACACCGCTTCGAAGCTTTGGTTCTATATAGGTACTCTTAGGAGGCATGGTTAAGCCTTCATCGGCAATGCGTTTCATCTCATCAACTGTTACAGGAACTAACCCAAAACCTACTGCAAATTCGCCAGAATCGATTCGATTTTTCATTTCAATGACATTGTGTTTGTCATATCCATAATCAATTCTACTGTCATTGCGTAAATCGGTAATTCCTAAAATTGGTTTGAGAATGGTAATGTATAAAATGTGAGTGTCTAGTTCGCTGAGCGAATCTGTAAATTCGTAATTGGTTCTTCGTAAGTACAATGAATAAAACTCACCATCCAAATACATGCTAAAATGATGTTTTTTTGATGGTTTGTATAGTTCCAATCCACGATTTTCAATACGATAGTATTCATCAAGTTTTAGTAAGAAATGATCTTTTGTTAATCCGTTTAAATCTTTTATCAAACGATTAAATTCGTGTATACGCAATTCAGATTCAGGAATTAGATAGCTCATAAATGAGCGATAGGTATCTTTGGGTTTCACTTCATTGTTTTCATTAGAAGCATCCACGCTTAAAAGATAAGAAGAAGCTGACCGGTGATGTCCATCGGCAATATAAATAGCATCCATTTGAGAAAATTCCTTTTGAATAATGCATATATCTTCGTCATCTTCTACTAGCCATAAATAGTGTGTGTCTCTATATGTGGTTGTGAATTCAAATTCGGCACGAGTTTCTGTGTATTTTTCTAGGATTGTTTGTATCGTTGAAGAGTCTGGATAGGTAAGTAATACTGGTTCGGCATTAAATCCTACCGTTTTTAAGTAATCTTTAAAAATTTGCTCTCTATATTCAATAGTGTCCTCGTGTCGTTTGATAATATTGTTTTCATAATCTTCAGTACTCGCAGCAGCTACGATTCCCGTAAATATTTGCCCTTCACGATTTACCACTCTGTAGATATAAAAACAAGGTTTTTCGTCTTGTACAAAAATGCCATCTTCTTTAAACTCTAAGTATCGATTACGAACCAGACTATAACGTTTTTGTCCTGATATATCTTCTTGATGGTATTTGTAACCTGGATTGACTATGTGTAAAAAAGAAAATGGATTGTAATCCAAGCGTGCTTCTCTTTCTTCTTGTGTATAGCTTTGATAGGAACGAGAAGCTACAAGACTCACTTTGTCTCGCGTAGGACGAACTGCTTTGAAAGGATTTATTTTTGCCACGATTCGTTTCTGTTTGATTTGATAAATAAAGTAGGATCTATATATCCGTTTGTACTTTGGCTATATCCGCTACCAATATCCATAAATATCTGATCTCGGATTTCTAAATGTAAATGAGCATAATACATACCATTAGCATTTCCAATAGTACCTATTTGATTACCCTTGCTAACAAAATTACCCTTTTTTACGGAGATAGTATCACAATGCGCATATAGAGATTCATAATAGTTTCCTTTGTATTGGTGAATGATACGTATTACTTTTCCCCAACCACCTCCAATATCTTCTGCAAATTGTACATACCCGTTTCCAATAGCAAATATGGGATCGCCAAGATCTGTGTTTCCGCCACTAATTCCGTTCCAATCATCTCCTAAGTGATTGTTTTCCGTAAAGGATTGAGCATTGTAGTAATTTTTTGCATTTGGTTTACCCACAGGAAAGTCAAAACCAGTCGCTTTATAGGTTGCATTTTTTGTGAATAGACTATCTAAAAATGAAAACTTTTCTTTTTTAGACTGAATCTCTTTTTGAGGAGATGGTTGCTTTTGAATTTTGGGAGTTTGTTGACAAGCAAAGAAACAAAAACAACATATGTACACAAGTTGTCTCAACCTTTTATGAGCGATTTGAATTTGATAAAATCTGCTTCCGAATGAAAAATATCTTTAGATACATACACATACTTGTTGATGGTAATGTATAAAAGCCAATAATGCTCAGCAACAATAACATTTCTCAATTGCCCGTATTTCCACTGTGAAGTATTTTCATCAATAGTTATGAAAAAAGATTCTTCATCAAACCGTAATTGTGTTTTTTTTAAGAAAGGTTTTAAATTTTTAAATGAAAACCATAATAATACACTGAGTCCTACAATGAGTAATGCTAATACGCTGTATAGCGCAATAATTCTACCCATTTGCCAACCGAAGAGCAGAGTCCACATAAGTAAAAAGGGAAACAGTTGGATACTATTTCTTCCTAACTTATTGAAAACGATACTTCGGTATGTGGAATATTTTAATTGATACGGTTTAGTATCGATCATGATTAACTAAACATTTTAGCGACTTTTTCTGCTTTTCTACTTTCTGAATAATCGTAAAATCCTTCTCCAGATTTTACCCCAAGTTTTCCTGCCATTACCATATTTACAAGTAGAGGACAAGGAGCATATTTTGGATTTTTAAATCCTTCATACATTACATTCAAAATTGACAAACATACATCTAATCCAATAAAGTCAGCCAATTGTAAAGGTCCCATCGGGTGTGCCATTCCTAGTTTCATTACGGTATCAATTTCTTGAACACCAGCTACGCCATTGTATAGGGTTTCAATTGATTCGTTAATCATTGGCATAAGAATTCTATTGGCAACAAATCCTGGGTAATCATTTACTTCCACAGGAACTTTATTCAATTGTTTTGAAAGTTCCATGATTGTGTTTGTTACTTCATCAGAAGTATTATACCCACGAATAATCTCTACTAATTTCATAATAGGGACAGGATTCATAAAGTGCATACCAATTACCATTTCTGGACGAGAAGTTACAGCTGCAATTTGTGTTATTGAAATAGATGATGTATTTGTTGCTAAGATTGTATCATCAGGACATAACTCGTCAAGATCTTTGAAAATTTTTAGTTTCAAATCTACATTTTCAGTGGCTGCTTCTACCACCAAGCCAGCATATTCAACACCTTCTCTAATATTGGTGTAAGTGGTAATATTAGTAAGCGTATTTTGTTTTTCTTCTTCAGAGATTTTCTCTTTTGCCACCATACGATCCAAATTTTTTGTAATCGTAGCGATACCTTTATCTAAAGAAGCTTGTGAAATATCAATTAATTGAACTTTAAAGCCAAATTGAGCAAACGTATGAGCAATTCCATTTCCCATAGTTCCAGCTCCAATAACAGCTACATTTTTCATCATGTGTATAATTTTTTATTTAGTTCTGTAATGTTAGTTTTTTTCCATGCCAAGGGCAATATTCCCAATTTCCATTCAATAATTCGTTATCTACAGGACATTGTTTTTCTTCAACCATGCTTGATAGAGGAAGACGAAAAACGAATTGTGTTTCTGTATTGAATACTACGGTAAATTTGCCAGTTTGTGTTGGAGATGCAATTGTTTTTCCATCTTTACTCTTTTCATTAAATACATGAAAACGAATTTGTTTTCCAAATTGCCCTAACGTATTTTCCATTGCTGGTTTTATTTGGTTCAACATAGAAATGTATTCACTTGGAAGCGTTTCTTGGTCAAGTTCATCGTAAATAGTTCCTTCGGCATCTTTTAATTGTAATTGCGTAGGTTTTTTACGCATACCACCATATATGTTCAATTCTGTATGTATTGTGCCTATTAAAATGTATCCTTTGAAAATATCTTCAATGTCATTTAAAAAATTTGCAGGGACTAGTTCAGAACCCTGCATTGCAAGTTTCCAATATTGATTTGGAATCCACCAAACCATTTTAAAGTTGTCTCCTTCTTTTTTTATGACTTGCACATCTTTTATAAATGCAGAAATGTCTACTTCTTCAAGCTTTTTAATGTTTACTTCTTGTTGTGCAAACGCAAACGATATCGTAAAAAGCCCTACAAGTAAAGTGATGATTATATATTGTTTCATTAGGATTTTATTTTTTGAATTTTTCGATGATCTGAATAGCAATACGTAGCGCTTCAGTTCCTTCCTCTAGTGGAACAATAGGAGTTGTGTCATTATGAATTGCGTCGGCAAATGTTTCTAACTCATCGAGGATTGCATTGTTTTCTGAAATGTCGGGATTTTCAAAGTAGATTTGCTTTTTTACACCTTCAGCATTCTGTAAGATAAGAGCAAATTCATCTGCTTTTTTAGGCGCATCTTTCATTTTAACAACTTCAACTTTCTTTTCTAAGAAATCTACAGCAATGTAAGCATCACGTTGAAAAAAACGGCTTTTACGCATGTTTTTCATTGAAATACGACTTGAAGTTAAATTGGCAACACAACCATTTTCAAATTCTAAACGAGCATTGGCGATATCTGGCGAATTGCTAATTACCGAAACGCCGCTTGCATGAATATCTTTTACTTTTGAATTGACCACACTTAAAATGGCGTCAATATCATGAATCATTAAGTCTAATACTACAGGAACATCTGTTCCACGAGGATTAAACTCAGCCAAACGATGGGTTTCGATAAACATAGGTGAGTTAATTTTGTCTTTTACTGCTGTAAATGCAGGGTTGAAACGTTCAACATGACCTACTTGCCCTTTTACGTTATGCTTCTTGGCTAAGGCAATTAACTCTTCAGCTTCTTCTATTGTATTTGTAATAGGCTTTTCTATAAACACATGTTTGCCTTTTTCAATAGCTTGTTTTGCACATTCATAATGTGAAAGTGTAGGAGTTACAATATCAATTACATCTACGGCATCAATCAAAGCGTCTATAGAATAATAATATGTATAGCCAAATTGTTTAGCTATTTTCTTTGCATATTCAGGATTTGCGTCATAAAAACCAATAAGTTCATATTTGGAAGACTGTTGTAATAATCGAAGATGAATTTTTCCTAAGTGACCTGCACCTAAAACTCCAGCTTTTAACATAAAGAAAGTGTTTTCCACAAAAATAATTTATTTTTCTAAAATCTTTTGAGTAATCGAGAACAATTCTGTAAATAACTTCGTCTTTACAATCAATATAGAGCGACTTTTGCAGATAAAATCCAAAAGCATTCGTTTTCAATATGTTGTATTTTCATGTAAAAAAAGTATTTTGAGATTGAAAAAAGCTGTTATTTTTGTGGTAGGATGAAAGATACGTTCAAACATAAAGGAATGCGAAACCAATTGGCACAAATAGTTGCTGATAAGGGAATTACAGATGAAAAAGTACTGAATGGAATTCGAAACATTCCGCGTCATTTGTTTATGGACTCGAGTTTTGAAGCACATGCATACCAAGATAAAGCATTTCCTATTGGAGCTGATCAAACAATTTCTCAACCTTATACTGTGGCCTTTCAAACACAACTTCTTGAGGTAACTCCAGGAGCCAAAATTCTAGAAATTGGTACAGGTAGTGGCTATCAAACTGCTATGTTACTCGAATTAGGCGCAAAAGTATATAGCATTGAACGTCAAAAAGAGTTATTTAAAAAAACCAGTTTGTTTTTGCCCAAATTAGGATACAGAGCCAAAAAACTCATTTTTGGTGATGGCTATAAAGGATTACCAACCGAAGCACCTTTTGATGGTATTGTAGTTACAGCTGGAGCTCCTTATGTTCCCAAAGCTTTATTAGCACAATTAAAAGTAGGAGGAAAGCTAGTTATTCCTGTAGGCAGAAAAGAACAAATCATGACTTTATTTGTAAGAACTTCTGAAAAAGAATTTTCTAAACAAGAATTTGGAGAATTCCGCTTTGTGCCAATGTTGGAAAATAAGAACTAAATATTTTACAATATCTTAAAAAATAAATTAATATTTTGATTTTGAGTAATTAAACTCTAGTTTTAAGAAACGTCAATTAAAAGAATAGCGAACACTTTCTGTGAATTAAAACTCAGTTAAAAAATAATCTATATCTTTTTAATTGAAAATTCTACTGTATTCATGCCTCGAAATTTTGTTAAAGTGACATGTTCACTATAAGAAAACTTAAAGAAAATAATTGAATTCCCTAATCCTTAAAGTTTGGAATGATACAACCATTTTGAAACTAATAAAAAGGACAATTATGAATACATTCATCCAATTTCTGTATGTGTTACAGAATGATTCTAATCAGTGGGAACGCTTCAATGCTGGCTCTAACAAAACTGAAATTACTAAAAATCGTATAGCAATGCTTCAATCTGCAAAGATTGAAGCGAAAACTGATATAGTTGCCATGTCTGCTAATGAACTTCGTTTATTTATATCGTCTTATTTGGACCAGACCTTAGGAAGTAAATTAGCAGAAACGTGTATTGGGTTAATCAAACGACAAATGCTCCAAAACCCAGATAGAGTTGCAATTATTGATGGAACTTCTGAAATTTATTATAAAGACTTACAGAGAAAAGTAGATGAGGTAGCTGGCGAATTGAAAAGCCGCGGTATTTCCAAAGGTTCTTTAATAGGCGTATGCATGAATCGTACTTGGCAATTAGTTGCTGCATTACTTGGTGTAATGCAATCAGGTTGTGCATATGTCCCGTTAGACCCAACTTATCCTAAAGAGCGAATAGACTATATGTTGGTAAATTCGCAAGCAGTAGCAGCCATTGTTAGCAATCAAGAAACTGCTACTCTGTGTAATGAAATCCAAAAAATAATTCGAATAGGAGAAGTAGGGAGTTATGCAGATACTAAAGTATATGCTAAAGCAACTGATTTAGCATATGTTATTTATACTTCGGGTTCAACTGGAGCACCCAAAGGTGTAGCTGTTGAGCAACGAAACGTGGTAGCAATGAGGCAATCAATGAAAGAAACATTTAGTACAGAAGAATTAAATGGGCTCTTAGCTGCAGCTTCTGTGTGTTTTGATACATCTGTAATGGAAATACTAGGAACACTGTCTCTTGGCGGGACTATTATACTAGCTAAAAATGCACTCGACTTAACACAAATACCTGCAAAAGATAAAGTAAAAACTTGTGTAATGGTTCCATCATCAGTACAAGCACTACTTTCAACAGAAGATTTTCCTAAAAATTTGACCTGTCTTGTTTTTGGAGGAGAAGCTTTGAAGCGTTCAGTAGTAGAATTGGCATTTCAGCAACAATCAATCAAAAAAATATTTAATGCATATGGGCCAACGGAAGATACAGTATATTCAACAATTGCAGAGATCTCTCGTGAAACAAAAGTTGTTACCATAGGAACTTCTGTGCCTGATTCACGCAGCTATATTTTAGATGAAGAATTGAATGTTGTACCTATTGGAGAAGCAGGTGAATTACACTTAGCAGGTAGTAAACTTGCACGTGGCTATTTATATGATGAAATAAAAACAAAAGAACGATTCATTACTATTAAAAATCATCCACAAATTAGAGATAAACGTTTATATAAAACAGGAGATTTATGCCGTAGATTGGAAAATGGTGAAATTGAATTTTTAGGACGTGTAGATCAACAAGTAAAAATAAGAGGATATAGGATAGAACTGGGAGAAATAGAATCGACTCTTGAATCAATGGATGGAATTCAAGCTGCTGCTGCAATAGCTATTGAAGGAGGTTTGGGACAAAAAATGCTTGCAGTGCATATTGTTAAGAATGATAAAACAGTTTCTGATGAAGAAATTAAAGATTTTTTAGGGAAACGATTGCCAAAATATATGGTGCCACAACGAATTTACCATCGTGATGAATTGCCTTTATTACCTAACGATAAATTAGATAGAAAAAAGCTAGCTACAATAAGTAAAGAACAATATGCAGTAGAAGAGCAGGAAGGAACTTCTGTAATTGATGAAACAACGATTTCAAATCAAAAACACTCTATCTTAACAACTATTCAAAAAGAAGTAGCAGCGATTTTAAACCTACAAGAGCCTAGCAAAATAGTTGTAAATCAATCTTTTGATGGACTTGGGCTAGATTCATTAACAATTCTAGAATTTAGTAATAGACTCTCTAAGATGTTAGGAAAAAAGATTTCGGCTAGAACTATTTTAGAAAATGCTACTCCAGAATTGTTAGCCAATCAATTATCAGGAGAACTATCAACCTCCAATATAAAAGCTGCGCGTCCCTCATCATCAAATACATTATCGGTATTTCAGTCACACATCCAATCAAGTCATCCAACATTTCAAGCGGCAAAAGTAGCCACATGGAATGTAACTGATAAAAGTAAATTGGTTCAAGAAGTAATGAAAATGGTAAATGATGACCGAAGAAATCCATACAGTAAAATATTGAAAACAGGCAGTGCAACCAAAGGTATTGTTGGAGACGCTTATAATGACGATGTACAAGATGCTATCATTTGGACTACCAATTTGTATTTAGGATTAAATCGTGATTCTCAAGTAATGAAAGAAGCTTCCAAAGCTCTACAAGCCTTTGGAACTGGAATGGGAACTTCTGCAGCGGCTTCAGGAATGACTGATCATCATTTGGAATTTGAAAAAGAATTTGCTGCGTTGGTAGGAAAACCTAGCGCTTGTCTTTTTCCTACAGGCTACACTGCCAATGTAGGAGCAGTTGCAGGACTTTTAGGGGCAAATGACGTAGTGATAATTGATCAATTGTGCCATGCCTCTATTGTTGATGGAGCACGTTTGTGCGGGGCAACAGTACGAACTTTTAAACATAATAGTGCAGAAAATCTTGAAGCTGTTTTACAATCGGAAGTATCTCCATACAAAAGTATATTGGTAGTTTTGGAAGGAGTGTATAGTATGGGAGAAGGTGCTGCTCCGGTAGCAACTATTGTACAAACTGCAAAAAAATATGGAGCTTTGGTATTGGTTGATGAAGCACATTCATTTGGGTTTTATGGAAAAAATGGAGCAGGGATATGTGCAGCGCAAGGAGTAACCGAAGAAGTAGATTTTATAATGACAACATTGAGTAAAGCTTTGGGAAGTTTAGGTGGAGTTGTAGCTGCTAGTCAAGAGCATGTAAATTTTTTAAAGTCATCATCAAGAGCTTATATTTTTCAAGCTTCTATAAGTCCAGCAGACATGGCAGCGGCATTGACAGCTTTGCGACGTATTCGTACAGATCAAGGACTTCGAGACCGTCTTTGGGAAACCACTCGTTACATGCGTAAGCAGTTTGAAAAAGCAGGTTATGATTTGGGAACAGGAGATGGACCAATTGTTACTCCACATTTTAGTGATAAGGATAAATTGTATGCTATTGTACAAGGTATGTATAAACGAGGAGTTCAAACCTCGGCAGTAACGTATCCAATTGTGGAAAATGGGAAAGGAAGATTGCGTTTCATATGTTCTGCGGCTCACACAAAAGAAGATGTGGATACAACTCTAAAAGCTCTTCAAGAAGCAGAAAAAGAAGTGGATATGCTACTAAGAGAAAAGAAAAATAATGTAGAAAATAGAAAACCATTGCGAAAAGATTTAATGACTTGGAGCGATTCTTTTATTTCACAGATTACAAAAAGACTTGCAAGTAGTATGTTGCCCGTTCCAGATTTTAAAATCAAAATAGCAACTTCAAAAGAAGCAACACCAATTATTATCCAGATAGAAAAAAATGCAATTCGTATTGCTGAGAATGATTTTGCAGACTTATCTTATTGTTCTTTAATATTTAAGGATCAGCGGGCAGTAACAGCGCTGTGTACACATAACACACAGGCATTGCTAGATAGTATTTGTGATAATACTTGCGAATTGGCAGGTCAAACTGAACCTTTTGTTTGGCTTTTTGCTAGGTTGATAGAACAGCAAATATCTATTCAAGAAAACAATTTGCAAAAAGAATTAGTAGGCTTATAAAGAATGAATCAGCCGGGCAATTTTTACAGAGGCTCGGCTGTGTTTAACAGTTAACGAAAACTTTTTTTAACACGATCTAAATCTCGTTTGTTATCTCGATCTTTAATCGTTTCACGTTTGTCATGCATTTTCTTTCCTTTTGCCAAAGCAATAGATAATTTTGCCAGTCCTTTTTCATTGATGAATAAACGTAAAGGAACAATCGTTAAGCCACTATTCTTAACATTTTTGTGTAAACTTCGAAGCTCTTTTTTATTTAACAATAATTTGCGAGTACTACGAGGTTTATGATTGTAATGTGTTCCGTACATATATTCTTCAATGTACATGTTGACCACAAAAAGTTCTCCGCGTTCGTTGAATTCACAGAAACTTTCAGCAATAGAAGCTTTGCTCATACGAATAGATTTAATCTCAGTTCCCGTAAGAACAATTCCTGCAGTATACGTTTCTAAAATTTCGTATTGAAAACGCGCTTTTTTGTTTTGTATGTTTATATTTTTTTGCATGAATTGCCAAAGGTACTAACATTTTTTGAAATGACAACGCAGTGTTTATACTCGCATTACGAAATAGAAATAATATAATTTAGTATGCTATGATTTACGTCATTTTTCTAGGAAAAAGTCAGCCATATATTTGCCTCAGAATTATTAAATATAGACTTATGAAAAAAGCAATTTTAGGTGTTTTTTTAATGTTAGGTGTCTTTCAGCTAACAGCACAAGAAGATGTACAACAACAGCAAACGGATAGTAAAAAGTGGCAAGTAAGAGCTCGTTTTATTTCAGTAATTCCAAGTGAAAGTGCTTCTATTGAAGCAATTGGAGGCGATGTTTCTATTTCGACAGCATACGTTCCGGAGTTGGATTTTACTTATTTTTTCTCAAAAAACTGGGCAGCAGAGTTAATTTTAGCAACTACGAATCATGATGTAGAAGCTGTGAATACAGCTGCTGGTACTATAAATCTTGGAGATGTTTGGTTATTACCACCAACACTTACATTTCAATATCATTATCCGATAGGTAATTTTAAACCATATGTTGGTGCAGGAGTAAACTATACAATTTTTTATGGTGAAGATGAAGGACCTGTGGCAGATGATGTGAGTTATGATAACAGTTTTGGGGTAGCTTTTCAAACAGGATTTGATTATGCTTTGAACGATACTTGGTTTTTGAACTTAGACGTTAAAAAAATATTCCTTCAAACGGACGCAACTGTTAATGCAACTAGTGCGTTAGGTGCAACTGTAGGAGCTGATGTAGATATCAATCCATGGATTATTGGTGTAGGTTTTGGAATGAAGTTCTAACACAAATTAATTGGTATAAAAAAAAGGATACTTAGTCTAAGTATCCTTTTTCTTTTGCATGTATTTTTCTAATTAATCGTTAACAATTGAACCGTTTTCACCTTTCCAGTGATTGTAACAATATATAGGTTTCCATTATTGTTATCTGCAATAGATTCGAATGTTTCGTTTTGTAATAATCGATTGGTTATAGCAGGAGTAGTATTGCTGTGACCAACAATAAGAACTGTTTTTCCTTTTGTTTCTTTTAAAAACTTATCAAGCTTCAAATTAAAAGGATCGTATAGTTCTATTTCTAGCTCATTTGCTTCAGCAGTAGGTTGTGCCGTTTGTAGCGTGCGTTGGTAATTGGTAGAGTAAACAGCATCAAATTTAACATTTTTAAAAACTTCTGCCCAATACACAGCTCTGTTATTTCCTTGTTTTGTCAATTCAGGATCTTTATTTTGTTGATCGCTTCTATCTTTCTCTGCATGACGAATTAAGTAATAGGTTGAGGTAACGGCTTTTTTCTTTTTTTCTTTCACTTCTTGCGAAAAGCAATGAAAAGTAAAGAGTAAACTGAAAATTAATACAACGGTTTTCTTCATCTGTAAATTTGTTTTTATGTTAGATGATGGCTAGTGCAATATCAATCATTTCTTTGAAAGTTTCGGCTCTTTCATCAGAAGTGGTTGTTTCATGCGTCACCAAACTATCAGAAATAGTCAATAAAGATAATGCTTTTACATTAAATCGTGCAGCTAATGTATATAAAGCAGCACTTTCCATTTCTACACAAAGCACTCCATATTTTGCCCATTTTTTATAATATTCAGGATTTTCTTGATAAAAAACATCACTAGTAAGAATGTTTCCTGCTTTAAAAGGAATATTTTTTTGAGTGGCAGCTTGCACAGCAGCTAAGAATAATTCTGAATCTGCGGTAGGAGCAAAATTTTCTCCATTAAAAGGGGAATCTGTAAAATTACTATTAGAAGAAGCAGCCATAGCAATGACAATATCGCGAATTTTCACCTCTTTTTGATATGAGCCAGCGCTTCCTACGCGAATTAATTTTTTAACATCATATTCGTTGATTAACTCGTGAGCATAAATACCAATGGAAGGTGCACCCATTCCAGTTCCTTGTACAGAAACAGGTTTCCCGTTAAAAGTTCCGGTGTAACCAAACATGCCGCGAACATCATTGTATAATATAGGATCTTTTAAAAAGGTTTCAGCAATCCATTTGGCACGCATAGGATCACCAGGTAATAATACGGTTGGAGCAATTTCTCCTTTTTTGGCATTGATATGTATACTCATAGTTTAGTAATTTTCTGTTGAAGAGGTTCCATTAACAATAGCGATTCCACTTGAAGTTCCTAATCTGGAAACACCAGCGTCAATATATTTTTTAGCAGTTTCAGCATCACGAATACCACCAGAAGCTTTCAGTTGTGCTTTTCCTTTTACAGCATTTTTCATCAGTTCAATATCTTGTAGAGTAGCGCCACCAGTTCCAAAACCAGTTGAGGTTTTTACAAAGTCAGCGCCTGCCGCAACTGCCAATTGACAAGCTTTTTCTTTTTCTTGTACTGTCAAATAACAGGTTTCAATAATCACTTTAAGAATACTTTCTTGCGCTGCAAATTTCAGCCGATGAATCTCTTTTTTTACAGCGATTTCTTGTCCAGATTTTAACCAACCAATATTGAGTACCATATCAAATTCACTAGCACCATCAAGCTTGGCACGTTCTAATTCGGCAACTTTAGCTTCGGTACTCATCGCTCCTAAAGGAAATCCAATAACACTACACACAGCTACAGAAGTGTTAGGGAAAAGATATTCTTTAGCCAATTTTACATAGCAACTATTTACGCATACAGAGTGAAAATTGTACGTTACAGCTTCGTCACAGAGTTTTTTGATATCTGAAATAGTTGCGGTAGCTTTTAAAAGTGTATGATCTATATATTGATTGATTTGCATTACAATGTGTTTTAGCTGTAAAGATACAGAAAAAGCATTCTAACAAACCTGATACTTATCAAGAAACCGTAGTCAAGCGTAATTTTTTTACACGCTCATCAAAACTATTTTCAGAAACGGGAAGAGCTACATTTTTAAACAAGTTCAAGAATTCAGAGTTATGTTCGTGTGCTTTTCCTTTTATAATGTTAAAGTGAATAAAAGAACTCCACATTACTGATTTTAAGATAGATTTGTCTTCATTCCACATGCGAATTTCTACTTGTAGTTGCTTTTTGTCATATTTTAATAATTGCGAATCGATGGTAACTGTTTCCATAACAAGAGCTGGTCGTAAGTAAGCAATTTGGTGCGCTCCAACAACCCAAGTAGTTCCAGTTTTTTTAGCATTGTCAAAAATATTGAGTCCGTAGTGTTCAATAAGTTGGTCCTCACGAGCATTGATAAGGTAGTCTAAATACTTGCTATTGTTTAAATGATTTAAAGGATCGCAATCTTGAAATCGAATTTTGGTTTTACTTTCTAAAATTTTTGGTAATGTATTCATAGTCTCTTGTTTTTTATACCGATTGGTATTTTTTATTGTAAAAAAATGTTAGGCTCGTAATTCTGTATTAATCATTTTATCTATTTGATTCATTGTATCTTGAATATAAAAGTCATCGTCCATTGTGTATGCCATAAAAATGGCTCCTTGTATCATAGTATCAATACGCTTAGCTGTATACATGGCATTTATTTCGGTAGAAATTTCTCCAATTTCAATTCCTTCTTCAATAATACTAGCTAATTGGTCTTGTATTCGTTGTATAATGATTCGTACTTTTTCAAGTAATAAACTATTTTGATGATTGGCATCAACACCTATATTCAAAATAGGACAACCTCCCATTTTGTTGGTGTAGCGATAGTAATTGCGATAAAAATCAGAGATGAGTAATAATTTTTCAATAGGTGAATCGCTTTGATTCATGTGTTGCACCAATTCTTTCATTAGGCGTTTTACCATAAACTTAAAGGATGCAATAGCAAGTTCTTCTTTGTTTTTAAAGTTGCCGTAAATCGCTCCTTTAGTTAATCCAGTAGCTTGCGTTAGGTCTGAAATACTCGTTGCTGCGTACCCATTTTTATTAAAAATTGGAGCAACCGTTTCTACAATATAGGCAGCCGTTTTTTCTGCTTTAGTTTTCATCACTTCAAATATATAAAAAATATACCAATCGGTATAAAAAAATGCAAGTATAGTAAAAACGTAGTGTAAGTATTGTTTTTAAGTACTGTTAAATAGTTGGTATTTAGTACATTTAATTCATGTATACACAAAAATAACTATGAAAAAAAGAAATTTTCCAGCAACATTATACTTGCATAAAAATGTAATTGCTAGTTTGGATTGTCATGTATTAGTTGGAGGAATTGTATATCCAAATGAAAATCCAACAACTGTTGATAATTCTCTTGGAAAGAAAAGTACTTGTCCTGT
Organism: Kordia zhangzhouensis; assembly: GCF_001005305.1. Lineage (GTDB taxonomy): Bacteria > Bacteroidota > Bacteroidia > Flavobacteriales > Flavobacteriaceae > Kordia > Kordia zhangzhouensis. The sequence continues at coordinate 103,989 of NZ_LBMH01000008.1, forward strand.
AGAAACATGTACATGTACTGATGCTTTTACAAATTGCGAACCTATACGTATATAAAAACCATACAAAGAGGAAAGATAGTACAGAAAAACGATTTCCTCTTTTCTAACAATTGTTAGTAGTCGAATTATAAATTTTGAGTTAGTTAAGGGAAGGATAGAAATACATGTTCGCATGTGTTTCTATCTTTTTTTCTGATACGAGTTTTTTTGTATCATGTGTGATGTAAAGTTTTGTAAAGTAAAAGGTTGAGGCATTTTTATTGTAGTGCGACACTATACAATTTCATAGTTTGTAATTTTCCTTTTAGTTCATGTGTGCCTAAAGGAGAAACCAAAAATTCTACGTTTAAATTGAGTTTTTCTATTAAATCTTCTGAGATTAAAATATCCACATTTAAGCTGTTGCATAGCGCTTGAATACGAGCGGCAGCATTGAGTACATCTCCTGTAAATATGATTTCTTTTTTAAGAGTTCCAATTTCACCAGTTGTAACAGTTCCAACATGGAATCCAGCTTTAAATTTTGGAAAAACATTGAATTCTTCTTGAAACGTTTCTTGATTATCAAATAAATCTTGTTTCATCTTAAAAAAACAACGCACACAATTATTATTCTTTATTCCGTTGTTGAGTTTCCAAGAAACAACCATTTCATCTCCAACGTATTGGTAAATTTCTCCAGAAGAATCAATTACGGCGTCAGATAGTATGCGATAGTATTCTTTTAGTAGCTTAAAATAAGTTGCATCTCCTAATTGTTCAGCGATTGTAGTGGATGATTTCATGTCTAAAAACATAAAAATACGTTGTTCTTGTTTAGGTTTGTGATATTTACCTGTTATGAAATTTACTAAAATTCCATGTCCTATATTTTCGCTTATTTCTGCATAAAAAAGAGAAAAACCTAACGAAACAAACATTTGAAAACCTGTACTGAGAAAAGTAACGCTTTGTAAGTAGTCTGAAAATTTTTTCCAAACAAGATTGTCCAATATAGTTGTATTGAGTTCAATACTTGCCGCTAGCGGAAACATAATAACGATTATGAGGAATAGAAAGATAGAGTAGATGACTAGCTTTCCTATAATTTTTTTTAGAAAGCTACTTTTACTAAATAATCGATTCAAAAAAAGTAGCTCAATGACTCCTATCAATATGCCTACAAAAGTCACAGCTATAGTAGCAAATATAAAGACTTGCCAATCGATTTCAATGACTCCTTTAGGGCGATAATCATAATCTTTGGTGGCAGCAAATTCTACTAATAGGAAAATCATTCCAAAGAGCAACCATATCACACCAAATGGGAGAATTTGAACAATATTTCTTTTTTGTTTTTGTGAAAGCATTTATTGTACGATGGATGATTTTTTAAAGCTAGAAGAAACCAAGATAAAATCAAAGTTTTGTTTGAACTGTTTACTTCAATAATTCTCAAAACTTTAACTTTTGGTTGTAAAATAAAGCTTTTCAGAATCCGTTTGTATAATGAATCTTGTAGTTCAAGAACTATATATATAGTTCCTGTCTTTGTTAGTAAACAACAAGAGCAGCTTACAAAAGCTGCTCTTGTTTATTAAATGAAGTATTCATTTAGTTTTCGATTAAATCTGTTTGATTTCTAAAAACGAGTTCATCGTTAAATTCATCAAGTAAAATAATACTATCTACAGTAACTTTTCCACCGAGAATTTCTTTAGAAAGTTCATTTAACACTTTTCGTTGTATTACACGTTTTACTGGTCGCGCTCCAAATTGCGGATCGTATCCTTGTTGAGCTAAGTATGAAACCGCTTCTTCTGTGGCATCTAATGTAATTTGTTGTTTAGCTAACATTTTAATCACATTTTTCAACTGCAATCGTACAATTTCTTTGATGTTTTCTTGCGAAAGCGGCGTAAACATTACAATGTCATCAATACGGTTTAAAAATTCAGGTCGAACCGTTTGTTTTAACAATCCTAATACTTCTACTTTGGCAGCTTCTGTAGCACTATACAAGTCTTGCATTGCTTTAAATTTCTCTTCAATTATATGACTTCCCATATTTGAAGTCATAATGATGATAGTATTTTTAAAGTCTGCCACGCGTCCTTTATTGTCAGTCAAACGTCCTTCGTCTAATACTTGCAATAATATATTGAAGGTATCTGGATGCGCTTTTTCAATTTCGTCTAATAATATTACAGAGTATGGTTTGCGTCGCACTGCTTCCGTAAGTTGTCCTCCTTCATCATATCCTACATATCCAGGAGGTGCGCCCACCAATCGACTAACTGAATGAGATTCTTGATATTCGCTCATATCAATTCGAGTCATTGCGTTTTCATCATCAAACAAATAGGAGGCAAGTGCTTTTGCTAATTCTGTCTTTCCGACACCAGTTGTTCCTAAGAATAAGAAAGATCCTATGGGACGATTTGCATCTTGTAATCCCGCACGACTTCTACGAACGGCATCAGAAACTGCTGTAATAGCTTCTTCTTGTCCAACTACACGTTTGTGCAATTCTTTTTCAAGTTGAAGCAATTTTTCTCGTTCACTCTGTAGCATTTTAGTCACTGGAATACCTGTCCACTTTGCTACAACTTCTGCAACATCTTCATTTGTTACTTCTTCCTTGATTAATGCATTTTCTTCTTGTGCATCGAGCTCTTTTTGTAAAGCATCAAGTTTGGCTTGTGTTTCTTTGATTTTTCCATAGCGTAATTCTGCAACCTTTCCATAATTTCCTTCACGTTCAGCTCGTTCAGCTTCAGCTTTATAATTTTCGATAGCTTCTTTGGTAGCTTGTACATTGTCAACGATATCTTTTTCAGATTGCCACTTTGCAAAAATCTCATTTCGCTCTTCTTTCAAGTTTGCCAACTCAAGATTCAAAGCTTTTAATTTAGCTTCATCGTTTTCACGTTTAATAGCTTCAATTTCAATTTCCAATTGCATGATACGTCTGTCAAGTACATCTAAATCTTCAGGTTTAGAGTTAATTTCCATGCGTAATTTAGACGCAGCTTCATCAATAAGATCAATAGCTTTGTCTGGTAAAAATCGATTTGTAATATATCGCTGTGACAACTCTACTGCGGCAATGATGGCTTCGTCTTTGATACGAACTTTATGGTGTGTTTCATATTTTTCTTTGATTCCTCTCAAAATAGAAATTGCACTTTCTGTATCGGGTTCGTTGACCATGATTTTTTGAAAACGACGTTCCAATGCTTTGTCTTGTTCAAAATATTTTTGATATTCGTTTAAGGTCGTTGCTCCAATGGCTCTAAGCTCACCACGAGCTAAGGCAGGTTTTAAGATGTTTGCAGCATCCATAGCTCCTTGTCCGCCACCTGCACCTACTAACGTGTGAATTTCATCAATAAACAGCACAATGTCACCATCTGCGGAAGTAACTTCTTTAATGACTGCTTTTAAACGCTCTTCAAATTCTCCTTTAAATTTTGCACCGGCTATCAATGCTCCCATATCTAAAGAATAAATTTGCTTATCCTTTAAGTTTTCAGGTACATCTCCCTGAATAATTCGGTGTGCCATTCCTTCTGCAATCGCCGTTTTACCAACACCAGGTTCTCCAACTAAGATTGGATTGTTTTTGGTTCTACGAGAGAGAATTTGTAAAACTCTCCGAATTTCTTCATCGCGACCAATCACTGGATCTAGTTTACCATCATTTGCTAATTGGTTTAAGTTTTTTGCATATTTATTTAAAGAATTATAAGTGTCTTCTGCTGTAGCAGAAGTCACACGCTCTCCTTTACGTAACTCTTGAATCGCAGTTTTTAGCTCTTTTTCTGTAACTCCTTGATCTTTTAATATTTGTGATATTTTACTATTGGATTTAAAAATTGCTAAAATTAAATGCGAGGTAGATACAAATTCATCATTCATTTCTTTGGCAATGATGTTGGCATCCGTGAGTGTTTTTCCTGCATTTTGTGACAACATGATATTGCCACCACTCACTTTTGGAAAGCTTTGTAAAGTACTTTCTAAAATTTGCGTTAATAAGGTTACATTTACGTTCAACTTTTTTAAAAGGAACGGTAGTACATTATCATCAACTTCCATGATCGCTTTGAATAAGTGTTCATTTTCTATTTGTTGATGACCATATGTTTGTGTCAATTGCTGTGCTTGTTGTACAGCTTCTTGTGATTTTATGGTATAATTATTAAAATTCATAGCGTATAGTTATCTGATTTTTTTGATAATTTTACAATTCTTATTCCAATTGAGAATACAAGACAAAATGGCGGTTAACTTACCTGTTTTTAAGACATTTTGACATTTGTGCAAGTTTGTAAGTTTACGGTCGACATATATTATAAAGTTATAGATACTTATGGGAATATTCAATAAAATATTTGGTACTAGTAATACTTCAGAAACGCCTATGCCTTCTAATATACAATGGTTGCCACTGACAGATATTTCGCAATTGGAAACTATTGTGGAAGCGTCTAAAACCTTGCCTATCGCAATTTTTAAGCACAGCACGCGATGTGGGATTAGTAGGATGGTAATTAAACAGTTTGAACAATCTTTTCCTTTAGAAAAGCATCAAATGAGAGTGTATTATTTGGATTTGTTAAATTATCGGTCTATTTCTGATGAAGTAGCAGCTCGTTTTCAGGTATGGCATGAAAGCCCTCAATTAATCGTTATAAAGAATGGGGAAACTGTAGCACATGCTTCGCATAGTCAGATTAATACAGTAAATTTAGAACAATTTTTATAATCATTTTTTGTGTAGTTTCATAAGAATTAAGAGTTTTTTAAGAAAGATTTTACGTTCTTGTTTGTATCTTGAAGGATATCAATCAATCAAAAATCGTTGTTAAAAACCACTGCCAATGGAAACTACCATGAATGTATGGATTATGCTGTTTTTTGCATTTGCCATACAAGCTTTTGTGTTAGGAATTTTATTTTTCTTGAAGCGCAAAGGAGATCGTATCGCCAATAGTATTTTTGGTGTTTTCTTACTATTATTTGCCTACAATCAATTGTTTAATTGTGCGTATTGGTCAAGTTATCAAAGCTCTTTTAGTGAACATTTATCATTTACTAATTTCATTCCGTGGGTTTCGTATGGACCGCTTCTGTATGTGTATATCAAGCGGGTATTAAACAAATCACCTTTTACTTGGCGTGACTTGCAACACGCAATACCAATTGTATGGATTTTTTGGATTTTTGGGACTTTTTATTTTTTACCACACAGTAAAAAAGTAGAGATAGCTCATGAAAATATGTATGAATTGTATGTGAATTGGTGGCCAATTCCAAGAGGATATATGATTTATGCAGTAACTTTATTGATGTTCATATATGTTTTTAAAATTTACTTTTTATATAAAAGTGAAAAACAAAAAGTTACTGAGCCACAACGTGTTTGGATTAAATCATTATGGCTTTGTTTTACAGGTTATGCAAGCGTATTTTTTATCTATTTTTTATTGATTTACATGCGCTTAATGACCATTTCGAATGATTATATGATCGGGTATGCAATGGTATTTTTTATAGGAATTGTTTCCTACTTTAGTTTTATGCAACAAAGCATATTTTCTGGAAAAACACTCATTCCTTTCGTAAAATATCAAAATAATGGACTGTCAGACTCTATTGCCCTAGAAATGAAAGATAAGTTGGTATCTTTAATGGAATCAGATAAATTGTATCTAGATAGTTCGCTTACGCTAGATATTTTGTCAGCACATTTAAACTTATCTCGACACCATACTTCTCAATTAATTAACGAACATTTTAGCGTAAATTTCTTTGAATTTGTCAATAATTATCGGATTGATGAAGCTATTAAGATGTTAGAAGATGAATCTAGCACATTAAATATTAATCAAATTATTTATGCTACTGGATTCAATAATCGTACTTCTTTTTACAACGCATTCAAGAAAAAAACTGGAATCTCTCCAAAAACTTACCGTAATAAACTAGCCTAAATCATTTTCTGAGTGTTATAATAATTTGTAAACCTTTATCGGTTGGTATCTTTTTGTGCTCTTTTCTGACTTCCTTTATAAAAGAAATAAACGGCCATTTATTCAAAAAAGTGGAAGCTGAAAAACTGATAGAGTAGGCAATTACTAAAATTAAAATTATTACATCATGAAGAAACAAGCAGTCAATTTTAAACTTGGATTAAACAAATTCGTTGTCTCTAATCTAAATACAGAACAACTTAAAGGAGGTACAATAGGTATTGAATCTGTTGATCGACTTCATTGTGAAACAGAAGATTGTACACAAGGTTGTGTAACTGTATTATATACCAATTGTAATCACTGTACAACGTGTTAATCCTTTTTTAAAGTGGAAGCCGAAAAACTCACGAGTAGGCATCATAAAAATGTAAATAAAATGAAAAAACAAACAAAAAAGATAGCATTCAAAAAAACAACAGTCACAGAGTTAAACAGAGTAGCACAAACACAAATAAAAGGAGGTGCGACTTTTACATTCTTAAACTGTCTTTCACGAGGTGATTGTACCGCTGGGACTGGAGTTTTATGTTATTAAGTATAAATTTTAAAAAAAATATCATGAAGAAAAAAGATATCAAAAGATCGTTAAAAATCAATAAATCTAGTGTTGCAAGTTTATCAGATAAGAAAATTGATATGATTAAAGGTGGATCGGCGGTACCACATTTATGTCCCACTTTTATTCCAATTCTTTGTTTGGTAACTGACCGTTCGTGTACGTTTACAGAAACATATCGTACATGTCCGGTGTAAAAGTATGAATGAATTTTTTTTATTAATCATTAAAATCCAATAACATGAAAAAACAACAAGTAAAATCTTCTTTAAAGATTAAAAAAGCGACAATTGCAGAGTTGAACGAGGTGCAAACGAACTCGGTAAAAGGAGGATCTACCATTTCGACCTCTGTATTGGCAGCGTTGTGTGCAACTATCAATCCGTTAGATTGTACCATGAGTGCTTATTGTGCGTACTAACGTACTGTATTTTAATTAATTTAATTACTAGTGAGCAACTCCAAACCTGTGTTTGGAGTTGTTTTTTGTGATTTATCGCCATAAACGAAAGATTTCTGTTAAATTGCGGACTCTTATAACATACAATTCATGTGTGATTTGATAATTTATGTCATCTTAGGGCTTGTAGTTGGTTATATTGGTGGTTTTGCTGGTATTGGTGGCGGTCCTTTTTTAGTTTCTTTTTTAGTCTTGTATTGCGGAATGTCACAATTAGCGGCTCAAGGAAATGTATTAACCATGATGTTAGGTCCTATGAGCCTTTTGGGAGTTTTGTCTTTATACGAGTATGTGAAAAAACAATGGATATCTATTTGTATAGGAGTTCTTTTTTATTGTATCTGTTCTTATTTCGGAGCTGTATTTGCTTTTTATATTGGCGAAACAGATTTAAAGTATTATTTCGCGATATTATTAATTTTAATAGCAATACTTCAGTTTAGATCCTACTTTCGTAAAAATACAATCGCTGCTAGTAAAGAATATATTTCATTCTATTGGATTGCAGTATTAGCATCAATTACAGGAATTTTGGGCGGAATGTTTGGGATAGGAGCAGGTGTGTTAATGATTCCTATTTTGATAGGAGTTTTTAAATTAAAAAAAGAATATGCACGAGCAATGAGCTTAGCCATATTAATTCCTCCTGTAAGTTATGGAGCTTTTATTAAATACAATTTTGAAAACCCTGTCAATTGGCAATTGGTTGGCGTTTTATTTGGCACCTACTTTATTGCTAATTTTTTTGGAGCAAAAATGGGGAGTAAAATATCTGGAACTACATTCACGTTGATTTACGGATTCATCTTACTAGCAATTGCTATCATTTATTTGGTTTAAATGGAAAGATTATAGATGAGAATATAAATGTTTGTATAAAAAACAACAAAGCACCAACAATATTTGTTGATGCTCTGTAAATATAGTATACCTAAAAGTTATTTCTTTTTCGATTGAAATACCGGGAGTAATTTAGTAGAAACTTCTCCAAAACCAATACGTACATGCTCATTTTTACAATAACCACGCATCGTAACGGTATCTCCATCGTTGATAAAAGTTCGTTCTGAACCATCATTTAATTTCACAGGATTTTTTCCAGCCCATGATAATTCTAACATTGAGCCATATGAATCTGGTGTTTTACCAGATAAGGTTCCACTTCCCATCATGTCACCAGAATTTACGGGACAACCATTTACAGTATGATGTGTTAACTGTTGTGCCATATTCCAGTACATATATTTAAAATTAGAACGAGAAACGATAGTTTCAGTGCCATTTTCTGGTGTAATACCAACTTCTAAGTTGATATCAAAACTTTTCTTTCCTGTATATTGTAAGTATGGTAATTGAGGCTTCAAAGGTTTAGGTGTTTCCACTCTAAAAGGATCCAAGGCATCTAAAGTCACAATCCATGGGGAAATAGAAGAAGCAAAGCTTTTTCCTAAAAATGGACCAAGAGGTACATATTCCCACTTTTGAATATCACGTGCACTCCAATCATTAAATAATACGACACCAAAAATGTAATCTTCAGCTTCTTCAATTGGAATTGGTTCTCCTAAATGATTGGCGTCAGTAGTAATAAAAGCCATTTCTAATTCAAAATCGACACGTTTTGAAGGACCAAAAACAGGTGTGTCTGTTCCTGCAGGCAATGTTTGTCCTTGCGGACGATGAATTGGAATTCCAGAAGGAATGATTGAAGAACTTCTTCCGTGGTATCCCACAGGGATGTGTAACCAATTAGGCATTAGTGCGTTGTCTTCTCCACGAAACATCTTTCCTACATTAGTTGCATGTTCAATACTTGAATAGAAATCAGTATAATCTCCAATTTGTACTGGCAATTGCATTTCAATTTCATCAAGTGTAAAAATGACGGTATTTTTATGCTCTTCGTTATCACGTAAACTTGGATTATCAGCATCAAAAATATTTCCAATACGATTTCGTACCAAGCGCCATGTTTTCTTTCCATCAGAAATAAAATCATTCAAACTATCTTGAAGAAAAATATCATCTGTTAAAGGGATTCCTTCAAAATAACCTAATTGGTGTAACGCTCCAAGATCAATTGCGTAATCGCCAATTCGAGTTCCTATAGTAATTACATCATCTCTAGTAAGGAAAACTCCAAAAGGTATATTTTGAATGGGAAAGTCACTATCGGGAGAAACTTCGAGCCATGTTTTTCGGTTGGGATTATTGGTTGTATTTGGCATAGCTGTTTTGAATATTTAGGTTTTGAAAAAAAATGTTATTTCTTTCCAAATATATGAGTTTTCTATATGAGTTATGGAATCTAAATCATATTTTTGGATTTTATTAACATAGAGTCAAAAGAATGCAACGCGACGAACAAATTTTTGAATTAATTCAAGCTGAAAAAGAAAGACAACTCGAAGGATTAGAATTAATCGCTTCAGAGAATTTTGTAAGTGATCAGGTCATGGAGGCCGTAGGTTCTGTACTAACTAATAAATATGCAGAAGGGTATCCAGGAAAACGCTATTATGGCGGTTGTGAAGTAGTAGATGAGGTAGAAACTATAGCTATTGAACGTGCCAAAGCTTTATTTGGCGCTGAATGGGTTAATGTACAACCTCACAGTGGAAGTCAGGCGAATACAGCTGTTTTTGCAGCATGTTTAAAACCTGGAGATAAAATTCTAGGATTTGACTTGTCGCATGGAGGACATTTAACGCATGGATCACCAGTCAATTTTTCAGGGAAATTGTACAATCCTGTTTTTTACGGAGTAGAAGAAGAAACAGGTGTATTAAACTATGATAAAATTCAAGAAATTGCAACCAAAGAGCAACCAAAAATGATTATTGCGGGTGCTTCTGCGTATTCAAGAGATATAGATTTTAAGCGCTTTCGCGAGATTGCAGACAGTGTCAATGCCTTGTTATTAGCTGATATTTCGCATCCTTCGGGTTTAATAGCTAAAGGAATTTTAAATGACCCACTTCCTTATTGCCATATTGTAACAACAACTACTCACAAAACACTTCGTGGACCTCGTGGAGGAATGATTATGATGGGTAAAGATTTTGACAATCCATTTGGGATTAAACTAAAAAACGGAAGTCTTCGTAAAATGTCTTCTTTGTTAGATGGAGCTGTTTTTCCAGGAAATCAAGGAGGTCCTTTAGAACATGTAATTGCTGGAAAAGCTATTGCTTTTGGAGAAGCATTGACAGATGAGTATATGCATTACATTTTGCAAGTTCAAAAAAATGCAAAAGCTATGGCAAATGCCTTTATAGCTAAAGGATATCATATCATTTCTGGAGGAACTGATAATCATATGATGTTGATTGATCTTCGGAATAAAAATATTACAGGAAAAGACGCAGAAAAAGCATTAGGAAAAGCTGATATTACTGTAAATAAGAACATGGTTCCTTTTGATGATAAAAGTCCGTTTGTAACTTCTGGAATTCGCGTAGGTACTGCTGCAGTAACCACAAGAGGTTTAAAAGAGGACGATATGGAGTTGATTGTTGCATATATAGACGAAGCAATAACCAACTATGAAAACGAAGAAATTTTAGAAAACATAGCATTTAAAGTAAATGTAATGATGGCTGATAGACCATTATTTGTATCATAACAATCACATTACGAGCGTACTCATATTCTTTTTAACATGAATTTGTTTATATTCTAGATGTGACAAATATGAAAAAATATACGATTACGCTCGTTTTTCTTCTTTACGCTTCTTTCTTTCATGCTCAAATTTTATTTGAGGAATAAAGTAAAACCAAACGGAACATCTAGTAATAAAGCTGGTATTGAAGCTAGATGATAGCTACTAGTAGCGGATAAAATATGTACAGGCATGTCTTTTGCGGAGAAGCATTTTTAGGTCAAAATACGGCAACAGAATTTTTTGGACTAGGCACGCTAACTACAATTAATCAATTACAAGTAATGTGGGCAAGTGATACCATCCATAGACACGTTTGCTAATGTAACGTCAAATCAACTGTTGACAGTCACAGAAGCTAGCACATTGAGTGTTGCAGAAAAAATTACAAAACAATTCCGCTTATCCGAATCCTACTTCTAACCATCTATAATATTTCTACACAATACGAGCAATCATATTCTATAGCAATTTTTGATAGTGTTGGTAAAGAATTGTTTTCAAAAACGTATCAAAATAGACAAACACACGTAGATGTTTCTGCCGCTTTCAAGCGGCATATACTTTTTATAGATTTCTTCTGCGGAAGCGAAAACAGTGCAGAAAATAATAATTCATTAAAATTTTAGAAAAGATGTAAAATTGCAAGAATTAGTAGCGCTATCCCCACAATTACTTTAAAAGGCATTAATTTTTTAGAAATTTTCACCAAAGTTTCTCCAACGGCAGGAATTTGACTTAATACATGTGTTAATAGTAACAATCCACCAGCAATTGCCGCAATGGTATATAAAAGATGAGAAAATCCTAGTAAATACCATATACCAAGGCCAAGAGAAATACCTCCAATTACGGTGGTAAAAGGCATTAGTTTTTTGGCAATATTGTTAAAGAAGTCACTTTCACCATCAAGTTTGTCTAACGCAGTAACGCCTAGTAAAATTCCAGCTAAGATGTTTGCAATGTCAAATAAAAGTCCCATACTATTTTTCAGTTTAGAGTGTAAATATTGTTTATATTCATTATTTACTTCTAAAGATACACAAAAAAATGGCATCCTAATATAGCATATGTACTTTAAGCTTCTTTTCGTTATATGGTTATGTTTTAAGGACGAAAATTAGATAATTAATCGTCATTAAAAGTAGTGTGATTGTATGCGCCAACATCTGAAGGATTTGTTCTAGGATTTCCTAAAAGATCACTTTGAACCGCTGGAATACTGGAGGTGTTTCCTCTTTCAATAGCAGCAGAGTTTTCTCCTATAATGAATTCGTTTTTTGCAGTGTCTTTGAAGTCGATTGTATTTGAGTTGATAACCAATTCAATTTCATCAAAGAGAGTAGTATTTGAAAAATTGTATAATTCATCATTGGTAAATCGACCATTGAAATCATTAAACTTGATTAAAGAGTTGGTAAAGTTGTAGTTTAACGCAACACTTGAATCGTTTTCAGTTTTTTGTAAAAAGAGTTCAACAGCATTACTTCCATCAATAATACAATTTGAAAAATCAGCACGTTCCAAATCAGCAGTAAAAGTAGTGCCATCTACTTCCAAGAAATTGTCAATTAAAACTGTAGGAGTGACTCTAAAACTATTACTCCAATAATTGGCAAAGGTACAGTGTCTAAAGGTGTACTCGCCTCCTAAATTTAAATATAAAGATGCTTGTCCAGCACTACCAATTACAGAATTGTTAGCTTCAATATGTCCTGTTCGTGCTAGCAAACCAATCGTAGCACTGTTATATATTTTAGAATTATTAAGTGTTAATGTAGGATTGGTAGTTCCATCACTATTTTCTGTTAAAAGACCTACAGAAGCATTTTTAATTGTAGCATAATTGATGTGATTATTTGTGCTTCCATCCGTAAGCCAAATAGTTCCCCATTGTCCAGGAATGTTTGCAAAAGAGGGCTCCAAACGATCGCCTTCAAAAATTACTTCATTTTCCATGTTTTCAGTAGAGCTTAGCAAACCATTGACTTGCAAAGAGCCCATGTTTCCTACAATAATTCCTGAATTTGCATGAAAATGTACGCGAGCTCCTGCTTCTATATTGAGTACTTTATTTTCGCCTACGGCAGCATAACCATACACTACATATGGTTTTTCATTTGTCCATGTAAGTTCACTATCTTCCAAAAAGAAACCTTCAATGCGTGTTTCATTGCCTTCGTCATCTACATTTAAGAGTAAAGTTTCTACTGTTCCATCATCAAATTGTTGCGGATATAGAAATACAGCATCCTGTACCAATGTAACTAGTTCAACTTTTTGTTGATTGCTTCCTGTGTCAAATTCAATTGCATCGGTATATAAAAATTGATTTCCGCCAGAAAAATCATTAATGTCAATAGTGGTTTCTATAAAAATGTACATGCTGTCATTAGCAAGTAATTCAATGTCTTCAAACACTTTTCCTGCAATTCCATCAACATTTAAACGATATTTAGAGGCAGAGCCTTCTCCCAATTGTATTGAAGGAATATTGATATCGTCATCACTTCGGTTATATACTTTTAAATTGTAGGTACTTGAGCCAATATTGGTAAAAACCGTATCAAGAAAAACGGTGTCTTTTGAAAATTGTAATTGTCCCGAACTTGGCACTGTGACAAAATCTTTTCGGCAGGAACTCCAAAGAATCGTGATTGCAAGAATCAGAAACGTATATAAAAACTTTTTCATTGTATATTTTTAGTTGGTCTATAGCAGCGTATGATATAGTTAGCTGTAAAAATATAACTTTTTGAAGTTCTAATTATTGTTTCTGTTATGAATTTTTCTTCGCCTTGCGTTTTGCTTCCCTCTCTGCTTTTCTTGCAGCACGTTTAGCTTTTCGTTGCGCACGCTTTTCTAACCTTTCTTTTCGAGTTAATTTCTCAAAATCTAAATCAGATGCATCGATAATAGTTGCAGCTCCCAATTTAGAAGTTTCAGTTCGCACACTGTATCCCACAACGACAATGGTTTCTAATTCTTCACCTATTTTCATTGAAAAATTTTGTACTGTATGTGTGTTTTCTATTGTTCGTGTAATAGTTTCATAACCTAAGTATTTTACAACTAGTGCATCACCAGGTATGATTTTAATAGTATATTCACCATCAAAATCAGAGGTTGTTCCCTTGATGGTTCCTTTAACTAAAATGGTAGCACCTGGTAGTGGTATTCCTGTATCATCGGTTACAATTCCTTTTACCGTAATACTATCATTTTTAGTTTGTAGAGTAGCTTTTGCTTTGCGCTGTAGTGAGCCAATGTCTAATTTTTTATATTGAAGAGTGTCAGTTTGTACTGTTTTTTCAGCCTTTTCAACGCTTGATTGTTTTTCTTGTGAAAATAAAGAGAGAGGAAATAGGAGTGAGGCTACGTATGACAACCAATGATTTCGTTTTTTTCGATCAGCAATCAATTCTCTATTGAGTTGTGATTCGTCAAATCGTCCGCATAGATTTCCTTTTGTAGAAAAATAGCGAATCAATTCTTCGTCACTTTTTGATGTAAAATCAACAACTTCTTTCGTGCACACTTTACAAAATTTACCTTTTTCAGTAGGTAACATTTGGTTCCAATCTTCGTGACACGGTTCAGGAATTTGTATACTTAGTTTTGATTTTTTCATTGCTTTATTTTTGTTATTGTTCAAATAAAGCAGAAAAAAACGCACTAAAAAATCAATAATGAGTTAACTCTCTTTTTCATTGAGGGAATAAAAAAACGCCTTCATTAAGGAAGAAAGAGTTTTTATAATCTGAATATGTGATATGCTTATTTTTCTATAATTTTCACCTCAAAAAGTTTGTCCCAGTATTTTCCAGTAACAAAAAATGTCTGTGTTTTTGGGTTATAAGCAATTCCGTTGAAAACATCAATTTGAGGATGATTGGTCACTTTTTCTTTTAAACCTCTAAAATCAATTATGCCTTCCAAGGCTCCATTTTCAGGATTAATAATCATCACACTAGGGTTTTGATAGCTATTGGCATATATTTTTCCATTAACATACTCCAATTCATTCGCTTTTACATATGTACGTTTGTTATCGCAAACTTGGATAGCGTATTGCTCTTTTAAGGTTTCAGGGGCTAAAATCCAAATTTTTTCTGTACCATCACTTTTATAAAGTTTTTCTCCATCGTTACACAATCCCCAACCTTCTTCACTTTCTTGATAGGTAAATGTTTCTAAGCGCTCTAAATTATCAGGATTAAAAACAAAACCAGTGTTGGCTTGCCATGTTAACATATACAATCGGTTGTTTAAAACTGTAATTCCTTCACCAAAGAATTTTCTGTCTAATTCAATTTTTTGATATACTTTTCCTGTTTTATAATCTACTTTCCGTAAAGAAGATTGTCCACGTTGACCTGTACTTTCAAATAGAGTATCTCTAAAAAATTCCAATCCTTGCGTATAAGCATTTTGATCATGAGGAAACGTATTGACAATTGTATAAGTATAGATTGTAGGTTTGGTATTTGATAAAATGGTAACGTTTTTCTCTGCTGTTGCTGTTTTTCCATCATTATATGTAATGGAAGCTTTTATAACTTGTTTACCTAATAGACTGTTTTCAGGCACTGATGTTTCTAAAGTTAGCAGATTTGAACTTGAATTTGTTAATGTTTGTTCATTTAATGTATAAGTAACTGCCGAAACTTTGACGTTTTCATGAGTAGATAGTGTGGCTTTTACTGCGTCATTAAGCTGAAATTTATCTGTATTATCTGTAAATTTTAAAGAAAATGTAGGGGTAGTTGATTTTTTTTTATCCTCACAGGAAAAAATACTCAAACTTAAAAATGTGATTATGAATAGCTTATATAATTTCATTTCTTTTCTTAATTTCTGGCAAGTTAATTCATAAAAATCAGTTTAAAAAATCATTGTGAAAATGTAAAAACATTTTATCTTTGCATCGGCAAGTCCTACACAACCAGCTCCTGTTTAATCCTCCAGGGCGGGAACGCAGCAAAGGTATACGGTCGTAGCGGTGTGATGTAGGTAGCTTGCCTTTTTTTATTCCTATAATTCAGGGCAGACTTTCTTCTTTTTTTAGCATATTTGTATCCTAATTTATATTTTAAACATACACAGAATGTCAAAAGTAATATTGATTACCGGTGGCTCTTCCGGAATAGGAAAATCTATTGGAATTTTATTGGCTCAAAAAGGATATAAAGTATATGGTACTAGTAGAAATCCTGAAAAAGTTACCAACTTCACTGCGTTTCCTTTACTTGCGCTTGATGTTCGAAATACAGATACAATCCAAAAAGCAATAGCTATTGTTATAAAAAAAGAAGGACGACTAGATGTATTAATCAATAATGCTGGTGTTGGCATTACAGGACCAATTGAAGAAACTCCTGATGAAGAAATTCATAAAGCTTTTCAAACAAACTTATACGGCCCCATTGCGGTAATGAAAGCAGTACTTCCTCATATGCGTACTCAGAAGAATGGATTGATTATTAACGTAACTTCTATTGCAGGCTATATGGGATTGCCATATAGAGGAATTTACTCAGCAACAAAAGGAGCTTTGGAATTAATTACAGAAGCAATACGTATGGAGGTTAAAATGTTTGGTATAGAAGTGACAAACGTAGCACCTGGTGATTTTGCTACCAATATTGCTGCAGGACGATATCATACACCAGTATTTGAAAATTCACCGTACAAAGAAGTTTATGGAAATATGCTTACCGAAATGGATGCACATGTAGACGAAGGTTCAGATCCTACAATGATGGCAGAAGCTGTATTACGTATTATAGAAACTTCAAAACCTAAAATACACTATAAAGTTGGTGCGTTTATGCAGAAATTTTCAATTGTATTGAAACGAATCCTACCAGACAAAATGTATGAAAAGTTGTTAATGAATCATTATAAATTATAAATCTTGAATACTAGAGGTTTTGTAGTTTGGTGCTTATGCTTGTTTTGTTTGCAAATTTCTTGTAACAAAAAAACGGCTTCCGTAAAACCACAGCACATAGAAGATGGATTGAAATCTTCTGAGGCACCATTCTCATTATCGTTAGAAACGGCTACTTTTTTTAGGGACATTGCCTATGCTAATGTTTCAGAAAGGAATACGTATGATTTTTTTAAGCCCAATCAAGAAGCGCCTTCTTCATTAGTTATTATGATTCATGGAGGTGGATTTGTAGCAGGAGATAAAAATAATTATTATGATTCCTATAAGTACAGGCAATTAATTAATTATTTATTAGAACAAAATATCGCTGTAGCAACTATCAATTATCGATTTATTGACCCTTTAGCTTATAGTGGAATTCTATATAGTTTGGAAGATGTTAAATTAGTATTGCAACATTTACGATATTTTTCAAACGTATTCCACTTTGATACCGAAAACGTGCTTCTATATGGAGGTTCTGCCGGTGGAGCCGCCGCAATGTGGATAGGTTTTCAGGAAGATATGGCCGATAAAACAAGTAATGATCCAATAAAAAAAGAATCTACACGAGTTCAAGGTATTGTAGCGCTTAACGTGCAAGCCAATTATGATATTGTAAAATGGCATACGACTGTTTTTTCAGATTTTAAAAAAGCAGAATTCGATGCAACATCGATACAACAAATAGTAAAAAAACACCGACTGTTAGCTACCTACGGAATAGAAAAAATAGAGGAACTGGACGCACCAAAAACTCAAGCGTACATTCAAAAAACAAATATGTTAGAAATGTTGTCTGCAAATGCTCCCGAATTTTATTTACAAACTGAAGATTTTGAAAATGAAATTCCTACCACTTTAAGTGAGTTGTATCACCATCCGCAACATGTAAACACTATTTATAAAAAGGCAGAAAATGTTGGCGCAAAAGGAATCTATAATTGTCCGGCAATACATTTGAATCCTATAAATGATGAAAGTATAGAAGAATTTATCATACGAAAAATTGGAAGACAAGTTAAATAAATACAAATGATATGAATAGAATGCTTAAAACCATTATTTGTCTAGGAATGTACTTTATAGTAAATGCACATTCACAAGCACAAAGTACAATTGATATACCTGCGGGCTATACTACCCAAATAGGGAATATGGTAAGTATGTTAGAAGATTTAAAAAGTAGAATCACGGCAAGTGTAAAGAATCTTTCTGTGAATGAAATAGATTTTTTATTGGATAAAGAAGCAAATAGAATAGGAGCTATGATTATGCATTTAGCAGCAACAGAAAAATACTATCAAATATACACTTTCGAAAAAAGAACTTTTACAGCAGAAGAAAAAGAAAAATGGATGACAGCCATAAACTTAGGAGATGCAGCTAGAGAAAAATATGTGGACAAACCGATAACATACTATTTAGATATTTGGGATGAGGTACGCGCAGAAACATTGATGAAACTAAAAGAAAAAAATGACGATTGGTTCAAACAATTAGATTATCAAAAAGTGATAAGTAATCAATACGCTTGGTACCATGTAATGGAACATCAAGCAAATCATATGGGACAAATCCGTTTGATTCTTAAAAGAGCTCAAAACTAAAAGAATAAATAATATGCGTATTTACCTTGTGTTATTTCTTTTTTGTAATGTATCTCTTCTTACAGCTCAAACAGCAATAAATAAAAGCATTATCGGAACTTGGGAGCTAGAACATGTTAATGTTGAAACTATTATTACCCAAAAAGATACTACAGCACTAAAAGAAGAACCTTTTTTAAAAAAAGATATTATTTTATCATTTGGAGACAATCATCAATTAGAAATGCGTGTAGGCGAATTTTCTTTATTTGCTGATTATATGCTTCAGGAGAAGCAACTTACTTTAGGAAAATTTACATTTACAATCACAAGGATAAATAGTGATCAAATGATTTTAGTATATATTGATACTGCTTATAAAAGAACTTATTTTTATCATCGGAGTCTACAAAAAGAATAACAATTGCCCTTTATTTTTGACGATAAATTCTTACTCATTACAGATTGACCAATTGTACAAGTTCTAAATACATCTATACATTTTTTGAATATACTTTGGTAAGTTTTCGCGTAATTTGATAGTATAATTTAATTGTGTTTATTAGCAGTGACATACTATTGCTTTATACTACTTAATGCAGTAGTTATACTTTGAAATTTGTATTGTGAAAGCCTGCTCAATTGCAGGCTTTTGTACTGTAAATTGTTAATAACTCGCCAACTATTCTATTCTCAAAAGATTCCATTGCTTGTTTTAATATTGTAATTTTACACCCGATTTGCGTTCAGGATAGAAGCAGCATCCTTTTAGGGTATGGAGCGAAGCTTAACTACAATAAAAGATAGAGCGAATAGCCTGTAAAAACGCCCAAAAACAAACACAACGTACATAATAAACAAAAAAACACATGAAATTTTTTATTGACACGGCTAATTTAGATCAGATTCGTGAAGCACAAGCACTAGGAATTTTAGATGGTGTAACGACCAATCCTTCGTTAATGGCAAAGGAAGGAATTACAGGAAAAGAAAATATCTTGAATCATTACAAAGCAATCTGTGAAATTGTTGATGGAGATGTTTCTGCAGAAGTAATTGCGACAGATTTTGAAGGTATGGTTAAAGAAGGAGAAGAATTAGCTGCGTTGCATTCGCAAATTGTTGTGAAATTACCAATGATTGCTGATGGAGTAAAAGCGTGTAAATATTTTTCAGACAAAGGAATCAAAACAAACGTAACGTTAGTATTTTCTGCAGGACAAGCATTATTGGCAGCGAAAGCAGGAGCTACATATGTTTCTCCATTTATAGGTCGTTTGGACGATATCTCTACAGATGGATTGAATTTGATTGCTGAAATTAGAATGATTTATGATAACTACGGATTTTCAACAGAAATCTTAGCTGCTTCTGTACGTCATACGATGCATGTGATTGATTGTGCGAAAATTGGAGCTGATGTAATGACAGGCCCATTAAAATCGATTGTAGGATTATTAAACCATCCTTTAACAGATATCGGTTTGGAGAAATTCTTAGCAGATTATAACAAAGGAAATTAAATTCTTTACAAGAATAGTAAAAAATAAAAAAAGCGTCTTTTTCTACAAAAGACGCTTTTTTTATTAGAATTTATAACGATAACTTTATTTTAATTGATCTTTTAGGTTTGTATCATAAATATCAGCAAAACCATTGATAAAATTTCCGTTTTGGTCTGTTATAATGAGTTTGTTAATGCTAATCAATGCATAATCTCGCAACACTTGATCCTTATTGCCTACACGATATTGTTTACTTTCAGGAAAATTGAGGTCTTTTACTGCTTTTCTCCAATGTTTATGCTCAGTATCCAAACTTATCCCTATAATATTCAAATTAGGAAATTCCTCAGCGAGAACTTTTATTTTTTCAGTAATCAATCGTTTATGTCGTAGCTGCTTGGATGTCCAAAAGTAAAAAATAGTTTTTCCTCGTTTGGAATTCAATTGATTAACTGGTACACGAGCATGTTGATCGTTATACACATATATTTGACTCGAAAAACTGTTTCCAAACTGCAAACTTTTGATTCCGTTATGCAAATCGGTAATTTCTTCTTTTGACTCCTTATCTGTAGCTGCTTTTTGATACAGATTAAAAAACTCATTATTTTTTACAATATCGTCGGTATTATCTCTGTAGTATGAATATGCTGTATAACGCAATAGCTCATTTCGAAGAAAAGGATAAGAAACCAAGCTGTCAATTAAAGCTAGTTTGTTTTTATTATAAATTAATGAAGTATTTATTTTTTTATCACTTTTCCACGATTTTTTCAAGCATTCACTATACGAAGAATTATTAATGAACTGCATCACGTAACGAGTATAAGGAATATAGTAACTCATTGTAGAATCGTTCATGTTTACCTCATCTTTATAATCAAAAAAAGAATCGGCAATAGTAAGCGTTGAATCTTTCTTTTTTCGCTCGTAGAACATATTTTGATATGTTTCTCGATATCTAAAATTACAATACTTAATTACTTTATCGGTAAAATCTTTAAAATCTTGAGAAACATTAGGATTATCTTTTAAAAATTTAGTTTGCTTACTTAACTTAATATGTTGAAGCGAATCAATTTTTGCCAAAAAAGCGTCACTATCTAATCTTGTAAATTGATAAACAGGTCGCTCATGATTTTCATTCAATAAAAATAATTCAACATAAAAATTATTCTTTTCGGCTCCTTTACCCGTAAAGAACAATGATTCATCAAAAGCATAAGTATTAAGACGTAACAATAAACTGTCACCTTTTTCAAGATTGATGTATTGATGCTCTCTATTGTGATAAAATTTATACAAACCGTTTTTATGGTTTTTGAGCTTCGTTAAAAAACGGTTATTTTCGTCAAGTTTTAAAGAATCTATCAATTCTCCTTGATGATATAATAAAACATATTCATCTGCAGGATTGATAATTTCTCCACCAAAATAGGCAAAAGTATCTGCACTTTTCTCAGCAACATCATCACAACCAACACAAAATATAAAAAGTACTAATAGCGTAAAATATTTCATAGTGTTTCAATCACCTCTAATCGAGTTTTAACAAAACTAAAAATCACAGACGCAATACGCTGTTAATAGGCTGTTAAAAATATTTGTTAAAACGTTAAGATATAGCTTTGTAAAATTTTATAGAATCCTTAGTATTCTTCATTGTAATTCTTACTTTTGCGCAATATAAAAAAAGTTTAAAAATAAAAAGAATGTTATCTGTATCTAACTTATCCGTACAATTTGGAAAACGCGTATTATTTGACGAAGTAAATACCACGTTTACACAAGGAAATTGTTATGGGGTTATTGGCGCTAATGGTGCTGGTAAATCCACCTTTTTGAAAATTTTGTCTGGAAAGATGGAGCCAACTTCTGGTCATGTACACTTAGAACCAGGAAAGCGTATGTCTGTTTTGGAGCAAGATCACTTTGCGTACGATGAATATCCAGTGTTGGAAACAGTAATCATGGGAAATAAACCTTTGTTTGCTATTAAAAAGGAGATGGATGATATTTATGCAAAGGAAGACTTTTCAGATAAAGATGGTGAACGCGTAGGTGAGCTACAAGTACAATTTGAAGAAATGAATGGTTGGAATGCCGATTCGGATGCAGCTGCATTGCTATCAAACTTGGGAATTTCTGAGGCAAATCACTATTCGTTGATGAGTGAGTTGGATGGAAAACAAAAGGTACGAGTTTTACTAGCACAGGCTCTTTTTGGAAATCCAGACGTATTAATCATGGATGAGCCTACAAACGACTTGGATTTTGAAACGATTGGTTGGTTAGAAAACTTCTTAGCAAACTATGATAATTGTGTAATTGTAGTTTCGCACGATAGACACTTTTTAGACGCTGTTTGTACACATATTTCAGATATTGATTTTGCAAAAATTAATCACTACAGTGGAAACTATACGTTTTGGTACGAGAGTAGTCAGTTAGCAGCCAGACAACGAGCACAACAAAACAAAAAAGCAGAAGAAAAGGCAAAAGAATTACAAGAATTCATTCAACGATTTAGCGCCAATGTTGCAAAATCAAAACAAGCAACTTCTCGTAAAAAAATGTTGGAACGCTTAAAAATTGAAGACATTAAGCCTTCAAGCCGTCGTTATCCTGCCATTATTTTTGAGAGAGATCGTGAAGCTGGAGACCAAATATTGAATATTGAAGGATTAAAAGCTTCTGTAGAAGGAGAAACATTATTTCAAAATGTAGATATTAATTTGGCTAAAGGAGATAAAGTAGCGGTTATTTCTAAAAACTCACGTGCTACAACTGCTTTTTATGAAATCATTAATGATAAAATGAAAGCAGATGAAGGCACTTATAGATGGGGAATTACAACTTCTCAATCATATTTACCGGTTGATAATTCAGAATATTTTGATAACGATTTAACATTAGTTGATTGGTTACGTCAATGGGCCACAACCGAAGAAGAGCGTGAAGAAGTATACGTTCGTGGTTTCTTAGGAAAAATGATATTCAGTGGAGAAGAAGCTTTAAAAACAGCAAGAGTTCTTTCTGGAGGAGAAAAAGTACGTTGTATGTTGTCTCGTATGATGATGATGCGTGCTAATGTATTAATGCTAGATGAACCAACAAACCACTTGGATTTGGAAAGTATTACGGCATTCAACAATTCTCTTAAAAATTTCAAAGGAACAGTACTATTTACTACACATGATCATGAGTTTGCTCAAACTGTGGCCAATAGAATTATAGAATTAACACCTACAGGCGTAATTGATCGTTACCTGACATTTGATGATTATATGGAGGATTCGAAAATCAAAGAACAACGCGAAAAAATGTATAGTGTAGAAGCATAACAAATAAAAAAATCCCTTGAAATTCAAGGGATTTTTTTATCTAGAATGATATTATAATACGATTATTAAAATAAGAGAAGGACTTATCAATTACGGGAGTCTACATATACCATTGTAACATACATACGGATAATCGCACGGTCTACGATGATTACAAAAACGAGGCGCTCCGCCAATAATGTTACGTTGTCCTTTTTTAGGAATATAATTGAATCCTTCTAATTGAGATAATTTGTCTAACATTCTTTACTTTTTTTCATGGAGTTTAAATGTACGAAAAAAAAGTGCACTTCTTTACGGTTTTCCCGTAGAGTTTTTTTTAGATAAATTTACTCATCTACCGAATTGATTTTTATACATTAAAACAGATTTTACAGAAAAAGGCTTCTCACAAATGTAAAAAGCCTTTTTCTGTTTGGATAAAGATGGATTAATTTTCACAGAGAAAAACTTTGCCATCTCATCTATAAATTAACGCAATTCTGCGCCTAATTGTTTTTCAAAACTTTGTTGCAACTTGTTCATGATTTTATCAATCTGATTATCAGTTAGCGTTTTATGTTCGTCTTGCAGCGTGAAGCTTACGGCATAACTTTTCTTTCCTTCTGGAAGATTTTTACCTTGATACACATCAAATAGACTTACTTCTTTTAATAAATTACGCTCACTTTGCTTGGCGATCTGATGAATTTCTGCAAACGATGTATTTTCATCAATTAGTAATGCAAAATCTCTTCGTACTTGCGGAAATTTAGGGATTTCTTTAAACTTTATTTTTCTATTCTTAACAACATCAATCACTTGATCCCAATTGAAATCAGCATAAATAACTTCTTGCTTAATGTCAAAAGCTTTTAAGACTTTACGCTTTACAATTCCGAATTCTACCAGTTTTGTTTTTCCTAAACTTAATGTCAACCCTTCTGAAAATAAATCATTTTTTACAGGAGAAGATTTTAAGGCATTAAGTCCTAAACGATCAAACAGAGCAGTAATAATTCCTTTTATATAGAAGAAATCGGTAGGGACAGGCTTACTTTCTCTCCATGTTTCAGCATTGGTATTTCCTGTAACCAATAGGGATAAATGTTTTTGTTCTTCACGAGTATCTTCACTGTATTGATGATACGTTTTTCCAAACTCAAAAAACTTAAGATCACTTTGTTTTCGGTTGATATTATGTGAAATCGCTTCTAATCCTGAAAATAGCAATGATTGACGCATTACAGAAAGGTCATTGCTCAACGGATTTAACATTGTTACATTATGTGCTGTCTTTAATTGTTCAGAAAGCGCCGTATAAGAAGCAGTTGTTAAAGAATTTGACAAAATCTCATAAAACCCTTGCGAAATCAATTGTGTGGCTACAACATCTTGTAATTTGTAATCTTCATAACGAGAAGTATTTGATATTGAAGTATGCCATTTTTCATCAAATTTGATGTTGTTATAACCATACACACGCAAAATTTCCTCAATTACATCGGCTTCTCTTTGGACGTCCACACGGTATGCAGGAATGATTAGTCCTAAGCCGCCATCTGTTACAGAATTAATTTTTATTTCTAAAGAAGATAAAATATTTTTGATAGTATCTCTAGGTAATTCTTCACCAATTAATTTGGTGATATTTTCGAAAGAAACACGCACTTCAAAATCCTCAATTTTTGTTGGATAACTATCTGTAATATCACTAGTAATTTCGCCACCAGCTAGTTCTTGGATAAGGAGCGCAGCTCTTTTCAATGCATACTCGGTAGAATTTGGATCAATTCCACGCTCAAAACGGAATGAAGCATCTGTATTGAGCCCGTGACGTTTTGCCGTTTTACGAACCGACACAGGATTAAAATAAGCACTTTCTAAAAATACATTGGTTGTATGCTCTGTAACTCCAGAATTAATTCCTCCAAAAACTCCTGCAATACATAGAGGTTTGTCCACGTCACAAATCATTAAATCGTCTTCGTGTAATTCACGTTCTACTTCATCAAGTGTTGTAAATTTTGTGCCAGACTCTAACGTTTTGACTATAATTTTGTTTCCAGAAATGAAATTTGCATCAAAAGCGTGTAGCGGTTGTCCAAGTTCATGCAAAACATAATTTGTAACATCTACAACATTATTCTTAGGAGTCAATCCTATAGCTTTTAATCGATGTTGCAACCACTCAGGAGAAGGTTTTACTTGAATTCCAGAAATAGTAACACCACAATAGCGAGGCGCTAAAGTTTTATCTTCAACATCTACATCAATTTTGAGTGTTCTATTATCAACTCTAAAACTGCTGGTAGAAGGCGTAATCAATTCAAGTTTTACGTCTTTTTGTAAAAGTCCAGCTTTTAAATCTCTCGCAACTCCATAATGACTCATTGCGTCGGCACGATTTGGTGTCAGACCAATTTCAAAAACGGTATCATTTTCAATAGCAAATACTTCACTAGCCGCAGTTCCTGGAACTAAATCTTCGTTAAGAATCATAATTCCATCATGACTTTCTCCTAAGCCTAATTCGTCTTCAGCGCAAATCATTCCATTGGAAACTTCTCCACGAATTTTACCTTTTTTGATTTTAAAACCATTTCCATCTGCATCATATAAAGTAGTTCCCACAGTCGCAACAGGTACTTTTTGACCGGCAGCCACATTTGGAGCACCACAAACAATTTGAACAGGTTCACCATCACCAAGATCTACAGTAGTTACTTTAAGGCGGTCAGCGTTAGGATGTTGCACACATGTTAATACGTGTCCTACCACAATTCCTTTTAATCCTCCTTTTACAGATTCGTATGTTTCAATTCCTTCAACTTCTAATCCAAGATCGGTTAAAAGTTCTCCAGTTTTTTCAGCGTCCCAATCAAGTTGAATAAATTGCTTTACCCAATTGTATGATATTTTCATTAGTATTAGTATTGAATAGTCCGCAAAGATAAGATAATACACAAAGTTGACAAACTTGAAGTCGTCAAAGATGGATTAAATTCTGTATTAGAATTTGCAAGTAGTGAAAGTAACAGGAACTACATGAATTTTTGTCTTCATTTAAAATATAAAAGCAACGATAATAGAAATAAATGAGAGAGAAATAAGTGTAAAATGGTAATCTTAATTGTTTTTAATAGTTAAGAAAAGATTAGGCTTTTGATGAGCGTAGAATTTTATCCATTTTTCTTCCTTTAGCAAGTTCATCAACTAGCTTATCTAAATAACGAGTTTTTCGAGTTAATTCATTATCAATCTCCTCGATACGATATCCGCAAATAACACCTTTAATCATTGTCGCATTTGGATGAATTGATGCTTTTTCAAAAAATGTTTCAAACGTAACTTGCTCATCAATTAATTTTTGAATATCAGTGTCTGAAAAACCTGTAAGCCAATTAATTACTTTGTGGAGTTCATCTTTTGTTCTGCCTTTTTTTTCCACTTTAGTAACATAATGAGGATATACAGATGAAAATTTCATCTTGGCAATACGTTCGTTGTGTTCTGGAGTTACTTTCATGAGACATAAGGTTTATATAAACTAAAAAATTTGCTCTGTAACCAAATATACTAGAAAAATTGTAATTTGACATAGAATTGAACGAACTACGTAGTATGAGAAAACTATCCTTACTTTTGTTGATGATTTTTCTAATTTCCTGTGGAAAGAAAGAAAAGAAATCATCTGTTTTTTACTTAAAAAAAGGTTCGTGGCGTGTTGTTTTGAAAGTTCAAGACGGAAAAGGACTTCCTTTTCTATTTTCAACTACCAATACTGGAATTGAAATACACAATGCAGAAGAACGTATTCCTGTTACAGATATTACGATTATAAACGATTCTATTACAATCAAAATGGATGTATATGAAGGAGTGTTAAAAGGTGTTTTTACCAATGAGCATACTTTTTCAGGCGAATTTGTCAAAGCTTCATTAAATCGGCAGGTGCCTTTTGTAGCAACACATGGAGAAGAAATACGATTTGTAAAAGATGATAAAAAAACTATAACCAATGTTGCGGGGAATTGGGAAACTGTTTTTAGTCCAAATTCAGAAACTGATCGCTACATCGCCAAAGGTGTTTTTGAACAAAAAGGAAAACAAGTTACAGGAACATTTCGAACTACTACGGGAGATTATCGTTATTTGGAAGGCATCTCAGAAGGAAATCAACTAAAGCTGTCTACATTTGATGGAGCACATGCTTTTCTTTTTACGGCTACGGTTACAGATAGCACAATGACTGGAATGTTTTACTCAGGAAATCATTGGAAAGAACCTTTTATTGCAAAACGTAATGAAAGCTATGAATTACCCAATGCAGAAGAACTCACGTATATTAAAGAAGGATTTGATACGTTTGACTTTACTTTTCCGGATGCAAATGGAAATATGATGTCCCTTTCAGATAAAAACATGCAAGGAAAGGTTCGGGTTGTTCAAATTATGGGAACATGGTGTCCAAATTGTTTGGACGAATCAACCTATTATGCTGAATATTCTAAAAAAAATCCAGAAGTACACTTTATAGCATTGGCGTTTGAATATGCAAAGACAAAAGAAAAAGCGTTTCAAAATATTGAACGCTTACAACAGAAACTACATAGTACTTATCCTATCCTTTTAGCCCAATATGGAACATCTGATAAAAAGAAAGCGCAAGAAAAACTACCTATGTTAAACCATGTATTGTCTTACCCAACAACAATTTTTATCGATAAAAAAGGAAAAGTACGACGTATTCATACAGGTTTTAATGGTCCGGCTACGGGTCATAAATATTTAGAGTTCAAAAAAGATTTTGAAGATTTCCTATTAATGCTTCAAAAAGAATAATAATTACGGTTTAAGTCATTGCTTAGTAGGGGATAAACGTAAAAATGTTTTTAAAACGTTAAGGAAACAATTTGTTAACATAAAATTAGGAACTCAGTCTGTCAAACTAAAGTATTTTTAGCGTGTAGAATATGAAACCATGTTAAAAATATTTTTACATATTGAGACATTAAGTTCAAAAAGAATATCTAGGGCCCATAGATACGCACGTCTTACTTCCCAATAGGAACTAAGACGTTTTTTTTTGACATTATTTCAACTAATCTAACCGTTTCAAAAAGTAATTGTGTTTTCAAACTGTGTTTCATCAATAATAACCATAACCAAAAATACAGTACATGAGAAAACTTTTACTTTGGCTATTTTTAGCCGTTAGCCTCACAACGTATGCACAAATTCCTGCGTACTACAATGATGTAAATTTATCGCAATCGGGTAGTGATCTTAAAGACGAACTAGCAACAAAGATTATTTCTACTCACACCACGTTTTTATCATACACACCTGGTGTTTGGAATGCTTTACAACAATCGGATGTAGATCCTAATAATAGTGCGAATGTATTATTAATCTACGGACATTCTGATACAGATGGAAATGTAAAAACAGATCGAACTCGAGATAAATTCCAAAACGGAGGAAGTGTGGGCGATTGGAATAGAGAGCATGTATTCGCTAAATCATTAGCAAACCCAGATTTAGGAACTTCAGGGCCTGGTGCTGATGCTCACAATTTGCGCCCGTGTGATTTTCAACAAAATTCAACAAGAAACAATCGTAAGTTTGGAACAGGAGCAGGTGCTGCGGCTTTTATCAATTCTAATGGTGATTGGTATCCTGGAGATGAGTGGAAAGGTGATGTTGCTCGAATAATTATGTTTATGTATTTACGATATGGAAACCAGTGTTTGCCTGTTAATGTAGGTACTGGAACTTCCATGAGTATTGATACAAATATGATTGATTTGTTTTTACAATGGAATGTAGACGATCCTGTCTCTAACTTTGAATCTAACAGAAATGAAGTTTTGGCAGGAATTCAAGGAAATCGCAATCCTTTTATAGATAATCCAGCATTTGCAACTCAAATTTGGGGAGGTCCGCAAGCAGAGGACAAGTTTGGCAACGGTGGTGGAGACCCTGGTGATGGTGGAGGAAATCCTGGAAACGGAAGTACTGATGAATTATTCTTTTCAGAATATATAGAAGGTTCTTCGTATAACAAAGCTTTAGAAATTGCGAATTTTACAGGAACAACTGTTGATTTATCAGCATACTCTATAAAAAAACAAACCAACGGAGCCGGAAGTTGGTCATCGCCATACGCACTATCTGGAAATTTAAGTAATGGAAATGTATTTGTTATTGCAAATAGTAGTGCAAATGCAACTATTTTAAGTAAAGCAGATGTTGCTACAGGAAGTACAATTGTAACCTTTAACGGAAATGATGCAGTAGGTCTGTTCAAAAACAATGTATTGATTGATATTATTGGTACTTTTAATGGAGGAAGTTCAAATTTTGCTGCCAATGTTACGTTGGTACGTAAAGCGGAAATTACAAGTCCGAATGCTACTTATACAGTTGCTGAATGGGACGAATATGGTTCTGATACGACTTCTTTCCTTGGAGCACATACAACCAATGGTGGTGGCTCAGGAACAGTTGGCGGTTCAGTTGTATTACATGAAGGTTTCTTTGAAACTGGAATGGACGGCTGGGTTGATGGCGGTGGCGATTGTTTCCGTTATTCAGGAAGTCGTTCTTACGAAGGAAACTATTCTATTCGTATTCGTGACAATTCTGGAACAGCTTCATCAATGACATTGAATGATGTGGATGTGTCTCCATATGATACTGTTGAAGTTGAGTTCCATTTTTATGCCTATAGTATGGAAACAGGTGAAGATTTCTGGTTACGTTACTATAATGGAGCTAGCTGGCAAACAGTACGAGCATATGTAAGTGGTACAGATTTTCAGAATAATAACTTCTATAGCTCAAAAGTAGTTTTAAATAAATCAAATTACACTTTTGCTACGAATGCTAAGTTTAGATTCCAAGCAGATGCTTCTGCCAATGCAGACGAAATATACATTGATCAAGTAACGATTACAGGGGTTACTAATGCTTCTGCTAGAATGAATACGGAACCAGTAAAATCAGATACATTATTACTTTCTGCTACAGCAGAAGAGGATGAATTAATGATTGAAGAAGAATTTACTATTTATCCAAATCCAGTATCAAATCAATTAGAAGTAAAAATATTTACAGAACATACTGCTTCTTATCAAATTCATTCCTTATTGGGACAAGTTGTAAAAGTAGGAACGTTGCAAAATAGAGTAATTGACGTGCATAATCTAAAAGCAGGTATTTACATTTTACAAATTAATGATGGAGATGAGATTTTAACGAAAAAGTTCATTAAAAAATAGTCATCAAACAGTTAGAGATATAAGGCCTTTCTATTATGGAAAGGCTTTTTTTATGATATAATGATATTTTATTTCAATAAAAACACGTAACAATATAGGTGATATGTTAATTAACACATACTTAAGGAAGATTAACAAAGCTATAACAACCAAGTGTACGCTTAAAATATAACTTGTTTTAGTAAACTAACTAATACTTTTTTCACCTTATGAAAACAAACTTTACGCAAGTTGCTATCACGACGCTTTTTGTGTTTTTCTTGGCACAAGTCTCTGTATTGGCACAAATTAATACACCACGAGGAAGCCAAAAAGCTACGATTTCACAAACAGTAGGAATTTCTACAATCACAGTTAACTATTCTAGACCTAGCGTTCGAGAACGTGAAGTTTGGGGAAAATTAGTTCCTTATGGGATGAATAATTTTGGTTTTGGAACAGCCAAAGAATCTCCTTGGCGTGCGGGAGCAGATGAAAATACAACCATTACATTTACTCATGATGCTATGGTAGAAGGGAAACCTATTAAAGCGGGAACATATGGTTTGCATTTGATTGTTAAAGAAAATAATGAGGCCACTTTAGTATTGTCAAATAATAGTACTGCTTGGGGAAGTTATTTTTATGATCCGTCTGAAGATGCTTTACGAGTAGATATTGCAACTACAACAATTCCTCACAAAGAATTGCTTACTTTTGACTTTTTAAAAGTTACTCCAACTTCTGCCACGTTGGCTTTACAATGGGAAAAGAAAGAGTTTCCTTTTTCTATTTCTTTTGATGTAACCAATATTGTCTTAAATACTATTCGTAAAGATATGCAAGGTCAATCAGGGTTCAATCGTCAAACTTGGGAACAAGCGGCTTCTTATGCATTGAATAATGGAGGTGATTTGAATGAAGCTCTTTCGTGGATTAACAATGCTATTTCTGGACAATTTTACAGTAAAAAAACATTCAACAACACGCAAATCAAGTCTACAATTTTGATGAAATTGGGTAAAAAAGAGGAAGCATTGAAAGCCATGGATGAAGTATTGCCTATGGCAACTGTACTAGAAATTCATCAGTATGGTCGACAATTGATTGCTTTAGGAATGACCGATAAAGCTTTAGAAGTTTTTCAATACAATGCAAAAAAGCACAAAGATACATGGCCTGTGCATTACGGATTAGCAAGAGCGTATTCTGCTAAAGGAAATCACAAATTGGCCGTAAAACACTTAAAGAAGGCATTAGCAAATGCTCCAAATCCTCGAAGCAAAGCAAATGTACAAGCAAATTTGGACAAAGCGAGTAGAGGAGAAAACATCAATTAAATATGATTCTTAAAAAATTGCTATATGAATGAGAACTCCAAACGTCATTCATCACCTTTTAAAAAGCATCTATTGTTATAATAGATGCTTTTTTATATAATCTGTTTACAGCACAGATTCATTTGTTGATAGTATTTTTATGTCGATAACAGATAATTAAACATGTTGATCAAGTAGTATTACATTACCGTCGGGATCAGTAATTACTAGACTAGCAGGACCTTCTGTTGATTCGTCAGCTTCACGGGCAAATTGAAAGTTTTTGCTTTTTAGTTCTTTTTGAATGTCTCTGATATCAGTAAATGATTCCAAAGGTTGTGCTTCTTGTGTCCAACCAGGATTGAAAGTAAGCAAATTGCCTTCAAACATACCTTGAAACAAACCAATCACTATTTGGTCATTTTTCATGATTAACCAATTTTGTTCAATATCTCCATGAAAAACAGAAAAGCCAAGATCTTCATAAAAAGCTTTGGAGGCATGAATATCTTTTACGGAAAGACTTACTGAAAAAGCACCTAGTTTCATAATAATTTGTTGTTGTATTAGTTTATGGATGATTTAAAAGTACAATTTTTTATTGAATACTTTCTCAGTGAATTTACGAGAAGTTCATGCCAATTATAGAGCATTTGATAAAGTTGAATCGAGAAAGAAGAATAAAGGAGTTTGTTAAGTTATCAGTAGTATTTAATTTATGACAATCAACTTAACTTATATAATTCCAAATATTTTTGTGCTTGACTAATTGTGCGTAGGTATATCGTACTGCTTTGTGTTCAGGTAAAGCTAGAGAAGAATCTGATTTTAATATTTTTTGTGCGTAATACCGAGCTGTTTTTAAAATATCATTGTCTTTTACAATATCTGCAATTTTTAAATTCAACACACCGCTTTGTTGTGTTCCCATGATATTACCTGGACCGCGAAGTTTTAAATCAACTTCTGCAATTTCAAAACCATCACTTGTTTGAACCATGGTCTCCAAACGGGTTTTTCCATCAGAACTTAGCTTATGACTCGTCATTAAGATACAATAACTTTGTTCGGCTCCACGTCCTACACGACCACGTAATTGGTGTAATTGTGATAATCCGAAACGTTCTGCACTTTCAATAATCATTACAGAGGCATTCGGAACATTTACGCCAACTTCTATCACGGTAGTTGCTACCATGATATGTGTTTCTCCTTTGATAAAACGATTCATTTCAAAATCTTTATCTGCGGGCTTCATTTTTCCGTGTACAATAGATATTTGATATTCGGGCATTGGAAACTCACGCGCAATACTTTCGTAGCCATCCATTAAATCTTTATAATCTAATTGTTCCGATTCCTGAATAAGTGGATATACAACATATACTTGTCTGCCTTTGGCAATTTCATCTCGTAAAAACTTAAAGACTTTCAATCGATTGCTATCATAACGATGCACTGTTTTTACGGCTTTCCTGCCTGGAGGTAATTCATCAATCACAGAAACATCTAAGTCACCGTACAAACTCATAGCAAGCGTACGTGGAATGGGCGTTGCAGTCATCACTAAAATGTGTGGAGGAACTGTGTTTTTTCGCCAAAGTTTGGCACGTTGTGCTACTCCAAAACGATGCTGTTCGTCAATAATTGCTAAACCAAGATTTTGAAATTGCACTTTATCTTCTAAAATCGCATGTGTGCCTATTAAAATGTGTAATGAACCCTCTTGTAACATCTCATGTATGACACGTCGTTCTTTCGTTTTTGTAGAACCTGTGAGTAATTTTATATTCAATCCTAACGGCGCTACCAATTCCATGATTCCATTGTAATGTTGAATAGCGAGAATTTCAGTTGGAGCCATGATGCATGCTTGAAAATCATTATCAATAGCTAGTAACATTGACATTAACGCAACAATTGTTTTTCCCGAACCAACATCGCCTTGCAACAACCGATTCATTTGCGCATTGCTGCCAAGATCATTCCGAATTTCTTTTATTACTCGCTTTTGCGCATTGGTCAGTTCGAATGGTAAGTGATTTGTATAAAAGTCATTAAATTTTTCGCCTACTTGATCAAACGGAAATCCTTTAATTTTACTTTTATGGATGAGGTTTTTGATAATTAGTTGAACTTGAATGTAAAATAGTTCTTCAAATTTTAAGCGATATTGAGCTTTTGCTAATAATTCTTGACTTTTAGGAAAATGAATATTAAATAGAGCTTTACTTTTAGAGATTAATTTGAGTTCGTCTAAAATAGTAGGAGGTAAGGTTTCATAAAATTGTGTGCGAACTTCTACAAATAATTGTTGCATTAATTTGTTGATGACACGATTGGTAATTCCTTTATTGGTCAATTTTTCTGTTGAAGGATATACTGGTTGCATGGCCGTTCGCAAACTCTGCTCGTGTTCTTTTAGCAACTCCATTTCAGGATGTGGCATAGAAAACACTCCGTTAAACCAATTGGTTTTACCAAAAATCACATACGGAGTATTCAACTTTAAACTTTCTTTAATCCACTTATGACCTCGAAACCAAACTAATTCCATTTCTCCTGTTCCATCTGTAAAAGTAGCGACAAGTCGTTTTCCTCGTTTTTGTTGCACCATTTTTAGATGCACTATTTTACCAATTACTTGTACTTCAGAGGAATTTCGTTGTAATTCGTTGATTTTGAAGTAACGAGTTTTGTCAATATATCTATTTGGAAAGAGATTGATAAAATCTTGATAGGTATGAATGCCCAACTCTTGGCGTAATAGGTCGGCACGATTGGGACCTACGCCTTTTAAATAATCTATAGGAGTTTGTAATACATTCGAGTTCATCAACTCAAAAGTAAGTTAAAGTGAATTGTGAAACAAACCATATTATTGTTCAGAAGGAAGCTTGACCTTATTTAAAGTAAAATTCATATTCGAAATATCGCCAGTAGCTTCATGGATACGTGAGTTGGTAAAATATAAATATCCATCATATATGCTAAAAGTATCTGCCCATTTAATTGCATCGCCAGCTACTAATGTTTGAATAGAACCATCAGGTTGACGATATTGTATTTTGTGGTGTTCAAGGTCGGCAAAATATAGATTTCCCTTATTGTCAAAAATCATTCCGTCAGGAGCCGCAGTTTTAGTTTCTAGAACTACATATTGTTCTATATTATTTTCACTTTCGTGGAGATGTCTAGTTTCAATTGAATACAAGTTGTATCCTGTTAATGCATGATAGTATAACTTACGACTATTTAATGCAATTCCGTCTGAATGTATTGTATTTACCCATTTTTTACCATCAATATTTAAATAAGAAACTTCTGCCGTTGTTGAAACATGTTCGTTTAAAACTCTTTTAGAGGTGCCTGTTTCCATGTGAATTACAACTATACCAGGATGACCAGAATCTGTACAATATATACTATTATGTTTTTTATCAATTCTTACATCATTAATATACGAATCTGGATAGTATGTATTTTTTTCTAGAATATATGTTTTGATAAGCTCATCCGTTTCTAAATTGAACACAAAAATGCGAGGAGCGTCAAGAACTCCTTCAAATAAAGGATTTCGAGTATCTAATACATACAGATAATTATCAAAAGATACGACAGATTGTACATTGATAAACTTTTCTTGGGGTAATGTTTCTCCCATTTTCCAAGAATTCCATTCAAGATTCGGATAGCTGTTCGTAAGATTATTCTCTTTGAGTTCAACCACTGAGCTGGCTATATTTTTGCGCCATCTAGGAAAGTTTACAAAAATACGTCCCATACTAGATACTGTTACTCCTGTAACTTGCTCTCCTTTAAAACTAGCTACTTCAATAACTTTGTTGGGAACATTTTGTTGATTAGTAGTTTCCTTTTTTTCAGATGTTTGAGAGGTTGTTTTTGTATTGTTTTTGCAGGCTAAAGTAAGTACAAAAAGGCACAGTATATATAAACTTTGTTTCATATTGTTTTGTAATGTATAAAAGTAGTAGTTGTAACAAGACTGTAATCATTACAAAAATAGAAGAATAAACTAATACCCGCTTAAGCAGAAGGATTCAATAAAGCATTTTCTTCTTCTGTTAACAAGCGTGAGTGAATGATAAAGCGTACACCAAGTGGAATTTCTAAAGAAAAACTTGCGCCACGTCCTTGGGTTATGTCTACCGTTAAATGAGTGTGCTTCCAATATTCAAATTGATCTTGGTTCATATAGAAAGGAACGTCTGCAATTTCTCCCAAAAAAATATCACTTTCGTCCAAATACATATCATCTTTTTCAAAAATCATTGGAGCAGAGCCATCACAACAACCTCCGCTTTGATGAAAGATTAAATCGCCATGTTTTGCTTGTAATTGTTTTACAATTTCTGTGGCTTTCTCAGTAATAGCAATTCTTTCCATACGTTTTTTATTTGTAATAGTACGACTTCTATTAAAGTAGATTACTTATAAGATATATAATTCAGTTACAAAAGACTGAAGCATTTGCGTACTTCAGTCTTTTAAAATGGTTTGAGAGGAATCTTAAAAAAATCCTAGCTTATTTTTATCATAAGAAATAAGCATATTTTTAGTTTGTCGGTAGTGACTCATCATCATTTTATGGGTTTCTCGTCCAAATCCAGATTTTTTATACCCTCCAAAAGGTGCGTGTGCAGGATAAGCATGATAGCAATTTACCCAAACTCTACCTGCTTTAATAGCTCTTGGTATTTGGTATAATTGATGCGCATCACGTGTCCAAACTCCGGCACCAAGACCGTATAGTGTATCATTAGCAATTTCTAAAGCTTCAGCTTCATCTTTAAATTTGGTTACACATACCACAGGTCCGAAAATTTCTTCTTGGAATACACGCATTTTGTTATGACCTTCTAAAATAGTTGGTTGAATGTAAAATCCTTTGGCAAAATCTCCTTCTTTGTTCGCATCTCCACCACACAATACTTTAGCTCCTTCTTCTTTTCCAATTTTAATGTATGATTGAATTTTTTCATATTGATCATTTGACGCTTGCGCACCTACCATACAACTCATATCATAAGGACTTGTTTGTACAATTGCTTTGGTACGTGCTACAACACGTTCTATAAATTGGTCATAAATATCTTCTTGTACCAAGATACGAGATGGGCATGTACATACTTCTCCTTGATTGAAAGCGAAGAGTACTGCTCCTTCAATGGCTTTGTCTAAAAAGGCATCATCTGCATCCATAACACTATTAAAGAAAATGTTTGGTGATTTACCACCGAGCTCCATTGTTACAGGATTCAAATTTTTAGAGGCATACTGCATAATTAATTGTCCTGTAGTTGTTTCTCCTGTAAAAGCTACTTTATCTACCTTTGAACTTGAAGCAAGAGGTTTTCCCGCTTCGGGACCAAAACCATGTACAATATTAATAACTCCTGGAGGAAACACATCAGCAATTTTTTCCATTAGTAATGTAGCTGATGAAGGTGTTTGTTCGGCAGGTTTTAGTACAACACAGTTTCCTGTTGCTAATGCAGGAGGCAATTTCCATGAAAGCATTAATAGAGGAAAGTTCCATGGAATGATTTGACCAACAACACCTAGCGGCTCTTTAATATTCATGGATAATGTATTTGCGTCTAATTCGGTAGCAGTACCTTCTTCCGAACGAATACAAGAAGCAAAATAACGCCAATGATCAATAGAAAGAGGAATATCCGCATTCATTGTTTCACGAATTGGTTTTCCATTATCACAAGTTTCTACTAAGGCAAACTCTTCTAGATTTGCTTCTATAATGTCGGCTACTTTATTTAGTAAGGTTGCACGTTCGGTTGCAGAAGTATTTCCCCAAGCTTCTTTGGCTGCATTGGCAGCATCTAAAGCTAGTTCGATATCTTCTTTTTGTGATCTTGGATATTTTGCGATCAAACTATTGTCAATGGGAGAGGTATTATCGAAATATTCGCCACCTATTGGTGCCACAAACTTTCCATTAATAAAGTTGTCATACTTCTCTTTGAATATGGGTTTTGAATAACTCATCTTTTTGTGCTTTTAGTTTTAATTGGGTTAATTTTTTGAATAATTCTTAATTTTTATAAAGGTAGTTTGACATATTCTCATTAAATTGAACATATATATTATACTTTTGAACATATCTATCATATTGAAAATCATGTGTTAATTTTTTGTATTATTGAATATGGAATCGTTATTAAGCAAGCACAAAAACAATCGAAAACTCACCACGTTGGTAGAAAATAGAACTACTTATAGTGCTGAGTATGCTGAGCTTAATATTTATGAAACCTATGCATTTGCAGAAAAAGTTTCACTAACGTTTGATTTTCCTATTATAGCGAGTATGCTTACAGGAAAAAAAGTAATGCATTTGGAAGGATTTGAAGCGTTTGACTTTTATCCAGGCGAATCGGTAGTAATGCCAACCAATAAAGAAATGGTCATTGATTTTCCATTGGCTAGCGAAGCACAACCTACACAGTGTTTAGCTTTGGGGATTGATGCTACTAAAATTGATGAGGTAGTAGGGAAGTTTAATCAACAAGTAGCTATTGAGAATGAGAACAATAACTGGGACTTAGACACAAATGCATCACATCTTATCAATAATACGGCAGTGAATCAGCTCGTAGAGCGTTTAACCTATACATTTACCAACGATACTAAGTCAAAAGATGTACTGCTTGATTTGATGATACAAGAGTTAATTATTCGTTTGTTACAAACGAAGGCAAAATCACTTATTATTAGTAATCCTGATCAAATATTTAATGATACGCGCATTGGTTCTGTAATAAAATATATTAAGGAACATCTTACAGATAGAGACATTAATGTAGAATCATTAGCAAAGAAAGCCTATATGAGTACGTCTCATTTTCACAAACAATTCAAAAATACATTAGGTGTTTCTCCTATTGATTATATCAATTCAGAACGCATTAAGTTTTCTAAAAAACTCATCAAAGCTTCGAATGATGTGCGCATTTCAGAAATTGCGTATAAATCTGGCTTTAATAACACCAGTTATTTTAACCGACAGTTTAAAAAACACGAAATGATTACTCCAACTCAGTTTGTAAAGTCTGTAATGGAAAAGTAATCGTTGTTTTTGAAAGTATACCTTTTGAGATATTACTATTTTCTGTTTTTTCTAATGATTTTTACTATGCGGCTGTAGGCTATTTCAAATAAACTCCATTCGTATCCGTCAAAATTAGTTGTATTGGTAAATTGCACAACAACGGTATCAATATCTTTGTGATATTTTGCAATACTTTGATAACCAGGAATTAATCCTGTGTGTTCAAATTTATAGAGAGAAGCGTATAATGCTCGTTCATTGTGTTGAAAAAGTGTGCCATCATTCAGCGCTCTAATAAATGCCCCTACATCAGCCGCAGTAGCAATCATTGAGCCGTAATCTGTCGTTTTAATATCTTCCTTAACACCTACATAGTAACCACTCATCACATCATTAAGCACTACTTCATGAATTGATTTAAACGTATTTTCCAAGCCTAAAGGTTGTAGTATTTGCTCTTGAATGTACTGAAACTCACTATAACCAACGGTTTTTTCAACTAACATTGAAAGTAGCAAATAGTTTGTGTTTGAGTATTCAAAAGAAGTATCTGGCGCAAAGTTGGCAGGCAATCCAGCGATTCTTTCCAAAGTTTCTGTCTTATTTTTTGGCGGATTTGTCCAAAAGTTAGGAGTATTCGTAAAGCTAGGAATTCCACTGCGATGCTGAACTAACATACGCAAAGTGATTTGATGAGCATTTTCTATTTTTCCAATCAATTCAGGAAAGTATGTTGCTATTGTACCCTCTTTCGATAATGTGCCATGCGCTATCAATTTAGTAATGGCAACTGCAGTATAGAGTTTACCAATGCTAGCAATTTTGAATAAAGCATTTGGATCTGCTGGAATTTTTAGCTCCCTGTTTTTCCAACCAGCAGCGTATAGTTGTGGTGTTTTTCCTTTTTCCTCTATATATACAATGGTTCCTTCAAAACCATAATCAAGTGTAATATTTACTTGTTCTTGTACAGTATTAGGCAATGGCGTAATCCATGCTTTTACAATGGGCAATGGCACAAAGTATAAAGAAACGAGCGTTCCTATTAAAAGGAATATTCTGATGATGTTTTTATTTATGGTTGTTTTCATTAAAATGTAAAAATAGGGTAGTTTAGCTTACAGCTTTATATAATTTTAGCCACGTATCTATATACATGTTTTTTCTCTTTTTGAGTCAATTTAAAAGTACCGAAAACCATGAGTCTTAATAAAAATAGCTCTCTATAAGAGTTCATTGCTATAGTTGCTTACGTAAAAACGAATAGGATACCCTCAGTCATAAGTTTATTCTTCCGTATGCGTCATATGGTTTTCCATAAACCAGCTTCCGTTTTGTAAGCGCCATTGGGTAAGATAATTTCCTGTAAATGTTTCATTGTTAGTGCCTTCCCACGTACCTCTTTCTATGGCAATAGAATCGGAAACCACAACAAAGTTAGGACGATCAGTGACCATTCGGAAACCTATGTCATACACACTTTGATAATAATCTACAATGTCAGATCTTCCATGTATAGGAGCTTCTCCAGCAGGTAAAAATGTAGCCTCTTTTGTAAATAGAATACCGAGCGAATCCATTTGTCCAGAGTTAAAGTACTTGATAAACAGAGAACTTGCTTTGGTAATGTCGGAACGTTGTACATTGGAATCGTCAAACGTTCGTTGTCGCGTTGCTATCACAATAAACATAAGTGCGATAGAAAGTAGCGGGAAAAAGAAAATCAACAATTTTTTCATAGGATTTGTTTTAAAGTTCAACAGCTCCCGAAAACTAAATTCAGATGATTTTGAAGCTACTTTTTCTTCTTGTACTACTGCATCAAAATCTATTTCCAACGCCTCAAAGATAAGTTTAATCGTAGATGTACGCGGTGTGACTTCGCCTGCTTCAATTCGCTGAAGTGTTCGTACATTTAGGTTGCATTTTTCTACCAATTCTTCTTGTGTAAGACCTTTTGCTTTTCTGAATTCTGCAATCTTTTTTCCGAGTGTTGGTTGTTGAATCATCGTTTTTGAAAACTTTGTGCAATGTTATGGGTTCACTTTAAAACTGGCCACGAATTTACGATACTTTTTACCCGACATTTCCCCGTATTTTACACGGCAAGTATTGCTATTACTGTGATTAAGAAAATGCTTTCAAGCATGAAATATAGGCAAAAATGCATTAAAAATTTCAGTTTGAAAGGTTTTAATGGAATATATGTTTTTCAAAAACTCAAAGATTCTTTTGTATATAAGAGAGTACTTCATCTGTAAAAGACAATTTTTTAATGAAAAGACATGTAAACAAATAGCGACTTCCTAATAGATGAGAAAGTCGCTAGTTGCTGATAGCTAATACTAGCTTTATGGTAGTACTGAAAATATTGATATATACTTTTTATACAAATCT
Source organism: Kordia zhangzhouensis (assembly GCF_001005305.1). Taxonomy (GTDB): domain Bacteria; phylum Bacteroidota; class Bacteroidia; order Flavobacteriales; family Flavobacteriaceae; genus Kordia; species Kordia zhangzhouensis. Next base: position 145,112 of record NZ_LBMH01000008.1, read on the forward strand.
TAGATTTCAGTAAAAATTTCTTCTTTGGGTAACCTTGACTTAGGCAAGTTGGCATTAAAATCACTTTCTGAACGGTATCCTAAACCAACCATTACAACTGCGGTATATCCTTTTTCACGAAGTCCAAACTCTTCGTCCAACGCTTTCATATCAATTCCTTCCATAGGTACAGCATCAATGCCTAATGTAGCAACACCAAGTAAAAAATTACCAATATTTAAGTACACTTGCTTCTCCAACCAATGTTTGGTGTCTTTTAAATCGTATCTGTGAATATTGGTAAATATTTTTTTAGCTCCTAAGTTTTGCTGTTTAAATTCTTCTTTGGCAAATCGTCCATCTTTATCTTCTATATTCGTTACATGTTCTAAAAAATCATCACTGATTTCTGTTTTTGCACAAAATAGAACAACATGTGAAGCTTTTAACACTTTAGCTTCGTTAAAGCTAAAAAAGCCTTCTGTTCCTTTAGCCAAACGTTTTTTACCTTCTTCAGTGTTAGCTATGATAAAGTGCCAAGGTTGCGAATTAATAGAAGATGGGCTCATTCGTAACAATGCTTTGATAGCAGCTTCTTTTTCAGGAGCTATTTTTTTGCTTGAATCAAATTCTTTTGTGGTATATCGCCAGTTTAGGATTTCTTGGATGTTCATCTGAGTATTTGTTTTAGTGTTCATATTTCTTTTTTATTTAAACTATATATTTTATAGTTGCAAAACTAAGTATAGTAATTTACCTTTGCAATAACGGTATAAAATGATAGTATAGAATTATGGAACAAACAGCACTTAAAATGTTAAGATATAAAGGCAAAGAATATCCTTGTTGCACAAGTTTAACTATGGGTATTATTGGAGGAAAATGGAAGACAGTAATTTTGTATCATTTGTTGCATGAAACTCTTCGATACAATGAGTTGCGAAAACTCATGCCCAATGTAACTGAACGCACTTTAAGTTTACAATTGAAAGCCTTGGAAGATGATGGTTTAGTTATACGAAAAGTATATACCTCTAAGCCACCATTAAAAGTAGAATATTCTTTAACAGATTTTGGCAAAACTTTAACTCCGCTAATTCAGTCTATTGCAGATTGGGGCGATTTTGTAGTAAAACAAGCTGCACAATAGAATACTATTCATTTTCTAATTGCTCAATAGCTTGTAGAATGTTATGTTTGTCTGCATCCAAATTATTGACAATACTTCGAAAAAAAGCTTGTCGGTCTTTTAAATAATTCAATTCGTAAGTAACAGGAATGCCTTTATTTTCATAAGAATTTCCATGAGTATCCATATACACTTCGTTTGATAAAGCCACTATCCAACCATTAGGAAGTTTCTTTTCTAATGAAGTAGATGTAGCGCCAGATGTTGCCGAACCGATTCGTTTTACAGTTGGCATTGCCATGGTAGCAATAGAGAATGCTTCGGCGGCACTTCCAGTTTGTGGGGAAGTGAGTACATACAAAGGTTTTGTATATGCATTCTTGGTTCCTTTTATGTAGATAGGTAATGTAGCTGTATGCTTTCTTCCGTATTTTAATTGTTGTGTTGCTACGAGCAGTTCTTTTTCAGGAATAAATCTGCTCAAAATTTCAAAAGAAACTGCATCTTGTCCGCCACCATTAAAACGAATATCTATTACCATAGATTGCATTTGGGAGAGATCGGTCATTACCATATCCATAATTTTAGCAACTTCCGAGACTTCTTCATTAATGTACTGTCCGTCATACATCTTATGAAAAGTTTCAACAAAAGCATCTACATATCCTACAGCATCTATTCGTTGTTGAGGGACTTCAAGATTGGCAAAAAGCCACATGGTTTTTACTTGAATATACCCGATGCTGTCATTCATTTTTCCCCATTGTATCAAAGGAAATCGTAATCGGTAGTCTCTCGTTAGGTCTTCTTGTAAATGATGATTAGCAACCATTCCGGCTACTTGAATATCTCCATATTCTGACAATTTTTCTGTAGAATCCTCTATTTTTTCTTTTTCTGTTGAGGAGGCTTCTAACGCTTCATATAGAGAGTCTGAAGCTTCAAGAAAAGCGTGATTATCACCTAATAATTCCAAAGTTTCCTCTATAACTTGATAGAACTCGAGTTCGGTGGATTGACTCGTTAATTTGCTTTTTTGACTTATATATAAACTGTCCCAATCGATTTGATTTAATTCAAAAAAAGCATAGTGTTCTTTTATATTTTCGGCAAAAACCTCAAAATTGTATAATGGATCTGTATTTTTTAATTCGGAAACTGTTGGTTTGCAATGAGTTGGTAATGTTTTTTTTTTAGAGAACTTATACGTGATAACTCCTTTAAGAAGTGAAAGAGTATCATTTTTAATAGACAAAGCAGGAAGCATTTCTTTAAGCAGTCCTTTCCTTCTAGGGATGCATGAAATGGAAGTAATGTCATATAATTGATATGTTGTGCTATCGCTAATTTCCATAATCCATCCTGAACCAATTGATTCCCAAATTCCATTAATAGATTCTTTTTCTTTGGTTGTAGTGGTTTGACAAGAAAATAGAATAAAACTGCACACAATAAATGTAAAGAAGTGCTTTGGCATAATGATGTGTTTATACCAATGAGAACGCTTTTATTGAATTGTTACAGTTTTAATTGAAAGAGGATTGTTAAAAAAATTACTCAAACACAATAGGGAGTTGCGTATTATCAATTTTAACAATGTAAAAAGGCTGTGTCATAATCATAGAGACATTGCCACTAGGAGCTATATTCGTAACAGTTACTACAATACGATTAGTAGTAGCTGTAAGTTGAATATCTAAATGGTAACCACCGCTAGTTCTTACTTCATCAAAAACAGCAATTACTCTATGCGTAGAAAAATCAATATCGGTTTCTGTGAAAGTATTTGAAGTGGTATTGACAGCATTCATTTGAGCAATTAAATTTGTCCAAGTGGTAACATCTGAAATAATCATGTGCTTTTTACGAATGCCTTCTTCACCGTTTCCATGTAAATTTCCTTTGGCAATCAGCGTAGACTCAATAGTAGTCACTTTTGTGTTGTTTTTTTGAGAACTACAGCTTATTAAAAATAGTAAAGCCAATAGTATGTAGAAATTTTTCATAGATGTTTTACGGTTTAGTTAGTGTTTTGAAAGTTTGTCATTTCCTTTTTTATAATCGGCGAGTCTTTTTACGAGTGTATCAGTAAATGAGGTTTCTCTTTCTACTAAGATTTTTATTGGTTTGAATTTTGCCAAATTCTCCAATTTAGATTGTCTTTTCTCAGAATCTAAATCGTCAATAACGATTGCAGAGTAGTCAGACGTATTTGTAAAATGGAATGTTCCCAATATGTTTATTTTAGGTAGTAGCGATTGATTATTATTTTTAGTTTTATTAGTAACGCAGCGGGTTTTTCTAGGGAATGTATTTTAGCTGAGAAATTTATATTTTTTGTCTTTTCAGTATTTTAACAATTCTACTGTTTATAATCTCAGATAAGTTCCAATAATACAACTTAGGGTCAGTAGTGCTATAAAAGGCAACAACAACGGCGTCAAGATCTTTATCATAATTGGCAAAACTTTGGTATCCAGGAACCCAACCAGCATGTTCATATTCATAAATAGACGTATATATTTCTTGTTCTTCTGGTTCAAACAAAGATCCATCATTCAATGCTCTCAAAAAAGTACCTACATCTTCCGCCGTAGCATGCATGCCATAATCATTTGTTTTTAAGTCAGAAGAATATCCTACATGATAGCCACTCATTACATCATCAATATTCACTTCACTTAGTGAACTAAAAGTATTCTTAAGATGTAGCGGGTTTAAAATTTTTTCTTGAATAAATTGAAAATTGTCATATCCTAAAACATTATCCATAATCTTGTTGATTAAAAGATAGTTTGTATTGCAATATTCATAATCTTTACCGGGTTCAAAATGGGCAGGCATATCTAAAATCAAAGCAAGACTTTCTTCGTAGGTTGTTGTTGGAGCCGCCCAAAAATCGGGAGCATCTGTAAAATTAGGTAAGCCACTTTTATGCTGAATCATGAATCGCAAAGTAATTTTATCAGCATTTTCAATTCTTCCCACAAGTTCGGGTAAATAATCAGCAATGGTTTTATCTAAAGAAAGTTGTTCATTATGTACCAATTTTGTTACCGCCACTGCATCATATAGCTTACTAATGCTAGCAATCTTAAATAACGCATGCGGATTGGCAGGCGTTTTAGATTCTCGATGATGCCAACCAGAAGCTACATATTGAGGAGGCTTTCCCGTTTGATTGATATATACAATCATTCCTTCAAAACCATGATTTATGGCCTCATTTAACTGTTCTTGAACTGTATTGGGTAGGGGAAGTATCCACGCTTTTACTAATAACCAAGGAACAAAAAATAAGGAAGCTATCGAGGCAACTATAAACGTTATCTTCAGAAATTTTTTCGTTTGTTTCTTTCTCATTATTTAGTAGTGCTTGAATTGCTCTTGTAAATATAGACAAATTAAAAACGTGCCAACACTGATAAATAATTTGGTAGCTTCAGAAACTAATAAATTTTCACAGATGTGATAAAATAGGTTGTCCCAGAGAGTTATTCTAACTTTTACTATTTTTTAAAATTGAGTGATTCTGACTGTTAGCAAACTATGTTGGTTGATTTGTAGATGCTGTTTTGCAACATTTTTACATTCTAAATTATTTATTTCGTTCTAATATTTTTTCTTTATCAGTTGAGTGAATTTCAAAAAATATAATTCCACTATCAACGATTTTAACTTCAAAATTGCGTTTAATTTCATATCTATTATCCAAATCATTCGACAAGTACACAAATCCTAAAAATAGAATTCCAAATCCAATCCAAAACATAGTAGAAATGAGTTTAGGAATGTTAATCTTCCAAAATCGGTTAACGATTAAAGTTATCATTAGCCAAAAGACAAAATAGATCAGAAAATTGATTGTCATTTCAGTCAAAAAATATTGTGTCGAAAGTGAAGTGTGAAAACCTCTGCATTTATAAATTAGAGGGAATCCATAAAGGAATTCGTAAGTTTCGTTATTAATAATTCCATAACTCCATTTTGTAATGATTCCGAATGAAATTAAAGTCAGAGGTAAAGTCATTCGAAATATTAAATTTTTCATCTATTAAAGTTTGAGAGGAATAAGTATAGGTCTGTAATAGGAGTAAAGGTACTGATTTTTCAAATTATGTCTAGGGATATCTATTCCTTATACAACACATTGGCAATACCATTTTTTATCGTTCATTCATTCCTTTTCCGTTAAAGATTTTTGGTTTTGCCTTTTCAATTCTTGAAGTTCTTGTTTTGGACTGTTTGGCTTGTGAAAAGTATAGCAAATACCCTCTTTGTCGTCCAGGTGTCAAATTGTAAAATGCAGTTTTAAATTCTAAGTCATTTTTAAATATGTGTTCGAGTTCTTCGGGCATTTCATATTCCGAAGTTTTTTTCATGTTAACTTCCAACCCTGCCTTTTCTACTTCTATTGCTTCAAAAATATAAGCTTTGATAACTGCTTTTAAATCATTGATTTGTTTCTTGTCTGTAAACCGTAATTGCCGAGCCGATTGTACGTTTTCGGTCTGTTGTACCAAAATATTTTCGGTATCTTTTACTAAGGCACCTTTGTGAAAAAGTAAAGCACAATATTCCTTAAATCCGTGAATCAGAACTATATTTTTACCTTGAAAAGTATAGCAAGGGTGCATCCATTTAAAATCTTCGGTAAGCCCACATTCCAAGCAAATTTCTCTCAATAGGACAGTTTCCTCTTTCCAACTCTTACTGTTATCTATATAGTTGTCAACTTTTTCCATGTGTAGCCTTGTTTTTGTAGTGCTTTTATTTATACGGTTCACACCATTCATTCAATCTATTATACACTTTGCCGTATGCAGTCTTTATTTTTTGTTGATTTTGCAAGTTTTAATTCCAAATGGAGCATAAAGTGGACAAAAACTAATCACACTTGTTAAAACGAAAACTCCCGCTAAAACCAATAAAACAATACCTAATGTACCTGGGATTGTTCCTGTAAAATAAAGAATACCAACTATTGCAGCGATTATAACTCTTATAATTCTGTCTGCTGAACCCATATTTTTTGTCATAATTGAAAATTTTAAATAATTAAAAGATTACCTTACAAAGGTACATAGTTGTTTATAGCTATGCAGTGACTACAGTCACCACTCGTTAATAATTTTTAGGTTACCTGATTTTTGTTCAACTTTTCCATCTGTTTCAAGCTTTTTTAAAACTCTAGTAATCACTTCACGAGCAGTTCCTAATTCATTTGCTATTTGAGAATGGCTCATTTTAACAGAATTGTTATGACTTAATTCAGTTTTCTTTTTTAAATGGTCGTATAATCTTTTATCCATTTTGTCCAATAACAAGCTACCTATTGTATCTAAAAGCTCCGAATATCTCAAATTAAACTGATTGTAAAATAGTTCGTTAAAGTCTGGGTATTCTTTTAACCAAGCAGGTAACAAATGAACGGGTAATAAAAGGACTGTTGAATTTTCTTCTGTTTTGGCAAATACTTTACTAGGTGTATTTTTTAACGCAGCATAAAAAGTCATCACGCAGCTTTGATCTGGTTCAATATAGTAGAGTAGTAATTCTTTGTCATTAAATCTAGAATATACTTTTATGAGTCCATTAATAACAATCGGTAAAACTTTGACGTACTGTTGTTCTCTTAAAATTTCTGTTCCTTTTGAAAACTCCTTAACGGTTGATGCACTACATATTTTTTCTACTAAATCAGTTTTTAAGAAAGACAATATTTTTTTGTCAAAATTCATTTTGCATCATTTTAATAGGTTGCACATAACGTATTTGTATATCTTATTCTATACAAAGTAAGAAAATGTATCAAGAAAAAGTTTTCAACAATTTCCAGTTAAGTGATTGTATTCCTAAAGAGAACTTTTATCGTCGTTTGTTGGCAGTTTTAATCTATTAATTTACAGTAAAATGTTCTTTAAAAAGGCAATTCTCGTTTTTATAAAATCATAGGTTTGCGCAACGGTTATCATTGTTACCTGCTGGCTTTTTTTAATTTATGTTCGTCATATTCGAACTTGTGGGATTTTCCACTTTGTTCAGGATTCCAGCCTAAATTTTTAGCTTGTCTTATTATTGTCCTTGATTTTTTTAGTCAATGTGATCTTCAAACCATTTATTTCCGCAGTGTCTGCATTGTCTTGCTTTAGGTGTTCTCGCTAACTTTTGACAATTCGGACAATTGTTTAGAAAGATTTCTTCTCTATGTTCCTTTAATATTCGGCTCGCTGTGTTTATAAAAAATTCTGTTTCTCCATTTTTGATTAATTCAAGAGCTTCTTTATCAGTCGTTATCCAACCTTTACGTTTATAAATTTTATATCGAGATGAGCTTTCAGGTTCTCCATTAAGTTTAAATAACGAATTTATATGACGATAAGCGATATTTTCCTTTACGTTGAAATATTTATGGTAGTGATTTGAAATATATCTTGCTGTTTCTATCTTCATCGGTTTTTAGCTTGCAGGTAACGGTCTAGTGTATGATTTCGTTGCGTGTTTAAGCACTAAAGTTAGCAAATAAATCACAGATAGAAAGTCCGCGAGGACTTTCGTAAGTAGGCGAGAACAAGCAATTACTTATAGCCATTGTTAGCAGCTGGTTTTTTTTATTTATATATAGAAATATTTCCACAACCAAATTCCAGAGTAATTGGTTATGCACATATCTTTTATTTTAAAGGTAATTATTTTGTCATTAGGTTTTGGTTTAATATTTTCTCCATTCATTAATTGTTTGAATAGATATGATTTTTCTTTAAACCACTTTTCTTTTTGATTTGTTGAAACTGCGTATACTTTTAAGTAATTTTTATTTTCGGTCAATTCAGTCACAATGTCGTCAAGAATTGAATCATCTTGAAATTCAGAATCAGATTCTTTATCAATCCAACCATTATCTTTTAAAACTTGAATTCCGTTATTAAGGTTAGGTTTATCTTTTAATTCTATTTCAAAATTTATATCAATCAATCCATATTTTGCTATAGTTCCTTTTATGCTATTACTTTCATTTGATTTCACTTGTACATTAAGGCTTTCTTCCACAAGAAGCTTTATTTCTTCTGCAATTTCTTCTCCACTTTTGGATATATTAATTGGGATTTCAATTCCGACGTAATCAGTTAATGAATTATATGCTAATTCTCTATTTATTGTTCTTAATGTGCTTATACTATTCACGGTCGTTTCTTAACTTGCTGCTAACATACGTATAACAGGAATTCCTCTTTGTATACCAAATTTGGTATATAACAGGAACTCTGTCTATAGTAACTTCTTGTTATTTTGTAT
>NZ_LBMH01000009.1 GCF_001005305.1 Kordia zhangzhouensis
CACTTCCCTAACCCAATTTATCAGTGGTATAACCGAATAGACCCTATTTTAGACCGCAACGAAGTATTTACTCAACCCATTCGAATGTCTAAAAAACACCAACTAATTCATATATAACCGCACTGAGCTATTTTAATGCCACTTCTTTACGATAACTATATATTTTAAAAGTATTTTTTTGGAAGTTTACGGAAAACCTCATTGTGTGTATGTGGTATTTATTTTACATTTATACAAAATAACAAGAAGTTGCTATACGTAGAGTTCCTGTTATATACCAAAATTTGGTATACAAAGAGGAGTTCCTGTTATGCGTACGTTGCCAGTAATGCTGACCAAAGCAAATGAATGAATTTAGAAGACAACATTTAATCGATAGAAAAAAAAGTATTGAAGAACTTTTTGAAAAAATTAAGGACAATCCGAATCCTGAAATAATCGATTTATGGATGCTTGATGAAGAACACTTCATTAAGTGGAGACAAATTCACGATTTCCCAAAGCTTTTAAAACACTTTGATTCCAATTTACTTTTATTTAAAGAATGGAAACAAGACCAGAATTTAACAGATAAAATAATAATTGAGTCAGGAGAACTAACACCTTTCCTTGAAAGAAAAAGATGGTCTAAAAAACGAAAACTATTTTTAACAAAACAAACCTGTAACGGAGTTATCAGAAATGTTGTATCATACACCAAATTAGAAGGAAAAAAACAGTATTTAGGACAGGAATTTCATTTCGAGCCAATTTCAGAATTTTATTCGTACCTCGATTGGTTGCAGCGTAGACAGAAATCTGAAAACATACTATATATTAATTCTCGAACAGCACCTGGTTTTGATTCAGAAAGTGTTTCTATTCACGCTGATGTTTATTCATCATCCAAAGATTTTGAATTATTAAAAATGGGGGGAATCGACATTCCAGTGAATGGCTTTGGTATATTAATGCGAGGAAAAAGATTAGAATTCGTAAATCTTTGTGGATTAAGACTTCAAGGGAGAATTTCTTTTGGAGAAGAAGGCAATTTGAGTTGTTCTTATTGTGCCTGTGATAATATGACTGCTTCAGAGTTAGATATGGCTTTACTTAACTTTAGCCATTGCTCTATGAATAATTTCCAAATTAACAATTCTAAAATTCAGCAATGGCAGTTTTATGATTGTAGATTAAACGGAGATTTCACAAATAATGAGTTCAGAAATATTGATGTAATAGGTGGTTTATTTACACCTGTGGTGAATGGTTGCACATTTTTAGATGTAAATGTTCACGAAGACAAGGCTATTGAAAACCATAATTTATATGCATATCAACTTTTAAAAAAGTCATATGTTGAGCAAGGGGATGACGATAGCGGAATAAAATATTTCGTTAAAGAACACGATTTCAAAAGAAGAAAATTAAAAGGCTGGAAATTCATAGGAAAAACTATAAGTGCCTTATATTGGGGCTACGGTAGGAAACCTCAAAGAATTATTTGGACATCATTGGTAATGATTTTAGGTAATTATATACTTGTTTTACCCAAATAAATTTCGTATATTTACATTGTAAATCAATCTATTATGTGTAAATCTAAGCAAAAAAAGTTTTCAAATTTAATCGAAGTAATGATACACTTTTCAGACAAAGAAGTTTGTAAAGAGTATTTAGCTAAAATGCGTTGGTCAAACGGTGTTGTTTGTCCTCATTGTGAGAATGACGAAAAGATTTACACTATGAAAAGCGGTTATAAGTGTGCTAAGTGTCGCAAACCTTTTTCAGTAACAAAAGGAACTATATTTGAGAATAGCGCAATACCATTACAAAAGTGGTTCGCCGCTATTTGGTTGATAACATCACATAAGAAAGGTATTTCATCTTTGCAGTTACATAGAGATTTAGGAATCACGCAAAAATCAGCTTGGTTTTTACTTCAAAGAATACGTTATGCAGTACGTACCAAGTCTTTTAATAAGCCATTAGAGAACATTGTAGAATTGGATGAAACCTACATTGGCGGAAAGAACAAAAACCGTCATGCAAATAAGAAAGTTTCTAACGCACAAGGTAGAAGTACAAAAGATAAAACGCCTGTATTTGGATTAGTAGAAAGAAACGGACGTTTAACAGCTATGAGAGTGCGAAACACAACAAAAGCAACTGTTATGCCTATCATTACTAAAAACGTAAGTTTAGACGCTAAAATTATGACTGATGAATGGAAAGCGTATAACGGTTTATCAAGTCTTTACGCTCATGAAATAGTGAAACACGGACAGGGCGAATATGTAGTAGGAAAGTGTCACACAAATACAATTGAGGGTTTTTGGTCACTTTTAAAGCGTGGAATAATTGGAATATATCACAATGTAAGTTCTAAGCATTTAGACGCTTATGTAGATGAATTTGAATACAGATACAATACAAAAAATATTACATGTGTTGAGCGTTTTGATAATATGTTATCTTTGTGTAATTCACGAATAACATATAATCAACTAATCAACTAGCTTAATGGAAACTTTTTATTTTGGAAGATTAAACTATAATAACAAAAAACAAACAGACTTAAAGTCACTATTAAAAGGAAACTCTTTTTATAGACCTAAAAAAAGCAATTATAAGTATGGTATTTTTTGTGTCGAAGAAATAAATGATGATGATTTAGGTAAAATATATACTGGTGAACTTGTCAAAATACAAGATTTAAAAGAGGAGGAAGTTGTAAAGGAACATGAGATAACAAACGAGTATATACCTGATGTTATATCAGGAAAATCAAGATTTTATCTATTGGAAAAAAGTCATATTATAGCCTACAACCCTTATGGTAAAATAATTAGTCCTAAGGCTTTTTGCCAAACATTTGTAGGTGTTTTGATGCTTTCAGATGACAGTTTAAAAATAGATGCTGAAATATATCCAATAAATGATGAATATGAGTTTGTAAATTTCCTAAAAAAAATGACAACTATAAGTAATATAGCGTTAAATTTAACACCTTCAAATCCTGAAAATAGAGATATTTGGAAAGTTACAGATGACCGTTTAAACAGTATGAATGCAGGTAGTTATAGTGAAAAAATAAAAGCAAAACCAAATCAAAGTTTGATTATTGATGAATTGACCGAGTCAAAAATAGCTATGGCAGAAGATGGGTATGGAAAAGTAGTTGCAAAAGGAACAGATGAAAACGGAGATTCTGTTGAAATAAGCACTGAAAGGAAAGAATCAGTAATAAAAAAAGAGATATTTAAAGACTTAATGCAGAGTGACCAATTAAAAGCTCTTAAAAAAGTGTTTATGAAGATTTTAGACAGATTTAAAAAATGAAAAAAAAGTTAACAGAAATATTTAGAACTTACATATATTCTTATGACACTATTATAGCTGTTACACTTACAATATTGTGTGTGTTTTTTATGCCGAGCTGGACTAAAGGCGAATTAATAAAGGATTTATTAGGCATGGGTATTGGTGTAATATCAATTGTTTTTTCAATATTTTTTGCCGCATTAGCTTTTATAATAGGAGCTAGTGACGATGAGTTTGTTTCCTTTTTAGAAGAATACGGACTTTTTACAAAGCTTATTAATACTTTTAAGTGGACTGTTTTCAGTTTGTTTGTTTCATTACTATACTCGATAATAATATATGTAATAATTGCCTTTAAACTATCTGAAAGCAAAACTTTTATATTTCATGAAACTTTAATAACTATATTTTGCTTTTTGTTTTTTTATAGTTTAATTGCAACAATGCAATCCACAAACGATGCGATAAAATACGCTAAAAGAAGAATTAAATTTACCCAAATAAAAAAAGCAAACAGTGAACAAAAAGAAAACTAAATACGAAAAGCCTTTACAAGTAGACATGAACTTTGATGAAATGATGCAAAGACTTTCTAACGTTGATAAAAAAGAGGTTGACAGTAAAATTAAGAAGTCAACCAAAAAGAAAAAATAACTACTTCTTATTAAAGATTTCTAACAGTTCTAAACCGTTTTTGAAATTCTCTTTGATTTCTTCCATGTCTACTACGGAACTCATGGAAGCCATATTTAATACATACAACTTCATAGACTGTTTTAACACATCTTCTAAGAGTGGAATTGCTTCGCTTTTAGGGTTCTCCTTTTGAATGATTTTTATTGCGTTTATGATAGAATTGATGTTGTCCTGCATTGCTATAAGTTTTGGATTATACAAATATAGCATTTTAAAGAAATATTTTACAGATTTTATATTTTAGGAGGAAGTAGGGTTTATGCTATTTGGGTAAAAGTAGTATATAGTCGCCATTTTTAAAAGCTACCCTCTAAACAAATCTCCTTTTCCTGTGGCAGAATATGATTATGCCGTAGCTAGCACTCCTTTTGTAATTGAAAAAGACTCTTCTATTTTTAAAGGCGTAAGAATCGGAGAATATGAAAATCCTGAGAGTGATAAAATAATTGAAAAACTGACTTTACTGATACTGACAAATGATAGAGATGCTGAAGAAACTACATTAGTTGATTCTCGAAATTATCCTTATTTAACAGCACAAGGAACATTTAAAGTAAAAGACAATGAATTTGATTGGGTATTTTCAGCAAGTCCTGATGGATTTTCTACGTTGTTATTAAATATGAAACTTTTTGATATACGATTTGGAGAAACCATCATTATTTATCCTCAAAAAGACAAGTCGTTTATTTATGAGCAAATTAAAGATTCTCCAAATAATTATGAGAATTTCGAAAGCTTTGAAAAATCAATCATGAATAACCCAAAAGTGAAACAGCAACTAACATCTAAAAAGAATCGTAAGTAAATACAAAATACTAATAGCTCTTGGTACATCCTTTAGTACATTACTTTTTACGTTCTTTTAATACATTGACAATATCGTTCAGTTTATACCCTTTTGCTTGGAGCAAAATCAAGTAGTGAAATAATAAATCGGCACTTTCATTTAAAAACAATTCATCATTGTCATCTTTTGCTTCAATTACAGTTTCCACTGCTTCCTCTCCTACTTTTTGGGCAATTTTATTAATTCCTTTTCGAAATAATGATGCTACATAGCTTTTTTCATCTTCTTGGTTTTCTTTGCGATTTTGAATGGTAGCTTCCAACTGACTTAAATAACCAAACGACATCGTATTTTTTTCATTCCAACATGTGTCAGAACCTGTGTGGCAGGTTGGGCCAACAGGTTGGACTTTAATCAATAAGGTATCCTCATCGCAATCATTTTGAATGCTTACTAAGTTTAGATAGTTTCCGCTTTCTTCGCCTTTGGTCCACAAGCGTTGTTTTGTTCTGCTGAAAAAAGTCACTTTTTTTGTTTCAATACTTTTTCTGTATGCTTCTTCATTCATGTATCCTAGCATGAGAACATTTTTCGTTTCATTATCTTGGATAATTACAGGTACTAATCCGTTGTTATTCTTATTAAAGTTGATGTTCATTTTGTTTGTTTAGCTCTTAGTTATTTATTGTGTGTTGTGTTGAAGTTAATTTAAAATTCATCATTCAACAATCAGCATTTTAAAAGAATTAAATTCTCACATTAATGCCTTGTTGTTTGAGACTCATTTTTAATTCAGGGATTCCAATTTCTTTAAAGTGAAATATACTTGCAGCCAATGCCGCATCAGCATTTCCTTTAATAAATGCATCTTTAAAATGTGTTATATTTCCAGCGCCACCAGATGCTATGATAGGAATATTAACAATTTTAGATAGTTTTTTGAGAGCTTCATTCGCAAAACCATCTTTTGTTCCATCATTGTCCATCGAAGTGAACAGAATTTCTCCTGCTCCGCGTTTTTCTACTTCTTTAGCCCAATCAAACAGTTTTATTTTTGTTGGAACTTTTCCTCCAACCAAATGCACAAGCCATTCACCTTCAACTTGTTTAGCGTCAATTGCTACTACGATGCATTGATTCCCAAATTTAGAAGACAATTCATTGATTAATTCAGGGCGATTAACCGCCGCAGAATTGATGGATACTTTATCTGCACCCGCTTGCAATAATCTGTCCACATCTGCTATAGAAGCAATACCACCACCAACTGTAAATGGAATATCTACTTGTGCAGCCACGTCTAATACTAGTTTTTGCAATGTTTTTCTGCGTTCTTCGGTTGCAGAAATATCCAAGAAAACTAATTCGTCTGCGCCTTGATTTGCGTATATTTTAGCCAATTCTACAGGATTGCCTGCATCTCGAAGGTTTACAAAATTCACACCTTTTACAGTGCGCCCATTTTTAATATCCAAACACGGAATGATTCGTTTTGTAAGCATGTTTTTTAGAGTAACGTTTCTAATTGTTTGAGTGAAATTTTATTTTCATAGATTGCTTTTCCAATAATTACACCTTCACAACCTAGTTCGTTAAGTTTAGGCAATTCGTCAAAACTTGAAATTCCGCCAGAAGCAATTAACTTGAGAGGTTTTAATTGGTTTTTAGCAGTGCTTGAAGAGACTTTTAAAATTTTTTTATATACATCAAATGATGGTCCTTCTAACATTCCATCTTTGGCTATATCTGTACAAATTACATACTGAATTCCTTTTTGTTGATATTTTTGAATAAACGGAATAAGTTCTTCTTCGCTTTCTTCTTGCCAACCACTGATGGCTATTTTTTCATTGTTTGCGTCGGCACCTAAAATGATTTGTTCGCTACCATATTTTTCAATCCAATATGTAAATTTTTGTTCGTCTTTTACAGCAATACTACCTCCTGTAATTTGCTTTGCGCCACTTTCAAAAGCAATGTGCAAATCTTCATCCGATTTTAATCCGCCACCAAAGTCAATATGCAAATTGGTCTTTCCAGCAATTTGCTCTAACACTTTGTAGTTTACAATATGTTTTGCTTTTGCTCCATCAAGATCAACCATATGCAAGTACTGAATTCCTGCGTCTTCAAATTGTTTTGCAACTTCTAATGGATGTTCATTGTATATTTTTTTAGTATCATAATCACCTTTGGAAAGTCGCACACATTTTCCATCTATTATATCAATTGCTGGGATGATTCTCATGATTTTTTATAGTTTTAAAAAGTTTTCTAAAAGTTTACTACCTGCTTTGCTACTCTTTTCCGGGTGAAATTGTACCCCATAAAAGTTATTTTTCTGTAAAGCTGAAGCATATGGAATATCATATTCAGTTTCTGCAATCATTTCTGAGCATTTTTTTGCATAAAAACTGTGAACCAAATACATATATTCATTTTCGCGAATACCATCAAATAGAGTTCCTTTGACATTTTTTATAGTATTCCAACCAATTTGAGGCACTTTTACATGTTGGGAAAAGCGAACAACTTCTGTATCGAAAATTCCTAATCCTTGTGTATTTCCTTCTTCTGAAGCATTACACATGAGTTGCATACCTAAACAAATTCCCAATACAGGTTGTTGTAAAGTTGGAATAATAGTGTCTAGACCATTTTCTTTTAGCATTCTCATCGCACTACTCGCCTCGCCTACACCTGGAAATATTATGTTGTCTGCGCATTTTATTTCTGCTGCTTTATTACTCAAAATAGCTTCTACTCCAAGTCGTTGCAAAGCAAATTTGATACTTTGTATGTTTCCCGCGCCGTAATTTATGATGATTGTTTTCATTTTTGTTGGTTGTTCATTGTTCTCTATTCGTCATGTTTCGAAGTAGTTCTCAATACAAAATTCGTTTAGAGTTTTCCTCAATTTAACGATTAGAAAAAAACAACTTTTACATTGAAAATTTAATATTCGACATTTATAATTTCTTAAAGCAATCCTTTGGTAGATGGTAAAATCATTTTTTCTACATCACGCTTTACAGCAGCTTTGATTGCTTTGGCAAATGCTTTGAAGATTGCTTCAATTTTGTGATGTTCGTTGATTCCTTCTGCTTTGATATTTAGATTCGCTTTAGCACCATCTGTAAACGATTTGAAGAAATGATAAAACATTTCTGTAGGCATTTTTCCAATCATTTCACGTTTAAACTCAGCTTCCCAAACCAACCAATTTCGTCCGCCAAAATCAATGGCTACTTGTGCCAAACAGTCATCCATAGGCACACAGAAACCATAACGCTCTATGCCAAGCTTGCTACCTAACGCCTTTGCAAAGATTTCTCCAAGCGCAATTGCTGTATCTTCAATTGTGTGATGTTCATCTACTTCTAAATCACCTTTTACACTAATGTGTAAATCCAACTGACCGTGACGAGCTATTTGATCGAGCATGTGATCGAAAAATGCAATTCCAGTATCAATATTTGAAGTTCCAGTTCCGTCTAAGTTGAGGTCTATCTGAATTTTCGTTTCGTTTGTATTTCGTGTCAAAGATGCTTTTCGTTCTTTGGCTTTTAAAAAGGCATAAATTTCGTCCCAATTATTGGATTCTAGCGCAATGAAATTATCTAATTCAGAACGTTTTACCGTAATTTCGTCTGTTCCTAAAAATGTTTCATCATTGATATAAATTCCTTTTGCTCCTAAATTTTTTGCTAATTCAATATCTGTCAAACGATCTCCTATGACAAATGAATTTGCCAAATCATATTCTTCAGAAAAATATTCGGTTAATAGTCCTGTATTAGGCTTTCGTGTTGGCGCATTATCTTTGGCAAATGTTCGATCAATTACAATCTTATTGAATGCAATTTCTTCTCCTTTTAAAGTTTGTAACATAAAATTATGCACAGGCCAAAAAGTTTCTTCTGGGTATACTTCCGTACCTAAGCCATCTTGATTGGTAATCATGACTAATTCGAAATCTAACTCATTCGCAATTTTACGTAGTGCAGATAAGGCTTTGGGATAAAAAACCAGCTTTTCAAAACTGTCAATTTGTTCATCTGCAGGCTCCTTGATAATCGTTCCATCACGATCAATAAATAATACTCGTTTCATAGGTATATTTTTTTAAGCAATTTCTTTGAATGCATTTATTAGATTTAGATTCTCACGTTCTGTTCCAACTGTTATTCGCAAACAATTTTCACATAAAGGCTGCGTGGTTCTATTTCGGATAACAATTCCTTTTTCAATTAGCTGATTGTACCGCAAATTCGCATCATCAACCTTTACTAACATAAAATTTGCATCCGATGGATATATTTTTTCAATAAAAGAGATGTTTGGCAATGTGTCAAGTAGTAGCTTTTTGTTGGCATTGATTTTAGCAATTTCACGTTCTACATTTTCATAATTTTCTAATCGTTCCAACGCTTTTTGCTGTGTGAGTTCATTTACATTATACGGCGGTTTAATTCTATTTAAAATTTCCACGATAGTGTGCGAAGCATAACAGATTCCCAATCTGATGCCTGCCATTCCGTACGCTTTGGAAAGCGTTTGTGTAATGACAAGATTAGGAAATTCTTCTAGCCTATTCAACCAACTTTTTTCTCTAGAAAAGTCTGTATATGCTTCGTCTATCACTATCAATCCATTAAATTCTTTGAGTAATTTTTCAACACTTTGTGCATCAAAACTATTTCCTGTAGGATTATTGGGAGAACACAGAAAAAGAATTTTACTTTTTGCATTTGCCCTATTTAGAATCTCATTTATATTGGGTTGAAAATTTGCTGATAGCAACACCTCTTTTGTTTCAATATTGTTGATATCTGATAATACTTTGTACATTCCATATGTAGGTGGTAGTATGATAACATTATCTTCTTTAGGTTCACAAAACGCTCGAAAAATAAGGTCCAAGATTTCATCGCTTCCATTACCTAGTACAATTTGATTCGGATTACATTTTTTGATGCTTGCAAGAACTTGTTTTACATCTTTTTGTTTGGGATCTGGATATCGATTCACACCATTTTCATATGGGTTTTCGTTTGCATCCAAAAATATCATATCGGTTTCTATTGCTTTGTATTCATCCCTTGCAGAAGAATACGGCTTAAGTGTTTTTATGTTGTCTCTAACGAGAGAATTTAAATTGAATGTGCCCATTTTTAGTTTATTAAACTGTTCAATCGTAATGTTACAGCGTTTTTGTGTGCTTCCAGCCCTTCTGCAGCAGCCATCTGTTCTATAGCTTTTCCAATATTTTGTATGCCTTGTTTAGTAATTTTTTGAAACGTCACACTTTTTTGAAAACTGGCTAGGTTTACACCCGAATATGCTTTTGCGTATCCGTTGGTTGGTAGTGTATGATTTGTGCCAGAAGCATAATCGCCTGCACTTTCAGGCGTGTAATTGCCAATAAATACTGAACCTGCATTTTGTATCCCATTGCTGTAGAATTCTTCATTTTTCATACAAATGATAAAGTGTTCTGGACCATATTCGTTGATTAAATTCAATGCGGTTTGATCATCCTCAACATAAATAAGTTTTGAATTTTCAATGGCTTTTGCCGCAATTTCTTTTCGTGGTAATTTGTCTAATTGTGTTTCTACGGCAGTTTCTACAGCATTCAAAAATTCTTTTGAAGTTGTTACTAAAATCACTTGACTATCAGTTCCATGTTCGGCTTGACTTAATAAATCAGAAGCGACAAATTCAGCATTTGCACTATCATCTGCAACGACTAACAATTCACTTGGCCCTGCAGGCATATCAATTGCTACACCATATTTGGTGGCTAATTGCTTGGCTACAGTAACAAATTGATTTCCTGGGCCAAATATTTTATATACTTTCGGAATGGTTTCTGAGCCAAAAGTCATTGCGGCAATCGCTTGAATACCACCAACTTTATAAATTTTAGTAATTCCGCACAATTGTGCCGTATATAATATTGCTGGATTAATAGTTCCCTCTTTATTGGGAGGAGAACATA
The DNA here is from genome assembly GCF_001005305.1 of Kordia zhangzhouensis. Taxonomy (GTDB): domain Bacteria; phylum Bacteroidota; class Bacteroidia; order Flavobacteriales; family Flavobacteriaceae; genus Kordia; species Kordia zhangzhouensis. Next base: position 10,794 of record NZ_LBMH01000009.1, read on the forward strand.
AAATAATTTCTTCGCAGCCAGCAATGGTAGCTGGAATTGCAAGCATTAAAATTGTAGAAAACAACGGAGCTGTTCCTCCAGGAATATACAGACCTACTTTTTGAATAGCCCTTTTTTCTTGCCAACAATGTACACCTTGCATCGTTTCAACCGAAACTTTTTTTGCTTCTTGAGCAGCGTGAAATTTTGTAATATTATCTTTGGCTACCGCAATAGATTCTTTTAATTCATCAGAAATAGTATTTGCTGCAGTATTAATTTCAGCTTGACTGACAACAAAGTCGTTCAACAAAACATTGTCAAAGAATGAAGTGTATTTTTTGATAGCTTGATCGCCATTTTTTTGTACTTCCGAGAAGATTTGCGAAACAGTTGCTTCTATATCATCTACAGTTTGTGTGGGTCTTTCGAGGATTGTAGACCAAGTTTCTGGTTGTGGGTTAATTATTTTTTTCATTAGAGTACCATTTTTTCGATTGGACAAACTAAAATTCCTTCTGCACCGTTTTGTTTGAGTTCATCTATGACTTCCCAAAAATCTTCTTTTTTAATCACAGAGTGTAGTGAACTCCAGCCTTTTTCAGCCAATGGAAGAATTGTTGGACTTTTTAATACAGGTAATATTTTACTAACAGCTTCAATTTTTTCATTTGGCACATTGAGAAGAATATATTTTGATGTGCGCGCTGTAAGTACAGATTGAATGCGAAATTGCAGCTGATTGAGAAGTTTTTTCTGAGCCGCTTGTATTTTAGGAGAAACTGCCAGAACAGCTTCGCTCGTAAGCATAATTTCAACTTCTTTAAGATTGTTTTTAAACAATGTACTTCCAGTAGAAACAATATCACAAATAGCATCAGCTAATCCGATATTTGGAGCAATTTCTACCGAACCGTTTATAATGTGCAAATCGGCGGTAACTCCTTTTTCCTTTAAATAGGTTTTTACTGTATTTGGATAAGAGGTTGCTATTCGCTTTCCTTCCAAATCTTTAACAGAAGTGTACACATCATTTTTAGGAATTGCTAGTGAAACTCTACATTTAGAAAATCCTAGCTTTTCTGCAACCGCAATTTGTTCTCCTTTTTCTACAAGAACATTTTCCCCTATAATTGCAACATCTACTACTCCATCTCGTAAATATTGAGGAATGTCTCCATTTCGTAAATAAAAAACTTCTAAAGGAAAATTGCGTGCCGTGGCTTTCAGTTGATCTTTTCCATTATCGATGGAAATCCCGCAATCTTTTAAAATTTTGAGCGAATCTTCGTTGAGACGCCCCGATTTTTGAATAGCAATTTTTAACTTGTTCATAAGATTTGTTAGTAATGCTCGAGTACAAAATTGGGGCAATAAAAAAACCCGTTTGATGTACTCAAACGGGTTTTTAATATATGTTGAATTACTTCACTACATTATCAGCTCGCTTGAGGGCAAGTATGAAAATGATGATGATGTAATTGAATAAATGACATGTTTTGTTTTTTGTTGCTACAAATGTAACTAATATTTTTTGTTGTGCACAAGTGTTTTTTTAAAAATATTTTTTGCTGTTTATCGAAAATATGAGATAGTAAATTGATTTTTAGCAAATTTCAATTGCGGAATCAAAATGAATTTTTAATTTTAGAAACATTAATAGCCAACCCACTCATGAAACATTTTTTTATTGCTTTTGTATGCTTATGTACATGGCTTTATTTTGGTGTTCGTTATTACGAATGCAATGTAAAAAAGCTTTGTGACACACCTGTTGTGGAGGAAACTTCAACGCCAAAAGTGGTAGAAGAAAAAAAGATAGAAAAGCCTCTTACCTATTTACCTTTTCTAATATCGAAAAATAGCGACACAATTCAAATAATGAATGAAAAAGAAGATTCTTTACAGTCTTTTTTTGACTTCTTAAATGAAAATCAGCGAGAAGAATTAATTATTACTTCATATTTTAATACCGAAGAAAAAGGGACTGATGCAATAAAACGAGGAGAAAATGTAAAAACTATTCTAAAGAATTTTGGCATCAATCCTGATCGAATTGTATTGCAAACTCAACGGCAAGACTTTGATTTTTCTGCTGAAGATAAATTTGAAAAAGCGTTTTCTTATGAATACCAAACAATGTCTGAAGAACGTATTAATACGATAGACAAAGGCATAGCTTCTAAAATTTTATATGCTGGTTTTGGCTCTAAGACATTTACTCCAGATAATACTCTGAATGCATATGCAATTGAGCTTAAAAATTATTTAGCCAAGCATCCAACAAAACGTGTTCAAATTATCGGACATACTGATAGTAATGGTGAAGCAGAAGATAATATGTGGTATGGTAAAGAACGTGCCAAAAGTGTAATGCAGTATTTCATCTCACAAGGAATTGACGGCGAAAAACTGAGCATTTTTTCTAAAGGAGAAACCACTCCGATAGCTCCCAATACAACATTGGAAGGACAACGATTGAATAGACGAATAGAAATTAATATAACTGATTGATATTATGCCACTTTTATTTTTACAAGAATTAGCACCTGTTTCAAGTTGGGAATATTTTATTGTTTTCTTACTTGGTTTTGGGTGTTTTTTAATTGGATGGATATTTTCCAAGCGCAGTACAAAACGTAAATATCAAAAGTTGTTGGATGAATGTGAGTCTAAAAAAGCCGAAATTATCAATACTAATTATGCTCCTTCTGAAGGTGTTAGAGCTGTAAAAACACGTGAACGTTCAGGGAAAGCGGTAGATAGTTCTAAAGAAACCGTTGTAGATATAGAGAATTCTCCATTAAATTTTGATAGAATTGGCGTTTTTGATGGCTCTCAAAAAGACGATCTTAAGCGTATTAAAGGTGTCGGACCATTTATTGAAGAGAAATTAAATACAATTGGAATTTACACATTTGAGCAAATTAGTAGATTCAATAAAGAAGACATGCAAACTGTAACAGAGTTAATTTCTTTTTTTCCAGGCCGCATTGAACGTGACGATTGGAAAGGACAAGCAAATATGTTGAAAAAAGGTGGTGATACAGATTTTAGTAAACGTTTAAGTTCAGACAAATAAAAAAGATTAATATATTTTTAAAATGTAGGTTAGCTAACTTTTTATTTTACGCTTTCTTAATCTAAATTACTCATAAACAACAAAGGGAAACTATAAGCCAGTTTCCCTTTATTTTTTGAATGTTATGCTTTTTTATTGATTGCCTAGAATTATTGGTAAACCACTATCGCCAGATCCGATAACAATTACTTTACTGTTAGGAGATTCAGACAGTTTCATCGTAGCTTCAATTCCTTTGTCTTGTAAAATTTTGTCTGTCAAAGAAGCGCTTAAAATTCTATTTGCATCGGCTTTACCTTGTGCTTCAATACGTACTTTTTCAGCTTCTTTTTGGGCTGTTACCAGTCTAAATTCATATTCTAATGATTCTTGTTCTTGTTTTAGTTTTCGCTCAATTGCTTCTTTGATAGTTGAAGGTAGTTTTACATCTCTAATAAGAACTCTTTCCAAAATAATATATTGATCTTCAACGATTTTTTTAGTCTCTTCAAAAATTTCATTCTGAATAGCATCACGTTTACTTGAGTATAATTGTTCAGGTGTATAACGTCCAACTACACTACGAGCAGCACTTCTTACAGCTGGTTGTAATACTCGAGTAAGGTAACTTTCTCCTTTCTCATTATGCAATTTTCCTAAATTATTAACATCAGGCATATACTGTACTGAAGCATCTAATTTAATATCTAAACCATTTGAGGATAGTACAGACATAGTTTCTGGTACTTCTTGTAAACGTATTTCATAATCAATAACTCTATTCCAAGGCGCAATTAAGTGAAAACCTGGACGAAGAGCTTCATCTTGTGAATCAACTCCATTCCCCAATGTTTTATATAACACAGCAGCGTGTCCTGCATCAATCGTAACTGCTGATTTTGCAATCAATATAATAACAGCAATAGCAACAATTAGTATAGGTATTCCAATTTTAGGTAATTTATCCATAATATGTGTTTTTATTTTATATGAGTCCGTAATATTTCCTTAAAAACCATTCTAGTGCAAGTAATAGCGCTATAAAAGCTAGTAAATATTTCCAGTCTATCAAAGATACGACCTTTTCATTACTTTTTTCGATAGATTTAAAACGTTGATCTGTAATTAATGCAGTACGTATTGATTCAAAGTTACTGTCAATATAGAATGCTTTACCCTCTGTTTTTTCTGCAATAGCTTGAAGTCGTTTTGTATCAGCATTCAAAAATTGTTGTTCTATATCAAATGCTAAAATTTCAAATTTACCAGATTTGCTTATGTTTTTTCCTTCTACGCGAATTGTAAAAGTGTAAGCTCCAGGAGGCAGACTATTAAGGTCTACTGTGTAAAAACCCGTTCCAGGAAGCATTGGATATGTAGTAATTAACTCAGTATCGGTGTTTTTAATGATTGCCGTTACATTAGCATTTTCATCAAATTCATAAGAAGGATTAAAGTATTGAGCTGTTAATTGTATCGCCTGATTTCCATAGTAGAACGATTCATAATTTACTGTAAGTCGTTCTCTTTTTTTGTTAGACGCTACATACTGAATCAGTTTACCTAAAAAGGTATCAAACTCTTCAAAGTCTCCTTGAGAGAGAAAACTTTGCGCACGCCATTTCCATATATTTTCGCCAGATAGAATGGCTGCTTTTTTTCCATTATCTGTATAGGTAGAAAGTAGGCTTCCTTCAGTAGAAACACCAGAGATGACTTGTGAAAGTATTATTTCGTGAGCTACATTAAATTCTACATTTCCAAAAGTATTTTCTAATGGAGGATATTCTGAAAAATCAATAGTATCAATTAAAAAATTTGTATAATTAGTATGTAACTGTCCTTGAACTTCTTCTGTTTCTGAAATTTTTCTTTTTTTGAAATTTGACTGAATTTGATTCAAAAAGTTCCAATCAGTTTTTGTTCCTGTAATTGTAAAAATATTTTTTTCAAATCGCTGAATACGCTCATAAACCGAACGAAATGAGCTAGTAGGTTGGTATAGAATAATTAATTGATAATCATTTAGCTGATCAGACACTTCGCTTGTTTTAAGAATGTCTACTTGACGTAACTCATTACTTTCTATACTCTTTTTAAGAGCTCCAAGATCCGGATGTATAATATCTGAAACGATTGCTATTTTTACTTTTTGATCAATTACTTCTACTGCAAAATAACGGGAATTGTTTTGTTTGTTTTTTTCTTCTTCTAATGGTTGAACTATTGCTTGAAATGTTTGTACACCTATTTGTGAAGCTGAAATGTTAAAGTTGATTACTTCTGAAGTATTTGTTGCCGAAAAATGGACTTGCTTGTTTGCCAATCGTTTTCCATTGGCAGTAAGAGATACATTTGTAGTTATTGGTTGATTTCCTGTATAGTTTACAATAATTTCAACAGGAAACTTATTTTTTAGATATGCATATTTGTTTGCGTTTAGCTGAGAAATTTTCAGGTCAACATAAGTAATCGTATCTCCTACAATTACAGGAAAAATGGGTTGTTTAGAATCTGATGTTATATACTGATAATCATTTCCATAAGTCTGATTCCCATCTGTGATTAGCAATGTAGGTGCAATAGCATTTTTATAAAGGTTACGTATATCTTTCAGTGCTTTTCCTATATTGGTTTGCGTCCCTAAAAAGGTAATCGAATCGTGTTTTTGTACTTCTTTATCAAAAATATACGTATCAATATCAAACTTTTCTTGTAGCTCTTTAGAATTTTGCAATTGTTGTACAAAATTTTTCACTTTCTGATTGTAGCCCAAAGCTTGAACAGAGGAAGAATTGTCAATAGCGACAGTCAGCACAGGTTTTTCCGTATAATAACTTCTCTGTTTGAATTTTGGATTGATAATTAATAAAAATAGAGCAAACACACTAAGAAATCTCAAAAACGAAAAAAGCACTAATTTTTTAGTGCGTTTTTTCGTTTTGTAGTAGTAGTGAAATATCGCTATGAAAGCTGATATTACTACTGCGATTGCTATATATACGATGGTGATCGTTTGCAATAGTTAACTTTTAGATATTTTTTTTGATAATTTTTTCAAGTCTTTAGACTTTAAGTTATAAGAAGGCATCTTATAGGTTGAATAGATTATGTCTCCTGTTTTTCCGTTAACTACAGAAATAACTTTAATTCCGTTAACTTGATTATACATTAAATAATAAAAGTCTTCATTAGCGAGAATTTTATCATTTATTTCCTTGTCTGAAACAACTTTGTATGGGTGTTCGTAGTCTTCAAACAATTCTTCTGCTGTCATTTGATCTTCCTTTTCTTTAATTTTCCAAGGAGAATATGAATAGATCATTTCGTCAGAGAAGTAAAGCGTTTTGTTTTTTAGTTCTCCAATTTTGTCTTTATCTACGGATTCATCAAACATGTTGAAGCTTTTATTTTCTTTCAGCCCGTCATTAATGAATCGCAGGTAGTTTTTTAAATATCCGAGTTTGTAATTCATCAAATTACCATTAAACTCTGTTTTTCCTGCTACGATCTCTTGTCGAGAGTGAATATCAGGCGTAAAATAAATTGCAGCAACTCTACTCTTTTTAGCCTTGAACTTTTTTTCTTTTTTATCTAGTTTTTTTAATTTATCAATCGTCCAAAAATCAATGACATGGTATGAGAAAACGGATACGGTTGATTTTCCATATCTGGTTATAGAGAATGCATTAAATTGAGCAAACGCTGCATTTTCTTTAGCCACATCGTAAAGTTCGTCTTCCGTGATTACTTCAAAAGTTGTAACGTCCCAAACTTCATTAAGGACTTTTTCATAATCACTTTTGGTATATCCTTGACTTTCATTTTCAGCAAAAATGAAATAGGTTTTGGTATTTTTAAATTTCTCTAATGATTTTTTGTTTAAGCTTTTGTGTTTTCCAGCAAGATCAAATTTGCCAATTCTCACCTGACTATTTACATTTAGCGCACACGCAAACGCAAATACCAGTAATAGGATATTTTTTTGCATTTATATTTAATTAGGGTATTTTTTATTGCTTTACTTTTATAAGTTCAAATGAATCTAGGAAACGTTTAATACTTGGGTTTTCATCGTTACTTGACAAACAAATAACTTGAGTTATAAACATAGAATTTTCTACCAAATATGCATTGATATATATAAAACCTCCTTGTATTTCTATTTTAATACTTCTTCCTGGATACCCATTGAAAGTTATTTTTTCATCAAATAATAACTTTCCTTGTACGTTGGAAACAGCACCATTTACAGCACCATTAAGAACAGTAGCATTGTATTCATCATCAGCATCTTTAAATTGTTCTTTAGGATAATCTGAACGAATCACTGAATATACTGCATTGTCATCTCCAGAGGTTGGTGCATGCATAATCATGTGCATATCCAATTCTCCTACTGCGGTAGATACTTTTTGTACAGTTCGTTTGGGCTCTTTTGGATAGTACGCCACAAAAGCTAAATCTTCTGCTTTGTATTTTTCCCAAGTTTGTGCATTTACTGCATTGAATGACAATAAAAATATTGCCATTAGAAATAGTGCTTTTTTCATATATATTGGTTTTAAGTCAACATTCCACCGTCTACGTTAAGTACTTGTCCTGTTACATATGCTGACATATCACTAGCAAGAAACACACAAACATTAGCTACATCTTCTGGAGTTCCTCCACGCTTGAGAGGAATTGCGTCTCTCCAGCTTTGCACCACATCTTCAGCCAATTTCCCTGTCATTTCAGTTTCAATGAAACCTGGAGCAATTACATTACTACGAATGTTTCTTGATCCTAATTCTAAAGCAACCGATTTAGAAAAACCGATAATTCCAGCTTTAGAAGCAGCATAATTTGTTTGCCCAGCATTTCCTTTTACTCCGACTACTGAACTCATATTAATAATAGAACCTTTTCGTTGTTTTAACATGGCACGTTGCACAGCTTTGGTCATGTTGAAAACAGATTTTAAGTTTACTTCAATTACTTTATCAAAATCTTCTTCTGAAATGCGCATCAAAAGATTATCTTTCGTGATACCCGCATTATTAATCAACACATCGATTGAACCAAATTCTTTCAATACATCAGCAGCAAGGTCTTGCGCCTGTTGAAAATCTGCAGCGTTACTTTGATATCCTTTTGCTTTTACGCCTAATTCATTTAATTCTTTTTCTAATTCATTTGCTGCTTCTACTGATGAACTGTAGGTAAAAGCAACATTTGCTCCATGAGCAGCAAATACTTGTGCGATTCCTTTTCCTATTCCTCTACTCGCACCTGTTATGATGGCTGTCTTGCCTTCTAGTAATTTCATACGTAATTAATGGTTGATTTTAATTTATTTCAAATATAGTTAGAATAGTTAGGTTTGCAATAATTCGTTTTAGGAATATTCACAATATACTCAAAGGTTTTGATAATAACGAATTCACACTTTAAAGATTGCTAAGTTTTTAAAAATTCAACAAATAAGTAATCGATTTTGTAAAAAATAGCATAAAAGTGTAACAAGATTGTCAATGTATCGTCGTATCAAGATATCATACAAAAAACAAAATCATGAGAAAACTACTGCTTTTTTCCTTAGTCTTGCTTTTTATAGCTTGCAAAGAGGAAACCAAAAAACAAACCGAAGTAGCTGAATTACAACCAGCTCCAAAAATTTCTGTAGAAGATTTTTTTAAAAATTCCGAAAAAACATCGTATCGTTTGTCGCCAAATGGAGAATACTTAGCGTATTTAGCTCCATTTAAGGATCGAATGAATATTCACGTTCAAAAAATAGGTAGTGAAGAAGTAACTAGAGTCACAGGTGTTGAAGATCGTGATCTTTCAGGTTATTTCTGGGCCAGTGACGATCGTTTGGTGTACATTAGAGATAAAGGAGGAAATGAAAACTTTCATCTTTTTGCGGTAAATAAAGATGGAACGAATGAAAAAGATTTGACTCCTTTTGATGGTGTTCGTTCACAAATTATTGATGCGCTAGAAGATAATGAAGAAGAAATGATTATTGGATTGAACAAACGTATTCCTCAAGTGTTTGATCCTTATCGATTGAATATCAATACAGGTGAGTTGACTTTATTATATGAAAACCCTGGAAATATTACAGATTGGAATACTGATCATGATGGAAAACTACGTTTGGCTTCTATGACCAATGGAGTTGATAATACGATATTGTATAGATCTTCTGAAGATGAACCTTTTAAAGAAGTTATTACGACCGATTTTAAACAAACACTATCTCCTCAATTTTTTGATTTTGACAATGGAGATATTGTGTATGCTGTTTCTAACTTAGGAAGAGACAAAGCTGCTGTGGTAAAATATAACCTTAAAGAGAATAAAGAAGTCGAAGAAATTTTTATGGACACTGAAGTTGACGTTGATGGTATTTCGTATTCTTCCAAAAGAAAAGTACCAACATTTATCAACTATACTAGAGCTAAATTGAATAGAAAGTTTTTAGACAAAGAAGCAGAAGCCCTTTTTAAAATGTTTGAAGAAAAATTAGGTGCTGATAACGAATATTATATTACTTCAAGTAATAAGAATGAAGATAAATTTTTAGTGTACGCTGGAAACGATAAAACTAGAGGTTCGTATTATTTTTATGATGCAGCTACAAAAAACATTACACATTTAGCTGATTTAAGTCCGTGGATTAATTCTGAACATATGGCAACAATGAAACCTATCTCCTATACTTCTAGAGATGGTTTGACTATTCATGGATATTTGACATTACCTGTTGGAGTAAAAGCTGAAAATTTACCAGTGGTTGTAAATCCGCATGGAGGTCCTTGGGCTCGTGATAATTGGGGGTTTAATCCAGAAGTTCAATTTTTGGCTAATAGAGGTTTTGCCGTATTGCAAATGAATTTTAGAGGTTCTACGGGATACGGAAAAAAATTCTGGGAAAGTTCTTTTAAAAAATGGGGACAAGAAATGCAAAACGACATCACCGATGGTGTACAATGGTTGATTAATGAAGGGATTGCAGATAAAGATCGTATTGCAATTTACGGAGGAAGCTACGGTGGTTATGCTACACTAGCAGGAATTACCAACACGCCTGATTTATATGCAGCAGCTGTAGATTATGTAGGCGTATCTAACCTATTTACTTTTATGGAAACTATTCCGCCATATTGGGAGCCATACAAGAAAATGCTATATGAAATGGTAGGAGATCCAACTACAAAAGATAGTATTATGATGAAACAAAACAGTCCTGTTTTTCATGTAGATAAAATCAAAGCTGCTTTATTTGTTGCGCAAGGAGCAAATGATCCGCGTGTTGTTCAAGCTGAATCAGATCAAATGGTAGAAGCACTTCGAAATAATGGTGTAACTGTAGAATATATGTTGAAAGAAAATGAGGGGCATGGATTTAGAAACCAAGAAAACCGCTTTGATTTTTACAATTCTATGATTGAATTTTTAAATAAAAATATGCAAACGAAAGTAAAAGGATAATATTAATCGTTACTCTTTAGCATATATAACAAAAAAAAAGCACTTCTTTCGAAGTGCTTTTTTAGTATTAAACTTTTATTGTTTGATTTCTTGAGCTTTTTCATAATTGAATAGATAATCAATATCCATTTCTTGAATTTTACCCAATTTCGACAACGCTTGCATGTCAACATCTTTTTTGTTTCCAATCACCATTACATTGTACTGTTCTCCTTTAATATTTTCATTGAAGAATTTCTTTAGGTCTTCTATCGTCATATTTTTGATAGCTTCATACATTTCTTCTCTGTGATCTTTGTCAATTCCTAATTTTTGGAGTCGCTCATACGTCCAAAAGATGTTAGATTTTGTAATACGTTGTGCTGCCAATTTCTTCAGTGTAGCTTCTTTAGCTGCATTAAATTGGTCTTCAGCTTCTGGCATATTATTCATCAACTCCATCATCGCATCAACTGCTTGTGGCATTTTATTAGCTTGTGTTCCTATATACGCCATAACGTAGTTAGAGTCATCTTTGTCAGAAGCTTCCGCGTAATACGAATATGCAGAATACGCCAACGATTTTGATTCTCTAATCTCTTGAAACACAATCGACGATAATCCTGCTCCGAAATATGTATTAAATAGTGTTGAAGCGGCCATGTTTTCTGGTTTAAATGGATTTCCTTTTGCCAAGAATAACATTTCTGCTTGTACCATATCATAATCTACAAAGTATACATTTCCTCCAGTTTCTAATTCAACATACTCAGTAGCTGCTGGATAATCATTTAATTCACTAGCTACTTTATGGTGTTCATTCAACGCTGCAACTGCCGCATCCACGTCTTTACCATAATAAAAAATGCGTTGATCAAAGTTTTTTAAGTCTTTTACAAGATCAACCAATTCTTGAGGATTCATATTTTTCAATTCCTCATTATTATAGATGTTACGCAAACGAGAATTTTCACCATATTTCCCATAACTCATTAATCCACTTTGCAAAATACTTCCTTTACGAGTTTTATTGTCTTGTCTACCCTTGATAATTTGCGCAACATATTTATCGTACGCTTCTTGGTTTGGCACCGCATTATTCCATAAGTGTGATAGCAATTTTAGTCCTTCGGCTAAGTTTTCCTTCAATCCATTTAATCCTACATACGACTTTTCAGCACCTGTATTTACGTAATAGCTGATTCCGAGTTTATAAAACTCCTTTTTAAGCGCTTCTGGAGAATATGTATCCGTACCTAAGTATTCCATATAACCAACTCCAAGATCTAACTTTTTGTTGTGATCGCTTCCCATATCAAAAATGATGTTCAAATCAAATAAATCATTTTGCTCATTTTCAATGTATGAAACCTTGATGCCATTTGCCATTTCAGTTTCTTTGATTGCTGTTTTGAAATCTACATATTTTGGCTGCAACGACGTTGCCTCAATAGCATTGAATTCTTTCATATAAGTAGAACTCTTATCTCTATTAAGGTTTACAGGTGTAATTCCTGGGTTTTCAACTTTTACAATAGAAGTATCTTCTCCTTTACGCTTATAAGTTACCACGTAATTGTCTTGATAAAATTCATTAGCAAAAGCAACCAATTCTTCTTTTGTAATTTTTCTTAATTCGTCTAAAAATTTTACTTTTTTAGCCCAATCTTCATGATGAATAAACGCATTGTAATATGCCGAAGCCAATGCTGTGCTGTTTTCATATTGTTGCGTTTGACTTAGTTTTAAATCATTTACAACTGCATCAATCATCCAATCTTCAAATTCTCCTTTTTTTAGTTTTTCAATTTGTTCAAGAATCAGGTTTTTTACTTCATCTAAACTTTGCCCAGCTTTTGGATAACCTGAAAAACGATGATATCCATAGTCATTCAAGAATGTTGGAGAACAACCTGCGTATTGAACAGCTTGTTGCTGATTTAAATTCAAATCAATCAAACCTGCGTTTCCGTTTGCTAAAATCATATCTGCCAACATCACAAATTTTTCATCTTTTGAATCTACACCGTCAGCGCGAAACGCAATTGATACATTTTCTGCCGTTGGACCAAATACTTCTTTAATTACAGGAGATTTGATAGGCTCTTCTTTTGGTAATGTAGGATGTGTTACTTCTTTTTTCTCTAAATTCCCGAATGTATTTGCTACTTTTTGAATTGTTTCTTCAAAATCAATATCACCCACTAAAACCATTGCCATATTATTTGGAACATAATATTTGTTAAAGTAGTTGTGAATTGCTACCATGGAAGGATTTTTTAAATGCTCTCCTGTACCAATAGTTGTTTGTTGTCCATACGGATGATTTGGAAATAAACCATCTAGCATTGCCGCATAGCTTTTTCTACCATCATTATCTTGTCCTCTATTGAATTCTTCAAAAACAGCTTCCAATTCGGTGTGAAACAAACGTAATACTAGTTGACTGAAACGTTCGCTTTCTAGTTTTAGCCATTTATCTAATTCATTTGCAGGAATTTTATTCTTGTATACCGTTTCTTCAAACCAAGTATGTGCATTTGTCCCTGTTGCTCCAAGAGAGCTTGTCATTTTATCATATTCGTTTGCGACACTATAGTTTGAAGCTTCCAGAGAGATTTCATCTATTTTTTTATAAAGTTCCTTCTTTTTTTCAGGATCAGCTGTTTCTTTATGTTGCTCGTATAGATCAGAAATTTGTTGAAGATATACTTTCTCCTTTTCCCAATCTAAAGTACCGATTTCGTCAGTACCCTTAAATACCATATGTTCAAGATAGTGTGCCAATCCTGTAGATTCTTTAGGATCGTAGTTAGAACCAGCGCGTACAGCAATGTACGTTTGTATTTTTGGTTCGTCATCATTTTTACTCAAATACACTTTAAGACCATTATCAAGTGTGTACAGGCGTAATCCTGTAGGATCATTCGATACTGTTTCATACGTGAAGCCTTTTGCGTCTGTATGTTTTTCAACCGTTACAGCAGACGAATCGGCACCTTTTTTTTCTTTACAGCTTAAAACCGTGAACGTAAGCACGATAAGCAAGAGAATATTAATTCTTTTCATTTAGATTTTTTGATTAATTAACTATAGTTTATCAACGCTAAAAATATAATTATTATATACTATTTTATAATTATTTTCATTTTTAACGTTTTATTTCTGTATAATACACAATTTTAAAGTATAAATGTTACATATTTTATTTTTTGCAATGGTATTGTGATTTTTAAGAATGATTCATTTACAATAAAAAAAGCGAACCACAAATTGTCGTCCGCTTTTACACTTTTTTTCACGATTCAGTGACAATAAACATCTATTAACCTAAGACTATGTTTGATTTTTTTATTCAAATCGCGTACCGATTATTGTCTCTTGTATCGATGATTTGTTTATTATGGTTATTCTGTTTTCAAAACTAGAGATTAATTGTTTCCTTTAAAACAGATAGTGCTTCATTTTTATAAATTATAAGTGCTAAATCAACCATGTACTTTATTTATTTTAAACGCATTAGCTCATAAAAAAAGCGCATTATTTTAAAATAATGCGCTTCTATTTTTATATAAAAACGGAATGTTTATGCAGTCACTTCCGCTACTTTTTTACCAATTTCAGCAGGTGAATCTACTACGTGAATTCCACATTCGCGCATAATTCTTTTCTTCGCTTCAGCAGTATCATCAGCTCCTCCAACAATTGCTCCAGCATGTCCCATTGTTCTACCTTTTGGAGCAGTTTCTCCTGCAATAAAACCAACTACTGGTTTTTTACTTCCACTTTTTTTGTACCACTTCGCAGCATCAGCTTCTAATTGACCTCCAATTTCACCAATCATAACCACACATTCTGTTTCGTCATCATTAATCAATAATTCAACAGCTTCTTTGGTTGTTGTTCCAATGATTGGATCTCCTCCAATTCCAATTGCAGTTGTGATTCCTAATCCTTGTTTTACCACTTGATCTGCAGCTTCATAAGTTAATGTTCCTGATTTAGAAACAATTCCTACTTTTCCTTTTTTGAAAACAAATCCAGGCATGATTCCAACTTTTGCTTCTTCAGGAGTAATTACTCCAGGGCAGTTAGGACCTACTAAACGACAATCTTTATTTGCGATGTAAGCAGCTACTTTAGTCATATCAGCTACAGGAATTCCTTCCGTAATGGTGATGATAACTTTAATTCCTGCATCAGCAGCTTCCATAATAGCATCAGCAGCAAATGCTGGCGGAACGAAAATAATGGTAGTATCAGCTCCTACTTTTTCAACAGCTTCAGAAACTGTGTTAAAAACGGGCTTGTCTAAGTGAGTTTGTCCTCCTTTTCCTGGAGTTACTCCACCAACTACATTGGTTCCGTATTCTATCATTTGACCTGCATGGAAAGTTCCTTCACTTCCTGTAAATCCTTGAACAATTATTTTTGAATCTTTGTTTACTAAAACGCTCATTGTGTTTTCTATTTTTTGGCTGAACAAAAATAGTTTTTTTATAGTATTTGTAAAGTATTTTTAGGAATTATCTACAAATACTTTTTTGATGAAAACTATTTACTCTTCTAATTTTTCTATTTTTTTTATTAATTCTGGAATTTGACGAATAGAGGCAATCTCTTTGTATTTTTTTCTAAAGTCATCAGCAGGTGTTCCGAAATAGTTTTTACCGCCTTCTAAACTTTTACTAACTCCTGATTGTGCCGAAATAACCGACTTTGCTCCTATTGTAATTCCGCTTGTAATTCCTACTTGTCCCCAAATTGTAACTTCATCTTCGATGACTACACATCCTGCAATTCCAGTTTGAGAAGCTATTAAACATTTTTTACCAATTACAGTATCGTGTCCCACGTGTACTTGATTGTCTATTTTCGTGCCTACCTTGATTGTAGTATCTCCTGTAACACCTTTGTCTATTGTACACAACGCTCCTAAATCTACATAATCTTCAATGACAACTCTTCCGCCAGAGCGTAGTTTATCAAAGCCTTCTGGTCGTTTTTTATAATAAAACGCATCAGCTCCTAATACTGTTCCGGAATGGATTGTAACATTATTACCAATCACAGCATTGTCATAAATACTTACATTGGCATGAATTATACAATCATTTCCAATGGTAACATTGTTACCAATAAAGCAATTTGGTTGAATGACAGTACGTTCTCCAATTTGTGCTGTTGGCGCAATAGCAGCACTTGCACTGATAAAAGGTCTGAAATGATCAGTTAGTTTATTAAAATCTCTAAATGGATCCTCAGAAATTAATAGTGCTTTTCCTTCAGGGCAAGCTACTTCTTTATTGATCAACACAATCGTAGCTTTTGACTCTAACGCTTTGTCATAATATTTAGGGTGATCAACAAATACAATATCTCCTTCTTCAACCACATGAATTTCGTTCATGCCTTGTACCGGAAATGTTTCTTCTCCCACAAAAGAAGTATCGATGATTGTTGCGATTTCTTTTAGTGTATATATTCTAGGAAATTTCATATATGTGGTAAATATCAAAAAAAGCGCAATGTAATCATTGCGCTTTAGAATATGTTAGTCTTTCATTCGTTCCATATAGGAACCTTTTTCAGTTTCAATTTTTATCTTATCGCCTTCATTAATAAATAAAGGAACGTTAACACGTGCGCCTGTTTCAACCGTAGCAGGTTTTGTTGCATTGGTAGCTGTATTTCCTTTTACTCCTGGTTCAGTATGTGTTACTTCTAAAATAACACTAGCAGGCATATCTACAGATAATGGCATATTATCTTCTGAGTTGATTAATACTGTCACCACTTCACCTTCTTTTAATAAGTCTGGTGCATCTAGAGCAGATTCTTGTAATCTAATCTGTGTATAATCTTCAGTGTTCATAAAATGATATGCCTCGGTATCTTTATATAAGTACTGAAATTTATGAGTTTCTACACGAACATCGTCGATTTTATGTCCTGCCGAAAACGTATTATCTATTACTTTTCCTGTAGTTACACTTTTTAATTTGGTACGCACAAACGCAGGTCCTTTTCCTGGTTTTACGTGTAAAAATTCTACGATTTTAAAAATATCATGATTGTAGCGAATGCACAATCCTTTTCTAATATCTGAAGTCGTTGCCATGTTATAGTATTAATTTGATGTAATATATCCTTTCATGATACCTCTATGCGAGTTTTTGATGAATTGTAAGATTTCATCGCGCTCAGTAGTGGCTTCCATTTCTGCTTCAATAATTTCAGCAGCTTGTGTGTTGTTGTAATTTTTTTGATAGAGAATTCGGAAGATGTTTTGAATTTCTCTAATTTTTTCCGTCGTGAATCCACGTCTACGCAATCCCACCGAGTTGATTCCCACATAGGATAAAGGTTCACGTGCTGCTTTTACATAAGGAGGAACGTCCTTACGTACTAAAGAACCTCCTGTAACAAACGCATGGTTTCCAATAGAACAAAATTGATGAACAGCAGTCATTCCCGCAAGAATAACATAATCTCCTACAGTAATATGTCCTGCAAGTGTACTATTATTCGAAAAAATACAATTATCTCCTACGATACAGTCGTGTGCGACATGACAATACGCCATAATTAAACAGTTTTTACCGATAACTGTTTTCATACGATCAGATGTGCCTTTATTGATTGTTACACATTCACGTATAGTGGTATTATCTCCTATTTCGGCGATTGTATCTTCTCCTTGGTATTTTAAATCTTGTGGCGGTGCAGAAATAACGGCTCCAGGAAATATGTTACAATTTTTCCCGATTCGCGCTCCTTCCATAATCGTAACATTGGAACCAATCCACGTACCTTCACCAATAATTACATTGTTGTGAATGGTTGTGAATGGCTCTACCACTACATTTTTTGCGATTTTTGCACCTGGATGAACATAAGCTAATGGTTGATTCATCTGCTAGTTTTTAATTATTTCTTATCTTAAAGATTGCAGCAAAATACATTTTTTATTCAAAATGAATTATTTTTTTGCAATATCTTCTTCTTTTTTTCGAGCAATTTGTGCCATTAGTTCTGCTTCTGCAACTAATTTTCCATTGGCATACGCATAGGCTTGCATGTGACAAATTCCTCTACGAATTGGTGTAATCAAGTCAGCTTTAAATATTAAAGTGTCTCCTGGTACAACTTTTTGTTTGAACTTTACTTTATCAATTTTCATGAAAAAAGTCAAGTAATTTTCAGGATCTGGAACTGTGCTTAATACTAATATTCCTCCTGTTTGTGCCATTGCTTCTACTTGTAAAACACCTGGCATCACTGGTGCGCCAGGAAAATGCCCCACAAAAAATGGTTCATTCATTGTTACGTTTTTTACACCTACCACATGTTTATCTGACAACTCTAAAATTTTATCTACTAATAAAAATGGTGGTCTGTGTGGAAGCATCGCCATAATTTGGTTTATATCCATTAATGGAGCTTGATTCAAATCATAGCTAGGTACGTTATTACGCTTTTCAATCTTAATTATTTTCGATAATTTCTTTGCAAATTGCGTATTTACATAGTGTCCTGGCTTATTTGCAATCACTTTTCCTCGAATACGAGTTCCGATTAGTGCTAAATCACCAATTACATCTAATAATTTGTGACGTGCCGCTTCATTAGGATGATGTAACGTAAGATTATCCAAGATACCATTAGGTTTTACTGCAATGGTGTCTTTTCCAAAAGCAACTCTAAGTTTTTCCATTGTCTCTGAAGACAGTTCTTTATCTACATACACAATTGCATTATTCAAATCGCCCCCTTTAATGAGTCCATGCTCCAATAACATTTCCAATTCATGCAGAAAGCTGAATGTTCTAGAACTTGCTATATCCTTTTTAAAGTCAGAAATATGCTTTAGAGTCGCATTTTGCGTTCCTAATACTTTTGTACCAAAATCAACCATTGTTGTTACTTGATATTCATCTGAAGGAATAATTGTAATTTCACTTCCAGTTTCTTCATCAATATAAGAGATGACATCTTTTACAATGTATTCTTCTCTAGGTTGTTCTTGTTCTACTATTCCAGCTTCTTCTAGAGCTTCCAGAAAAAACTTAGCTGAACCATCCATAATTGGAGGTTCTGAAGCATCTAATTCGATACTTACATTGTCAATTTCTAACCCAACTAATGCTGCTAATACATGTTCGCAAGTTTGAATTTTTACACCGTGTTTTTCTAACACAGTTCCTCTTTGTGTATTTACAACATAATTTGCGTCTGCTTCAATCACAGGGCTTCCTTCTAGATCTACTCTAACGAAAGCATATCCATGATTTTCAGGTGCTGGCTTAAAAGTAAGATTGACTTCTTTTCCAGTATGTAACCCTACGCCTTTGAGAGATACTTCTTTGGCGATAGTGGTTTGCTTAACAATAGATTCACTCATTGTTGTTTGTCTTTTTTTCTAGTTGATTGATTGATTTAGCAAGTTTAGGTAGATTTTTGAAGTATACGTACGATTTGTTGTAATCGCCATAATTTAATGCAGGAGAACCTTGCAAGGTTTCTCCATCTTTAACATTTCTGCCTATTCCAGATTGTGCTTGGATGCGAACATTGTTCCCAATAGTAATATGTCCTACAATACCAACTTGTCCGCCAATCATGCAATTCTCTCCAATTTTAGTAGAACCCGCAATTCCAGTTTGAGCTGCAATGACAGTATTTTTTCCAATCTCTACATTGTGTGCAATTTGAATCTGGTTGTCCAATTTAACGCCTTTACGAATAATGGTAGATCCTAACGTTGCTCTATCAATTGTAGTACCCGCCCCTATGTCTACATTTTCTTCAAGAATTACATTTCCCGTTTGCGGTACTTTTTGATATTCCCCTTTTTCATTTGGAGCAAAACCAAACCCATCAGCGCCAACTATTGCTCCACTATGAATTACACAATTATCTCCAATGACAGATTCTGAATAAATTTTGGCTCCTGCAAAAATGATTACATTATTTCCAATGGTTACATTGTCGCCAATGTATGCATTTGGATATACCTTTACATAATCTCCAATTTTTACATTTTCGCCCATATAAGAGAAAGCTCCAAAATATAATTCTTTTCCATATTGTGCTGTTTCAGAAATAAAAACAGGTTGTTCTATTCCTACTTTATTGAGTTTTACTTTGTTGTAATACTCCAACAGTTTGGAAAACGATTTATAAGCATCTTCTACTTTTATAAGCGTAGTAGCAACATCTTCTTCTGGAGAAAAGTCTTTCCCTACAATAGTGATAGACGCTTTTGTATTATATATATATTGTGTATATTTTGGATTTGCCAGAAAGGTTAAAGATCCTTCTGTTCCTTCTTCAATTTTAGAAAGTTTAGATACTTCTATGTCTGGATTACCTACGATATCTCCTTCTAAAATACCTGCTATTTGTGTCGCTGTAAACTTCATTCTGGCAAAAGTATAAAAAAACTACTAAAGTTTATCTTTTGGGAAACATATATAATATTTTGTCACAGGTTTTGAAAGCGCTTTTAAGTTTAATTGATCGGATGCTTTGACTACATCTTGAATTTTCCCTGTTTTCATATAGATATGAATATTTTGACTAGTGGTTTTGTACGCTTGATTGGAAATTTCTCCTGAAAACACAAAATAAGAGGCTTCTTCCCTGCTTAATTTATAAGTTTCCATCACTTCTTGTATAGCACTTTCCAATCTTTTGGGAGCAATTTTTTTATTTTTAACCTTAATTTTTAATAAGTCACGATTGATAATCATTTTGCAAAGTTTAGAAAGAACAAAATCTTCTTCATGCATCCATTCTTTCATTGCTGATATTATATCGTAATCATCTAATTGAGCAAAACGATCTAATACTTCTTCGTTAAAATTTTCAATAGAGATTTCATTTTTTATAAAAAAGGATAATGCAGCACTCGCTGTAAGCTTAGTTCCTTGCATTGTGAGTTCTTTTGCTCTTTGTAATACACGTATTAATAACTGCTCCGCCACCAAACTCGTTTTGTGCAAGTATACTTGCCAGTACATTAAACGTCTAGCAACCAGGAATTTTTCGACCGAATAGATTCCTTTTTCCTCAATAACCAATTCGTCATTCACAACATTTAACATGGTAATGATACGCTCTGAATTGATATTTCCTTCTGCTACACCTGTATAAAAACTGTCACGCTTCAAATAGTCTGCTCTATCCATATCAATTTGACCAGAAATGAGCTGATACATGAACTTTCGCGGGTAATTTCCTTTAAAAATTTCAATGGCAAGCGTTAAACTTCCGTTAAATTCTTTATTTAATTGTTCCATTAAAAGCAAGGAAATTTCCTCATGATGCACACTATTTACTATACTATGCTCCATAGCATGAGAAAAAGGACCATGACCAATATCATGCAAAAGTATCGCAATTAACAAGGCTTGTTTTTCATCTTCAGAAATCTCAACACCTTTAAAACAAAGTACTTGTATCGCTTTTTGCATTAAATGCATACAACCCAACGCATGATGAAAACGTGTATGATGTGCTCCAGGATATACCAAATACGACATCCCCATTTGCGAAATTCTCCGCAATCGTTGGAAATATTTGTGCTCAATTAGATCAAAAATGAGTGGATTGGGAATTGTAATAAATCCGTAAATTGGATCGTTTAAAATTTTAAGCTTATTTCTGGTATTCAAGTCGTATCTTTTTATGACAAAGCACAAATATAAGTTTATAATTACAAGCATTGCTAATAATTTACTAAATAAAGATTTACATGAGCACATTCAAGATTCTTTGGGTTGATGATGAAATTGACCTATTGAAACCACATATTCTTTTTTTACAGAAAAAAAATTACAACGTTACTACATGCACTAGTGGAACTGAAGCTATCGAGTTGATTGACGAAGAAAGTTTTGATATTGTGTTTTTAGACGAAAATATGCCTGGCCTAACAGGTATTGAAACACTTTCAGAGTTGAAAGCAAAGCAAAGTAATCTCCCTATTGTAATGATTACCAAGAGTGAAGAAGAATATATAATGGAGGAAGCGATTGGTTCTAAGATTGCCGATTATTTGATTAAACCTGTAAATCCGAATCAAATTTTACTGAGCTTGAAGAAAAATTTAGACCATTCTCGATTGGTTTCTGAAAAAACGACTTCGAACTATCAGCAAGAGTTTAGAAAAATTGCGATGGATTTGGCTATGGTCAATTCTATTGAAGAATGGATTGAATTGTACCAAAAATTAATTTACTGGGAATTGGAATTAGAAGCCATCGAAGATTCTGGCATGTTTGAAATTTTAGAATCTCAAAAAAATGAAGCCAATGTGCAGTTTGGAAAATTCATTGATAAAAACTATCCTAAATGGTTTGGTAATGAGGAAGCACCAATTATGTCTCATACAATGTTTCGTGAACTCGTTGTTCCCGAAATTAGTAAAGCTCAGCCAACATTATTGGTAATTATTGATAACTTACGATATGATCAATGGAAATCATTTGAATCGACTGTAAATACACATTACAAAAAGGAAAAAGAAATTCCTTTTGTAAGTATACTTCCAACCGCTACACAATATGCACGAAATGCTATATTTTCTGGCTTAATGCCTTCTGACATGGAGAAATTACACCCTGATTTATGGAAAAATGACACAGATGATGGCGGTAAAAATCTTCACGAAGACGATTTTTTAAAAGCACAACTCAAGCGTTTGGGGCTCAACATTAAGCATGAATATCACAAAATCACAAGCCTAAAAGGAGGAAAAAAATTAGCAGAAAATTTCAAATCTCAAAAAGATAATGATTTAACTGTCGTTGTATATAATTTTGTAGATATGTTATCGCACGCCAAAACCGAAATGGAAGTAGTAAAAGAATTGGCGTCTAATGACAAAGCCTATCGTTCTTTAACACAAAGTTGGTTTAAAAATTCTCCTTTACTAGAAATCATTCAACAATCTCAGCAATTAGGTTTTAAATTAATTATTACTACCGATCATGGAACTATTAATGTAAAAAACCCTTCGAAGGTTGTTGGTGACAAAAACACAAGTTTGAATTTACGCTACAAAACGGGAAGAAGTTTGACTTATGAACAAAAAGACGTGCTAGCTGCAAAAGATCCAAGCACTATTCATTTACCTTCAATCAACATGAGTAGTTCCTTTATTTTTGCAAAAACTGATTTATTTTTTGCATATCCAAACAATTACAATCATTATGTAAGTTACTACAGAAATACGTATCAACATGGTGGAGTTTCGCTAGAAGAAATGATTATTCCTTTTGTAGTTTTATCACCTAGATAGTTTTAAGCCTAAAATAACAAAAGCCGTTTCAAAAGAATGAAACGGCTTTATAATTTAAGAAAATCCATTTTCTCTTTTACATGCTTCACAAGCAGCTTTTTGTTCTTCTGACATTGGTTCTGACCCAGGAATTCTAACACAAGCCTTGCAAATTCCCCCTAATAATTTACCTGTTTCTTTTTTGGTTAACCTTCTAACCCCTTCTATTCTTAAAATTTCTTTTAACATAATTCTAAATGATTTTTAAATTCAACTTAAAATAATAAAAATGAGTTGAGTTTATATGGTCATTTATTTCTTTTAGATTAAAAGAACATAATTACGTTCAACTACATATTGAATCTTAAATTTATTGCTCAGCAAGTGATTTAATGCACTATTATAGATTTTTTATTAAATTTGACTAAAAAGCCTTACTTAAAGATATACTTGTGCAAAAAGAATATACGCTTTCACAAATTGATGAAATAGCCGAAGCTATTTTATCGCAAACTAAACATAAAATCATTGTTTTTTACGGAGACATGGGTGTGGGAAAAACCACACTCATTAAAATTCTCGCTAAAAAGTTGGGTGTGAATGAGCTTACTAACAGTCCTACATTTGCTATTGTCAATGAATATCACACTCCTAATGACATTATATACCATTTTGATTGTTACCGAATGGAAGATGAAACCGAAGCATACGATATTGGTATTGAGGACTATTTATACAGTGACGCTTGGTGTTTTATAGAATGGCCAGAACGTATTAAAAACCTTTTGCCTAATACTATTACAGAAATATTTATTGAAAAAAGAGAGGAAGAAAAGCGTTTCATTCATCTAAAAAATTAAACACTTAATCGAAAAAAGTAGAACTATAACCTATATTTAACCGAAAAGACTGACAAATTAGTGACTTTTACAGTATATTGAATGAAAATTCTGATAGACTTTATAAAAGTCAAAAATTGATAAAAATACGCAGAAAATAAAATATGATAATTTCCTGAAAATCATTTGTTTATTAGATAAGTTTGCTCATCGTAAAACTAAAACCTAAAACAAAATGAAATTAAGAAATTATTTATTCGGAGCAGTCGTATTGGCATCAGTAACATTTGTGTCTTGTAACCCAGATAGCATTGCAGACGAAGACAGCCCATACCAAACAGAACAAGGAGTCGAAAAAAGTAAGATTAAAACTCCAAGACAAGTTAACTAGAAAAAGATTAATAAGATCGTCTATAATAGCCGTTTTAATAGCAATTACCCCATATCTATTTCAATTATATGAGAGTGTCCCGATAGACGCCAAATGGGAGACTCCCTTTTTTACTTTTGAAAGTAATTATTATAAAAATGTACAAATAGTTGCATGGGTTTGCATGAATAAATTAATACCTCTGTTACTGCTTATTTTATGGTTCTTAACTTGTAAAAATTGGTGGTATCATATAATATTAATACCAATTGCAATGTTTGCTTTTCAGTTTATTCAGGCTATAAACGATGAATCTAAAAATTTTGATGAATTAGAGATATATTGGGTTATTCCAATAATGATGATAATAGTCCCTATTGTTTACCTAATAAGGATTAAATTATTTGACAAATTAGTATATGGAATTGACTTAAAAAAGATTGAAGCTGAATTAGAGGAATACAAACGTAAAGAACAAGACGAACAAGAGCAACAAAACACAACAGCAGAAACTCAAAAACAAGAAGTTCATTGACATACACTAATATACTATTTTCTATGTAACCTGTTAATTTTAAGTAAAACTAACAAAAATACGTAGAAAATATATTATGCTTATTTTAAAGGGAACGTTTGGTTATTCCATAAGTTTGACACATCGTTAAACTAAATAAACTAAAACAAACATGAAGACTAAATTCTACCTTTACCTGTTAGCAGCCGTATCATCAATTTTATTTGTATCTTGTAATCCAGATAGCATTGCTGATGAAGACAACCCATACCAAACAGAACAAGGAGTCAATAAAAAAGATATCACAAGAGGGAACGTTGGTTAGAAAAAAACTACTAATTGATTCCTTAATAATTTTTTTAATATTTATATCTCCTTTTCTTTACTATTTATATGAATATTCTCCTGATGGAGATGTATGGAAAACCAATTGGTTTACCATAACCAGCAATGGTTATCAAGATTTATATATATCCTTTTGGATGTATTTAAGTAAAATAATTCCTTTGCTATTGCTAATACTTTGGTTTTTAACTTGCAAGCATTGGTGGTATCATATTATATTAGTTCCGATTGCAATGTATGCTTTTCAGCTAGTCAATGCATTATATAAAAATTCTTTAAAGGTTGATGAAATTGAGATATATTGGTTAATACCTATCATGATGGTAGTAGTGCCAATAGTTTATTTAATAAGAATTAAATTATTTGACAAACTAGTTTTGGGTATCGACCTAAAAAAAATAGAAGCAGAACTCGAAGAATATGAACGTAAGGAAAAAGAAGTATCTGAGAGTGATAAATTAAAATAATTCGTATATTAGCGAAATTACTTACGATAACATTATAATAAATTGTATTTTCTACGTACTCAATTAAAATTAGTTTTAACTAACAAAAGTACGTAGAAAATATATATTGCTATTTTTCTGATAATTAGTTGGTTATTTAATAAGTTTGACTCATCGTTAAACTAAATAACCTAATTATCATATGAAAACTAAGATCTACTTTTTATTACTAGCTGCTTTTTCAACAATATTATTTGTATCTTGTAACCCAGACAGTATTGCTGATGAAGACAATCCATACGAAACACAAGAAACAATCGACCCGCAAAAAGTCAAAATCCCTCGTCACGGGTAGTATATTGGCTATAATTATAGGTATTTCACCATATATATTTTATTTATACGAAAGTCTTCCAGACACTAAGGTTTGGGAGACTTCTTATTTTTCTTTTGAAAGTAATTACCAAGAAAATGTTCGCTTGGTCGGCTGGTTATTCATGCAAAAAGCAATTCCTTTATTGTTTTTAATTCTTTGGTTTTTCACAAGTCGTGATTGGTGGTATCATATAATACTGATACCAATCGCAATGTACACTTTTCAAATCGTAAGCGTAATTAAGCAAGAAAATAATTTAGATGAAACAGAAATTTATTACGTTATTCCTGTTATGATGATTATTATTCCTACAGTATATTTTATCAGAATAAAACTATTTGATAAATATGTGTATAATATTGATCTTAAAAAAATAGATGCCGAACTGGCTGAATATGAACGAAAAGAAAAAGAACAACAAAAAGAAGAGAATAAATAGCGTTTATTACTTCTTTTTTATTTGTAACTTCATGTTTTAATCAATCGGAATGCTTCATGGCAGAATCTTTATCACCTTTTACCAAACAACAATTGCTTCCACAAGAAGAAACTCTTGAAATTTTAAAACATAAACAAGAATTATTTATAGGGATTCCTAAAGAAACTTCCTATCAAGAAAAACGTGTTTGTTTAACTCCAGATGCGGTTGCAGCTATTGTAGCGCACGGACATCGGGTGTTAATTGAAAGCTGCGCGGGAAAAGAAGCTAATTTTTCTGATAAAGAATATACAGAAGCTGGAGCAGAAATCACTAATGACACGCAAAAAGTATTCTCCTGCCCTATTATTTTAAAAGTTGAACCACCTACTTTAGATGAGTTAAAACTATTGAATCCGCAAACGATTCTTATTTCAGCTTTACAAATTAAAACACGATCAAAAAAATATTTTGAAGTTTTAGCTAGTAAACGTGTCACAGCACTAGCTTTCGAATATATTCGTGATGAAGACGGAACATATCCAGCAGTTCGTTCTTTAAGTGAAATAGCAGGAACTTCTTCCGTTTTGATTGCCTCTGAGTTAATGGCAAATGTAAATGATGGCAACGGATTAATGCTAGGTAACATAAGTGGAGTTCCTCCTGTAGAAGTAGTTATTATTGGAGCAGGAACTGTTGGTGAGTTTGCAGCTCGTTCTGCTTTAGGGCTTGGAGCCAATGTAAAAGTCTTTGATAATTCCATTACAAAACTGCGATGCATACAAACCAATTTAGGCAGACCTATTTACACATCAACAGTACAACCAAAAAATTTACTTAAAGCCTTAAAACGCTGCGATGTATTGATTGGCGCTGTACGTGGGAAAAACAGATCTCCTATCCTTGTTACCGAAACAATGGTAGAACATATGAAAAAAGATGCTGTCATTATCGATGTAAGTATTGATATGGGCGGCTGTATAGAAACAAGTGAAATTACCTCTCATGATAAACCTACATTTAAGAAACATGGAGTAATACATTACTGTGTTCCTAATATTCCTGCGCGATACTCCAGAACTGCCTCTGTTTCAATTAGTAATATTTTTACCCCATATTTATTAAAGATAGCTGAAGATGGCGGATTAGAAAATTCACTACGTTTTGACAAAGGTTTAAAAAATGGGTTGTATTTTTACCACGGAGTGTTGACCAACAAATCGGTAGCGGATTGGTTTGATCTTCCTTACAGAGATATCAATTTATTAATGTTTTAAGATATGAATAGTAGTCTATTAAGGCGTTTAGGGTTTTATTTTGGTGGTGTTGCGATTGGATTAGTAATTTTCGCTTTTTTAGTTCGTGGTCGTGGAGTAAAATGTGAATTTGATTATTTACCTAATGCACGAACACTCAAAAATATTCGTGCCAAAAACCGTATGTTTTCTCCGCAAATTCGTCAATTAATTGATAACAACGAAATTGACACTACTGAAATATCGAATATTTTACGAGATGGCGACGTTGATTTTTCAAGAAGTAAAAACAAGGTTGATTCTTGCAAATTATACATCATTGAAGGTATGCTTCGCAATAAGGAAATCGAATTAACAGTTTATAATTGTGACAGCACGGCCATTATCCAAAAAATACAAATGGTAAATTAAGTTTTATAACTTTCTCCTCTTCTTTTCTTGCTTTAATAAGCTCAACTCTCTAGAGGTTTGCCCTGCTACAGATGTGTTTTCTTCTGCTCTTCGTATTAAATAAGGCATCACGTCACGTACAGGTCCAAAAGGTAAATACTTTGCAACATTATATCCTTCATTAGCCAAGTTGAAGCTAATATGATCACTCATGCCGTATAATTGACCAAACCACACACGTTTGTCATCATTTGCAACTCCTTTTTCCTTCATAATTTCAGCAAGCTTGTATGAGCTTTCTTCATTGTGTGTGCCTGCAAAAACCGCCATACAATCTAAATTATCAAGCATATATTCTACAGCTGTATCAAAGTTTTCATCAGTAGCCTTTTTGGAAACACAAATAGGAGAAGTATACCCTTTTTCCTTAGCTCTATTGTTTTCTTTTTCCATGTATGCGCCACGTACTAGCTTCATTCCAATATGAAATCCTTGAGCTTTTGCATCAATATGTAATTGCTTCAAATATTCCATTCGATCCCATCGATACATTTGTAAAGTATTGTATACAATTGCCTTTTCTTTATTATATGTACGCATCATATCGGCCACAATTGCATCTGCAGCATCTTGCATCCAACTTTCTTCTGCATCAATAAGCAATGCGACATCCATTTCATGAGCACGCTTACAA
The DNA here is from genome assembly GCF_001005305.1 of Kordia zhangzhouensis. Classification (GTDB taxonomy): domain Bacteria; phylum Bacteroidota; class Bacteroidia; order Flavobacteriales; family Flavobacteriaceae; genus Kordia; species Kordia zhangzhouensis. The sequence goes on from NZ_LBMH01000009.1 coordinate 39,229, forward strand.
ATTGTGTCAAACCTATTGATTACTCGTTCCCATTCGGCTTTTTCTTCATTTGTTAATGGTGTATTATTCCCCACTTTTTCATAGAGACTAATTCTACCAAATCCTGTAGGTTTAAATACTGCAAATGGAATAGCTTCTTTTTCTTTTACAAACTGCAAGATTTTATTAATCTTTTGCAATGTTGCATCAAATTGCGCTTCTTCTTCTTTCCCTTCAACAGAATAATCCAATACGCTACACACCCCTTTTTCAAACATGTTGTCTACAACTGGCAAACATTCTTCTTCAGTCGTTCCTCCACAAAAATGGTCAAAAACAGTTGCTCTTATCAGGTTTTCGACAGGTAAATGTGCTTTAATTGCAAAATTAGTTACTGCCGTTCCGATACGAACTAAAGGTTGGTTTGAGATTAATTTGAATAAAAAATAAGCTCTTTCAAGTTGAGAATCTGTTTTTAACGCAAATGCGTTCTCAGTGTTATTGAAAATTGGTTCCATTCACAAATAATTACAAGCACAAATATAGTTATAGAATTATTATTTTTTTGTGTAAAAAAGGCTTTATTTTGCTTCTCATAATTGTTTTTTTTAATGATGAATTCTATCCAAGCCGCAAACTATTTCGTTCATTTTAACACAAATTGTTACACCGCTCTTGCCGAACATTTGGCAACTAGCAATTATTCAAAAGTTTTTATTTTAGTTGATGAACACACACATGTAGATTGTCTTCCGCACTTTATGGCACATCTAGAAAGTGAAGTCTCTATGGAAATTATAGAAATTCCTGCTGGAGAAATTCATAAAAATATAGAAACAACGGTTGGTGTTTGGAATGCACTGTCTGAACTTGATGCCGACCGAAAAAGTTTATTAATTAATGTTGGCGGCGGAATGACTACAGATCTTGGTGGATTTGTAGCTTCTACATTTAAACGCGGTATTGCCTATATCAATGTACCTACTTCCCTACTTTCAATGGTTGATGCTTCCGTTGGAGGAAAAACAGGTATCGATTTAGGCACGTTAAAAAACCAAATTGGCGTTATCAATTCTCCTGAAATGGTGTTAATTGATACTGCTTTTCTAGAAACGTTACCTGCAAATCAAATGCGTAGTGGATTGGCAGAAATGCTAAAACACGGACTTATTTATGATGAAACCTACTGGCAACAATTAATTGATCTTTCTAATTTTACTCTCGAAGACCTTGACAGATTAATTTATGACTCTGTAAAAATCAAAAATGAAGTAGTAACAAAAGATCCTAAAGAAAACGGACTACGAAAAATATTGAATTTCGGACACACCTTAGGACACGCTATTGAATCCTACTTTTTAACACACGAAACGAGAGAAGCCTTATTACACGGAGAAGCCATTGCCATTGGAATGGTTTTAGCTTGTTATATTTCTACCGTACAAGAACACTTTCCAAAAGAGAAATTAGCTAAAGTCAAAGATGCAATTATAGATATGTACGGAAAAATTGAATTTGATTCTTCTGATTATGAATCGATTATTGAGTTAATGAAATACGACAAAAAGAATTCGCATGGAAACATCAATTTTGTATTATTAACAGACATTGGTTCACCTGTATTGGATAAAATTGTTTCCAATGCTACTATTCTTGACGCATTTGCGTATTATAATTCTTAACAGTAAAAACACACGAAGCTGACACTATTTTTTTCTTTTACAAAAAAATAGTTGTATTTTTAGAATACTCTTATTGGCAGGAGATTCCCTTTATGTACCTATAACCGTAGTATTAATTTTTAATAATTATTTCTATGAGAAAAGCAATTATAGATTATAAAAAATTGACGCCAGAGATTCTTCAATTGTTACAAGATCGCTATCCTGGCGGTTATTCTGATCGTGATATTATTAAGTTTGACGATCATCACAACAACACTATTGAAGCTGTAGAAGTACGAACAGAAGACACAATTTACCTAGTCAAAGTTAGTAGCAAGCTACACTATACAATGACCAATATTGAAGCAGATGAGTTTGAAGATCTTGCTCCTGAAGAGATTATTAATGATTTTTCTGAAGAATAAAATTATAAGTAACGCTCTTTAATGACGTTTAAGTGATGTTTTTCGTGTCCAGCTATAATATAAGCCAAGGCGCGAACAGAAACTGTATTATTACTTGCAGTTCCAGTTCTTGTGGTCATTTTTTCCGTGAAACTCTTAAACAAAGTAATGGTCGCTTGTCGAATTGAATTGTATTCTTGCAGCAATTCCATACTATTTCGCTCAGTTGCTTCCGAAAAAGGAACATACGCATCTTGATCAAATCCTGGTAGCTCTGTTTTATCATTTCGCGCTATACGTAATGCTCTATTGCAAAAAATACGTTCTGTATCCATCAAATGCTGTAACACTTCTTTTATGGTCCATTTTCCTTCCGCATAAGCACTTCTTAACTGATCTTCTGTTAATGAAGCCATTAATTCATTTACATCTTCTAAACCTTCTATAAAAGCAGTCATTACATCTTCTTCTTTTAGATGCTGAATATATTGTTCATAATACGAATTATACTCGGTAACTTCTGGAAATGACATCATAATATTTACGTTTTCTATTGAGACTGGTCGCAATTTTTGTGTGTTGAATATACTATTTATTTTATCATCTTAAAAGATTCAATACAGCCTTAGTCGAAACAAATTCAATTTTTAAACAAATGAATCCAAATTATTCTAGAAATACGCATGTTAAAAAAAGACAATCCAATCATTGAAATCGCAATCATTATGAATATCTTAAAATTATCTTCAAATTGAAAAATGTATGACAACATGAAATAAAACACAATTGCTTCACCAACAGTCAACATATAACTCACGTACATAGCACCATAAAAATATCCCGGTTCTTTTTCAAATTTATATTCACAAATTGAACAATATTCGTTCATTTTTGGCATTTTAAACTTATACAAAACTCCTTTTTGTTTAAAAATTTCTCCTTTATTACAGTTAGGACAAGTTCCTTTATACATATGTTGTAGCGTTCTCCACATCACTATAAAATTTTGAGCAAAGTTAGTATTCAACCATATTGAATAAAGTTTGTATTTTCGCTTTTAATAGCACAAAAAGGACATTTTTTATAAAAATGAAGTTGTTACCTGTTTACAATATTTCACAATTTAAAGAGCAAGAAAGTAGCAATCACTTGTATTGTAACAATTTTAGCGAGCATTTGCGTACGCATCCTTTTATTGAAAAACCTCATAGACATGATTTTCATCTATTGGTACTTTTTACCAAAGGGACAGGCTCTCATGTTGTTGATTTTCATAAGTTTAATATTATTCCCGGCAGTGTGTTTGCTTTACAACCTGGTCAAATGCATCATTGGAACTTGTCAAAAGATATTGATGGATATATTGTATTTCATTCTAAAGAATTTTATAATGTGCATTTTAAGCACAAACAGATCAATGATTACCCTTTTTACTTTTCTACCTACAATACGCCAGAATTAATTTTGGATGAAAAACAAACAAAAAACATCTCCTACTATTTTGAAAAAGCTTTAATCGAATATTCATCAACGAATTTATATAAAGAGCATGCTGTTTTAAATATGTTAGACTTGATTTATATTGAACTATCGCGTCACTACATCTACTCCAACCCTTTACAAACCAATAAATACCACACCATTTTGCAAAATTTTGAAGCTTTACTTGAGCACTATTATATGTTTGAAAAAAAGCCTTCATTTTATGCTTCTAAATTGCATATTACTTTAAAACATTTGAATCGGGTTTGCAAAGAAACTTTGCAAAAAACAGCAACAGTAGTCATTACAGATAGGATTATTTTGGAAGCAAAACGATTGCTTCTTACTCCTGAACTAACTATTAATGAAATCGCAAATCGTTTAGGGTTTGAAGATTACTCCTATTTTTCTAGATTATTTAAGCATAAAACGCAACAAACTCCTTCAAGTTTTAGAAATGCGATACACAAGCACTAAAACTAACAGGAGTTTGCAATGAAATATATGAATATTGGTTACTTTCCTTAAGCTGAATTACGACTTGCGTTAATATTACCAAATAGTGAGCGTGTTACCATTTTTTCGTAAACCGCTAATTCTTTTTCGTTAATGGTTGGTTCTTTTTGCAATTCTTGAATTTTTCGCAATGCATATTGTTGAATTGTTAATAAAGGCAATACAATCTTTTCTCGTGCATGAATTGAAGCTTTTCCCGCTGGTTGATTCTGCATTAATTCGTTATATCCTGTAACTTTTAACAACATGCGCTTGCTTCTTTCAAATTCTTCAAAAATAATCGTCCAAAATTCTCCAAACTCTTTATTTTGTTGCATATAGGAGGTTAACTTAAAGAAAGACTTCGTAAGACTCATCATACTGTTTTCAAGTAACGTTCTAAAAAAGGATGAGTTTCTATATAAATTTTCTACCGCTTCAAACTTTCCATTTTTTTCCATATGTTCCAATGCAGTTCCAACGCCATAAAAACCAGGTACATTTTGTTTTAGCTGACTCCAGCTCCCTACAAAGGGAATTGCTCGTAAATCTGAAAACTTAAATTCTTTAGATTGTGAACGTTTGGAAGGACGACTTCCAATGTTGGTTTTAGCATAATATTTTAATGTACTCATTCGCTCTAAATACGGCAAAAACATAGGATGCTGTTTAAAAGCTACATATGTATCATAACTTACAGAAGCTAGTGTTTCCATAGTTTCTTTATCTTTCGATGAAAACTCTGCCTTTGTACTTGAAAATATTTCATTTGAGATTCCAGAGCTCAACAATTGCTCTAAGTTGTACTGACATGATTCCAATGTACCAAAATTAGAACTAATAGTTTGCCCTTGTACCGTCAATTGAATTTCTTCATCTTCTACAGTGCTTCCTAACGAGGCATAAAATTGATGTGTTTTTCCTCCTCCACGAGCTGGCGGCCCGCCACGACCATCAAAAAAGATAACTTTGATGCCATACTCTCGTGATACAGCAGTTAACTCTTCTTTGGCCTTAAATATACTCCAGTTTGCCATCAAATATCCTCCGTCTTTTGTTCCATCAGAGAAACCTAACATGATATATTGCCTGTTCCCTCTGCGTTTTAAATGAGCTGCATACACTGTGTTTTCATATAGCGTTCGCATTACATCTTTCGCTGCTTGTAAATCAGGAACTGTTTCAAATAGAGGTGACACGTCTACATTTGGCTCTTTCCAATCACATAAACGCAACATGGTAAATGCTTCCATAACGTGTAGTGCCGACTGATTGTTGCTAATAATATATCGATTTGCTCCACGTTCTCCATTACGTTTTTGAATTGTTTTCATTGCATAAATGGACGAAATTGTAGCATGGGTAATTTCATCAGTAAAATAATCGGCTTGTATCTTTTCAGAAACAGTCGTTAAAGCCTTAATTTTTGCTTCTTCAGTTGCGTTTGAGTAATCTAATGTGAATAGCTCATCTCCTCTATTTTTCATCGTTTCCACAATCGTTTCAAATACTCCTTCATGCACACGAGAATCTTGACGAATGTCTAACATAGCAAAATGATACCCAAATAATTTCACTTTGTTAATAAGGTCGTCTATTTCTGCACAAAATAAAGATTGATGTTCAGAGATAACTACTTGTCTAATAGATTTTAATTCAGTCTCAAACTCCTGAAGCGACAACATTCCTTCTTCTTTTCTTAAATACACATTGTTATAAAGCATTCGTTCTAAACGCGCCAAACGCTTTTCAACACCTTCAAATGTTAGTCTGCGCTTCAATGCTCTGATGTCACGATAGTAATTTAGCAGAATCGTATTTCGCAAACGATCTGCAACTTTCAATGTAATTTCAGTAGTTACAAATGGGTTTCCATCACGATCGCCACCAGGCCAAAAGCCTAAATCAATAATTTGGTTGTCTAATTCCTCATCTTCAAAGATGTTTTGCTGAATATAGTTGTAAATTTTGCTCGCAGCATGATAAAATACATTTTCCAAGTACCAAATCAAGCTTACCGCTTCATCATACGGCGTCGGTTTTTCTTTTTTGAAAAAAGGAGTCTTCCCTAACTGAGCCAACAATTTCTTGATGGTCAATAAATCATCTTTTTCTATTGCTTCCGCTAAATCTGTAATGATTCCAAGCACTTGTCCTGGATAAAATTGTGTAGGATGCGCCGTAAGCACGGGACGAATTTTAAAACGTTTCAAATACGTTTTTAATGCATCCATTTTTTGCTTTTCTTCCGCTTCTTCTTTTATATTCCTTAGTGTTCCTCGGCCATCCATATTGTTTACAATTGGGAAAGCTGCATCTTCTACCGCATCAAATAGAACCACTTGACGTTCAATGTATTGTATGAATCGAAAAAGAAGGTTTATTTTTTCATTTTCAGACTTATTACTTTCCACATATCGCTCAAAAAATTTATGAACAATCTCCGTTGGATTTTTGTCTTTAGCGTATTCTTGTTCACAAATTTCACTAAATAAAGGCAGTAAAACCCCTGTATTTGAAATCTTGTCAAACGGAAGCGTCATAAAAATACTGTTATAGATTTGGTATTTTGATGATACATTTTCTTGAAAACGTTCTAGTTTTGGTTTGCGAGACATGAGTTGTGATATTAAAAAGGATGGATTTGGTATAAAAAAACCCTCACACGAAAAGTGCAAGGGCTGCATGTTATCTTTTCGTTTTTTTAAAGATCGTTAAAAATAGAGTGCATTAAACGGTTTTTATCATTAATACTTTCTTCTAAAGAGATCATTGTTTCAGTGCGTGAAACACCATCTATATCATCAATCATAAAAATGATATCTTTTGCATGCTTGGTGTTTTTTGCACGTACTTTACAGAAAATATTAAACTTTCCAGTCGTGATATGCGCTACCGTAATATATGGTATTTCTTGTATTCTATTTAACACAAACTTTGTTTGCGAGGTTTTTTCTAAAAAAATACCTACATACGCAATAAACGAATACCCTAATTTTTGGTAATCTAATGTTAAAGAAGAACCTTTGATGATACCTGCTTCTTCTAATTTTTTTACACGAACATGTACAGTTCCTGCAGAGATTAATAATTTTTTTGCGATGTCTGTAAATGGAATTCTTGTATTCTCAATCAGCATGTCCAATATCTGATGATCCACTTCATCTAACCTAAATTTTGCCATGATTATCTTATATTATTTTTTAAAGATAATGCAAAAAAACCAAAAAAAATCGAATAATAATGCATAAAACACTATAAGATATGTTAACTAATTGTCAATTTTATTGAATTTTCTTAAAAATTCCTCCACACTTTTTTGCAGCGAAAACGATTGAAATATATACTTCTCAGCGATTGACTCCTGAAAATCAATGATTTTGTGTCCGAAGGATTTTTTTAACATTTTTTTATCCTCAATTTCTGGTTGAAAGTGAATTTTTTCATTTATGAGTACTTCTTTGTACATAATTCCCAAATCAAAAGTCTCTCCCATATCTGTCGACACGTTTTTCAATATAACATCATAAAACTCTTTTCCATTTTCAGGAATTTGGAAATAATCATCCGTAAATTTCCCTGTAATCTCATTGGTTGATATGTATTGAATTGCCTCTAACATTGCATAAAAGAGCAATTCTCTTGTTTTTTCACGTGGATAATCTTCTGGGTAATGTCCAGCTTCAAAAAGTATTGTAGGTGTTCCTAGTGATTGAAATGTATCTCCTACACAGTTTAAATTGAATCCATCATCATAACGACCTACGTGTCCGGGAATGATTTTTTGAAGCATTTCATTCATTTTAACGATGATTTCCATACTTCTGGTACGTTGAGCTGTAACCGTGCGTTTTTCGTCTTCAGAGGGCGTTAAAAATGATATAATAGCCGATTTATGATGATTCCCAATACTATAAATAGTGCGTTGCCCATGAAGATTAAAGCAAAAGTCAGGTTGAAAGTTATCATATACAGCTCTCAACACTTTACTTTCTGGTTGCGATTGTAGTTGCGCATCACGATTCAAATCTATTTCATTAGCATTTAAACGCGTATATGCATATGAACCATCAGGATTTAACATCGGAATGATACATAAGGTACAATTACTTAAAATTGAATGAGCAATTGCATCGTCACTAGCCAAGAATTGCAATACATCAAACACCGCTTTGGTAGTAGTCGATTCGTTTCCGTGCATTTGCGACCATACTAAAATCTTTTTAGAGCCATTTCCAATAGTCAAAGAATGTATTGGGCGGTTTAAGACAGAGTTTCCAATATTGTTTAGTTGAGAATAAGACGCTGCTTTTTTAATTAAAGGAGTAATGTGCTGTAATGTAATATATCGACCTGTAATGTGCTGTTCAAAATTTGCTTGATACCAAGCAGCGAGTGAATGTGTAAACATGTTAAAAAATAATTTGCGTTACAAATGTAAACAATGTATATTTTACAATTGTAAACAATAAGAATTGTTCTTATTGTTTACAATTATAAACACTTTGTGATTGAATACTTCTCTAAATAGTATGTTATGCAAGTAGAATATCGCTCAACTACTTTTAAATGCATTATACCACTATTAATCAATTAGTTAAATTGTTTTATTTAAACTGTTAGTTTTACTTAAAATATTCAATTTTACACTTTTTTTGTAGATTCAAAAGATTCTATTTACTTTTGTAAACATCTCATTATCCTATTTACCGTTTACAATGATAAACATAGAAGATTTTACCAAACGACTTAAAAAAGTAATTGAATATTACGATTTATCAGCTTCTGCTTTTGCAGATAAACTAGGTGTTCAGCGTTCGAGTATTTCACATATTTTATCTGGTAGAAATAAACCTAGTTTGGAATTTGTAATGAAAATTTTGCAAAATTTTCCCGAAGTAGAATTGTATTGGTTATTGAATGGTAAAGGTAATTTTCCGAGAACAGTTACTTCTAGAGAATCAATAACTCCTCCACCAATGGTTTCCATGCTACCAAAAGAAGATACGCGACAACACACACTAGCGTTGGATGATCCTATTTCTGCCGAAAGGCAACCACAAAATGTGACCACAGGAAAAACAATTGAAAGAATTGTAATTTTTTACACCGATGGAACTTTTGAAGATTACCAAAAATAATGAGAACCTTTTTTCCTTCCACTTTTATTTTTTAGTTACTTTGTAGAGCATTCACGAAAAAAAGCATTCTTGTGAAAAAAATCATTTTATGTAGTTTCATCTCTGTATTGATGATGTCTTGTTACCAAACAGAACGCAATTGCAAAGATTTTCATAAAGGTACATTTGAATTTACTTATGAAATTAATGGCGAAACAAAAACTGGAAAATCTGTTCGGACTGATACTTTGAGTATTGATTATTATGAGAATCGAATTGATACATTTACAATTCGATGGGTAACTGAATGTGAATTTATTGGTCAAAAGTTACATCCTAAAGATTATGCAGATAGTAAGGCCATTCAAATGAAAATTATTTCTACTACAGAAGATTCTTATTTGCTAGAATATTCTCTTTTAGAAGATCCAACTACAAAAAAACGAGGCACCGTAAAAAAGCTACAATAATTATGTTCGAAATTTTTTCAAATCCAGACGTTTGGGCAGCAATCATTACTCTTACCTTATTAGAAATCGTATTAGGAATTGATAATATTATCTTTATATCTATAGCGGCAGGAAAGTTACCTGATCACTTACGAAAACGAGCTACCAATATTGGACTCATTTTGGCTATGGTAATGCGGATAGTACTTCTTTTTGGGATTTCACTTTTGGTTGCCATGAAAGCGCCTTTTTGGTATATTAATAAAAGTTGGATATCAGGAGGCATTAGTTGGCAAGCGGTAATTTTATTTTTGGGCGGAATTTTTCTCCTGTATAAAAGCACCAAAGAGATTCATGAAAAAGTAGTAGATCGTGAGCATGACGAACGAGAAGTAAAAAAACAACGCGCTACAACGCTAACCAAAGCTATTGTTCAGATTACAATGATTAACATTGTGTTTTCCTTTGATTCAATTTTAACGGCTATCGGGATGACAAACGGAATTTCAAATAATCCAAACGATGCCTTGTTGGTCATGATTATTGCTGTAGTGGCTTCTGTGGTAATTATGATGTTATTTGCAAACCCTGTGGGGAACTTTGTCAATAAAAATCCTTCCATTCAAATTTTAGGATTGTCTTTCTTAATTCTTATTGGATTTATGCTAATTGCAGAATCGGCACATATTTCACATTTAAAGGTATTTGGTCAAACTGTTGGAGCAATTCCAAAAGGCTATTTATATTTTGCTATTGCTTTTTCGTTAATGGTGGAGTTTCTAAACTTGCGCGTTGGCAGAAAAGAAGCTTAAACTAAAAATATAATTAGTCTTGTTAATTTGAGTATCTAGCAGCATCATGCAAAATTTCGTTTAACGCATTAAAATATGCAGGATAACTAATCAAGTCATTATGCAACCCTTCGTTGATGGTGTAAAGTTTTTTTGTGGAAGCCCTAGCCTTTTCTAGTAATTGCTGACTGTGTTCATACGGAACAACACCATCTTCAGTACCATGAATGATATATGTTGGCAATGCAATGTTTTGAATATTTTGATCATTTTGAAAAGGATACTTCAGTAACCATTTTAATGGTAAAAACCAAAATCTCGTTTTCCCAACATCGTAAACACTTGTAAACGTTGATTCTAACAATAACAATCGAGCTTCTTTTTGTTGCGCCACATGAGTCGCAAATGCTCCGCCAAGTGAACGCCCAAAGATTACAATTTCTTCAGTAGAAAATTTTGCTTGACAGTAATTATAAAATAAAAAAGCATCATTCAACATGGCGCGATAGCTACGTTTTCCAATACTTTTTCCATAACCACGATAGTCCATAATAACGACATCATAGTTGTACTGTTCCGAAAGTTGTTCTGCCCATTTTCCCCAATATTCTAACGTGCGAGCATTGCCATGAAAATATAAAATTACGCCTTTCGGCATGGCTTGTTTATAATGCAATCCATGAATTATGGCATCATCTTCAGCTTTTAAATATAATTCTTCAAAAGCAACCGACGATGTAAACACATGATCTTGAGAAAGTGTTTCACTTTGAAATAGGATTTTTTCTTGAAAATTCAGTAGCATACCAATACTCAGCAAATATATTGCAATGATAGCAATACCAATACGTTTTACTTGTCTCATTTAGATTTTTTTTCTTCTAAAATTCAAACTTGAATTTTTAGGGTCAATTTCTTTGGGTAATTCCGAGTGTAAAATCTCTTCAAGAAACCGATGGTATTGTGGAAATGTGTGCAAATTATTATGTCCACCATCAATTACTGGGTAAAGTCTTGCCCATTTTGGATTGATTTTAGACAGCTTTACACTTGTTTTAAAAGGAATTAATTTATCATTTGTTCCATGAATAATTTTGATAGGACATTTTACGTATTGTATCCACCGATACGTCTTTATCGGAAATCTCAAAAGTAATGACATAGGCATGATAGGTAAAAACCGTTTGGTAATATGTTTTACACTATAATAAGGCGCATCTAGTATGAGAAGCCTAGGATTATTATTAGAAGCCAATTTAGTAGCAAAACCTGAACCTAAAGAGCGTCCATATAATGTAATATATTGTTCATCTACTTGTTCTTTTAATCGATCATATACATACTGAAGATCTCTTTTAATACCAGCTTCTGTGCGTTTCCCTGTGCTTTTTCCATATCCGCGATAATCTACCATTAATACATCAAAACCATGACGAGTAAAATCGATTGCGAACTTTCCCCAACCTTTTATACTTCGTGAATTCCCTTTGAGATACAAAACAACACCTTTAGGTTTACGAACTTTAAAGTGAATTCCATTAATATTTACACCTGGGTCTACTTCAATATTATATTCATCAAATAATTGATTTTCATACGCAAACTCAAAATCGCTTGGTAATTTTTCTGCTTTAAAAATAAAACGCTCTTGCAAAAAATAGAGCACGACATTGGCCATGATATAAAGAAAAATAAAAACAATACCTCCTATAATCCAGTATGACATGATGTGTTTTCTAGTTTTTAAAACTTAAGATAAGAAAAGTTTGGCAAACCAATTCGGAAGAATGTTTTTATTCGGGCAAATGTGATAATTATAGTTATTTTACAAAAAATAGACATTATTTTAACTCAATTATGTACGATAGAATCTAACATTTCAACGAATAAATACAACTTCTGTTAAATATTTATGCTAGATTTACGTATTCCCCGCTAAACTCGAATACTAATTTTTAAGTTGTTTTACTACCAGCATGAAGAAAAAACTACTATTCTTAACTCTTGTACTAACAAATGTTTTTCTAGTTTTCTCGCAAGGAGAAGCTAATATTTGGTATTTTGGGCAGAATGCTGGATTAGATTTTAATTCAGGAAGCCCTGTGGCTATTACAGATGGACAACTTAATACATTAGAAGGTTGCGCTACAATTTCTAACAGTGCTGGTCAATTATTGTTTTATACAGACGGAATAACCGTTTGGGATAAAAACCATACTATCATGCCTAACGGAACTGGTTTACAAGGAGATCCATCAAGCTCTCAATCTGGTATCATTGTTCCATATCCTAATCAACCAAATCTATATTATGTTTTTTGTGTACGTGCCACTTCTGCTGATGGAGGATTATTTTATAGTGTCGTAGATCTTTCTCTTAATGGAGGAAATGGCGATATTGTTCCTGGACAAAAAAACATATTATTACTGCAAAGAAGTGCCGAAAAAATTGCTGCAATTAATGACGATGGGAATGGGTTTTGGGTAATTTCATATGCAGGACCTAATGGAACTGAATTCAATTATAATACTTACCACGCATACCGTATTACTGACACAGGAATTGATGTAAACTCAATTCGGTCTACCTACAACGATTGTAGTTCCAGCGATGGAAGAGGCTATTTGAAAATTTCTCCCGATTCTCAAAAAATCATTAATTGTAATCAAGATTTCAATCATGTTTGTTATCATAGGTTTGATAATGTTACAGGTGCTGTAAGTAGTGAGGTAGCGCAATTAGGAATATTGGGCGATGGATATTGTGCTGAATTTTCGTTGAATTCGACAAAAGTATATGTCTCGTCTGGAAATATATCAGCAAGTAGCTCTTATTTGTTTCAGTTTGATTTAAATGCTACTAATATTCAAGCTTCCAGAGTACAAATTCATACAGAAGTTCAAGAACGTGGCGCATTACAACTTGGAGTTGATGGAAAAATATATTACGCAAGGCCCGATCGTCCCTATGTAGGCGTTATAAATAACCCTGAGGCAGATGGAGCTGCATGCAATTATGTAAATCAAGGCGTTGATTTGGCAGGCAGACAGTGTAAACAAGGACTACCACCTTTTATACAGTCATTTTTTAATGTAGGAATTGAGGTTTCTGAAAACTGTTTGGGAGATCCAACCATCTTTTCTGTAAATTCTAACGAAGCAATTGTATCAATTATGTGGAATTTTGGAGATGGCAACACTTCGACTGTTGAAAATCCTTCTCATACATATGCGACTCCCGGAAACTACACCGTTTCTGTAACTGCAACGTCTTCCAATCAATCTATATCACTTTCACGAGATATTACAGTATATGAAAACCCTACACAGCCAACTATTAGTGATTATATAGTGTGTGATGACATGTCTAACGATAATATAGAAATGTTTGATCTCAGTACCAAAGATGCTGAAGCACTTACGGGACAACCTTCTGGAAGCACATTTGCTGTTAGTTATTATGAAACGATGGATGATGCCGTTAATGATGTAAATCCATTATCTACCAATTATAATAGTACAAATGACAACCAATCAATATATGCACGAGTATACAATGTTAACAACCCTGATTGTTATGAAATAGCAAACTTTCAGTTACTCATCTCAGAAGCCGCAACACAAAGTGCGACCATCAACTTTTCAATTTGTGATAGCTTCAATGATGGCCAAGAAACAATTAGCTTAACACAGTTTAACTCTCAAATACTTGATACACAAAGTAGTAGTCTTTTTGATATTTATTATTATGAAACGGCTATGGATGCTACTGATGACATGAATAGAATTTCAACAAACCATATATTGCAAAGTGATTTTCAAACTTTATATGCTCGAAAAGAAAATGACACAAATACGCTATGCTTTACCGTTAGCGAAATAGTATTGGCATTGCGAACTTCTTATACTGCGAATCCTGTTGAAGACATGATTATTTGTGATGATGTAAGTAATGATGGAATAGAATTATTTAACTTATCATTACAAAATGATGGAATTGCTGATGGGCAACTTGCAGGTTACTCTATTACATATCATATATCTCAAGCAGACGCTGATTCAGACAGTAATGCATTGTCAACCAATTTCATGAACGATTTTAATCCTCAAGAAATCTTTGTTCGTATCGAAAATAATGATGAGCCCAATTGCTATGACACTACTTCATTCTTTATTGAAGTAAAGCCTGTTCCAAATGTAAATACTGAAGAAATTATTACTTATGTCTGCACAAACGAGACTGTAATGCTTATTGCAGATAGCGGTTATGACGAGTATTTATGGAGCTCTGGAGAAATGACACAAGCAATTACTGTTAGTGAAGCAGGAATTTACACTGTTTCAGTAACCACAAATTATAATTCATCACCTGAAGTAAGTTGTAGCAATACACAAACGTTTCGCGTAATTGAATCTGATGAAGCTGTCATTACAGACATTAGCATACAAGATTGGACACTGTACGAAAATCAATTTGAAGTTTTTGTAGAAGGAATTGGTGATTATGAGTATTCTATCAATGGATTTGATTATCAAGATAGTCCTGTATTTACCAATTTATCTCCTGGAAATGTAACCGTTTTTGTAAGAGATAAAAATGGCTGTGGCGTGGTTTCCCAATTGGTAAATCTACTTTTTTATCCTGGTTTCTTCACGCCTAACAATGATGGATACAATGATTTTTGGCAAATTATTTCTTCAGAATACGAACCAGACTTACGAATCCATATTTTTAATCGTTACGGAAAACTTTTAACAATTATTGATCCAGAATCACAAGGTTGGGACGGAAACTATCGTGGTCGACAATTACCTTCTGACGATTATTGGTTTATGGTAGAAAGACCTAGCAATGGAGAAACGTACACAGGACATTTTACGCTGAAGCGATAAATTTTCTATTTGAGATTTTCTAGGATAAAATCTACAGTTGTATTGGTGTTTTTATTCTGTTTATACGAGTCTGTAAGATGCTTGGATGGCACAGCATAGCCATTTTTTGCCAACGATTCTATATTTTCCAAATAATCTAACGTAATTTTTCCACGTAATAATTTATGCATGTCTTTCCCAGACTTGTAATAATCATAGATTTTTTTAAGACCCGTTAAGTACAAATAATCTTTTGTAAATCCTCCACCTCTATGTGCTCGAGTTGATATCGTAAAAGCGGTTTCACGATCTAAATCATAATCGTTAATAAACATTCGAAACGTTTGCGAAAAAGAATACCCTTTTTCCAAGCTATCAACAGCAATGACACGATAAGCCAACTCTTTTAAACGCTTTACTGTTAAATTGTTGCTCATGTATTCAGCAAAAACAGCTAGTCCTTCTTGTGTTTCCTCATAATTTGGGAATCCATTCGAAAATATTTTTAATGGATGCAACAATCCATTCATGGTAGTTACCATGTGTACACCAATTTCATGGTTGGTTAATACAGAAATTTCGTTCTCTGAAAATGTGTGCTTTTTATTAATTACTAACGTTTTGATATTATTCAATACCATAGCAATCGCACTCATATCTGCCGAAAATTTTATCTGATAGGTAAAATCGTATTGCTTTGAATAATTTCTAAATAGTTGTTCTGTTTCTTCTGGTGAATATTTAGGTTGAAATTGTGCTTCACTTTCGTTTTCTTCTTCAAAATGCAGGATAAACTTAGCATTTTCAACATCTTGTTCTGTTGGCGTTCCAAAAGAACGCAAACTATTATAGTAAAACTTATCTTTTGTACCTATCGTTTCAATACACTGTATCAATCCGGAGTACGCATAAATAATATCTTCATACAATTCTCTAGTATGTGTATCTTCTATAAGCTCAATAGGTTGAGCAAATAATTCTCGATGCAATCGGAAACGATCAAAATTGATTGGAGGATATTTGAATTCAGGATCTTTTAAATATTTGGATTTGAAGAATTTTGCCTTCGCTTCTTCAATATTAATTGGATTTACATAACTCAACAATTCAACTTGCTTAACTAAGTTGTCAATATTTTGATCTATATCAAAAAGTATTTTATCGACTACATGTATATCGTTCATTCGTTTCGCTCTTTACTACCCGTGTTTTTGTAAAAACTGTGCTACATGCGTTGGAATTAGTTTTTTTAGTGCTTCTTCAATTGTTGCAACTACTTCAGGAAACATAATTTGTTCAATTTCATCACAATATATTTTTTTCACTTCTGTAGCCAATACCAAAGTATTCGAAAAGTGTTGTGTAATATATTTTAAGAAATAACCATTTCCTTGAAAAGTATCATTAATTTTAGAAGTAGAAACGATTCCGTGTGGTAGCTTAATCTCCGATAATAGTTGTTGCCACAGAGCTATTTCATTACCAAAACGTTCGTTATCTACATTTCCTGTTCCTAAGTTGAATGTTGGCACTTCTCTATCCCAACGTCTCCAATTATAAGAATGCATGTCATACACAATGCAAATATCAAACTTTTCCTCAAGTTTTTCAATTAAAGCATGTACGACTTTATAAAAATTCGCGTGCTTATCCAAGCTTTTCTGCTTCATTTGCACTGGAAGCGGATTACGCCAAAGCTGTTTTCCCCATGCATCTTCATAAATAGCACTTTCTGGAGCTCTATTTAGATCGTATTCAAAGCGAGAATCCATTCCTGCAATTACAATAGGATGAGTTTGCACCATTTGTTTTGTAGCTGGATCTTCTTCAAACCAACGCTCATATTCAGTATGCAAACAATTGTCCCATAACTCACGTCTAAATTGATGTCCATCGTGTACTGCTCCGCACACATATGGCACATATTTATCAATTTTTATGGTAAAAGAATATTCCTCTGAAACTGCTTCAAAGCATTGTTCTCGTTGAATATTAGATATTATTTGATCAATCGTTAATTTTTTCATAGTTTCAATACTGTTTAAATGTCAAATAGTTATAAATTACTAGTATTCATACTGATTTCTGTAGATAATGTGCCCCATTCTGTCCATGAACCATCATATACTGAAAAGTTATGGTATCCAGCTATTTCAGCAGCTAAAGCCAAGATACAAGCTGTAATTCCTGAGCCACAGGAAAATATAAATGAGGGGTTACTTTTAGAAAATTTTTCAAAAATAGCTCTTATTTCCTCTGCATTTTTAAACGAATAATTGCGTAATACATTTGTATATGGTAAATTTTTAGAATTAGGAATTTGTCCGCTTCTCAATCCGGCTCTAGGTTCTGGAATTTTACCTGTAAAACGATTTTCAGAACGTGCATCTATAATTAGACTATCAAGATTCAAAACTTCTTGTTGCATTTCTTTATAGTTTTTGAAGAGATACAAGCTATCTTTTCCTTGAAAATCTCCATACTCTCCAATATACGTACGTTTTGTTTCCAATGAATATCCGGCTTTTTTCCATGTAGGAAAACCTCCATCTAAGACTGCTATATTATCAAATCCCATAACACGAAACATATACCAAACCCTTGGAGAAGAATAAATTCCAAATTCATCATACACCACAATAGCACTGTCTTGATGAATGCCTAATTTTTGAGCTTCTTTAGTAAAAGTTTCAACAGAAACCATTGTATTTGGAAATAACGCATCCTCTTGGCTAAATTTCTTTTTAATATCAAAAAAACGAGCTTTGGGGATTTGTTGAGTTTCCTCTGAAATATTTGTACTTGTTACACGTGGAATCGTACCGTTTAAAACGACAAGATTGGTTGCATGAAGATGTTCTTGCAACCAATCTGTAGAAACTATTGGGCTTGTTATGTGTATTTTTTTAAGCATCATCTACTGTTTTGCGTAGGCGAACACGTCTGTCAAACGCTTGTAACTTATCTACTACTTTACTTTCTATAAAATCAATTACTTTTTCTTGCAAACGAATTTTATAGACTTTATTTATATAGGTAATTCCTCCTGGTGACATCACATTGACTTCTACTAATTTTCCACCAATTACATCAATTCCTACGAAATATAAGCCGTCTTTAACTAGTTTAGGTCCTATTTGTTTACACAAGGCTTTTTCTGCCCTAGAAAGTGTGTGTTTTTGCACGCTTCCTCCTGCACTTACATTTGAACGATGATCGTCACTTCCTGGTACACGACGCATTGCTCCTATGGGTTCTCCATTAAGTAATAAGATACGTACATCTCCATGCTCAGCTCCTTCAATATAGTCTTGAAGAATCACATAATTAGATGTACCATCACTATTGGTTATATAGAAATCCAACAATGATTTGATGTTATTCATTGCAGATTTTTCAATTAATATTACTCCCGAACCACCAAAACCATTTAAAGGCTTTAAAATCATTTTATCCGCTTTGGACTCTTTAATTTGTTGTACTAAATAGTCTTTATTCTTAGAAACATGTGTGTTTGGAATAATATTGCTATGAGCATCACCAAAAGCTGCGGTATACAGTTTATTATTAGCTTCACGCATACCTTCTAAAGAATTGACAATGAAAACATCATCTTTTACCGAATCTAAAAAGTTCAACATGATTGGATCTAACGGCGGATTGGCTCGCATAAATATTACATCAAACCCTGCTAATGGAAGCATTTCTTCTCGTAAAGTAGCTTTCGCATAAAACGATTTTAGAGAATTAGGCACTTTATCCATCCGACCAATAACGGTACAAAAAGCATTCGTCACACTATCTCGAATGGTTAAATTTGAGGGGGAACAGGTGGCTACTCCATGTCCTCTTTTAACACATTCTTTAATCAAAGCTAAACTTGTATCATTCTCAGGATCAATTTGTTCCCAAGGATACATTAAAAAACAGATATTCATGTAAGTGTTTTTGATTGGTTATTTTCCAGAAAATATAGTAAATTCTGTAGACTTTACCATATTATTTGGAAGTTTCGTAATTATCATCCCAATTTTTAGGGTGTGGATCGTGTAACTTATCTAATGATTTTGCAACAAGCATAGACACTGTAGCATCTCCTGTTACATTTACTGTAGTTCTACACATATCCAACGGACGATCGATTGCAAAGATTAATGCAAGTCCAATTGGCAACAATTCTGGTGCAAAACCTACCGATTCTAGCACAATAACCAACATTACCATTCCCGCACTAGGAACAGCAGCACTTCCAATAGAGGCTAATAAAGCTGTAAACACTATTATTAATTGCGTTTGAAAAGTAATGTCGCCTGGTGTTAGAACTTGCATGATAAAAACTGCGGCAACTGCCTGATACAAACTTGTTCCATCCATATTGATTGTAGCTCCTACAGGTAATACAAATCCAGAAACTTCTTTATCAACTCCTAAATGCTCCTCTACACGTTCCATAGTAACTGGTAAGGTAGCAGCACTTGAACTTGTGGAAAATGCCAGTAATTGGGCAGGGCTTATTTGTTGTAAAAACCACAATGGTGATTTTTTAGTATACACACTCACGATGATTAAGTAAAAAATAATCATCAAAATCAATCCTCCTATTACACACAATCCGTATGACAGTAATTTCAATAGTATTTCAGGATCATCAAAAGCAACAATTACATTGGCCAATAGGGCAAATACAGCATATGGAGCAAATAACATAATCAAATCGACCATTTTCATGACGACTTCATTGAGTGAATCAAAAATGTCAATCATCGGTTTGGCTTGCTTTTCAGGAATCAATAACAAACAAATCCCAACGAAAAGTGCAAAGAAAATAATCTGTAACATTTTAGCTTCACCCATTGCTTTGAAGATATTTTGCGGAAAAATGTCTACTAAAGCCTGTAATGGTCCTGCATCTTTTTGCGCTGCAGCTTTGGTAAGTTTATCACTAACACCAT
Organism: Kordia zhangzhouensis; assembly: GCF_001005305.1. Lineage (GTDB taxonomy): Bacteria > Bacteroidota > Bacteroidia > Flavobacteriales > Flavobacteriaceae > Kordia > Kordia zhangzhouensis. Next base: position 59,436 of record NZ_LBMH01000009.1, read on the forward strand.
CAGAATCTGCATATTTAAGCTTGATTTTTTCAATTGTTTCTTTTGGCATTCCTGCACCAGGGCGTACTGTATTTACAATTCCTAATCCGATAATAATCGCTACCAATGTTGTGATTACATAAATTGAAATAGTACGCAATCCCATTTTCTTAATTTTAGCAATATCTTTTAGGTCAGAAACACCTTTGATTAAAGAGGCTAGAATTAATGGAACTGCAATTAATTTTAAGAGATTGATAAAGATTGTTCCAAAAGGTTTGATCCAACGACTTATAAAATATTCCGCACGTGTAGTTTTGATTGTTTTAGCTTCTATTTCCTTAACAGAAGAAACGATTTCTCCATTTACAATTTCTTGAACAATTTCTTGAGAGGCTGGAATTTCTTTTAGAATGACCATTTCTTTTCCCCAAGAAGTGGATAATAAAATAAAGGCGAAAAGTACGCCAAGAACCATTCCTATTAATATTTTCCAGTGTAAAGCTATTTTTTTCATGCGTATGTAAAAATTTCTATTGAAACGACTATTTTTCTGAGGTTGGGTTAAACATATTTGTAATAGATTTTCTTAAAGAAAGAATCGCAATCCCTACGAATACATATAATAAACTTATGTATAAAGTTTCTTTTGTGCTCTGTATACTATTAAACTCAAATCCGTATGTATTTATATTATTCTTTACCAATATATAAAGATTCATTAAAATATGCGGTAAATTCATAAATACCATGTATAAACCTAAGACTGTGAGCACCATTTTAAAGATATATTTCGCCTGAAGATTTGAAAAGTCAAACCGTTCCGTAGAAAATCCTTTGTCTAATTGAAATAATTGAACAATCTGACTAGCTTTTGCAAGCATTAATAAAACCAGTGCAAAAAAAGTGAGAGCAATTGCTAAGTAGCCAATAATCAAATCTATTTCACTTATCTGTACCACAAAAACAGTATTTGCCATGAAAACTACGACTCCTTCAATGAATAAAAAAAGGGCTATAATCTTGATCACAGCAATAAAAAAGTCTTTTACACTCATTGCTTGATGGTTTTATTAAGTAAATAATAATCTGCCAACACCAACGCTGCCATAGCCTCTACAATAGGAACAGCTCGCGGTACGACACACGGATCGTGACGTCCTTTACCTTGCATTTCAACAATAGCACCTTCTTTGTTAATTGTTTCTTGTGTTTGCATGATAGTTGCTACAGGTTTGAATGCGACGTTGAAGTAAATATCCATTCCGTTACTAATTCCACCTTGAATTCCGCCAGAAAGATTGGTTTTTGTGCTTCCATCAGCATTAAAAATATCATTGTGCTCACTACCTTTCATTTTGGCTCCTTCAAAGCCACTACCATATTCAAAACCTTTTACCGCATTGATTGACAGCATGGCTTTTCCTAATTCTGCATGGAGTTTATCAAACACAGGTTCTCCCAAACCAATGGGTACATTTTGAATTACACACATTACTGTACCTCCTATAGTATCTCCTTCTTTACGAATTTGTCGAATTTGTTCTTCCATTTCTGCAGCTTTTACAGGATCTGGGCAGCGTACAGGATTACTTTCTATCAAAGAAAAATCCAATTCATGATAAGGTGTATCCAATGTTATATTCCCAACAGACGATACAAACGCATGTATTTTTATGTCTGCCAATAGCTGCTTTGCAATAGCACCAGCTACCACTCTACTAGCCGTTTCACGAGCAGAACTTCGCCCACCGCCACGATAATCCCGATGCCCATATTTTTGATCATATACATAATCCGCATGGGAAGGACGATACGTTTCTTTGATATGTGAATAATCGTGTGATTTTTGGTTGGTATTATGAATCGCAAATCCAATAGGAACTCCCGTTGTTTTTCCTTCAAAAATACCCGAATAAAACTCTACCGTATCTGGTTCTTTACGTTGTGTAACAATAGCTGATTGTCCTGGTTTTCTACGGTCTAGCTCCGCTTGTATTTGTGCCATATCTAATGACAATCCTGCAGGACAACCATCAATAATTCCTCCTATTGCAGCGCCGTGCGATTCTCCAAAAGTTGTTAATTTGAATATTGATCCGAAAGTATTTCCTGCCATAGCTATTTTTTAACAAAGGTAAATTTAAACTAACAGAATTAAAAACCCAACAAATGCTTAAAATTAACTTAACATTTGACCGTTTCTATTGATAAATTGTTAACATTCAAACATCTAAGCTTAACAGTATTTTTTCATCTGTAAATTGCCTTTGCTTTTTATTTGTAGTGCTGTAAAAATTATTCATGAAAAAACGTAAAATCGATCTTGTTGTCATTTCAGATGTGCATTTAGGAACATTTGGTTGTCATGCTGACGAGTTGCTCTCTTATTTGAATAGTATTGATCCAAAAAAGATCATCTTGAATGGAGATATCATCGATATATGGCAATTTAGAAAACGTTATTTCCCAAAAACGCATTTAAAGATTATTAAAAAATTGATTGATTTCTCAACAAAAGGTGTTGAAGTAATTTACATTACTGGAAATCATGATGAATCGCTGCGTCGTTTTTCAGACACTAGATTAGGCAACTTTTCTTTGGTAGACAAACTTGTATTAGAATTGAACGGAAAAAAAGCCTGGTTTTTTCACGGAGATGTTTTTGACGCTTCTATTCAAAATGCAAAATGGATTGCAAAACTTGGTGGTTGGGGCTATGATTTGTTGATTCGCTTAAATAGTGTCATTAACTGGTTTTTAGTCAAATTTGGCAAAGAAAAGTATTCATTGTCTAAAAAAATTAAAAACAGTGTAAAGAAAGCAGTAAAGTACATTAATGATTTTGAAGAAGTTGCAGCCGATTTAGCTATTGATAATGGGTACGGATATGTGGTTTGTGGACATATTCACCAGCCGCGTATGGAAAAAAAGATGAACCGAAAAGGTTCTTGTATTTATTTGAATTCTGGTGACTGGATTGAAAATTTAACTGCTTTAGAGTATCATAAAAATCGTTGGAAATTGTATCGCCATTCCGAAGATCGATTGACAGCATTTTATGCAGACGAAGAACTCAAATCAATGGATTACAAAGATTTATTGGCTGCTATTACCATCATGAAAAAACCATAATAAAACAAAGGTTTTCAAATAAATTTCTTGTCGTTTTTAAGTTTTCTTTTGCAGTTTTGTGAATTTTAGTAACTTGTTTTCCTAAAATAACCCAATGAAAAAAAGCGCTCTCTTTTTTGCATTCTGCACATTCTTTTTGATTGTATCTTGCGGAAGCGATGACGATACCAATTCTAGTCAATCACAAAGTGGAAATTATTTTCCTGCGACACCTGCTAATTATTGGAAATATGATGTAACTGTACCCAATGGTAATGGAAGTAATCAACTTATGATTGATTCGCTGTATGTAGCCTCTAGAAGTGGAAATTCGTTTACTCTAGGTGTGAATACAACAAATATTGGGTTTGGTTTTATGAACAACATGCTAACTACAGGGACTTTGACCGAGCAAGGAACTGCTCTCACTATTGATAGTAGTTTTAGCATTCCTATTAATGGAATTACTGCAGGAATCAATTTTGAAAATCTTGTATTGTTTGATAGCAATGCTACTAACAATCAATTGTTATATACAACTTCAGATACATTTACGCAAAACTTTCAAGGAGTGCCTATTACGGTTAATTATACCGTGAGTTCTGTAAAAACAGACGAATTAAATTCACTGACAGTAGCTGGAAATTCATATTCAAATATAAATGTTGTCGATATTGATGTAGAAGCTTCCATCAGTACTTCAATAGATGTTTTTGGAATCCCGACAACAATTTCTATTCTCGACGCACAAGACATTATTCATATGAAGACATATTATGCAGCGAATGTTGGTATTATCAAGTCTGACTCTCAGTTTTCTTACCAACTTAACCCAACAACCGTTGCGCTGTTAGCTAATTTTAATATAGATTTAGGAATTCCTTCTTCAGACACTTCTGAAAATATTCAGGAATTAAATTCATATATGGTTGAAGATTAAAATGTGTCTTTTATTTTAAGGCACGTCGCAAAATTGTAATAGGATGCAAAGCTTCTCTTTGTGTTCCATCTTTAATTTGATGCCTACAGCTCGTTCCATTAGCTGCAATAATTGTAGTTGCTTGTGATGCTCGAACCGCAGGAAATACAGATTGTTCACCTACTTTCATACTTACTTCATAATGCTCTTTTTCATACCCAAACGAGCCTGCCATACCACAACAACCCGAAGCAATAATAGTGGGTTTATAGTTCTTAGGAAGATTCAAAATGTCGTATGTATATTTTTGATTAGACAATGCTTTCTGATAACAGTGTGCATGAATTTTAATTTCTTTTACTTCTTCAGTAAACGCTTCCGCAGAAATTTCGCCAGCTACAATTTCATTTGCTAAAAATTCTTCTAGCAAATACGTGTGTGCTGCAATTTTCTTTGCTGCGTTTTGATTGTCTGCCAAACGTATATATTCGTCACGAAACGTGAGAATTGCAGAAGGTTCTACACCTACCAACACTGTATTTTCATCAAGCACATCTTTAAAAACAGCAATGTTGTGATTTGCAACTTTTTTTGCTTCTGCTAAAAATCCTTTTGAAATGAATGTACGTCCACTTTCTTTGTGGGGAACATATTTAATTTCATAACCTAATGCAGACAAAAGTACAATGGCATCCTCTCCTATTTCAGATTCTAAGTAATTGGTAAACTCGTCATTGAAAAGATATACTTTTTTAGCTTTTCTGTTTTTTGTATTAAGCTGATTTAAAGACTTTTTTAATATATTATCTAATGTTTTACTTGAATTTAAAGGCAATGTGCGTTCTGGCGCAACTCCTAGCTTTTTTTTGATGATTTTTGAAGTGAATCCGTTGCTCTTTACAAAATTTGATAACTTCGGAAATTTACTCGCCAATCGATTGGATTTAGTAGAAAACGCAAACGATTTGTCACGAAACGTTGGTTGGTTACTTTTATAATATTGATATAAAAATTCAGCTTTCAAAGCAGCGACATCTACATTACTTGGGCATTCACTTGCACAGGCTTTGCAACTCAAACACAAGTCAAATACTTCCTTCAATTCTGAGTGGTCAAAGCGATTTTCCTTTTCCGATTGCGTTAAAAATTCGCGAAGTGCATTGGCACGTGCACGCGTTGTATCTTTTTCATTGGTAGTAGCACGATAACTCGGACACATAGTTCCTGAAAAACTTGCAGGTTTACGACAATCGCCTGAACCATTACATTTTTCGGCAGCTCGCAAGATTCCTAAGCTATCGGAAAAATCAAAAATTGTATCAATTTCTGGTTCATCACGGTCAATTTCATAACGTAACGAAGTATCCATTTTAGCTGCATCAACAATTTTCCCTGGATTAAAGATATTGTTTACATCAAAAGTTGCCTTCAGTGTTTTTAATAATTCATAATTCGTTTCTCCAATCATAAGAGGAATAAACTCTGCACGTACAATACCATCGCCATGTTCTCCACTAAAAGAACCATTGTATTTTTTAACCAATAGAGCCACGTCATGTGTAATCTTTCTAAAAAGCGTTACATCTTCTTTTTTCTTTAAGTTTAATATGGGGCGTAAATGCAATTCTCCTGCGCCAGCATGTGCATAATACACTGCTTTTTGCTGGTATCCTCTCATAAGTTCGGTAAATTCTGAAATATAATCTGCCAAATCTTCTAATGCAACAGCAGTGTCTTCAATACAAGCAACTGCTTTTTTATCTCCTACAATATTCCCTAACAGGCCTAATCCTGCTTTGCGTAGTTCCATTGCTTGCCCAATTTGTTTTCCTTTTAATATTGGAAAATGATAACTTTTCCCTTCACTTTCTAGCGATTGAATTAAAGCATTGGTTTGTAATTCTAGGGCATCTTCAGTATCAGAACGTAATTCTAACAACAATATCGCTTGCGGATCATCTTTTACAAAAAATCTATTTTTTACTTGTGATGCGTTAGATTTGGTGCAATCGAGAATGATTTTATCCATCATTTCGCACGTATACAAGTTGTGTTGCATGGTCAAGGAAACTGACTGTAAGCAATCTTCAATACTATGATAGTGAGCAGCAATTACGCAATTTTTTTCAGGTTGCACATCATCCAATTGCAACGTTATTTTTGTGGTAAATGCGAGTGTTCCTTCACTTCCTGTCAACAGTTTACACATATTGAACGTTTCTCCATTTTCAGAAAAAGGCTGCATTTGTAACAATTCGTCAATTGCATATCCTGTGTTTCGCCTATGGATAGTTTTTTTAGGAAACTCAGCTAGTATCATTCGTTGCGCATCTTCATCAGAAAGCATCTCAAAGATGCTTTGATAAATAGCTCCTTCAAGTGTTTTTTCCTTTCTTTTTTGATGAAATATGGTTGTAGAAATTTCTCCAAAAGTGACTTCACTTCCATCGGAAAGCAATACATCCATTGCCAATACTTTATCCCTTGTTACACCGTATTTTATAGAGGTTGTTCCTGAGGAATTATTTCCTACCATACCACCAATCATACAACGATTAGATGTAGATGTATTAGGTCCAAAAAATAGATTGAATGGTTGTAAATGTGCATTCAATTCATCTCGTACTACACCAGGTTGCACAACTACTGTTTTAGCAAGAACATCTACATCAATAATTTGTGTAAAATGTTTAGATACATCTACAACGATTCCTTCTCCAACACATTGTCCTGCTAACGAAGTCCCTGCAGTTCGAGGAATTAAAGAAGTTTCATGCGTTTGCGCAAAAGATATCAATTGTTTTAAATCATCAATTGTTTTGGGATAAGCTACTGCTAACGGAAGTTTGCGATACACAGATGCATCTGTAGCATACAAAATTCTGTGAAGATCATCATAAAATAAAGTTCCTTCAAAAGTTGATTGTAACTGTTCTAATCTTGCTTTCATGCGCCTACTTTGTATACTTTTTGTAATTTTTTCGGCAATATAATGCTTAATTTTTAGTTATAAATAACAAACCATGTTGGTATCTTCAAGAAAATATCAACAACTTAAACAGACTGACAATTCAACCAAAATTACGCTTTATTAATTTGTGTCTAATTAAAATTTATAAACATGAAAAAGTTACTTTTGGTAAGCATGCTATTTATGGGATATCATGCATCTGCACAACAAATTTCAGAGAATGCTTTGGGCTTGCGTATTGGCGGAAACAATGGTTTTGGCACTGAAATTTCCTATCAACGTGCTCTTTGGGACAATAATAGACTTGAATTGGATTTAGGTTGGAAAGACAGTGACGAATATGATGCTTTCAAGCTTACTTCTTTATATCAATGGTTATGGAACATAGATGGAAAATTTAATTGGTATGCCGGTGCTGGCGGCGGAATTGGTAGCTGGAGCAGCAATCGAGAACTTACCAACGACGGTTTTTTTGTATTTCTGGCAGGTGACATAGGTATTGAATATTCGTTTGACTTTCCATTAGCACTCTCATTAGATATTCGCCCTGAAATAGGATTTGATGATGGATTCAACGACAATCTAGATTTAGACTATGCTATTGGTGTGCGTTATCAGTTTTAGTTTTTTACTAGGGTAATTCTTCTCATTTAATTAAATTTGCGTGCTTTATTAATTAAATCATTCAATAAAAATGTATACAAACGTGAAAAAAACTTTTTTAATCGCTTGTTTAACAAGTATGTTACTATTTATTTCTTGTCAAGAAGGAACTAACAATACAGGAGAAGGTTATACAATAGAAACTACTATTCAAGGAATACCTGATGGTGTTCGTGCATTTTTGAAAGTTCCGAATGATAAAGGTGTTCCGCAACCTAAAGATACAGCAATCGTTCAAAACGGTCGTTTTACCTTTACTGGAAAAGTAGATCATCCTGAATTAGGTTTTATCTACATAAATGGCGCAGAAGGAAACATTAATTTATTATTAGAAAACGCTTCTGTAAAGGTAGAAGCACATAAAGACAGCTTAGTAACTTCCAAAGTATCAGGAGGAAAGCACAACCAAGAATATGTAGATTTTATAGCTAATTCGAAAGTATTGGCTGATAAAATCAAAAATGTCCGTCAGCGTTATGCTATTGCAGTAAAAGCTAAAGATAGCATAGCAACAAACAGCATTAGAGAGGAAATCTCTTCATTAGAAAAACAAGCGATTCAATATCAAGAAGATTATGTAAAAGAGCATCCTACTTCTTACATATCTGTGATGTTAGTCAATCGTTTGTTGCGAAATAAATTTACTACGCCAGCAAAAGCTAAAAGTTTTTACGATGCATTGCCTGCAGACATGAAAAAAACACGTATCGCAGAAGATTTATTTATACGATCCAATGAAATGCTTCGTGCTGCCGTTGGCTCTGTAGCGCCTAATTTTTCTGCTCCTACTCCTAACGGGAAGACAATTTCATTACAAGATGTAAAAGGAAAAGTAACAATCATTGATTTTTGGGCGGCTTGGTGTGGTCCATGTCGTAGAGAAAATCCGAATGTAGTTAAACTCTATGAAAAGTATCATAAGGACGGATTGGAGATTATAGGTGTTTCTTTAGACGGTCGTCCCAATCAACAAAATGCTAGAGAAGCTTGGATTCAAGCTATAAAACAAGATGGGTTGACGTGGACACAAGTGTCTAATTTGGATGGTTTTAGAGATAACATTGCCCGAACTTATAATGTACGCTCTATTCCTGCAACCTTCATTTTGAACGAAAAAGGAGAAATTGTTGACAAAAACCTACGTGGAGCGCAATTAGAAGCCAAAGTCAAAGAACTTTTAGGGAAATAAGTTGTTTGAAATACTATTTTTTTAAAAATTTCAAAACTGATTATCAACTGTTTAATTTTTAATTTGAAAAAACGCTAAATTTTTATTTGCGTGCATCAAAAACAATAGTATATTTGCAACCGATTTTATAACAAAATAGCGTTGGGGAGATACTCAAGCGGCCAACGAGGACAGACTGTAAATCTGTTGGTTTTTACCTTCGCAGGTTCGAATCCTGCTCTCCCCACAACAATTGAAGCCACGTTAATAAACGTGGTTTTTTTATGGATAAAAGTCAAAGAACTGTACTGTGATGCTTGCAACGATTAATTTGCACAATTTTCCGACTATGTTCGAAATATTTAAATACGTTTTCTGTAAAAGCTACAGCTATAAATTTGCAGTTATCAGAGCAATTATATTTTCCCTGTTTTATTCATTACAAACAATACAATAATTGGAATCAACAAAAAGATTACAATTAACGTATCAGTGTATAAAATACTAGGACGAAGCAAAATTGCCAGTAAGAAACCCGCAACAGCACCTCCAAAATGTGCATCATGCCCAATATTTCCAAGTTGCTTTTTCATTCCATATATGGAAAATACTAAATAAAAAATTCCAAAAATATAAGCCTTGATTGGTATTGGAATAAACATCAGGTACAAATTCATATCTGGATATAATAAAATAGCCGCATAGAGCACTCCAGAAACAGCTCCACTTGCGCCTAATGCACTGTAATGGTATTCATCCTTGTGAAAATAGAAGGATAAAATATTCCCTAATAATAAACTACCTAAATAAATTAATAGAAAGTGAACTGCGCCAAATTGATGCACAACAATAGGAGCAAAAAAATACAGTGTAAGCATGTTAAAAAATAAGTGCATCGGGTTTGCATGTAAAAATCCAGAAGTTAACATTCGTAAATGTTCTCCGCGTTTAATTGCTCCCACATTGAACAAATACTTACTTTGAAATTCATAATCTTCAAATCCTTTCAGTGATGCCAAAACATTTGCAATTATTACACCTATGGTTACTAAATCTAAATTCATTTGTAAATAGCCTTTATTACGTTTCAAATATAGCTATATTTGCCAAAATCTAGTGTGCACATGCAATTAATCGCATTCATTTTAGTATATCCAATTCTCTGGTTGATTTCTATTCTTCCATTTCGTTTACTGTATTTATTTTCAGATTTTTGTTATGTTCTCGTTTACTATATCATTGGATATCGTAAAAAAGTTGTCAAAGAAAATCTTGCTTTAGCGTTTCCTGAAAAAAGTGAGGCTGAACGATTACAGATTGAAAAAAAGTTCTACCACCATTTATGCGATATGTTTTGTGAAATGATTAAATCATTAACTATTTCGAATGCATCATTGCGAAAGCGTTTCACTTTTACCAATGTAGAATTATTAAAAGCTTACGAACAGAAAGGGCAAAGTATTATGTTACTTTCTGGGCATTATGCCAATTGGGAATGGATGAATATTTTAAGTGATTATGTATCGTTTAAAGGATTTGGTGTATACAAAAAACTTCAAAACAAATACTTTGATAAACTTGTTCGTGATATTCGTGGTAAATGGGACGCAGAATTAATTCCTACCAAGAAAACATTCAAAATCATAAAAGAGAACCAAGACAAAGGATTACTAGGAATTTACTTTATGGTAAGTGACCAATCTCCAAAACCTCAAAACACGTATTTTTGGACTGATTTTATGGGAGTTACAGTTCCTTGCTTTACTGGGTTTGAGGTACTCGCCAGACGTTTTCAAATGCCTTTTATTTATTTTAAAATAGAAAAAGTAAAACGAGGACATTACCAAGCAACTTTCATTCCGTTGGCAGAAGAAAATATAAACGACCTTCCTGAGTATGAAGGTACAAAGCTATTCTATCAAAAGTTGGAAAAACAATTATACGAAGCTCCAGAATATTATTTTTGGATTCATAAACGGTGGAAACATAGAGACAAAGTGCCTCCAGAGTTTCAAAAATAATATATTACACTACTCTACCTTCTTTTGCAGCTTTTTGATCCAATCCTGCTCCGATGGCTAATCCGATAGCCAACCCAATAGGCAATCCAAAAGCTATATTTCCTAGAGCAAATCCCCAAGGCAGTCCCAATGCCATTCCTAAAGGCATCCAATAACTTACATAATATCCTTTGTGAACTAACTTGTGCTTGATTGCTGCAGTTGTTTTAATTGAACTTTTCTTTTTACAATACGGCCTACGAGTTTCTTTATTTTCTAATGCTTTTTGAGTTGGAATCAATTCTACCAATGCTTCTACCTCATACTGAAACTCTTTTAAGGATTTTTGTGACTTTGCATGCGTTGTCATCTTTTCTAACAATCGTTTAATAAAGGGGATTTCTGCCTTTTTTAGTTGTGCTTCGTCATACGAAGCTGTTTTTTGATCAATGCGTGCAATCTGTTGTTTTTTCCAGTCTGTATATGTTGTTTCCATTTCTATTTTTTATAATTCCCTAAACTATACGTAGTAATTTTTGTGTTTTGTTACAACAAGTTATGATATAGAGGCTTAAAGTACGGAATGTGTGGGACTTTTTTAGCAAACGCAATCTTAACATTATTAGCATGGTTGTCTGGCATGATTCATGCTTTTATCATAAACAGTAAAGCATAAAATATACCTGTCTTTAAATTTATCTCTAATTTATATGATGACAATATTAACATCAAATTATTAAAAAAAATCGTTTATTTATCATAATAAAATTTACTACAAATAGTTTTCTTATTCAGTCAGTCATCAAACAAAATAATTAAAATGAGATTATTCATAATAGTTCTATTTTTAAGTGTTTATCATATATCTTTCGCACAAAGAACAAAAATCATTAAAGCGTATAAGCATCATTCGGTTGTTCTAAAAAACGACACAATAAATTATCATACTTATTCTAAAAACGGTATCAACTCAACAAAAAATCTATTGCTATATATTCAAGGTTCAAAAGCAATGTCTTTGTACCAAACAATGGAAGAAGATGGAAAAACTTATGTAGGAACAGTCATCCCTCTTGATTTCAATCTCTTACCTGACGATTACCTGCTTGTGGTAATTTCAAAAAAGGGATTCCCTTTCTTAACAGAAATGGATAAAGAATTTCCTGTTCCAAAAGTATATTATGCGAATCAGACTTTGGCTTACAGAGCTTTCCAAGCCGATCAAGTAATTGATAATCTACTAAAAAATCATAAAAATCAGTTCCAAAAAATTATAGCACTTGGACATTCTGAGGGTAGTGATGTTGTTGCGAAACTGGGAACAATAAACAAATATATAACACATTTTGGATATTGGTCAGGTGGAGGAAATACACAATTTGTTGACTTTGTAACTTTCATTAGGAAAGATGTTGATAAAGGAAAACTGACTGAAGAGCAAGCCAAACTGAAAATTGATTCATTATTCAACGATTTAAAAAATATTATGGCTAACCCAAATGCTACTGACAAATTTTGGCAAGGAAATAACAACAGTTATAGGAGATGGAGTGGTTTTTCGGAGCCACCAATTGAAAATTTATTGCAAATTGAAAAGCCAATATTCGCAGCAATCGGAACAAAAGATCAGGCAGTAGCACTTGAATCGGCTTACTTAATACCAATAGAGTTTATAAGACACCAAAAAGATAATTTAACTTTTAAAGCTTACCCAAATTTAGATCACGTATTTGGAAAAGAAATAAGAAACGGAAAATTTGAAGAGCATTTTAATGATGTCTTTATAGATTTTTTAAATTGGGTAAATGAAAAGTAAAAACGTATACCAACATCACATATAAAAATAACTATTCACAAGTGTTTAAGAAAAAAAAGAACTGGAAAAGTTAGTTGAATCTTTAAAAACCCACTACTTTTTATATAGAGACACGTTTCAAAACATTTAGAGCAAACATTCTACTGATGAGAATATATATAGTATTCATTTATTTTTTTCTATCATTTCCAACATATAGCCAAAACATTAAGGTTGTAAATTGGATTAATGCAAATGCCATTAAAATTGAAGATGCTAATCCTGATACACAACTTATAACTTTTAAAAGCAATATTCCTAAGAAATTTGAAAATGCAAAAATTTTTGGATTTGGTGAAGCCACTCACCACGGAAAAGAGTTTTTCGATATTAAAACTAAATTCTTCAAATTTCTGGTAGAAAACCAAGATGTTAAAGTTTTTATCATTGAGGATTCTTATACTTCAGAATTTGGAATCAATGAATGGATTAGTGGTGGAAAAGGAAACGTTGAAACCATTGCTGAAAATTTCAGCATTTATCCTTGGCACTGTAAAGAAGTTGTCAACCTGTTAAAATGGATAAGAAATTATAATTTAACAAAAACTGACAATGAAAAAATTCGTTTTTATGGAATGGACATACAAAATGTACAAAACATAAATAATGAAATACGCTATTTAGTTAAAAAATATAATATAACAATGAGTGAGGAACTTCTTTCTGTAGCTGATGCTTGTGCAAATAAAAAAATAGAGTACAACAAAAAGACCGATTGGGCTGATAAGAAAATTCCAAAATTGAAAGAGATTGAACGTATCTTAAGTGACTTCCAAAAGAATGTTAATAACGATAGTCACAAGGAATTTACTTCAACAATTAGAGCTTTGAACTACTTGATTAAATATACTTACTATCTTCAAAATTCTAAAAGTACTGTTCGTGATTTAATGATGTTTGAAAATGTTAAATGGATAATAGAGAATGAAACGTCAAATGGTAAAGCGTTTATTTGGGCTCATAACGAACACATAAACAATAAAGAAATGCTCTCTCACGGAAGTGGCTGGATTAACTTGGGAGCACATCTAAAAGAACATTATAAAGATGATTACTATAGTGTTGGTTTTGATTTTGGCAAGGGAACATTACGAGGTTTTGTGGTAAGAAAAAACGAACCAAATTACTGGGAAACTTACCAGATAGATGAACCTTTTCGAAAAACATATTCTAAAACATTATTTGAAGCTAAAGAAGATATTTATTTTATAGATATGCGTAATGCTTCAAAAAATATTCCGTCCGAGTTTTTCAACAAGAAAAGTAAACAATTAATCTTAGGAGCATCAGGTTTTAATCCTGAAAAATATTATCTAATCCCTAAAAAGTTTTCAGAAATGTATGACGGGTTAATTTTTGTTAAGAATATCTCCATTCCAAATTATGAATTGAGCGAGAAATAAATATTATCGATGGTAAAAAACACTCAAATTGAATAGACAAATGAACAACCTATTTACAAAGTAATTGAGTGGATTAATGAAGAATAAAGGGATTTAGAATGATAAACACTCTTTTCTGCCAAAAAAGCCACCAAAAAGGCAGCTTTTCTAGTTATATTTTTAATTCACTTTAACTTTACAAATTTGCAATCGCAGAAATCTCGTTCATAATGCGTTGTGCAAGTTCATCAGCTTCTTGTTGTGACTTTGCTTCTGTATAAATTCGGATGATAGGTTCTGTGTTCGATTTACGCAAATGCACCCAATTCTCAGGAAAGTCAATTTTTACACCATCAATTGTGGTTACATTTTCATTAGCATACTTCTCCTCCATCGCTTTTAAAATTCCATCAACATCTAATTGTGGCGTGAGCTGGATTTTATTCTTACTCATAAAATAACTTGGATAACTGTCACGTAATTCGCGAACAGTCATATTCTTTTCTGCTAAATGTGTCAAGAACAAAGCTACTCCTACTAGCGAATCACGTCCGTAATGAAGTTCTGGGTAAATAATTCCTCCGTTTCCTTCTCCTCCAATCACAGCATTCATTTCCTTCATCTTAATTACAACATTCACTTCTCCAACAGCACTCGCTTCATAGCTTCCTCCATGTTTCTCTGTGATATCACGTAACGCACGTGACGACGACAAGTTTGAAACCGTATTTCCTTTGGTTTTTCCTAATACATAATCAGCACAAGCAACCAAAGTATATTCTTCACCAAACATTTCACCATCATCACAAATAAATGCCAAACGATCTACATCTGGATCGACTACAATTCCGAAATCTGCTTTTTCTTTTACCACCAGTTCCATAATATCGGTTAAATGCTCTTTTAACGGCTCTGGATTGTGTGGAAAATGCCCAGTTGGCTCACAATACAATTCTACGACATCAACATTCAATGCATGTAGCAACTTCGGAATAGCGATTCCTCCTGTAGAATTCACACCATCTACCACCACTTTAAAGTTTGCTTGTTTGATTTTTGCCGCATCAACCAGAGGAAGATTAAGTACTTCTTCAATGTGTTTGTCAATATAAATATCGTTTGGTGTCACAGTTCCAAGATGGTCTACTTCTGCAAAATTAAAATCGTCACTTTCAGCAATTTCTAAAATTTTGGCCCCATCATCACCATTTAAAAATTCTCCTTTATGATTTAATAATTTTAAGGCATTCCATTGTTTTGGGTTGTGACTGGCAGTTAAAATAATTCCTCCATCAGCTTTTTCTAACGGAACAGCTACTTCTACCGTAGGCGTTGTAGACAATCCGAGATCAATTACATCAATTCCTAGTCCAACCAAGGTGTTTACAACGAGACTTTGAATCATTTCTCCAGAAATTCGTGCATCTCTACCTATTACTACTGTGAGTTGCGACTTGTTATACTCGTTTTTTAACCAAGTCCCGTAGGCACTGGCAAATTTTACGGCATCAATAGGAGTCAAATTATCTCCTACATTTCCTCCTATCGTTCCTCGAATTCCTGAAATGGATTTGATCAATGTCATGTTTTATCTAATTTTAATTCACGCAAATATAAAAGATATTGATGGAAATTGGAGGTTCAATAATAGTATTAATCATTTCGTAATCTTTTAAAAGATCAAGACATATATCATTAAGAGACTTCGTGTGTTTTTTATTATCAATTTCTTTGTGTAAAAAAAAATAAGAAACAAAAGAAAAGTCACTTTCAAAAAAACTATTTTCTTGCTTTTTTATTAAAAAACTACGCCTAAAATAATTTCTTATTTTTTTTCAAAACATTGAAAATACTACCAAAAACCCGTCCTACACTTCAAAAAAGACCAAACTCTCTATCATTTTTACATCAAACGCATCCGTTACTTCACATTTTCGTGATTCTAAAAACAAATATTTGTGTAAATTGGAACAAGATTCAAAAAACAAGACGTGAATTTTTTAGCACATATATATCTTTCTAGTGATGATGACGATATAAAAATTGGGAATTTTATTGCCGATAGTGTTCGTGGGCGAAAGTATGAGATGTATCCAACCAAAATCCGACAAGGTATTTTATTGCATCGACACATAGATACTTTTACCGATGCGCATCCTATTGTAAGACAAAGCACCAAACGGTTGCATAAAAACTACAGTCATTACAGTAGTGTGATTGTAGATATTTTATACGATCATTTTCTTGCTAAAAACTGGACTCAGTATTCTACCACTCCTCTCGCTGTTTTTGTAGATAATTTTTACCATTTATTGGAAGATAATTTTGACCTACTACCTCCTAATGTTCAACGTTTATTACCAATTATGATTCACGACAATTGGCTATTAAGTTATGCTTCTATTGAGGGTATTACAAAAGTGTTGGAAGGTATGAATCGTAGAACACAAAATCGCTCTAAAATGAATTTGGCTGTTGTAGAACTTCAAGAATTTTATGATGAATTTGAAGCTGAATTCACTTCTTTTTTTAAGGAATTAATCGAATTTTCACAACTAAAATTAACAGCGTTACAACATGAATAGATTTTTATTGTATTGTTTTATTAGTTGCACAATATTGGCATGCAAACAACAAAAAGTAACCGGCGTACTAGCTACAAATGCAATGGTCGTTTCTGCTCGTGAGGAAGTCTCTGAAATTGGGACACAAGTCTTGCAAAAAGGCGGTAATGCTTTTGATGCGATGTTTGCAGTCGAATTAACATTAGCCGTTGCCTATCCATACGCAGGAAGTTTGGGTGGTGGCGGATTTATGGTGTATCGTTTGGAAGATGGCTCTATAGGTGCTTTAGATTACCGTGAAAAAGCGCCATTGGCTGCACACAAAAACATGTATCTCGATTCGTTAACAGGAAATGTAATTCCTGACAAAAGTACGCTTGGAGCTATGGCAGTGGGCATTCCTGGTAATATTGCTGGTATTTTTGCTGCACATGAAAAATATGGAAAACTTCCTATAGAAGAATTGATTACTCCTGTAATTGCTTTGGCAAAAAAAGGAATTGTTGTGACAGATAAACAACAAAAACGACTAGAAAAATATCGTGATGCATTCGTAAAAGTAAATGATAGTAACTTCTTTCTTGCAAAAGCATGGACTACCAATGACACAATCAAACGATTACAATTGGCAAAAACGTTAGAACGTATTCAAAAAAATGGTAGAGATGAATTTTACAAAGGCAAAACAGCCCAAATTTTAGTCGATTTTATGCAACGCTCAGGCGGAATTATGACTTTGGAAGATTTGGCTAAGTATGAAGCAAAATGGCGCACACCAATTACATTTAGCTATGACGACTTGCAAATTATATCCATGTCACCTCCTTCAAGTGGCGGTATTTGCCTAGCGGAGATTATGAAAGCAATTGAACCCTATGATTTAGATACATATGGACATAATACAGTCAAATCTATACAACTAATCACTGAAGCTGAGCGTCGTGCCTATGCCGATCGAAATTATTTTTTAGGCGATCCCGATTTTGTTACAATTCCAACTGAAACCCTGTTAAGTGATGCGTATATCAAAGAGCGCATGCAGTCTTTTTCTTTTAAGAAAGCAACACCATCTACTGAAGTAGCACACGGAAATATAGAAATTATAGAAAGTAACGAAACAACACACTATTCTATAGTAGATCAATTTGGTAATGCTGTTTCTGTAACAACTACTATCAATGGTGCCTATGGTTCTAAGTTATATTGTGAAGAATTAGGTTTTTTTTTAAACAACGAAATGGACGATTTTAGTTCAAAGCCAGGTGAACCCAATATGTTTGGGTTAGTTGGTGCAGAAGCGAATAGTATTGCTCCAGAAAAACGTATGTTAAGTTCGATGACTCCCACAATTGTAGAAAAGAAAGGAAAGTTATACATGGTTGTTGGAACTCCGGGTGGCTCCACTATTATTACTTCAGTATTGCAAACCATTCTTAACGTTCATGAATATGACATGGGTATGCAAGAAGCTGTAAATCAGCCTCGATTTCATCATCAATGGTTACCTGACACTATAAAAATGGAACCTGATGGATTTAGCGAAGCTTTGCAAGCAGAATTAACCTCTTTAGGCTATACAATTGATGCCACAAACAGTCCTGTTATTGGAAAAGTAGAAGGCATTTTAATATTACCCGATGGCACCTTAGAAGGTGGTGCCGATCCACGTGGAGATGATAAAGCAGTGGGGTTTTAAATTAATCCATTACTTTTTAGATACAATTTTCACATCAATCCATTTTTAAAACTATTCAATGGCTTAAAAATGAACAAATGTTATGCGCATGGAATTCATTACTCAACTTCAAAAAGTTTATACCACAAATGCAAATACCGAGCAACAGCAACAAATGGAAGCCTACATGCGACATTTGTTTCCTTTTCACGGTATCAAAGCGCCTATTCGGAAACAGTTGCTTAAAGAAGTAATAAAAGAACATACAACATTCCTTCAAGAACACGTTCGTGATGTTGTAAAAGTATTGTATCAATTGCCACAACGAGAATATCAATACTCTGCAATGGAACTTTTGGATAAATTTGCACGAAAAAAATATCTTGAGGAAGATTCGGAATTGATTACAAAATTAATCACAACCCATTCTTGGTGGGATACTGTAGATTTTATATCAAAACATATTTTAGGACACTATCTTTTTTTGTTTCCTTCTCAAAAAAGAACTTTGATTGATGCGTATTCAGAAAGTAATAATATATGGTTAAATCGTGCAGCGATTTTATTTCAATTGGGGTATAAAGATGCTACAAATGAAAAAGAATTATTTAATCAATGTTATAAACATAAAGATTCTCGTGAGTTTTTTATTCAAAAAGCTATTGGTTGGGCATTACGTGAATACGGAAAAGTGCAGCCCAAAGCGGTCCTCTCTTTTGTAAAAAACACTCCATTAGCTCCACTAAGTGAACGTGAAGCAATCAGACGATTATAGATTTATCAATATGTTTAATTAGTAAAAGGGACAAACTTAGTGAATTTATCCCTTTTTAAGCAGTATGTAAAACTTGAAAACACTTTCTATTTTACAGTGTAAAATTATTTTGATCGCGAACCTACAAATTGCTGTGACTTATTCTTAAACAGCACATTAAATGTTGTTAAGCTACCATACATACGAGTAATGTATTGCTGCAAATCAATTTTTTCTTGCTCTTCTAAATTGCTTGAATTAATTTTCTGTTCCATAACACGAATTCTATCACGCACCATTACAATTTTATGAAAGAAATTGTCAATTGGTAATTCTTTGCTTTGCAAATTAGAATCTCCTGGTTCTAAAATTAGCTTTCCTCCTTTCCACTTGTCTCCAATCGGAACAATTTCTGAAACATCCGACCATTTTTTCAGCATATTGCGTAAAATGGTTTCAATTTCATAAAAACTTATACTGTCCACTTCATCTTCAACAGCTTCAATCACTTCAAAATCGCCATCAATAGCAATTGTCTCTAATCCACTCTCGATAAAAGTTACCCAATAATGTTGTGAAGTAACATTGGTTACGACACCTAATCCATATGTTGGATGTTTAATCCGAGAGCTGATTCCTAAAATTTTCATATTCTATATAGTTAATTGTTGTTTTTTCTAATTATTGCGTTGCTTTTTTGTAAATTTAATCTTCAAAAGGTAAAAATAGACATCCAATGCGATATCCACCCATGGATTCTCTAAAAAATATTCTCATCTTCTTTCTTACTTGTATTAGTATATGGAGTTGTATAGAAACGACCAAAAAGTCAACACATCTTGCTTTACAAAAAGAAACTATTCTTCAAAAAAGCGTTATCAATCCTGAAGGTAAAACAATTGAAGAACGATTTAATACTCCCGATAACTATAATCGTGTCATTCTAAAAGAAAATCATTTTGGCTCCTATTTGCGTAAACTTCCTTTAAAACCAATTGCTAGTAAAGTGATGTATTTTGACGGGCGTGCCAAAAATAACATGAATGTGTACATTTCTGTAGTTGATATGGAAATTGGCACGCGCGATTTACAACAATGTGCTGACGCTGTAATGCGCTTACGCGGAGAATTTCTATTTGAACAGCAACGCTTACAAGACATTCATTTTACATTTGTTTCTGATGGGAAACCTAGATATTTTTTAAAATATGCAAAAGGAGATTATTCATATAAAAAGTTTAGACGCTATATGAATTATATCTTTGCGTATGCCAACACTGCTTCTTTACGAAAAGAGCTTCAAGAAGTTACTTCCATAAAAGATATTCAAGTAGGAGATGTATTTATTCAAAAAGGAAATCCTTATGGACATGCTGTCATTGTGGTAGATGTTGCCAAAAATGAACAAAATGAAAAACTCTTTATGATTGCCCAAAGTTATATGCCTGCGCAAGAAACTCAAATTCTTGTAAATAGAAATGACTCAAAAATTAGTCCATGGTACAAAGCTACCGAAGGAACTATTTACACTCCTGAATGGACATTCAAAAGTACTGACCTTAGGAGATTCAAAGACTAATATGTAAACACCTTTCATGAAAAAACTCTTAAAAATTACAGGAAAAATTCTTTTAGCATTAATCGTCATACTTGTATTACTTTTTGGCTATGTTTATATAAAGTACAATGAACCATTACCAAAAGGTGTAGAAAGTGCAGAAGCAGATGCACTCGCAAACAAAATGCTTACAGCCCTCAATTATGAAGCTTTTCAAAATACACGCTATCTCAGTTGGACGTTTCCTGGAGGACATAAGTATATTTGGGATAAAGATCAATACAAAGTGAATGTTTCATGGGATGAAATACAAGTAACTCTTGATTTAAAAACGCCCAACAATAGCACAGTTACTGTTGAAGGAAAAAATATTGAACCAAACAAAAAGAAAGCCTATATACAAACAGCCTTATCCTACTTTCACAACGATTCTTTTTGGTTAGTAGCTCCCTACAAAGTATTTGATTCGAATACTTCGCGAAGTATTGCAACTAATGAAGCTGGCAAAAAAGGACTTTTAATCACATACAATGCTGGAGGTACAACTCCTGGCGATTCATACTTATGGTTTTTAGACGAAAATGGACGTCCAACTGGTTATCAAATGTGGGTAAACATTATTCCTATTGGTGGATTGTATGCAAGTTGGGAAGACTGGAAAAAAATGGAGAGTGGAATACAATTATCCAGTACTCATAAACTCTTCATTTTAGATCTAAATTTAGAAAATATCAAAGCTTGGAATGAAAAATAACTAATCTGTTAAATTTTAACAATAAAAACTATCGAATTGTTAATCATTTATAACTGTATTTTAAAAAAAGAATTAACTTTAACCCACTTTTATTAAACTAATTAATCTAAAATTATGAGAAAGAACTACTTTTTTATATTATTATTACTTCCCATTATTGGTTTTTCGCAGGGAAAATCATTTTGGAAAAAGACTGATAAAACTAGTTTTCAGCCTGATGAATTACTGGAAAGAACTTCTACTCCAGTCAAATATGATCTATATACATTAGATCTTAACTCTTTAAAACAATTACTTGCAGATGCTCCTGATAGAGATTTGAATATTTCATCAGAAATCGTAGTTCAATTTCCTGGAGCTGAAGGAAAAATGGAGAATTTTGAAGTATACAATGCTTCAATCATGGAACCTTCTTTTGCTGCAAACTACCCTGAGATTCAATCGTATGTGGGTGTGAGTAGAGAAAACACAGGAACTATTGTACGTTTTTCAACAACTGTATTTGGATTTCATGCGGTAGTACAAACTATTGGAAAAACATTTTACATTGATCCGTTAACTACAGATTTACAAACATATGTAATGTATGCAAAAGAAAATCTGTATAGAGACTTGGCAGATCGTATAGGATGTATGGTTGATGATAGTACGGAAAACAGAGCTGCTCCTAGCAGTCCTTACATGGCAGAAAATGCAAACGACGGTCAATTACGAACTTTTCGTTTGGCGCTAGCTTGTACGCAAGAATATGCTAACTATCATATCAATGCTGCCGGGCAAGCTGCTGCTACAGATGCTGTAAAAAGAGCTACAGTATTGGCTGCAATGAACGTAACTATGACGCGTGTAAATGCAATTTTTGAAAGAGATGTTGCATTAACAATGACTTTGGTAGATAATACTAGTATTATCTTTTTAGCTGAAAATGATGGGTATACTGATAGTGATGCAGGACAATTAATTAATCAAAATGTATCTATTGTAAATGCTAATATTGGAATAGCAAACTATGACATCGGACACGTATTTACAACTGGTGGTGGTGGTTTAGCTTCTCTTGGAGGAATTTGTTACAGTAATGCCAAAGCAGCTGGTGTAACTGGTTCACCAAATCCAGTAGGAGATCCATTTGATATTGACTTCGTAGCACACGAAATGGGACACCAATTTGGAGCTCCACATACATTCAACGGTAGCCAAGGAAACTGTTCTGGTAGTAACAGAAATGCAGCTACCTCTGTAGAGCCTGGTAGTGGAACAACTATTATGGCTTACGCAGGAATCTGTGGATCTGATGATATTCAAAATAACAGTGATGATCATTTCCATGCTATTAGTATTGACAATATGTATGCTAGAATTGCTTCTACTACTGAACCAGTTTGTTCAAACAATACGGCAAACGGAAATACAGCTCCTACAGTAAATGCAGGATCAGATTATACCATTCCTTATGGAACAGCATTCACATTATCTGGAACTGCAACAGATCCAGATGGTACTACTCTATCATATTGCTGGGAACAAGTAGATCCAGGAACAGTAGCTGGTGTTCCATCGGCTACAAACACTACTGGACCTCAGTTTAGATCGTATTCTCCTATGACAACAGGAGATCGTACGTTTCCTCAATTATCTGATATTCTTCTTGAAAACTTAACTCCAGCTTGGGAAGTAGTTCCTAATGTGGCAAGAACGATGAACTTTGCTTTGACTGTAAGAGACAATGGTTCTCCTAACGGTGGACAAACTAATAGAGACGATATGACAGTAACGGTTGCTAATACAGGTCCTTTTAGAGTGACTGCACCAAATACAACAAACGAAAGTTTTGCTACTGGAGCTAGTACTACTATCACTTGGGATGTAGCTGGAACTACGGCTAATGGTATCAATACAGCAAACGTTAATATCTTACTTTCTACTGATGGAGGTTTAAACTTTGATACAGTATTAGTTGCAAACACGCCAAATGATGGTTCACAATCAGTAACATTCCCAGATGCTACTTTTGAGCCTTATTGTAGAATTAAAATAGAAGCGGTAGGAAACATTTTCTTTGCAATTTCTAAATCATTCTCTATTGGCGCTACTGTTGTTGAAAACACCGTGTGTAATACATATACTACTGGTCCAATTTCAACGCCAATTCCTGATAGTACAGGGTCAAATGTTCAAGGAGCACCAGTATTTGTTCCTGTTACTGTTACTGAAACTACTCCAATTACAGATATGCGTATAAGTACTGATGTTACACACGCTTGGATTGGAGACTTGGTAATGCAATTACAAGCTCCAAGTGGTAGCTTTGCAAATATTTGGTCACGTACATGTAACGATGCACAGTATGGAAATATTGACGTTACTTTAAAGGATGGTGAACCTGCAATTGTGTGTGCTTCTCCTACAATGGGAACGTATGCTCCTGCAAACTCAATGGCTGGTTTTGTTGGAGAAAACCCTTCTGGAACTTGGAACTTAGTGTTTGTAGATTTCTTTAATGGAGATGCAGGAACTGTAAACGAATGGTCAATTGAATTGTGTACAACAACTACAACGGTTACTTTAGGTAATGAAGAATTTACATTAGAGAATTTCTCACTATATCCAAACCCTAGCAAAGGAGAGTTCTCACTATCATTTACTTCTTCTTCAGGGGAAGATATTAATGTAGCTGTTTACGATATTGCTGGACGATTAGTACATACTAAAGATTACAATGCAACTTCAACATTCAATGAAAATATCTCATTGAAAAATGTAAGTGCTGGAATGTACTTATTAACTGTAACCGATCAAGAACGTACAGTCACTAAAAAATTAATTATTGAATAATTAATTTTTCAATCAACATATTCTAAACTCCGAAGCAAACGTTTCGGAGTTTTTTTATATGTTTACTTTATGAATGAGATATTTCACTTCACCTATGAGCTATTAATGACGCTTTCTAACATAACAGGCTTTACCTATAAAGAAGTCAATATCATCATATGGTTTATTCTTATACCACTTTCGTGGACGCTCCTAATCGACAAAATTTACAAACAACGAAAATTCACGATCATCTTTAGTATCCTTGTGGCGATTTTCTTAGCTCTCATTCCTAATTTTTCAATTTTCTGCAATTGGTTATTCCAAAGATCCGTTGATTTTTTGAACCTATTTAACGATCTTGGTAGCAATTATGTAGCTTCGTCAGTAATTATTTGCGTTTTGATTCCTATCATCATTTATAGTTTCTTGATCTGGAAAGCCTTCTTTAAAAAAAGTAATTAATTACAATTCCTCCTATTTCACAACTGCTTCTAAAATTCGTACCTTTGCACTTTTGCAAAAAAGCTATGACGAATTACGAAGAAAACATTGAAGTACAAGGAGCTAGAGTTCACAATCTAAAAAATATCGATGTCACGATTCCTAGAGAGAAATTGGTAGTTATTACTGGACTTTCGGGAAGTGGAAAATCATCACTAGCTTTTGATACTATCTATGCCGAAGGACAACGACGTTACATAGAAACCTTCTCTGCGTATGCTCGTCAGTTTTTAGGTGGTTTGGAACGTCCAGACGTTGATAAAATTGACGGTTTATCTCCTGTTATCGCCATCGAGCAAAAAACGACAAGCAAAAGCCCTCGATCTACCGTTGGCACAATTACTGAAATTTACGACTTTTTACGCTTGTTATTTGCCAGAGCATCCGATGCATATAGTTACAATTCTGGCGAAAAAATGGTGAGTTATAGTGACGAACAAATCAAAGAATTAATTCTTCAAGACTTTAGCGGAAAACGTGTCAATATTTTGGCTCCTATTATCCGTTCTAGAAAAGGGCATTATCGTGAATTGTTTGAAAATATAGGAAAACAAGGATTTTTAAAAGTTCGTGTAGATGGTGAAATTCTCGATATTGAAAAAGGAATGCGAGTAGATCGTTATAAAACACACGATATTGAAATTGTTATCGATCGATTGGTTATCAATGAGAGTGTTGATAACGATAAACGACTTACCGAAACTATTAAAACAGCAATGTATCACGGTGATGATGTAATGATGGTGATTGACCAAGATGCGCCCAAAGAAGCTCGTTATTTTAGTAGAAACCTTATGTGCCCTTCTTCAGGAATTTCCTATCCTAACCCAGAACCAAATACTTTCTCATTTAATTCACCCAAAGGAATGTGTCCGCATTGTAATGGACTGGGAACACTTCATGAAGTAAACGAAAGTAAAGTAATTCCTGATGAAAAAGCGACTATCAAAGGTGGCGGTATCGCTCCTCTAGGAGAATTTAAAAAATCTTGGATTTTTAAGCAATTGGAAATTATTGCAGAACGTTATGAGTTCAAATTGAGCGACCAAATAAAAGATATTCCTAAAGAAGCACTGCAAGTCATTTTACATGGAGGAAATGAAAAATTTTCTGTAGTAAGTAAAACATTGGGTGTTACACGTGACTATAAAATTGATTTTGAAGGAATTGTAAGTTTTATTAAAAATCAATACGAAGATAGCGACTCCTCTTCTATCAAACGTTGGGCAAAAAACTATATGGATAAAGTGAATTGTTCTGTGTGTGATGGGTCTCGTTTACGAAAAGAATCTCTTTATTTTAAAGTTAATGGAAAAAATATCGCCGAACTAGCCAACATGGATGTTGTCGAATTAGCCAACTGGTTTGACAATTTGATGGATGAACTATCTGAAAAACAAAAAGCGATTGCTAGTGAAGTAGTTAAAGAAATTAAAGCTCGTTTACGGTTTTTATTGGATGTCGGACTTAATTATTTATCACTCAACAGAAGCTCTAAATCTCTTTCTGGTGGAGAAGCACAACGCATTCGACTCGCAACGCAAATTGGTTCGCAATTAGTAGGTGTTTTATACATTTTAGATGAACCTAGTATTGGATTGCATCAACGTGACAACGAAAAACTAATCAATTCCTTAGAATCGTTACGTGATATCGGAAACTCTGTGATTGTTGTAGAGCATGACAAAGATATGATTGAACGTGCAGATCACGTGATTGATATTGGTCCACACGCTGGAAGACACGGAGGGAAAATCATTTCTGAAGGAAGTCCTAAAGAGCTATTAACACACCAAACACTCACTGCTGCTTATCTTAATGGAACAAAAGAAATTGCAGTTCCGAAGAAACGCAGAGAAGGAAATGGAGAAAAACTAATCTTAAAAGGAGCCAGTGGAAATAACTTAAAAAATGTTTCAGTAGAGTTTCCTTTAGGAAAAATGATTGGAGTAACAGGCGTTTCTGGTAGTGGAAAATCTACATTAATTAATGAAACCCTATACCCTATTTTAAATGCTCATTTTTTTAATGCGGTAAAAAAGCCAATGCCATATAAAAGCATTAAAGGGTTAGAACATATTGACAAAGTAATAGACATCAATCAATCGCCTATCGGACGAACGCCACGTTCCAATCCTGCAACTTATACAGGAGTATTTAGTGAAATAAGAAGTTTATATGCCAAAACACCAGAAGCCATGATTCGCGGTTACAAACCTGGAAGATTTAGCTTCAATGTAAAAGGTGGACGCTGTGAAACCTGCCAAGGAGGAGGATTGCGTGTCATAGAAATGAACTTTTTACCTGATGTATATGTTGAATGTGAAACCTGCCAAGGAAAACGTTTCAATAGAGAAACTCTTGAAATTCGCTACAAAGGAAAATCAATAGCAGATGTATTAGACATGACAATGAATGAAGCTGTTTCGTTCTTTGAACATATTCCAAAAATTCACAGAAAACTAAAAACGATTAAAGATGTCGGACTAGGTTATATTACACTTGGTCAACAAAGTACTACGCTTTCTGGAGGAGAAGCGCAACGCATCAAACTCGCAACAGAATTATCCAAAAGGGATACCGGAAATACATTCTATATTTTAGATGAACCTACTACAGGATTGCATTTTGAAGATATTCGTGTTTTAATGGAAGTATTAAATAAATTGGTCAACAAGGGAAATACAATTGTTGTTATAGAACACAACATGGACGTCATTAAAATGGCAGATTATATCATTGATATAGGTTATGAAGGTGGAAAAGGTGGCGGACAAGTTGTCGTTACCGGAACTCCGGAAGAAGTTGCCAAACACAAAAAAAGTCACACCGCACGCTTCTTAAAAAAGGAACTTAGCTAAGTGAACGTAAACTTCCTTAAAAAAGGACTTATTCTCTTATACAATAGAACTCCAACTATTCAAGAAAACTTGTTGCCCGACTGCGAGAAGGTTTCGGGAGCATTTTTATTACGAATTTTCTAATGGAATAATAAAAATTGAAGATTTTATTGAAAGCTTCGTAAAATCGTTGCCTTTTTATTTTTTATCAATACATACTTCTTGTCATTCCTACGTGTCACATTGAGCGCAGTCGAAATGTGTTGTACTGAGCACAATAGAAGTTCCTGTGCTGAATTTGTCGAAATATAGGACGGAATCTATTGCTATAAATTTGTACGTTATTTTTTCTTAATTACGGAAAACCACATTGTACATATATAAGTTTTGTTCTACATTTATAAAAAAACAACGAGAACTTATTACATAAAGAGTTCTTGTCATAAACCAAATTTAGTATGTAAACAGGAATTCTTGTTATACGTATGTTATCTACAATTTGAACAAAATGCACTTGATATTAGATTTAGATGGAGTTTTAA
Organism: Kordia zhangzhouensis; assembly: GCF_001005305.1. Classification (GTDB taxonomy): domain Bacteria; phylum Bacteroidota; class Bacteroidia; order Flavobacteriales; family Flavobacteriaceae; genus Kordia; species Kordia zhangzhouensis. Next base: position 87,492 of record NZ_LBMH01000009.1, read on the forward strand.
TAACAAATCCTAGTTGGGAAGCTGACAGAATTCACTCGGATGGATATTCTGATTTTAATGAATCTTGCGTTGAGAATCTGAACCGACTTCTCACTCTTGCGGAGTTTGATATTTGGTTGAGTTCGACAAGACGAACTGTAAAAAGTCTAACAGAATTCAATCTGATTTTCAAAAATCGTGGTATAAAAAATAAGATTGTTGGATTTTTACCAGAATATATGAATTGTAAAAACCGAAAAGAAGAAGTTTTAAAATTCATTGTGGAATTTGAATTATCATACTTTTTAATTATCGACGATGATAAGTCATTAAATGGATTGGAAAACGAAATAAAGGAAAAACTGATTCTGACTGAATTGACAAAAGGGTTTAATTCAGAGAAACTGAAAGAAGCCACTGAAAAAATAAAAAACTTTAGTTAACAATGTATAACCGCAATTACAGCAGATTCGACTACGTCCGAATCCACTCGGAATTGCTAACGCCAGTTCTTAACCGAAAATCATTAACTTTAAAACCGTAACTGACGGTTATACGAGACCGTTGGCAGTAATTTGAAAATATGACGCAAGAAGAAAAAAATTTAAGAAATGAAGCTTGGGAAAAAGCTATTCACTCATTTGGGAAAAGTTATATTTTCGGGAAACGAGCTGTTTTTTACAATAGATGGATTAGATTTTTGACAATACTTGGAATTGTAGTTCCTGTAACAATCGGTGCAACAGCTTCAGGATATGGATTTGACTCTGAAATTTTAAAACAGACTATTAAAATCTCTATTCCTCTAACTATTTTTCAATTAATAATTTCTGTTTTTTCAATAGTAAATAGCTGGAGCGAAAATTTATCCTATTCTCTAGAAGCTACCAACGACTATAGTAATTTATCAGAAAGTTTTAAAAAACTCGGGAAAAATCCGCCAAAGAAAATTGAGAAACTAAAACACCTAATAGAAATATTAGAAACAAAATATAATTCTCGTTCTGACCAAGATTCAAAACTTAATTTAAAAGATAGAGAATTAAGAAAAGGAATGAGATACGCACTTCGTGAATTTCAAAGAGAATGTGTTGGATGTAAAAAAAAAACATTATCAATGGAATCAACTAATTGTGAAGTTTGCGGAAAATTCAAAAGAAACATAATTCAAAAACTATTATTTAATGGATGATAAAGTAAAAAGACTTCTGACAGTTTATTCGGAATTAGACTGGGATAGTCGAAAAGAAGTTCGTGACTTCATAAAGGACTTTGAAGAAAAAGACTACAGCGAAAAAAAGACAATAAACGAGTCATTTAGAAAAAGTTTAGGACCTTTAAACACAAGTAGTTGTCCTTATTGCGGAAAATAAAAAAATTATTACCAACAACGTGTAAGCGCAATAACGGCTGAATTTCCTAATCGAAATTCAGCCGTTATTGCTATCTTTCGGTTACGGTGGAAAATCATAGTTGGTTTTCCGCAAAGAGCCATGCACTAAACCGTTGTGTAAAATTTTGATGAAACTCTTGAAAAAAGGAGAAATATTATGAACTTAAAAAAATTACTTGAAATCTATAATGCCGAAATTGAATATTTAATGTTTATCGGAGTCGTGGAAGAATAAAAACTATGCACAACAATGGTAGCCATTACACAAGTTCCTAATTTCATAAAAACGAGATCATTATAAGTCTTTTTAAAGAACTCTCTATGGGAAATCATTGGACAACTACTCATAGCCGAAAACCACTCTACACTAAAAAAAAAGCATAAAAAACATTTCTCAAACCTCAAACCTACTGATTCCCAACAATTTTCTAGTTTCCTGCAAAACTGCCTGTTTTGATATGTTAAGAAGATGAAAAAGTTCCGTGACATTTGTACATAAAATAGTATCTTAGCACGTTTTGATAAAAAATTAAATAGAACATGAGAAAAGAAAAGAACAACAAAGGTTGGAATGAGATAAAAACGAATGACTCTTGGGCACTCTTTAAAATAATGGGCGAATTCGTTAACGGATTCGAAAAAATGAGTCTCATTGGACCTTGTGTATCTATTTTCGGTTCAGCTCGAACCAAACCTGATAATAAGTATTACCAACTTGCGCAAAAAATTGCACAAAAAATTGTAGATCACGGCTACGGAGTTATTACTGGAGGTGGACCAGGAATTATGGAAGCGGGAAACAAAGGAGCTCATTTGGCTGGTGGAACTTCAGTAGGACTGAATATTGTACTTCCTTTTGAACAACATGACAATCCATACATTGACGCAGATAAAAATATTAACTTCGATTACTTTTTTGTACGTAAAGTTATGTTTGTCAAATATTCGCAAGGTTTTGTAGTCATGCCTGGTGGATTTGGAACTTTAGATGAACTTTTTGAAGCAATCACACTAATTCAAACAAAAAAAATAGACAAATTCCCTATTATTTTAGTTGGAACTGAATTCTGGTCAGGTTTAATGGATTGGGTAAAAGAAACTTTACTAGACCGATTTGCAAACATTAGTCCAGGCGATCTTGATCTCATACATATTGTAGATAATGAAGATGAAGTGTTGGATATTTTAGATGCTTTCTACAGAAAGTACAACTTAAGTCCAAACTTTTAAAATATACGTTTTGTAGAATAATTGCCCCAAAAAGAAAATGATAAGGAAAATACTCACACTAAGCTTTTGCTTAGGGTTATTACCATTAAATGCACAAGAGAATGTAAAATTAATGTTTTACAATCTCTTGAATTTTCCTGAGCTCTCTATCAACCGTTTGGATGATTTGGAAGTAATCATTACCGACTATCAACCAGATTTATTTATGGTGTGTGAGTTAAACGATGCTTTTGGTGCAGGGTTGATTTTAAACCGGTTACAAACTATCAACCCTAATTATGCGCAAGCCGTTTTTTTTACAAATACTTCTGATGATAACTTTGGCAATTCCAATTTATTACAAAACCTGATTTATTACGATAGTTCAAAATTTATTTTGGAAGGGCAAGATATTATACAAACAACCATTCGCGATTTTAATCGTTACACACTTAAACTCAACACTGTAAATCAATCAACAAATCCTATTAACTTAGAAGTGTTTGTAGGCCATTTAAAAGCTGGAAATTCACCCGAAGATGAAATCAGTCGTTTCTTGATGGTAGAACAGTTAATTTCATATTTTTCTGCACTTGATGTAAACAGTAAAGTTATTTTTGCTGGTGATTTGAATTTATATACAAGTAATGATATTACATTCAATAAACTTACCGATCCAACTAATTTTATAACACTTATAGACCCTATTAATCGTTTGGGTGATTGGCATACAAATAGTTCTTTCATTGATGTTTTTACACAATCTACTAGAACACAAAGTGGATTGGGCGGTGCTTCTGGAGGTTTTGACGATCGTTTTGATTTTATCCTAACTTCTGAAAATATGCTCACCAATACAGATTTGTATTATGTGACTGATTCGTATAAATCGTATGGAAATAATATAAATCCAAACTGTTTCAACAGCGCAATCAATTCGAGTGATTGCGCCGCTTTATCAGGTGCAACTATCAATTATTCGCAATCGCTTAGAGATGCTTTGTACAATATGAGCGACCATTTGCCTGTTGTGATGGAATTGCAAACAAACGAGTCTTTATTACATACACATGAATATACTGCGAACCACTCTTTTCAATTCATACAAGGAAATATAGCCAATCAAGAGCTGTCATTTTTGTTAAATTCTAACCAAAGAAATAACGAATATGTGATATATGATATTTTAGCACGAAAATTGATCGCTGGAAAAGCAGAAAATTACGATATTACCACTGTAGATGTCTCCACTTTACCAAAAGGCATTTACTATTTAAAAATTGATAACTTAAAAGAAACTAAAAAATTTATTAAAAGATAATTGAACCCAAAACAAACTCTTACCGCCTTTTACCTACTATTATTACTGAGTTTTTTTGCTTTTGGACAGCATAAAAATACAGTTACTGCTACCCTATACGCTGAAAGTAACAGAATTAATGTTATACAAAAAATCACGTATCCCAATGAAACAGGAAAAACACTTACCGAAATTTACTTAAATGATTGGAATCATGCTTTTTCTGATAAAAATACGCCACTAGCCAGACGCTTTGCCGAAGAATACCATCGTAATTTTCATTTGGCGAGAAAGAAAAAAAGAGGACATACCACTATTGACGAGATTAAGGTAAATGGAAAATCGTTAAAATGGGAACGAATCCCTGAACAAGTTGACATTATCAAAGTTATACTAGAAACGCCTCTACAACCAGGAGAATCTATTGTTTTTGATTTGAATTACGAAGTCAAGCTTCCAAGTGATGAATTTACACGTTACGGATATGAAAATAATGGAGATTATAGCTTGCGCTATTGGTATATAACTCCTGCTGCATATAACAATGATTGGAAACTTTATAGCAATAAAAATCTAGATGATTTATACACAGAACAAGCAGAACACAATATTACTCTAATTTATCCTGAAAAATTTGATGTAATTTCAAGTGCTGACACTTCCGTAGATGATGGAAGCGGCATGATTCAACTTTCTGCCAAAAATGTAAAAGATATTCGAATATTTCTACGTCAGAACTCGAATTTTAAAACATTTGAAACAAATAAAGTTGCCATCACAACCAATCTAGATCCGTATCGATTGGACGAAAAACAACAAGCCATTGCTATCGATAAAGTGGTGCAATTTATTCATGAAAACTTGGGAGAATTTCCACGGAAAAACATGTTAATCACAGAAATTGACAACAAAAAAAATCCAGTATACGGTTTAGGTCAATTACCTTCTTTCATACGACCATTTACAGATAACTTTCAATATGAAATGAAAGTATTAAAAGCCATCCTAGAAGAAAATCTTGAAGAATCAATATGGATGGATACTCGTAAAGAACAATGGATTTCTGATGCATTAGAAACGTATATGTTGATGTTATATGCAGAAACCTATTACCCAAATATGAAGCTCGCTGGCGGATTGTCAAAAATTTGGGGCGTTCGTTCTTATGAATTTGCAAAATTAGAATTCAACGATCAATATCCTTTTCTATTCATGTTAATGGCGCGCAAAAATATTGATCAACCATTAAGTACTTCCAAAGATTCATTGATTAAATTCAACAATAATATTGGAAACAAGTACAAAGCAGGTGTCGGACTTAAATATTTAAAAGCATATTTTAACGAACAAGTCATTGATGAGTTTATAAAAGAGTTTTATGCAAAAAACCGATTAAAAAAATCGAATCGTTCAGATTTTGAAAATCTCTTAAAAGCTAGAGCTCCTAAAGATATTGAGTGGTTTTTTGATAATTATGTGGATGCCCGTAAACGAATTGATTACAAAATCAAAAAAGTAGAAAAGTTTGACGATTCATTACAGGTAACAATTAAAAATAAATATGATGGGAACTTCCCTATTTCACTCTTTGGACTTCAAAATGATTCTGTAGTTTCTAAATATTGGGTAACAGATATTGGAGAAAAGAAAACAATTACGATTCCACGAGAAAATATTGATCGATTGGTATTAAACTATGATAAAATTATCCCTGAATTTAATCAAAGAGATAACTGGAAATCACTAAATGGTTTTTTTGCAAACAATAAAAAATTAAAGTTTACCTTTTTTAAAGATGCTGAAAACCCTCATTACAATCAAATATTCTTTGTGCCAATTGCCCAATTCAACTTATATGATGGTTTTACACCAGGAATGCGATTTTACAACAAAACATTCCTAACAAAACGTTTATTGTACGATTTTAAACCTTCGTACGGTTTACGATCCAAACAATTTGTTGGATCTGGTAGTATATCTTATCGTCATGATATTGAAAGTGCGGGAAGCGATTTATATTTTGTGCGTTTTACGATGGGTGGAAATTACTACCATTATGCAGAAGATTTAGCATACACACGATTGGTTCCTAAAGTTACTTTTGGTTTTAGAGATCCTGATTTCAGATCTAATCAGAAAGAATTTATCGACTTAAGATATGTCATCGTACAGCGTGACAAACCTACACGAATAGACAGAGTTATTGAAAATGAACCAAATTATAGTGTGTTTAATGCACGATATGTATATTCTAATCCAGACCCTATTCGTCATTTTACTTGGTTTACTGATTTCCAATTAGCCAAACGTTTCTCAAAAGTTTCTTTCAACTTAAACTACCGAAAACTTTTTCAAGACAATCGTCAGTTAAATGTCCGATTCTTCTTTGGAAAATTTTTATTTAACGATACAAGCTCAGATTTTTTCAGTTTTGCACTTGATAGACCTACCGATTATTTATTCGATTATAACTATTACGGACGTTCAGAGGATTCTGGTTTGTTTAGTCAACAATTAATTGTTGCTGAAGGTGGTTTCAAATCAAAACTATCCGATCCATTCTCTAATGACTGGATTGGAACTGCCAATGCAAGTTACAGTATATGGCGATGGATTGAAGCATATGGAGATGTAGGAATCTTAAAAAATAACGGGGTAAATGCTCGTTTTGTGTATGATTCTGGTATTCGTCTTAATTTAGTCCCAGACTATTTTGAATTATACATTCCTGTATATTCCAATAATGGTTGGGAAATTGCGCAACCTGACTTTGACCAACGCATTCGTTTCATCGTGACCTTAAGTCCAAAAACACTCACAAAACTATTTACTAGAAAGTGGTTTTAAAAAATGATACTATTTAAAAAACTAGACTGAAAATCAAAAAAATAAAAAATTAAACAATTATCAGTCAAAAAGTTATTTTCTAAGTAAAATTGAATAAATCGCAATCAAACCGCTCTTTTATTATAATATTTTCATTTTTTTAGCATACTAGCCTATTGTAAAACTGCTCACTTTTTGTTAGATTTGCAACACTTCAATTCAGAGAATTATGCAAGCAAAAATTGAAAATACACAAGACATTTCTTTTGACCAATTCAAGGAAGAAATCATCCAAGATTATACTACAGCTGTTATCAGCCGTGAATGTAGCTTACTAGGTCGTAGAGAAGTGCTTACTGGAAAAGCTAAATTTGGAATTTTTGGTGACGGAAAAGAAGTTCCGCAATTAGCCATGGCAAAAGCATTTCAAAATGGTGATTTTCGCTCTGGTTACTATCGTGATCAAACCTTTATGATGGCAATAGGAGAACTAGATATTCAACAATTTTTTGCTGGTTTATATGCTCATACTGATATTGAGGTAGAACCAATGTCGGCTGGAAGACAAATGGGCGGTCATTTTGCTACGCATAGCTTGGATGAAAATGGCGAATGGAAAAACTTATTACAACAAAAAAACTCAAGCGCCGATATATCTCCTACTGCGGGACAAATGCCTCGATTATTAGGACTCGCACAAGCTTCCAAAATTTATAGACATGTTGAAGGTATAAATGCTGAAAAATTCTCTGATAACGGTAATGAAATTGCATGGGGAACAATAGGAAATGCTAGTACAAGTGAAGGGTTGTTCTTTGAAACAATCAACGCTGCAGGAGTATTACAAGTTCCTATGGTAATGAGTGTTTGGGATGATGAATACGGAATCTCTGTACATGCTAAACATCAAACCACCAAAGAAAATATTTCTGAAATCTTAAAAGGATTTCAACGTACAGCCTCTGAAAAAGGATATGAAATATTTACCGTAAATGGTTGGGACTATCCTTCATTAATTGCTACTTATCAAAAAGCTTCAGATGTTGCACGTGCAGAACATGTTCCTGTATTGATTCACGTACAACAAGTCACACAACCACAAGGACATTCTACTTCAGGTTCACACGAACGTTATAAAAGTAAAGATCGTCTAGCTTGGGAAGCTGAATATGATTGTAATGCTAAAATGCGCCAGTGGATTGTTGAAAATGGTATTGAAACTGATGAAAATTTAAAAGCACTTGAAAAAGATATTAAAAAACAAGTTCGTGATGGAAAAAAAGCAGCATGGACTGCTTTTGTAGCTCCAATGAAGGAAGAACAAGCAGAAGTTGTTTATTTACTAGAAAAGTTGGCTGCTTCAAGTTCTAACAAGGTTTTTATTCAGAAACTTACGGAAGAACTTGAAAAAATTGCGGAACCTATTCGAAAGCAAATTGCAGGAATTGCACGTAGAGCATTGCGTTTGGTAATTGGAGAAGATACTGCTGAAAAAAAGGCACTAAGCGATTGGATTTCTTCTTATTTTGATAAAATTCAGCCAAAATACAGTTCGCATTTATATAGTGAATCTTCTAAAAGTGTGTTGAACATCAAAGAAGAAGCACCAACTTATAATGATGCTGCTGAAGAAGTTGATGCGCGAATTGTTTTAAGAGATAATTTTGATGCCATTTTCTCAAAATATCCTGAAGTATTAATTTTTGGAGAAGATGCAGGAGAAATTGGCGATGTAAACCAAGGCCTTGAAGGTATGCAAGAGAAATACGGAAAACTGCGTGTTTCGGATACAGGAATTAGAGAAGCAACCATTCTCGGACAAGGAATTGGAATGGCTATGCGAGGATTACGCCCCATAGCAGAAATTCAATATTTGGATTATTTATTATATGCGTTGCAGATTATGAGTGATGATCTATCAACCTTACAATACCGTACCAAAGGAAAACAAAAAGCACCTGTAATTATTCGTACACGCGGACATCGCTTGGAAGGAATTTGGCATTCAGGCTCTCCAATGGGAGCAATTATTCATTCCATAAGAGGAATTCACGTTCTAGTACCTAGAAATATGACCAAAGCAGCAGGTTTTTACAACACTTTGCTTGAAAGTGATGAACCAGCGCTCATCGTAGAATGTTTAAATGGATATCGATTAAAAGAACAATTACCAACAAATATAGGAGAATTTAAAACACCTGTTGGAGTTGTTGAAACTATCAAAGAAGGTACTGATATAACCGTAGTTTCGTATGGATCAACCTTACGAATTGTTGAACAAGCTGCCAAAGAATTACAAACTGTCGGAATAGATATTGAAATCATTGATTGTCAATCACTATTACCTTTTGACATTCATCACGATATTGTAAAAAGTGTTCAAAAAACCAATCGCTTGTTAGTTATTGATGAAGACGTTCCTGGTGGAGCTTCTGCTTTCATCCTACAACATATTTTGGACGAACAAAATGCATATCAATACTTAGATAGCAAACCACAAACACTGACAGCCAAAGCACACAGACCAGCATATGGAACTGATGGTGATTATTTTTCAAAACCTTCTACAGAAGATATTTTTGAAAAAATATATGCCATCATGCATGAAGCTAATCCAACGGATTTCCCAAAAATGTATTAAACATTATTTTATAAAAGCACATGAAAGAGGCTGTCTTGTGAAGTGACGTTTTTATCAAACCGAACTCTAAAGACAGCCTCTTTTAATAAGATTATTTTTGTGAAAAAATCTGCACGCATACAATCTGTCTTACATGCGGTAAACTTACAAGAAGAAGTAACCAACTTCCCTAGTTTTACAATATCAGAATTAAAAAATGTACAGGTTGATATAGTTGAGATTGCAACCAATGTGCGCTTAGGACAATTGATTGAAAAAATTGTGGCGCAATTAATTCGTTCTTCATCTAATTATTTATTAATACATGAAAATGTTCAAATTATCCAAAACAAGCAAACTATTGGTGAGTTAGATTTTATTATTCAAGAAAAAGCGACTAATTCTTTTTTTCATGTGGAGTTTGCCTACAAATTTTATTTGCTCGACCCAACTATTTCTTCTAATCAATATGATAACTGGATTGGACCGAATCGAAAAGATACATTACGTGAAAAAATTGAAAAACTACAAGAAAAACAATTTCCACTACTCTATCATGAACACACTAAAACTGTTCTACACGATTTGCATATAGAACACATTTCTCAAAAATTGTGCATGTTGGCATATCTATTTATTCCATATCATTTTTCAGGCACTATCCATCCTCATTATCAAAAAGCAATTAAAGGATATTATGTAAACTTTCCCACTTTTATCGAATTGCATACTCCTGATACAACTTACTATTTTCCTCCTAAAAAAATGTGGGGAATGGAACCATCAGAAAACAATACTTGGCACAGTTTACCTACTATTAAAGCGACTCTAAAAGAGCAATTAGAAACCAATCGTTCTGTATTATGCTGGCAAAAAAGAAAAGACGTTTACTCTCTGTTTTTTATTGTTTGGTGGTAATTTTTTGATTGGAAAATTAAACCTAAACATAAGTTTAAGGTCTAACAATCAATAAATCCTAATCCAATGTGAATTTCTGCTTATGGAAAAAATACTACTTGCTAATTTTAAATTCCTTCCTCTTATGAAAAAGTACGTATTTGTTTGCTTAGCATTGTCAATTTGCGCATGCTCTTCTGATGAAGATGTGTATACAGAAATTCCTGAAGAAACTAATAATCCCACAATTCCTGTAAATTCTAATGTGAATGGCGTTGACATGTCTCTGTATTTTTCAATTAATTTTGACGACTTACCAAATTATAGTAGTCCAGAATATCCAATTCATTACTTAAATAGCATCAATAATCATAATGAACCTACAACTAATCAAGCAACAGATACTGGAGCAATTTTAGGAAGAATTCTTTTTTTTGATAAACAGTTAAGTATCAACAATGCGGTTTCATGTGCAAGTTGTCATCAACAAGGAATTGCCTTTACCGATAATGAGCGTTTTAGTACTGGTTTTGATGGTGTAAATAGTACAAGTGCGCATTCAATGCGATTAGTAAACGCACGATTTTACCAAGGAATCTCTTTTTTTTGGGATAAAAGAGCGCCAACTCTAGAAGATCAAACTACAGAGCCTTTGATAAATAGTGTTGAAATGGGTTTTGATGCTAGCAATGGAGGTATTGCTGCCCTGATTACAAAAATGAACTCGATTGAATATTATCCTGCATTGTTTGAAATGGTATTTGGTGATGCTACAATTACTGAAGATCGAATGCAGCGAGCTTTAGCGCAGTATATTCGTTGTATGGTTTCAACCGATAGCAAGTTTGATCAAGCTTTTGCACAAGTATATAACCCAAATGCTCCAGGCAACGGAATTGGACAAAACTTTCCTCAATTTACCGCAGAAGAAAATTTAGGAAAACAACTCTTCACCAATAATCAAGGTGGCATTAATTGTGCGGCATGTCATCAATTACCAACTTTTTCACTAGCTGCCAATTCTAGAAGTAACGGTTTGGATGCGGGAGAAACAACTCTATTCAAATCTCCTTCGTTAAAAAATGTGGCTTCATCTGCTCAATTCATGCATGATGGAAGATTTTCTAGTTTAGAAGAAGTTGTTGAGTTTTACAATTCTGGTATTCAAAATGGTCCTGCTTTAGACAATAGACTCCGAACACCTAATGGACAACCAATACGCATGAACTTAACTCAAACTGAAAAAAATGCTTTAGTTGCTTTTATGCGCACATTAACAGATGAAAACATCACTGTTGATCCTAAATTTTCCAATCCATTTATCAACTAATCAGTATAACAACTTATATTCAAAAGCCTGTTTTTAATACAGGCTTTTTATATTTGTGTCATCAAAATAATTCCTGCTATGAAACCTATTGATGTTGTGGTACTAACTGACAAACGCTATATAAATCCTACAGAACGTACTGATTATGTAAATAATGTTTTATTAGAAGATCAACTTGTGACAAATGCATTAAAAAACGATGGTTTATATGTTAAAAGACTAGCTTGGGACGATTCTACGTTTGATTGGAGAACTACAAAATATATTCTTTTTAGAACAACTTGGGATTATTTTGATCGATTTAAAGAATTTTCTACTTGGTTGGAAAAGGTTTCGCAGCAAACAATACTTTTAAATTCTGAAAAAATTATTCGTTGGAATATAGATAAACATTATTTACAAGACCTTCATAATGCGGGAATTCCTATTGTTCCTACCTATTTTATTGAAAAAGGAGATACGCGCACATTACAACAAATTCACAATGAACTTTCTTGGAGCAAAACAGTCCTTAAACCGTGTATTTCTGGCGCTGCTCGTCATACATATAAATTAAATTCAGAAACGATTGCTGTACATGAATCTATCCATAAAAATTTGATTGCCAATGAAGCAATGATGCTACAACCATTCATGGAACAAATTCTTACTAAAGGAGAAATATCTATTATGGTTATCAATGGGAACTATACGCATGCAATACTTAAAAAAGCCAAACCCGGCGATTTCAGAGTACAAGATGACTTTGGAGGAAGTGTGCATGAATACAACGCTACACCTCAAGAAATTGAATTTGCCGAAAAAGCGGTGAAAGCTTGTATAGAGAAACCTATTTATGCTCGTGTAGATATGGTTTGGGATAATGAAAATACACTGGCAATTTCAGAGTTAGAGTTGATAGAACCTGAATTGTGGTTTAGAAAACATGAAAAAGCCGCTGAACAGTTAGCCAACGCTATTGTGACATTAATCAATAGTTAAAAAACTAGTTTATAAAAGTTCTGATGCTAATTCGCACCAAATCTTTTCTCGCTGTTCACTATCTTTTTTATTATCTAAACGAGATTCGTATGCAGAAAAAATTAATTCATTATTGTTTACACTACAAGTAAAGCTTGGAATTTGATGATTCTTGTCAGCAATAATAATGACATCTTGGTCATTTGTTGTCATCAAAATCAAATAAAAGTTTCCTACTAAGTATTCCTTTCCATTCATACTTTTATCCATCACCAAGTGTTCTTTAGAAATCATTTCACTTCCTTTTTCTTGAATCAATTTGGTAATTTCAGTGAATGTTTGTGTACTAAAACATGCTGCTTTTTCCATTTGCGTGCAATTGTAATTAAAAATCAATAATAAATATAAAATAGTTTTCTTCATAGTAGTAAGATAGGTAAATATAAGAGTATAAATCTTACCAAGGTGGTGTATTAAACTGAATATCACCTGAAAGTGCTGTTATAGAAATTCGTTGTACCGATTTATCATTATTTGGTTGGTTCCACAAACTCACTACTTCCCCATTTCCTACGTACAAAGCAACATGACTTGGCATTGACCCACCACTTGGCGTATAAAATATCAAATCGCCTACGTTTGGAGTTGGCGCAGCACCTCCTGAAGAAGTTAACATAGGTAAACCTGCATGCCAACCCAAAGCAGCCCATATAGAAGCCGTTGGATTAGGTGTTGGCATAGCAGCACCATAAAAAGCTTGAATCCAAGCAGTATCAATTTGGTTGGTCACATATGCTGCATACATTATACTTTCCCAACAATTCATACTCGCAGTATTTGGTAAAGTTCCTGTTCCTCCTCCAACAACAAAATATTGATAAAAATCTGAAGCTGTTGGGTTTTTCCATTCTTGATTACCTACCATTCCACTCATTGCTGAAACTGTAGCGTCATTTATATAGCTATGCCCACAAAATCCAGTAAGAATATTTCCTGAAAGTCGCCTTCTGCCTTCAGCATTTAAAATAATACCTGATTGACTTGTATCTACTTCTACATTCAACCATCCACTTGAATTTCCAATCACATTAACTAACGTTCCGTCTGGTAAGTCTGCCAAAGTATCACCACTTGGAGCATGTCGTAAAGCTAGAAGCAAAGCATTTTCTACAATTCCCGTCCAAGGATATGGCGATTTAATAAGGCGTTGGATAGGCATATTAGCATCTTTTGACTGCACAGTTGTTGTTGAAGAAGCTTTTACACCACGATACTTAGAAATTGTTTCTCCTTTAATGGCTTTCTTCCCTAAAGAATCAGCCTCTTTTTCTAAATGTTGACTATCATTTAAAGCTATTCCTTTTTGTAAAATTTTAGTAGGTTTTACTACACCCGCTCGTTGTTGAGCTACATGTGTAAATTCATGCCCAATTAAATTTTGTCCTTGAGAAGAATTAGGATTGAATTCTCCTGGCGCAAAATGAACTTGTTCTCCTTGTGTAAAAGCACGGGCATTCATCTGAACTGCTTTTTGAGAATTGGTATGAACAGAAACCGTTGAAAAATCTTGCCCTAATGAACTTTCCATCTTTGATTGTAAATGAGTAGGCAATCCATTATTGGGTTTAGAAGCTGTAGATGGAGGTGTAAAACTATTTGCATCTGCTTTAGGTTTTACAAAGGCACTTTGTTTTTTTCTTTGTGTAACTTGTGCTGTCTTCTCCTTATTTTCAGTCTGCTTCTTGGTTTTCATTTACTAATTGTATGAGATGTTACATGCCTTTTTTAGAGTATACAAAGTATTAATTCTTCAAAAGTGAACATAGGGGAAAAACACTGTATTTTCACTCTTTTCTTTAGTTTTTATGAAATATTCACGTACTTTATGTAAACAAATACCTTAATTCTCCAAAATTTATTGTTGTGATTAAAATTGACAGAACTCGTATACCTAAACCCAAATTCTTTCACTCTAAAGAATACGAACGCTTACAGCAAGAAATCAGTGATTTTTATAATTTACACAAAAACACGAGAGCACAACGCACCTATTCAGTGGGTTATTTACATACTGAAGTAATCACTGCTGTTATGGAATTGTTTGATCATAAGTGTGCCTATTGCGAATCGCATTTAATGGCTTTAAAATCTGGATACGATTCGTATGTTCATAGATTTCGACCAGATAGCTACTCGCAAGGATTTGACAGTAGAGAAATTGATGCCGATCATTATTGGTGGTTAACCTATGAATGGGAGAATTTATATGCTGCTTGTCATAGCTGTCAACGTTTTAAATCGAATATATTTCCTGTGCAAGGAAAAAGAGCTCCTCTAAAAACTCCGCATGAAACTCTCTTCAAAAAAGAAAATGCGTACTTGATTGATCCTTGTACTGATGAACCAAGTCAGTTTTTTTATTTCAACTTTGACACTCATGAAATCGTACCTGCAACGGAAAAGTATACGGTATCCGTATCAAATATAACTTTTACACCTACTATTGGTGAAATGATTAAGCAAAAAGCAGAAGCAACTATTCAAATTTTAGGACTCAATAGGCGTGATTTGATTGCTGAACGACAAAGAGTTGCAGGTGATATACAACGTGACGTAGAAAATTTACGAAAAAACAACAAAAATTCGCATGCTATTGCTGAAGAGTGGAACGATATACTAACCGGAACTTCTAAAAAAAATCATCTAGCATATCGAAAAGCATTAATTAAAAACTATTTAGAAGATAAAGAAATTGCTTCAATTATTTCAGGTCTTACCAGTCAAATACAGTCATACCTTAATCAGCAACAACAACAACAACAACAACAACAACAACAACAACAACAACAACAACAACAACAACAACAACAACAACAACAACAACAACAACAACAACAACAACAACAACAACAACAACAACAACAACAACAACAACAACAACAACAACAACAACAACAACAACAACAACAACAACAACAACAACAACAACAACAACAACAACAACAACAACAACAACAACAACAACAACAACAACAACAACAACAACAACAACAACAACAACAACAACAACAACAACAACAACAACAACAACAACAACAACAACAACAACAACAACAACAACAACAACAACAACAACAACAACAACAACAACAACAACAACAACAACAACAACAACAACAACAACAACAACAACAACAACAACAACAACAACAACAACAACAACAACAACAACAACAACAACAACAACAACAACAACAACAACAACAACAACAAATGCCTCCAGACTTTGCTGCTCAAGAACCAATTTCTGGAAGTGATAATGTTTTTGAATCTTTAGAATTTCCGTTAGAAGAAACGCCACGAGGCTTTAAAAGAGATAAAACCAAAGCTCCCAAAACAGACAAAACTATTTTTAATAAAAAAGACGACCAATATTTTACAAGTATTTTAAAAAATGTGTATCTAGACAAGATTGAATTGCACAATTTTAAATGCTTTTCTGACTTAACTCTAGAATTGCCTGCCTATTCAGAAGATACAAGTGCCGAGCCTTGGTTGGTTTTTTTGGGAGAAAATGGTGTAGGGAAAAGTTCTGTACTCAAAGCGATTGCTATGGCTTTGATGGGACAAAATTATTTGGATGCGCTTGGAATTGAAGTAAATGATGTGTTAAAATATGGGAAACAAAAAGGACATATACGAGTATATGGGAAAGGAAGTGCCGATTTTTTTGAAGTGACCTACAATAAAAAATCTAATAAACTAATTGCTAATATTCAAAAACCACCAGCATTTATTATAGGATATGGCTCTACTCGCCTATTGCCTATTGGCAAATTAGAACCCGAAAAAAATCATCCGAGTTACATAAAAATTAAAAATTTATTTGACGCGTCAGTCTCATTATCTAATGCAAAAGAATGGTTTTTAAATAGTGATCGTAAAACGTTCGATCAAGTTTCTAAAACACTTAAAAATCTTTTATTACTTGACGACTTAGATTCTATTCAACGAAGTATCAAGAATAAGGAAATACTCATCAAATACCATCGAACTGGCGATCGGATTAATATCAAACATCTGAGTGATGGCTATAAATCTATTTTTGCCGTAGCGATTGATATGATTTACACACTCTCCCAAGAAAACGTAGTATATGAATTGGCAGAAGGAATTGTTCTTATTGACGAAATTGGTACGCACTTGCATCCTCGTTGGAAGATGGAAATTGTAGATCGTTTACGCAAAACGTTTCCAAAAATTCAATTTATAATAACAACACATGAACCACTCTGTTTGCGTGGTTTAAAAAATAATGAAGTGGTAGTGTTACGCCGAAATAGCGAGAATACTATTGAAGCGTTGAATGACCTTCCTAATCCGAGTAGTTTACGTGTGGATCAATTGTTAACGTCCGAATTTTTTGGATTGAATAGTACGATTGATGCAGCTACCGAAGATTTATTCAAATCGTACTACGATTTATTAGCAATTTCAGAGACAGATAGAACAGATTCTCAGAAAAGTGAAATCGTTCGATTGAAAAAAGAAATTGATGAACAAAAATATATGCGTTTTGGAAGCGATTTACGAGAAGAATTAGTGTATCAAGCTGTAGATGAGCTAATCGCTAAAAACATTCGTCAAAACCATCTAAAAATAGAGACAAAAGATATTAAACAACAAACTATTTCTAAAGTACAAGATCTTTGGAAAAATTTGGATCTTAAAAAGTAGTGTATGATTTTCATTGATAGAAATTTGGTTAACGCACCAGAAGAATTGATAGATGAAAATGGTGCGGGAAAAAAAGAACTCGCAAAAGCAATTGCGCATTATACAAGTGCAAACAGAGATAAAGCGTATGACAAATACAACGCTTACAAGCTTGAAAATGTGAAAGAAGCACTAAAAAAATTAAGCAAAAACAAGTGCGCCTATTGCGAAAGCATCTTTTTGCATGCTCATGTAGGCGATATTGAGCATTTTAGACCTAAAGGCGGTGTTGAATTTGAATACAAAGTTTGTCAACATTGCGAACAAGAATATCCCAAATACAGTGATGGAATAGTAGAAAATAAAGTGTGTACACATTGTGGGGAAGCGCCAACAGGTAGTAAAAAACAGCTTGCAAAATTAACCAAGAAAAAAATGATTAAACCAGGGTATTATTGGTTAGCGGCAGATTGGAATAATTTGTTTTTATCGTGTAGAAATTGCAATCAGAAATCGAAACAGTTGTTAGCGAATGCTGTAGAATTAGAATCGGTTGGAAAAATGAATCAATTTCCCTTGTTAGATGAAAACTTACGTTTAAAAACGCATACCGATCTTTTAGAGAATGAAGAAAATGTACGATTGTTAATCAATCCATCAGTAGAAGATCCTGAAGATTATTTTGAATACGATATAGAATCGGGTGTAATTCGAGCTAAAAAAACAAACGACTTGATTGAGAAAAGAGCGTTGGCTTCTATCAAAATATATTCGTTGCAACGTGTTCCGTTGGTGCATTTACGAGAAAAAAAGATAGTGGATATTTCACGACAAATGAAACGTGTAGAACGTGAATTACGGAATGTTAATACATTTTACGATCCCGACAATCCTGATACACATACTTTTGTAGAAAGTCTTCAAGAAGAATTAGCAATACTTAAAGGTTTTTTAAATGAAAAAGAAGAGTTTGTAGGACTTGCCAAACAGATGATTGGAACTTTTTTAATGGAAAATTTTCAAATTGATATTAATGCAGCGTAGATAAAAGTATCTTCAAAATGTAGAATTACATTAATCTATCAGAAAAAAACTAATTCATAATCTTTACCAGCAACTCCTTCAACAAATCTCCATTAGAAAGATTACTTGCTCCTACTCCTTTACTCTTTACATCCATTTCACGAAGTGTAGCTACAATTGCACTCACTTTTTTCATAGGATAATTACGTGCTGCTGTTTGATATTCTTTCACAAAATACGGATTGATTTTTAACACAGAAGCTACATTTCTAGGGGTTTGATCTCGCAACCCATGGTATTGCAACAATTGAGAAAAAAAGTTAAAAAGTAGTGAAACCGTTACCACTGTTGGATTATCCTTTGGGTTTTCAGAAAAATACGTAATAATTTGAAATGCTTTTTTAATATCGCCATCTCCTATCGCCTTTCGAAGTTCAAAGTTGTTATAATCTTTACTAATTCCTATATTTTCTTCAATAGCTTCAGCAGTTATTTCACTTCCTTTTGGTAAAATGAGTTTTAGTTTTTCGAGTTCATTATCAATCTTGCTCAAATTTGTTCCCAAAAACTCAACCAACATCTGTGCTGCTTTCGGCGTTATGTGATATTTTTTCCCAGCCAATACTCTACGAATCCAATCTGCAACTTGATTTTCGTACAGTTTTTTACTTTCATACATCACGCCATTTTTCGCAATTACTTTATGAAGTTTCTTGCGCTTGTCAATCTTTTTATACTTGTAACAAATAACTAATACTGTAGAAGGTTGCGGATTTTCAGCATACTCAACAAGTTTCTCAATAGTTCTTGAAAGATCTTGCGCCTCTTTCACAATTACAACTTGTCGTTCAGCCATCATTGGATAACGCTTTGCATTCGATACAATATCTTCTATCGTTACATCACGACCATATAAAATCATTTGGTTAAACCCTTTCTCTTCTTCTGCTAAAACATTATCTTCAATATAGGCTGCAATTTTATCAATATAATAAGATTCTTCTCCCATCAAGAAGTAGATAGGTTTTATATTTCCTTTCTGTATATCAATAACAATCTGTTTTGCTTCTTCCATGTGTTGTGACAAATGTGGAATTGTATTGGTTTTCGATGTACGAATCGTTAGTTTTGCGCTATGGAACTATTGAATTTTCCAAAATATACATTCCGCTTCAAAAATAGGGAAAATAAAATCTATATTTTTGATGCAATACGGAAAAAGTTTGTGGTGCTGACTCCTGAAGAATGGGTGCGGCAACACGTAGTTCAATTTTTAATTGAAGAAAAAAAATATCCTTCAAGTCTTATAAATATTGAAAAAGAACTCATCTTCAACGGATTAAAAAGAAGATACGATATCGTCATTTTTAATTCAGATGGAAGTATTTTTTTAGTGGTTGAATGCAAACGAAGTACAGTACCAATTCTACAAAATACTTTTGATCAAATAGCGCGATACAATATGGTACTAAAATCTCAATATTTAATGGTCACTAACGGACTAAATCATTATTATTGTACTATGGATTATGAAGCTAAACAGTATCATTTTTTAAGAAATATTCCAGATTATAGCAAAACATAAATGTATCATTTTAAGATACAAAACTCAGTACAAACATGAAGATTGCCATTGTCATACTTAATTGGAACGGGAAAAAATTACTTAAAGATTTTCTCCCAAGTGTAGTGGCATTTTCTAAAGAAGCGACTGTATATGTAGCAGATAATGCCTCAACCGATGATTCTGTAGCCTATATCCAGGCAAATTTCCCATCAGTAGTAATTATCCAAAATGACGTAAATGGCGGATATGCTAAAGGATATAATGATGCGTTACCTTTTGTAGAAGAACCTATTTTTTGCTTGCTAAACTCTGATGTGGAAGTAACTGAAAATTGGCTTACTCCTATTAAATCACATTTTCAATCTCATCCTGAAACAGCTATTATTCAACCTAAAATTTTAGATTTTAAGAAAAAAACTCATTTTGAGTATGCAGGTGCTAGCGGTGGCTTTATAGATAAATACGGCTATCCGTTTTGTCGCGGACGTATTTTTACCACACTTGAAGAAGATAAGGGGCAATACAACACAACACAAGATATTTTTTGGGCTTCTGGAGCGTGTTTTTTTATACGAAAAGAAGTATTTCACGAATTACAAGGTTTTGATGAAGATTTTTTTGCCCACCAAGAAGAAATTGATGTGTGTTGGCGAGCTTTTAACCTTGGTTACAAAACGGTTTGCATTCCTAAAAGTGTGGTGTATCATGTTGGCGGCGCTACTTTAGACAGTTTACATCCTCGGAAAACCTACTTAAATTTTAGGAATTCGCTATGTATGCTGGTCAAAAATTTACCTAAAGGCACTATTTTCCCAATCATTTTTACACGTTTGGTTTTGGACGGAATTGCGGGCATTCAATTTGCTTTTCAATTGAAATTTAAACATACTTTTGCCATCTTAAAAGCACATTTTCACTTTTACGCACGAATTTCTAAAATGTTAGCAAAGCGAGGAAAAACACAGCAAAAACACTACTTCAACCACAAATCAATAATATACAGCTATTTTATAAAAGAAAAGAAAGTATTTTCTGACGTACATAGCTAAAAAAGACGAACCTAAGTTCGTCTTATACTCATTAGCATGGGCTTCCGCATCCTGAAGCATAGGTTCCATTATACCTACACATACCATGAAAGTTTGTCTTATAATCACATAAGTACGTAGGTGTATATTCACAAGGACTATAATACGAAGCTATTCCTCCTGAAATCTTATTAAGATTCGAAATCTTTTCTTTATTAACATTTAATAATTTTAGACTCTTTTTTTTCATAATAAATAATTTGTTTTATGTGTTAAACTATCATAAAACTAGAGTGGATTTTCAGTTAAAACAACTTATACAAAGCCCATTTTATAAAATAGAGGCTGTAATATCATTACAAATTGATATTGTTATTTTTTGAAGAGAAAAAATAAATTCTAGTGGATGTGTCAACCCTAAAAGCCGCATACACCTATTTTGCGAAAAATGCATAAAAAAAGACTAAAGACCTCTTTTTTATCAACGTATTGACCTCTTTTTTTAGGTGTTAAAAAATCTTTACTTAAGAGTTTTAAAACTTTGTTAATACTTCTTATATCAACTGTATTTTTAATATTTTTGGAGTTATAATTTCAAAAAACCGTTTTAATAAAACATTTATGAAGAAGATTTTTTTATTGGCAGCCACAGCGTCTATTCTCCTATCATCATGTGTTTCTAAAAAAGACTATGCCGCTTTAGAAGCGAGACAAAAAGAAACACAGGATTTATTAAACTCTGCAACTGTTAAATTGAATGCTTGTTTGGAAGAAAAAGCCTCTGCCACAGCAAAAGCTGAAACATTACAAGACCAAGTAAAAGACTTAAAAGAAGCAAATAAAGGATTGATTGAAAACACGAAAGATATGACTGTGTTGACAACCAAAGGTGCTGAAAACCTTGAGAAATCCTTAGAGAGTTTAAAAGAAAAGGATTTAAAAATTTCTCGTTTGCAAGATGCATTGAACAAAAAAGATAGCGTAACGCTTGCTATTGTTTCTAGCTTGAAAAAAGCTGTTGGAATTGACGATCCAGACATTGAAATCAACGTTGAAAAAGGTGTTGTATTTATCTCTATTGCAGATAAATTGTTGTTCCAAAGTGGAAGCTACAAAGTAACTTCTAGAGCTAAAGAAGTATTAGGAAAAGTAGCAAAAGTTGTAAATAGCAAACCTGATTTCGAATGTATGGTAGAAGGTCATACTGACAATGTTCCTTACGATCGTGGTGTATTAGAAGACAACTGGGATTTGAGTGTAAAACGTGCTACTTCTGTTGTTCGTGTATTACAAGAATTAGGTGTTGATCCTGGAAAACTAATCGCTGCTGGACGTAGTTACCATGTTCCATTGGTTGAAAATGATACACCAGAAAATAGAGCTACCAACAGACGTACACGAATTATCGTGTTACCTAAAATTGATCAGTTTTACGACATGATTGAGAAAGAAATGAAAACACTTTCCGCAGAAGGAAAATAATATAGTTTTTAGGCTTATAAAGAGAAAGCACTCCTTTTGGGAGTGCTTTTTTATTTTGGAGATAAAAAATCTATTTCAATAAATTATAACGAAATACTTTGCGGATGTTGAAAACGATTGTCAGGATCTAATTGTTTTTTAATTTCTTTTAACTCAGATAAATATTTTCCATAATATGCTATTTCAAAGTCTTTGAAGTTACTGTCTGGATAATTTCGATAATGCGCTCTGATTCCATGATCATAAAACAATTGTTGCACTTCTTGAAAAATTGCCAATCTACTCGCCTCTTGAGATGGCTGTTCCCAATACGATTGTAATTCTGATAAATACGAATAACTTCTGTGAGGAAACACAGATTGCTTTTCGGCAGTTTCAGAATTAATATTTCCTCCAAGAGTATTAATCTGATAAATTAATCCTTTAGATGATAGTACTTTAGACAATACATTATCTAAACATCCTTCAATACTAGAAAAGTCATTATACATACCAGCACAAGCATTTTTAAAATATATAGGATGTTGTACACCATAAAAAGAAGTCAGTGCACGTGCTAGCGGTCGCTTACTTCCCACAGTAGCCTTGTCTGAAATTTTCTTTAAAGCATCATACATTGGCATTACATTCTTTACATCATCCGTATAGTTTGTAATCAAAATAGTGAGTGTAGTTCCGTTCAGTACAAAAGCTGAAAAAGCGCTAATAGGTAGTTTTTGAGTATGATAAAACCATTCTTCAAGTATTTTTTTAGCCCTATCGGTTGTTAGTTTATATGATTTACAACGAAATGCTTGGAAAAAATTTGGTGCTTGGTATGTTCTAAATTTCATCTTTGTTACTACGCCAAAGTTTCCATTTCCACCACCTTTACACGCCTTTAAAATAGCCGAATTTCCACTTTCATGACGAATATTGCCGTTTCCATCCACTATAGTGATTGCTTGCAAACTGTCACATGTTAAACCATATTTACGACTAAAGAAACCATAGCCACCACCAAGTGTAAGCCCAGCCACACCTACAGTTGCACAGGATCCTGCAGGTAAAATTCGTTGTTTTGGCAGCAATTCATCATACATTTCTTTTAGTACACAACCAGCTTCAATAGTCACACTATGATCAGGATTCCACTCCATTTTTTTCATCGCAGAAACATCAACCACAAGTCCATTGTTTGTACTTGAAAAGCCTTCAAAGCTATGTCCGCCACTTTTTACAACAACATTTAGGTTTTTATATTGAGCAAATTTGATAGCATCGGCAACTCCTTGTGTTGTAAAGCATTGGGCTATATAGGTAGGTGATTGCTGAAAACGTTTGTTAAAACGAACGGTTAATTCTTGATATCCTTCGTCTGCTTTTTGGTAAAGTTTTACATTTTCTGGAAGCAGTTGGGACACTGTAAATGCCTCTTCTTTTTCCTCAACTACTGTACTCTTTTGTTTTTTGTCATCATCAACACAGGAAAATAGCGTATAACCTATGCCACCAAGCATTATTAATTTTGTAAAATCTCTGCGATTGTATGCTGACATTATCGATAGATATTTCGTTCGTTAAGTGCCTTGTGATATTTACGAGCATTAATCTCGTGTTGGCGATTGGTTTTTGCAAAGTTGGAATAACCAGAAAAGTCTTCTTTAGCACAGAAAAAGATGTAATCGTGCTTTTCATAATTTAACACTGCGTCAATGTACTGTATGGAAGGAATATAAATTGGTCCAGGAGGCAAACCTTTGTATTTGTAGGTATTGTAGGGAGAATCTAATTCTTTGTACTTGTTTAAAACGCGTTTTATGGTAAAATCTCCTAACACCCAAACCAACGTAGGATCTGCATCAAGCGGAATTCCACGTTTAAGACGATTAACATATACACCTGCAATTTTAGGTGCTTCATCCATCATAATGGTTTCACAAACCACAATAGAAGCCAAAGTAGAAACTTCTGTTTGTGTTAATCCCATTGCTTTCGCTTTTGCCTGACGATCAGGAGTCCAAAAACGCTTGTATTCTTTAGCTAATTTTGCAATTAATTCTTCTGCCGAAATGTCCCAATATACATTGTAAGTGTTTGGGATAAACATTGTGTTGATGGTTGTTGGAGTAAATCCGTATTTATTTGTAAATGTTTCGTCTGTAATCAGTTGCAATATATCTTCTGCGGTCAATTCAACGGTTAGTGCAATCTTTTCGGCAAGTTCTTTTTTAGTTCGAGCATTAGTAAACGTAACTTGTGTTTCTTTTTCTCCATTTCCTTGACGTAGGTCTTCAACAATTTTACCGTAACTAACATTTTTTGGAAAAACATATTTTCCTGCTTCAAGAGTCGCTTGTTTTAAGTTTCGGAAGTTGGCATATTTTCGAAACTTTTCTATATCGCTTATCATCTTTTTAGTTTGTAAGCTATCCAAAACTTCTTCGAAAGTAGCACCTGTAGGAACATAAAAAGTTGTTTCTTCCTGAATTGAAGCTGTTTTTTTTCCATAAAAATACATGGATCCTTTAGGATATATCAATATAAAACCTACTACACCTAATGCAAGAATGATGAGTAAGAATGCTTTAACGGTTTTCTTTTTCACTATACTTTTTAAAAATTTTTAAAGAATTACATCAATATCTCCTTTTCCTTCACGAATTACTTCAGGTTCATATCCTGATAGGTCAATAATGGTAGAAGCTACATTATCTCCATAACCGCCATCAATTACTGCATCTACAAGGCTATCCCACTTTTCTAGTATCAATTCTGGATCGGTCGTATATTCAATTACATCGTCTTCATCATATATAGAAGTAGATACAATTGGATTACCTAACTCACTAACAATTGTACGTGCAATGGTATTATCTGGCACACGAATTCCAACCGTTTTTTTCTTTTTAAATGCTTTAGGAAGATTATTATTTCCTGGAAGAATAAACGTATAAGGTCCTGGTAAGGCTTTTTTAAGAATCTTATAAGTCGCTGTATCAATTTGACGAACATAATCACTTATATGGCTCAAATCATTACAAATAAATGAAAAGTTTGCTTTTTCTAACTTTATTCCCTTGATGCGAGCAATACGCTCTAGCGCTTTGGTATTAGTAATATCACAACCCAAACCGTATACGGTATCGGTAGGATAAATGACCAATCCACCATCACGCAATATATCCACGACTTTTTTTATTTCTCGTGGATTTGGATTTTCGTTATATAGTTTGATGAACTCTGCCATTTCGATACTTCTTAGGTATACAAAAGTAATTTATTTTTAGTTAAAATATACATTCTAATCACAATCTCCCTTGTTGACTGATATTTATATACTTATGAATGTTTGTTTTGATTAAATTTTATAGAAACATTAAGAAAGCACTATACTATTTTTTACGAACTTACGTTCGCATTACAAAATACCGTTTATTATGAAACAATCGTTCCAAACTGTCGTAACATGTTTTTTGCTTTTTTTACATTTTTCGTGTAGTACAGAAGATTCAGATATACTTACTGCTCCCACTCCAAACAATCCATCAACCATTGTTGCAGAAACTTTTTTAAATGTTTCGTATGGTGCAGACACTGAACAAGTATATGACATTTATCTTCCTCAAAATAGAACTCTTGCCACCAAAGTAATGATTTTGGTACATGGCGGTGGATGGACAAGTGGTGATAAAGCTGATATGAACGAATTTGTTGAGTTGATACAACAAGATATGCCTGAATATGCAATTGTTAATATAAATTATCGTTTGGCAAACAGTACAACGTCTCCTTTTCCTATGCAATTGGATGATATTACTGCATTAATCAACGATTTGAAAACGAAGAATGAAAGTTATATTATTTCAGAAGAATATGCCTTTTTGGGTGTGAGTGCTGGTGGTCATTTATCATTATTATGGAGTTATGCATACGATACTTTTGGCGATGTAAATATGGTTGTCAGTATTGTGGGCCCTACAAACTTAACCGACGAAGCATATTTAAATAATCCCGATCCTACCATTCAAGCGTATATAGATTTACTCGGAACACAAGTAGTAACTACGTTTTTGGAAGGATTTAGTCCATATCATCAAGTAACGTCTGCTGCGCTACCAACAGCATTATTTTATGGTGGCCAAGATCCCTTAATTCCAAATTCGCAAGGAAGTGGATTAAGCAATCGATTGACAGCTCTGGGTGTAACACATGAGTTTACTTTTTATCCTGAAGAAGGACATGGTTGGACCGGTCAAAATGCAATAGACACTTGGAATAAAATTCAAGCATTTGCCGCAGTACATCATTGATAATTGGAAACTTCGTATTTGTTGTTAATTTATCATTTTATATAGATTTATAACGTTGGAAAGTTTACTATTAAGATTCTTAGCAAGGCTACATTTTGTTAAATTGTGTAAAAACTGCAACAAAATTAGGATTAAGTCGTCTATTACAATATATCATCAATCAAAAATGAACCATGAAAAAAGGCATTACCTTGGCAATGCTCATCCTTTATTCCGTAATTGCATTTGCGAGTAATGAAGAGCATCCTATCCAAATTTCATTTCCTAAAGCCGAATTTCTCAACGATTATACAGCTAGAATTCCTTTTAAAATTATAGATCAACTTATTGTAGTAGAAGCCGAATTTCTCAATCAAAAAGGTAATTTTATCATTGATACAGGCGCAGAACGATTGGTTTTAAATAAAGTTCATTTTCCCAAAGGATATTATTTAGGAAAAAAAAGAAACAATACTTCAGGAGTAACTCGCATCATTGACCAACCATACGAACGAAATCTTAGCGAATTCATTCTTCATAATTTCAATTTAAAAAATAAAAAATCAGATATTATTGATCTTTCTCATATCGAAAAGAGCAAAAAAATGCATTTATTGGGCATAATTGGGTATAATATTTTAAAAGAATATGAAGTTTTTATCGATTTGTATTTGAATCAAATTACGTTGTCTCGTGTCGACAAATACGGAGAACGTTTCGATAAAAAAGTCTACGCAGAAACCATCAACGATAGCATTCATTTTCAACTTAAAAAACATACGATTGTACTTACAGGTATTATTAATAAACAAGAAGTTCGCTTTGCATTAGATACAGGTGCAGAATTCAACCAATTAAATAAAAGTGTTCATACGAGAGTTCTTGAAAAATTTCGTCCCATTAAGCGATTATCTCTTGTAGGTGCTGGAAACAAAAAAATACGTGTCTTGGCAGGAAAATTGTATGACTTTCGTTTAAATGATAGTTTGGGCGTTGGACCAATGTACACTATAGTGACTAATTTGCGAAAAATGCGGGACGCTTATGGTACTTCCGTAGATGGTATTTTAGGGTATGAATTTTTAAAATACAAACGGACAATCATCAATTATCAAAAAGAAAAACTATATTTCATCAATTCGCCTATCTTTGAACCGTGAAAAACTATGTAGCACATATTATTTTCTTCTGTACATTGTGTTTTACAATGCAATTGCTTGCGCAAGACAAACAAACGCAAGGATATAGGATTGAAGGTGATGAAGTCATTTTTACTTTCGACAAGCGCGATTATAAAGAGGCAACACATGGCGAACTACAATATCGAAAATCATTGACAAAAGAAGAGTTGATTATTGAAAAAATCGCAGTAGCTGGTGAGTTTAATGATTGGGCTAACAATCAGTGGATTATGAAACAACTCGATGAAAATCGTTATGAATTTCGGAAAAAAATCACTGATTTTACAGATGAATTTTCTTGGGAGTTTAAGTTTGTAATCAATGAAAAATACTGGGCTGAACCTGAAGGTAATATTCGAAATTTGTCCGAAGCTAAGAATAGACATGGTAAAAACTTGCATGTTTACAACTTAAAAATGTACTCGGCATACATTTCAGAAGATGGAAACACTTCTTTTTATTTAAAAGGACATGAACATGCAGAAAAAGTAGTTTTAAGTGGTTCTTTCAACAAATGGGACGAGTCTTTATTTGAAATGAAAAAAACACAACAAGGTTGGCATGTAACGCTCCAATTGAAGCCTGGTGTGTATGAATATAAATTTATTGTTGATGGTAGATGGATTCATGATGAAGCAAACACTCATAAAACTCCTAATGAATTTGGAGAATACAACTCTGTTGTAGAAGTAAAAGCTTATCATACATTCAAATTACGTGGATTTATAAATGCTAAAACCGTATTACTTACAGGTAGTTTCAACGATTGGTCTGAAGAAGGGTTTGAAATGATTAAAACTCCTTACGGTTGGAAATATACAGTGCAGCTCTCTGGTGGCAAACACTTATACAAATTTATTGTTGATGGCGAATGGATTGTAGATCCTTCCAATCCTGTCAAAGAATATGATGGAGCTGGAAATATAAATTCAGTATGCATGGTACGCTAACCCTGTTTTTTTTACTTCCGATGAAAGCTCGTTTTCTCTCAAAGGAAAATGTATTTTTCAAGAATATAAATACTTAAAAATCAACACATAAACTTCTCGAATTTTATAAATACCGATTACCTTTACTATTTTTTTTGAGCGCTTATTCGTACTTTTAGTTACATGTTTAACTAAAACTTTTAATTATGAAAAAAAAGGATGTTAAAAATTTAAAATTGAACAAAAAGTCTGTTTCAAGTTTAAATGAAGATGCTATCAAAGGTGGAAACACAGGTTTGTGTACTGGCCTTGCAGGTTCTTGTTGGTGTAATGTAACAGTAACCGATTGTTGGCCATGTCCTGTTCCATCTCGTAGAGGATGTAACGACCAGTAAAACAAAAAAAACGAGCTTCGGCTCGTTTTCTTCTTTATACTTTTATTTTACAATCTCTAATTTAGCAAATCGTAATAATAATTTTTTAATTCCACCAACTTGAAATTGAATTTCCGCTTTCTTATCAGCTCCAACGCCTTCCAAGCGTAAAATTTCACCTCGTCCAAACCGTGAATGTTCAACAATAGTTCCTGGTGTAAGCTCTTCTTCTAAAATACTTCCACTTGCAGGTTCACTTGCTGATGTTTGTGGCTTTAGTTTTCGTAGTTTTCGAATTTGCTCAGGTGTTGGACTTCCAATAATAGGTGGACGACCCGATTTTGGTTTTTGTAAACGCAATTTGCTCTTATCTACTTCTCCAAAAATATCATTGTCAATTAAAGGTTTGAATCGATAATTCTCAATTGGAGTAATATAGTCTAAATATTTATCATCAATTTCTTCAATAAAACGACTTGGCTCTGCATCGACCAATTTTCCCCAGCGATAACGACTTTGTGTATATGTCAAGTATGCTTGTTTTTCAGCTCGTGTCAATGCTACATAAAATAATCTTCGCTCTTCCTCTAGCTCGCTTCTCGTATTCATACTCATTCCCGATGGAAACAAATCTTCTTCCATTCCTACAATATATACATACGGAAACTCCAATCCTTTTGCCAAGTGTATTGTCATAAGTGCTACACGATCATCATCTCCCTTGTCATTATCCATGTCTGTTGCCAACGCTACATCTTCTAAAAATTCTGCCAAAGCTCCTGTTGCATCTGCTACTTCTACTTGTCCTTCAACAAAATCTTTAATACCATTTAAAAGCTCTTCAATGTTTTCAATACGAGCAATTCCTTCGGGTGTACCATCTTTTTTTAGTTCTTGAACTAACCCCGTTTTTTTAGTAATATGTGACGTTAACTCAAATGCATTCGCTCCTTCATTCATGATTTGAAAGCTACGAATCATTGTTACAAAATTTTCTAATTTGGTCTTGGTACTCGAATTGATTTTTAGATCGATTCTTGAGATGTTTTCCATTACTTCAAACATAGATCGTCCGTAATGCTTTGCCGCTACCACTAACTTGTCAATCGTTGTTTGCCCGATTCCTCTAGCAGGATAATTGATGACACGTTTTAGACTTTCTTCATCCTTTGGATTAACAACCAATCGTAAATATGCCAATACATCTTTAATCTCTTTTCGCTGATAAAATGATAATCCTCCATAAATACGATATGGAATATCTCGTTTTCGCAAGGCATCTTCAATAGCTCTTGATTGTGCATTGGTTCGATACAACACTGAAAAGTCTCCATTATGCAATTGTTCTTGCATTTTTGTTTCAAAAATAGAGCTCGCTACAAAACGACCTTCTTCTCCGTCAGTTACACTGCGATGCACTTTAATTTTTCCGCCAGGATCGTTTGCTGTCCAAACTACTTTGTCTAAACGAGTTTTATTATGTTCAATAACTGAATTGGCAGCTTCAACTATATTTTTTGTAGAACGATAATTTTGCTCCAAACGGTACATAGAAACATCGTCATAATCTTTTTGAAAATTGAGAATATTATTGATGTTTGCACCACGAAAAGCATAAATACTTTGTGAATCATCTCCTACTACACAAATATTTTGATACCGATCTGCCAATGCCTTTACAATTAAATATTGTGAATGGTTGGTATCTTGATACTCATCTACTAAAATGTACCGAAAACGATCTTGATACTTAGCTAATACATCTGGAAATCGATTTAATAATTCGTTTGTACGTAATAACAAATCGTCAAAATCCATTGCGCCAGCCTTAAAACAACGATCTACATATTCTTTATAAATTTCACCCAAACGTGGACGCTTTGCCATAGCATCTGCTTCAACCAATTCAGGATTATTAAAATAGGCTCTAACAGTTATCAAGCTATTTTTAAAAGAAGAGATGCGTGATCGTACTTGTTTATACTTATACACATCTTTATCTAACTGCATTTCCTTAATGATTGAACGGATTAAACGCTCAGAATCTTGTGTGTCGTATATTGTAAAATTACTTGGATATCCTAGCCTATCAGCTTCAAAACGTAAAATTTTGGCAAAAATCGAGTGAAATGTTCCCATCCAAAGATTCTTGGCTTCACTTCCTCCAACAATACTAGCAATACGGCTCTTCATTTCACGAGCTGCTTTATTAGTAAATGTCAATGCTAAAATATTGAAAGCATCTACGCCTTGACTCATTAAATACGCAATGCGATACGTAAGTACTCTTGTTTTTCCTGAACCTGCACCTGCAATAACCATCAATGCTCCATCTTTATGAATAGTTGGGGCACGTTGAGCGTCATTAAGCTGCGCTATATAGTGTTGAATATCCTGCTCCATAATTAGTTCAAAAATAAAACACTCAACTCGCTATTACAACTGTTCTTTTTGAAAGTTTTACACTTTTTTATGTTTGTCATCTAAGCCAGAATATTCACAATTCAAAACACGTAGAAGTACGCACTATGAACTTTGATATATTTTTCTAATTTTAGAAAAATTTTTAATTCATGGGATATCCAAAAGAGATCTTACTTATTCGTCATGCCGAGAAACCAGCAGATAGTTCTAACGAAAATTTATCAATTAAAGGATACGAACGAGCCGCAGCACTTGCATATTATTTACCAGATACATTTGGCTCAATTGATCATATTTTTGCTGCTGGCGTGGGACATAAAAGTCATAGCAAACGTCCTATAGAAACCGTTACGCCTTTGGTCGAACGTTTGCAAAAAAAAATACACGATTCTTTTTTAAAATATCAGTATCAAGATATGATTAGCCATATTTTTGAAAATGACACTTATACTGATAGTGTGATTTTGATTGCATGGCAACATACCGATATTGAAGCGATTGCAACAGCTTTTGGTGCTCAAAATGTACCTTCTGCTAAATGGCCTGAAGACTGTTTTGATCTTGTTTGGCAACTATCGTACACAGGAAATGCGACTTATTCGCTTACGCAAACTCCACAATTATTGATGTACGGAGATACAAATACAAAAATTGAACAGACACAAACACTGAGCTTTTGTGAACAATTACAAACTGTTGATCCAAGAGAACTTTGTGGAACTCAACCTATGGTTCCTGCAGGAAACTTTCCAAATCAAGCCATGACATGTATATTTCAAGTTCCCAAAACTCATGTTCCAGACGGACTTACCGAACAATATATTTTTGTAGGAGCTGGCTACTTGCTATCTGAACAAGCTATTATAAATAATCAAATTGCAGCGGTTCTAAACGTTGCTTATGACGAAAATGATGCTGCTGATTTACAAATTCCTTTTTCAGATCCTCAAATTGACAAAAGAGAAGCGTTGCCTTTTCCCCTAGCTAATAATGAAAGTTATTTTCTTAACCAACTGAGTAAAATTGGATTGGTTGATGGAAATGAAAATGATATTATGACCTTAGTTGCTGCAGTACAAGAAGCAGATCAATTACTGAATTTCCCTTCTCCTGCTCAACAAAAAGCAGATGGAATGGTAAATTTCTATGCACAAGGAAATTTAGTAATTCATTGTCATGATGGAGGAAGTCGTTCCGTTACTGTAGCTGCTTTATATTTATATTATAAATACTTTGTGCAAACAGAAATTACTTTCCAACAAGTATATAAAAGTATTATTTGTTTGCGTTGGAATCATTCTGTAAATAACCATCCAACATTAGGAATATGTGAAAACGCATATGAAGTTTTACAAACTTTTGAAGCTTTATTCCCAGAACCAATCCGAAAAAAATAAATTACGGGATTCCCGTACTATAGTCTTTCTCATGTTTTCTAATTTTAAACAATTAACTTAAAATTATAAATCATGAAAAAACAAAATTTAAAAAACTTAAGTCTAAACAAAGTATCTATTTCTACTCTTGAAATTAATGGAGGATTAGCTCCGAGAAGAGGTGAATCTGAATTCAATACAGTATGTCCTATGTGTGAAACAGAGGATTGTCCAACTCAAAAATAATTTTTCTAAGAATTCTAAGAAAAAAGCTTTCAGATTCCTGAAAGCTTTTTTGTTGAGATAATATCTGCTAGAGAGAAAAAAAAATGAATATATTTGAGTATCCAAAATCTCCAACCAATAACATTATGAAGAAATTTCTATTCTCTTTCCTCTTTTTAACAACAGGAATTGTGCTGGCACAGCACGGACTTGAAAATGATATTAATGCTATCGAAGCAAAACTTATTGAATGGCGACGTGATTTTCATCAACATCCCGAATTATCCAATAGAGAATTTAAAACTGCTGAAAAAATTGCGGCCCACTTACGTTCATTAGGAATGGAAGTGCAAACCAATATTGCTAAAACAGGTGTTGTTGGTATATTAAGAGGCGATCAGCCGGGAAAAGTTGTAGCTCTGCGTGCAGATATTGATGCATTGCCTGTTACAGAACGTACCGATGTTCCTTTCAAATCTACAGTTCGCACAACTTTTAATGGTGTGGAAACAGGTGTCATGCATGCCTGTGGACATGATACACACACTGCAATTTTAATGGGTGTAGCAGAGATTTTTTCAAAACATAAAGACAAAATCAAAGGAACAATTAAATTTATTTTTCAACCTGCTGAAGAAGGTGCGCCTAAAGGAGAAGAAGGCGGTGCAGAATTGATGGTAAAAGAAGGTGTCCTTAAAAATCCTGAGGTAGACGTAATTTTTGGATTGCATATTAGTGCCGGATTCGACGTAGGCACTATCAGTTATAAAGCTGGTGGAATTATGGCTGCATCACAAAGTTTTGAAATTAAAGTAAAAGGAAAGCAAAGTCACGGATCTCGTCCTTGGACTAGTATTGATCCTATTGTAGCTAGTGCTAAAATTATTGATGGTTTGCAAACCATTATCAGTCGCGAATCAGAACTTACCAATGAAGGTGCTGTAATTACAGTAGGAAAAATAACTAGTGGTGTTCGTAGCAACATCATACCTGAAGAAGCAACAATGATTGGTACTATTCGTACTTTAGATTATGACATGCAAGCATTTATTAACAAACGAATGAAAGAAATGGTGCCTACCATAGCGAAAGCATATAGAGCCGAAGCCACCATCGAAATAGAAAAAGGATACCCGATTACATATAATGATCCACAGTTGACAGCACAAATGTTACCTTCTCTACAAAAAGCAGCAGGTTCTGAAAATGTAAAAGAAATTAAAGCCATTACTGGAGCTGAAGATTTTTCATTTTTTCAGAAAGAAGTGCCTGGTTTGTATTTCTTTTTAGGTGGAAAAACTATCGGGCAAGAGCCAACTTCACACCATACACCTGATTTTTATATTGACGAAAGTGGTATGAAACTAGGTGTAAAAGCATTTATTCAACTAACATTAGACTACTTAAATAATTAAGAAATAAATGGATGGATTCATAGAATTTCTGGGAAGCATCACTTGGTGGATGTGGATTTTAATTGTATTGGTTATCATTGCGATTAGAGATATTTTTCAAAGAAAACATATTATTATTCACAACTTTCCCGTTGTTGGGCATTTACGGTATCTTTTTGAAAGTATTGGTCCTGAAATTCGTCAATATTTTGTAGCAAACAATCGAGAAGAATTACCTTTTAACCGAATAGAACGTGGTTGGATTTATGCTTCCGCAAAAAAAGAAAATAATTATGAAGGCTTTGGTACTGATCGTGATATTTATGCGCATCACCATGTATTTATAAACAATGCAATGATGCCTTACCAAATAGCTAACGATCATCCCAATACTATTGATAATACCTTCTTGCCATGCGCTAAAGTAATGGGAGAGTTCAATAAGCGTAAGCGTCCGTATCGTCCAGCATCTATCATCAATGTTTCTGCTATGAGCTATGGATCTCTTTCTGCTAAAGCAGTAGAATCGATGAACAAAGGTGTACAAATGGCTAATGCCTATCATAATACAGGTGAAGGCGGATTGTCTCCCTATCATAGCAACGGCGGAGATGTGATATTTCATTTTGGAACAGGATACTTTGGTGTTCGAGCAAATGATGGCGGTTTTTCTATGGAAAAAATGATCAAATTGGTTCAAGACAATCCATTTATTCGAGCTATTGAGGTAAAACTTTCACAAGGAGCCAAACCTGGAAAAGGAGGCGTATTACCTGGTAAAAAAATATCCAAAGAAATTGCCGAAATCAGAGGTGTTGAAATGGGCAAAGATGTCTTATCTCCTCCCAACCATAAAGCTTTTTCCAACGTTCCAGAAATGGTTGATTTTATTGAAGCTATTGCAGAAGCTACTGGTTTGCCTGTAGGAATTAAAGCAGCCATTGGAAAACTAGAACAATGGGAAGAGTTGGCAGATATTATGAAAGCTACTGGCAAAGGACCTGATTTTATTACGGTAGATGGTGGCGAAGGAGGAACCGGAGCAGCTCCTCCAAGTTTTGCTGACCATGTATCGCTTCCATGGGTATACGGGTTTTCAGATTTGTACAAATTGTTTCAACAGAAAGGATTAACAGAACGCCTTGTATTTATAGGAAGTGGTAAATTAGGGTTTCCTGCCAAAGCAGCGATGGCATTTGCAATGGGTGTTGATTGTATTAATGTGGCACGTGAAGCCATGATGAGTATAGGTTGTATTCAAGCACAAGTATGTCATACCAATAGATGTCCTACAGGCATTGCAACACAAAGCAAATGGTTGCAAGCAGGTATTGATCCTACGTTAAAATCTGTTCGCTTGGCTCAGTATTTTAAAACGTTCCGAAAAGAATTTATTGAGATTACTCATGCTGCAGGACATGAACATCCTTGTCAATTTAACATGAATGATATTGAAGTTAATGTTGATGATCATAATCTATCTAAAGAGCTCGATGCTACCTATATGTACAAAAAAACACCCGTTCCATTTTCTGGAATGCAATCATTAAAAGATTGTCCGTACTTAGGTGGAAATGTCAAAAAGTAGAATAGTAGCTGTTTATGCACACATTTTTCCTTGATTAAAAACTCTCAAAATTTTCCAAAATATCGTGAAAATCATATTGTAAATCTTCATGAAGCAATGCAATTGCTTTTTTTGCCATAGCAAGTTGTCTTTGATATATATTGACGATTTGTGGGTTGTTTTTATGTGAAGACTTTAACGTTTGCAGTTGGGCGCAAAAATGTAACAGAATTTCCGCTTCTGTTTCTTTCTTTTTTGAGTAACGAATGTATTTTTTGAGCAAGCGGAGTATTTTTCGAATACCTTTTTTCACATAATAAACACTCGTACTATTTAATTGTGAAAAAGCTTCATTCGTTTCTTCTTTAATTGATTGAATGTAAGCATCTTCATCATTCGCTTCAAAAAGGATATAGGTTAAAAGTTCTTTATTTTCTTTCTTAAATTTTGAAAGCTTTAGGCAAATCTCAATGAGTTCATCTTGAGAATATAGCTGTAGTTCTTTTTTCAATACAGATACTGTAGCTGTCTTCATAAATTGAAATGATTTCGCTCTAATGTAAGTAATTAAGTTTAGTAATAAAAAATCACTTCTTAATTCTCCAAAAAAAGAGACAGTATACAATATATCTTTATTTGTCTAGTTAGGTAAAACGTAGTATGTTTGCTAAAATTGCTATTTTATGGAAGACAAAATTTTTGATTTGTTATTGTATACGATTCCCGCAATCATTACGGGTGGAATTGCGTATTTTTTCTTTAGAGATCACATGCAAAATGAAGATAGAAGAAGACGCTATTTGTTACATAAAGACGTGCAAAAAGAAGCGTTGCCATTACGATTACAAGCGTATGAACGATTGGCGTTATTTCTTGAACGTATAGCTCCTTCCAAATTATTAGTAAGAGTCGCTCCTACTTCAACAAGTAAAGAAGATTACGAACGCTTGTTGATATTAACTATTGAACAAGAATTTGATCATAATCTTACACAACAAATCTATATGAGCGATCAGTGTTGGAATATTATCATTACTTCCAAGAATGCTACCATTCAACTTATTCGAAAAGCAGGTATGTCTGAAAAGGTAACGAATGCTGATAAATTGCGTGAAGTTGTGTTGACTGAAATGATGGAAAGCGAATCACCAAGCAATACTGCCCTATCTTATATTAAAAAAGAAGTGGGCGAATTGTTGAATGTTTAAGATTTCATTCGCTTTTCTAAAAATTTTACCTCATTCACCGACAATATTTTTTGTACACGCACAAAGTTTTCCTTGTAGTCTGGATTTGCCAGCAATGTATCAAGCATATCTCTACAAAATTTGGCAAATCGCCAGTTGTGATGCATCGCACCATTGACTAAATCTGCTAGATTTTGATCTGTAAAAGCACGTAACTCGTTAATAAATACAAATGCATTCTGACGTACTTCAAAATGATTCTGCGGAAGCGTATAATTAGAAAGTTCCGTATAATATACAGGAGTATCATGTCCGCTATATCCTTTAGTGACAATAGCCAAAGTTAGCCACAAAATTCGAAAACTTCTATCGTGGAATCCGTAGCTATTTTTTGTTTGATCCAAATATTTTTTTCGTTCTAGAGGGAAGTTTACCCATAAGTTATAAAGAGCAGCTTCTTTGGTTACATATGAAGCATCTTGCAACAAGCTTTCATACTCTGTTTTTAACTCTAACGGAATTTGAGTTAAAGTTTCTGCAATAGCTTGTCGTACTTTTAAATGATTTATTTTAAATGCTTCCTTGTAAGCTCGTATGCGTTGAGAAGATGTGTCTTTTGGAATATTTTTTACAAGATTGATAATTACCTCATCTGCTACCGGATGTTGCGCTTTTACGAGCTCATTTTGTGATATTTCTATGATATTAGCAATCTTTTCAGAAATACGTGTTGTAGATTCTTTCTCAATACTCTTTCTAAATCCAGATACCTGTGCTGGTGCTGATTTTATACCTCCAAGATACGTATACATATTTTCGCTTTCCTTGGAATTTTGTGTTAATACATGCTCAAAACTGTAAAATTCGTCAGGTAATTGTGGGTTTACCAACCAAGTCTGCACAAATTCTGAAAGGTTTTGCCCGCTTTCTTTTTCTACCAATCTGATAAAATCGTTAGTTTCTGCACTTCCAAATTTGTACATATTCAAATAGCGTTGTACCGCTTTTTTAAACGCCTTCTCTCCTACTTTAGTTCGTAATACATGCAACGCCCATGCGCCTTTTTGGTAAAAAGTCAGGCTACTTGCACTTGGATTTAATAATGCTTCTCCTTTACCATTATTCAACGCTTTTAATTGCATTGCTGATACAAACAATTTCCAATGAAAGTAATCATTCCCAAAAAGTTCTTTTTCCGCTAATAGCGCATAATACGTAGCAAAACCTTCTTGCAACCAATGGTGTTTGCCGCTTTTTGCAGTAACTAAGTTTCCAAACCATTGATGTGCCAATTCGTGCGCGTTTATATTCACGTAGTTTTTATCTACAAACCCAATGCTATCTACTACAAAACTATCTGAAAAAATGGTTGTTCCTGTATTTTCCATACCTGCGTAGAGAAAGTCTTTCACGGGAATTTGCTTGTAATTTTGCCATGGATACGCTACGCCAATTTCGTCTTCTAAAAAGTCAAAAATTCGTTGGGTATAGCGATACGTAGGTTCAAATTTGGCTTCGTCTTCTGGATAATAGTACATTTCGATTGGAATACCACTTGTAGATTTCACTGTTTTCTTTTGGTATTTCCCAATTGCTAGTCCAACCAAATAACTACTCATTGGTTGTTTCATATAGTAGCGCCATTTAACCAAAGAGTCATTTACAACTTCTTTTTTGATTAATTTGCCATTTGCAATTACTTCATATTCTTTATTGAACGTAATTGTAAAATCGTATGCTATCTTGTCATTTACATCATCCAGACTCGGCAACCAATTGCTTGTATATTTTCCTTGTCCTTGTGTCCAAATTTGTTTGTTTCCTTCTTTTTCGTTCCAATCGATAAAATACATTGCTGTTTTGGGATTAGTAACCACAAAAAGAGATAGAGAATGTGTTTCTCCTTTTGTAAACTTTCCTTTAAAGATGAATTTATCTTCGGTTTGATAAAATTGTGCTTTGAAACTTTTCTTGACAATTTCTTGATGAACCACATTTTTTATATCTAGATAGATGGAATCTGTGTTTTGTAAAATTTCAAACTCATAGGTGATTCCTGCAGAAACACTTGTTTTTTGGGGGTGAATGGTCATATCTACCGACGCTTTTTTAAAATCCACGACATCGGTTTGTTGTGCAAATAAAAAATGAGTTGTGGCTAAAAAAATAAAAAAGAAATAATTCTTACACATACAGTTATATACTACTTTTTATGGTTTTCAAGGTATGATTTATTCAAAACAAAAAAAATTTTTTTAACATTCACCAAATGATTGCTTTTGAGTTAAGATTTTTTCTAAATGCGTTCGCTTTCATTGTTTCATAAACGAATTAACTCTGATTATTGTTGTATTTTTACAGCAAAGCCAATTACCACTATCTACGCCCAAAATACATGAAATTGCTTAAAAAATCAATGATCAAATTTTTAAAAAGTCGTGCTCGCTGGAATACTAAGATTCAAGCCAATGCAATGACCGACCAAGATGTTGAGTTGATTGTAAACACGTCTATTTTGGGTGAATTATGTTACGTTTTTCTCGATTGGAAAAAACCGCTACATTTCCAGTTTTTAGATACTGGAAACTTGATAGAAACTGCACCAACTATTTTTTTTGAGTATGTATGTTTGATTCGAAAATATGAACCTACTATATATCAAGAACTATATGAAGATGTTGTAGAAAAGTATGAACCGGTTTTAAAAGACATGTACAAAGAGAATTCGACACTCACTACTTTTTCATTGCTTTCACTACTTTCTGTATTAAAAAATAGAAAACGAAGAATGACAAAGAAAAAAATAATCCATTTTACTGAAGATCTTATTAAAGAACAACCCAAAGAAGCTGTTGAAGCTATTATCGATTTACTTTTTGTACAAACACTCTTTGGATTATATCACACCACTAAGTTAGCTAATGAATGTATAGAAGCATTGGAAGTTATTTTGCTCAAAGCAATCAAGGATTTTGATTTTTTATATGTGAGCAAATTGGTACGAGCTTTAGCATATATACAAGCGCCTCAATCAAAAATAATTAAAAAAGCTATTACGTTTCTTCTAGAATATACTCCAAGACGTATGAATTTGGTATTGGAAGTTATTACTGAAAATGGCAGACAAAAATTAGACGAAGATAGTGAAATGGTAAAGCTCAATAAAGAAATTATGATTGCCGTGTTGGAGTGGAAAACAGATTTTCGTTTGTACCGAGACCTAGGAAATATATAAAAAAAACCTCAGCAATACTGAGGTTTTTTTATGGTTTTAGTATACATTATTTTTCTTCTTTTTTTACATTTCGCACATCACTTGCTTGGTAAAAGTTCTCTGTAGTATTGCCCCACGAATTGGAAATATAATTCATTACATCAGCAATCTCTTTATCACTCAATCCTTGTGGCGACATGATGCCGCGGTATTTTTTACCATTGACTGTAATTTCGCCTTTTAATCCATATTTGATTGAATGAATACTTGCCACAACTTTATCTGTTAGCCAATTGGATTTTGCCAACGGTGGAAACGCATTTTTCACACCTTCACCATTACCCATATGACATTGTGCACAATATGTATTGTATAATGCTTTTCCGCGTTTTAAACTTTCTTCAACAGTCGCTTTATCAACCGATGATTGTTTGTCAAATTGTACAGCTGTGTCAGTTGTTGTGGTAGCTGTAGCGGTATTTTTGGCTTCTTCTTTGGTAATTTCTGCAGATTCTTTCGAAGCTTCTTCAATCATTTTTTTGTTTTCTTCATTTTTCTCAGTTTCTGCTATTTCCGTAGTAGTTTCTTGTTCTGTTTCTGTAGAAACATTATTGCTTGTTCCTGAAGTTGTTGTTTGAGTTTTGTTAGGAATCATTTTTAATACTCCTTTTCCATCTACTCCAACATAAATATATCCGTCAGGTCCTTGACGAACCGAACGAACACGACCAATTCCATCTAATAGTTTTTCTCTTCTTATAACTTTTTCTTCTGCCGAAAGTAATACCAATTCTAAGTACTGAAATTTTAAAGATCCAATCAATAAATGTCCTTTTAACTGCGGATATACATCACTTGTTACAAAAGCCATTCCGCTAGGAGCAATTGAAGGAACCCAATAATATAAAGGTTGTTGCATACCTTCTCGTTGCGTTTCATCAGTAATGGTTGTTCCGCTGTAATTAATACCATATGTAATCACTGGCCAACCATAGTTTACCCCTTTTTTAATCGGATTCAATTCATCTCCGCCTCTAGGTCCATGCTCATGTGTCCAAATTTCTCCTGTTTCAGGATGAATTGCCATGCCTTGTGGATTGCGATGTCCGTACGAATAAATAGCTTCTTTTGCCTCTTTTTGTCCCACAAAGGGATTGTCATTTGGTACACGCCCATCGTCGTGCAAACGATATATTTTTCCGCCATCGCGAGTGATATCTTGTGGGTTTTCATCACGCTTGCCACGATCTCCAATAGAAAAGTACAGATATCCTTCATTATCAAATGCGATACGAGAGCCAAAA
This sequence comes from Kordia zhangzhouensis, assembly GCF_001005305.1. Classification (GTDB taxonomy): domain Bacteria; phylum Bacteroidota; class Bacteroidia; order Flavobacteriales; family Flavobacteriaceae; genus Kordia; species Kordia zhangzhouensis. The sequence goes on from NZ_LBMH01000009.1 coordinate 129,268, forward strand.
TGATGTGCTGTATTCACATTAGGGCTTCCTTGATATAATTTTTCAATTGATGTTAATGCATTATTCTTTAATTGAGCGCGCATCAATACTGTATGACTTCCACTATCTTGTTTGTCAACCAATGAGTAAGTCATATAAATCCAACCATTTTCAGGGTAGTTAGGATGTAGCATAACATCTAGTAACCCTCCTTGATTTTTAGCAAACACATCAGGTATATTTTTGATTGCTGTTTTTTGTCCATCTTTCACGCGATACAATGTTCCTGAACGTTCAGTTACTAACATACTTCCATCGGGAAGCCATGTCATTCCCCACGGAATATCTATACCATCAACAACCAATACAGCTTGGTATTCGTTTTGGTCTTTGGTAATTTCTTCTGTGGTTTGAATAGCTGTTGGCAAAATCTCAGAAGGTGTTTCCGTTTTTGCCACTTCTTTTTGCTTTTTCCCACAGGAATTTAAAAGAAGTAGAAATAAGATGAAGAAACTAATGGATTGTTTCATAATTAATAAGGTTAGGTTTTTTATAGTCTATATGTAAATTCAACACTTCCATACATATGTAAAGGAAGTCCTGGGTAAAAGTAGCGTGCAGTTGTATCACTCCCAAAGGCATTTACTTGTAACTGCGAAGCGTACTTTGTATTAAATATGTTGTTTGTTCCAAAAGAGATATCATATCCCAATTTACTTCCTAGCAGGTTTTGATATCCTATTTTACCACTCAGTAATTCATAAGCATCATTGTATACTGTATTTGCATCGTTGGCAGGCATTTTTCCAACAGCTTGAAAATCCAGTCGTCCATAAAATCCTTTTTGACTTGTAATTTCAACTCCTAAATTTACAACAGATTTTGGAACTCCTGTTAAGTCATTCCCAGAAAAATTAGCATCCGTTTCAGTAAAATCTTTGAATGAATAATTAGTAAGGCTAGCATTTATATATGAACTCATAGTATATTGGTGGTGCTGAAACCATATGTATTGTAACGCTACTTCTATTCCGTTATGTGTTGTTTTTCCTGCATTTAAGGTGATATTTTGATCCGTTTCCGTTCTACGATTTACCAACAAGTCACTTACTTTCATTGTGTATAAAGAAATTGCTCCTGACAGCTTCCTGTTATCCGTATGAAATCGGGCTCCAATTTCATAATTCCATCCGCGTTCTGCTTTAATTCTAGGATTAAAAACACCATCAGGAAGCAATGTTTCTGATGTTGTTGGTGTTGAAAAACCATGAGCTACCGTTGCAAAAAGATTCAAATTATTGTAAGCTTCATAATTCACGCCTAATTTGGGCGATAAAATTCCGTTGAATGTAAATTCTTTTTTTTCCTGTGTTGTAGACAGTAAATCCTTTACGGTATAAATTGTTCTATTAAGATGCATTCCTGCACTTATGGAAAGCTTTTTATAGGTGTATATTGCTTCTCCAAAGAGATTAAAATAGTTTCTATCTTCATCAAGGTTTGAGACAAGAGTCCCTGCAACACTTCCCGTTCCTTCTGGAAAGTCTTGGTACAAGTTTTCAAATTGTTTTGCTTTATAACCCTCAAAGAACAACTCGCCTCCAATAGTCCATTTTAAAGAGCTATTCGTATATTTTTTAAACGCTATTAAGCGTGTACGAATACCAAACGTAGTAGCTTCTTCTTTTAGAATGTTGAATGGGCGTGGTTCATAGTTATTTTTTAAACTTGTAAAAACGCTCGTTTTTTGTGTATAAGTTTCGTTATAATCATGCTTCCAGTTAACACCTAAAAGGGTGTGTGTTGCATCTTCAAATCCCTGTGCTTGTTGCCAACTAGTAGCCGCACTCTGTGGGTTATTTTCAAAATCTTCACGACGCAATGAACTAGGAATAAAAGCTTTTAAACTGGTATAATTTCCTATAAAAGTCAATTCATTTGTATCATTTACCAACCAATTTGACGTAAGTGTTACAGAAGCTTTGTCTAACGAATTGTTATCTCGATAGCCATCAGAATGCGTGTTGCTATACGTCACATTCATATGCGCTGTAGTACCTCCATGCGCTACTTGGGCAATTGTTTTGAACACTCCAAAACTTCCTACAGAAGTATATAATTTAGCTCTTGTTTCTTGAAACCTTGCATATTCAGGATACCAGAGGATTGTTCCTCCCAAACCCACTCCATAACTACTAGATGCTGGTCCTTTATGAATTTCCATTCGAGAAATTGTTGCCAATTCCAAATCTTCAATAGCAGATTCTCCATTACCATCTGTTAGAGGAATATCTGCATAATATGCTCTAATATTGGCAGTGCCAAATGGACTACGTGCTCCAATTCCTCTAATCGTAATTCGATTGGTATTCAACGAACCACTTTGCATAAATACACCAGGCACTCTATTCAAAATTGGAGCCAATTGTAATGTATTTTCACTATTTATTTCTCGTTTTGAGACAATACTTACTGCATCCGTTGCTTCTTTGAGTCTTTGTTCAATGGTAATACCATTAATCATTACAACATCTAATGCCTCTCCTTTGGGTAGTAAAGCAATACGATTGTTGGATGTTATTGAAAAAGTGATTTGCTGCGTATCATATCCGTTATGGGAAACCTCTACTATATCATTTTCGTTTGAAATATGTATGGAAAAAACACCTTTTTTATTGGTTTGCACACGATTGTTGGTAGTTACATTGAATACTGTAGCCTCATTAATTGGAATCTGTGTAGCGGCATCAATTACAATTCCTTTTAGTATGTGTTGTGCTAGCATACTATTCATAGCTGCCAATAAGACGATAAAGAAAAGTATGGCTTGTGTAGGTTTTGTTGACACGTATGCGTTTTTAAAAACTTAAAAATACGGATAATAATGAATGCCGTATAATTTGTTTTGGTTAAATTGTGCTTAGATATAAGTTCTCATCTTCTATATTTTTAAAATTACTATGTATATGAAAGTTTTCTCAAAACATATGTTGGGTTGTTTTTTCTTTTTTGTGGTTCATGCGATAGCTGCACAAACCAATTGGGACCGCAAAATAGAAACAGCACTTCCCGAAATTTTAAAAAAACATCGCGAATTGGTAAGTATCCCCAATGTATCGTCCAATACGGCAGATATGATGAAAAATGTAGCTTGGATTACTGACGCATTTACAAATATTGATTTTAAAGTTTCCTTATTAGAAACGACAACATTACCTGTAGTGCTAGCCGAAAAAACAGTCAATCCTAAAGCCAAAACAATCCTTTTTTACTTGCACTTAGATGGTCAAGCAGTCAATCCACACAAGTGGAATCAAGAAAATCCTTTTCAACCTGTATTAAAAGCTCAAGATGCTAAAGGCAGTTGGCAACCGTTAGACTGGTCGAAAATTGAAGGTACAATAGATCCTGAATGGCGTGTTTTTGGGCGTGCTGCCGCAGATGATAAAGCACCAATTATTATGTTATTAGCTGCTTTAGAATTTATGAAACATGCTTCTCAAGAACTTTCCTATAATGTGAAAATTATTTTTGATCTTCAAGAAGAAACACGTTCGGAAGGTTTTTTAAGTACGCTGGAAACTTATAAAAATAACTATGCCGCCGATTATATGATTATTATGGATGGCCCTGCTCACCCTTCCAATGTGCCTACACTTACCTTTGGCTGTCGTGGAGTGGCTACATGTAATATTACACTGTATGGAGCAAAACTACCGCAACACAGTGGGCATTATGGAAATTATGCGCCCAATCCTGTATTTGCTATGTCACACTTACTTGCTAGTATGAAAGATACAAGCGGGAAAGTCAGTATTGCTAATTTTTACGAAGGCATACCCTTAGATACAGTCACGCAGAATTTATTGGCACGTGTTCCTGACAATGAGGAAGCTATTAAAAAAAGTCTTGGTATAGCTCAGTCGGATGCTGTAGGCGCTACATACCAAGAATCTTTACAATATCCTTCTTTAAACGTACGTCATATAGAAACTTCATGGAAAGGGCCTGGATTAAAAACTATTATCCCTGAAGTTGTGACTGCCTATTTAGATATTCGTCTTGTAAAAGAAACAGATGGCGCAGCACAATTAGAAAAGATTAAAAAACATATTGCTTCGCAAGGGTATTTTATTTTAGACCGTACTCCTACCGATGCTGAACGCTTACTTCATGAAAAGATTGCAACAGTAACTTCTAATCCAGGAATCAATGCATTTCGTACGGAGGTTCACTCTCCTATTGGAATTCAACTTCGCAAAGCACTTACAGATGCTTTTGGAACTTCTCCAGTTATTATTCGTACCATGGGTGGAACTGTTCCTATTACGCCCGCCATTCAAGTATTAGATATTCCGGCAATTATTGTACCTATGGTAAATATGGACAACAATCAACACAACCCGAACGAGAACATTCGTATTGGCAACATTTCACAGGGAATTAAGATGTGTTTGGCAATTTTAGCTATGAAGCTTGAGGATTAGCTTGTTGGCTTACTACGCAGATGGTTAAATGTACTTTGCTTTTGGAAGAATAACATCTCTTTCAAAGAAAAAAAGACAAGTAATATCAATTACTTTTTACTTAGGCAATCTTTTTAAGATTAATTTGATTTGACCTTGATGACAAAGTTCATCATGAATAATATGCTTAAGTTCATAGTGATGGTTTACTAAAAGTTGTTGGTTAGAAACAAAAACTTTTTCTTCTAACCAATTGTCATCTCGCTTTTTAATTTCTGTTAGCGTTGTATTTCTAACTTCCTTCAATGTGTCAACATAATACTGTAAAGGATTACTATCAATACATCTTTTATCCATATTGAAAGGAAAAGCGCCTCCAAACTTTATAATTTCTTGTTCTGAAAAAGGTCTATCAAAAAAATAGTTCAATTGAAATTTGAGTTCTAAGGCAGCAATATGAAGAAGTAAAGTCCCAATACTATTACTTTGATCATCAAAATTATAATCTAGAGATTGTATTGATAACCCTTGAGTTAATCGAAAGGTTTCATTTCTTACTGCTATCATTTCTGAGATTAAGTATCCTAATTGAAGACTGTAATCTTCATGAGATTTTATTTCTTTACTAACCACTACTATTTTTGCTAAAATGATTTATTTTCTGAAAATGACCAATTCACCGAAAGTGCATAAAAACTGATATTCAAAAGAATAAAATTTAATACATCTAAAGTATGTTTTGTATTCTCGCAACGAATTGGCCTTTTTTCTAACGTTTTTAGATACTATTGAGTATTTGGTCCAGACCAAGGACATTTATAATCGTGTGAATGACAATCATGTGTCTTAAAGCAAATCCAGTCAGAGTAAGGACATGTAGGATCTTCTGAAATACTATTTACTAGCCCATTATCACCTCCAACGATTTTCTTTTGGTTCAACTTAGAAACAACTTGCTTGTTTAAGTTTAATTTAAAATTGTTTTTACTCATAATTTCTATGATTTTAAGTTAATAACCATCAATGATACCTGTTTTTAAGTTCAAATCATATAAGAGGTTCTTCAGATTTATGAATTCAGAGTAATTTATACACGCTTTTATGAAACCATTAATAATGAGGATGTTCTTGCATAAATTCACTTGTCACTTTCAAATCTTCAAGCAAAAAAATTGGCTTTAGAATCTCAGTTATGTTACCCTTTTTTGAAACTATCATTCCTGTACAAGTGGAAATCTTTCCTAGAGAAAAGTTGAGTTCGCTGTATGATTATTATAAGAGTCCAAACGAAGTTCTACTTTTTTTTTGGTGTTTTCTTATAAGTTGATTTGCGTGTTCCTCGTTAGGTATATTTTATCCAATTTTTTGGAAATTTCAATAGCTTCTTGCACTATACTTTCAGGATAATCGTTAATTTCAAGTATTCTTATAGCATTTCTAGTGGTGAGTCTTCCTTCTTTTAGTTTATAATCAAATCCTACCGTAGCATCTTGTATCGTTTCACTAAAGTGATACAATTCATAGGTATCAGATAACATGTCTGTGAGTTCGATATCGTGAGTAGACACTAAAATTTTATTATTATTCTTAGCAAATGCTGATAACACCGACTTTCCTGCAGAAATACGTTCTATTGTATTGGTTCCTTTAAACATTTCATCCAATAAAAATAGATTTTTCCCTGTATTACTTTCCTGTAGCATTTTTTTGATAGTCAATACTTCTTCAAAATAATAGCTTTTATCATTCATCAAATCATCATTAATTCTAATAGCGGAAAACACGCTAAGTAACGGAAAGCTCATAGATTGGGCAAAACAAGTATTGATGGTGGTTCCTGCTATAACATTAAGTCCAATAGCCCGAATAAAAGAAGTTTTTCCAGACATGTTGGAACCCGTAAGAAGTATAGATTTTTCTCCTATTTTTATATCATTGGTTGTACAGTTTACAATTAACGGATGATAAACTGCCTCTGCATTGATTTCATTACCATCATTGATAACTGGTAAACAAAACGTGTTGAGTCCGTTTCTTAACGATGCGATAGAGACTAACATATCTACATGCCCTACAAACTTATACACATTTTCTATTTGATTTCTTTTAGAATCCAATCTTCGCAAGACACCAAACAACAATAAAGGTTCTACTAAAAACAGGGTTTTGAATATCTCGAAAATAAACCAAAATATAATTTCAAACTCGCCTTGCAATCTGGCTTCTAGTTGAAAAAAAGACATTCTACTTTTTACTTCATTTAAGATACGAAGCGACGTTCCTAATGATGGATTTAGTTGTTTTAACAACGAATTTGAAAATAGTTGTGAAGCCACATTATTAAGTTTCAATAACTGAGTAATAGACCCAACATATTGTGCCAAATTCCGTTTGTTCCAATAATGAAGTACAAAGTTTACTACAAACGTACCTATTAAAACAATAAAAAATATAGGATTAAAAAACGAAAGAATTAATGACGTCAGACTTATTAAAGAGAGTAATTTTATGGCAAAAAACCATTTTGGAGGAGTTATATGATCTTGTTGAAAAAGCGTCGCAATATGGTATGCATCTTTATTATTTAATTTTTCGAGCTTTTTTTGAATGTCAATTCGGAGTTTAGCGTCTTGAGAAAGTGTATGTATAATTTCCTCGTTTAGCTTTGTTTGAGGAGAATCAACCTTTATCGTTCGAAGTGTGTCATACAAATATTGCTGTCCTACTTTTGAATGCGTTCGATCTAGAAACATAAAAAATGTTTCAAAATCCAAATCGTTACAAGTCCTGTCTGATATTACTTGATATGCTTCAGAATGGTCTTTATTTCTAAAATATTTCTCAATAGCATCAAAGTCAAAAGAAGTTTCTTTAAGTTTTCCAAATGATGCTTGCAATCGTTTTGTTATTTCCTTTTTTCTGCGAAAAGGGAAGTTAGAAAATAGGTATCTTATTTGAAATAATATGTCTTTTATCATGAAGCCATTAGTATGGGAACGTTATACAAATGTTACAATTTATTAATTTTTTACATGTAACCATGTTCTCAATTCAATTGAATAGCTTTTACTGTATTCTTATTTAAAATCAAAACCAGTCAATACTTTTCATTTTTTCATGCTAAAAAACACTGTACTTAAAGAGAACGTTTCTGCTTTTTTTAACCTTACATTTTATCACTATGCAGCTACATTTCTTTAAAATTCAGCGTTGTGAATCAACTATTTAAAATGAATTCTTAGTTTTTTTTATTCAATCCAGATTGATTTGGTATTGGTAAACTCACGAATTCCATACCCTGATAATTCACGTCCGTAACCACTATTTTTAATTCCTCCAAATGGCAATCGCGGATCCGAAACAACGAGCTTATTTACAAAACTACTTCCTGCTTCCAATTGCAATGCAATTCGCTCTCCTCGTTCCCTGTTGCTTGTAATCACACCAGAACCCAATCCGAAATTAGAATTGTTTGCCAACTCAATGGCATGTGCTTCGTCTTTTGCTTTGATTACTGATGCCACAGGACCAAACAATTCGTTATCAAAACCTTCCATTCCAGGTGTTACTTCTGCTAAGATTGTAGCTGGATAGTACGCGCCTTTTTGTTTCGGTACACTTCCTCCTATTACCAAACGAGCTCCTTGTGAAACTGTTTTTTGTACCTGTTCGTGCAATTCGTCACGTAAGTCTATACGTGCTAACGGTCCGTAATAGGTGTCTTCATCCGTTGGTTTCCCCATTTTCTTCGATTGCATTTTTTCGGTAAACTTTGTCAAAAATTCATCATATACTTCTTCTACAACCACAAATCGTTTGGCAGCAATACAGGTTTGTCCGTTGTTTTGCAAGCGTCCAAAGGTTGCTAAATCAGTTGCGTCTTCAATGTTGGCATCTTCTAAAATGATGTATGCATCACTTCCTCCCAACTCCATGACCGTTTTTTTTAAATTTTCGCCTGCAATTGCTGCAACAGAACGACCTGCGGGCTCGCTTCCCGTTAAAGTAACTGCTTTTACGTGTTTGTGCTCTATCACTTCTTTTACACTATCAGAATTGATATTCAAATTTGCAAAAACACCTTGGGGAAATCCTGCTTCTTCTATCATTTCTTCGAGCTTAAAAGCACATCCTTGTACATTTGATGCATGTTTTAATACACAGGTATTTCCTGCCATCAATGCCGGTGCCGCAAAACGAATTACCTGATAAAACGGAAAATTCCAAGGCATTACAGCTAGTAATACACCTAAAGGTTGAAATGTTACATAACTTTTCTTTGCTTCCGTTTCTACGGAAGTATTTGCCAATAATGAAGCGGCATTATCAGCATAGTAACGGCAAATTCGAGCACATTTTTCTACTTCGCCTCGTGATTGCGCAATAGTTTTCCCCATTTCTTCCGTAGCCAATTGAGCATATACTTCTGTTTTTTCTTCAAAAAGATCTGCAAGTGTATGCATGAGTTTGGCACGATCTTCAAAGCTGCGAGTTCTCCAAGATAAAAAGGCTTCGTGTGCTTTATCTACTTTCTCTTTGGCTGCTTCAGGATGCATTCGGTTATAAGAAGCAATGATTTCTTCCGTAGCTGGATTTATAGTTTGTATGGTACTCATTGTGTTATTTTTTTATTTTTCAGCGTATTCTTTTAGTAAATGTTCAGTATTTCATGATTTAGTGAATAATCTACCGCAAGATTAATCAAATGTACGCCTTCCATTTGTAATGCAGTTTCTAGCTCATGAATAAAGTCGGAAACCGGTTTGGAACGGTGGCCTGTAACCCCCCAAATTTTTGGTATATTTTACAAAGTCAGGATTGTTAAAGTCAAGACTATCCTTGTTCAAGTTTTCTTTTTCTTGTTTTCTTTAAATCATTCCATACATATTGTCGTTTAAGATAATGACGACTCGATTGAGGTTTAATCATACCGCCGTTTCTAATTCTTGTGAGTTCATCATAAATTCGCCATCTCCATTAACAGAAACTACTTTTTGATCTGGATATAATTCGCTCACAAAGATACTTCCTTTTTTATTTGGTTATTGACTGCATCCGTTTTATCATTAGCTTGATTAATCATATTTTTTTTAATACCCTTTGTACTCTCATTCTAGAAATGCATCAATATAAAACGGCTTTCAATCAGTTATAAAATGGTCTTTAGCCCGCTACAAGCTCCCTATATTCAGTTCTAACCTTATATGTACCCCTCAATAAACCCATTACAGTCGGTTATTAACCATCTATAATCGGTTCTACAATGGGTAGTACCCCCTCAAAGAACCCCTTGTATTCGGTTTTGAACCCCTTATTTGGGGTCATACAACCAATTATATTCGGTTCGGAACCGATTCGAACCACTTCCCTAACCC